>NZ_JAGSYB010000001.1:1375472-2750944 GCF_025685415.1 Terriglobus aquaticus
TGCCGCATGCGACCATGCTGGTCTACCTGTTCACGGATCTGGCGGCCCAGCCTGCCGAGTTGAAGGCGATGCTTGCACCGTCGGTCGAGGCAAGCTTCAACAGCATCTCTGTGGACGGCGATACCAGCACCAACGACACCGTGCTGCTGTTGGCGAGCGGCGCGAGTGGCGCTGCCTACGGCAGCGCATCGCAGGAGGAGCAGCAGGCATTCCGGGATGCCCTGGGCACGGTGTGCGGTAAGTTGGCGCACGCCATCATCGATGACGGCGAGGGCGTGACCCATGTGGTCACATTGCAGATCAAGGGCGCGACAGATGATGCTGCCGCAAAGCGAATCGCAAAGTCGATCGCTCACTCTCCGCTGTGCAAGACGGCTTGGTCGAGCGCGGACCCGAACTGGGGCCGCATCGTAGCCGCCGCGGGGTATGCCGGTGTGCAGTTCGATCCGGCAGACGTCTCCGTACACATTGGCGGCCTGCCCGTCTTCGAGCGCGGCACCCGGTCCGCCGCGATGGATGAGGCGGCCGTGCACCAAAAGATGTTGCAGCGTGAGTTTGAAATCGCAGTGAGCCTTGGTTCAGGCCCGGGCAAGTGCCAGTTCCTTACCTGCGACCTGACGGTTGAGTATGTCCACATCAACGCGGACTACTCCACCTAGGCGATTTGCCCTGTAACGGCAGCGCGGTAAACGGACGTGCCATCACCTGGCGTGCCAGTCGTTATGCGCGCAACTTATAATCAAGCTGCTTTTCGCGGCGCGCCGCTGTGCGCCCGTGGCCTGAAATCCTTACCGCAACGGAGCACCCATGGCGACGCAACTGGCACAGCCCGCAGCCAACCTTGACCTGCAGCAGGAGATCCAGGAGTGGATCGAAGCGTTCGACGAAATGATCGTCGCCGAGGGTCCGCAACAGGGCGCCGAGCTGATGACGGCTCTTCGCCAGCGCGCTCGCGAAGCCGGTGTCCAGGCTGAGAACGAGCTGGCGACCCCATACCGGAACACCATCCCCAAGCACGACGAAGTGCCCTACCCCGGCGACCGCGACCTGGAGCGCCGCGTGGAAGCGCTGATCCGCTGGAACGCGATGGCCATGGTGCACGGCCAGAACAAGAAGGATGCCGGCATCGGCGGCCACATCTCGACCTACTCGTCGTTGGCCACGCTGCTGGAGGTGGGCTTCAACCACTTCTTCCGCGCCAAGTACACCACGCCCGAGGGCGACCAGCCCGGCGACATGATCTATTTCCAGGGCCACGCCTCGCCTGGCATCTATGGCCGCGCGTTCTTGGAAGGCCGGCTCACGATCGATCACCTGATCAACTTCCGCCACGAACTGCGCGACAAGCCGGGCCTGTCCAGCTACCCGCACCCGTGGCTGATGCCGGAGTTCTGGCGCTTCCCCACCGTCAGCATGGGCATCGGTCCGCTGAACGCGATCTACCAGGCGCGGTTCATGCGCTACCTGGAGAACCGCAAGCTGATCCCGGCGACTGACCGCAAGGTTTGGGCGTTTGTGGGCGATGGCGAAACGGATGAAGTCGACACCCTTGGCGCGATCAGCCTGGCGACGCGCGAGAACCTGGACAACCTGATCTTCGTCGTGAACTGCAACCTGCAGCGGCTGGACGGCCCGGTGCGCGGCAACAAGCGCATTATCGACGAGCTGGAAGGCCACTTCCGCGGTTGTGGCTGGAACGTGATCAAGGTGATCTGGGGCTCGGATTGGGACGCGCTGTTTGAGCGCGACCACACGGGTCTGCTGCTGAAGCGCATGGAAGAGTGCGTCGACGGCGACTTCCAGGCGTACAAGGCCAAGGGCGGCGCTTACCTGCGCCAGCACTTCTTCGGTAAGTACCCCGAACTGCTGGAACTGGTGAAGGACTACACCGACGAGCAGCTCGGCAAGCTGCACCGCGGTGGGCACGACCCGCTGAAGATCTACAACGCCTACAAGCGCGCCACCGAACACAAGGGTGGACCGACGGTGATCCTGGCGAAGACCGTCAAGGGGTACGGCTTTGGCTCCACCGAGGCCCGCAACGCCGCGCACAACGAGAAGAAGCTGAGCGACGAGGGCGTGACCCAGTTCGTGCAGCGCTTTAACATTCCCGTGCCGGAAGAAGAAGCAAAGAACGGCAAGCCGTGGAAGCCGGAAGAGTCCGCGCCGGAGCTGCAGTACCTGCAGGCGCGCCGCGCAGAGTTGGGCGGCTACCTGCCAGCCCGCGTCGAGAAGCCGTTTGAGTTCAAGGCACCGGAGTTGGACTTTTTCAAGGAATGGCTCGGCGGATCGAAGGGCCGCGCCGTCTCGACGACGATGGTTTTCGTCGCCATCCTCCGCACGTTGCTGAAGGACCCCAAGATCGGCAAGCTGCTGGTGCCAATCGTCCCAGATGAAGGCCGTACCTTCGGCCTGGAATCGGCAATCAAGCAGGTCGGCATCTACGCTTCGGAAGGTCAGAAATACACGCCGCACGATAGCGATATGCTGCTGAGTTACCGCGAGGAGAAGGACGGCCAGATCCTGGAGGAGGGCATCACGGAAGCCGGCTCTATGGCAAGCTTCACCGCCGCGGGTTGCGCGTACGTGAACTACAACGTGCCAACCGTGCCGTTCTACATGTACTACTCCATGTTTGGATTCCAGCGCATTGGCGACATGGTGTGGGCGTTTGCGGACGCGCGCGGCAAGGGCTTCCTGATGGGCGGCACCGCCGGCCGCACGACCATGCTGGGTGAAGGCCTGCAGCACCAGGACGGCCACTCGCACGTGATCGCTTCGACCGTTCCAACCTGCCTCAGCTATGACCCGGCGTTCGCCTTTGAGATGTCGGTCATCATCCAGGACGGTCTGCGTCGTATGTACGCCGAGAACGAGCAGGTCTTCTACTACATCACGATGTACAACGAAGACTACGCGCAGCCGGAGATGCCGCAGGGTGACAAGGTGCGCGAAGGGATCGTGCGCGGCCTGTACAAGTTCAAGGCTGCGGCCAAGGGTAACGCAACCGTGCAGCTCTTCGGCTCGGGTCCGATCCTGAATGAGGTGCTGAAGGCGCAGCAGATTCTGAGCGAGAAGTACAACGTGGAGGCGGACGTGTGGTCCGTGACCAGCTACGTTGAGCTTCGCCGCGATGCTCTGGCGACGGAGCGCTGGAACCGCCTGCATCCCGCGGAACCGGAGAAGAAGCCGTATCTGCTTGAGGCGCTGGGCGACGCGAACGGACCCGTGATCGCGGCCAGCGATTACATGAAGGTGATGCCGGACGGCTTGTCGCCGTGGCTGGGCCAGCGCCTGGTCACGCTGGGCACGGATGGCTTTGGCCGCTCGGATAACCGCGAGTACCTGCGCCGCCACTTTGAGGTGGACGCAAATGCGATCGTTGCGGCAACGCTGTCCAAGCTGGTGCGCGAAGGCAGCGTGAAGGCCAAGGCAGCGCAGAAGGCGTTTGCGGAACTCGGCATCGACACGGAAAGCGGCGACCCGTCGCGTAAGTAAAGATCCAGCACGCACCACCAGAACACCCGGTCACCATGGCCGGGTGTTTTGCTCTCTCACACTTGTGTAAGGATGAAAAGACTTTGGGCAAACCCTTGATCAGCGACGCGCAGATGCTTGCGATGCACGCGACCATGCTGCAATTGCGTCAGGCTGCTCCGAGACGAAGCGCGGCGGCGGCACCGGGCGCGTGGCCCATTGCGCTTCTCGCGGCAACGCTGCTGCAGCTTCGCAGCGATGACCTGCTGGTGACCGCGGGCGATCTGCCCCTGGCCGAGACTGCCCTGCGCAGCGGACAGCAATCGTCCTTTCACCCGGACCTGCTTCCCTTCTCGCTCGCCTGCGCGCCAGATGCTGCTGCCGCGGTTGCGGCCGGCTACGCGCTGGCACAGAGCCATACGACGCGTCCCGGCGACCATGCTCCGCTGACGATGGCGATGCTCGGCCCCGGAACTCCTCGTGCCGATGCGCTTCAACTGGCTGGCCAACACTTGCTTCCGTTGCTGCTCGTGGTGCGTGACGAACCTGGCAAGCCACGGCCTCCCATCACCGCTCCTCCTCATGTCGAGGTCGTTCCGGTGGACGCGGAAGACGCCGTGGCAGTCTGCCGGGTGATGCAGGAATCGACGCTGCGGGCACGGAACCGCTGGGGATCGGTGGTGTTGCGGGCAGTGACGCTGCCGGACAGTGCGGACCCGATTGCCGCGCTGGAGGCGCACTTGGAACGTCGAGGCATCCTACCTGCGCTGTCGAAAGCCGAAACCCGGTAGACTGGAGGCGTGGCGCCCTCCCATCCCCGGCTTTCGCGACCCAGCCGTGTCGCGGCATCTACGGCAGCCGTGTTGGTTGCGGTAAACATGGCAAGTGCACAGACAGGCAGCCCCGCCTCGGTACCCGCGCCGGCGGCGCAGACGCAGGCCGCCCCCGCGAGCTCGCAGGTTCCAGCACCTGCGAATGCGAGCCAGCCGACTCCCGCGATCGCGCCGCCACAACAGTTGCCCGACGGTCCGCTTCCCGCGCGACCGGCCTACCTGCCGCCTAAGACAAAGACGCATAGCAAACCACGCGCGGAGGCCCCCGGCGAGCCGTCCAATCCGACTCCGCCGCCGGTCGTGGCCCAGCGGCCATCGCTGCGCTACCCCGTGGTGGCACGCAACGCCTACGACGGCACACCGCAAGTGACCTATGACCGTCTCGGGTCGGCGTACATCCCGGTGGACAGTTGGATGTACCCGGCGCTGCTGCGCCTGTACTCCATGGGCTTTCTGGATACGGCCTTCCTGAGCATGAGGCCATACACTCGCCGCAGCGTTCTGCACATGCTGCTGCAAACCGAGGGCGACGTCCGAAACAGCGGCAATGAAGAAGCACTGCGACTGTTGAACACCCTGGAAGATGGGCTGCAGGGCGAACCGGACAACGGCGCCACGCAGCCGCGCGGCCTGGTGTACGGGCTGGAGCAGGTATACACAGGCGTTCGCCAGGTGGGCGGTCCGGTGCTGCGCGACAGCTTCCACGTCGGCCAGACCTTCGTGAACGATTACGGCCGGCCCTACGCAACGGGATTCAACACCTACGACGGCTTTGCGACGCTGGCAGAAAAGGGTCCGTTCTCCATCTATGTGCGGGCGGAGTACCAGCATGCGCCGCACTTCACCGGCTATACGTTCGCGCAGGCAAGCGCCCTGTCCAGCGTCGACGAGATCGACTACAACGGCACGAACCGGCCGAACAGCACCATTCCGGAAGGCGTGCAGCCGTCGCAGAACAACTTCCGCGTGCTGGAAGCAACGGCATCTGCGCACGTGTACGGGCATGAGATTTCGCTGGGCAAGTCGGACGCGTGGCTCGGACCCGGCCTGGGCGGCGCCATGGCGTGGTCGAACAATGCGGAGAACATGTACAGCTTCCGCATCAACCGCGTGGAGCCGCTGTGGATCCCTGGCGTCAGCCGAATTTTCGGGAACTTCCGCTACGACTTTTTTATCGGCAGCCTGAAAGGACACACGTATCCAAACGCGCCCTGGGCGCACTCCGAGATCATCTCCGTAACGCCGTTCCGAGACTTTCAGTTCAGCGGCCAGCGCACTATCATCTTCGGTGGCGAAGGCGTGCAGCCCGTCACCCTGGGCACCTTCTTCAAGGGATTCTTCAGCACGACGGACACCACGTCCGCACAGAAGTATTCGCGGGACAACCCGGGTGCACGGTTCTCCTCTGTGACGGCCTCGTGGCGGCTGCCCTTCCTGCGACGGGTCGCAACGCTGTACGCCGATTCTGAGACGCACGACGACGTGTTCCCGCTGGCATCGCCGAGGCGCGCGGCGTGGCGGCCGGGCATCTATCTATCGCAATTGCCGTTCGCACCCAAGCTGGATCTGCGAGTGGAGGCGACGTATACCGACTTTGTCACGACTCGTTCGATCGGCGGCATCGGGCAATACTGGGAGATCGTGCAGCGGCAGGGGTATACGAACAAGGGCTTCCTGCTGGGCGACTGGATCGGGCGCGAAGGCAAGGGCGGCAACGCCTCGCTCACCTACCACTTCTCCGGCAATGAGTGGCTTTCGCTCAGTTACGCACGCAAGAAGAATGCCAAGGACTTCATCCCGCTGGGCACAACACAGAATGACTATCGCGTCGACCTGCTGAAGCGCGTGCGGCCCAACGTGGAACTGGGCCTCTGGTACCAGCGTGAAACCTGGACCGCGCCGTTCATCCGCTCCGGGCAGCAGGCGAACAGTACCGGGAGCCTGCAGGTGAAGTGGTATCCGCGCCTGCGGTCGAGCAACGACTTATTCTGATCGCTTGCTGAAGTAAGAGAAAGGGCACAGCCAATGCTGTGCCCTTTCAAGCAGCTTGCTCTATGCGCGAGGAGCAGCGGCGATCTACACCTTCGAGCGGAAGTATTCCAGGGATTTGCGCAAGCCTTCTTCCAGCGGCACCTCGGGCTGCCAGCCGAGGATCCGCTGTGCCTTGGTGATGTCCGGACGGCGTTGTTTTGGATCGTCTTCGGGCATGGGCTTGAACGTGATCTCGGACGTGGTTCCGGTCACCTTGCGCACCGTCTCGGCACACTCCAGGATCGTCCATTCCTCCGGGTTGCCGATGTTGGTCGGCAGCGGTTCTCCTGATTTCGCCAGCAGCACGATGCCGCGGATCAGATCGCTGACATAGCAAAAGGAGCGGGTCTGCTTGCCATCGCCGTAGATGGTCAGGGGCTCGCCACGCAACGCCTGCATCATCAAGTTGCTGATCACGCGGCCGTCGTTGGGCTGTAGCCGTGGGCCATAGGTGTTAAAGATGCGCACCATGCCGGACCGAACGCCGTAGTACCGGTGGTAGGCCATGATAGTCGCTTCGCTGAAGCGCTTCGCCTCGTCGTAGACCGAACGCGGGCCGATTGGATTGACATTGCCCCAATAGCTTTCGACTTGCGGGTGCTGCAGCGGGTCGCCGTAGCACTCCGAAGTAGAAGCGTGTAGAAAGCCTGCGCCGTACTTCTTCGCGACTTCCAGGGCGTTGACCGTTCCGTCGGAGCCGACGCGCAGCGTCTCCGGTCCCAGGCGCATGTAGTCCGCCGGGCTGGCAGGCGAGGCGAAATTGAAGACGAAGTCGACCTCGCCGAAATCGAAGGGCCGGCAGATATCAGCCTGTTCGTACGTGAACCGGGACTCCGCCGCAAGATGCTCCAGGTTGTTCAGCGAGCCGGTCGCCAGGTTGTCCACGCCGATTACGGAACACCCGTCCGCCAGCAGAGCGTCGCAAAGATGAGACCCCAAGAAACCTGCCGCGCCGGTGACCAGCACGCGACCCCAGACCTGTGCCACAAAGACTCCTTTTGCATCGGCGCGCAGCCAGTGTTCGCCGGCCGAACGCCGATCGGACGAGGCTGCGCAGTTGAGGGTTGATCCTCTGAGGTTAGACCAGAGCCGGCTCACCCTGCCGGACTGGATGGGCGGCGGGACGGCCAACGCTGACATACGACAGGCCAGCGGACGCGACCGCTTCCGGATCGTACAGGTTGCGGCCGTCCAGCAGGATGGGGTAACGCAACGTCTGCTTCAGGCGCTTCAGATCAAGTGAAGCGAACTCTGCCCAGTCGGTGAGGATGAGCAAGGCATCCGCATTCTCCGCCGCCGTATATGCATCGGGTGCGTATTGCAGCGCTCCCGATTCGGGCAGCACCGCCCGGCTGCGGTCCATGGCAGCGGGATCGAACGCGCAGATGCTGCAACCTTCGCCCATGAGCATTTCGATCAAGTCCAGAGCGGGGCTCTCGCGAATATCGTCGGTCTCGCCCTTGAAGGCCAGCCCCAGAACGCCAATGCGCTTGCCGCGCAGCGTCCACAGCGCCGACCGCACCTTGCGCAGGAAGCGCTTCTTCTGTTCGACGTTGATCTTTTCCACTTCGCTGAGCAGCGAAAAGTCGACGCCGAGCTGCTCCGCGACCGAGCGGAAGGCGGCGACGTCTTTCGGGAAGCAGGATCCGCCATAGCCCACGCCGGGACGCAGGAACTTCGGTCCGATGCGGCTGTCAAGGCCGATGCCTCGCGCTACCTGTTCCACGTTCGCATCCGCGGCTTCGCACAGGTTGGCGACGGCATTGATGAAGGAGATCTTCATGGCAAGGAACGCGTTGGAAGCGTGCTTGATGATCTCGGCGCTCTTGGTGGAAGTGAGTAGCAGCGGAGCCGGCGACTGATCATCAAGGCGGCCGCCAATCGCGTTCTGGCGGGTGTAGTAGGAACCGCCGGTCAGCGGCTTGTAGATGGCGCTCAGGACCTCCGCGGCGCGCGAGCTGTCCGCTCCCACCACAATGCGATCCGGGTGCAAGAAGTCTTCCACCGCGCTACCTTCGCGCAGGAACTCGGGATTTGAGACGACATCGAAAAGCTGGCGATCCACGCCGTTGCGCTCGATGGTGCGGCGAACCCATTCGTTGGTGTAAACGGGAACGGTGCTCTTTTCCACAATGACCTTGTAGCTGTCCAGGTGGCGGGCGATCTCGTTTGCGACGGCCTCCACGTAGGACAGATCGGCATCACCCGTCTCCGACTGCGGAGTTCCCACTGCGATAAAGATGGCATCTGCCTGGCGAGTCGCCTCGCCCAGGTCTGTGCTGAAGACGACCCGATCGTTGCGGTAGCGGTTCAGCAGCTCCGGCAGGTGCTCCTCGTGGATCAGGGTGTCGCCGCCGCGGAGCGCGTCAACTTTGGTCTGATCGTTGTCGACGCAAGTCACCTGGTGACCGATCTCTGCAAAACAAACGGCGGCTACCAGGCCGACGTACCCTGAACCGACGACGGCGATCTTGATGGGCTGATCCATGCGCGTGCGCTTACTCCTGCTGTTGGCTGGCCTGAAAACCGGGGCGATGATCCGGATGCGTGTCTGCTTCCCGTCATTGTAGAAGAAGCCGAACTCGTCAAGGCAGGATAGAGCCGGCGCTGACCCAATACGCTTCCACCGTCTTTTCGGCAAGATGTCGGTTATCATCAACCGAGATGGCATCCGTTCGATCGCAGTTTCCAGCGGCTCCGGCGTCGACTGACGGCGAAGCTCAGCCGGGATTTGGAACTGCGTCCAGTGAAAGTACGCTTTCCGAAGCCCTGCTGGTTCTTCGAAAGCGCAAATGGGTACTGGTCGCCACGGTGGTTCTTGGCCTGTTGTACGGGCTGTATGAGGCCATGACCCAGCCGGTGCGGTATACCGCATACGGAAAGCTGGAAGTAGGCACCGGAGCCACGGCGGCGTACCGCGAACCGGGTTTTGCCGGCGGCGAGAACCTGAACAACGAGATGCTGATCCTGGCGAGCGACACGCTCATGCTAACGGTCGGCCGCGAAATGGATCTGGCCAACAATCCCGCGTTTTTCGGCATAACCAAGGGAACGCTGCCGCATCGCAACATCGACGACCCGGCTGTGCGACAGGCTGTCGTCGGTACTCTGCTGGGCACCGTCAAAGCCGCGAATATCCCGGGAACGCAGATTCTGATCATCAGTTGCGTTTCCGCGAACCCCAAGCTTTCCGCTGACATCGTCAACCATGTGATGGACGCCTACATCACACGCTCCTACCAGAGCAAATACGCTTCGACGGATCGCGTGTCCAAGTGGTTGAGCGGTCAGTTGAGCGATCTGAAGGCTCAGGTTGAGGCGTCCCAGGAACAACTGATCGACATGCAGCGCAAGCTGGGCGTTCTGGGCCTCAGCTTCGATCCCAGCCACGTGCCCACCACGGAAAGCACGCAGAAGGTTGACGCTCTCTCCGGAGCGCTGAGCGGCGCGCGCGTTGCACGCATCCTGGCTGAGTCAAAGTTCCGGACCCTGCAGAGCGCCAACCCGGACAACCTCGAAGGCCTGCTGGACGTATCCGGGCTGGACGGCGAACTGAACAGGCTGCGCGGCGATATCGCCACGACCAAGGCCACCATTGCCGAAGAGTTGGTGACGCGTGGAGTAAGGAATCCCAAGGTAGAAGCCGACCAGCGTCACCTGGCAGAGCTGCAGCGCGAAGTGACCACGGAACAGAACCGACTGCTGAGCCAGTCGAAGGACGCCTTCATTGCCGCACAGGCAAATGAGAATCAGACCGCGGAAGCGCTGAACCAAGCCAAGAACGAAGCCTATCAACTGCGGGACGCGACCGTAGAGTACAACCTGCGTCAGCGCGAGTACGAAACCAATCGCAGCCTGTATGACGGTCTGCTCGCTCGCCTGAGAACGGCCGGCGTTCAGGCCGGGTTGGAAGCTCTGGAGATCGATATCGTCGATCGAGCCCAGCAGCCACCGGCGCCCACGCTCAAGCCGACCAGCAGCATCCTGTTGCAGAACGGCATTTTCGGATTGATCGGCGGCGTTGTTCTGTCATTCCTGTTGGAGACGCTGGATACTGGTCTGCGGAACGTCGCTGAAATTGAGAGCGTGATGCAACTGCCCTCGCTAGCCGTAATCCCCCGCGTGCGGCGGATCTCTGGCGACAGTGGCACCACGTTGTCGGTCGCGCAGAGCAACGTGGGAGTGCTCGCCACTTCCAAGTCGCAGTTCTCAGAAGCCTTCCGGTCGCTGCGGACATCGCTGCTGCTATCGACCGCAGGTCACCCACCCAAGATCATCGTCGTCTCCAGTTCCACTCCTGCCGAAGGCAAAACGACGGTTGCGACCAACCTCGCCTGCATCCTGGCGCAGCGAGAAACTCGCGTGCTGCTGATCGACTCCGACCTGCGCCGGCCCAATGTGCACCACCGCTTCGGCCTGAACGGGCGAGTCGGATTGTCCACCGTGCTTGCCGGGGCGGCCAAGTTCGAAGACGCACTGCGGCAGGTGCCCGAAGTACCGAACCTCGACATCCTGTGCTGCGGCCCCGTGCCGCCCTTCCCCACGGAAATGCTGTCGTCCGAAGCCATGCACGATCTGCTGGTCCGCTGCAGCGAGGAATACACTCACATCGTCATCGACTCGCCCCCGATCCTCTCCGTTACAGACGGCGTGATCCTGGCCCGGCAGTGCGATGCGCTGGCGCTGGTTGTCCGTCAGGGTAAGAGCAGCCGCCACGTGGTGCGGCGCGCACGGGATCTGCTGGTCCGCGCCGGAGCGCCGGTCACCGGCGTTATCCTGAACGCCGTAGACGTGAACTCGCCGGAATACTACGGCTACTACGGCTACTCGGGGTACAGCTACAGCAATATCGACTCTGAGAGCTGGGAGCCGGAGTCGCAGAAACCGTCTCACACCCAAACGCCGACAGGTGCCGCATGAAACGTCTTCTCCACTGCATCCTGCTTGCGGGCGCGGTGCTTGGGACCGCGTCAGCCCATGCACAGTTCAACGGGCCAGCAGACACCGCCGCAGACCCGGTGAACTCTCCGCACGTTTTGACCACCGATCCGGCAATCCTGTACCCGGCCCGGCACGATAACCCCATGCACAGCGGTGACATGGTGCATGTGAGCATCTACACCGTTGGCGATTACGGCTTCACCGGCCGCGTTTCGGAAGAGGGCTTCCTCTCCGTTCCGCTGATCGATCCCGTGCAGGTGGAAGGGTTGACCATCCGCGAGGTGCAGACGTTGTTGGCACAGCGATTCGAAGCGGCCCAGATCTTTCACAACGCTCCCGTGCAAATCGAGGTGACGGAATCTGTTCGATCGCAGATCACGCTCATGGGTGACGTGCGTGGTCAGGTGTCCGGCGTGGCAGGAAGCCGTCGGCTTTTTGACGTGCTGGCGTCCGTGGGTGGTCTCCAACCCACGACGAGCCACGTCATCACCATCGATCGGCCCGGCATGGCACAGTCGATCAACGTCGACCTTGGCACCGATCCGGAGCACAGCAAATTCGCGAATGTTCCGGTATTTCCGGGCGATACCATCATGACCGGCCGGATCGGCAGCTACTACCTGGTGGGCGCATGGAAGACTCAGGGCGCATTTCCCATCCAGAACACGGCACCGCTCACCCTGCTGCAGGCCTACACGATCGGTAACGGCAAGTTCCTGGAAGGCAAGGCCAACGAACTACACCTGATCCGGACTGTCGGCACCACGCGGACCCTGACTATCGTCAAGATGGACAAGGTGCTCAAGGGACAAGAGCCGGACCCCGTGCTGCAGGGCGACGACATCCTGTATCTGCCCTCGAACAAGGTATTGGCAGCCATCCGCGGAGGCGGCGTCAATACCGCGATCGGGCTCGCTCTAACTCTGGCGTACGCGATCCCACGTTAATGGCGATGAAGCCGACGGACAGCAATCCCGGAGGAAGTTCCCGGCCGATCCGTCTCGCGTACGTGGTCAGCCACCCCATCCAGTACCAGGCACCGTTGCTCCGGGAACTGGCCGCTGATCCGTCGATCGATCTCTGTGTCTTCTTCTGCTCCGACTTTTCCATCCGCGCGTATCGGGACAGCGGCTTTGGAGCGGAAGTTCGTTGGGACGTTCCGTTGACAGAAGGTTACCGCTCCGTTGTGCTGCCCCGATGGCGGGAAACGACCAGTCCGCGCACGTTTGCTCCGATCGCACGCGGCTTCCTGCGGCACTTTGCGCGAGGCTTGAACGGGCAGCGCTTCGACGCCGTTTGGGTCCACGGGTACAGCACCGTCAACAGTCTGCACGCGATACTCGCGGCGCGAACACTGGGCATTCCGGTGCTGCTGCGCGCCGAACCCTGGCTGGCAGATCGCCCGCGTTCTGCCTGGAGACTGGCCTTGAAGCGCCTCTTCTTCACCGGGCTGCGCAGCTTAATCTCGGCGGTGCTGCCCATCGGAACGCGCAACGCAGAGTATTGGTCCTACTACTTCGGCGCTCGTTTTCCGGCATTCCTTGTGCCGTATGCGGTCGACAACGATCGGTTCGCGGCACAGATTGCGCAGCAGTACCTCGCCGCGCCTGAATCCCTGGATCTAGAACCTGGACGGCCGGTCATCCTGTTTGCCTCCAAACTGCAGGAGCGAAAACATTGCGATGACCTGCTGGAAGCCTATCTCCTGCTGACCGCGGACATGCCCGCCGACCAACAGCCGCACCTGCTGATCGTGGGCGACGGCGAACAGATGCCGATGCTGCGCGCCCGGGTCGCCGCAGTAAACGCGCCACTGGTACGCTTCGCGGGATTCCGCAATCAGACGGAGCTTCCAGGAATTTTTGCCCTTAGCACCGTCTTCGTGCTGCCGTCACGTCACGAACCCTGGGGCCTGATTGTGAACGAGGCTATGGCCTGTGGCCTGCCAGTGATCGTTTCAGACGAGGTGGGCTGCGCTGTCGACCTGGTCCAGAACGGAGCCAACGGCTTCATCGTTCCAGCACGCGACATCGCGGCACTCGCCGAGGCGCTGCGGTCGGTGCTGCTACCTGGCGTTGCGCAGCGTAGGGGCGAATGCAGCCGCCAACGCATTGCCAAATGGAGCTTCGCGGAAGATCGCAACGGTCTGAAGGCGGCACTCTCGTTTGTGACACGTCTGCCGGTTGCGGCGGCCCAGGATGGTATCTTGCCTGCAGTCCGGAACGACCATGCCAGCCGCGCACTATAGAGCTGACGAATATTTTCACGCTGCGGAGGTACATCCGTCGCAGCGGCCGTCGTTTTCGGCTGCGAACCGGTTGGCGCGCCTCGCGTGGGGAATCACATCTGCTTTGTTCTTTCGTCTGTCGCCGCGGCCGCTGCATGCCTGGCGGGCGCTTCTGCTGCGCTGTTTCGGAGCGAAGCTGGGCAAAGGTGTCCATGTTTACCCCGGGGCAAAGATCTGGGCTCCCTGGAATCTTGTCTGTGCCGATTACGCCGGCATCGGCGATGGTGCTGAGATCTACAATCCCGCCCCGATGCACTTTGGCGAGTTCTGCGTGGTTTCGCAGGACAGCTATGTGTGCGGCGCAACCCACGACTACAACGATCCCGAATTCCCGCTGCTTGCCTTCGAGATGCGGATCGGTGCACGGGCATGGATCTGCGCCCGCGCTTCGGTCGCCCCCGGCGTGCAGGTGGGCGAAGGTGCTGTGCTCGGCCTGGCGTCGGTCGCCACCCGCAACCTGGAGCCCTGGACGGTGTATGCCGGCGCTCCTGCCGTGGCCGTAAAGGAACGCAAGCGAGGTGCCGCCAAACCAGCGAGTGCATCCGGCTCGGAACCGGTGGAGCCGGTCGCTTGATCTCGGTTCTGATCCTGACCCGGGACGAGGCGCAGGCCCTGCCAGAGTGCCTGGACAGCGTGGCTTGGTCTGACGACGTGCACGTACTCGATTCCCTTTCAAGCGATGGAACCCAGCAGATCGCAAGGGAGCGTGGCGCCCATGTGACGGAGCGTCCGTTCGACGGCTATGCGACGCAACGCAACGCCGGTCTTGCGCTTCCCTTTCGGCACGAGTGGATTCTGATCCTGGACGCAGACGAGCGGCCGTCGGCAGAGCTTTCCGAGGAGATGCAGACTGCCGTACTCACCGCCCCGCCGACCGTGACCGCCTTTCGTGTGCGGCGTCGCGATTACCTGTGGGGAACTTGGTTGAAGCACGCGCAGTTGACGCCCACGTACATCCGCCTGGTTCGGCGGGGACGCGCCCGCTACGTGCGAGAGATCAACGAGGTGCTGGAGACGGACGGTCAGGTTGCCGACCTGCACGCGCCGCTGGAGCACTACCCGTTCCTCAAGGGCATGAGCTGGTGGCTCGATCGGCACAATCGCTACTCCACTGCGGAAGCTCAACTGCTGGCTGCAGGAAGTGCGACCTCCAACGCGTCGTGGCGGCAAGCGCTGCTGGGCAAAAGCCTGCAGGAGCGGCGCGCCGCGCAGAAGGCGATCTTCTATAAAATGCCAGGACGCCCGCTGGTCAAGTGGATGTACATGATGTTCGTCAGGGGGGCGGTGTTGGACGGCTCAGCCGGCTGGACATACGCCACCCTGCAGTCCATCTACGAGTACATGATCGAGGTGAAGCGCCGGGAAATCGAACTTCGCGCGCGCAACACCGCTGGCAGACCCTGAACGCAGCAAAGCCCGGCAGGATGCCGGGCTCTCAACAAAAAAGGGTCGCTAGCTGCGGAGCTTTGCCAGCAGGTCGGTCGGATGAACCGGCTTGGCCAGAATCTCGAACTCGTGGCCCTGCGCGCGTGCCTTCTCCAGCAGGTCGGCCGTGGCAGCCTGGCCGCTGAACAGCAAGACCTTGCACTGCGGCAGCTTCTGGCGGATCTGGATGGCGGCCTCAATGCCGGTCATGCCGGTCATGATCACGTCGCTGATCAACATGTTCGGCTGGAAGGCATCGACCGTCTCCAGCGCATTCTCTCCGGAATAGACTGCACGAGCCTCAAAGCCCGCCTGGTTCAGAATAATAGCCAGAGTGTTTGCGATCACTTGCTCGTCGTCGGCGACGAGGACCTTCGGTTTTGCATTGCCGTTCGTCATGTCTCCGATAAGACTACGCACCGCGGGGCTGTGTGGCAAGCGCAGGCCCTCCGTGTTGCAAACGCATGAAAGCGAAAGAGCTAGTGTTACGCTCACACAAGATGTGGGTGTACCCGTACGCACTCGCACCACTGCTCACCGCGCCGCGACCCGCCAGTCGCTGCGGCCCTGGACGACTGGAGTTGATTCGTGTCAGAAGCGATCATCCGCGCCGAGCGGGTCGAGAAGTATTACGCGCAACCCAGCGAGAACCGCATCCAGGTCATCTCGCCGACCGACCTGTCGATCGTACCGGGCGAGATCGTCGCCCTGCTCGGACCTTCGGGGTCCGGCAAATCCACGCTGCTGCGGATGCTGACGGGGCTGTCCAAACCCTCCGCGGGCGAGGTCTACTGGCACGGCCAGCCCATCTCACAGTCTGAGAGCAACGTTTCCATCGTCTTTCAGAGCTTCGCTCTGTTTCCCTGGCTGACCGTTCTGCAGAACGTGGAAGCCCCGTTGCAGGCCAAGGGCATTGCACCGGAAGAGCGAACGCGCCGCGCCATGAAGATGCTGGACACCGTTGGCCTTGACGGCTTCCAGTCGGCGTATCCCAAGGAACTGTCCGGCGGCATGCGGCAGCGGGTAGGCTTTGCGCGTGCCTTGGTCGTCGAACCGGAAGTCCTGTTCATGGATGAGCCGTTCTCAGCGCTCGATGTTCTGACTGCGGAGAACCTGCGTTCCGAGCTGCTGGAGCTGTGGCACAACCACACCATGCCCACGCAGTCGATCTTCATCGTCACTCACAACATTGAGGAAGCGGTTCTGCTGGCCGACCGCATCATCGTGCTGGGCCGCAACCCGGGTCACATCCGCACCGATTTCCGCGTCAACCTGCAGCACCCACGCAACCGCAAGATCGCGGCTTTTACGCAACTCGTGGACTACATCTATAAGGTCCTGACCCAGCCCGAGTCGCAGCCACCCGAACTGCCGCGCACCAGCGACGGCCGGCGCGTGCGCGATCAGCGCCTCATGGGCTACCAGATGCTGCCGCATGCGAGACCCGGCGGCATCGCCGGATTGCTGGAACTGCTGATCGATCACGGCGGCAAGGCCGACATCTACCAGCTTGCGGACGACCTCGCCTTTGAGATCGACGACATTCTCCCCATCGTCGATGCCGCGGCGCTGCTGGGCTTCCTGACGGTGCAGGAGGGCGACGCCATGATGACCGCCGCAGGCACCGAGTACGGCCATGCGGAGATCCAGCGGCAGAAGGAGATCTTCCGCGAGGCTGCGATCGAAAAGGTTCTGCTGCTGCGGCAGATCGTGCGTGCCATCCAGGCCAAGTCCGACCGCAGCGTTCCTGAGGACTTCTTCCACGACATGCTGGATGAACAGTTCAGCGAAGAGGAGACCCAGCGACAGTTGGAAACTGCCATCAACTGGGGCCGGTACGCCGAGTTGTTCGACTATGACAGCAGTCGCCAGCGATTCACCGAGGCCAGCGTGCCACACGAGGAGCTGGCCACAGCGGGAGACGAAGGATGAGGCTGTTGCCGGGTGGCCTGAATCTGGGGCGCTCGCGCCTGGACACGCGTTTGCCGCAAACCATGTCGCGCAGCCAGGTACTGCGTCGCACCTGGCCATTCGTGCTGGACATGATCGTGGCGCTCATCGGCCTGGCATGCTTCTATGCCATCGTGCTCGTGGCGCGTTTATGGGGCGGCAGCCCGCAGCCAGACGTGCAGATCTCGTTGTCTGCCGCCGCCTTGCCGAAGTACGCCTTCTACTCCGTGGTGCGCATGGGTTTGGCGTACCTGCTGAGCCTCGTCTTTGCTGTGGGCTATGGATACGCCGCCGCCTACAATCGCAGGCTAGAAGCGTTGATGATTGCCGCGCTGGACGTGCTGCAGTCCATTCCTGTGCTCAGCTTCCTGCCGGGAGTGATGCTCGCCATGATCGCGCTCTTTCCATCGCGACAGATGGGGTTGGAGCTCGGCGCCGTTCTACTGATCTTTACCGGTCAGGTTTGGAATATGGCCTTCAGCTTTTACTCGTCGTTGAAGAGCCTGCCGCGCGAACTAGTCGAGGCGTCCGCCATATTCCAGTACTCGCGGTGGCAACGCCTATGGCAACTGGAGCTGCCCTACGCTGCCATCGGCCTGGTCTGGAACAGCATGGTCTCCGTCGCGGGCGGCTGGTTTTTTCTGATGGCGTGCGAAATGTTCGTGCTGGGCGAGCGTGATTTCCGCCTCCCTGGCTTGGGCAGCTACCTGCAGACCGCCGCATCGGCCGGCAATGTTCCGGCGATCCTTTGGGGCTTGCTGATAATGATCGGCATCATCGTTGCTACGGACCAGCTCATCTGGCGCCCGGTGATCGCCTGGTCCGACCGCTTCAAGTTTGAGCAGGTTGAGAACGCGCGTGGCGTGCGGTCGCCCTTGCTGGCGGCGCTGCAGTCGTCCACGTTGCTGAACGCGCTGACCCGGCGAACGCTTGTGCCATTGCAGGAGCGGCTGTACCACGGTTTCGCTGTGCGTCCTCGGCACGCGGTGCGCCTGGATGACGACAGCCGCAAGCGCACGCCGGGCCTCGTCCAGGTGCTGCTCTATGTCGTGGTGCTGCCGGTCTTGCTCTACATGGTCTGGCAGGCGGTGGGGCTGTTGCGGGGCGTTCACCTGGCGGACGTGAAGCAACTGATCCTTGGAGCCGGTGCGACCTTCCTCCGCGTGATGGTGGCCCTGGTGCTGGCGTCTGCGTGGACCATTCCGGCGGGTGTGGCAATCGGCTTCCATCCCCGGCTGGCACGTATCGCACAGCCGTTGGCACAGGTTGCGGCCAGCGTGCCGGCCACGGCGCTGTTTCCGGTCCTTCTGCTCTTGCTCATCCGGAACGGCGGGGGCATGAATACAGGTGCCATCCTGCTGATGTTGCTGGGCACCCAGTGGTACATCCTGTTCAATGTGATCGCGGGTGCGATTGCAATCCCCAACGACCTGAAGGAGGTCGCGAACCTCTTTCATTTCTCGCGCTGGCAGCGCTGGCGGACGGTCATTCTGCCCGGCATCTTTCCATTTCTCGTCACGGGCCTGGTCACCGCCTCGGGTGGCGCCTGGAATGCCAGCATCATCGCCGAGTACTTCCGGCTCAAGGGCCAGACCTTCACCGCGTTTGGTCTGGGCGAGCAGATCAGTGCTGCCACCGACGCCGGCCATTTCGGCGGGCTGCTGCTGGGAACGATCCTGATGGCGCTGATGGTCGTAACGATCAATCGGCTGGTGTGGCGGCCGATGTTCCGGTTGGCCGAGACAAAGTACCGGCTAGCTGCCTGATCCGAAGCAGCGGGTCAAGGCTGGGCGGGACGCGGGCGTCGGAACGCAAAGACCACGGCCAGGATGGGCGGTGCTAGCAGAGCTCCCCAGGGCGGTAGCAGGATTCCGCCCAGGATTGGTCCCAGCAGCGCAGCCCACCACGGTACCCGCGTCTGTCGCTTCAACAGCAGCGGCTGGATGAGCAATCCGTCGACTACTGCGATGATCGCGTACAGGCCCAGCACCCACCAGAGTTTGCTGAAGTCGTCGTCATTGGTGGAGAAGACGGCCGCCACGGCGGGACCGCACACCCCCAGCACTGCGCCCACCCCGGGCACAAACTGGAACAGCGCGCCAAGTACCGCCCACAGCGGAGCGAACGGGACTCCGATCCAAAGCAGGCCGACCAACCACATGGCGCCGACGATCGCGGCGTCCAGCAGCGTCGCGCGAAACCACCCGCCCAGCGCGGCTCCCGCGCGGCGGCTATAGCTGGCTTCCCGTTCTGCGGCATCCATGGGAGTTCTGATGCGCTTCGCGGGACGTGTGACCCGGCACAGAACTCCACCCGCGCGATACTCTACCGGTATGAAGTTCGGCGTTCTGGTGTTTCCCGGTTCCAACTGCGACCATGACACGTACAACGTGTTCGAAAGCGTACTCCATCAGCCGGTTACGTTCCTCTGGCATGCATCCGAGGACCTGCAGGGCTGCGACGCCATCCTGGTGCCCGGCGGCTTCGCCTACGGCGACTACCTGCGGACCGGCGCGCTGGCCCGGTTTGCACCGGTGATGGAAAGCGTGAAGAAGTTCGCCGCGGCGGGCGGTCCGGTCATGGGCATCTGTAACGGATTTCAGATCCTATGCGAGGCAGGTCTTCTACCCGGAGCGCTGCTGCGCAACCGCGATCAGCGATACATCTGCCGCCAGGTTCACCTGCGCGCCGAGACGTCCGATTCGCCGTTTACGCACGGGCTCGGCCGGGGCGAGGTGTTGCGCCTTCCGATCGGCCATATGGAAGGCAACTACTTCTGTGACGAGCAGACCCTGGAGATCCTGCGCCGGGAAGACCGCATCGCGTTTCGCTACTGCGACGCGGCGGGCGAGGTCACCGCCGAGGCGAATCCGAACGGATCGCTGGACAACATCGCCGGCATTCTGAGCGAAGGCCGCAATGTGTTGGGCATGATGCCGCACCCTGACCGATCGAGCGAGCGTCTGTTGGGGTCGGCGGACGGTTTGCGCCTCTTCCAATCCCTCGCGGACACGCTGGTGCCCGCGTAATCCTATGGTCGACATTCATCATCACCTGATCTTTGGGGTCGACGACGGATCGCCCGATCTACCCACGTCTGTCGCCATGGTGCAAATGGCGGCGGAGGACGGTGTGACACACCTGGTCGCCACGCCTCACGCCAACGAGCAATACCCTTACGATCGTTCGGCCCACGAAGTCCGCCTGCGGCAAATCCGGGATGCCCTGCCTCAGTCGGTCTCCTCTCGCATCCAGCTTGGGCTTGGGTCTGACTTCCACCTGGACTACGACAACACCGCGAACATCGGCGCGGTGACGAAGCAGTATGCGATCAACGGCGGGCCGTACTTATTGATCGAGCTATCCGATACAGGCATTCCTGCGCGGATTGATGAGCTGCTGTACCAGATGCGCGTCGCCGGCCTGACCCCCATCCTGACTCACCCGGAGCGGAACAGCACGCTGCAACGCTCGCGCAGCCGCCTGCGCGAATGGATGAAGGCGGACATGCTGGTGCAGGTGACCGCGAACTCCCTTACCGGGCAGTTCGGCAAGCTTGCCAACCGCATCGCGTGGGAGCTGATGGAAAACCGTTGGGTTCATTTTGTGAGCAGCGACGCGCACGATCTGACGCGCCGCACACCACGACTCAGCGCAGCATATGAAGCGGTCCGCAAGCGCATGGGGGAAGACACGGCGGAGCGCCTCTTTGTGATCAATCCGTTGGCCGTCTTTCAGGGCAAAGGCCTGCCGCCGCAGCCGGAAGCGCTCGGCGTTTTCACAGACGAGCGCAGAAGCTGGTTCAGCGATCTGATGCGTCGCTTTCGATAGGTAACTTGCGGCTCAACTGAGGCCGAGCCCGCCGTCGACCGCAAGCAGTTGGCCGGTGATAAAGCAGGGGCAGGTGGCGAAAAACAGAACGGCCGCCGCAACATCGTCCGCTCGGCCGTTGCGTTGCATAGGAGTCTTTGCGGCGAAGCTGTCGTAGGCTGCGTCGTGTGTTTCGCCCAGCACGATCATGCCGGGAGCAACGCAGTTCACGCTGATCTCCGGCGCCCAGGCCTTTGCCATGGTTTGGCTGAGCATGTGCAATGCGGCCTTGCTGGTGCAGTAATGCGCGTGCGTCGCCCACGGATGCATACCGCCAAGAGAGCCGATGTTGACGATGCGACCGCTCGCGGCTTTCAGGTGCGGATGCGCCGCCTGCGCTACCAGGAAGGGACCTCGCGTGTTGGTCGCGAACATGGCATCCCACTGCTCCGGGGTGATGTGCTCCAGAGGAGCGGTTTCAAACGCGCCGGCGTTGTTGACCAGGAGGTCAAGGCCACCCAGGTAGTCCACTGCGGCTTCGACCGCGCCGTGCACCGAGCTTGGGTCCGTGACATCGCAACGAACTGCACGCGCATTGCCAGCGAGCCGCTGCAGTTCGGAGACGGTGTCTTCGGCTGTGCAGTTGACCTCGCGCGAGGTGATGACCACGTGGGCACCCTGGCGGGCGAGCGAAAGCGCTAACGCTTGGCCAATCCGCCGGGCTCCACCTGTCACGAGCGCCCGTTTTCCGCGTAAGTCCGACACGGCCTAGTTCGGTCCCGTCGTGGTTCCAGTCGTCGCTCCCTGGTTCCCCATGGGCGCGCTGGACCGGTTCGGCTGAGGCGGCGGCGTGGTGGAGGCCGGCACGCTCACGTTGTGGTCCGCCTTGGGCGAAACCGTGGGATCCCCGCCCTGCTTAGGATCGGCGGGGGCTCCCGGCAGCTTCAGCACCGGATCGGTCGCCGTGATCGCTTTGTTCTGGGTAGGCGCGATGGTACGGTGTGTCGGCTCCTGCACACCGGACTTCTGCGTGGACACGCCGGAACGCTCCGCATACGTGGAGTACTGCTCCTGCGGCCGCTTCATCCGGATGGTGAGCTGCTTGGACGGGGAGTCCAGCGTGATCGTGCCGGAGTAGGTCGCAAAACCGCTGGCGATGACCTGTACCTGGACTACGGACCCGGTGGGGATGATGTCGATGAACGCTTTGCCATCCACGCCCGACTTGACCTCGAGATTGCCCTCGTCGTTGCCGTCCTTGGTGGGGTGAAAGACGACACCGGCATTCTCGATTACTTTGCCGCTGGTATCACGCAGCACCAACACCTCAAGGTGACTCGTCTCTGGAGGTGCCTTGTACTTGCGGCCATGCCGTTCGGACTGCCCTGCCAGGGTTGCCGCAAAAGCAAGAGCCATTCCTGCGTAAAAGCCTGCCTTCTTCGTGATGCCCATACCGCGTGGTCCAACCATGTGCCGTATTTTAGCTGCGATGCGCTGCCGCCGGCTTGGCGTACCAGCGCGAGGCTGGCTGTCGGCGTAAGCAGACCTGAGTGCAATTTACTCAGATTTCATGCTTGAAGGACTTGACGGCGCATGGGTCCGGTTCGTACATTAGCAATCGGAAGGTGCGAGTGCCAAACGCTCGCGCGCTCTGCCACCCACTGCCGGACGAGCGCCGCAGTGCCAAGCACACAGTGCACCACATCAAGCAAGGAGCAAGGACTCACATGGCATCCACGTTTACACCGCTGCACGACCGCATCCTGGTCCGCCGGACTGAAGAAGGCGAGACGATGCGCGGCGGCATCATCATTCCGGATTCCGCGAAAGAAAAGCCGCAGCAGGGCACGGTTGTGTCCGTCGGCAAGGGCAAGTCGAACGACGAAGGCAAGGTTTTCCCGCTCGACGTAAAGGCTGGCGACGTGATCCTGTTCGGCAAGTACTCCGGAAACGAGATCAAGCTGGACGGCGAAGACCTGCTCATCATGCGTGAGGAAGAAGTTCTCGGCATCCTCAAGTCGTAGGCCCAGCCTGCTGCGTATGCGGCAGATACGCGCCGTACCACTTTCTTCCGCGCTGACAGCATGCCGGAAGCAACACAGAAGTTGAACTCTCGCGACCACGGTCGCAAAGGAAGACAAAGCAATGGCAAAGACGATTCTGCACGGTGAAGATTCCCGTCAGGCGATTCTGCGCGGCGTGAACACCCTCGCCGACGCCGTCAAGGTAACGCTCGGTCCGAAGGGCCGCAACGTTGTTATCGAGAAGAAGTTCGGTTCCCCCACGATCACCAAGGACGGCGTGACCGTCGCCAAGGAAATCGAGATCAAGGACCCGATCGAAAACGTGGGCGCGCAACTGGTGAAGGAAGTTGCTTCGAAGACCAGCGATGTGGCCGGCGACGGCACCACGACCGCAACCGTGCTGGCGCAGGCTATCTACCGCGAAGGCGTGAAGACCGTTGCCGCCGGCGCGAACCCGACTGCCTTGAAGCGCGGCATCGACAAGGCTGTTGAGGCCATCGTCGGCAAGCGCGCCGAGGACGGCACTGTCAGCGGTGGAGCTCTTTCGAAGCTCTCCAAGCCCGTTTCCGGCGACATGATCGCGCAGGTCGGCACCATCTCCGCGAACTCGGATTCGCAGATCGGCACGATCATCGCCGAGGCGATGAAGAAGGTCGGCAAGGACGGCGTGATCACGGTCGAAGAGTCGAAGACCATGGAAACGCAGCTGGACGTGGTCGAAGGCATGCAGTTTGACCGCGGCTACCTGTCGCCCTACTTCGTGACCGATGCCGAGCGCATGGAAGCCGCGCTGGACGATCCGTACATCCTGATCTACGAGAAGAAGATCAGCTCGATGAAGGACCTGCTGCCCCTGCTGGAGCAGATTGCGCGCACCGGCAAGCCGCTGGTCATCATCGCGGAAGACGTGGACGGTGAGGCGCTGGCGACCCTGGTGGTCAACAAGCTGCGTGGCACGCTGAACGTTGCCGCCGTGAAGGCACCTGGCTTCGGCGACCGCCGCAAGGCCATGCTGGGCGACATCGCGACGCTGACCGGCGGTCAGGCGATCACGGAAGATCTGGGAATCAAGCTCGAGTCCGTGAAGATTGAAGACCTCGGCCGTGCGAAGCGCGTGACCATCGACAAGGACAACACCACGATCATCGACGGCGCAGGTCAGGACGACAAGATCGAAGGCCGCGTGCGCGAGATCCGTTCGCAGGTTGAGAAGACCTCGAGTGACTACGACCGCGAGAAGCTGCAGGAGCGTCTTGCCAAGCTGGTGGGCGGCGTCGCCGTCATCAAGGTCGGTGCTGCTACCGAGACCGAGATGAAGGAGAAGAAGGCCCGCGTAGAAGACGCAATGCACGCGACCCGCGCTGCCGTGGAAGAAGGCATCGTCCCGGGCGGTGGTGTGGCCCTGGTTCGCTGCGCTGCTGACGTGGATGCGCTGATCAAGACGCTGGAAGGCGACGAGAAGATCGGTGCGACCATCATCCGCCGCGCCATCGAGGAGCCGCTGCGTCAGATCGTTGGCAACGCCGGCGAAGAGGGTGCCGTGGTTGTGGGCAAGATCCTGGAAGGCAAGGACAACACCGGTTACAACGCGGCCACGGGCGTGTTCGAAGACCTGGTTGCGGCCGGCGTCATCGATCCGACCAAGGTGACCCGCACTGCCCTGCAGAACGCCGCATCGATCAGCGGCCTGCTGCTGACCACCGAGGCGCTGATCTCCGAGATTCCGGAGAAGGCAGCACCGGCGGGTGGCGGTCACTCGCACGGCGGCGGCATGGACGGCATGTACTAAACCCAACGCCTGCATCGGTCGCTGCGGCCGATGTAACGAGAAAGCCCCGGAGCAATCCGGGGCTTTCTCGTGTCAGCTCTTGTCTTCCCTTCGGCACTTATCCCGCGATGCAGCAGGCTTTCAGGTAGGAGTGAAGCATCAACTCCAGTTCGTCACGCAGGTTGGGCAGTTCGGCCTCGGGCTGTTCCGCTTCCAACAGACGGCGTGCGACCCCGTTCATCGCGGCGAGCACGATGGACGCAACAGATTCAGGGCTCTTTTTCAGGTGAGGCGCAGTGGCGAACATTGCGGTCACGTCAGACCGCACAGTCGCATACGCTGCCTTTGCGATCTCCATTCCATCCACGTCCGAGCTGATGGAGTACAGCGCGGCACTACTGGGAATGTGGTGCATCTTGGCTGCGAGGTACGCCTCTACGAGGCCGTCCACCATAGCGATAGGCTCACTTCCCTTCTGCTCGTTGCAGGCGTCGCGCATGGCTGCGACCACCTGGTCCATGTGTCTTCGCAGGCACGCCTGCAGCAGCGAGACCTTGTTTGGGAAGTACTGGTAGAGCGTGCCAACCGACACGCCGGCGCGAGAGGCGACACGCGTCGTGGTGAGTTGCTCCTTGCCGACCTTGGTCAAAACCTGAAGGGTCGCATCCAGGATCGCTTCCACCGTGTCGCTCGATCGAGCCTGAACTGGCGTCTTTCTTGGCCTAAGTGCGGTTCTGGGAAGGGTGGACAAATGCGAACTCCGAGGCCGGTCAGCGCCACATCTAAAGACGCGAGATTGGAAACGGGCGCTGCCCGTCTTCCATGGAGGAATGATGGCAACGAATAATCTGGGTGGCACCTTTACTTTTCCTGACACAAACCTGACCGTCAATCGACTGGGCTACGGCGCGATGCAACTGGCTGGTCCCGGCGTTTACGGCCCACCCAAGGATCACGACACGGCTATCGCGGTGCTGCAGGCTGCGGTCGAGGCTGGTGTGAATCATATCGACACCAGCGACTTTTACGGTCCGCATGTGACGAATCAACTGATCCAGGAAGCACTTTACCCGTATCCGGAAAACCTGGTGATCGTGACCAAGCTGGGCGCTCGCCGCGAGGCTGACAAGTCTTGGAAGCCGGCGCAGTCGCCAAGCGAGTTGCGCTCCGGCGTGGAAGATAACCTGCGCAACCTGCGGCTGGACTCGCTGCAAGTTGTGAACATGCGCATTATGGGCAACGGGCCACATGGGCCGACAGAGGGCTCCGTTCGCGAACAGATTGAAGCGCTGGCGCAGATGCAGCAGGAAGGCAAGATTCAACACATTGGTGTGAGCAATGTGACTGCGGCTCAGGTGCGCGAGGCACGCAGCATCGTTCCGATCGTGTGCGTGCAAAACCTGTACAACCTGGTGCAGCGCGAGGATGAAAGCCTGCTGGATGAACTCGCCGCAGACCACATTCCGTATGTACCGTTCTTTCCGTTGGGCGGCTTCACACCGCTGCAGTCGTCCGAGTTGGAGACCGTGGCACGTTCGCTGAATGCAACACCGATGCAGGTGGCGTTGGCGTGGCTGCTGCAGCGTTCGCCGAACATCCTGCTGATTCCGGGAACCTCTTCGCTGAAGCATCTGGAAGAGAATCTTGCCGCTGCCTCGCTCAAGCTGGGGGAGGAAGCGCTGGCATCGCTGAACCAGATAGGGCGCTAATCTGGACTCGACACCATCCAAGCAGGAGACCCGATCGGGTCTCCTGCCTTTTTTCGGGAAGATTCAGCGACACACTCCGGAACTTCGGCGCTCGCCCCGTGTTGAGCTTTGAAGGCGACATGCACCCCCGACACTCACGCTGTCCTGGTTGGACGTTTCCGGCGGATAGCTCTCTGTCGCCAAGATGATTACCTGCATCTGTTCTCTTTTTCCGGCGCTTCGCGTCAGAGTGCATAGGAGACGCGGCATCCCGACCCTTTTTCATCCCTACCCGTACCGTTCCCGTGCACGGAACAGGCAATCGCTAAAAGGGTCAGCGCTCCGATCTGGCGTGGGCCGTGCTCCAGTCGGCGATGCAGAACCGGGTGTGGCCCGACGGTTGTTTCTGATCGGCCTGCTCGCTCTGCTGATCCGCATGGTCGTGGTGCTCGCCATGTACCGCGATCTGCCCGTGTCGGCTGACCACAACGAGTTCGGCTGGGAGCAGGGATGGATCGCGCGGTCCATTGCCCTGGGTCACGGGTTCACGTCGCCCTTTCAGCCGCTCGACAACGTTCCCACGGCACTGGTTGCGCCGCTCTATCCGTACCTGCTTGCCGGCATCTTCCGGGTCTTCGGGCTCTACTCGAATCTGTCCGCCTTTGTGGCGCTGGGACTGAATGCGCTGATCAGTGCGTCGGTGGTCGTCCCGGTGTACGCCCTGGCGAAGGAAGCCTTGGGGATCTGGAAGGGACCCGCGCGGAAAGGCGTTCAGCCTGCCTCTTCACCGAGCAATGTCTGGACACGCCGCGTGCCCTGGATCGCGGCGACGGTGTGGGCGTTGTACCCGTACTCCGTTACGTTCTCCGGAAGCTATCTCTGGGATCACACACTGACCGGCGCACTGTTTGCATGGACCTTTCTGTGTGCCTTGCGTCTGCGGCAATATGGCCCAAGCGGGTGGGCCCTGTGGGGTTTGCTGTACGGGGTCACAGCCCTTTCCAACCCAAGCGTCCTCTCCCTGTTTCCAGTTCTAATGCTCATCGCGGTGATCGGCGGCGGCATGTCCGTGCGAGCAGGCCTGCTCCGTGTATTCACGGCCGGAGCGGTGCTGGCGCTGGTACTGCTCCCATGGACAATCCGCAATATCCGTGTGCTGCACGCCGTAGTCCCCATGCGCGATGGCTACTGGGGCGAGTTCTACGCCGGCAACAACGACGACACAAGCGAGACCAATCCTGGCTGGACCCATCCTGGCAGCAACCCCGCGGAACTGAAGCGGTACGAACACCTGGGCGAGCTTCGCTACATGGCTGAGAAGCGAGAGATTGCGCTGGAGCATGTGTCGCGGAAGCCGGGTATGTTTGCAGTGCAATGTGTCCGCAGGTTCGTTCGATTCTGGACGGGGTTCTGGAGCTTTTCCCCGGCGTATCTCCGGAACCAAGGCTTGGACCTGCCGAACGTGCCCTTCTGCACGGTACTCACGGCGTTGAGCCTGATCGGGCTGCGCACCCTGTTGCGGCTGCGCCAGCGCGCAAGCGTGTGCTTTCTTGTCACGCTACTGCTCTTCCCACTCCCTTATTACCTGACACACGCGTCGGTGGACTACCGGCAGCCGATCGAGCCGGAGATTGTGGTGCTGATCGCGTTCGGTAGTGCAGAGTTGTGGCGCAAGTGGCAGGTGCGGCGCCAGACGCGGCAGCAACTCACGCAAGGCGTGCTGGTGGGCAGCTAGAAAAGTCTGTAGGGCACGTGCCCTTGGCAGCGCCGGTGGTCGCCATGAGAAGCTGTTGCGGTGCCGCTTTCCTTGTGCGGCTTACCGGAGACTGCCCATGCCGCTGTTCCTGCCCCGCTGCCTCGCTGCGTCCGCCGTACTGCTTTGTGCCGTCGCTCCCACCTTTGCGCAGAATGCGCCGCGCGATGTGCTGATGCCCAAGCCAGCCAGTGTGCAGTTTGCGGCAGACGGTCTGCGCGTGCAGCCCGGTTTGACGGTGGTGTTGTCGCGATCGCAGTCGCCGCGCCTTCAGGCGGCAACACTTCGCTTCCTGAAACGCATGGAGGACAAGACGGGAACGGAGCTGCCGCGGTCCATCAGCACCGGCAGCAGCGGCACGATCGTGCTGGAGGTTGCGAGCGACGGTGAAGCGGTGCAGGGCCCGGAAGAGAACGAAAGCTATTCGCTGGAAGTGACCACGACCGGCGTGCACCTGAAAGCCGCCACCACAGTGGGTGCGCTGCACGGCATGGAGACGATCTACCAGCTCACACAGCCTGCCGGGAACGGTTACGTGATCCAGGCTGCAACGGTGCAGGACAGCCCGCGCTTTCCGTGGCGCGGTCTGATGATTGACTGCAGTCGGCATTTCGAGCCGCTGGACCTGCTGAAGCGCAATATCGACGCCATGGCCGCGGTGAAGCTGAACGTATTCCACTGGCACCTGGTCGACGATCAGGGATTTCGCATCGAAAGCAAAGTCTTCCCGAAGCTGACGCAGTTGGGCTCGGATGGAAAGTTCTACACGCAGGCTGAAGCGCGCGAGCTGGTAGAGTACGCGCGTGCACGCGGCATACGAGTCGTGCCGGAGATCGAGATGCCGGGTCACTCCGCGGCTTGGCTGGTGGCGTATCCGGAGTTGAACAGTGGAACGAAACCGGACGGCATCCGCCAGGAGTTCGGCATTTCCGATACCGCGCTGGATCCCACGCGCGACGAGACATACCAATTCATCGGACGGTTGCTGGCGGAGATCACGACGATCTTTCCGGACCCGTACCTGCACATCGGCGGAGACGAGACACCCGCTCCGGACTGGAAGAAGAACCCTCGCATTCTCGAGTTCAAGAAGGCGCACAATCTGAAGGACAACGAAGCGCTGCAGGCGTACTTCAACACGCGTGTGCTGGCGATCTTAACCAAGCTGAATCGCAAGATGCTGGGCTGGGATGAAATCCTGAACCCTGACCTGCCGAAGAGCATTGTGATTCAGTCGTGGCGTGGCGAGGCGTCGCTGTCAGCAGGCGCGCAACAGGGGTATCAGGGGGTGCTTTCCGCTCCGTATTACCTGGACGCGATGAAGACAGCAGGCGTTCACTATCTGGCTGACCCCGTTCCCGCGGAAACGAAGCTCACCACCGATCAGCAGAAACTGATCCTAGGCGGTGAGGTCTGCATGTGGGCGGAGCAGTTGAACGAGCGCACAGTAGAGTCGAGAGTCTGGCCGCGCACCGCGGCGATGGCCGAGCGCTTCTGGTCTGCGCAGAATGTTCGCGACGTCGATGACATGTATCGTCGACTTCTACCCACCTCGCTGGAACTGGAGACGTTTGGGCTGCGGCACCTGTCGAGCGAGGACGCGGGCCTGCGGTCGATTGCAGGGACAGAGCGCATCGGCGCTTTACGGAGCTTTGCCCAGGCCTTTGAGCCTGTGCCCTTCGGCAACCGCTACCAGGAGCAACACACGTCGCAACTAACGCCGCTGACGAACTTCGTGGATGCCGTGGTACCCGACCCGCCGGTGAAGCATCGGCTGGAGCTTGCCACTAGAGCTTTGACCGGCAGCGCTGGCACGCCTGCTGCGAGCACCGCCGCAACCGAGCTGACGGAGTACTACCAGACGGTCGGCGCTTCGGTGCCGGACGTGCAAGCAATGATCGCCAATGCGCCACGCCTGCAGCCCATGGCTCAGCGCGCGCAGCAGTTGACCGCCCTGAGCCAGATCGGCGTCCAAGCTGTGCACTATCTGACCGCTCACCAGCCTGCGCCGCCTAGCTGGAAAGCCGACAGCCTCGCGCAACTGGAAGCTGCGAAGAAGCCGTCAGCGATCGTCCGATTCGTGTTTCAGGATTCGCTGACGCAACTCGTGCAGGCGGTGCAGTAGACGGCGTTCTCATCCACGCGCACAAGAAGAGGGGCACAGCCTGGCTGTGCCCCTTTGCTGACTTGAACGCGACTACTGTCGGTAGACCCGGGACTCCCACGGCCGCAGATGCAAAGTCGACGATCCCGGAGCGTCGGAAGTGTCTCGATAGTTACCAAGCTTCAACTGCCCTGCCGCGGAGCCACCCGGCAAGCTGTACTCGACTGGCTGCTTCGAAAAGTTCAGCACGACAAGGTACTTCGCAGAGCCGAGCGTGCGCGTGTAGATGAAGACCTGTTGATGCTTCGGGTCCAGGTCCTGGTAGTCGCCGTAGACGAAGGCAGGATCGCTGTGGCGCAACGCAATCATCTGCCGGTTGAAGCTGTAGATCGAATCCGGATCGTTCACCTGGCTGGCGGCGTTGATCGTCGTGTAGTTCGGATTCACCGGTTGCCAGGTCTTTGTGCCACTGCTGAATCCAGCATTCTTGGTTGTGTCCCACTGCATGGGGGTGCGTGAGTTGTCGCGGCCGTACGCGGCGGCACCCTGGATCAACTGCTGTTCGGTCATCCTGCCCGAAGCTACGTCCGTCTTGAAGCGGTTCTGCACTTCAATATCGTTGAACTCGCTGATCTTGGTCCACGGATAGTTGGTCATGCCGAGCTCATCGCCCTGATACAGATAGGCCGTGCCACGCAACGTGAGCACCATCGTCTGCAGCATCTTGGCGCTCAACGCGCGATTCTCTGGCGTAGAAACATCTCCCCAGCGAGACACCACGCGCGACATGTCGTGGTTGCCGAGGAAAACGGTGTCCCAGTCCTGTTTGCCGAGCACCCGCGCATGTGCGCTGTAGATGGCTTTCAGGTCGGGCAGGTTCAGCGGCGCATACTCGTAGCCGCCTTTGGCACCGATGCGAGTCGCATCAAAGTTGAAGATTTCGCTCAGCTCATGGCGGTCCTCGCCGACGATGTTGTGCGTTTCCGCGAGCCCGATGCCAATGGCCTCCCCGACGCTCATGTCGTCGTACTTGGAGAGCACCTCGCGATTCATCTCCTGCAGGAACTCGTCGCGTCGCGGACCGTTGGCCCACACCTTGGAGGGGTCCTTCAACTGCTCCGGCGACAGGTCAGGCAGGCCGGGAATTTTGCTGATCAGCGGAATCACGTCCATGCGGAAGCCGTCGACGCCCTTGTCGAGCCAGAAGCGCATGAGGCTGTACACCTCTTGGCGAACCTTCGGGTTCTCCCAGTTCAGATCAGGCTGCTTGACGGCAAACAGGTGCAGGTAGAACTGCTTTGTCGTGTCATCCCACTGCCAGGCTGAGCCGCTGAAGTACGAAGGATAGTTGTTGGGCGGATCGAAGCCGTGGGGTGCCGAAGGGTTCGGCCGTCCGTCGCGCCAGATGTAATAGTCGCGGTAGGGATTGGTGCGCGACTTGCGCGATTCCTGAAACCAGCGGTGCTCATCGCTAGTGTGGTTCACCACAAGGTCGATGATCAGGCGCATGTGCCGCTGCTTGATGCCGGCGAGCATGCGATCGAAGTCGGCCATGGTGCCGAACTCCGTCATCACCTTGCGGTAGTCGCGGATGTCATAGCCGTTGTCGGCGTTCGGCGAATCGAAGTGGGGGCTCAGCCAGATCACGTTGATCCCGAGCTTCTGCAGGTAATCAAGGCGGCTGGTGATGCCGTTAAGATCACCGATGCCGTCACCATTGGAATCCTGGAACGAGCGCGGATAGATCTGATAGACCACTGCCTCCTTCCACCATTGCCGCGAATAGCCGTTGATCACGGTCACCGCATGGGCTGGAGTGGATGCATCGGCTTGCGCGGTCGCAACCGGAGTGGAGGGTGAAAGCAGGGTCATCGCAGCGAGGCAGAGCAGGCAGGTTCTAAAGGAGCGCACGCCCGCATGGTACTGCGAGCGTGCGCGATTGCAAAATGCGGTCTACTCGCGAACGGTACCAGCCTGCACCTCTTCCTGCGCGTGCAGCTTTACTCCCGGCAGGTTGGTGCTTATCTTCAAGCGCTGCAGATCACGTCCGCTGTCCTGGAAGGTTACGTCGTAGGTACGCGAGAGTGCCTGCTGGAACTGACGGAAGAACGGCGCGATGGAGGGCGGCGTGATCTGGCCCTGGTTGTAGGTATCGCCACCGGTCTTCTGGGCGAGTTCACTCAGGTAGTTCTGGCCCGAAGAACTCGAGTAGAAGCCGTTGACCGCGCGTCCACCGAAGTAGATGGAATACACAGGCACGTTCGACTTCTGCGCCAGGCGGATCGTCTCGTCCACGTAGGGACTGTCCTGGTTCAGCGGACTTACGGAGCCGTTGTAGTAGTCGATCCCGTTCGTGATCATGATCACCACGCGCGGCGCTCCGGTGCGGGTGGGCCAGTGCTTCAGCAGATCCTGCAGGCAGAAGTAAGGGCTGGCGCTGATGCCGGGCGCGGAGAGTGGGATCCGCACGCCCTTGGCAACTACGTCCGGGTCAGTGCTAAACGGCTGCCCAAACGCGACGGTGCCGTTGCGCATGTAGCCCACGCTCACCGCGGTGTTGCCATTGGCAGTGCTGCGGGCGAAGTCGACGACCTCGCGGAGATTGGTGTCGAAATTGGTGCGAAGGCCCTCATCCAGCAGTACAGCTACTTCGAGCGGCTGCGACCGCGCGCCCGCCGACAGACCGGCAGAGGCGATCGCTGGGGTCACGTTCACAACCGGAACCTCCCGGCCACCTACATTGACCGTAACGTCGCTTGCTCGTAGAGCGGGCGCGGCAGCATCATGCTTCACGTCTGCGCGCACCAGCACGCGCGTCGGGCTCGGCCCCTCTTCCTGGGGAGCATTCTTCTGTGCGGAGATAGAGCCGCCGCACGCGGCCAACAGCAGAACAACTGGGGCGAAACGTACGCCTGAAATCATTGAAAAAGTCCTCCACGTGCTCATAGGCACATGCCTATTGGATGTGCGCCATGGCACGAAGAGAGCTTTGTACAACGCCCGATTGGGTTGCAGGCGTTGATTGGCATTGGCGCGATCAGTCGCGGCTGAGCCGCACCTTGACGCCGACACGGAAGTTGAACGGCAGCGCTGGGTAACCGATTGGTCCCATGCGTTGCTGACCAAGCAGGTTGTTCATCTGGCTAAACAGAGCAAACTGCGGACGCACCTGCCAGGTCGCATCTGCATCCAGCCGAACGAACCCGTAGGCGAGATTGCGGTTGGGCAGCAGCAGCGAATTGTCGCCAGCAATGCTGGCGTACGACAGAAACGTGCTGTCGTCAGAGCGCGAAGAGAACGCCGCCTTTAACCCAGCCGTCCACTTCGCGGACGCATATTCCGCGACAGCGAAGCCGGTGTGGGGAGCACGCCGGAACGGCCTTGCCCCAATCAGCGGAGAGCTGCTACCGATGGGAATGTCCGGGTAGTTGGGATTGGTATTTGGAAAGCCTCCCAGGACGGCGGTCACATCCCCACTGAACGAACGCTCCACCTTCGCGTCGAGGTAGGTGTATCCACCCCGGAACATGAGGTGATGCATGGGGCTGTATTCCAGGGCCGACTCGACGCCCTGAGCCCGATAATCCAGAGAGTTCGTATACGCTCCGTAGCTTCCCGGCACCAGTGCGCTGAGAGGAATGCCAAAATACTGCTGCAAATCGGCGGCGCCTACGTATTCGACCTGCCGGCCGAACTGGTTGTGGAAGTAGTTCGCGCGCAGCATCAATCGCTGGCCGTAAATGCTCTGCTCCAGACCTCCTTCGTAAGTGCGGTTGCGTAACGCTCCAATCGGGTCCACGTGGTACTGCGCGATAGCAGCGGTGTTCCCCGCCTGCGCCAGGGTGGTATACAGAGATCCCAAGCCGGCGGCTAGGCTAGGCTCTTGCACGCCCTTGCTGAAGTTGAAGTGGAGACGGGTGCCATGCAGCCAGCCCTGGCCGGGTCGGATTGCATACCCGGCAATGCCGAGACGAGGTGTGCCTTCCGTCCCGTACAAGGTATTGTGCTGCAGCGCCCCGCCGAGTGAGTAGAAGATGCGACCCAATACATCGCCCTGCAACTGCAGCGTGTACTGGTAGTCGCGACGTTCCGCATCCTGCGTCGAGAACGAGGAGCGATAGCTGCCACGCTCCTGCAAGAAGCGGAAGCCAGCCAGCGCAGCCAGATGAGGGGTTAATCGGTAGTCGGCGTTGTACTGCACGCCATCGCGGTCGGAAACAGAGTCGGAACGGTCGTTCTGGCCCGTGAAGAACTCGGCCTGTCCGGTTGCGACGGTTCCGTTCGCACCCCGAATGGTAACCACGTTGCCGTAGTAGCTGGTGAAGCCAAAAGCGGTGACCGGTGTGCCCACCGCGCCGTACTCGAAGTACTGTTCCCGTTTGCGCGCGCCAAGATACCGGGCGGTCTGGTGCAGGTTGCCATGCAGGGTGCCTTCGAGCACGCCAGACAGATATAAGTCCTGGTCGGCCTGCTTTGCCTGCGAGGCGAGACCATAAAAGTCCCAGGCTCCGGGCACGCCAGTAGCGCTCACACCGCTGCGCACCGTGCCGCGCAAGGAGAGATCGGTGGCAAGCTGCACGCCGACGTTCGCGGCCACCGTGGTCAGGTGGAAGCGATCGCCGGGCAGAGCATTCGACGAGTCGAACCGGCTCACACCGGCATAGCCGTCCAGCCTGCGGTGCGCTCCGGAGATCTCGGCTTCGTTGCGCCAGGTATGGAAGTTTCCGGCGTCGCCGGAGTACGTGAACACCGGCCGTGAACTGCCGCGTGGTGTGTCGAACCGGATGGTGCCGGCAAGCGCGTCGGTGCCGTACAACACGCTGTTGGGACCGCGCTGTGATTCAAGCCCGCTGACCGCGGTGCTGCTCACGTTGCTAAAGTCGAACCGCCCGCCTACATCGTTGGCTGGCACGCCGTCGATCATTACGAGGTTCGCGGTGGAGTCTCCGCCGCGCACGAACAGGCTCGTGATGCCGCCATAACCGCCACTCTGCACGACTGAAACGCCGGGCTGAAGTCGGAGCTCATCCGAGATGCCGAAGCGAGTAGCTAACTCCTCGCGAGGGATCAGCGTAACGGCGACACTGGTCTGCTCCAGAGGCGTCGGCAGACCGGTGGCGGTCACCGTGACGTCCTCCCGGCGCGGCTGGATGCGCAGAAAGATATTCTGCTCGACCGCTCCTTCACTCGATGCAAAGAGCGGAGCCGAGCTTTGCATTGCAAAGCCAGCAGCCGTCGCCCGTACGCTGAAACGGCCACTGCGACCTTTTGCGCTCAGAACGTAGGTGCCGTCGGGATCCGTGGAGGCAGAGGTGACTTCTTGGCCTTCTTGCATCAACGCGACCGTACCGGGAACGCCGCGACCGAGTGGGTCGCGCAGAGTTCCTCGAATCGTCGCTGCCTGGGCAAGTGGAACGGCGAACGCGAAGAGTAAGGGCGCGGCACAAGCGTGCACAACCGCGCGCCTTCCTTGGAAGGTGAAATGAGACATGCAGGTTCTCCTACGCTCCCCTCGGAGCGCTGGTTCGAAGCCGGCAGCCGGAATCGGTCTCCTGACTTACGCGCTCTCGATCGCGCCCCGTGGTACGCCGAGGTCCGTCTTCCCACGCGAACGCAGTGACGGGCCGGCATCGAGGCGGAACGTGCAGAGCTCCTGATGGAGCACCGCAGGCGCGCTTACAGTTGCGGGGCAGTGGCGGATTCTCACCGCGCTTCCCATTGCACTCCGGTGCGCTTGGGATTGGTGGGACGATGCGCAGCGATGCCGCGGTCGCAGGTAGGGGCGTAGATGTCAGTCTACGCGCTGCCGCGCCGCTCGATCGCTAGTTACGCGATGTGAGGATCTGCGCGATCACACTCGCGGCGCGTTCGCACTGCTCCGTGGATACGTCCCGATGCGTGACAAGCCGAATGCGCCGATCGCCAACCGCGCTGGCCAGCACGCCTGCTTCGCGCATGGCGGCGACCACGCCGGGCGCACCCCCATCTACGACGAAGAAGACAATGTTGGTCTCTGGCATCGCCTCCAAGCGAAGGCCGGCAACGGACCCGAGGCGTTCGGCCAGAAGCCGGGCGTTGCTGTGATCCTCGTGAAGGCGCGCGGGCATGTCGTTGAGAGCGATAAGCCCGGCAGCGGCCAGAATGCCGACCTGTCGCATGCCTCCTCCGAGTGCCTTGCGAACGGAGCGAGCACGATCAATGAAAGCGCGAGGGCCGACCAGGATGGATCCTATTGGCGCGCACAGGCCCTTGGACAGACAGAAGTTGACCGAGTCGAAGCCGTCGGTCAGCGTGGCAACGTCGGTACCAAGAGCTGCGGCAGCGTTGAAAATGCGCGCGCCGTCGAGGTGAACGGGCAGACCGGCTGCGTGCGCGCCCTCGATGACTTCTTGCATCACTGCACGAGAAGAAACGGTGCCACCGGCCATGTTGTGCGTGTTCTCAAGCCAGACGAGGCCCGTCTGCGGCTTGTAGTACAGGCCCGCCGTTGAAAGCGCCTCGGTGATGTGCTGCCAGGTAAGCACGCCCCGATCTGCAGAGATGGTGCGCAACTGGCAGCCACTGAACATGGCGGCCATGTTCATCTCCCAATCCAGCACGTGAGCACGCGCTTCGCAGATGATGTCCTGCCCCGGGCGGGTGTGCAGGTGGAGAGCAATCTGATTGCCCATAGAGCCGGTGGGGACAAAGATGGCTGCCTCACGGCCGAAGACCTGGGCGGCACGCTCTTCCAATCGGTTCACCGTCGGATCTTCGCCGTATACATCGTCACCCACGTCCGCCGATGCCATCGCCTCGCGCATCGCCGGGGTGGGCTTGGTCACGGTGTCGCTTCGCAGGTCGATGAGTTCGCGGGAAGTGGGCATGATCATTTCTCCTCTTTGACTAAGCGGCCACGGTGAGTAGTTCGCCGAAGACGGATGAAGACAGCACGCGGCCCTGTGCTGTGAGTGCGAGCCTGTCCGGCGAGACGGTCATCAGGCCGTCGTCCGAAAGTTCGCGAGCGCGCTCTACGAGGGCGCGCAGTCGTACAGGTTGACGCATGGCGGCCAGGTCGGCGATCGACACACCCTGCGCCAAGCGGAGGCCGAGAAAGACGGCCTCTTCGAATGCGGCATCGTCGCTGATAGGCAAGGTCTCACTCGGTCCAGTTGCCTCGAGATACCCATCGAGTTCATCCGCGTTCTGAAAGCGCACCGCACGGCCGTTCTCATCCAGCAGCATGGAATGCGCGTCCAGACCAAACCCAAGGTACGGAGCGCGTTGCCAGTACTTGAGATTGTGACGAGACTGCGCGCCAGGTCGAGCGAAATTCGAGATCTCGTACTGTGCGAAACCTTCGCTGGCTAGCGTGTCACAAGCCTGGTGGTACAAGTCCGCGCACATCTCCTCGGAGGGCACGGCAGAAGCGTGGTAGCGTGCCTGCTCTCCCAGGACCGTCAGTTGTGAGGTGGAACGAATCTTTTCGACCTCGGTGCCGAGCCGCGAATCGCCGTCTGTCTCCAGCATGTAAACCGACACATGTTCCGCCGGGCTCTCAAGTACGCTCCGCAGCGATTCGGTCCAAGTTGCAGGGGTCTGGTAAGGCAGCCCGGCGATCAAGTCCACACTCAGCCTGGGAACACCGGCGGCTTGCAGGCGCTCCAGTTCTGCGCGGCACACATCGCCCGTGTGCAGGCGCCCTACGGCACGCGCTTCCCTGTCCACGAATGACTGCACACCGAGAGAGACGCGATTGATGCCGGACAGCAGAGCCGATTCGAGCAAGAGCTCGGCGATCTGTCCGGGTGCGGCTTCCAACGAGATTTCAGCATTTGGCAGCAGATCAAATTGCCGGCGCAGGGCCCCGAACACGTCTGAGATTTGCGCAGGCGAAAGCAGCGAGGGCGTTCCTCCACCCAGGTAAATGGAATCGACCGTGCGCGGCATCTCGCAGGCGAGCGCGCGGGCGGCTTCCGGCGAGCGCTGAATCTCCTGGATCAGCCGATCCACATACGCCTGCATGCGCTCGGGCGGAAATGCATCGGACGCGAAATTGCAGAAGCTGCACTTGGCCCGGCAGAACGGGACCGAGATGTAGATTCCGACTGGAGAAGCCACCTGATCATTTTCCCATGCAGGCATGCAGCAGGCGCACGTTCGCTGAACCAGTACGGCGGCTCTCCGCATCTAGAATGGGAAGTACATGGCGAAAGCCGATCCAAACAAGCGCAAGCGCGAAAAGAAGCAGGGCGCCGCGGCCGAAGACGACGTTCTCGGCAAAGCCTACGACAGCCGGCTCATGCGCCGCCTGCTCACGTACCTGCGCCCCTACCGTCTTGCGTCAGGGCTCAGCCTGATCGCCGTTCTGCTGAAAGCGGGCGCGGATGTGGTCGGTCCGTACATGGTAAAGCTGTCGGTCGATCGCTATATGGTCGACACGCCATCGCCGAACCCGCCGTGGTTCGTGCGATACCTGTCGGCGAATGCGCTTACCGGCATTGCGCAATGCGCAGGCATCTATCTGGTGGCGCTGCTTCTCAGCTTCGGCCTGGAGTTTGTGCAGACCTACCTGATGCAGTGGACGGGTCAGCGGGTCATGTTCGATCTGCGATCGCAGATCTTTCGCCACCTGCAGCGCATGCACGTCGGCTTCTACGACAAGAATCCGGTCGGCCGCCTGGTCACGCGGGTGACCAGCGACGTGGACGCGCTGAACGAAATGTTCACGTCCGGCGTTCTGGCGATCTTTGAGGATGTTTTCGTTCTCATCTTCATTGTCGCGATCATGCTGCGCATGAGCTGGGCGCTCGCCCTGCTCACGCTGGCGGTCCTGCCGGTGATCATGTACATCACCCGGCTGTTCCGCATCGCTGTACGCAAGAGTTACCGCCTCATTCGAGCGGCGATTGCCAAAATCAACGCGTACACGCAGGAACACATCAGCGGCATGAGCGTGGTGCAGTTGTTCAATCGCGAAGAGCGCTCCTACGCGGCATTTGTGAAGACCAATGCCGAGCATCGCGACGCGTATGTGGACCAGGTGCAGGCCTACTCGTTGTACTACCCTGCCGTTGAGTTCCTGTCGACGCTGGCCATCGCGTTTGTGCTGTGGAAAGGCGGCCTGAGCGTACTGTTTGAGCGCCGCTTCCTGGGCAGCACGGTCACGCTGGGTGTTCTGGTTGCGTTCATTCAATACGCCCAGCGATTCTTCCGCCCCATCCAGGACTTGAGCGAGAAGTACAACATTCTTCAGGCTGCAATGGCTGCGTCCGAACGCGTCTTCGGCCTGATCGACACTGCACCTGAGATCGTTTCGCCGGCCAATCCGGTCACGCCGGCGCGCACCGGCAACCCTGCGCTGGGGTCGATCGAGTTCCGCAATGTCTGGTTTACCTATCAGCCGTTGACGTCGGAGCAGGAGGAGCTTGTCGCTCGACTCTCTGCCGAAGAGCTTGCCGCAATGCCCGGCATTGAGTGGATCCTGCGCGGCGTCTCGTTCACCATCGCGGCCGACCAGACAGCCGCCATTGTCGGTCACACGGGTGCGGGCAAGACGACGATTACCGCGCTGATGATGAGGTTCTACGACATCCAGCGCGGCAGTGTGCTCGTCGATGGAGTGGACGTCCGGCAACAATCGCTGGAAGCCCTGCGGCAGCGCTTTGGGGTCGTCCTACAGGACGCCTTCCTCTTCACGGGGACGGTGCGCACGAATATCCGGCTGGGCACGGCGCGCATCACCGATGCCGAGGTAGAGCACGCGGCCGACGAGGTCAATGTAGGCGACTTCGTACGATCGCTTCCCCATGGCTTTGACACCGAGGTCCATGAGCGCGGCGCGACGCTTTCGACGGGGCAAAAGCAATTGATCAGCTTCGCGCGTGCGCTGGCGCACCGGCCGGCAATCCTGATCCTGGACGAGGCCACATCCTCCGTCGACACGGAGACGGAGCTCCGGGTACGTGCCGCGCTGGAGGCGATGATTACGGGCCGGACCTCCGTACTGATCGCGCATCGACTGTCCACCATCCAACGCGCAGATTTGATCTTGGTCATGCACAAGGGCCAACTGCGCGAATCCGGAACGCATCATGAATTGCTGACCCAGCGCGGCCTGTACTGGAAGCTGTATGAGCTGCAGTACAAGGATCAGGAGCTCGCCCGTGACCTTGCGATCGAGGCTCCCCTGGTGCCGGAAGGCGTGTAGTCCGCAGCAGGCAGCCTGCTTTCCACCCGCCCCGATAGCGCTGCGTCCACTAGTGCAGCGCCGACTTCATGCCCTCGGGTATGCTTTGACTTTACGTAACCCGCAGGGACTCCGGGCGGGATTGTGGAAGGGACACCGAGACGTGCAATGTTCAGCCTAATGCCCAAAGATCGCACCTTCTTCGATCACTTCGAGGAACTCGGGCGTTTGCTGGAGCGCTCCACAAGTGAACTGAGCCAGTCCATGAGCCTATGGCCCGCGTCAGACGGGCACGTGAGCCAGATGGAACAGGCACGGCACGAGGCGCATAGGGTAGTTCGAGAAAGCCTCTTGAGACTGGACACTGCGTTTATCACTCCCTTTGACCGAGAGGACATTCTGGAACTGTCCAGCCGCCTGTATGAAGTGATCGCCGTAATCGCTACCAGCGGTCGGCGCATGGAGCTCTACAAGCTGGAGGAGATGCACCCTTCGCTTCGTTCGCATACCGCGGCCATTGAGGTGATGGCTCGCGAGCTTGCCTCCGCGCTGAGGCAACTGCGCAAGGAAGTGAAACTCACCGCGCTGCGGCCCAACCTGGACGAGATCGGGCGGCAGGAGGAGCAGGCTCGCCAGGCGCGCGATCGCTTTCTGCTGGAGCTGTACTCGGGCCAGCCGGATGCGTTGCAGGTGATGAAGAAGCGCGAGGTGCATGACCTGATGTTGGAGGCCATCTACCTCCTGGACAATCTCGGACGTACCGTTGAACGCATCCTGCTAAAGAACGATTAGCCGCAACCCACGACACCTGCATGCACGCGATCCCCCTAGCCCTGGTTGTCCTGGTTGTTGCAATCGCACTCCTGTTTGATTTCCTGAACGGGGTTCACGACGCCGCGAACTCAGTCGCGACCATTGTGACCACACGTGTGCTCACCCCAACGCAGGCCGTAGCCTGGGCAGCTTTCTTCAACTTTGTCGCGGCATTTGTCTTTGGAACCGGTGTGGCTCACACCATCAGCAATAACCTGATCGATCCGGCCGTGATGAGTGTGTACATTGTGCTTGCGGGACTGCTTGGAGCCGTAGTGTGGAACGTGCTCACTTGGTACCTGGCCCTGCCGACCAGTTCGTCGCACGCGATCATCTCTTCCCTTGCCGGCGCCGCCCTAGTCAAGGCCGGCTCTCACGCGATTCTGCTTCGCGGGTGGGCGCCGGTGCTGCTGTTCCTGGTGATCTCGCCCCTGATCGGCATGGTGCTGGGATACGTGTTCATGCACATTGTTGCGTGGAGCACTTATAGGATTCCGCGCGAACGCGCGAGCAAGCTGTTCCGGTCGCTCCAGTTGTTTTCCGCGGGCGCTTACTCGTTGGGTCATGGCACCAATGACGCGCAAAAGACGATGGGCATCATCGTCGCGCTGCTCGTCAGTTCCGGGTACTCTCGCTACGCCACATCACGGCACGTACTGTTCGGCATGCACCACGAGATTTCGCTATGGATCATCCTGAGCTGCCACGCTGCCATCGCGCTCGGGACAATGATTGGTGGCTGGCGCATCGTGAAGACCATGGGATCCAGGATCACCCCACATTTGCGGCCAATGGGTGGCTTTTCCGCAGAGCTGGCCGCGGCATTCACCATTGGGCTCGCGACTTTCGCCAAGGTACCCATCTCCACCACACACGCCATTGGCGGCGCGATCAGCGGTGTGGGCGCGACAAGAGGTGTGCACGCCGTGCGATGGGTTTGGGCCCGGCGCATCGTCTACGGCTGGGTGTTGACGTTTCCGGGCGCAGCACTGATTGGCGGCCTGTTCTACCTTCTGCTGCACGTCACGCTGGAGCCGCTTGTCGGAGTGGCGGCACGTTGATCCCCGGATCACCGGCAAGAGCTTTCACGCAGAGCCGGCGGTTCCGCCTATGCTAGGCAGGATGCGTCCCGATCCCCTCATCTTCGTATCTGCCGGAGAGGCATCTGGCGATCACTACGGTGCGGAACTGATTGGCAGCCTGCGGGGAAAGCTGCCACAGGCGCGGTTCGTCGGGCTTGGCGGTGCGGCAATGGAGAGCGCCGGCCAGCGACGCATTGTCCGGGCGGAAGACGTCGCCTTCATGGGCATCACGGAGATCGTGCGGCACATCCCGCGGGTCTTGCAGAGCTTCCGCCGGCTTGTAGCCATACTTCGCAGGGAACGGCCGGATGCCGCGGTCCTGATCGACTTCCCCGACGTAAACTTCCGGCTGGCAAAGCACTGCAAGCGGCTTGGTATCCCGGTGATCTGGTTCGTCAGCCCGCAGCTTTGGGCGTGGAAGCGGAAGCGGCTGCGCTGGGTGCAGGAGCGCGTCTCGCAGATGCTGACGATCTTTCCCTTTGAAGAGCCGTTTTACCGTGCTCGCGGCGTCAAGGCCGTGTTCGTCGGTCACCCGCTCGCCGAGGCACCGCTGCCTTCTATCACTCGCGAGGAGTTTGCAGTGCAGCACCACCTCGATCCCGCTAAGCCGTGGATCGCGCTGCTGCCCGGCAGCCGACGGTCTGAGGTGGTGGCTAACTTTCCGACGCTGATCAAGGCAGCCAACTTGCTCGGGGATTGCTATAACTTTGTCGTTCCTGTCGCCTCAGGGCTGGACCTTGCCGAGGTAGAGAGCACGTACCTGCACAGCGTGAAAGTGCCTTTCTCGTGGACGCGGGATGCACGGTCCGCGCTGTTTCACAGCCGGGCCGCCGCCGTGGCCAGCGGCACCGCAACCGTGCAGGCCGCGGTGCTAGGGACGCCCTTTGTCACGGTCTATCGCGTGTCCAACCTTACCTTCCGCACCGCGAAGCGGCTGGTGGCGTACCCCCCTGAGGTGATCGCCGATCTGGACGAGCACGGAAACCTGCCGGTGGCCATGCCCAACCTGATCGCGGGCCGGCGGGTCACCCGCGAGCTGCTGCAGGATCAGTTCACGGCGGAAAACGTCGTGGCGGCATTGCGGCCACTGCTGGCGGACGGCGCCGAGCGCGAGGAAGCTCTGGCTGGATTGCGTACAGTGCGGCAACGCCTGCTGCCCGCGGGCGAGCAGACCGCCACGGAACGCTTACGGGATGCCGTTCTGCAGGCTCTCGCTTCGGCCTCCTGAAAGGGCGTGTTTGCGCCGTTGATCTTGAACCATACGAGTCGCGTCTAACAGGTTGAGGGTGCGCTTGAAGCGCGCGCCACCTTGCTGCTTTTCGAGGACTGGATGCCTACTGCTGCACGATTTTGCCGAGCCGCACTTTCCGGCGTGCTCGTGTGTGTCACACCGCTGCTCGCACAGACCGCCCGCCAGACGATTCAGGTGACCGGCTACACCATCGACGCCGATCTGGACCCGGCGACGAACAAGCTGAGCGCGACCGCAATCGTGACCGTAAACGCTCTGGAGGACACCTCCACCGCAACGTTTGAGTTGAACAACGGCCTGCGGGTAACGCAACTAAACGGACCCAACGGCAAACCGCTAGAGTCCGAACGGAATGCCCGTAACTCCACCATCGCCGTCGCGCTGCCTGCAACGTTGGCCAAGGGCACAACCGGCACCATGAGCTTTACCTACAACGGTGTGCTTTCAGGGTCGGATACAAGCCCGGTGGAGGGCATCAAGACGGCCGAGGTCGCCAACCCAATCTCGACCCTGCTATACCCTGGCCGGTGGTTCCCGGTGATCGGCCTGTTCACGAACCGGTTCACCATGAACCTGCACGTGCGTGTGCCGGGCGACCAGACGGCAGTCGCATCGGGCTTCACCGGGAAGAAAAGCCTGCCCGGCAATCGGACGGAGTTCGATTTTGTCTGGTCGAAACCGGGTTTCCCCGGCACGCTGGTGACGGGCAAGTTCCTGCCGGTGATCCATCCGGCGGGTGTATCCAACATTTCGCTGTATGTACTGGAGAAGAACAAAGCGACTGCACAGGAGTATGGCGCCGTCGCTCAGCGCCAGATGGAGTACTTCACCACTACATTTGGCCAGCCCGAATCCAGCAAGCTTCAGGTTGTCGAGTTGCCTACCGACACCTTCACGGGCACATGGGCACCGGAACTTGCCGGCATCGCCGGCAACCGCATCGGCCTCGCCAACAGCTACCGACTGCTCTCGAACACGATCGCGCACCAGTGGTGGGGCTCGGAGATCAGCCCTGCAACGCTGGGAGACGCCTGGATCACCAACGGCATGGCTCGCTATGCCGAGCTAATGTACCTGGAAGAGTCAGCCGGCAAGGGTGCTCTGCAGGCGGTGCTGCCGGACATTCAGGCCAGTGCCCTTGCCTATGACACGGCACCACTCAGCACGCTCACCCGCGTTGATCCCTTCTCGCCGCAGTTCCAGTCGGAGACGCCGGATAAGGGAGCCATGGTCTTTCACATGCTCCGCTACCAGATGGGCGACGAGAAGTTTGTCGCGTTCTTGCGTGGGCTGCTGTCCCAATACACGGACAAGTCAGTGCGCGGCACAGATGTAGCAGCCGTGCTGAACGCGCAGAACAGCGGTGTAAACACGGCGGGTTTCTTTGCGCAGTGGATCGACGGCACTGGAGCACCGAACTTTACGGACAAGTTCTCGGTCTTTCGGCTTGGCGGCAACAAGGGCTTCCGCACCATCGGATCGATGTCGCAGGATCTAGACCTGTTCCGCATGCCGGTTGAGCTGCGCATCGAAACGGACGGCAAGACGGAGTCGCAGCGCATCGATGTGAGCGGCACCGACTCCACCTACACCATCGAGACCTTCGGCAGGCCGCGCCGCATCGTCATCGACCCGGATAACTGGATCCTGAAATCGACACCGGACCTGGCGGTTCGTGTTTCCGTGCTGCGTGGCCAGTTGCTGGTGGCGCAGGGCGACCTGATCGGCGCACTGGCCGAGTACCAGAAAGCCTTGGACCAGAATCACAGTTCGTCGCTCGCGAACTATCGCATCGCGGAAATCTTCTTCACGCAGCGGAACTACCAGTCCAGCGCCAACAGCTATCGCGATGCTCTGCGTGGCGACGGCGAACCGAAATGGACCGAGGTTTGGAGCCACATCGGTCTTGGCAAGATCTTCGACGTGACCGGCCAGCGCGATCGCGCCGTCAACGAGTACCGTCTTGCCGTCCAGACCAATGACAACACCCAGGGCGCGATCAACGAGGCACGGCAATGGCTGACCAAGCCATACACGCGCGAGGCGCAGGGGCAGTAGCGAGCGAAGGGCATGGCCGGTTCGGCCACGCCCTTCACCTCACCCATTCGTTGTGAAGTGGGGCGGCACGTTAGCGTCGAAGGCCTGAGGTTCGGCGGGCGTGAGCTATAGCTGCGATATGCCCCAATTACCTTCGCCGGCGTGCGAGGCTCGAGCTCGCATTCCGCCAAGCTACTGCGTGGGCATAGAAGATACGGAAGGTTGCGCCACACGGACGTCGCGGCCGAGCGATCGCCAGAAGCTCTCTGCCAGTTCCGCGGCTTCCGCGGACGTCTGCGCGCCGACGTGCAGCGTTATGGAGTCACCCGCGTCATGAGCCCCCAGAAAGCGGTCAGCCCGATAGGTGCACGCTGCCAGATCGTTCACCTCGAGCACACGTGTCGGCATGCAGATGATTGTCTTGGGCGGCGCCATGCGATCGACCATGCTGATGATTTCGAGCTTGGATTCCAGTTCGTCCGGAACGAAGTCGACCGCCAGATCTGCTTCCCGGACGGCGCTCTCCACCTCTGTCGCAAGTTCGAGCGTGCCCGGCATGCCCTGGGTCGGTATCTGCTCCAACGCAGTGCGCAGGCGCGAAGGCAGGACGTCTTCCAGCACTACACGATGACCGGCACGTACCGCCTCAGCCGCAAGGGAACGGCCCGCTTGCCCGGCGCCGATAATGGCGAGGGTAAGCGGGCCGAATGAACTCGAAGCCTCTGCGGACAAGCGCGCTAGGCCTTTTCAACTTCCGTTTCCAGCGCCTGCAGAACCGCGCTGTAGCTCGGGTCGGAGTTGCGGATGTGCTCCCCAACGCGGGTGCGCTCCTCAGGCGTCAGTTCTGGCAGGGTAGCCAGGATTCGGCGCAGTGTAACGGCAATGTCGTCCACATAGTTCATCGTGCGGATGGCTTCTCCGGAGAGCGGCATGGGTTAAAACTCCTTCCTAAGAAGTGTACCGTGCGTATCGCAAGCCAGACGCGCTCAAGCCGCGACGCTGACGGCGTCAGTCTCGGAACGCTGTTTCTCCTTCGCCTCGTCGCCCTCCTTGGCCGATTGCTCTTCCATCTCTTCCGGGACGTAGCTATCGCGGTCGCACTGCTCCGTGACGTGACGCAACTGCAGGGCGATATCGGGATGCAGGGCTTCGGGAGCGTAACGCCAGGTCCAGTTGTTCTCCGGAACGGACGGCGTGTTCATGCGGCCCTCGCTGCCCAGGTGCAGCAAGTCTTGTAAGGGGATGAGGCAAATGGCAGCAACTGACCGTTCGGCCAGGCGGATCATGGACCACACCACGTCATTCTCATGCGCCAGCGGGCCAACGTAGGTCAGCAGGTTGTTGCGGTCGGTCTCTTCCGCTTCGCGCCACCAACCCAGAGTCGTGTTGTTGTCGTGAGTGCCCGTGTACACGACCATATTGGTGGTGTGCTTATGCGGCAGGTGCAGGTGGGCGCCTCGGCCCGCAAAGCCGAACTGCAGCACTCGCATGCCCGGCATGTCGAAGTCGTTGCGCAGCTTTTCCACCTTGTCGGTAATGACGCCCAGATCTTCCGCGATGAACGGAAGCGAGCCTCCCAAGGTGGACTTGAGCCGATCAAACAGGGCGTACCCGGGCGCCTCAACCCACTCGCCATTTAGTGCCGTTTCCTCGGCGGCGGGGATGCGCCAGTACGCTTCGAAGCCGCGGAAGTGATCGAGCCGGAGCAGGTCATAGAGGTCTAACTGCCGCTTGACCCGGTCTACCCACCAGTCGAATCCGTGCTGCTCCATGTAGCGCCAACGGTACAGCGGATTGCCCCAGCGCTGGCCCGTGGCGGAGAAGTAGTCCGGCGGCACGCCCGAAACGGCAGTCGGCTTCGCTTCTTCATCCAGTTCAAACAGCTCACGATTGGCCCAGACATCGGCCGAGTCGTACGACACGAAGATCGCCATGTCGCCCATGATGCGCACGTCGCGGGACATGGCAAAGGCGCGCAGGGCGCTCCACTGCTCTTGGAAGAGGAACTGGATCGCGTACTCCGTATTCAGGGCGTCCGCGTGTTCAGCGTCAAAGGCCGTCAGGGCTTCGGCGTCGTGTTGTGAAAGACCCGCCGGCCAGTCAAGCCAGTGCTTGTACTCGTTCTCGCGACGGATCACCACGTAACGCGCATAGTCGGTTAGCCAGTAATCATTGCGTTCCCGAAAGCTGTTGTAGCGTTCGCAAACTTCACCCGTGCTCTGCTTCAAAAAGCGGCGAGCCGCTTCTTCCACCAGCGGCAGCTTCCGCTCCGTCACTTGAGCGAAATCGACATTGCCGTCTGAACCCGGCAGATTTGCGCAGTCCTCTGCGGCCAGCCAACCCTGCTCCTGCAGCGTGTCGAGCGAAATGAGCAGCGGGTTCCCCGCAAAAGCGGAGATCGCGCTGTACGGTGAGTTCCCGTAACCCACCGGATTCAGCGGCAGCACCTGCCACACACGCTGCTTCGCCGAGGCGAGCCAATCGATCAGACCGTACGCCGCGGGGCCAAAATCGCCGATGCCGCCGTTGGAAGGAAGCGACGTGACGTGCACCAGAACACCAGAAAGCCGTTCAGAGACCATTTGCTCCATACGATGCCGACGGAGCGGCGAAAGCAACGGCAAGCGCCTAAAGTGACAAGCCCGACGTAAGAACGCCGGGCCTGACACTTATTTGTCCTTCAACCTTTAAGAGCCGAGCGGTAGGCCGGGCTGCTTCGGCTGCTGGTAAATGCGAATCGCACCCTTGGCCTTGTACCGGTCCAGCAGCGTGCCCATGTACACACCGAAGATCTCCGCGCGCTTCCGCTCGATTAGTTCCGCGCGGCGCGTGGCGTAGGTTTTCGCAATGTCCTCAGGCGATGGTTCCTGTTTATCCAGTACCTGCAGAATGACGCCTGCAGATCCGTTCTCGACGCTCAGACCGCCGGTGATCCCGCCCTTGGGCAGGTCAAACGCCGCGCTGGCAGGGCCGTTCATCTGTCCCACGTCCGGCACGTTGGCGTCACGGCCAACCAGGTCGCTCGACTTCACCGGAACGTTCTGCTCGGCTGCTGCCTTGCGCAGATCGTGCAATTCCTGCGCGCGCGTCGCCAGTTTGGTCAGGCGAGCCTGCAGCAGGCCAGGAACCTGTTCGGCCTTGTAATCGTCCAGAACATGTCCCTTCCACTCGGCGAAGGTGGGCGCGTGCGCCGGGTGGATGTCGTCGGTCGTGTACACGACCATCTGTCCCGGACCGGCCGGAGCGACGCGAGGCGCATCGCCCTTCTTCTGTCCGAAGGCGCCCTGCAGCATCTGGGTCGCGTCAGGCAGACCGCTGACAGGACCGCCGGTCGGGACGTAGTCCGTCGTGGTCGCGTGCAGGTTGTGAGCCGCGGCAGCCTTGTCGAGCCCTTCCTTTGCGGCTTCGGACGCAAGCTGCGAAGCAAAGCTCTGCAAGGCTCCTGCGGCCTTCTGCTGCTCCAGAATGGGCCGGATCTCCGCCGCAACTTCGCTCAGCGGCTTGTCGTGTGCTTCGTCACGAGCCTCCGCCTGGATGATGTGGTAACCGAAGTCGGTGCGGACCAGATCGCTGGTCTGCCCGGCTTTGAGCGCCATCGCGGCAGCTTCAAACGCAGGCACCATCTGGTGGTTCCGCTTCACGTAACCGAGTTCACCACCCGCATCCTTGGAGCCGGGGTCCTGCGAGTTCGCCTTGGCCAGCGCTGCAAAATCTGCACCCTTGCGAATCTGGTCCAGCAGGCCCTGCGCCTTGGCCTTGGCTTCGGCGTCGGTCTTGGCATCCGCACCCTTGGGCGCGCTGATCAGGATGTGGCGAACCTTGACCTGCTCGTCAACGTGGTAATCCGCCTTATGCGCGTTGTAGTACGCCTGCAGGTCGGCATCCGTTACCTGAGGACGGCCGCCTGGCAAGCTGCCGGCGTCCACCGGAATGTAGGTGATCTTGCGCTGTTCCGGAATCGCGTTCGCGTAGCGCGCCTGATTCTTCTGGAAAAAACTCTGCAGTTCGCTGTCGATCGGGTTGATCGCCTTCGCTACGTCATCCGCCGTGATGGCGGCATAGTCGAACTTGATCTTCATGCCCTGCTGCCGCACTTCTTCGCGAACGGCGTTGTCGCTCACATTGGCGTTGGCAGTGATGAAGGCCACCAGCTTGCGCTGCGTCAGTTCGTCGCGCAGCTTGTCTTCAAACTCCTGCGTGGAAGCGAAGCCGATCTGCTGGGTCACAAACTGCCGGTACTTGTCGTCCCCGATGTACTGGCCGTTGGGGAAGAACAACTGGCCAAGCTGGCCATGCTGCAGGTCGTATCGAACATCGTCGTCCGTAGCCACCAGTCCGAGACGGTGCGCTTCCTGCTTCTCAATGGCTCCAGCCAGCAGGATCTGCTGCGCCTGAGGCTGCAGGAACTGCGCAAACTGCGCTGGGTATCCCTGCCGCTGCGCCAGGTTGCCGGCCAGGTTTGCGACCTCGGTGCTCTGGATGGTCTCCGAACTGCCGAACAGGCGTCCGATCACCCCGGGTTCGCGGACGGTAGCGTATGCGCCTTGAGGAGCGCCGGCGAAACCCTCGTAAATGCCGGGGACGAGCGTGATCACCATGGTGATGATGGCCGCACCGATCACCACACCGAAGATCGCCTTGGTCAGGCGATTGTCACTTTGCAGAAAACGAATCATGTCTGGTGGTGGGACGAAATCCTTCTCGAAATGCCGCGAAGCCGGCGGAACGCAGGCGCACGCGGTATCACCGCTTCGCGCGAAACGCTGTGCCAAGTATAGAGCAGCCCCGGCCCGGCTAAGCCGCCGCTTCCAGCAGCATTCTTTGCTGCAGCAGGCTGACCAGTGCTTTCTCTTCCTCGTGCAGCCCGTGCGGGTCAGTTTCCCGGGACACAGCTTCGCTTCGCTCCGCGATCTGCTCGTCCAGTTCTTCCTTGGCCTCTTGCTTGGTCAGACCGCCCATGTAGGCGTCGATCACCGCCGGGTGAACATAGCACTTGCGGCACACCGAGGGCGTGTTGCCGAGTTCCGACGCGACCTGCTTGATCGCCGCGACGATGTTCTTCTTGGCTTCCGTGACATTCCGGAACGGCTCGAACTCGTGGAGCATCTTGGCCGCCATCACTGTCCCGTGCCACGTGCGGAAGTCTTTGGCCGTGAAGTGCTGGCCCGTAATCTCGCGCAGATACTCGTTCACCGCCTGCGAATCGATCACGTGGTGGTCGCCGTCGTGGTCGACATATTGAAACAGCTCGTGACCGGGAATCTCTTCGCACTGGCGGATAATGCGGGCCAGCCGGCGATCGTGCAGGTGAATAGTGTGGTGAACGCGGCTCTTTCCCTGGAAACTGAAGGTGATTTCCGAGCCATGCACGTCGACATGCTCGTGCTGCATGGTCGTCAGCCCATACGAGTGGTTTTCGCGAGCGTATTCGGTGTTTCCCACCCGGATATGGGTGACCTCCATCAGGCTGACAATGGTCGCCAACACCTTGTTGCGGGGCATGCCGTGCAGTCCCAGGTCGTGGTGTACGCGAGCGCGAATTCCGGGAAGCGCCTCGGCAAAATGGGTCATGCGCTCGTACTTGTTCTCGTCGCGGATGGCGCGCCACTTAGGGTGGTAGCGGCTCTGCTTGCGTCCACGGGCGTCGCGGCCGGTGGCCTGCAGATGGCCGTTGGCCTCTTTGCAGATCCAGACCTGTTCCCACGCTGGGGGGATCACCAGCGACTTGATGCGGGCCAGGGTTTCCGCATCCTTTACCGCTGTCCCGTCAGGCATGAAGTAGCGGAAGCTGCCACGGAAGCGCTTGCGGGAGATGCCCGGGCGATGATCGGTAACGTAGCGAAGACCCGCAGCCTTGGCGAAGTCCGCCGGATCGTTCAGAACACTCATCGACTCGACGGGGGCCGTTGACTTTTGGCGCTTCTGTCGGGACGAGGTCGCAGGCCGTTGCTGCCGGGAAGAGGATGGGTTGCGCTTACGCATCGCCTGAGTTGGATGCATCGTCATGATGCGGCGTTCGGATTAGGTGATGGGGAGCGGAGCCGGTTTGCCTGTGGCGAGAGAGCGAGCTTCCCCTTGGTGATAACAAGAAAGGCGCGTGCACTCAGGTGCACGCGCCTTTGCTTCAGCGAGTCGTTCTCAGTAGTAGTAGCCGCGAGGGTAAGCGTAAGGGTATGGATACGGTGCCGGGCCGTAACCGTAGCCCGGCGGGGGCAGTGGCCGGCGAGCTCCTTCAGGGCCCGCGTAGCTGCCCAGGCGCTGCATCTCCGCCTCAGAGACAGTCAAAAGGCTGACCGGAGCCGTGAGTGGGAAGCGCAACAGCGCCTCTGCCGGAATGTGCGCGTTGCCTCCACCGCTGGCTGCGGCAGCGCCGAGGCCGGCAGCGCCACCCACGCCGGCACCGATTGCAGCGCCGGTTCCGCGACCCGCGATGGCACCAATGATCGCGCCCACGGCCGCGCCCCCGATCGCGGAGTTTACGGACTGTGCCGCCTTGTCGCGACCCGTCACGGTGAACGTCTGGCTTTGCAGCGGGATATTCTGCCCGCCAAGGTGCAGCGCCGTCAACTGGAGCGTGAGGCTCCCGCGACCTTTCAGCGCACCAGCACCCTTCGCGTCCACAACGGTTCCCTGCACCTCGGCACCGCGTGGAATCGCGATCAGACCGTTGGCGAGAATGTCGTTCTCAACCACGGCCGTGAAGTTGGTGCCCGGTTCGGCGTCGCCGCTGGAGAGCCAGCGCGTGATGCGGACGGGCAGCACCACACCCGGAGCGATGGTGACGTGTTGACCCGCCGGCTGACCGCCCTGCGGCCCGTAACCGTACGGTGCTGGCTGACCATAACCCTGCTGAGCCTCCCACTGGCGGCGATACATGCCGGGCGTTGGCTGCTGCGGATAACCCTGATTGTTCGCGTACGGACCCTGCTGCTGCGGATAGCCCTGCTGTTGCGGATAGCCCTGCTGAGGGTACTGCTGTGGCGCGCCTTGCGGATATCCCTGTTGTGGATACTGTGGCGCGTTTGCCTGCGGGTACTGTTGCGGTGGCGCACCCTGCGGATATCCCCCCTGAGGGTACCCGGGCTGCGGCTGCGGGTAGGTCTGACCGACCTGCTGCTGACTGTTCGGCATTGGGTACGCCTGCTGCTGTGGCGGCAGTGGCTGAGCGGTCTGGCCTGCGGGAGCAGGTGCCTGGTTCGGCAGACTCTGCTGTGACGTGGCGTCCGGCTCATTCAACGCCGCCATCCCGGCCTGCTCATTTGCGGCTTGCTCAGTCGCTGAGCCCGTGGTTGTGCCCGCCTGATCTCCCGCAGTGCCGATGGTGAGCTGGTCGACGACTTTCTTGACACCGACGGTGTGCGCCACGACCTGCTCGGCTGCGTTGCGCGTCTGCTCATCGGGCACAGAACCGGACAGGGTCACCGTGCCGAACGCGGTAGTGGTTTGGATCTGCTGCGAGGCCAAGCGATTGTCCGCGGCCATCGCCTTCAGGACGCTCGCCTGGATGGCTGCGTCGCTGGTGGTGGATTGCTGTGCGGCTGCGCCGCCAGCCAGAACGGCAGACATGGCGATCGCTGCCAGAAATCGATACCTTTGTTGCATGGTGCTGCTCCACGCGGGACGGAAACGTCGCGCCCGCTAGCCGTTCAGACGCAATTTACTGCGGGAAGTTGCGCGCGAGAAAAGGCTCAGCTTCGGCCCTGACGCGTCACCCGGATCAGCACTTCCAGAATGCGCGTTGCAGCCTTGATCGACGCCCTCCAATCGCCCGAAACCTTGGACACTCCGCCGTACCGGACGCGGTAGCTGACCGGAATCTCCTGGACGCGCAGGTGGTGCTGCACTGCCTTAATCTGCATTTCCAGATTCCAGCCATAGGTGCGCTCCTGCATCTTCAAGCGGTCCAGGGCATCGCGGCGGATGGCGCGAAAGGCGCACATGTCGGTGTACCGGAAGCCGTATACCAGCCGGACGATTTGCCCGACGAACCAGCCGGCGAAAACTTGCGATCCGAGCATGGAGCCCGGCTGACGGACACGGCCCCGCCGGTCTCCGCCCAGTCGCGTCCCCAGGACAAGGTCCTGCTCGCCTCGCTGGATCGGAGCCACCAGTTCTGGGAGATGCGTTGGAACGTCCGCACCGTCGCCATCCATGAAGACCAGGATTTCGGATGCCGCGGAAGCGGCGGCCACGCCAGCCAGGCATGCCGAGCCATAGCCTCGCGCTGCTCGAACCACGCGGGCACCCGCCGCTGCTGCAACCTCCGCAGTCGCGTCCGTGCTGCCGTTGTCGACGACCAGGCACTCCTGGATTTCGGCCCAGGGCAGCTCATTGACCGTATAGCCGATCGACTCCGCTTCATTGAGCGCGGGAATGATGACCGAAACACTCATCGCGCGGCCTCACTCGTCACCGCCCGCCAAGGCAGGGGCAGATGCAAGCTGCCCCGATACTTTCGCCACAGTAGCCAAAGCAGCAATGCAACTGCGCTCGCGCCGTAGGTCCAGCTATTCGCATGGAACATCTTCGGACCCGGTTCCGCGTACTGCGTCGTCAGCCAGTAGAAAACGCTGTAGACATAGACGATGCCTGGCAGTTCCGGCAACAGAACCAGGAACGGCAGCAGCCACGCCACGTACCAGGGGTAATGCGGCGAAAACAGCAGCATCAGAGCGAATGCCAGTGCTGCCGCGGGTCTCAGAAAGGCTGTGCCCGGCATCTGGCTCGCACGCCAGCACCACAGCATCAGCGGCAGAAACACGGCAGCGCAAAAGGCGAGAAACGCCGGTGTGCCCAGACCTCTGAAACCGGGAACATGCCGCGCAGCTTCCAGGAGGAAATAGCGAGTACCAGAGTCCATGCCCTCCTCCGCTGCGTATCCGCCGGCAAAACCGAACACTTTCATGCCCACACTGGAGTACACCGCATATCCGGCAACAATCACCGACACGACAGCAGCCGGCATGCGCCAGTCGCGACGCTTCCACAACGCGGGAAACAGCAGCAACGGGTAGAACTTGATCATCACGGCCGCGCCCAACGCAAAGCCGGTGAGCCAGGGACGATCTCGCAACCGGAACAGAAGCGCCAGGCACACGGCGGCGATCAGCGCAGCATCCAGGTGTCCGCTGGAACCGAACTCCCAAATGCATAGCGGGCTCCAGGCGTAGAGGATGACCTCTTCCCTGCGGCGACCCATCTGCTCCAGCATATTCGCCAGGGCAAATACCGTCACGCCTTCCAGCGCGTACATGGTCAGCTTCATCAGCGTGAGCGTCGGCGAGAACCAGGTGGCGATCCAGAACAGCATCTGCGCCACTGGCGGGTAGATAGTCGGCGCATAATCGCGACGATTGATGTACGGGAAAATATCGTCTTCCTGGAGCCATCGCAGGTGCTCGTTACCCGGGAAATAGCGGTAGGGATTGATGCCGTGGTGCTGCACATATCCGTCCCAGACATATCGGTAGATGTCACTGGACAGGTGTGGCTCCGGCGTCAGCAGCGCCAGGCGGCACAACAACGCGGTGCCAACGATGATCCAGAACGAGCGGCGATCCGTCGGCTGCGTCCACACCACGAGTCCTGCGGCCAGAGACACGGCCAGAGCACAGGTAGACGTTTCGGAGTAGCCGATCACAAACGTGTCGAACTCAACGGCAAGATGACGCGACAGGAAGAGGAGCGCCAGGCCGAGCAGCACGAGGACGACGTTCGTGCTCCCTGGTGAGCCGCGGTACAGCAGCGAACGCCAACTCATAGGGTGAGTCTCAATGTCGTGCTTCATGAACGAGACGAGGTCGGCGCAGTGCGCCAGGAAACTTCGCCTGCCGAGGCGAGATCTGCGAGGAAGGCGCGGGTTGCAGCGGCGTCGAAGCCCTCCGTGGTCGCGAAATGAGGGCGGTTCCCGTCCAGCAGCTCGGCAGCCAAGACCCGCAAAGTGGAAGCGTCGTCCACGTCATACCAGACCGGCAGGTGCACGACCTCGATCCCGGCTTCGCTGCAGCGCTCCAGCGTCTCCGCGTGCACGAACTCCGTACTCCAGGTGATGCGCTCGAACGGTTCCGGGTGTGCCCGTTTCAGGCCGATCAGGTAGTATCCGCCATCGTGCGACCCGCCCAACACCAAGCGGTCGCCGGGCTGGTTCAGCGCGTCCACCGCCTGCTGCAACGCGGCGTGCGGCAAGGTGGGCGAATCGGAGTCGATCAGGCAGACAGCACCGAACCCGCACGATAGAAGATCCGTTGCAGCAAGATGAAGACGTTCGCCGAACCCGTCACCGCGCTGCAGAATCAGCGAAAACCCGTCCGGCGCGATGCCGGCAAATGCTGCTTCTTCGCCGGCCGGCGTGTAGCAGAGCACACCGCGGCCGCCCCGTACCTCCGCGATGTTTCGCGTGGTGTCGCGCAGAAAACAGATGTTCAGTGCGGCCGTCTGCTCCAGCGTCAACGGCGGAGACAGGCGAGTCTTCACCTTCCCCGGTCGTGGGGCCTTGGTCATGACCGCCAGGGCGCAGTGTCCGGCAAGCTCGGGGTTCGATTCGGAGGGCCGCAGCAGCGGATACGGCGTCGGCGCCACGTCAGGCAATGCACGGCTCCAGCAGGTCGGCTGTGTTCACAGCCGAGACTTCTTCCACACCAGCCGGCTTGGTGCAGACCGCAAACTGGTAGCGGCCGTCGCGGCGGAATACGATGTCCTGCCACGGCTGCGCCTGGACCAGGCCACCAAACTCCGCCTCGGTCATGGTGGTCACACGGTGAGGCTCAACGTAAGGTACCTTGGTGAACGAGGAAAGCTTCGCCAGAAGCCACATGGCGCTGAGCGGAAACTGTGTCCGCGCGCTTTGTACCGGCTCGGCGACAAAGCACTTTCCGCCCGGCCGAAGTACCCGGAAGATCTCGCGCATTACATCGTCGCGGTTGGGCACGACGAGAAACAGGCGTGACACGACAATGCTGTCCACAGTGCCGACGGTCGCCGGAAGCTGGTGAACATCCGCCTGGTGAAAGCTGCAGTTTTGTAGTTTCATGGCAGCCGCGCGAGTGCGCGCTCGGGTCAGCAGCGCCTTGCTCAAGTCAATGCCGGTGGTTCGAATGTGAGGATAGTTTTCAGCGAAGCGACAGGCATAGAAGCCGGGACCACAGCCAAGCTCCAGCAGGTGTGTGCCGGCCGGCGGGCCTTCCCCACCCCACAAGCCGTCGGCTATCTCCGGCGAATGGTCATGAAACAGGTGTTCTCGACACAGTGCGTAAAACCAGCCGCAGCGCTCGAACAGGCTATCGGAGGGGGGACAACAGCCACCCACGATGTCGGTGCTGACTGGTTCTGCCATGACTTCGCACTCCACCCGGCACCTGGGCCGATTTCTAACTTGCTTCCAAAAGCGCCGGGGTCGCGCAAGCCCGCGCGCAACTGCCTGACCATGCACTTGGATGCTAAGAACAGCCTAAGCATACGGGCTGGCGCGCGGTGACGGCAATCACGAGATTTGCGCCGTACAAAACCGTTCGCGGAGGTTATGGATGATCCGCAACTCTGCCCTGCACGGCGTCATCAAAGGCAATCCCATTCTTCTGCAGGAGGTCTCCCAACGCGCGGTCGAGGGCCAGTTGGGCCTTTTGATAATCGGATCGTGCGGCGACCTCGGTCGCGCGCGCCTGGGCAAGGTAGGCCTCGTCTTGCACAATCAGGTAGTTGGTGCTGGCGCCCACTGAAAACTTGTCGATTTCTGCCTGCAGCAATTGCTGTTGGTAGTTGCGGCTCTCAACTGCCGCGGCGTATGCCTGGTGCGCGTTCTCCAGCGCCACGGTTGCGTTTTCCACCTGCTGCCGAACATCGTTTTCCAGCTTCGCAGCCCGGCCCTGCGACTGACGAAGTTGAACCTGGTCGCGTGCCGCATCGGCCTGGGCGATGCGGTTCCGCAGCGGTAGATTGAGCTGGATCCCGCCCTGATAGATCGTCGACAAGCGCAGACCGCCCTGGGTCAGCGCGGCCGGCGTGGTCGCCACGCCGGTACCCGGCGATCCCACAAGCTGGTATGGGACCAGCGACGAGCCCCGGGTCTGCACGTTTGCGTACACGTTCAGCAGGGGCTTCACCGCGTTGGCCGTGCCCCGTGCGGCAATCTCGTTTGCCTGCACCTGGATGCCGGCCTGCAGCAGGTCGGGGCGCGTTGCAAGCGCATCGGAGGTCAGCCGCGGCACGTCGAGTTGTGGTGGGGCATCCGGAACATCGATGTGGTCGGTCGGAACGATGGACGCAAACTGCGCGCCGGGGTCACTGAGGCGCCTAAGCAGGTTCTGCCGAAGGATGACCTCCTGCTGGCGGTATTCCCCACGAGCCTGGATCAGATCCAGCCGGCTCGCCGCCAATAGCGCCTGCACGCGCGTCAGCTCGATGGGTGCCAGCGTTCCTTCGGCCACCTGGTTCTGATCGTCGCGGAAGAGCCGTTCGGCCGCGGCCAGAGCATCTTCGCGAACCCCGATGTTTTCCCCGAGCGACACCAGGTCGTAGTACAGCCTTGATATGCCGTAGACCGTCTCGAGCAGTTGCTGCTCAAACAGGAGTCGCGAGACCTGCTGATCGAGGCGCGCGATGCGCACAAACCGTAAATTCACCTGCCTGCCGCGGCCGCGTAACAGCGACTGCGTAAAGGTGAAGTTGGTGGAGGGCGCGTGAAATGGGTTGTACTGCGAATTGTTGGCGTAGAGCACCTGGGGCGCGTTGCTGACGAACGCCTCAATCTGAGCGCCAAACGAGAAGCCCTGCTGGTAATCGACACCCGTATTCACGAAGTCGAGCGGGGGCGTATTCACATTGGTGCCGCCACTCCCCGTTCCTGTGCCGGTTCCGCTTCCCGTAGTGGTGGTGGATTCCAGCGATTTCTGGTCAGAGCGCCGCAGATAGCCGGCCTGCCCCGTGACCACAGGATCGAACAGCGGCGTCTGCGGCCCGGGCGCGTAGGCGAAGCCATTGGTTTGGCTCAGCGATTGCTGCACGGTGTTCCCGGCCTGGGTGATCTGGCTAAGGTCGGTTACCTGGGGCGCGGTGGCCGCGGTTGTGCCATCTGTAGCTGCGTTCAGCAGAGGGCTCGTCTGCGCACCCACACCTGGTGCCGTTTGCGTGATCGTGTAATCGATCCCGCGAAGATTGCCGCCGCCACGGGCGCGGGTCAGGTCCGTGTCGGCCAACAGCAGGTTGTACCGGCTCACCTCCACGTCCAGGTTGTTCTCCACCGCGAGCGCCACGGCGTCGTGCAGAGAAAGGTATAGCTTGCCGTCTCGCACCAGCGAGTCGATCCGAACGGAAGTTGCTGTGGGCAACTCCGGCACATGCGCTGCGCGGTACGGGGCGATGAGTCGGATAGGACTCGTCTGGAACGCGGCCGGGGCCTCTCTCCGCGGCAGTTGCGAATCGCCACGCACCTGCTGCGTTTGGGAATTTCCACCGACCGCGCCGGGAAGTTCCGGTGTCAGCGGCTCCACATCGCGCAGGTCGACCGAACTGCCGTCCGGCCGGGGCAGAGGCGCGTCCGGAGATGCGGTTGGTTGCTGCTGCCCAGGCACGGCCTGCTGGCCCGGCGCCTGGGGCACAGCGGGCAGCGCTGTCTGCGGTGCCGTGTACGGAGCCGGCTGCTGCCGCCCTTGCGGGTCCTGCTGAGCGGCGGCGGCGGACGCAACAAGAACTACCGCAGCCACGCCGATCGGCAGAGCCATCCGATTCAGAGAAACGATGGACCGAATGCCAGAGATCATCGGCCGCTCGACTTTCCGCCGTCGGCTTTCTGCTGCGGACCGTGCTGCTGCACATTCTGGCCCTGCTGCGATGTCCCGTTGTTCTGGCCACGCTTGCCCTGATTGTTGGTGCTCTCCGCTTGCGAATTCACAATGCTCTGGTCGCCGTACTGGTTGGGTCCACTGTCGGGCGTCTGGTGTGTTTGGGCCTGGGCACCCTTTCCAGTTGCGTCATTCTCGCTGCGCTGCATCAATTGCGGCCGTACGACGGCGCCTTCGCGAACGTCGTCCGTAACGCTGGTGATCACCGTGTCGCCGTCGCGCAGGCCGCTGACGATCTCGACGGACGGACCATAGTCTCGGCCGATTGACACCGGCGTCATGTGTACGTGGTTGGTGGGGTCGACCACGGCCAGCGTGGTCCGGTCGTTGCGGATCACCACCGCGTCACCCGGAACTGCAAGCGGAGCCTCCCCGCGGACCTGCTGGAACGACACAACCGTGTACATCCCGGGAAACAGCTTGCCGCCGCGATTGTCGATATCGACCTCCGTGAGCATGGTCCGAGTGTTCTGGTCCAGCGAATCGGCCGTGCGCGTCACGGTGCCTTGCACCGGCGGGCCGCCCATGCGCTCCTGCACAAACACGGCCGCGTTCATCCCCTTGCGGACGCTGGTGGCGTACCCCTCAGGGACGCTGACCAGAATGCGGAGCGTATCGATTTGCGAGATGACAAAAATGGCCCCACCCTGCGCGCCGCCTGTGGTCGGGGCCGCGCCTGTCGACGTGCTTCCGCTGGAGCCGCTGTTATTTGCGGAGGCCACTCCGGCCGTGCCGCCGTTGCTGGACGACGTGGTCGGGTTGGGCGCGCTCATGGCAGCACCATTCGAGCCGACCAGGGCGCCCACATCTGCATTGCGCTGCGTCACCACACCGTCGAACGGCGCGGTCACCCGCTCATAGCTCTGCAACGCAATCACCCGCAAGAGGTTCGCGCGATAGCTTTCCACGTTGCGCTGGGACGATGCGACCGTGGCTAGCTGAGTGCGGTAGTCGGTCTCGCGCTGGTCGCCATCCTGCCGGGAAAATACACCCTTGGCGACCAGAGTGCGCCAACGCTCCCAGGTGACCCGCGACAGGTCGAGCTGCGCCTGCTGCTGTGCCTCCTGCGCTTCGGCCTGGCGCAACTGCTCTCGTGCCTGGTCCACCTGCTGGTCCAATTCCGGCGCATCGATCAGGGCCAGCAACTGCCCCTTGCGGACGTGATCGCCGATGTCGACAAAGCGCTTCTTCACGTAGCCATTGGCACGCGCAAACACATAGGCGTCGGTGAAGGATGAAGTGGTTCCCGGCACAGTAAGCTGGCCAGGCGCCGCTGTCCGGCTCACCTTGACCACATCGACCCTGGGGTTCTCGCGTTCGCGCTGTTGCGCCTCTGCCTGGATGCGCTTGTTGCGGTTGTGGCGCGGCAGATAGCCGATGAAAAAGATGAGTAGAAGCACGGCAATCCCGACCGCTGCCCAGAACAGAATTGGCCTCCAGTTCCGGCGCTTATGGCGGTGGTGCTTGTCATAGTCCTGCTGGACTTCCCTGTCGTGCGCCACCTGCTCATGGCGCTTGTGAGCGGCCTGGCGCGCAAGCGACTCTTCCCGTTCCCATTCGGCGCGGGTCATCCGGCGATCGGGATCTTCGGAGACCTCGCGAAGGCGCTCGTCTTCCGGATAGATTCGCTGCTGCAGGTCGTCGCTCATCGTGGTAGGTTCCGTCCCCGTGCGCCGCGTGTCGCGGTCTGGTGGTGCGTATGGCTACGCGGTTCTTGGTTGTGCGCTGCCGGGAGCCTGCGATGCCGATTGCGCGGCCCGCTCCTTCTCCTCGGCCTCTTCCCGCTCGGTTTGCTCGATCTCCTCGGCCCAGTTCTTCGGCGCGTCCTTGCGCAACCAGGAGTACATGATGGGAACCACAAACAGGGTTCCAAGGGTGGCAAACATCAAGCCGCCGATCACGGCGCGCCCAAGCGGAGCGTTCTGCTCCCCGCCTTCGCCCAGCGCCAGAGCCATTGGGAGCATGCCGATGATCATGGCCAGCGCGGTCATGACTACAGGCCGCAAGCGTGTGAAGCCTGCGTTCTCCGCAGCTTCGATGTTGTTACGTCCAGCGATTCGCTCGTCATTGGCAAACACGACCATCAGGATCGAGTTTGCTGTAGCGACACCGATGGTCATGATGGAGCCCATGAGCGAAGGCACGTTGAAGGTGGTGCCGGTCAGGAAGAGCATCCATAGGATGCCCGCGAAACCCACTGGCAGAGACATGAGGATGATCAGCGGATCGAGCCAGCTTTGAAAATTCACCGCCATAAGCAGATAAACCAGGATGATGGCGAAGATGATGCCGAGACCCAGCCGCTCAAACGAACTGGTCATCGTTTGCACCTCACCGCGCAGAGCGATCTGCGACCCCTTCGGAACATCCTTGCCCGCGCGGTCGATGATCTTGCGGATATCGCTGGCCACGCCACCCAGATCCCGCTGATCGACGTCTGCGTAAATGTCATACGTTGGCTGAATGTTGTAGTGGTCAATGATTACGGGCGTGATGTCGCGCTCGAAGTTCGCAACGTTGCCCAGCAATTGGCTCACGTTACCGGCAGGACCGGTCACCGGAATGCGCGACATAGCCTGCATCGAGTCGATGCGATACTGCGGGGTCTGCACCACAACCTGGTAGTTCACCCCGGAGAGTGGGTTCAGCCATTCGTTCGGCGCGGTCTGTCCCGTGCCGGTCAGCGAGATCAACATGCTTTGTGCAACATCCTGCTGAGTCAGGCCGATCTGGCGCGCTTTGAGCCTGTCTACGTTGACATTCACCGTGGGCAGTGCCACCTGCTGGTGGATGTGCGCATCCGCAATGCCTGGGATTGCCTGCACCTGTTTCAGCAGTTGCTGCGCGAGCTGGTAATTCTGCCGTGCGCGACCGGCAACCTGGATATCGATCGGCGCTGGCAGACCGAAATCAAGAATCTGATTCGTGATGTTGGCCGGTTCGAAAAAGAACGTCGCCTCCGGAAATTTGTCATGCAGATCGTGCCGCAACAGCCGTTGATATTCCTGCGTGTGACGCTTGCCCGGCTTTAAGGAGATGAGGATCTCGCCGTCTGTGTCGGAGGTCGCACCTCCAGAGGTAAACGCGAGGTTGATACCGCCGTTGGGCAGACCGATGTTGTCCAGGATCAGCGTGACCTCGTCGGCCGGTAGGAGGTGCCGGATCTCTCGCTCAACGCTGGCGAAGTAAAGCTCTGAGTCTTCGGGCCGCATGCCTTCCGGCGGATAGACGTGGAGCCGCATCTGCCCGGAATCGACATAGGGGAAGAAGTCCTGACCGATGAAAAACAGCAATGGCAAGGAGAGCACCACGAAGAGACCGAAGCCGGCGATGGTCAGGCCCTTGTTGTCGAGCGTCCAGGCCAACACCTTGCGATATTGATCGCGACGGCGATCGAACCAAGCGTCGAACTTGTGGTGCCACCGCCAGAGAAAGTTCCGCTCCGCTTCCTTCTCACTCGCGCCTTCATCCTGGTACAGCGGCAGTTCGGCCGCCAGCAGGAAGTGCATCATCGTTGGCAGTAGCGTTCGCGACAGGAAGTACGACGCGAGCATGGCGAAGACAACGGCCATGGCGAGCGGCGTAAAGAGGAACCGCGCAGGTCCTGTGAGCAGAAGCACGGGGGTGAAAACGATGCATATGGACAACGTGGACACGAATGCCGGGGTGGCCACTTGCTGCGCACTATCGAGAATGGATCGCACCAGCGGCTTCTTCTCGCTCATGTTGCGGTGCGTGTTCTCGATCTCGACCGTTGCATCGTCGACCAGGATGCCGACAGCAAGGGCCAGGCCGCCCAACGTCATCACGTTGATGGTCTGACCAAGGGCATACAGGATGACCAGCGACGTGGCGATCGAGAGTGGAATGGAAGTGCAGACGATGAGGGTGGACCGCCACGATCCAAGAAACAACAGGATCATCAAGCCGGTCAGCGTCGCGGCGATGATCGCCTCGCGCACTACTTCGCTGATGGACTCACGCACAAAGATGGACTGGTCGAACAGCGGTGTGATCTCCAGGCCGGGAATGCCTGCCTCGATCTGGGGCAGCATCTTTTTCACGCCATTCACAATGTCCAGCGTGCTGGTCTGGCCGTTCTTGAGTACGGTCAACAGAGCGCCACGCTTGCCGTTCTCGCGAACGACGTTGACCTGTGGTGCGGAGCCGAGGCGTACCTGCGCCACGTCCTTCATTTGGACCACCGCCCCGTTAGCGGCGCGGATTGGCATGTCGTTCATCGCGCTGACCAACGCGGGCGACGAGTTCAGCTTGATGATGAACTCTCGATCGCCCATGCGCGCGACACCGGCGGGCAGAATCAGATTCTGCTGGTTCAGCGCGGTCGAAATATCCTGGGCTGCAAGGTGGTGCGAGTACAGCAGGTTCGGATCGATATCCACCTGCACCTGGCGCACCTTGCCCCCGTACGGCAGAGGCACGGAAGCACCCTGCACGTTGGCCAGCCGCGGTCGGACAAACGAGGTGCCGTCGTCGTATAGATCTTCTTCCGTGAGCCCTTGACCATTCAGAGCGAGCTGAACGATGGGCACGCTCGAAGCGTCGTATTTGATGATGTTGGGCGGGTATGTGCCCGGCGGCAGGATGCGCAGAATCGTTTGCACCACCGCGGTGATCTGCGACAACGCGAGCTCCACCTTTACGGTGGGCTGAAAGTACACGCGAATGACGGACACACCCTGGTAGCTTTCGCTGGACGTGTGTTCGATGTCGTTGACAGTGGTGGACAGAGCCCGCTCGCACACGGTGACGATGCGGCCTTCCATGTCCTGTGGAGGCAGTCCGCTATAGCTCCAAACAATCGTGACAACAGGAATGTTGATGTACGGATAGATATCTTTCGGCGCAGTGATCACCGTGCCGATGCCAAGCAGCATGATGAGCATCGATAACACGACAAACGTATACGGGCGCCGCAGCGCCAGGCGTACGATCCACATCCCTGCTTCTTTCCCTTGCTGATGTCAGTGCGTTGGATGCAAAAACATTGTGGAGTGTGCCAGCGATCGCAATTGGCAGACAGTTGTTGATCAGGCGACAATGCCGGTATGACAACGGCATCCGCGTTTCTGGGCATTGACTGCGGCACACAAGGAACCAAGGCGCTGCTGCTGCAGCAGGATGGCAAGACCCTGGGCCGCGGCTACGCCAAGCACGACATCATCGAGCGCGCCAATGGAGCGCGCGAGCAGGATCCGCGATGGTGGGTGGATGCGTTGAAAACGAGTGTGGCCGCTGCCATGGCCTCGCACCCGAACGCTGCTGTGCAGGGCATCGGCATCTCGGGTCAACAACACGGGCTGGTTGTGTTGGACGAAGCGAACGAGGTCATTCGTCCCGCCAAACTTTGGAACGACACGGAAACCGCGCCGCAGAATGAAAAGCTGCTGACCCACTTCGGTGGACCGGAAGCATGGATAGAGCGGTTCGGCATCGTCCCGCGAACGGGCTACACCGTAAGCAAGCTGCTTTGGCTGAAAGAGGTTGAGCCGCAGAACTTCGCGCGAGTGCGCCACATCCTCCTGCCGCATGAGTACTTGAACCTCTGGTTGACCGGAAACCTTCGTGCGGAATACGGCGACGCCTCCGGAACCGGGTACTTCGACCCGCGCAGCCGCAAGTGGATTGCCGAGGTGCTGCAGTGGATTGACGGAGGAAGCGGTCAGTTGGTCTCAGCACTGCCGCAGCTGATCACGCCGGAAGACGCCGTCGGCAAGCTCCGCCCCGAGATCGCGGACGAGCTTGGACTACCGCACGACTGCCTGGTTGCAAGCGGCGGTGGCGACAACATGATGGGAGCTCTGGGCACCGGCAACGTGAAACAGGGCGTGGTGACCATGAGCCTCGGAACATCGTCTACGGTGTACAGCTATCGCGACGCTCCCGCCGAGGATCGCAGCGGCAACGTTGCGCCCTTCTGCAGCAGCAGTGGCGGGTGGCTGCCGCTGGTCTGCACGATGAACGCGACCAACGTGGTCACACAAACAGTGGAACTGATCGGCAGCACTGTAGCCGCTCTGGAACCCGCATTGCAGAACACACCGCCCGGCGCCGATGGCCTGGTGTGGCTTCCATTTCTGAATGGCGAGCGCACCCCCGACCTGCCCTCCGCACGCGGCACGCTGCTGGGCGTCTCAGCAAACAACTACACGCAACAGCACCTGATCCGCGCCATGGTGGAAGGCGTCAGCTTCGGCATCCTCGCAGGCTTGGAGCTGATCCTGCAAGGCGCCGCTGCGCAAACCGTACAACTGATCGGTGGCGGCGCGAAGTCGGCCGAATGGCGGCAACTGCTGGCGGATGCAACGGGCGCAACGATTCAGGTGCCTGCGGAGGAAGAAGCAGGCTGCCTCGGTGCCGCCATTCAGGCGATGTACGCGTGCGGCTGCGCCGCGGGAGACGGCGGTTCGTTTCAGGAGTTGGCCGACCGCTATGTGCGCGTGGATGATTCCAAGACGGCGAGGCCGAACCCTGCGAACCGTGATCTCTACCGTGCAGCCATGCGCGCTTACCAGGATGCACTTCACCACCAGTATCCGGAGACGGCAGGCAGCAGCGCAACATAGCAGAGCCGCGCTCTGCTGTAATGGGAGAGTTCATGCAAGCCGCTCCTATTCACGGTCTCCTGATTCTCGATAAGCCCGCGGGCCTCACCTCGCACGACGTGGTTGCGCTGGCCCGGCGCGCCACGAACGAGCGCTCCATCGGACACCTGGGAACGCTCGATCCCATGGCCACCGGCGTGCTCCCGCTTCTGATCGGCAAGTGGACGCGGCTGGCTTCGTTCTTCTCCACCGCAGAGAAGCTCTATACCGGCACCATCCGCTTCGGCTTCAGCACCGATACTTTCGACGCCGAGGGCGAGCGCATGAGCGAGCCGGAGCCGCTGACGCGCTCACTGGAAGAGCTACGCGCCCTAGCAGAGAAGTTTCGTGGAGAGATCGATCAGATGCCGCCGGTATTTTCGGCGAAGAAGATCGATGGCGTTCCCGCATACAAGCTTGCGCGGCAGGGCAAGCCCGTCGCTTTGAAGACATCACGCATCACCATCCATAACTTCACGCTCGATGCTTTGGACGGCGACACGGCCGAGTTCAGCATCCATGTGTCGTCCGGGGGTTACGTGCGTTCGGTGGCGCATGAACTGGGTCAGCTAGCCGGGTGCGGTGCGCACTTGAGCAGCCTGCGCAGGGTGCAGGCCGGACCCTTCACGCTGCAGCAGGCATGTACCCGCGACCAGTTGATCGACGCGGTGAACCACGGAAACGTGCGCGATCTCCTGCTTCACCCGAGGACAATCCTGCCGGAGTTCCCCGCCGTCGCAGCGGACGAGTCGTCTCTGACCAAACTGCGCAACGGACAGGCAGCGAACCTGCCGGAGTATTCGCAAAGCAGGATGGTTAAGGTGTTTCGCGGTCAAACGGAGCTGGCAGCGATATGCAGGCGCGTGGCCGGAACCCTGTTCCAGCCGCACCTCAACCTCGTGTAATCGACATACCTATTTCTTCAGCATCGGCTGCAGAAAGCCGAAGATATTCTTCGCGACCTGCCGGCAGCCCTGAGCAGTGGGGTGCACCCCATCCTGCTGGATGCTTCCGCTCACGCCCCACACGCCCTGTAGCAGAAACGGGTAAAGCGGGACGGAATACTTGTCTGCGACCACGTGGTACGTGCGGTTGAACTCCTGAATGTAAGCCTGGCCGAACTGCGGCGGCAGCGTGATGCCGGCAAGCGCAACTTCGGTTCCGCTGGATTTCAGTCGCTGAACGATCGCGTCCAGGTTGGCTCGCGAACTTGCAACGGGCACTCCGCGCAGACCGTCGTTGCCGCCGAACTCCACCACCGCGATGGCCGGATGCAAGGCGAGTACGCGGTCGACGCGCGCCAGACCGTCCTTCGTGGTTTCCCCACTGATGCCCAAGTTGACCACGCGGTAGTGATACCCGGCCTTGTCCAGCAGGCCTTGCAGGCGCGACGGATAGGAGTCGGCTGCGTCTACGCCGTAGCCGGCAGTCAGGCTGTCGCCAAAGCAGGCGATCACAGGGCGACCGTCATCGACGGCCTGTTGTTCCGTGGTGCTCATAGGCTTGGAATGTGCTCGCGCAATGGCCGCCTGGTAGTTAACGGCGCTGTTCTGGTTTTCGGATTGGCGTGTGGCCTGGCCGGGTTTGCATCCGTTCAGCCAAAGAGGGAGCAGGAAAAGCAGGGTAACCAACAACAGGAGCCGGGTTCGAGAGAGGTTAGGCATAGCGTCAATCATGTGAGATGCAGTGCGATACTGAGCGCGTGAGTTCCACGCCAAGCATCCGCGTTTCCAACCTGATCAAGACCATCCGCAACGGTTCCCGAACGGTCGAAATCCTTCGGGGCATCAGCTTTGACGTGACGGCCGGCGAGTTCGTCGCCATGGTCGGCGCGTCGGGCTCCGGCAAAAGCACGCTGCTCGGTCTGCTGGCCGGGCTCGACACACCCACCAGCGGCAACGTCAATCTGAACGGAACCGAGATCAGCTACCTGAAAGAGGACGATCTTGCAGCCGTCCGGGGCCGTCTGATCGGCTTTGTCTTCCAGAGTTACCAGTTAATCCCCACGTTGACCGCGCTGGAAAACGTGTTGCTGCCCTACGAACTGAACAGCAAGGGTCAGGAGCGCGAAGGCCTGGAACGTGCCCGGGGCCTGCTGGATGCAGTGGGTCTTGCGGATCGCGGAGATCATTATCCTGTTCAGCTCTCCGGCGGCGAACAGCAGCGGGTCGCCCTGGCACGCGCGTTTGTTCTGCGTCCGCCCATCGTGCTGGCCGACGAGCCTACCGGCAACCTGGACTCGCGCAACGGCGCGCAGGTGATGGACCTCCTGCTGAACCTGAACCGGAAGGAAGGAACCACGCTTGTGCTGGTCACGCACGACCCTGCCGTTGCTGCGCACGCGTCTCGCACGCTGACCATACGCGATGGCGCGTTGGTTTCCGATCAGCGCAATGACGCCTTCCCAGGGAGCACCAGCACTAATCCGAGGTTCGGCTGATGGCAGCGCTTCCTTGGTCCACGGCGGCGCGCGTCGCCTGGCGAGAGTTGCGAGCCTCGCGCACCAAATTCCTCTTCGTGGTTCTCAGCGTCGCTGTTGGCGTGGCGGCGCTTACAGGCGTGCGCGGCTTTTCCGCATCGTTTCGACATACTCTGCTGATCCGCGCTCGGTCGATTTTGGCAGGCGATTTGGGCGCAAGGATGTTTCAGCAGCCCACACCAAAGCAACTTGCATTGCTGGACCATGCCGCAGCCGGGCTTCGCCGCACCACCGTCACAGAGATGGCGTCCATGGCCACCGCCGCGAACTCGATGGATCCATTGCTGGTCGCGCTCAAGGCCATCGACCCCCGCGAATATCCCTACTATGGCCGGGTCGATCTGCAGCCGTCCATGCCCTTGGAACAGGCCGTCGGCAACGATTCGGTTGCGGTCGGTGAAGATCTGCTGATTCGCCTCCGCTTACATGTGGGCGACAGCATCACGCTCGGTGACCGCACCTTTCGCATTGCCGCCGTGGTCGAGAGCGAGCCGGATCGCTTGTCTGGTGCCTTTGCCGCAGGACCGCGGGTGCTCTCGAGCCAGCAGCAATTGGCGGAAACACACCTGCTGGCCACCGGTTCGCGTGCGAGCGAGCGATTCCTCTTCAAACTTCCATCACCCGACGATCGTGTCGTGGCAAAGCTCAAGGCTGCGGTCGAGGAAGCCCTGCCGGAAGCGAACGTCTCCGACTATCGGGAGACCAATCCGGCGATCACTGTTGCGCTGGATCGCGCGACAGACATCCTCTCCCTCGTCTCTCTGGTGGCACTGGTGCTGGGCGCGCTGGGCGTGGCGATGGCCATGCGCACCCATCTGCTGGAGCGGCTTGACTCCATCGCCATCATGAAGTCGCTGGGTGCCCAGAGCAGCAGCGTAGTTCGCATTTATCTTCTGCAAACCATCTTCCTGGGGCTGCTGGGCGGGGTTGTCGGCGTGCTGCTGGGCGTTGCGGTGCAGGTTGCGCTGCCGCTGCTGCTTGGCCGCATGTTGGGACTCTCGCCAGAGCTGCACATCGCGGGCAGCGCAGTGCTTACCGGCATCCTTACGGGGCTGATCATCACGGTCCTGTTTACGCTGCCGCCACTGCTCGACATCCGCAACGTTCGTCCCATATCTATCTTGCGGCGCGCCGTGGATGCGGAGCCCGCTCCGGCACTGCAACAGCTGCGTCAACGCCTGCGTGCCAACCTTGTACAGGTGGGCGCTATGGTGCTGATTTTGGCCGGTCTGGCCACCATTGCCGGTGTGCTTTCCGAGTCTCGCAAGGCTGGCCTGATCTTTGTGGTCGCTCTGGTCGCGGTATTGCTGGCTCTCATCGCTGCGGCAGCTTTGCTGCTTTGGATCCTGCGGCGCACCTTACAGCGCACGCGATTTTCGCTACCGCCTGCAGTGCGCCACGGGCTGGCGAATCTGTATCGTCCCGGCAATCCCTCAGCCGCTCTGTTGGCTGCGCTTGGCTTGGGTGTGATGCAGGTTGCTATCGTCTTCTTTCTCGGCCAGGCCTTCACGCACGAGCTGAAGCTGTCCACGCGCACGGACCTACCCAACGTCTTTCTGGTCGACATCGCCGATAACGAACTACTCGGTCTACAGAGTCTGCTGAAGCAGCAGCCGGAGGTTCGCGGCACGCCGGAATTTGTTCCCGTGCTGTCCTCGCGCATCCTGTCGGTGGACGGGGTTCCAGCCGCTCAATTGAAGCTGAAGAACTTCCCTCAGCGCATGCTGCAAAGCATTACGCTCACCTGGTCGGAGACGCTCCCCGAGGGCACGACGGTGCTGCAGGGTAAGTTCTGGCAGCCTGGCGAAACGCGGGCGCAACTCGCCATCGGCGAACGTCACGCGGAACGCCTTGGTGTAAAGCTGCACTCGCACATCGTCTTCGCAGCCGGCAGCGACGCGGATCGACCGATCGATGCAGAGGTCTCAGCCATCGTTCGCTCCGACGGTCAGCACGCGTACTCGCGCGCCGAATTCATCCTGCCGCGCGCGCCGCTCGACGGCATTTCGGAGGTCTGGTACGGCGCGGTGCATTCCGACCCGAACCAGGTAGGCGAACTGCAACGGGCGTTGTACGCAAAGTATCCGACCGTCACCGTGATCAACGTGGCGCAGGCGTTTGAGCAGCTGCGGAAGATCCTTGTGCAGGTTCAGCTTGTGGTGCAGTTCCTTGCAGGTTTCTCCATCTTTGCCGGATTAGTCATTCTGGCATCAGCCGTGGCAGGCACGCGCTACCGCCGCGTGCGCGAGGTGGTTGTCCTGAAAACGCTCGGCGCTACCCGTTTGCGCATCGGATCCATCTTCACGATCGAATTCGCCGTGCTCGGCCTGGTCGCCGGCCTTGTCGGCCTGCTCTTCGCCAATCTCAGCACGCGGGCGCTGCTGCGCCAAATGGACCTGGGCTACCACCTGAACGCGGCCGAGAACCTCGGCATGTGGATCCTTGTCGCGCTGCTCACCGTGGCGACGGGATGGCTTGCAAGCTACCGCATTCTGGGCCAGAAACCACTGGAAGTATTGCGCGAAGAATAACCCTACTGCGGGTACTCTCTTCCCTTCCACGAAACCTGCTTGGCGAGACCGACCTGCTGCCAGGACCGTACCAGCAACAGCGCGAGTAGGGGCAGAGCAAACACGGCCAGCGCGATGTCGATCGCATTTGCTCCTGACCGGCGTGTCCGTGTCCAGTAGCGCAGAATCACTCGCAGCCAAAGGACCCAGAACGCTGCTCGTTGCCACAGCAGCCACGGCAGCGACAGGCTGAGCACCGGCAGGCCTACCAAAAGAACGAAGTCCAGTATTCGTGCCGCGGCCAGCCATACCGGCCGCGGAAACAAGAGGGCCAGGTTCTTCGTCCAGCCTGCCATCATCTCGCCTGTGGTGCGATACATGCGCGCCGCCACGCTTTCTGGCGCATACCGCAGGCGAATGCCGTGGCGGCGCTTCAGCAAACGCGCCAGGGCCACATCCTCCAACACGCGATCCGCAACGGCCTGATGGCCGCCTACGCTGAAGTAAGCCGCCCTCTGCACCAGCAGGAACTGCCCGTTTGCCGCGGCGATCGGACTTCCAGGATCGTTGACGAGCTTTGGTGGATACGCCGTCGCTAGTTCTGAGAACACCAGAGGCAAAAGGGCGCGCTGCACTACGTTGGCCGCGATCTGCCGCGGCGAGTAGCTCAGCATCGCCACGCCGTGCCGTTCCGCTTCGATCACGGCCCGATGCGTCGTTCCAGGCTCATGCAGCGTGTCGGCATCGGTGAACAGCAGCCACTTCGCCGTCCGCGCCACAGGCTGATTTACTCCAAACCACAGGGCGGCATTCTTGCCGGTGAACCCGTGCCGTCTCGCCTGCAGTTGCGGAGCGCGCAAGACGTGCACTCCTTCGTGCTTGCCTGCGACATCCTGCGCAATGCGTAGGGTGTCGTCCGACGATTCGTCGTCGATCACAAAGATGTGCCAGTGCCGGCCCAACTGAAACCCGTCGCCTGACTGTCCGATCAGCGATGCCAAGCACCCTGGCAGATTATGCGCCTCGTTGCGAGCCGGGATCAGTACGGACAACTCGTGGGTGTCAGCCTCGTCCTGCTCCAACTCCACATAGGACCGCGACCGCAGCGAGGATGCCGGGTGCGTGGGCGCACTTCCATCCAGCCGCAAAGTAAACTCCGGCTCCTGTGATGCTGTTTGCTGTTCCGGGTCGACCATCGCTTCGTATCATAGGACCTGTGCTGCCCTCCTTCCGCTTCGTCCGCCGTTTCGCCGCGCTCGTGCTGCCATGTGCCCTGCTGGTTGCCAGCGGCTGCAACCGGGGCGACCACCCGCAACAGGTCTCGCAGCAAGCGCCGGATTTTGTGGTTCGCGACGGTGCGCGCACGGTCCGCCTGCAGGATTATCGGGGCAAGACGGTCGTCCTGAACTTCTGGGCCACATGGTGTGCGCCCTGCCTGGACGAGTTGCCGAGCCTGCAACAGATGCAGCAGCAGGTGCCGCAGGTGCAAGTGCTGGCGGTGTCCATCGATGACGACCCCGTGGCCTACGCCGATTTCCTGAAGCAATACAAGCTGAAGCTGTTCAGTGTGCGAGATGGATCCGAAGGCGCGAACCTCCGCTTCGGATCGATCCGCGTTCCAGAAACGTTTGTGATCGACCGCAACGGTGTCATTCGCCGGAAATTCGTCGGTCCGCAGGACTGGACGTCGCCCGAAATCGAGAGCTTCCTGACGAAGCTGTAGATTAGCGTCGTCGCCAGAACCACACCGCGACGCCTGCAGCTACCGCCGCACCCACGCCCAAACGCACTCGCGCGCGCCGACGCTCCTCCAACAGAGGCCGGCGAGCAAGTTCTTCCGGTGCAGCTGTGTTCCTGTCAGGATGGCTCGCCAGGTCCAGCAACTCCGCGAGGTGCACGCCATGGCGGGAGGCGTTTTGCGAAATGGCCTCCCGGCATGAGAAACCGTCGGCCAGCACCGCCGTGGACATCGGGGCTTCCCGAACTGTGGGCAGGAGGACGCGCTCTGCGAGCGCCTGCGACACGTCGAAGTTTTCTTTCTCGAAGCCGAACGGACCCGCCATACCGCAGCAACCCGAATCCAGCACCGTGGCGCGAGCGCCCATGCGCTGCAGCACCTCTTCTTCGGCGCTCATCTTCATCAACGCCTTGTGGTGGCAATGGCCCTGGACAGTCACCTCCACGGGCCAGTGGGGCGGCTGCCAATCCGGAGCGTGCTTCTGAAGGAACTCCGACAAGAGATACGTCTGATCGCGGAGCCGCTGCGCCCGCGGATCCCCGGGCAACATCTCGGTCAACTCGTCGCGGAAGACCGACGCACAGCTCGGCTCCAACACGACGACCGGCATGCCCGCGTCCAACTCCGCTTCGATGCTGTCCAGGGTTCGCTGCAAATAAGCTTTTGCCTGGTCCAGCAAGCCGAAGTCATACAGCGGTCGTCCGCAGCAAACGTGCCCGCGGGGCACATGCACCCGGAAGCCTGCTGATTCCAACACCCGCTGCGCAGCGGACGAAACCTGCGGCTGAAAGTAGTTGTTGAACGTGTCCGGCCAGAGCAGGACATCGCGCACACCGCGTCTGTTGCCGGGCGCGCTCATCGGTCCAGCCGACTTACGAATAGATTGATAGCTGCGAGCCGCGAACTGCGGAATAGCGCGCTGCTGTGCCACTCCAAGCAGCGCCTTCGCCAGGAACGCCACGCCCGGCACACGCAGCAGCAAATTGAGTGCCTCGGGCGAGGTCCACGAAGCAAGCCGCGCCCACTGGTCGATAAACCCGAACGCATAGGCCCGCAACGGTCGCCGATGCATTCGATGATAGTGGGCCATGAACTCGGCCTTGTACGTGGCCATGTCCACGTTCACGGGGCACTCACTCTTGCAGGCCTTGCAGCTCAGGCACAGCTCCAGCGTCTCCTTCACGTCTTCGTCGTCCCACAGCGCCTCGCCCACACCGCCGCCCAGCACTTCACCCTGCAGCATTTCAAACAGCGCGTGCGCCCGGCCACGCGTCGAGTGCCGTTCGTCCCGCGTGGCCATGTAGCTGGGGCACATGGTGCCGCCGACCTCTTTGCGACACTTGCCGACACCAACGCAGCGCTCTGCCGCATGCGCAAAGCTGCCTCCATCGCTTGCATACGCAAAGTGCAGATTGGCGGGCTCCGCTGGCGCAAAGTCCGCGCCGTAGCGAAGATCGGCGTGCGGCTGGCGGGCGCGGATGAGCTTGCCGGGATTCATCTTGCCGGCTGGATCCCAGAGGTCCTTGAAGCGCTCAAACGCGCGCATCAGTTCCGAGCCGTACATCTTTTCCAGCAGCGCGCCCCGTGCCTGTCCGTCGCCGTGCTCTCCGCTCAGCGACCCGCCGAAGCTGACCGTCAGATCGGCGGCCCGGTCCAGAAACGCGCGAAAGTGCCGGATGCCCGCTTCGCTGCGCAGATCAAAGTCGATGCGCACATGCACGCACGCCTGCCCGAAGTGACCATAGAACGCGGTGTCGTACCCGAACTCGTCCAGCAGGGCGCGGAAGGCGCGCAGGTACGCGCCCAGCTTTTCCGGCGCAACCGCGTGATCCTCCCAACCTTCCCATCCAGGCTTCTGCCCCGGCACAAAGGCGGTCGCACCCAACGCTGCCTCGCGAACCTCCCACAACCGGCGCTGCTCCCTCACAGGCTTGATCAGCAGCGCCTGCGCTACTCCGCCCACCAGCGAGTCTGCAAAAGCCGCAGCCCGCTCCTGGCTCTCAGCTTCAGTGTCGGCGCCGAACTCTACGTACAGCCAGCCGTTACCCGCAGGCAGCAGACCGATGCTCGCCAGCAGCATCGACTTGCGGCGCATGAATTCGACCAGCTTGCCGTCGAAACCTTCCACAGCGATCGGCTGGTGCTCCAGGATTGCGGGGACATGATCGGCTGCGACGAAGATGTCCGGAAAACCGACCACGACCAGCGTTCGACACGATGGATTGCGCTTGAGGCGCAACTTCGCCGAGAGAATCACGACGCAGGTGGCTTCGCTACCGACCAGCGCCCGCGCCACATTGAAGCTCCGCTCCGGCAGCAGTTCATTCAGGTTGTAGCCGCTGACTCGCCGCGGGATATCCGGAAAGCGTTCACGCACCAGCGCGCCGTACTGGTCGCGCAGCTCAAGCAACTCCTGGTAGATCTCGGCGCGGCGATCGCGCCCCGCGAGGATTCGCGCAAGCTCCGCTTCGTTGGTCTCACCAGCGGTAAGGATCGTGCCGTCGTACAGCAGCACTTCAAGCTCAAGCGTATTGTCGTCCGTCTTGCCGCCAAACAGGGCGTGCGAGCCGCAGGAGTTGTTGCCCAGCATGCCGCCCAACGTGCAATGCGAATGCGTTGCAGGATCCGGTGCGAAGAACCACCCAAGCGGTTTGACGACCGCCTGCAACGCATCCAGCACGATGCCGGGCTCCACGCGAACCCAGCCTGCATCGGCGTCCACCTCAAGCACGTGGTGCATGTATCGGGAAAAGTCGAGAATGACCGCCACGTTTGTACATTGGCCGGCAAGCGACGTGCCTGCGCCGCGCGAAAGCAGCGGAGCTCCGAAGCTACGGCACACCGCCACCGCCGCGATGACGTCTTCGCGCGTGCGCGGCAGAACTACGCCGATAGGGATGTGCCGGTAGTTCGACGCATCGGTCGCGTAGAGGGCTCGCGTTCCGCGATCGAACTGAACGTCACCCGTGACCGCCTGCCGGAGAGCTGCTTCCAGCTCCCCGGCCTGATCGAAATTGTCTGGAGAATACGCGTGCGACGACGGAGGTAGCGGCGCAATCTGCACCAGGTCCGGCAAGGTGGTACTCATCAGCACGAGCATACGCGCTTGGCGGCGCGACTTGCACCTTGCCTGCCTGGGCCGATTTAGGAGGTGTAAGGCGCGAGCGGCGGGACGTCGTAACCCATGTCACGCAGTACCTTGCGCATGTACTCCTGGCTCTTGCGCACGCCGGGTACCGGGTCGTCTGCCTTGATCTCGTATTCCAGATCGACGTAGCCGGGATAGCTGATGTCGATCAGCGCCTTGAAGATCTTCGCCACTGGCATCACGCCTTCGCCCACCGCCACCTGGCTCTCGCGGCTGTGGGGATCTGCAAGATCCTTCAAGTGGCAGTCGTACAGCCTCTTGCCGGCCATGTTCACCGCTTCCACCGGATCGGTGCCCGCGCGCAGCGTATGACCGAAGTCGATGCAGTATCCGACGCGATGATCCAGCGGCTCAATGAACTTCTGGATATCGAAGGGCGACGGCCATTCTTTGTCCTCAGGTCCGTGATTGTGGATGGCCATGCGGATGTCGTACTGGGAACAAAAGTGCGCGACCCGGCCTAAAGCCTCATGCGAAGGAGATCCGACGAACAATGGGATCTTTGCCGCTTTCAGATATTCAAAGGACGGCCGAACCGCCTCGTCCGTGTCGGTCTTGAAGTAGATGGTGCCGGCGGCCGTCAGCCGGATGCCCGCATCGCGAAACACCTGCGCACGCTGCGCAACCGTGTCCAGCGGCTCCATGGGCAGGTGGAAGTCCGGCTTAATGTTCAGGTCCCGCAAACCCAACTGCTGCAGCATCTGGATCATCTGCGGAGTCTTGAAGCTGCGAAAGCTGTAGGAGCACTGGCCGAATTTCAGCGGCGACGCCTTTGCCGCGAGCACCGGGAACGGAAACATGGCTGCTGCGGAAACGAGTGCTGCACCGCGCAGCACGTCACGGCGAGTGGTAGTCGTCATGCGCGCCAATGTACATGCTGCGCACAACGCACGTCCACCCGGCGACTACTGAGTGTGAGAAGGCTTCGGCAATGGCTGCGACGTTGGCACGGGTGAGCCGAAAACGGGAAGACCGTTGCTATCCCACGTAAACGGCTGCGCCCGCGGCGAACGCTGCCCTCCGCATCCCTCACCCGAAGCGTCATTCGCGTGGTACAGCAGCCAATCCTGTTTGCCATCCGGCGAGCGGAAAAAGCTGTTGTGCCCCGTTCCAAACACCCCAGCAGATTTGTCCATGCGAAAGACGAAATGGTCGAGCTTGGTCCATGACTTTGGATCCAGCAGGTTGCTGCCGCGGCGCGCCTGCAACAGGCCAAGTGCGTAGTAGTCCGTCCAGCAGCCCGACGCGGAGTACGTGAGAAAAATGTCGTCGCCGTGCTGCAGGATCTCTGGCCCTTCGTTTACGTCCACATGGGGCAGCGCCGGGTCGCTCAACAGATCGCCCACCTGCTCCCACGGGTACTCCGGCCGCGAGAGCCGCACCCGCTCGGAGTCGACCGTCCAAGGGTTCTTCAGGTGCGCGATGTAGATGTCCTGCTCGCCATTGCTGTCGCCGGGCCAGCCCGCCCACAGCAGATACTTCTGTCCGTCTATCTCTGCGACAGTAGCGTCGATGGCCCACTTGTTCGTCGAGTCCGTCACTTGTCCTTTCATCTGCCAGCTGCCGCTTAGCGGGTCGTCTGACGCGTTCTCCAGCACGAACAGGCGATGCGTCTCGTTCCTTCCGGAATCCGCAGCGAAGTACAGGTACCAGCGCCCGTCCAGGCGGTGCAGCTCCGGCGCCCAGATGTCGCGGCTGGTCGGACCGTCCGCGGGTGGGGTCCAGACCACGCGGTGGACCGCATGGGCCAGATCGGTCATGTCCCGGGTCGCCCACAGGGTCAGGTTCCGGCCTGTCGTCTGGGTATAGAAGTAGGTGCCGCGGTACTGCGTGACCCAGGGGTCCGCACCATGTGGCAGCAGAGGGTTGGTGAACGTGTCACTTGCCGCGGAGGCGGTCTGCGCCAACAAGCCAGGCGGTGCGCACTGCGCACTAACAACCGCACAGGACACCAACACCGCTGTACGAAGCCAGAAGCCGAAACGGGCGATCATGAGTCTCCTTCCGCCATGGCCACTGTTTCGACGCAAGCAAGCCACGCGCTCACCCTACTGCAATTCGAATTCGACGACTGCCATGGCCGCGCTCGGCGTTGCTTTGCCGGCAGACAGGTAGGGTTTGAACCTCCACTGTTGTACCGCATCCAGGGCCGCATCGCGCAGGGGCGGTGGCCCGCTGATGACGCGAGCACTACCGATCGAACCATCCCGGTCGATCGTCGCCTGAATTTTCACCTCACCTTGCACGCGTGCCGACGCAGCGCCAGCAGGGTACTGCGGAGACGGACTGTAGACCAAGTTGCCGGCCATCATGCCGAGGCAGGTTGCGCGCACCAGGGCGTGAACCGAAGTACCCGGCACTGGCCGGACCGCGCCTGAGGCCAGATCGGGCGCGCGCAGTTCCGCGGCCAGTACTGGATCGTCGGAAAGCCCGGAGTTCCCTGCCTCTCCCGGATGCCGCCTCAGCAGTCGCGGAGATCTGCGCCTGCCGTTGTCGTCAGCATCGGCGGCATACGCCGGCAGCCTTGGAGAGTCCAGTTGGCGGCTAAGCGCATCGGCCGGCACCGGCGCCGTAAGCGAGGGCTGCCGCGCAGTCTTGGCCACCGCGCTGCCGGGAAACAATGAAGCCGGACTGGCCGAGCTCGCGGTCAAACTGGCGGAGGGCGGGCTGACCCGGATGATGGGCGCACCTGCGTTTGCGCTTAGCACGGGCTGACTGACATCGCTTGGCGAGGGCGTCGGAGCGGCCGCCGATGCGTTCCCTTCACTCGCCCCCTGTCGCGATGGTGGGGGGTGCAGAGTGGTGGAACTCGGCACCGTGCTTCGCGACGACGCAATATCGGCACGATCTCTGGGCGCGGTGGCCGTCGTGGCATTCGGAGTGGCTTGTTCCCGCGCCGAAGCGCCACCCGTCGGCGACTTCGGCACATTCGCTGACGGGACCACCGTCACCTCTCCCGGCGTTGTGGACCTGCTCCGTTGCCACAGCGCCAGCAGCGCTGCCAGGACAACCGCCGCGGCCACAACCCAGAGGGCGCGCTGATCCTTGCGCCGGGACACGCCTGCATCGAGTACACCCACCTGACTCGGCCTGCCAGGTTGATTTGGAGACTCGACCCGACGGTTCTCCAGGGTGCGGCGATCCTCCCGGCGAGGAAGCACCGGGCGTGGCTCTGCTTGCACCGCTCCATCACGAAGTGGCAACTCTGGCTCGCGCGCTTTCACCGCTGGATCGTGTGCTGGCATCGCTAGGGGCTGCTTTGGCTCGGTTCGCGCCTGAGGACCAGCCATCATCGCGTCACCGCGGTTCGGCGTGCCGTCGAACGAATGCTTCGTTTCCATCAGGAAACGAAGGAGGGCGTGCGCGTCGTCTTCGTTGATCTCCGCCGCCCAACGCACACCAGCCCCGGCAACCGCCACGATTGCAAGCAGGTCCGGGGAGCGCAAAGGCACATCGCTCTCGTCCAGAATCACCCATAAATGCGAACTCAGATCACGGTGGAATGATGGGTCTTCCAGCAGCCGCATGACGATCTGGTGAACCGAGGATGAATCGTCCAGCGGGACCCCAGCCAGCGAGAAGAACTTGCGCAGCGACGCGATTTCTCCGGGAAAATTCGCGGAGACCTCCTGAAGTTCGACGGGCTGAAGCATGAACCTCCTGCGTTCCTCTGCCGTCTATCGTATTCGCAGCACACGGGCAGGGCGACGGACGTCCGCGTAATAGCGCGGCCCGATGTCTGCCTCTTTTGTGCTATCGGAAACGCTCGTCGGCGCCGCTTTCGCTTCGGACGCAATGAGTCATCGCGTAAGTCTGTGACAGGACGCTTGCGTCTCGGCTGCAGGTGTAACCGCGTGCCTGCAACGCGGCGGGAACCCACGTGTCTCCTGACATCACGGGCGCTACCAGGTACACGTCATGGCCGGGCTTGTAGTCGCGATACTCCGTTAGCGCAAACGGCAGCACGCCAGCCACCACAAAGCGCTGCAGCACCACCTCAGGGATGCCGTCCGGGATAGTGCGATAGCCATCCGCATCCGTGATCATGCGCAGCCGTTTCCGTTCCTCGGGTCGCGCGTACCACCAGAGCGTGGGAAACGCCAGAGGACTGGCAATCACCTCATCGTGCGTGAAGATCGCCGCGTTTGCTTCCGTTGGAGAGACGCGAGGATCTTCCTTCAGAAAACGACGGAGCGCAGAAAGAGGAAGCACGATCAGAAGAACCGCAATCCCAAACTGTACCGCGGGCAGCCTGCGCCACGCCGCTGCGGCGAGCCCCACCCCAAGAAGCAATGGTGCGCACAGATAGGTTGGCGAAGCATAACGCGGAAAGAAATAGTGGTTTGCCGCGCCGGCTGCAAAGGCGAGCACGGCAGCAGCATACAGCGCCAGCGCTGCGAGCAGCGGGAACTCCAGGTCGCGTCCTGCCTCGTTCTCTGCCCACTGCTGCCCCGCTGAACGCCGTTTCATCAGCAGGCTCAGACCAGCCACAACCGCCAGCAAGATCGCCTGCCACCGCCGCTCCACGGGGATGGCCAGCACCTCCAGCAGCTTGGCCAAGGTTGGCAGGCCCGGCGTTCTTGCCGACATGGGAACCAAGCTCATGTAGCGCGCTTGAATCTGGTGGGCGAGTATGAAGTCAAAGCCGAAGGCTGTTGCCGAAAGCGCAACCGCTAGCAAGAGGCGCTTGTCCGCGCGTCTCGTCCGGTACCAGTACAGAAGTTCGCCCGCAACGATCGGAACGAGCGTGTATAGCAGGCTGAGCGCGTGGATCGTCGCGGCAAACACAATCGTGAGCGCAAGCGGCCACAAACTTGTTCGGATTCCCGCCGCTCGCCGGTTGCGATACGTGTCGTAGAACAGCAGGCTGGCGGCCGACACCGCCATCAACGCGGCGTAGGGCCGAATGGTGAACATGAACTCCACGCCGCGCGACGCCGTCAGAAGCGCCGCGCTACAGAGTCCGGCAAGCGGTGCACCGCGACGCTCGAACAAGAGAAAGAGGCAAAGCACGGCCATCATCATGGCCAGAGCGGACACCGCGTGAACTCCAACTGCCTGAGGCAACGGCAGCAGCAATCCCAAGCGTGCGGCCACATGGCTGAAGGGTGGCTGGCTATCGGCGGGCACGGCGGCCAGATAGGCGTGCCACGACGGTGCTTCAGCCGTCAGCACTGTGCTGATCTGGTCGAACTCCATGGCCCGCGGCTGAACCAGGATCGTAAAGCGCGCGCCAAGAAACACCAGCAGCACCGCCAGGCCAACCCAGGCGCCACGGCGTTGCCACACTGGCGCGCCGGAGGACGGCGCTTTAGAACGTGCTACGTCGGTTGTTGAAGCAAAGAAGTGGCCTTGGCCCGGCAGCGCAGACATCATCTCGTCTCAGCATATCTGTGAGCAGTTCCGGCGCGGTGGTGCGAACCTCTCCGGCTTGCCGCCGTCACCCGGCCGCGACGCTCAACGAGCTTTCGCTTGGCGCATGACGCGCGCCCAACACCTGCAGCAGCGCAGATACCACCAGGGCCGCAACTGTCACGCCAAGGCCCCAGCGCAGATTGCTGCGATCGCTCACAAAGCCGATGATGCGCGGCGAAGGCACATCGCCCAGCAGGTGGATCAGGAAAAGCTGACCGGCGAGCGCAGTCGCCCGCACCTGTGCCGAAACCGAGTTGACGATCGCCGCATTCACCGGTCCGCTGGCGAGGAACAGCGTGAATTCCGCCAGCGCGAGCGCCGGCAACATTGTCTTGACCGGGCCAAAGAAGCAAAGCAGCGCAAACGGAATGCAGAGCGCCGGGCCGAGCGCGCTGACCCAGTACAACGCGCGATGATCGCGAGGCAGCCAGCGCTGCGCTATCCACCCTCCGGCGGCCGTGCCCAGCAGTCCCGTTGCGGCAGTAATTGCGCCTACGGTGAAGCCCGCGCTCGACGAACTCATGTGCGCCTCGCGCTGCAGAAATGAAGGGATCCAGGCCGAGATGCCGCCGATCGTGAAGGTCGACATCGCGTAGCCGAGCGTCGCGAACAGATAGGCCGGGTTCTTGAGCAAGCCGAGGTAGTTGTCCATCCGCGCTGCGCCGCGTTTGGCCTGAGCCGTCTCCCCCTCGTCCAGCCCTCCACGCTTCGGCTCGCGCATTAGGAAAAGGATTGCAAGTGCTAACAGGAGACCCGGTATCGCCGAAACATAGAAGGCGCTGCGCCAGCCATGCACCTGTCCCAACCAACCGCCGGCGGCGTACCCGATCGCGGCACCCACCGGGATTGCGATGTTGAAGATGGTCAGCGCGCGATTCCGCTGTTCCGGGGGATAGAAGTCCGACAGAAGCGCCGGGCCAAAAATGCCAAAGCTGGCTTCCCCAATGCCGAGCGCCGCATGCCGCACCAGCAACGCGTCGAAACTGTGCACCAAGGCGCTGAACAGGTTCACCGTGCTCCAGAACAGAGCGCCGATCACGATCAGCGGCTTGCGCGGAAAGTGATCGCCCAGCCAGCCAGTAGCCGGAGCGGCAATCACATACGTGATGAAGAAGTACGTCACCAGCGACCCGAGCCGCTCGTCGCTCACATGGAACTCGGCCTTGACCAGCTCCTGCACGCCGTTCAACACATACCGGTCGATGTAGTTGACCAGGTTCAACCCGGTCAGCAACACCAACGCAACGGTTGCAGCCTTTGCATCGGCCCTGCGGTGACTACTTGCGTGTTCCGTCATCGCGAAGAGACTAGCAGGTCACAGCGGCATCGCGAACCGCTACTTATCGCGCTTTGCCCAGCAGTTTGTTGGAACTACGGTCCTACGGACGCCGTACCTCCCTGTACACAGGAGTCCAATGCATGAGAGTTCTTCGCGCGGCAGTGATCTGCCTGCCTCTCGCAAACGTGGGTGCTATGCAAGCACAAACAATTCTGGATGCCATTCAGCGTGTCTTCGACCACCAGATGGATGCCTGGGCGCGTGGCGACGCCCATGCCTTTGCTGCAGATTTCGCTCCGGACGCAGTCTTTGTCACCGTGCGCGGTGACTTCGTCCAGGGCCGTCCCGGGATTCAGGCCAACCACGCCTTCATCTTCAGCGGCCCGTACAGGGGCAGCAAGCTAAAGGAGTCCGTAGACGTTATTCGCTTCCCCGCTCCAGGTGTCGCGGTGGCTCACCTTTCGGTCGAGCTCTCCAACGTCGCCGCTTTCCCGCCCGGCATCACTCCAAGCGAGCCTGGCCTGTTGCGCACGCGCTTTCTCCTCGTCCTCACGCAACAGAACGACACCTGGCAGATCAGCTCCGCCCAGAACACGATCGTGGTTTCCCAACCACTGCGCTGACCGCTCTCTCATACCAGCAGCCGACCATGGATGGCCGGCGCTTCGGTCTGCCCGGGACTACACAGCCCGGGGCGGCACTTCGGTCTGGTTCACCGGCCGCGGATACCGCGCCCAAACCACCGTGCTGATACCGCCGCGCGGACGAAAGTCGCCCTTCACCTCGGCCCACACCGGGTCGGTCGCCTTTACGACGTCATTAAGAATCTGGTTGCAGATGTTTTCCTGGAAGATACCTAGATTGCGGTAGCAGAAGAGATATTCCTTCAGCGACTTCAGTTCCAGGCAATGCTCCTTGGGCATGTAGCGTATTTCGATCTTGCCGAAGTCCGGCAGGCCCGTCTTGGGGCACACGCTCGTAAACTCCGGATCGTCGATCAGGATCTCGTATCCGGCAAAGCTGTTCTTCCAGGTTTCAATCTCGGGAAACTTGGTGTCGAGCCCCGCCACTGCGTGCTCGTCGGTGTACCGTTCGCTCAAAGCCATGCGTCAAGTTTACTTAAGTTGCCTTGCGGAAACGAAGCGGCCCGCCACGGATCATGGCGGGCCTTCATCGCTTCGGCGTACCTATTCGGGGTCAGTCGCGACGGCCAAGCGTCGGCCGATCGTCGCCCTTGTCTTGCTGCGATCCGCTGCTGCCGTTTGGATCGTTGTTGCTGGCGCTGGTACGGCGCAGCGTCGGCTTGTTCGGATCCTTCTTGTCGTCGATCTTGCGCTTGTTCTGGATGCGCGCCAGCCGCGCCTTCACGTCGTCAAACTCGCTGGTGGTCACCAGGTAGTCCGGCCGCGCGGGCAGGATCGTCGCAATCTCTTCTTCTGAACGAGCAATGCGATCCGGGGTCTGCGGATGGTCCGAGAATGCGCGGCCGAGGACGCCAGGCTTCCGCTTCTCCAGCGCATTCAACTTTTCGAACATGGTCACCAGGCCCTGCGGGTCGTATCCGGAACGGTAGGCATACTGCACGCCCAGCCAATCGGCCTGTGCCTCAAATCCGCGGCTGAACTTCAGGAACGTGAGCGGGATGGCGAGTTGCGAAGCCTCGTAGATACCGTATGCCGTATATCCGCCCATGAAGATCAGCGGCACGGTGCTTAACTGCATGTACTCTGCGCGCGTCATCTGGCGGGCGGCATGGTGCGCGGCCACGTGAGCAATCTCGTGCGCCATCACGCCGGCCAGCTCGCTTTCGTTGTCGGCGGCCAGGATCAGGCCGCTGTTCACGTAGAAGTAGCCGCCCGGGAGCGCCATAGCGTTAATCTCGTCAGAGTCGATCACCTTGATCGTGAACGGCACCTTGGCATCGCTGTTCTTCACCAGGTTCTGGCCCACCCGGTTGATGTACTCCGTCACCACCGGGTCCGTGATCATGCGCGAGGTCCGCTCGACTTCCATGGCGTACTGTTTTCCATTCCGGACTTCCCAGTCCGTGGAAAACCAGTTGCCCATGCCGCGGCCGCCAATGTCGCGCGTCCCGGCCGCGTTCACATCCTCATCGGAGCCCTTCTTGATGTCCTTTTTCAGGTCGTCGCCGGGATCGGGGATCGGCTCGTTGTTGTTCTTATTGGCCTCATCGCGCGCCTTGTCCAGGTCCTCTTTGCTCGCGGTGGGCGGCGGTCCGTTGGTGGGGCCGCTGTTTGGCACCTTTGCTGGGTCCTGTTGAGTTCCGGGGGTACCGGTCGGGGCGGTCGCCGGGGCAGGCGTGGTGGTCTGCGCACCGGCCAGACCGGCCGTTGTCGCGCAAAGCGTGGCGATCAATGCGAGAGTCCGCAATTGCATGGGGTGTACTCCTGGGCCGGACAGACGGGCGCAGTCCTCCCTAAGCAATTAGACGCTGATTCTGACAAGTTGTCGCGCCGCCATGCGCCAAGCCGATCGCATCCCACAGGGTTATGAATCAGGGTGAAGAGATCCGGCAAGAAAGTGACTCGCTGGGAGCAGTCGATGTGCCTGCGCTGGCGCTGTATGGCGCGCAAACGGTCCGGGCGATCGAAAATTTCCCGATCAGCGGCCTCACCGCGAGCCCCTACCTCATCCGCGCCATCGCTGCGATCAAGCTAGCCGCGGCACAGGCGAACGGCACGCTGGGCCTCCTCACTGTCGACCAGGCCCGGGCGATCCGGCAGGCCGCGCAGGAGGTCCTCGATGGCCGGTTCCATGACCAGTTCCCCGTTGACGTCTTCCAGGCGGGCGCCGGTGTCAGCTTTCACATGAACGCGAACGAGGTGATTGCCAACCGCGCGAACCAGATCCTGGCGCCGGACGCCGTCACCCTGGGCACCTACGTACCCGTACACCCCAACGATCACGTGAACTACGGCCAAAGCACCAACGACGTCTTCCCCACGGCCATGCGCGTCAGCGCCCTGCTCGCCATCCGCGATCTGCAACCCGTGCTCACCTCGCTCGCTGAAGCGTTCGACGGGAAGGCGCAGGAGTTCGATCCGATCCTGAAGTCCGGGCGCACCCACCTGCAGGACGCCACGCCGATCCGCATGGGCCAGGAGTTCGCCGCGTACGCCCGTGCTATCCGCAGCGCCGCGTCAGCTATCTCCACGGCTGCGGAGCCGTTGCACGAACTGGGTCTGGGAGGCTCCGCCGTCGGCACCGGCATCAACACGCATCCCGAGTACCGTGCGCTCGCCATCCGCAACCTGGCCCGCGTTACCGACCTGCCGCTCCGGCCCGCGGACGACATGCGCTTCGCCATGCAGTCCTGCGCGAGCGTTGCCACGCTCTCCGGTGCACTCCGGTCGCTCGGACTCGAGATCGTGCGCATCTCCAACGACTTGCGCCTGCTCGCCTCGGGTCCCAACACCGGCCTGCGCGAAATCGATCTGCCTCCCCTGCAACCGGGGTCCAGCATCATGCCGGGCAAGGTCAACCCGGTGCTAGCGGAGCTTGCAGCGATGATCGGATTCCAAGTCGCCGGCAACGACACCGCGATCGCCTTGGCGGTACAGGCCGGCCAGTTGGAACTGAACGTGATGATGCCGACCATGACGCACAACCTGCTGCAGTCCATCACCATCCTCACGAACTTTCTGCGTGAGTTCGATCATCGCTGCATCCGCGGCATCACTGCCAACGCGGATCGATGCGCGCTGTATGCCGCTTCGACCGTGGCACTTGCCACGGCGCTGAACCCCTACATCGGCTACCGGCGGGCGGCGGAGGTGGCAAAGCAGTCCGTTCAGACTGGCCGAAGCATCATCGAAATCGTCCGGTCGGAGAAGCTGCTGAGCGAAGCACAGATCGCCACCATCCTGGACGCGCGCGCCATGACGGAGCCTCGCGCCCCAGAAGAAAAGCCCACCGCATAGGTGAGCTTTCGCTCAGCGGAAACTGCGAGCTACTGCCGGCCGAAGCGATACACCAGGCCCACGTTCACGCCAACACTATTTTGCACCGTGCTGCCGAACGTCGTCGCTACATAGGTTGGCTGGATTCGGGCAGCGAGATTGTTGTAGAGGTTGTAATCCAGGTTTGCGGAAACGCTGAACGTCGGGTTCGCGTTGGAATCCTTCCACAACCCGATGTTCTGGCTGGGCAGTCCCTTGGCGTCACCACCGAACTTGCTCAGGGTCACGCCGCCCTCGCCCAGGAAGCTGACAGAGTACTTTTCCTTGCCAAGGAACCGGTACTGCACACCACCCATGAAGTTGTAGTGGCTGATCTGCGGACGATAGATCAGGTTCTGTGCAAGCTGGTTCGGGATCTTTGCATTGCCGTAATTGCCGCGAACGTCACCGACCACGCCCCAGCGCTCGTTCCACTGCCGTACACCGTTAGCCCAGAAGTTGACCTCGTTGATGCGTAGGAGCTCGGATCCCGGATGGAAGCGCAGGTAGCCGCCACCTCCGCCTACCTCGTACCGGTGCGAGTACGCATCGTGAATGTTGCGGGCAATGCGAGCCTGCCGGTTCGCGTTATACCGGCGTCCGCCGGTCGCAGGATTGGTGCGTGCCGGAGGCGTGCTCTGGGGCGCCGCTTGGGTGGGTGCGGCGGCCGGCGCAGACGCGTCCTGGCTGCTGGAGGAGGTCGAGTTTTGTGAAAACGCGGGAACGGCGCACAGCGCCAGGGTGGCGGTAGCGCACAGCGCGCGCACACCCGTTGTGGTGGAACGGAACATCAACCAATACTCCTCAAGCGGCTCGGGCGGTGCTACGTTCAGTCCAGCGGAACCCGCCTCACTCATTAGAACATCCAGCGGCGGAAAGGTTACGTCGTTCAGCCTGGCTCCCTCCCGTTTCATGCCGAAATCTTCCAACTCGTACACCGGCGGCTCGGGCAGGCGCCGGGCCAAACCCGCTGCCCGACGCAGTGGTGCCGGCCGCTTCTTTGTTGGCCTGGCGTCGGGCATTCTGCTCAGCGCGGCGGCGATTCCGGCCTACTTCTACTTCGGCCATCCGCCTGTTGCCGTGTCCGACAAGCCCGCGCTCTGGGAACACCTGACCGAGAGAGTTGCCGTTGACCGGCGGATGGCGCGCGACGCCCGGCCTGCGCCCTTCCCTGCCGGCGAAGACGCGTTCGAAGGCGCAGCCCGGACCTACCGCTCGCAATGTGCACAGTGTCACGGCTCGCCCGCACTCGAGTCGCAAACGGGTGCCGCCATGGTGCCGCGGGCGCAGCAGTTCTTCACCCGCGACCGACGAGCGACCGCCGCCAGACCTGCCGGCGAGCTCTACTGGGCAACAGCGTTCGGCATCCGGCGTTCCGGCATGCCGGCGTACCGCAAGTCGCTCAGCAATACGCAGCTGTGGCAGCTGGCGCTGCTGCTGCACAGCGCCGACCAGGAGCTGCCCGATCCCGTTCGCGACGTGCTGAACCCGACGCTGCCGGCCACCGCTCCCACGGGTGTCCAGCCCGCAGAGGCCCGCGCTGCTCAGACCTCACGACCGCGCTGATCAGCGGAGCGAATACGCCAGCCCCGTGGTGAATTGCACGCTGTTCTTGCGATACCCAGGCGACGGGTTGTTCAGATAGTCGTCTGTGCCGTTTAGGTTCACACTCAACCGCTGCAGCAGCGGCATCGTGAACCCGAGCGCCAGATGCCCGGAGTAAGCGTCCAGGTTGTTCCACGCCGGCAGGAACGAGAAGTTCTCCGTCAAGGTCAGCTTGCGGGGAAAGGCCCGCCGATAGCTTTCGCTGATCGTGGATCCGATCAGGTTCTGGTTTGAAGTTGCCGTCAGGAACTGCTGCTTCTCGTAGTGCGTGTCCGCCTTCAGGTCCAACTGGTGCACCGGCGTACTGAACGGCGTGAAGCCGAATCCCGCACCATACACCTGCTGCAACTGCAGTCCTTGCGAGAAGTTGTGATCGAACGCGGTGTCTGCCAGCAGGTACAGCCGCTTGCTTGTGTACTCATCCCGCTCGCCGTCCGCGTGAAAGATGCTCGTCTTTACCGTCGACGCTAGCGTCGGAGCTGCTGTCGGATCACTCGCCGGCAGTTCCGGCGTGGTCAGCGTCCCATAGGTTTCCTGCACATTCACCGTGGTCTTGTTCCGAGCACGGAAGTACGTCAGCACCGGAACTTGCCGCACCAGCGAGCCGCCCACGTTCACCGTGCCGCCATGCTGCGTACTTTGCACAAAGGTAGTGCCCAGGTTCACGGTCCCATTCCAGCCATCCAGAGGACCGGCGCGGTGCACCAGGTCCTTGGTATAGGTGGCGCCGTCGACAATGTAAGCCACATCTTTCAGGGGAATGGCTGGTTGTGCCGTGCCGCTTGTGGACTGCACCACGCCCGCGGCCGTGACTACGATCTGCTGCGGCTTCAGCGCCTGCGACTCCTTCACCGGCGCACCGTGCCGCAGAACGGCAAATGTCCCCGCGGTCTGCAGTTCTTTCACTTTGCTCAGCGGCACAGTCACGTCACCTACGTTGTCGCTGTGGAACACAACCGTGTCGTTCACCCCGCGCAGCAGCTTTCCGGTCAGCCGATCGCCATTGACGAACGTAAGTACGTCGGCAGCTGGTGCAGCAGCCTGCGCCCACGCCGGCGCGCCGCAAAGGATGACCCACAACACCCCAAATACCTTCGCCGCATCAGTCCAAACCCGCACACTCACCCTCCTGCTTCAGGCTACCCGCAACCTTGAATAGCCCAGCATCACAGACGGCACGTGGCAGCAGCGCGCAAGGCCAGCGCAACTCCTTCAAGCAAAGCGAGACGGTCTACTCTAAGCGAAGCCATGCCCTTTCCTTACAGCAGCCTGCCGATTCCAATCCCACCGGCAGCCCGGCTCTCGGCGACGCTGTTTCACTTTTTCGAGATCACGGCGATTGTGCTGGGCGCGCTGGGCGGTGGCCTTGTCTCGCGCCGCGACCGCAGGTTCCGCTTCGACATAACCGGCATCGTTGGTCTGGGACTCATCTCCGGTGTAGGCGGCGGTATCGTTCGAGATGTCATGCTCAACGAAGGCCCTCCGCTTTCGCTGGAGCACCCTTCCTACCTTGCTTACGCCCTGCTTGGCGCCGCGCTCTCCCTCATCTTCGGCCGCTCCATCGGGCCTCGCATCCTCGCATTCATGTCGCTGGTCGATGCGCTTTCGCTCGGCTTCTTCACCGTGGCAGGCTCCACGCGAGCCATGAACGCTGGCCTGGGCTTCTTGCCCTGCCTGCTGCTCGGCGTTACCACCGCTGTCGGAGGTGGGTCGCTGCGCGACATCTTTTCCGGCCAGTCGCCGAAAGTGTTTCAGGAGGGAGAACCCTACGCCCTGGTATCCGCCATCGCGGCGCTCCTGTTCCTCCTGCTGCAAAAGATCGGGATCGCGGTCAATCAGGCGGCGGCCGTTGGCACACTCGCCGGATTCGCCCTGCGTATGCTGGCCATCCGTTATGGCTGGCGGACCCATCGCGTGCAGCACCTTTCCGACCACTAAGCCGGGCTACAAAGCGGATCGCCGGCGAAAGTCACGGATCACGTCCGCAGGGTCGCGATGCTCGCCCTCGACGGCCTGGTTCATGGCCTGCATGTCAGCTTCCGTGCACTTGCCGGCAAGCCGTTGCAGCGCCCGCGCAACTGCGGGGTGAGCTTGCAGCGTGTCTTCACGCACCACCGGCATGGCCTCGTAAGGCGGAAAGTAGTGCTGGTCGTCCGCAAGCACCACCAGATGCATGGTTGCGATCGCGCCATCGGTGGAGTTCCCAGAAACGATATCCACCTGGTGGTTCGCCATCGCTCGATACAGCAGGCCAAGATCCATCACCCGCGGTGTGCCTTGAAACTGGAGGTGATACTGCTGCTCCATGCCGCGCAAGCCGTCCGGCCGCTCCTCGAATTCGTACCCTACGCCCAGCCGCAACTGTGAGGCGGCGGTGTGCAGTTCGCTCAACTTGGTTACATGCAGCCGCTGCGCATCGTCGGCGCGCATCACCATGGCAAAAGTGTTCTCGAATCCGAGCGACGGCATGACTCGCACGCCTTTTTCCGCGTACAAGCGCGTGATCGTGGCACGCACGCGGTCCCGGTCGCGATCGACCGGCTGCTTGAAGATGGAGCTGAGCGCCGTGCCCGAGTACTCCACGTACGCGTCGATGCGCCCCGCGAGCAGCGCCTGATGCGCGATGTAACTGCCCGCCAAATAGAAACGCCGGTCGACCTTCTCGCCTTCCGCCTCAATCTCCTGCGCCAGCAACTCGCCCAGCAGTACCTGCTCGGTAAAGTTCTTTGCTCCGATCACCACGTGCGAACCCCGCGGCGGATCGCACGCCGAAAGGCACAGGAGACAGATGCTCAGCAGCCCGCATACCAAGGCCCGCTGGGCAGCGCTCACGGTTCTCTCCGCACGGCAAATCGATGCTCTGCCAGCCCCAGCACCGCATCCAGCACAAGCGCCAGCAGCGCCGACGGGATCGCGCCCGCAAGCACAAACCGGTTGTCCACAGACGCCACGCCCCGGAAGATCATCTCGCCCAGACCACCGGCCCCGATCGCCGCCGCGATCGTGGCCACGCCCACACAGGTCACCGTTGCCGTGCGGAGCCCCGCAAGGATCACACTTGCCGAAAGCGGCAACTCCACTTCGATTAGCCGCTGCCACTCGGTCATGCCCAGCGCCCGGCTCACGTCGATCAGGGATGGATCGACGCCGCGTATGCCCGCATACGTGTTGCGCAGGATCGGCAGCAGGGCATACCCGGTGAGCGCAACAATGGCAAGCCGCGCGGCGCGATCCCCCAGGAACGGCACCGGCAGCAGCAATCCAAACAACGCTAGTGAAGGCACGGTCTGCACCACGTTTGCAAAGCCGATCACGGGCCGTGCCCAGCGTTCATGCCGCGTTAGCCAGATGCCGGCGGGCAGCGCGATGAGCGTTGCCAGTAAGACCGACCAGCCCGTCAGCCACAAGTGCTCCACCGTCAGCCGGCCCAGTTCATATCCGTGCTCGCGGAGAAAGTTCATGATCCCTGCTCCGCTTCGGGCGTGAACCGCTGCACCGCGCGCACGTAGTCCACAACGCCGGGTTCGGTGGATTCGAGCACCTCTCCCGAGGAGAGGTCGGCATACACGCGGCCATCCGCCACAAACAGAATGCGGTGCGCGAGGAAGATGGCCTCCTGCAAGTCGTGCGTCACGATCAGCGCCGTGGTCCCGAACCGCGCCAGCAGGTCGCGCAGCATGGCCTGCATCTCCGCGCGGGTCAGCGGGTCCAATGCGCCAAACGGCTCATCGAGCAGCAGCAGCTTCGGCGAAGTTGCCAGCGCGCGCGCCAGCCCAACCCGCTGACGCTGACCGCCGGAGAGCTCGTGAGGCAGCCGGTCCGCGTATTGCGTCGACGGCAGGCCGACCGTGTCCAGCAACTCGGCCGCCCGCTGGTTCCGTTCCACATCTGGCTTGCCTAGCAGTTCCAACGGCAGCGCCACATTGCGGCCGACACTCATGTGCGGGTAGAGTCCGGTTTCCTGGATCACGTACCCGATCGAGCGTCGCAGGTCGCGCAGGTCGTCAGCCTTCGAGCGCGCATGCACCGTGTGTCCCAATACACGGACTTCGCCCTCGGTCGGCAGCACAAGCCCATTCACCGTGCGGAGAAGCGTCGTCTTGCCGGAACCGGAACGCCCCAGCAACGCCGTCGTCGTTCCTGGCTCCAGTTGCAGGGAAACATCGTCCAGAATTCGCCGATTTTCGGTCCCGGAAACAGCAAACGGCGGCGTGAAGCTCACACGGGTGAACGTCACGCCGCCGTTGTCGGTCACGCGTTATTCGTAGGTGTCCGGCTGGTCTGCTTCGTCGTTCGCAGCAGCGCGGGCTCCGGCCGCGTTGCCGCCCAGCGTGTCCAGACGGCCGCTAGGCTCGTCCAGGTCCTCACCACCTGCCGGCTCCTGCAGGTCCTCACCCGCATCCTCCGGTCCCACCTGCGGCGCAGTTAGCGATCCGCCGGCGCTGCCGTCCAGGCCGTCGTTTTCTCTCAGGTGCTGCTCGCGTCCTTGTGACGCGTCGTCGAAGCTTCCGTTCGGATCATCCAGGTCCAGCGCCATCTTCTCCTCCGGCTCCGCAGGCACGGGTGCGTTGAAGTGCTCGGCGGTCGGCTCTGCCGTTGCGGCCTGCGTGTTGCCCGGCTGACCCTTCACACGAACCACCGTGATCTTAGAGAAGCCTTCGCGGAAAGAGGGTGGCCGCAGACGCTCTGCCATCTTCTGCATCACATCGTCCGCCACGCGACGGTCCCGGCGCGAGTTGCGCTCCATGCACACGGAGAGCGGCACATCGAAATACACGGCCTGTGCCTCGTATCCGAACGACTTCGCCATCTTGATCCACTGCCGCCGCTCATGCGCCGACAGGTTGGTCGCATCCACATAGTTCCACGGCATTTTGGCAATCAGCCGCGCCCGCAGCAGTGACCGCAGCGTAGAAAACACTAATCCGCTGTAGCGCTGGTCGGTAATGTCGTCGAACAATATGGTCCGAAGCATGTCGCTGCTCAGCGGGGTCACGCCACGCCGCTTGTACCAGGTAGTTTTTCCGGAACCGGGCAAGCCGATCGCCAGCACCACGTAACCCTTTGGAGCGGCCTGGTTGCCCTCGCCCGCACCCACCGGTTGCGGTTCCGCGGGCGGTGTCGCCAGCGACTCCGGCTGAGTCTCCAGCACGATGGCACCGGGCTGGCCGGCGTTCGTGTCCAGGTCCTCTTCCGCTGCCCGATCCTCTCCGGCTTCTGCATCGCTACCCGCGGCTGCCGTTACGTCATCCAGCAGTTCCGCCGGATCGTTGTCGTCAGCTTCCGCCTTTTGCGGAACCTCAGGATAGGAGGGGCGTAGTGCGGCCGGCTGACCGGTCGGAATCTCCTGCCCGATTTTACCAGTGGCCTCGCTATTGTTCGGGCCACGTTTTGATCGTCTTCTCATTCTGTCGCGCATCCAGTTGCGCGTTCCTTCGCGCATGTGCTGCTTTCTCTCAGGTTGGAACTGCATCCCGGACCGCGTCACAGGTCCACCGGGGCTCAGTCGCTTCTAGCATACCGTGCGGGGTGCACGCAAAACGGTGCAATCTGTCGTTGCTGCCAGCCGGCGGCTGCGGCATGCTCTGGCCATCGCCAGCTAAAATGAGATCGATGCGCCCGGAGCCTTCCGGCGCAGACACATACGCACCAATGGGAGTCGCATGGCTGTAAAGGTTGGAATCAACGGCTTTGGCCGGATCGGCCGCAATGTCTTTCGCACCGCGCTGGGCAATCCTGAAATCGAATTTGTCGCGGTCAACGACCTCACCAGCCCCGCCACGCTGGCGCACCTGCTGAAGTACGACTCGATCCTCGGCAACCTGAAGAACGAGGTCACCGCCGGTGACGACTACATCAGCGTGGACGGCAAAAAGATCAAAGTCTTCGCCGAACGCGATCCCGCCAAGCTGCCCTGGGCTGAAGTGGGCGCACAGGTCGTCGTCGAGTCCACCGGCCACTTCACCGACGCCACCAAGGCCAAGGCACACCTGGGCGAGACCGTGAAGAAGGTGATCATCTCCGCTCCAGCGACGAACGAGGACGCGACCATTGTCCTAGGTGTGAACGAGGGCATCTACGACGCGGCGAAGCACCACGTGGTCAGCAACGCAAGCTGCACCACCAACTGCCTCGCACCGGTGGTCAAGGTGCTGCACGACACCTTCGGCATCACCAGCGGCATCATGACGACGATCCACAGCTACACCAACGATCAGGTCATCCTGGACTTCCCGCACAAAGACATTCGCCGTGCTCGTGCCGCCGCGCTCAGCATGATCCCCACCTCCACCGGCGCTGCGAAAGCCCTCAAGCTCGTCATCCCGGAGATGGCCGGCAAGCTCGACGGCTTCGCCATCCGCGTCCCCACACCCAACGTCTCGGTCGTCGACCTCACCTTCAACACGGAGAAGCCGATCACCATCGAATCCATAAACGCTGCCCTGAAGCAGGCATCGCTTGAAGGTCCGCTGAAGGGCTATCTCGGGTTCACGGACGAAGAGTTGGTCTCTGCTGACTTCCGAGGCGATTCGCGTTCCTCCATCGTCGATTCCAAGCTGACCAAGGTGGTCGGTGACAAGACCGGCAAGGTCATCAGTTGGTACGACAACGAGTGGGGCTACAGCTCGCGCGTGAAGGACATGATCCTGTTCCTCGCAGCCAAGGGGCTCTAACCAGAACTCCAGAACGGTCCAGCCAAACTCCGGCTGGACCGTTTTCGCATGGAGGAGACCGTTTTGGCCGCATCCCTCGAAATCACCGCCCCGCTTCGCGCACAGGCCATCAGTTCCATCCAGCGGTACGCGGAAGAGAACCTGGGCGACCCGCTCGGAGATCTCGCCGCCGGCAACCTCCTCGACTACTTCCTCTCGGAGATCGCACCGCTCATCTACAATCAGGCCGTCTCCGACGTGCAGGAGCGCCTGCAGCATCGCATCGGCGAACTTCACGGCGAAATCTACGCTGACACCTTCCAGTACTGGACCCGTCTCGAGAAGCGCCGCAAATCGCGCAGCTGACAAACGGAGCTCACACGCCCTTGCGAACCTCAACGGACATCCCCGCATCTACCCGCATCTAGGAGAACCATGGACTTCCTCTCCATCCGCGACCTCGACCTGCACGGCAAGCGCGTCTTCATTCGCGTCGACTTCAACGTCCCGCTCTCGAAAGACGGCGGTGAGATCCTTGACGACACCCGCATCCGCGAGACGCTGCCAACCATCGAGTTCGCCCTGCGCGCCAAAGCCCGCGTCATCCTCGCCGCCCACCTTGGGCGACCCAAGGGGCAGCGCGTCGAAAGCATGAGCCTGCGTCCCGTGGTCGACCGCCTCCGCATGCTGCTCGACGCTGATCTCGGTGCATCGCGCAATGTGGCGTTTTCTCCGGACTGCGTTGGCGAAATCGCGCACGAGCTGGTGGATCATCTCGAGTACGGCCAGGCGCTCCTCCTCGAAAACCTGCGCTTTCACGCGGGTGAAGAGAAGAACGATCCTGAGTTCGCCAAGCAGCTTGCCAGCCTGGCCGATGTCTTCGTCAACGACGCCTTCGGCGCTGCTCATCGCGCTCACGCTTCCACGGAAGGCATCACGCACTTCGTCTCACAAAGCGCCGCGGGACTGCTGCTGGAGAAAGAACTGAGCTATCTCGGCAAGGCACTCGATCAGCCCGATCGCCCTTTCGTTGCCATCATCGGCGGCGCCAAGGTTTCAGACAAGATCGAAGTCATCGACAACCTGCTCAACAAAGTCGATGCGCTCCTGATCGGTGGTGGCATGGCGTACACCTTCCTCAACGCCAAGGGTCAGAAGACCGGCAAAAGTCTTGTCGAAGCCGACAAGGTCGACGTCGCTGCCGCAGCGTTGAAGAAAGCGGAAGAGAAGGGCGTATGCCTCCTCTTGCCCGTCGATCACGTGCTTGCCGACCGTTTCGCCGCCGACGCAACGACGCAGATCTTTGATGGCACGGGTGACTTCCCTGCGGAACAGATGGCCCTCGACATCGGCCCGAAAACAATTGAGCTCTTCACGGAAGAGATCCGCCCCGCACGTCTCATTATCTGGAATGGCCCCATGGGAGTCTTCGAAATGCCAGCCTTCGCCAAAGGCACCATCGCCGTCGCTCATGCCGTTGCCGACAACGAAGATGCAACCACAATCGTCGGCGGCGGCGATTCGGTCTCGGCAGTCCACGCGGCCGGCGTTGCCGATCGCATCAGCCACATCTCCACCGGTGGCGGCGCCTCGCTGGAGTTCCTGGAAGGAAAAACATTGCCCGGTGTTGCGGCGCTCACGCGCCGCTAGGCCCGCATGCATGTGAGCCGGCTGAGGGATTGCCCTTTCGCGCCGGCTTGCCTAACCTTGCCCTACGCCTGAGGACGAACTGTATGCGCAAGAAAATCATTGCGGCCAACTGGAAGATGTACAAGAACCCGAGGGAGTCTCTTTCTTTCCTCGACACATTCTTGCCTCTGGTTGCCGGACACGAGCGCGATGAAATCCTGATCTTCCCCACCGCCACGTCCCTGTCCACCGTCATCGACCGCGTGGAAGGCACCAACGTGCATGCCGGCGCCCAGACCATGCACTGGCTCAACGAGGGTCCATTTACCGGCCAAACGTCGCCCACCATGCTCACCAGCATCGGCACCACGCACGTTCTGCTGGGCCACTCCGAACGCCGCCTCTACGCCAACGAGAGCTACGAGCACGTCAACCTGAAGCTGAAAGCCGCGATCGCGCACGACCTCATCCCGATACTCTGCCTTGGCGAAATGTTGGCGGACCGCCAAACCGGCTACACCAAAGACACGCTGCTGGCCCAAATGGGCGCAGCCCTGGCAAACTTGCCCACCGAAAAGGCGCAGACTCTCGTCATCGCGTACGAGCCCGTCTGGGCCATCGGCACCGGTTCCACAGCAACCCCGGACGTTGCGGACCAGGCTCATGCCATCATTCGCGGCGACCTGAAGAACCGCTTCGGTCCCGTTGTGGCCGATGCCGCTCGCATTCTGTATGGCGGGTCCGTCAAGCCGGACAACGTCAGTGCACTGCTGGCCATGCCCAACATTGATGGTGCCCTGATCGGCGGAGCCAGCCTGGATCCACACTCGCTCGCGTTGATGGTCCAGTACGCCGCACAGTAGTGATTTGTCCGCAACGAGAAAGGGCGTCCCTACCGGGACGCCCTTTTTGCACCTAGCGGCGGTAATAGGGCCGGTGGTGGCGGTAGTACGGACGGTGATAGGGCCGATGGTAGAAATGCCGACGGTACGGCGGCCGGCGGTACGGCTGGGCAAAGGCGCCAGCGGTCGCAGTCAACCCGACAACCATCAACAGAGCGGTTACAACAAAGCGCAACATCCTTGTCATGCGAGAAAACTCCAGAGGCGGAAAAGTCCTTGCCGCCTAAGACGTCATCCACGCGCGAGATGTTGCGTTCTACCGAACCACGCCAGCCTCACGAAACGGCCAGTACACAAACTCGGCCTTGCCATAGATCAAGGCCTTGGCCACTGGGCCAAACTCCCGGCTGTCAAACGAGATGGAGCGGTGATCTCCCATCACGTAATACTCCCCTGCGGGAATCTCTGTTTCGGGCTCGGAGCGCTCATCCGCGTATCGCGCCGGAACGTACGGTTCCTGCAACGCCACACCATTGATGTACACCGTGCCGTGCTGAATGGAGACCCGATCCCCTGGCAAACCGATCACCCGCTTGATGTAGCTCTTTGAAAGATCACGCGGATATTGGAACACCACGACATCGCCCCGGTGAATCTGTCCCACCCGGTACGCGATTTTGCTGATGAATAAGCGATCCTGGTCCTGCAGCATCGGCACCATGCTGGTGCCTTCCACGCGAACCGGCTGATACAGAAAAAGGATGATCAGCAGCGACGCAATCACCGCGATCACGACATCGCGCGCCCACTCATTGCGGGTGCTGTCGCCCTTACCTGCCCGCCCGCTGCCCCCACTGCGCTGCCATGCCAAGGTGTTCTGTCGCCTCCGTGGTCTCCTTCAGATACAGACGCACGCTCACCCACAATAGCGCACTCGTGCCAAAGTAACGCCCTCGCGTCAAACCGCATCGTACGTCCGTTGCACTAGAATAGAGTTGGCGAGAGACGGAGATCTTATGCCCGCAACGACTATGGAGCCAGAAACCAAGTTGAACGCCCAGCAAGGTACGCGGGACAACGTCCCTGCAGCCCTTCCAAATCTCGCGACGGAGCGGCCCAACGAGGCGGCCGAGGGCCTGGACACCAAGTCTGCCATCGACATCGCGCGCATCATCAACGCCGAGGACACCAAGGTTGCCGGGGCTGTAAAGAAGGCGCTCCCCGAAGTTGCCAGGGTGATCGACCTGGTGGCGCGCAGTCTTCGTGACGGTGGTCGCCTCATCTACGTCGGCGCCGGCTCGTCTGGCCGCATTGCGGCGCTCGACTCCTCCGAATGCCCGGCAACCTTCTCGACCTTGCCCGCTCAGGTGCAATACATTATGTGCGGAGGCCCGAAAGCGTTGGCCAGCGCCGCGGACGTGAACGAGGACTCGCCGGAGATGGGCCATCGTGACATCGCAAAGCGACGCCCCACGCGCAAAGACGTGATCATCGGCATCTCCGCCTCGGGTCGCACCCCCTACGTGGTCGGCGCCGTTGAGTACGCCAAGGCGCGCGGCGCAAAGACCGCCGCTATCGTCTGCAATCGCGACTCCGCTCTTGCCGAGGTGGCTGACATCACCATCACGGCCGAGGTAGGCCCGGAAGTAATCAGCGGTTCCACCCGGCTGAAAGCCTCCTCCGCCCAGAAGATGATCACCAATATGATCACCACGGGCGCGATGACGCGGCTTGGCTATGTGTACGACAACCTGATGGTCAACGTACACATGAAGAACGCCAAGCTGGTCGAGCGCGGCATCAACGTGCTCATGCGGCTGACCGGCGTGGACCGCGAAACCGCAATCCGAACCATCAAGTCCTCCGGCAAGTCCATTCCCCTCGCCGCGGTGATGCTCAAGGCGGGTGTCGACAAGATGGAAGCTCTCCGCCGGCTGCAGAAAGCTGACGGAAACGTCCGGCTGGCCATCGAAGACTCACGCCTCGAACTCTAGCGTTTCATCCCATCTGGTCTCAGCCCGGTCCTTGGCCGGGCTGAACTGTTGTATCTAGACTGCGAAGGGCTCGGTCAGGCTGTGACTCTGGGGTGTGAACCACTCGCCACCGTTTGGCGTTACGACCATGTCATCTTCCAGGCGCACACCGAATTCGCCGCTCAGGTAAATGCCAGGTTCGTCGCTAAAGGTCATGTTCGCCTGCATGGGCGTGGCATTTCCGCGCACCAGGTACGTCCACTCGTGCATGTCCATGCCGATGCCATGCCCCAGCCGGTGCGTGAACGTCTTGTAGTCCGGTCCAAAACCCGCGTCGGTGATCACCTTACGCGCCGCTGCATCGACGCTCTGGCACTCGTTCCCGCTCTTCGCCGCCTCCCGCGCCGCAGTCTGCGCTTTCCGCACCACCTCAAACACCCGCTGCATCTTGTCCGTCGGTGTGCCGTACACGAACGTGCGCGAGATATCGGAGTAGTAGCCCTCCACCGTGCATCCATCGTCGATCAGCACAATGTCGTTTTCGCGAATCACCTGCGGGGTCACCGACCCATGCGGCAGGGCGCTGTAGATGCCCGTCTCGCACGACGCAAAACCCGGAAACCCAACGCGGCTGTACGCTGCCGCAACCAGCGCACTGAAGTCGCTGGTCGCCATTCCGGGATGGCCCGCCTTCCATGCGGCTTCATACACCTCAAACGTCACCTGGTTCGCCAGTCGCATCAGGGCGAGTTCGGCTGGGCTCTTGATCATGCGGCAGCCCGCGCTCACCGGCGTCCCATCCACGATGTGCCAACCCGGGCAGGCCTTAGCAATGCCGTCTGCAAATACAAAGGGCGTCTTCTCCTCAATGCCCAGCGATCCGGTGCGCAGCCCTGCGTCCATCAGTCCCTTGCTCACCAGCTTGTACGGGCTCTCATTCTCCAGCCACGTGTACACGCGAATGGTATCGCCACCCGGCACTGTGGACAGCCGCTCGCGCACCCGCGCTTCCTCGAAGAAAGGACACACGATGAATGCCGCGCCGCGTGCAGGGATCACGTAGGCCATCATGCGCTCACTATTGCCCCAGCGCAGACCTGTGAAGTAGACCAGCGAGGTGCCGCCCGCCAGCAGAAGCGCGCCCATCTTCTGCTGTTGCAGCAGCTCTTGGGCCCGCTGCACACGCCGCGCACGCTCGTCGTTGCTGATCGGTACGGCTTCGCTTTTGCGGTTCTTCAGCGCAGCGATGGAAGGCGGCAACGCACGGTTTGCATCAGCGTGATCCGGGACGCGCTGAGCCTGTAGGCCGTCACTGACCATCGCTCCGGTTGCAATCAGACTGCTCTGCAGAAAGCGGCGACGCTGCATCGCTGACTCCTTCTTCTCGCGTCACCTGTTTGGTGCGCGCTTGCCTCTAGGTGTGTTCTTTCAACATACACGCACGTTGAATTCGCCCAGTGCTGGCGCAACCTTTTGCACGCTTGGGGTCTATGAGTACAGAGCGCGGCACACAAGCCGCCGACACAAAAGGAGCACTCGCATGAAGCACGCACTGTTTACCGCTGCACTCATCCTTGGTTCTCTCACCTCTGCTTCTGCGATGGCCCAGGCGCCTGCACAGGACCCTGCGCCCGCGCAGCAGCAGCGCCAAATGCACCACGACCCACACCGCCAGGCCATGCACCTGAGCAAGAAGCTCGGCCTCTCCGCCGATCAGACTGCCAAGCTGGAGCCGATCCTGGCCCAGCACCGCGACCAAGTGGAGGCGCTGCGGCAGAACACGGCTCTCACGGCCGAGCAGCGGCACGCGCAGATGCGCGATCTGAACCGCAACACGCACCAGCAACTGGCAGGCGTACTCACCCCCGACCAGATGCAGCAGTGGAAGGCGATGCGCAAGGAGCACAAGCATCGTGAGGATGCAGGAGCGTCCGCGCCCACCGGTGTCTAACCCGTTTTCTCCCGGGTCTGACAAGAACGGCTGCCGACCCGGCAGCCGTTCTGTTTTGCACCGCTCTCTCGGCCAAAACGCACCCAACTCGGCACCTCGTACCATCGCCGCGGCCACCCCGCCGTACACTCGATCTATGGACAAGTTCGTCGTTCGGGGAGGCAATCCCCTTCTCGGCACCATCAAGGTTTCCGGCGCCAAGAATTCCGCTCTTCCCTGCATGGCCGCTGCCATCCTCACCGAAGAAGAAGTCGTTCTCGAAAACATTCCGCAGGTCCGCGACATCGAGACCGAGCGCAAGCTGCTCGAGTCTATGGGTGCCACTTGCGAACTGGGCTATGGCCGCGCGCAGCACCGCACGACTATCCAATGCGCCGTCCTGAGCGACCCGGAAGCGAAGTACGAGATCGTGAAAACCATGCGCGCCTCCTCGCTGGTGCTTGGGCCGCTGGTGGCGCGCACCGGCATGGCTCGTGTGGCGGCACCCGGCGGCTGTGCAATCGGTGGACGCCCCATCGATCTGCACCTGAAGGGCCTGGAACTGATGGGTGCGAAGATCACCCAGGAGCACGGCTACATCGAGGCCCGCACCGATCGGCTCAAGGGCGCGCACATTCTCTTTGACAAGATCACCGTCACCGGTACCGAGGACCTGCTCATGGCCGCCGTTCTAGCCGACGGCGAAACCTTGATGGAGAACTGCGCCCAGGAGCCGGAAGTCACCGACCTCGCTGCCATGCTCACCGGCATGGGCGCCCACATCGAAGGCGCTGGCACCAGCACCATCCGCGTGCAGGGCGTAAGCAAATTGAATGGCGTCAAACATCGCATCAATCCCGACCGCATCGAGGCTGGCACCTTCCTCGTCGCCGGTGCGATCAGCGGTGGCGACCTCAACGTCGACTGCTGCAACCCGAAGCACCTGGCCGCGGTCATCGCCAAGCTGGAAGAGTGTGGCGTTCGTTTGGACGTCGGCAAAGACAGCATCCGCGTTCGCAGCGAGGGCAAGCTGAAGGCCGCCGACATGGCGACCGTGGAATACCCCGGCTTCCCAACCGACATGCAGGCCCAGTTCATGGCTCTTGCAACGCAGTGTGAAGGCACCTCGGTCATTACTGAAAACATCTTTGAGAATCGCTTCATGCACGTCAGCGAGCTGAATCGCATGGGTGCCAACATCAAGGTGGACGGCCGCACCGCGACCGTTCGCGGCGGCACTCCCCTGCAATCAGCGGCGGTCATGTGCAGCGATCTGCGAGCATCGGCCTCACTGGTCCTCGCGGCACTCATCGCAGACGGCGAAACCATTCTTGATCGCGTTTACCACATCGATCGTGGGTACGAGCGCATCGAGGAGAAGCTGCGAGGCGTCGGCGCGCAGATTCGCCGCATGGGCGAGGTTTTCGGCAAGCGCTGAAGCGTTCGCCACTCGACCATCTCCGCCTCCGCCATCGTCCGCCGAACGTCATGATCCCTCGCGCGGGAGCAAGATTCCAGCTCCCGCGCTTGCTACCATGGGCACATCCTTGCAACTCCAGGTGCCCCGCCGATGAAGCTCATCCTGCCGCGTCTGTTCGCATGTGTCCTGTCCGCTTCGCTCGCTTTGCCGACGTATGCGGAACTGCCACTTGTCCCTGAGCGCACCGACTGGTCCACTCCCGCGGCCGCGTGGTGGTCTCACGTGCAATACCTTGCCGACGACAAGCTGGAGGGCCGCCGTGCGGGCACCCCCGGCTATGACAAAGCGGTCGCCTACGTGGAGGAACAGTTCCGCCAAATTGGCCTAGTGCCGGCTGGCGTGAACGGGTACAGGCAGCCGGTAAGCTTGACGCCTTACCAGGTGGATGGCGAAAAATCCTCAGCGCGGCTGGAGACTTCCGCCGGCGCGCAAACCTTCACAGTGGGCAAAGAGCTTCAGGTGTCTCAGGACTCCAAATCCGAAGTCAGTGCACCACTCGTGTTTGTGGGGTACGGTCTTCGCATTCCGCGCAAGCACGTCGACGACTACACCGGCGTAGATTTAAAAGGCAAGATCGCGGTCTTCTTCAACGCGCCGCCCGAGCGGCTGCAAGGCCCGCAGCGCGCCTATGCACGGGGTGCCGACCAGCGGTGGCGGGAACTGCGCGCTACCGGCGCCATCGGCATGCTTTCGCTCGCCCTGCCCCGCTACATCCCAGGACAGGAGAAGATGACGCCCGACCAGATCGCCAAGGCGCAGCCCCAAAGCGCGGGCGGCCAGCGCGTCACCTTCACCGACGCGGAGACCTTCGGCTTGCCGGGCCTGCAGTTTAGTGGCAGCATTGCCGACGCGAAGGCCGCGGAGAAGCTCTTCGCCGGCACCGGGCACACCTACGCGGAGCTGCTCGACCTCGCCAAGGCGGGCAAGCCGCTCCCGTCTTTCCCCATCGCAGGCACCTTTGCGGCGCACACCTTGGTCCAGCGCAGCACGCCCGTCAACGCTCCGAATGTCGTCGGCATGTTGCCGGGTTCAGACTCGCGCCTGAAGAACGAATACGTTGTCGTAAGTGCTCACCTGGACCACCTTGGCATCGGCCGCGAGATCGATGGCGACAAGCTCTACAACGGTGCCATGGACAACGCGAGCGGCATCGCCTCGCTCATCGAATGCGCCAAGCTGCTGGCCGCACAGCCACACCCGAAGCGCTCCGTGATCTTCATCGCGCTTGTGGGCGAAGAGCTCGGCGAACTCGGCTCGCAGTATTTCGCCACCAAGCCCACAGTGCCGAAGCAGCAGATCGTCGCCGACCTGAACATGGACATGTACCTTCCGCTCTTCCCGTTGCGCTTTCTTGAGGTGCAGGGGCTCGGCGAATCGACCTTGGGCAACGACGCCCGCGCCGTCTGCCAGTTGAACGACGTGGAAGTGCAGTTCGACAAGCAGCCGGACGAGAACCGGTTCGTCCGTTCCGACCAGGTCAACTTCGTGAAGCAGGGCATTCCTGCGCTCGCCTTCAAGTTCGGCTGGACGCCTGATTCGCCGGAAGAGAAGACCTTCAACGACTGGGTCAAGACGCGCTATCACAAGCCTTCCGACGACCTGAACCAGCCAGTCGACAAAGTAGCGGCAGCGCAGTTCACCCTGGTTCTCGCCCAGCTCACCACCCGTGTTGCCAACGAACAGCCACGCCCCTCATGGTACCCCGAAAGCAGCTTCAGCAACACCGTCGCAGCCCGGTAGCACCAAAGGCAGGCGTACTCTTAAAGGTGAGGCGTTCGTGTTGATGGTCCATGGCCACCACTTCGCTATGTAGGACTGAACTAACCATTTATGCAAGAAGACATCCTCACCTACGAACTCCCCACCGCGCCCGCCGCCCTCCCCGGCATCACCGTCGCCGTGCTCGGCACCGGCAAGATGGGCGGCATCTTGCTGCAGGCATTCCTCAAGAACAACCTGCTGCACCCGGAACAGATTCGAGCCACCGTCGCTCACCCGGATCGTGCCCACGCGCTGTCGGCGCAGTATTCGGTTGAGGTAACGACGGACAATCTGGAAGCGGCCCGCGCTGCCGACGTGATCCTGCTCGGCGTCAAGCCCATCCAGGTACCTGCCGTTGTCGAGCAGATTCGGCCCGCCCTCACGCCAGACAAGCTCCTGCTCTCCTTTGCGGCTTCCGTCAAGACTTCTGCGATCGAGCAAGCAGCGGGCATCGATCTAGGCGTCGTGCGCGCCATGCCCAACACACCCGCTATGCTGGCGGCCGGCATCACCGCTCTGTGCAGCGGCCGATTCGTCACACCGCAGCAGATGGACATCGCACAGCGTATCTTCAGCACGGTCGGCCGTACGGTCATCGTCGATGAGAAGCACATGGACGCCGTCACCGGTCTTTCCGGCTCCGGCCCGGCGTTCCTCTACATCGTGATCGAGGCCCTGGCCGAGGCCGGAGTCAACGTGGGCCTGCCGCGCGACGTCGCCACTCAGCTCGCCGCTCAGACGACCTACGGCTCTGCCCGTATGGTGCTGGAAACCGGCTATCATCCCGCGCTGCTCAAAGACGCCGTCACCACGCCGGCCGGCTGCACCGTCGACGGCATTCTGGAGCTGGAAGAAGGTGGCCTGCGCGTCACCCTCATCAAGGCCGTCAAGCGCGCGACACAGCGTGCCCGGGAACTCGCCGCAGGCTAACTCAATGGCGACCACACTTCCAGCACCGGTCCGAACAGGCGGCATCGACCGCAAGTTGACCTACTTTGCCTGGTTGACGCTCGGCTGGAACGTGCTTGTGGTCATCTTCGGAGCGGTCGTCCGCTCCACGGGTTCGGGGGCGGGTTGCGGTAACCACTGGCCGCTCTGCAACGGCGAAGTCATTCCCGTCTCGCCGGGATTGCATACGGTCATCGAGTTCACCCATCGCATGATGACCGGTGTCTCCGGCTGGCTGGTCCTCGGTCTTCTTCTGGCAGTGCTCCGCTGGAAGCCCCGTCCTGACCCGGCCCGCAAGGCTGCAGTAGCCACCATGGGCTTCCTCATCCTGGAAGCTCTGCTGGGCGCAGTTCTGGTGAAGCTCGGATACGTGACCGGGAATCGCTCGACTGGCCGCGTCGTGGCGCTTGCGATCCACCTCACGAACACCCTCACGCTGGTCGCGTTTCTAACGCTGACAGCTTGGCTCGTCTCGGGCCGCCCCAAGCCCAGGCTCGCGCTGGGTGCATGGCTCACGCTCGTCGTCACTGCGCTCATGGGCGTCAGCGGTTCCCTGGCAGCGCTTGGCGACACCTTGTTCCCGGCAACCTCGCTGCGCGCCGCATTTGCGCAGGACTTTACCGCCGGAGCGCCGATGCTTCTGCGCCTCCGCACGGTACATCCAGTCAGTGTGGTGCTCGCCACCGGCGCTCTGCTGTGGGCGGTGACCCGTGTCAACCGGAGTAAGCGGCTGGCCTCGTGGACGCTTGCACTCTTTGCGTCGCAGATCGTCGCAGGCATCGTCGATCTTGTCCTGCTGGCGCCGTGGTGGATGCAGGTGGTGCACCTCCTTGGGGCGGACCTGTACTGGGTTTCGCTGCTGCTGCTGCTTTTCTCGACAGACGCCGTTCCGGAAGCAAACTGGGCACCGCAAATGAAAACGCCGGCGACAAGCTGAGAGCTCATCGCCGGCGTTCTTCTGTCGCGCTTAGTGCTTATCCGTTACCGCGTCCTTAGTCTTGTCATAGGCCTTCTCGGTTCCATGGGCTGTCGCCTTGGCAGCCTTTTCTGTCCCGTGTTTGGTCGCGTCCCAGCCTTCTTTGGTCTTTTCTTCGGTCACGTTTGCGGCCTTCTTGGTTCCGCGCTTTGACTTGCGATACGTGGTCTTGGTGCCCTTCTTCACGGCGCGGCCGGTGTCCTTGGTCGCGGCAGCCGTTTCGTGGCCGGCGTTCTTGGCGTCCTGATTGGCCGTCTGGGCAACGACGGGGGCCGCGATCAGGGTGGCGGCCAGCATGCATGCAGCAAACTTGTTCATACGTTCTCCTCGCACACGGTGCGCAAAACTTCTACCGGTGTAGATGACTGAACCCGGGTCTTCGTTGGTCGTTGCGCATAATCACTCCCGCAATCCATACACCGCGCGGCGCTTCCATCCTCTGAATCCGGTCCTGTATAGTCCCCACATCCGGCCATCTACGTGTCGGAACACCGCAACAGATCGCCGCTCGGGCGAAACGGATCGAGGAATATGGCAGGCATCAGCAGCGCACCGGCGAACTTCGCCGCCGCACCGTCACACACTAATCGCGGTGCGCTCACCATTGTGACCACGCTGTTCTTCATGTGGGGTTTTTGCACGGTGCTCAATGACGCACTGATCCCACATCTTCAATCGATTTTCTCTCTCAGCTATCTGCAGGCATCGCTGATTCAGCTTGCCTTCTTCACCTCGTACTTCATCTTTGCCCAGCCTGCGGGTTGGCTGGTCGAGCGCATCGGATACCAGCGCACCATGGTCGTCGGCCTCGTCGTCATGGCTGCCGGAGCTCTGCTGTTCCTGCCTGCCGCCAGTACGGCAATTTACGGGATCTTTCTTGGCGCTCAGGTTGTGCTCGCCGCCGGCGTGACCCTGCTTCAGGTCGCAGCCAATCCCTACGTCACCATCCTTGGTCCGCCTGAGACCGCTGGCAGCCGCCTCAACCTGACACAGGCTTTCAATACGCTCGGCGACACCGTCGCGCCATACTTCGGCAGCATGCTCATTCTGGGCCGCGCCACAACGGAAACGGCTCCAACCGATGCCGCTGGTGTGGCCGCGTACCACATCCGCCAGGCAAGCACGGTTCGGTTGCCTTACATCCTGATCGCGTCGATCCTCATCCTGCTCGGCGTCGCCATCGCCCTCTTCCGCTTTCCCCGGCTTGAAGTCACACGCGACTTCCGCCCCAGCGACTTGACGCCGTCAAGCGACAGCATCTGGAAGCATCCGCACGTGTGGCTGGGCGCCATCGCCATCTTTATTTACGTGGGTGCCGAGGTTTCTGTCGGCAGCTTCCTTGCCAAGTTCATCGCCGATCCCGCAATCGGCGGAATGACGCTCGAATCGGCGACCAAGATGGTCACCTTCTACTGGGCTGGCATGATGGCCGGGCGTTTCGCCGGTTCCTACGTCATGCAGAAGGTCGCATCGCACAAGCTGCTGGCCGCAGCCGGTCTGGGTGGCTTCCTGGTTGTGCTTGCGTCCGTATTCACGACCGGTCACACCGCCATGTGGTTCATTCTTGCGGTTGGCCTGTTCAACTCCATCATGTTCCCGACCATCTTCACTCTGGGCGTGGCAGAGGTCGGCCCGCTAACCGGTCGCGCTTCCGGTCTGCTGGTCCAGGGCATCGTCGGTGGCGCTCTGATTCCTGTGATGATGGGCAAGCTGGCCGACACCTACGGCATCCACCACGCGCTGCTCTTGCCCTGCGTCTGCTACCTCTTCGTCATCTTCTACGGTCTGCGGGGCTACCGTATCCACGCCGGCGAGGCACACTCGGAGCTTCGCGCGGTCTAACTGGACCTGCCCCGTATTTGCAATGCTTGATGACAGCAACCTGCGCCCGGAACGCACTCCTTTGCGTTCCGGGCGCATCGTTCATTCACACGGCTGCGCTACCCTAAGCCTGCATGGCACGACGCAAAGCTCAGCCCGCAAAACAGGACCCCGGCCCTGAACACCGCTTCTTCAATCGCGACGAGAGCTGGCTGCGCTTCAACGCCCGCGTGCTGGAAGAAGCCGCCGACCCGACCAATCCGCTGCTGGAACGAGTCAAGTTCCTTTCCATCACGGCCTCCAACCTCGACGAATTTGTAGAGGTCCGAGTAGCCTCCATCCTCCAGCGCATCGAAGACGGCTTCACCGTTCCGGCCGAAATGGACGACGACGGTCTATCCGAGCAGGCGCGTCTCGACGCGCTGGCCGACCAGCTCCATCGCTTTGTTCACGCGCAGTACGACTGCTGGACCCGCGATCTACTGCCAGCCCTGGCAGCGCAAAAGATCGAGGTGCTGGGTTGGCAGGATCTTGACGCACCATCGCAGGAAGCCGCGGAAACCTACTACCGCAACGAGGTCGATCCACTTCTTACCCCGGTCACCATCGATCCCTCGCACCCGTTCCCACGCGTTCTGAATAAGGCGCTGTGCCTTGCCCTGTTGCTGCGCCGCAAGCGCGGGAAGGCCAACAGCCTGGGCGTTATCACCGTTCCGCGCTCGCTCAACCGCATGGTCCCGCTCCCAGGCCCTGCGGGAGCGGTCCGCTTCGTTCCATTGCACGAAGTTATCGAAGCGCACGCTCCGCGCCTCTTCCCCGGGTACCAGATCCTTAGTTGCTCGCCCTTCCGCGTTACCCGGAACAGCAACCTTTACCTGCAGGAGGAAGAGTCCCGCTCCCTTCTGGAGAGCGTGCGTGAAGAGCTTCATAACCGGCGAAAGGGTGACGTCGTCCGTCTTGAGATCGAGAGTGGCGCGGACGAAGCTCTGCTGGAAGATTTGCGGATGAATTTCGATCTGGATCGCTGGCAGATTTTTCGGACCGATGGACAGGTCAATCTCACCCGGATTGCCGACCTCTATTCCGCCGTGGATCGCCCTGATCTCAAATTCCCCAAGTTTCAGCCGCGCGAGTTCGCTTTCAGCCGCGATAGTTCCGGCGCGCCACTCAACATCTTCGAGACGCTGCGCGGCCATGACATCCTGCTGCATCATCCCTTTGACAGCTACAGCACGGTCGAAAAGTTTATGGAAGCGGCGGCGCACGACCCGCAGGTTGTCAGCATTAAGCAGACGCTCTACCGCACTTCGTCCAACTCACCGCTCTTCCACGCCTTGCTCGAGGCCGCTCCCACGACCGACGTTACCGTCGTCGTGGAACTCATGGCCCGCTTCGATGAAGATTCCAACATCCGCTGGGCGCGCAGCCTGGAAGATGCCGGCGTGCAGGTGTATCACGGCCTCATCGGTCACAAAACCCATGCCAAGCTCGCCCTTCTTGTGCGCCGCGATCCCGACGGCGCGATCCGCCGCTATGCTCACCTCGGCACCGGCAACTACAACTCGGTCACCGCCCGCTTCTACACCGACATCAGCTTTCTCACCGCCAATCCGGCCATTACAGCGGCCGTTTCGCGCGTGTTCAACTACCTGACGGCGCAGGCCGAGCAACAAAGCTACCGGCCGCTTCTGGTCTCGCCCATCACCCTGGCTCGAGACCTGCTGGACCTCATCGCACGGGAAGCCGAACACGCCCGGAACGGCCGACCCGCCCGCATCATTGCCAAGATGAACGCCCTGCTCGACGGTAAGACGGTCACCGCCCTCTACGAAGCCTCGCAGGCAGGCGTGGAGATCGATCTAATTGTTCGCGGCATGTGCTCCCTGCGGCCGGGTGTGCGCGGTCTAAGCGAGCGCATTCGTGTCCGTTCCATCGTCGGCCGCTTCCTGGAGCACAGCCGCATTTTCTTCTTCGCGAACGGGAGCGACGTTGCCGTCGGAAGCCCGGGCGACACCAGCGAGGTCTTCTGCGGTTCGGCAGACTGGATGCCGCGAAATCTCTACGATCGCTGCGAAGCTGTCTTCCCCGTGGTCGCCAGCGCTTTGCGAAGCCGCCTTCGCAATGAGATCCTGGAGACGTATCTTCAGGACAGCGTGAAAGCTCGCCTGCTGCAACCATCGGGCGAATACATCCGGGTTCCTCGCCAGCAGCCGGCCATTGAGGCTCAGGCTCGCTTTATGGCCCTGGTTACCGACCCCAACGCCGCCCAGCCACTCGCGCCCACGGCCGAAACCGCGTCAGCCGGAAAGGCCGAGCAGGCCACTTCACCTTCGAAGCCGCGGACCCCACGCAGGCGCGTTAAGACACAGTAACGTACCTGGCAAAAGGACGGGGCCAGCAATCCGCTGGCCCCTCCTCTCCGATCCGTTCGTTCCCGTAGCAACGTGCGTACCTACTGCACCGTGACCGGCAAGGTGTACGTGTGCCGCAGCGTCCCATCACTCGATGTCGCTGTGATGGTCAGCAACTGCGTCCCCAGCGGCGTTCCAGAACTTCCAGTGCCTCCACCGCCTCCACTAGTACCGCCCGAGGATGTACCGCCGCCATTCAGGTTGTTGGTGGAATCCACCATGCCCAGACCGCAACCATTCGTCAGGACTACGGAGAAGCACAGCATCAACAGGACCGCTCCAATCCGCCGTGTGCGACGGAACGGCACCAGCAACAGGGCCGCGAGAGTCGCGCCAGCGCCGCCCAACATCCCGTCGGAATAGCTTGGCGCGCCGCTCGCGCTCTGCACCGCGGTAGTCACCGTCAGCCCAACTGAACCGCCCGCCATCACCGTGGACGGCTGAAACGCGCAGGTAATCTGGCTGCCACCGGGCGGCGTACAGGTCAGCACGACCGACGAGTTGAACCCGCTTGTGACGGACAGGCTGGCGGTACCGCTGACTGTGCCGCCCCGCGGGACCGTCAGGCTCCCCGGATTCAACGACACACTAAAGTCGCCGAAGTTGACGGACGCTGACGCAGAAGTCGACGGGAGAAAGATCCCGTCGCCGCTGTAGACCGCTGAAAAGCTGTGCGGCCCCGCAATCGACCCATACACGTTGGTCGCGGCGGTGGACTGGTTCGTGCCCGTCGCGCTCAGCGTGGCGGTGCCTAACGTGATCTGGCTTCCGCCGCGCACGTCGTAGAAGGTGACCGTCCCGCTTGGAATACCAATCAGGCTGGCATCGCCTCCGGTCAGCGTGGCGGTCAACTGAATCGTCTGCCCTGCATTGGCATAGATCATGCTCGGCTGCAGACTGATCGCAGACGCCACCCTCGCTGGTGAAACCACCACCGCAGAAGACCTGCTGCCGTAGCAAGTGGTGTCGCCGCCATACACCGCGGTCAACGAGTCGCTGCCCACCGGCAGCTTGCCCGCTACGCTCACCGTTCCGCCACTCAGCGTTCCGTTCGCGACAAACACGTTGTTCGACAGAAACGTCACCTGTCCCGTGCAGTTCACGCTTGGCGCTACGGACGCCACCGCCGCGGGAAAGCTAGGGGCTACGATCGCAGTGAACGTCGTACTCTGGCCCGCCAGCGGCTGCGCGGGCAACAGCGTGAGCGTCGTCGTGGAGGCCACCTTGCCCAGCGCCACAGCCAATGTTGTGGCGGTTGACGTGCTTCCCGAATAGTTAGAATCGCCGCTATACACCGCAGTAATCGAGTGCGTTCCCACCTGCAGCGCCGCCAGGTTCAAGGTCACGAACCCGTTGCCCAGCGTCGCCGTTCCAACCACACCCTGCAGACTCGACCGGAAGGTAATCGTTCCTGTTGGAGCTCCGGTCGCATACGAAGCTGGCGTGACCGTAGCCGTGAACGATGCACTCGATCCGAAGTTGAGCGTGGTTGGACTGATCGACAGCGCGGTGCTCGTCGTCACCAGAGGCGCGCTCACGACCACGGCAGCAGAGTTCGCAGGACTATAGCTGGTGTCGCCGCTATACGCCGCGACCAAGCTGTTGGTGGCCCCGCTCAGCGATGCCGTATACGTGCCTGCACCGTTGTTCAGCGTCACGCTGGCAATCTGCACGCCATTGTTCTGAATGGCTACCGTTCCCGTGGGAACCGTCGTGCTTCCACTGGGTGCCGCGACCGAGATCGCCAGGTCGTACTTCTGCGTAGCCGAGTTCGCCACGGTAGCTTCCGGTGTGCTGGTCAGCGTCACCGTCGGGGTCGCCGTCGTCACCATAGCGGCAAAACTGGTCGGCTGGTTGCAGGCAAAGCTGCCGTTGCTCGTGCAATTGGCCTGCAGTGTGAGCTTGCCCAGCGTGGTTGCCGGCACGTTGACGACTGTGCTCGCGCTGCTGCTGGTGCTGCTGGACAGAGTCGCCGTGTAAGTAGTCGGCGTGGCGGAGGTGAATGCGGTCACCGTAACAGGTCCGCTTGGAACTCCCACGCCGCTTGATGATTTTGCCGTTACCGTCACGGGAATGGTCCCGCCCAGCTTTGTGTTGGGAGCGGTCGCCGTCAGAACCACATCTTCCGGTGTAACGGTGCTCGTAACGATGTTGCTGGTCCCTGGCGCAAACGTAGCGTCACCGCTATAGGTCCCAGACAGGTCATAGACATCGCCCGGCAGCGTAGTAGTGCTGAAGGAGGCAACGCCTTTCGAATCCAGAGAGCTGGGCCCGAGCGTGGCCGTACCGCCAGACCGGCCCTTGAGCGTCGCCGTAACCGTGCCGGTCGGCGTTCCACCGGTGCCTGTAACGGTATACGTCAGCCCCAACGCCTGCCCGTGCGTGACCGTCGTGTTTGACACAGCAAGAGCGACATTCACGCCTGTTGCGCCGGTTGCCAGCGCTCTCACCAGGGCCGCCACGTTCACGGCTCCCAGGCCGTCGGTCGCCGTCCATGTCCCCTCCGGCGCGTTCGGGTCTTCGTGCGTGAAGATGCCGTGACCCACGGCCAGCCGATACAGTTGCGGCGCCAGCGGACCCACTCGCCCGTGCTGCACGGCAAACGTCTGCAACGCCTGCAAAAGCCCTGCAACATCCGGCAACACCCCATCCGGCAGAGCGCGATTTCCATCGGCAGGCAATCCTGCAGCCGCCTGCCACTCGGGTCGGCTCGTCGCATCCTGAGAGGTCTGCACAAGCCCAGCCGCATTCGACAACATCGCCACGCTGGCGGTGTCGCTGCCGGCGCCGCCACTGGTCGTCTGCAGGACGGTGATGCCCTCCGCTGCCGCTTCGGCGAGCAGTTCCTGCCACTCCTGGGCAGCACTCGCGTCCACGGGTGGCACGGTCACAGCTGCCGCTGCATTCGACTCAACCGCATCCGCCAACACGGAAACGGCGTCGCCGGCGATCACCACTTGCGCTCCCGGGATACGGTCCAACTTCGGACGCGAATCCGCAGCAAACGACACCGTCGCCGCCCCCACGGCCGCTCGGGGCGCCAAGTCCACTCGGAATGCCCGACGCACCTGTGCCGCGGTCCCGCGGAACGCGATACGCATTCCGTTCGTCGCCGTGCCGTCCACCTGGAATCCCTGCTGCCGAAGCCAATCAGCGGCAGCCTGCCGGGTGGTCGCGTCCGGCGCAAACCGGTTTGCGAACTCTTCGGGCGTAATCCAGCGGCGATACTCTGCCGCCCCCGGCGTCTGCTGCGCCTTCAGCAGCGCCTCAAGGGAGGCCTGCTGCTCGTCCGTACGCTTCAACGTCAGCCGCAGACCACTTACCGGCAGCGAATCGGGGACCGCGCCCTGGGCGTGCACCGTGGTCGGGAACAGCATTGCAAGCGCGGCGAACACACACGCCCACACGGCGAAAAGGACCCTGCGGGGAACACGGTCGGCAAGTGGCGGCATAGATGGAATCAGTGTGGAGGAGCTGCCGCAGGGCGGCAATAGTCCCGATGGGGGACACGAAACGGGGTTCGGCACCGCAGCCTCGAGGCTTCCCAGCGGCTACTCTAGGTGCATGGAAGCGCTCGGAATCGTCATCATGGCCGCCGGCAAAGGCACTCGCCTCAAAAGCAGCCGTCCCAAGGTCCTACACGCCGTCGGCGGCAAGCTGCTGCTGCAACACGTGATCGATGCTGCGCTCCAGATCGTGCCGGCATCTGCGATACAGATTGTGATCGGACACCAGGCCGAGATGGTGCGGCAGGCCGTGCAGCACACCGGCGTTCGCTTCGTCCTGCAGGCGGAGCAGCTCGGTACGGGCCACGCCCTCCAGTGCGTCAAGCAGTCCTACCTCGCGGATCGAGTCGCCCCGCCCGAGAACCTCATCGTCCTCTCCGGTGACGTACCCCTGATTCGGCCCGAGACCATCGACCGGCTCTGGCAGACCCACACCCGCGAGTCCGCCGCCATGACGATCCTGACCGCCGTGCCCGACAACCCTCACGGCTACGGCCGAGTGCTGCGCACTGCCCCGGGCTCGGCTGAGGTTCGCGCCATTGTGGAACAGAAATCGCTGACTCCCGAGCAGCTCGCCCAGCCGGAGCAGATCAGCGAGATCAACAGCGGCATCTACGCCTTTCGCACCAAGTCCCTCTTCCAGAGCCTGGACGCCCTCACCAACACCAACAGCGCCGGCGAGTTCTACCTGACCGACGTTGCCGCACTGCTTACCTCGGCCGGCGAGCGAGTAGTCGCAGTGGCCGCTGACTCCGTTGACGAAGTCTTGGGCGCCAACACTATCGCCGAGATGATGCACCTGGACGCCGCCCTGCGCCGCGCCACGGCCGACCGACTGATGGCGGCTGGCGTCACAATCTTCCGGCCAGACACCGTGGTCATCGACAGCACGGTTGAAGTCGGCCCGGACACGGTTGTCGAACCGTACGTCCAGCTTCTTGGAAAGACCCGCATCGGCTCGCACTGCCGCATCCGGTCCTACAGCACACTCGAAAACAGCACGGTTGGCGACGGCGTCCTGATCCGCAACGGCTGCGTTCTCGACTCGGCGGAGGTGGCGTCCAACGCCCTCCTTGGCCCTTACGCCCACCTGCGGCCACAAAGCCGCATCGGCGAGGGCGCCCACGTCGGCAACTTCGTTGAGACGAAGAAGGCGACCTTGGGGGCGGGCTCCAAGGCCAATCACCTCAGCTACTTAGGCGACGCGGAGATTGGTGCCGGCGTCAACATCGGCGCTGGTGTCATCACATGCAATTACGACGGCGTCAACAAACACGTGACCCGCATCGGCGACCGCAGCTTCATCGGATCGGACAGCACCCTGGTCGCTCCGCTGACCGTCGAGTCGGAAAGCTACGTCGCCGCCGGTAGTTGCATCACCGAGACGGTCCCGAGCGGCGCCTTGGCCCTGGGCCGGGCACGCCAGGTGACCAAACCGGGATGGGCCGAGCGCCGCAAAGCCGAGCAGCGTAGCCAAAAGGACTAATTCCTGCTCACCTCCGGTTCTCTCGCCCGTCCGGTCGCGTCATTCTATGAACTTTGGAAGACTTTTGCATTTTTCTGTAGAAAGGGGAAACTAACAGCCCCAATCTGCGTCATACTGAGTGTGGGCGATGAGAAGTTCCAAAGCCCATTCGAGTTTCGCGGACGGTAGAGCGCACATCCCGCCGCAGCAAGTTGCGTCACTGGCCTCCCCCGTATGGGTGTCACAACCCATACGGGCTTTTTTTGCTTCCGCGAAGGTCCCCGGCGCCGAAACCGATAAACTCGACTCATGAAGCGTTATCTCGCTCTGGCCGCCATCGCCTTCGCGACCGTTGCAGCCTCCGCCCAATGGGGCAATCCCGCCGAAGACATTCCCGCCTACAACGCTGCGGCGCCGCACGCTCCGCTGCCGCCCGTCCTGTCAGGTGGCCAGCTCAGCGGTCCTTACTTCGCGCACCCGTACCAGGTCACCACGTACCAGATGGCGCAGAAGATCCCGACCGTCCTGCACCAGTTGCCCTGCTATTGCCGCTGTGACCGCGCCATGGGCCACAACAGTCTGCATTCCTGCTTTGAGGGAACGCACGGCGCTGCGTGCTCCACCTGCATGAAGGAAGACGTGTACGCCTACCAGCAGACGAAACTGGGCCGCACCCCAGCGCAAATTCGCACCGGCATCGAAAAAGGCGAGTGGATGAACATCGACCTGGAGGCTGCGAAGCTCTAGCCGCTGCAGCGCTCGCAGAGCAGCACCCGGCGAGCGCTACACCATCGGTTTGGACGCATTCGCGTCCAACGGCCAGAGCCAGGCTGCTCCGCGAACACCACTCGCGTCGCCATGCACCGCCTGCAGGATCGGCGTTTCCACCGGCCCGCCAAACGTGTACTGGTTCAACAGCCTCGGGACATTGCGATACAGCCGGGCCAGGCGCGAAAGCCCGCCACCAATCACAAACGCGTCTGGGTCCAGAATGTGGACCAGCCCCGCCAGGGAACGCGCCACTCGATCTTCGAGCCGCTGCAGGGCGGCCTCTGCTTCGGCATCGCCCTTCTCACTCAGCGATACGATCTCCGGCCCGCGTAGTGCTTTGCCCGTCGCCTGCTGAAAGTCCCGCTCGAGGCCACTCCCCGAAATCCACTTCTCAATACATCCACGCCGACCGCAGTAGCATTCAGGTCCGGGCCACTCCTCGGGTGATTGCAGCGGAAGCGGGTTGTGTCCCCATTCGCCCCCGAGCCCGTTGGGCCCGCTGTGAACCCGTCCCTCGATCGAAACACCGCCACCACAGCCAGTCCCCAGGATTACGCCAAACACCACCGGGTACCCGGCAGCCGCGCCGTCGATTGCTTCTGAGATCGCGAGGCAGTTCGCGTCGTTCGCGCAGCGCACTTCCCTGCTCATCCGCGCGGAGAGATCGCGCTCGAGTGGCATACCGTTGAGCCACGTCGAGTTCGCATTCTTGACCAGGCCGGTCGACCGAACGACCGTTCCCGGGATGCCTACGCCCACTGTGCCCTTCACGCCGGCCCGGGTCTCCAGAGCCTCCGCCGTGGATGCAATCGCCTCGATCGTCCCGGGGTAGTCGCCCTTCGGCGTCGCCACCCGGATACGGTCCAGTTCCTTGCCGTCCGCGTCAAACGCGCGGCCTTCGATCTTTGTTCCGCCCAGGTCTATCCCGATCCGTATGCGTTCGCGCACCCTCTGCTCCTGACCCTTTTTCAATCCCGTATCGAACCACAGCAATCACGACCGCGCGTTGAGATACGTGGTCACATAATCGCGCACACCCTCTTCCAGAGTCGTAAAGGGCTGGTTATACCCGGCAGCGCGCAGTTTATCCATCTTTGCTTCTGTGAAGTACTGGTACTTGCCCTGCAAAGTTTCCGGCATGTCGATGTATTCAATCTGCGGCCGGTGTCCCATGGCCGCATACACAGCGGTCACCAGGTCGTTCCAGGTGCGCGCAGTGCCGGTGCCGCAGTTGAACAGGCCTCCAATCTCCCGGTGCTCGGCCAGGTACAGCGTCACATCCACCGCATCCTTTACGTAGACAAAATCCCGCATCTGTTCACCGTCGCGGTAGTCCTGGCGGTGACTCTTGAACAGTTGCACCTTGCCACTGCCGTCCCCGATCTGCCCGAAGCTCTTGTTCACCACGGATCGCATGTCATCCTTGTGGTCCTCATACGGCCCGTACACGTTGAAGTACTTCAATCCGGCGATCGGGTTCTCGCTTTTCGTGAACAGACCATGCTTCAGCGCCCACAAGTCAAACATATGCTTGGAGTAGCCGTACATGTTCAGCGGCTTCAAACCCGGTGTCAGCGCATCGCTGTCGTCGTAGCCCAGGCTGCCATCGCCATACGTGGCCGCCGACGACGCATACACAAGTCGCACACCCTTAGCCTGCGACCACTCACACAGCGCGCGGGTGTACGCATAGTTGTTACGCAAAAGGAAGTCCGCATCCCGCTCAGTCGTCGACGAACACGCTCCCAGATGAACGATGCTGTCGATCTCGGGCAGTTCCGCTTCGCCCAGGTCGTGCAGACGATCCAGAAACTCCTCCGGTGAAATCAGATGTTCGTACTCGAGGCCGACCAGGTTTTTCCACCGCTCGTCCGTTCCCAGCCGGTCCACCAGCAGAAGTTCCGCATTGCCACGCCGGTTCAATTCCGCCACCACGTTGCGCCCAATAAAGCCGGCAGCGCCGGTTACCACGGTCGTCTTCATCGCATCCCCGATTCTAAGCGCGAGCAATGCGGCACACAGCCGCTTGACAGTCTTGCCGCCTCCATCAGTATGCTCGGGGTGCAGGCGCGCCGAAACGTTTTTCGTTCAGGTGTGCCTCTATCGCTTCCTTCCGCGGAGTTCTCTTGGCCACCGTGCAACGCCCCGCAATGTCGCAGGACACCCCGGTCCAGCAGAACCAGCTTCGCTGGGTGGTCTGCGGCCTGCTCTTTCTGGCAACGACCATCAACTACATGGATCGGTCGGTCTTCTCGCTGATCGAGCCCAAACTGCACGATTTGCCCTTTATGGGCTGGAACCCCGCCGACCCGACGCACAGCGTCTTTAATAACAACTTCGGCAACGTCCTCATCTTTTTCCAGATCGCCTACGGGGTGGGCCTGCTGGTCAGCGGACGGATTATCGACCGCCTCGGCACCAAGGTGGGCTACGCGCTGGCGATCCTCATCTGGGGCATCTCCAGCATGAGCCATGCCTTTGTCGGATCGGTGGCCGGCTTCTGCATCGCGCGGTTTATGCTCGGTCTCGGCGAAAGCGGCAACTTCCCCGCCGCCCTCAAATCGACCAGCGAATGGTTCCCGCAGAGCGAGCGAGCGCTGGCCACAGGTATCTGGAACTCCGGCGCGAACGTCTCCGCCATCATCGCGCCGCTGCTTATCCCATTCGTTGTCGCGAAGTACGGCTGGCACGCGGCTTTCATCACCACGGGGTCCTTCGGCATGCTGTGGCTCGTGCTGTGGCTGCTGTTCCCCTATGACAGGCTGCGCCGGGGATCCACCCAGACCCAGCAAAATCTCGAGCTTCCCGTCCGCAAGGCCGGCCTCCAGCCCGACCGCATTCCCCTGGGCTACATTCTTCGCGAGCGCGGCACCTGGGCCTTCGCTCTGGGCAAGTTCCTTACCGATCCCATCTGGTGGTTTTACCTCTTCTGGCTTCCCAAGTACTTCCACGAGAATTACGGTCTGTCGCTGAACGAGCTGTATAAGCCGTTGATCGTGGTGTACCTGTCGTCGTCGGTCGGGTCGATCGTCGCCGGTTATCTGCCGGGCGCGCTCATGCGCAGCGGCATGACGGTCAACAAGGCGCGCAAGCTCGCCATGCTCATCTGCGCCTGCTGCGTTCTGCCCGTGGCCGCAGTTCCGTACATGGCAGCGCATCACATCGGCCTGTGGCCGACTATCGCGCTGTTCTCGCTTGCCGCCGCGGCTCACCAGGGCTGGTCGGCCAACCTCATGACCACACCAAGTGACGTTGTGCCGTCCACTGCCGTGTCAACCGTCGTCGGTGTGGGTGGTGCGTTTGGCGCAGTCGGCGGTGCTCTCTTCACGGCAGTCGTGAAGAAGAACATCACGACTCATCCGCTTGTCCTGTTCGCCTTCGCAGCATGTGCCTACCTGCTGTCGCTTGTCTTCATTCAATTGCTGGTGCCACGCCTCGGCGCACCTTCCGCGCAGCTCGAAGCCGACGCTGACGTGCTGCCGTAGACATCGGCGTACCCCGACCGGAAAGGGCATAGCTGCAGCTATGCCTTTTTTCTCGCTGCTTGAACGGCCCAAGCCGCTGAGACGCAGGCGCAGCGCAGAATCAGAAGGCCGCGCTGCTAAACTTCAGTGAGTCCGCATGCCTTCGAAGTTCTACGTCACCACTCCTATCTACTACGTGAACGCGCGGCCACACATTGGCCATGCCTACACGACCATTGCCGCCGACGTGCTCGCCCTGCACGCCCGCATGCAGGGCCGCGACACCTGGTTCCTGACCGGCACCGACGAGCACGGCCAAAAGGTGCAGCGCTCTGCACAGGCTGCCGGCGTCAGCCCGCAACAGTTCGCGGACGAGGTCTCCTCAAGCTTCCGCGCGCTCTGGCAACGCATGGGCATCAGCTACGACCAGTACATCCGCACCACGGACAAGGCGCACCGCCGCGGCGCTCAGCAGCTTTTCTCCACCCTCTACGAGCGTGGGCAAATCTACCTCGACAGCTACACCGGCCAGTACTGCGTCTCCGAGGAGATGTTCGTCGAAGGTCCCCCGGGCACCATTGGTCCCGACGGCCGGCCCACCGAGACCGTCACCGAAGAGAACTTCTACTTCCGCCTCTCCGCCTTTCAGAAGCCGCTGATCGACCTCATCGAGTCGGGCCAGCTTGCCATCGAGCCCGAGTCGCGGAAGAACGAAGTTCTCTCGTTCCTGCGCGGCAATGTCAACAGCGGCGCTGAAACCCTTCTCAGCGACACCGGGGTGCCGTACGTCCCCGGCGCTCTGAAAGATCTTTCCGTCTCCCGCACCAGCTTCGACTGGGGCATCCCCGTTCCCGAGCCCGCAGCCAACACGACCGAGCAGAAGCACGTCATCTATGTCTGGCTCGATGCGCTCGCCAACTACATCACGGCGCTCGGCTACGGCGACTCCTCCGAAGAGGCGCGCGAGAAGCTTGCTCGCTTCTGGCCCGCCGACGTACAGCTTGTCGGCAAGGAGATCGTTCGCTTCCACTGCGTCTACTGGCCCGCCTTCCTGCTCGCGGCTGGCCTGCCCTTGCCGAAGAAGATCCTCGCTCACGGCTGGCTGCTGTTCGAAGAATCGAAGATGTCCAAGTCGCGCGGCAACATCGTGCGCTCCGAGACGATCCTCGATGCCTTCGGCGCGCTTCGCCCCGACCTCGACAAGGAGCTGCAGGACCTCTTCGGCGCCGACGTCCTTCGCTACTTCCTCCTGCGCGAAATCTCGTTCGGCCAGGACGGCTCGTTCAGCTTCGACGCCCTCATCACGCGCTACAACAGCGATCTCGCAAACGGCTACGGCAACCTGGTTAGCCGCACGCTCAAGATGGTCGAGCAGTACTTCGTCGGCACCGTGCCGGAAGCCGGCCTGAGCACTGAACTCACCGTCGCAACAACGGACGCGATCCGCTCGGTCGGCGAGGCGCTCGCGCAACAGCAGTTCACCGCTGCCGTCACCGCCTGCGCCACGCTAGTCACGGCCATCGACGGCTACATCACAATCAACGCGCCGTGGAAGCTGGCAAAAGATGAGACACAGCGCAACCGGCTCGCCTCCGTTCTGCGCACCGCCGTCAAAGCGATCCGCATTCTCACCGCGTTGCTGCACCCCGTGCTTCCCTTCACCACCGAAGCTGTGTGGCAGCAGCTTGGTCTGGGCTCGCTGCGGCGCGCCGTTGCGAATGGCGAACTCACTGATCTGACTCACGGCGGCTTTCCCGCCAACGCGCGCCTGGGCACGCTCAAGCCGCTCTTCCCCCGCGCCGACAAGGAGACACTCACCCGCATGACCGACGCCGAACAGAAGCCCAACGCGCCTACAACCGATCCGGAAGCACCCAACACGCACGCCGAGCAGGTCGACCCGAACACACAAACGCTCGCGCCCATGACCGAGGCCACGACCGGCAACGCACCCGCCGCGCAAAGCACCTCGGCCGATTCGACAGGTACTGCGCCCGCAGCAGACGCACCCGCGGAGCCCGACACCCCGCAGATCACCATCGACGACTTCGCCAAGGTAGACCTTCGCGTCGCCCAGGTACTCTTCGCCGAACGCGTTCCCAAATCCGACAAGCTCCTCCGCCTTGAAGTCGATCTAGGCTACGAGAAGCGCCAGGTCCTCGCCGGCATTGCTGCCTACTACGAGCCCGAAAAGCTCATCGGCCGCAAGGTCGTCATCGTTGCCAACCTTGCCCCACGCAAGCTCCGCGGCTACGAGTCGCAGGGCATGGTCGTTGCCGCCAGCGTAGGCGACGGCACACCCGCCCTCGCCAGCTTCCTCGAAGACATCGAGATCGGGGCACGTCTCCGCTAGTTCGCATGCATATCGTCGACTCGCACGCTCATCTCGACTTCCAGACCCTCGCCGGAGACCTCGACGGCGTTCTCGAACGGGCCCTCGCTGCGGACGTCCGCACCATCCTGGCTGTCGGCATCGGCGACGGCCCCGACACGATGCATCGCGCCCGCGACCTCGCCGCTAGTTTCAGCGGTAACACAAAGGCACCCCGCATCGTCGCCAGCGCAGGCATCCACCCCCAGGAAGCCAACGCTGCCACGCCCCAAGCGCTGGCCAAGCTGCGCGAACTCGCTGCCGATCCGCTCGTCGTCGCCATCGGCGAGATCGGCCTCGACTACTACCACGCCGACAACCCGGACATCTCCGTTCAGCAAGACGCCTTCCTCGCCCAGCTCGACATCGCGCGTTACGTACGCAAGCCGATCCTCATCCACTGCCGCACCAGCGAGCTTGCAACGCCGCAGGCGAAGGCGCGCTTCGGCACGGCTGACGCCGCCGAAGACCTCTTCCGCCTCATCGAGCAGCACTGGACACCGCACAACATCGGCGGCGTCATGCACTGCTTCAGCGGAACCGCCGCGCAGGCTCGGCGCTCGCTCGATCTGGGCTTTCACGTCTCCTTCGCCGGTAACAGCACCTACCCGCGCTTCCCCTTTATCCGCGAAGCCATTCAAGTCGTCCCGCTAGACCGCATGCTGGTCGAGACCGACTCGCCATTCCTCGCGCCGGTACCGCACAAGGGAGAGCGCAACGAACCGGCACGCACCCGCATCACCGCCGAGTTTGTCGCAAAAGAGCGCGCCATTTCTATCGAAGAGCTCGCCGCCGCGACCACCGCCAATTTCAACCGACTCTTCGCGCTCGACGAATAGGCGCACGGTCCCCAATTTCCGCATCCATTAACCTTGAAGAGACTCGGGCCGATCGGCCCACCGCACGAGAGGAACATCCATGGCACAGGACAACAGCTTCGACGTGGTCAGCAAGGTCGAAGTGCAGGAAGTGAAGAACGCCATCGATCAGGCACAGAAGGAAGTCAACGCCCGCTTCGACTTGAAGAACTCCAAGTCAACGATGGCTCTCGAAGGTCAGGACGTCATCCAGCTTGCTTCGCAAGACGAATACACGTTGAAGGCGATTACCGAAATCCTGCAGCAGAAGCTGGTCAAGCGCAATGTGTCGCTCAAGAACCTGGAGTACGAAAAGGTCGAGCCCGCAGCCAACAGCTCCGTTCGGCAGAAGATCAAGCTCAAGCAGGGCATTCCGTCCGAAGCCGCGAAGAAGATCACGGCCCTGGTCAAGGACTCCAAGAAGAAAGCACAAGCGTCCATCCAGGGCGACACCGTCCGCATCGCCTCGAAAGACCGCGACACGCTCCAGGAAGTCATGGCTTTGCTCCGGGGCAAAGACTTCGGTGTGGAACTTCAGTTCACCAATTACCGCAGCAATTAGCGGCCGGGCTGTGGCCACGCTCTGCATCTGCCTTTCCCGTGTGAGAATCTGAATCAACGTGTCGCCTTTGTCCATTGCGAGTGCCGCTGAAGTGGAGCACCTGCTCCATGACGATCTACAGGCTGTAGAGCAGGAGTTCGCTCGGCAGTCCCAATCGCAGGTGGAAGTCATTACCGAAATTGGCGACTATCTGCTGGCTGGCGGTGGCAAACGCATCCGCCCCCTGCTTCTGCTGCTTTCTGCCAAGAGCCTTGGCTTCGACGGTGAAAGCCGCATCCGCATGGGCGCGGTAGTGGAGATGCTGCACACCGCGACGCTGGTCCACGACGACATCATCGACAATGCCACCACGCGCCGCGGCCGCCCGAGCACCAACGCAAAGTGGGGGAATTCCAAATGCGTGCTCGCCGGCGATTGGCTCTACATGCAGAGCTTCCAGACGGCTCTGCGCGAGCGCAATTTTCACGTTCTCGACCTGCTCATCACTCTGACGCAGCAGATGGTTGAAGGCGAACTGCTGCAGACCGAAAAGCTCGGCCACCTGATCAACGAGGAAGAATACTTCGACCTCATCTATCGCAAGACCGCCTGCCTGTTCAAGGTGAGCATGCAGCTTGGCGCCGCGCTCGCCGGCTCAGAGGATGTGATCGAGCAGCGACTTGGCGAGTACGGCCGTAACCTCGGTATCGCCTTCCAGATTGTGGATGATGTTCTGGACCTGACAGCGACCACGGCCAAGCTGGGCAAGCCGGCCGCCAGCGATCTTCGCGAGGGTAAGGCTACCCTGGCGGTCATTCACGCGCTGGAGCGTGGCACGGGTGCAGAACGCGAATGCATCCGGACGGTGCTCAACGATCGCGGCTTCGATCGCGTCACGCACGCTACCATTCTGGACATCCTGAAGCGTCACGGGTCCATCGCCTATGCCATGGACGCTGCACGCGCCTATGCCGAGGCAGCTCGGCAGTCCATCGCAGAGATGCCACGCTCAGCCGCCCAGCGCGCCCTGCTCTGGGTTCCCGGCTTTGTAGTCAATCGCGAAAACTAGCGACCTCCCTTAGCGATCTTCGAGCTTCCACGATGGTGTCATTTCGACCCGGAGCAGGACAGCTTTACGGTCCTGCGCAGTGGAGAGATCCGCTTTTTCTGATGCAGCACGGAGTGGAGCGCGTCCAAACCGCGTCACCCACCCCGGACCGTGTTCCACACCAGGGCCGTCGATAGAACAATCACGATCACTGCCGTTCCCCACGCGACTGCGTTGAACCATCGCGAGTTGGTGTGTTCGCCCATCAGCTCCTTGTCGTTCACCAGCTTCAACATGAAGTACAGGATCACCGGCAGCAGCAATCCGTTCAGCACCTGCGACAAGATCGCCATGCTCACAATGTTGAAGCGGGGCAGCAGCACCACCCCTGCTCCCAAGGCCAGCAGCAGCGTGTAGAACCAGTAGAAGATCGGTGCCTGCTTCCAGCTTCGGTCTAGACCGCTTTCAAAGCCCAGCCCCTCACACACTGTATAGGCCGTGGTCAGCGGCAGGATGGACGCCGCAAACAACGAAGCGTTCAGCAGCCCCGCCGCGAACAGCAGAAATGCGTAATCCCCCGCAATGGGGCGCATCGCCTCTGCCGCATCCGCCGGCACGCCGATGTTGCGTACGCCATGGACGAACAGCGTCGCCGCGCACACCACCACGATGAACCACGCCACCACGTCGGTGAAGATGGACCCGATGATCACGTCCAGTCGCGACGCCTTGAACTGCCGCACCGTTACGCCCTTCTCCACGATCGAGGACTGCAGATAAAACTGCATCCACGGCGTGATCGTCGTGCCAATCACCGCGATGGTGGAGTACAGGTATGCGTGGTCGCGCCATGCCGAGCGCGGCGGCAGCTTCACTGTCTGCACCAGGGCTTCGTGCCAGTCGGGGCGCCCCAGCACACCAGCAACGATGTAGGCCAGGTACACCACGCTGGCAAACAGGAAGATCTTTTCCACACTCTTGTAGTCGCCGCGCACCACCAGCGCCCACACCAGCAGCGCTCCGATCGGTACGCTGATGAATTTCGACACATGAAAGAGCTGCATCGATCCGGCAATGCCCGCGAACTCGGTCACCACGTTCGTGAAGTTCACCACGACCAGCAGCAGCATGCAGACCGCAGTCACGCGCAACCCGAACTCTTCGCGGATCAGGTCGCTCAGTCCCTTGCCCGTCACCGCGCCCATGCGCGCGCACATCTCCTGCACCACGATCAGCGCCAGCGTGATCGGAATCATCGTCCACAGCAGCGAGTAACCGTACTGCGCACCCGCCTGAGAGTACGTAAAGATGCCACCCGCGTCGTTGTCCACGTTGGCGGTGATGAACCCAGGCCCCAGCGCCGCGAGGAAGAACAGGATGCGGCCGCGCCAACTGCGCCACAGGCTCACGCGTACACCTCGCCATCCCGTGCATGTGACGCCGCACCGCGCCCTCGGGTCAGCGGCGCCACGCGTTCCAGAATGAGCCTGACCTGCGTGTCATTGTCATAGCCACTCGTCCACGCGCGTCTCTGTCCTGCCAGCGCAATGCGATTGCGCGCCGCCTCGTCCGGCAGGTATCGCCGCACCTTTGCCAGCAGCTCGTCGTAGCCATGAAAGAACACGGCCTCCTCATCCTCTACGAACCGTGCCGTGTGCCCGGGGCTGCGCTCCGCAAGTAGAAACCCGCCGCAAGCCGCGATCTCAAAGCTCTTGTGCACGAACTCGTCCGCGTTGCTGTGGGTGAGAAAACTCAGGTTGATTCTGGATCGCCAGATCGCCGACCGGTACTGATCCCGGTACAATTCGCCCTCACGATACAGAGCCGCAAACTCCTCCGCGCTCAGCTTCGGCTTCCAATGCTGCGGCCCGCCGCTAATCGCCACCGGCAAGCCCTCGCGTGCCAGCCGTGTCAATGTCTCCGCTCGCTGGTCATACGCCGTTCCGATGAACGAGACACCGCGATCCCTCTGCGCGTCCGTGTACGGCTTTTCCGCGGGGAAATGGATGGTGGGTTCAAACGCGGTTTGAATCTTGATCACATCCCGAGCGCCTGCAGCCATGTACTCGGGCACATTCGCGTCGCGCTGGGTGCAGTGCAGATCGAACAGCGGGATCGTCTTCGCATACAGTCGCCAGCCCGGATCCCGTCGCGGCCCGAAGAAGTTGTCGATCATGTAGCTGATGGTGGGAATGCCCATCGCGCGGAATGCGTCCAGGGTGGCGGGCTGCAGAAATAGCGCCTTGTCGCACCACAGCACATCGGGCCGGTGCTGCCTCGCGAGCGCGATCAGGTCACGGTTGAACCGCCGCACCTCCGGGCCTGCTACCAGCCGATGCTCCACTTTGCGGAGCAAAACCTGCTTCATGCCGTAGCCATATTGATTGACCGGAATGCACGTATGCCCCCCACGTTCCAGTGCAAGCCTGCGGTACTCCGCTGAATCGTTGGGCGACAAGTGCGCCACGTACAGAACCCGCACCTATCGCTCCTCCCGCAGCAGCGCGATCACGTGCTCAGCGTAGATCACGCCTTCCAGCTTGCCTTGTTCGTCCACCACCGCCAGGGAACGCAGGTTGTACTTGTCGAACTGCTCGGCGATCTGCTTCGCCGTCATATCCACGCGGCAACAGTGAATGCGCTCTTCCTGCACCTCGCGCAGCGGAGTATCGGCACTGGCCAGCAGGAGGCGAGCCAGGTTCACCACGCCACACAAACCGCCGTGTGCGTTCGTGATGAAGATCTCAGTAACGGTCTCCACATCCCCTTCAAAGTCGCGCAACGCCTGTACAGCCGAGGCTACGGTAGAGCCTTCCGGAAGCGCTACCAGGTCGCTCGTCATCATGCCGGCCGCCACGTCTTCCGCAAACTCCAGCAGTTCCTCTACGTCCTGCCGTTCCTCCGGCTCCATCTGACGCAGAATCGCGTCCGAACGCTCCTCCGGCAGCTCCGAGAGCAGATCCGCCGCTGCCGCCGGATCCATTTCCTCCACAATGTCGGCCACGCGGCTGGACTCCATGTGCTCCAGCAGCGATCTCTGCAGCTTCGGCTCAATCTCCTCCAGCGCCTCGGCCGCAACCTCTTCATCCAGCGACTTGAAAATCGCATCGCGCTCTGCCGGTGCCAAGTCCTCCAGGATGTCCGCGATGTCCGACGGGTGCATCTTCGACAAACGGTCCTGCTCCACCGTCAGCCGGACGCGGCGCGCCGGGTCGCGATCAATCAGGTCGACAAACTCCCACGGGATCACGCGCGGCATAAACCGATGCGCCACCGACTCCACGGCGGCCGGCGGCAAACCGTGCAGGAGCCTGCGCATGGCGCCGCGCATGCCGACCTCTACCTCCGCGATGCGCAGGTCACACGCCCGCCCGTCTTCGCACTCCCACACCAGGTCCACGTCGTTCACGCGCACCACCTTGTGGCCGTGCACGTCAATGATCTGTTGGTCGAGCACGTCGCGTTCCAGCAACACGCTTGTGGCATCTTCCACCAGCGGCTCCGGCGTGTAATCTTCTGCGACGAGCATCGACGCATCGGCTTGCAGGTGCAGGTGCTCCGTCCGAACCGTAACCGCTTCTGATCCGCGGAACCGGCCGTTGCGAGTGAGCACCAGGGCGTACACATGCGTGGTGCTTTGCAGGCCGCGAAACAGAAACTCTGCGATCCGGCCGGCGCTGCTGCCGTCCTTGCGCAGCACGGGGCGGCCCAGCAGCGTCGCTACGGTGGTGCGCCGTGCATGAACTGCTGACACTGTCGCACCCTCCCACGGTCTGCCCTGGCCTGCGCCTATGGGCAGTCTAACTCGCCATGCAGCCTGCAGTTGGCGCTCCGGTCCGGCCAGCAGCAATGACTGCCACAAAGCTTGGAACCGCTGCTGATTGCTCTGCGTACCTCAGTTACGGCAAACACGACACCTTGACTTTCCGCACCCGCACAAGCACACTGCCCCCAGAACGCGGTTGTAGGTCAACCACTTCGAACGCATTCCGTTTCTTCTCCAGATGGTGCATGTGAGCGACTCCATGAACGAATCCCTGAACGGTTCCGTAGACGGCTCGGAAGGCCGTTCCCTCGCAGGCCGGATCGAGCTCACGCTGCCTTCAACCCTGGCCACGGTCGACCGCATGGAGCAGGAAGCGGAACGCTTCGCCACGGAACACGGCTTCGGCGAAGACGACGCCGCCAACATCGCCATGGCCGCCCGCGAGGCCGCCGTAAATGCTGTCATGCACGGCAACAGCTACAGCAGCGACAAACAGGTGCACGTGCAGCTCACGTCTGATCAGGCGGCTCTCACCCTCTCCATCCAGGACGAAGGTGCCGGTTTCAACGCAGCTCTTCTGCCGGACCCACTCCTGCCGGAAAACATCCTGCGCAGCTCGGGCCGGGGCATCTTCCTCATGCGTGCTCTCATGGATGAGGTAAACTTTCGCCAATTGAACCCCGGCACGGAGCTGGTGATGACCAAGCGCCGGCAGCCGACATCGTAGAAACCATCAGTCTGGCAGATTGGCGGAACCACGCCACGCAACTCTCCCCGGAGGAAAGACCATGAGCATGAAGGTAAGCACGCGCCAGGTGGACGGCGTAACCATTCTCGACCTGAGCGGCCGCATTACCCTCGGCGAAGGCAGTGTCACCCTGCGCGATGCCATCCGCGACCTCGTCAACAAGGGCGAAAAGCACATCCTGGTGAACCTCGGCGACGTGAGCTACCTCGATAGTTCGGGTCTCGGCGAACTTGTGAGCGCATACACCAGTGTGAAGAACGCAGGCGGCGAACTTAAGCTGCTGAACCTGACCAAGAAGGTCCACGACCTGCTGCAGATCACCAAGCTCTACACAGTGTTCGACGTCAAGGACGACGAAGCCAGCGCTGTTGGCTCCTTCTCCAAGTAGTCACACACGTTCTCCAAAGCAAGAAGGCCGTCGCACTCGCGACGGCCTTCTTCGGTTTCAGCGCTTCTTTACGACCCGAAGTCCACCTTGGGCGCGGCTTTCGAAGCGGGATCGGCTTCGAAGTAACCGGTCTTCTTCTGGAATCCGGCGATTCCTGCCCACACGCTGTTCGGAAACACCGTAACTGTGTTGTTGTAGTCGAGGATCGCCTGGTTATAGCGTCGACGCGCCACCGCAACCCGGTTCTCCGTCCCGCTCAGCTCGTCTTCCAGCCGTAGGAACTGCTGGTTGCTCTTCAGGTCCGGATAGTTCTCCTGCATCCGCAGCAACGGCAGGATCGCCGTGTTCAGCCGGTCGTTGGCCGCCAGCTTCTCATTCGGCGTCTGCGCCTGCAGCAAACCCGAACGCGCCTCCGCGATCGCCGTAATGATCTGCGTCTCTACCTTGGCGTACTGCTTCACCGTGCTCACCAGGTTCGGAATCAGGTCCGCACGCCGCTGCAATTGAATCCCGATTTCGCTCGACGCCTCGTCGACCGCGTTGCTCTTCACTGCCATGCTGTTCCGGGCAGACACATAGCTGCCGCCCACCAGAACCACGCCCAGCACCAGCAGTACCACTACAACAAGGCCTGCAATCGTTCCCTTACGCATCGTTCCTCGCTCCGTATTTCCGTTCAGCATCTGTGCCATCGCTCAAACCTCCGCCTGACTACCAGCCGCCACCAGCGCCACCGCCGCCGGAACTGCCACCGTCTCCGCCACCGAAACTACCACCGCCGTCGCCGCCGCCCCAACCACCGCCGCCGCCATCTCCCCAGCCGCCTCCGCGGCCGCCCCAACTGCGGCCTCCGCCCAGCAGATTGCCCAGGATCAGCCCCGAGAGGAAACCTCCGCCACCGCCCCCACCGTACCCACCACCGCCACGTCCGCCTCGACCGCCGCGAAACAGCAGGAAGAGGATGAACAGCAGAAACAGGGAGCCAAACAGCCCAAACCCGCCGCTGCTCTGCGATGATCCCTCGCGGTGGTACGTGTGCTTGGGCTGAGTGTCCAGCGTCACGCCAGCGTCTTTCGCGATCACATCGGCGATCTCGTTCACGCCGGCGCGAACCGCACCGTCATAGTTCGCGGCCTGCAGATCCGGCACCATGTCACGGCCGATGTCGCCTGTCTTGCCGTCCGGCAGGATGCCTTCCAGGCCATAGCCGACCTCGATCCAGCGCTTTCGGTCCTCAATGGAGAAAACCATCAGTACGCCGCGATCCGTCTTGGCCCCGCCCGGCTTCCACTTGGCGAATAGCTCATTGGCGAACTGCTCCACCGGCTCGTCATCGTCGATCTTGTGGACCGTCACGACGAACACCTGCGCCTTGGCCTGCGTGTCCAGCGCCTTCAGCAGCGTGTTCAGGTCGCTCTGCGTGCTCGGGTTCAGCACACCGGCCAAGTCCGTCACGTAATTCGACGGCGGGCCCATCGTTTTCACGGACTCGGCATGCAGCACCGGCCAGAACAGGCCCAGGCAGCACAGCAGCACAACGTACAGTCGCGATTGCCTCGTGGCCATCACACTGGATAATACGCGGGCGATCCCGTAGCGGTTCCTTGCAGACACATCCCATTCGGATGACGTTTGTCATGCGAACGTCAGCCGGTCGCGACAATCCTTCGACCCGCTATCCTGATCGCATGTCGCTCGTACCTCAGCCACCTGTTGCCCGCCGCGAACCACACCCCACGCACCTGCACGGCCAAACGCTGGAAGACGACTACTTCTGGCTCCGCAACAAGGAATCGGAAGAGGTCCTGAACTACCTGCGATCGGAGAACGAGTACACCGCTGCCGTCATGGCCGGCACCGAGCCGCTGCAGGACGAACTCTACCGCGAGATGCTCTCGCACATCAAGGAGACGGACACCAGCATCCCGTACCGCGATGGCGACTGGTTCTACTACACGCACACCATCGAGGGACGCCAGTACCCGATCCACTGCCGGCGTCGCGCGAACGCCGCGCGTGAGTACGACGAGTCAGCTCCCGAACAAGTTCTGGTCGACGTGAACCAACTTGCCGAGGGCAAGCCCTTCCTGTCGCTTGGCGCACTCTCCGTCAGCCCAGACGGCAACCTGCTCGCCTACACCACCGACGAGACCGGCTTTCGCCAGTACACGCTGCATATCAAGGACCTGCGCACCGGTGACCTGCTGCCCGACACCGCCGAACGGGTCGGTTCCCTCACCTGGACGCCCGACAACACCATGCTCTTCTACTCGGTCGAAGACGAGCAGACCAAGCGCCAGCACCAGGTCTACCGCCACACCCTGGGCGACACGGCAGACCGCGACGCTCTCATCTTCCAAGAGCCAGACGAGCGCTTCAACGTCGGCGTGGGCCGCACCCGGGATCGCAAGTACATCCTGATCGAGTGCGGCAGCCACACCACGAGCGAATACCGCTACGTCGAAGCGAGCCTTGCCACCGAGCCGTTCCGTATCCTTGCCGAGCGCGTTCCTGACCAGGAGTACTACCCCGATCACCGCGACGGTCTCTTCTACATCCGCGTCAACGACACCGGTAAGAACTTTCGCGTCGTCACGGCACCCGTGAACGATCCTTCTCGTGAATCCTGGACGGAGCTTCTGCCTGAGCAGCAGGACATTCCGCTGGACGACTTTGAAGTGTTCCAGAACTTCGCAGTCGCCGCGGAGATCGTTCAGGGTCTCGACCGCCTGCGCGTGTACCGCTTCAATCACAACATCCTGGACACCTCGACGCCGCAGACGGTTGACTTCCCCGAGCCCGCGTACAGCGCCGGCCTGCATGTGAACCGCGAGTTCGACGCGACCGGTTTCCGCTACAGCTATCAGTCGCTCGTTTCACCCGCGTCCGTCTTCTTCTACGACGTCGCAACAGGCGACAGCACCCTGCTGAAACAGCAGGAGGTGCCCGGCGGCTTTGACCGGGAACGCTATGCCTCCGAACGCGTCTGGATTACGGCGGCAGACGGCGTGCGCGTTCCCGTGTCGCTTGTCTACAAGCGCGACAGCTTCCACAAGGACGGCACGAATCCGCTCTACCTCTACGGCTACGGCTCGTACGGCTTTGGCCTGCCCATCGGCTTCTCCGCCACGCGGCTTGCCCTGCTGGATCGCGGCATCGTCTACGCCTACGCGCACATTCGTGGGGGTGGCGACCTGGGCGACGCTTGGCACGATGCCGGCAAGATGATGCAGAAGCGCAACACCTTCACTGACTTCATCGCGTGCGCCGAGCAACTGGTGGCGCAAGGCTACGGTGCAAGGGACAAGGTCGTCATCGAAGGCGGCAGCGCCGGCGGCCTCCTGATGGGTGCCGTCGCAAATATGCGGCCTGACCTGTTCCGCGTCGTCGTCTCCCACGTTCCGTTCGTGGACGTGATGAACACCATGCTCGACGCGTCCCTGCCACTCACCGTGGCCGAATACGAGGAGTGGGGCAATCCGAATGAGCCGGACGCCTTCGCCTACATGCGCAGCTATTCGCCATACGACAACCTGCAGACGGGCGCCTACCCCGCGACGCTGGTCAAGACCAGCCTGAACGACTCGCAGGTCATGTACTGGGAGCCGGCGAAATTTGTAGCCAAGCTTCGCACGCTCAAGACGAACCCGGACCAACCGCTCCTGCTGCACACCAACATGGACGCGGGCCACGGCGGCGCCTCCGGCCGCTACGACTACCTGAAAGAGATTGCGCTCGATTACGCCTTTGTTCTAAAGCAACTGGGCATGGCGTAGGTCCGCCTTCCGCAACCTGCCAAGAAGAAGGGCGACCTACCGGGCCGCCGCTACTTCTTCGATCGTGTCGCCTTCTCCCGGCGCCAGGAACAGGTTCGTTTCCAGACCGTGCTGCTTGTCGTACAGCTCACGGTAGCGACCGTGAAGCGCGAACAGCTCGGCATGATCTCCCCGCTCGACGATGTGTCCCTGCTCGACGACGAGGATCTGGTCCGCGTTGCGAATGGTCGATAGCCGATGCGCGATGACAAAGGTCGTCCGCCCCTGCATCAGGTAGCTCAACCCGTGCTGAATCATCGCTTCGCTCTCGCTGTCGAGCGAGCTCGTCGCCTCATCCAGGATAAGAATGCGCGGGTTCGCCAGAATGGCACGGGCAATCGAGAGCCGCTGCCGCTGGCCGCCGCTCAGCTTCACGCCACGTTCGCCAACGATCGTGGCGTAGCCCTCGCTAAAGCGGTTCACGAACTCGTCCACGCGCGCGATCCGACAGGCCTGCTCAAACTCTTCTTCTGTGGCTTCAGGACGCGAAAACAGGATGTTCTCGCGCACGGTGCCGTCGAACAAAAAGGTCTCCTGCAGAACCACACCTAGTTGCGACCGGTAGGTTCGCAGATCGACCGTTGCAAGGTCATGTCCATCCACCAGCACGGCCCCGCTGTTCGCATCATGGAAGGCGCAAATCAGCGAGATGATCGTCGACTTGCCCGATCCGGATGAACCGACCAGGGCAGTCACCGTGCCCGGTTTCGCCTCAAAGCTGATGTCGTGCAGCACCGGCTTGCCCGCTTCGTATTCGAAGCCGACATCCACAAACCGCAGGTCCCCTTCAATCACCGGCAATTTCACAGACCGCCGGGTGTCTCCATTCTCCTCGCGCTCGCCCATGATTTCGCTCGTGCGATCCAGGCCGGCAAACGCTTCAGTGATCTGCGTCCCAATCGAAACAAGCCCCGCGACAGGCGCGATCATGAACGCCAGAAACAGGGTGTACGTCACGTAGCCGCCAGTCGTCAGCGTTCCCGCGACCACCTGCCGCGCCCCCATCCACATGATGAGCGAACCGACCACGCCAAGCACTGTTGTGCTCGACAGTGACATGACCGACTGCGCCGTGAGCGTGCGCAAGACATTTTCCAGCAGCCGCCCGGCATTGCCTGCAAACACGCGAGCTTCGCTCTCTTCCGCGTGGTATCCCTTAATCACGCGGACGCCACCGAGCGATTCCGTCAAGCGACCGGTCACCTCGGCATTCAGCTTCGCCCGCTCGCGGAAGATGGGACGGATCGTCTTGAAGGCTCGCCCAAGAATCACGGCGAAAATCACCATGACCAGGAACGTCAACAGCGTCATCCTGACTGACAGGAACAGCAGGTAGCCAAACGCAAAAATCGCGGTCAGCAGGCCGCCGACGAACTCCACCAGGCCCGTGCCGATCAGGTTGCGCACGCCCTCTACGTCCGTCATGATGCGCGCGACCAGGTTGCCGGTCCGGTTCGCGTCGTAGAAAGCGACCGGCAGCCTGCCCACGTGCTGCTGCACCTGGATGCGCAAGTCCGTGATGAGCCTCTGCCCCGCCTTTGAAAGCATCTGCGTCAGCGCATAGCTCGTCACGCCCTGCAACAGCGTCGCCGCCAGCACTGCACCCACGATCCAAGGCAGCAGGTACAGGTGATGCTGCCGCATCACCCCGTCAATCAGGTAACGCGTCGACGCCGGCAGGACCAGGCCGCTGGCGCGGTTAACGATCATGATCAGGAAGCTGACCGTAATCAGGCCCAGCCGCGGCCGGGCCAGCTTCTTGACCTCCGGCCAAACCTTCCGCAGCGATGGCTTCGGTTTGGCCGCGGTCATGTCTGCCGATACCGACCGATTCGCATTGCGCGGCGTCCGCTCGCCGCGGGCCCCGCCATGACTGCCGCCACCCAACGATCCGTGCCCAAACGATCCCATGTCTTCCTATCAGATGGTTCGGGAGTAGAAACGGTCCAGTCGGCTGGCGAACACTAGATTAAGCGGCGGTTCGCGTGATGCGCGCGCGAATGAACGAACGCACGCACAGGGCCGTGAAAACCAAGCAGATCAGCGCCATCGCCATGGACTCCTCCACGGCGAGCGGCCGGAGCACCTGATCCGCGTGTCCGGTCAGCAGCTTCACCGCACCGCCGATCGACCGCACAAACGGCAACAGGAAACCGACCAAGCCCAGCGTTACGGCGATGTGCATCCACAGCATGCGACGCTTCGCATCTTCGGTGTTCGCCAGCGCGCCGCACACCAGCAGCGCAACTCCGAAGTACGCGGGAATCAGCGCCGTCGGAGCATGCGCCATCCCCACGTACACGCCCACACCCAGCAGTACCAGCAGCACACCTACCGCCATCGTCAGTCTCGCCACAACGCTCTCCTATGCCTTTGCTGCCGTTTCCATCGCCTGCACCACCTCTGCTGGCTTCCAATCGTTGCCCGGATACCAGTCCAGGATGCGGCCATCCTTGCCGACCAGCACCGTCGACAGCGAATGTTGAATCTGGGTACCGCTGCCGGTCACACCCACGTTGAAGAACTGCTCCACCGCCGGCAGGTCCGCCTTGCTCGGCGCAGCGAACTGCCAGTGATCGAACTTCTCCTGCGTGTACTTGCCCGTGTACGCTCCGCCATACGATCGCAGCACAGCCGGCGTGTCATACACCGGATCGAACGAGATCGAGAGCAGGTCGGTCTTCGCATAGGCCGCTTGATCCTTCTGCAATGCGGCATTCACCTCGGCGAAGTTACGGCTCATCTTGGGGCAGAAATCACCCAGCGGGCAGCGGGTATAGATGAACGTCAGCAGCACCGCCTTACCTCGCAGGTCGCTCAGGTGCATCACTTTGCCATCCTGGTTTAGCAGCGCAAAGTCCTGAACAGCATCGCCTTTCTGCGGCACATGGTATTGCTTCTGCGGCACGGCATCAGGCCGCGCCTGCCCAACGATCACGATGTTGCGCAGGCGAGCGTGATGGAAGTCGCCATCGCTATCCTTGTCGACCACGATCTGCGCCGAAATGGTGTCGCCAGGGTGCACCTCGCCCAGCGCCGCGGCGTCCACGCTCTTGTAGGGCATGGTCATGGCTTCCATGAAGCCCGGCACCGCCTCATGCGCCAGCATGATCTCCTGCGTATTGGCGTCCACGCTGATGACCCGGCCGCGCACCGGGTAAGCCGCTTCTGTCATGCCGGATGGCTTGCCATCGCCGCCATACCTGCAACCGGAAACTCCCGTCAGCAGCGGCAATGCCAGCAAAGCTGTCCATAGTGCGCGTCTCTTCACACCCTGATGATACGTCCCTAAATCCGGCCCGGGCACCCTCGCTTTCGAGCGCATGGAAGCGATGGGATGAGGAACGCGCCGATTGCCGGGCTGCTATCGTTGACCTCGGGACGAGCTTTCGCCTGCAAAGGACCGATGCCGGACACACACAATTTCACCTCCTCCACGGGTGCACTGGGGGCGCCGCTGGCTGCCCATGGGCACCAGATGGAACAGCCACGTCGCACGCCTGCTCCCGCCGAAGCCATCCCGCGTTCGCCACTGCTGCACTATGCTGCGCTTCTATCCGGGTTCGGCACCGCCTTTCTCGGCCCATCGCTGCCAGCGCTCAGCGCCGGCCTCCACCTGTCGGACCGCGGTGGCGGAGCCCTGTTTGCAGCCCAGTTCACGGGCGCCTTTCTAGGCGGCTGGTTTACGCGTGCTCCGCTCCGGCGATGCATGCTGCGCGGTTTCACCTGTGCCGCGGTGGGCTTTGCCGCGTTATCTTCCACGCTGGCGTTCCACGCCGCCCTGGCCTGGGCACTGGCAGCCCTGCTCCTGCTCGGCTTCGGCGTGGGCCAGATCATCACGTCGAATAACCTGCTGGCCTCGCTGCTTTGGGCACACCGCCGGGGAGCCGCGCTGACCCTGTTGAACTTTACTTGGAGCGCCGGCGCCCTATGCTCCCCGTTGTTCGTGCCTGCACTGGTTCGCGCCAGTGGTCCGGCGCCTGTTCTCGCAGGCTTTGCCAGCCTGCTGTTCGTTGGCCTGATCGCAGTCTTCGCGTTGCCACCGGCGCCGAACCCGCTAACTTCGGTGACTGAGTCGTCGAGAGCACAGACCGGACTGTCTCAGCGCACCTTTCTTTTCTTCTGCCTGCAGCTTTTCCTTTACGGCGGCGTGGAAACCAGTCTGGACGGTTGGCTGCACACCTACGATCTGCGCTACACCCACGCCACGCACGCCTTTGCAGCATCCACAGCGGCCTTCTGGTTCTGCCTGGCGGGGACGCGCGCCGCAGCTTCCGCTCTGCTGCTGCGTCTGCCTGAGCGCCAGTTCCTCCGTGGCGGTCTGGCCCTTGCCGTCCTAGCTTTGGCAACGCTGCTGGCGCTAGGACCCGGCCGGGGCAATCTCATTCCCGTGCTGGCCGGGATCACCGGAGCGGCCTTGGCGCCGTGGTTCCCTCTCCTCTTCTCCGGGCTGGTTAGCGAGGGCCCGACCGCACCCCAAGCGGGACGCATCGTCGCTGTCTCCGGCCTGGGCGCGGCCGCGATCCCATGGCTGGTCGGCCAGATTTCTGCCGGCACAGGATCGCTCCGCACGGCACTGCTACTTCCCATTGCAGGCGTTCTCTTTTTGCTTCTGCTTAGCTTCCGCAGAAGATCGCGGGAGCTTGCCGCCGAGGAAATCCCGTCCCAAATCAAAAGCGGCGCAGGCGTATAAAAGACGAAGATGCTGGACGCAGAACAACTCTTCCGTCAGGCTCGCGAAGGCGCGCTGCTGCTGACGCCCAACATGCGTTCTTCGCGGAATCTGCGGTCCCGCATCGTTCAGTTCGCAACAGATCCCGCAGAGGCGGCACTGGTTTCAGAACGTGTCCTCCCATGGCGTGCCTGGACCTCGCATCTGTGGCGGCAGGCCCTCCTGCAAGGCTGGGACGAGCGCATCCTGATGCAGCCCCTTCAGGAACGCCTAGTGTGGGAGACGATCCTCGACGCGGACCCGGAGGTGGAACGGAACGACGCCCTTCTTGGCTTGTGCCAGACGGCAGCCGACCTGCTCTACCAATACGAGGCCATCGCGTTTGCACGTTTCGACACATCGGCCGAGGCGGCATCCGACCCGGCTCGCTTCGCCCGCTGGTTTCGCACCTTCCAGCAGCACTGCCAGCGCGAGCTGCTGCTGCCGCAGGCGGCCCTGGAAACGGCGCTCGCCGGCCACACTGCCGCATTCCCGGCGCAAACTATCGTTCGCTGCGGCTTAGCCGGTCTGCCGCCAGCGCAAGAAAATCTACTGACTTCCTTTGCCAGCAGCGGATCGGCAGTCCTCGAAGCTCGCTCAGAGCCAACTGCCGCTTCCCGCACGCTTCTGCGCTGCGGGGACGAACGGGCTGAACTCCGTGCGCTGGCCGAACACCTTTCTGCTTCGCTGGCCTCACCAACCCGGCCGAGCGTCGCCATTGTCGTTCCCGACCTTTCCTCTGCCCGCGACCGCATCGACCGCACCCTGCGCGAACATCTTCAGTCCGCCACTGTCGCCAGGAGCTTCACGAGAGATCGCAACCCGCTCTGGGAGTTCTCGACCGGCCGGCCTCTCGCGTCCTTGGCCGTGATCGCGGACGCGCTCTATCTGCTCGCCTGGAGCGTGCGCGACCTGGACGGAGAAGAGGTCTCCCGCGTCTTGCGATCGCCGCACCTGCAATGGCCGTTGGACGCGGAGGCGGTCGCCTCGCTCGAAGCAGCCCTGCTGCGCCGCAAACCGCACCTGAGCGGCACCTGGAGCGCTCGTTCCGTCGCACGCATGCTCGCGGAAAGGAGCCCTGCGCTGGCCGGCAGCCTGACCGATTGCAGCCGACTGTGGCAGGGTCTGCGCTCCACCACCTCCAATTACGGCAGCTTTGTTGAGCGCGCCCGTCACGTGCTGCGCGACTGCGGCTGGCTCCGCTCCGGCGAACGTTCCAGCGCCGAGTTTCAGGCGGTCAAGCGTTTTGAAAGTCTATTGGACGAGCTTGCCGCGCTGGATGTCGTGAGCGCCGCGCAGCCGGCGTGGCCAGAGTTTGTCCACCGCCTGACGGCAGCAGCACGCTCCACGCGCTTCGCGCCGGAAAATACCGGAGCTCCAGTCCAGATCCTCACACCCGACGAAAGCACGGGCCTCTACGCCGACGAACTATGGTTCCTCCACGCCGACGAAAGCCGCTGGAGCAGTTACACCCCAGCGCACCCACTGCTGCCCTCTGCCCTGCAGAGGCGCTTCGGCATGCCTAGCGCAGATCCCGCTCTGGACCAGCTCCGCCACCGCGAACAGACAGAGCGCATCGCCGGCATCGCCTCTCGCGCCACGTTCAGCTTTGCAGAGTCCGGTGAGTCCGGCGATCTCCGTCCGTCTGCAGTGGTCGCCGCCTTGCCCTCACTGCAGCACAGCGTCGCCGGCCCTTCCGGTGCTATCGCCCAACTCCAGGCAAGCGCCGAGCTGGAAAGATTTGAAGATGGCGAGCTAATTCCTGTCGCTCTCTCGGAAAACATGGGGCCAATCTCCGGTGGTGTCAGCACGCTGCAGAGTCAAGCTGCATGCGCGTTCCGCGCGTTTGCGGAGCGCCGGCTGGGGTCGGCCGGTCTAGACTCGCGCGATCTCGGAATGGACGCACGGGACCGCGGCAGCCTTCTTCACAACGCGCTGCAGATCTTCTGGCAGCACACGCAAACCAGCGATAACCTGCATTCTCTTATCGCGGAAGACCGGCTCAATGCACAGATTCATCGCGCCGTAGATCTGGCCCTGCGCGGGCAACGCGAACCGGGTGATCCCTGGACCGAGTCTTACCTGGAAATCCAGCGGACGCGTCTCGAGTCGCTGATGCTCCGCTGGCTCCGCAAAGAAGCGGAACGTCCGCCATTCCGGATCGCGCACCTGGAACGCGAGGTAACAGTTACGGTTGGCGGCTTGCCGCTGAAGGTCCGCGTTGACCGCGTGGACACCGTGACCTTGCCCGAGCTCGGCACAGCTCACGTGATCGTCGACTACAAGACAGGCGACCCGAGCGCGCGCAAGTGGGAAGGTGACCGGCCAGACGAACCGCAACTCCCCCTTTACGCCACCTCTGCCGTGACGGAGATAGCAGACAGCCCGGAAACTCCCGTGGGTGCCATCGCGTTCGGCGTAGTCCGCGCCGGCGACAAGCTCAACTTCGTCACCGCGCCACGCAACTCCGCCTGGCTGGTCGCTGGGCCGAAGGCGAACGCGATCACCCTGGACGGCGAGATGAAGAAATGGCGCAACACCCTGACAACCCTGGCCGAAGAGTTCCGTAGCGGAATCGCCGCAGTCGGCCCCAAGGAGTATCCCGCGACCTGCCGTTACTGCGAACAGCGCCTGCTGTGCCGGCTGAAACCTGCACTGCTGGACGCCGAAGAGTCCGCTGAGGTGGACGGGTGAGCGCAACCTTGCTGGAGTTCCCCAGCCCAAACCAGACCTCCGCAACTGAACCAGCAGACGCCGCAGAGCGCGCGAGCGCGCTCGACCCCGAACGCTCCTTCCTCGTGGAGGCGCCCGCAGGTTCCGGCAAGACCGGCCTGCTCGTTCAGCGTTTGCTCGCGCTGCTGTGCCGCGTCCAGCGTCCCGAGTCGGTGCTGGCACTTACGTTTACCAACAAGGCCACAGCGGAGATGCGCGAACGCGTGCTGAAAGCGCTCGATCTTCCGCAGAAAAATCCGTCCACGCTCAGCGACTTCGAGCGCACCACCCACAGGCTTGCGAGCGCCCTGCTGCAGCACGATCAGGCACTCGGATGGAACCTGCAGGCCAACAGCCACCGCCTGAATATCCGCACCATCGACTCGCTTTGCGGTGAGATCGCCCGCTCGCTTCCGCTCACCTCGGGTGCTGTCGGCCAGATGACTCCGGCGGAGGATGCGCGGCCTCTGTACCGCCGCGCCGCCCGCGCTGTCATGCTCCGCCTGGGCGGCGAGGATGCGGTCCTGAACAACGCGCTTCGCACCGTCTTGCTTCATCGCGATGCCGATCTCCATAACTGCGAGTCGCTCCTCGCAGAGATGCTTGGAACCCGCGAGCAGTGGCGCCGCCTTATCCCACTCACGCGCGACGAACTCACGGACGAGTTCCTGGATCGCGTGGTCAAGCCTCGACTTGACCAGACGCTCGAGACCATCATTTGCACCGCTCTCACCTCGCTGGAGAGGGCTTTCCCGCCAGACCTGCTGCACGACCTGACCGCCTTGGCGACGCAACTCTCAGCCGCAGACGGCCACAACGGTGCGCCGAACCCGATCGCGAGATGCGCCGCACTCCGCAACCCACCGGGAACGCGAGCAGCAGACGCGGAGCACTGGGCGCTGCTTGCGGGGCTACTTCTGAATACCAGTAGCCCACACACTTGGCGCAAGAGCATGAAGAAGAACCACCTGGGTCTAGTCGCTACGCCCAAGCAAAAGAAGCACCTGACAGACCTGATCGAGACTCTTTCCTCCAACGACACGTTGCACCGGCACCTCTGCGATCTGCGCAACCTGCCTCCGGCGGCCATGCCAGCCGACGACTGGCGCATGACTAAGGCGCTGTTCCAATTGCTGCTTGCTGCGCTGCAGGAACTGCACGCCATTTTCCGCGACACGAACACCTGCGACTTCACGGAACGCTCGCTGGCAGCGCATGCTGCCCTGAACCCCGCAAACGCCGGACCAGAATCCGGCCTGCGTGAGCACAGCGAATTGCAGCACCTGCTGGTGGACGAGATGCAGGACACCTCCAGCGCTCAATACGAGCTACTGGAATCGCTGACCCGCGGATGGGATGGCACCTCCCGCACCGTGTTCCTCGTCGGCGATCCGAAACAGTCCATCTACCTGTTCCGCCAGGCACGCGTGGAGCGTTTTCTCGGCAGCCTTGCCTCCGGCCGGCTCGGCAGCATCCCGTTGACCGCCCTGCGCCTCACCACCAACTTCCGCTCCGCGGCCCCGCTCGTCGACTCCCTTAATCAGCTCTTCGATCCGATCTTCCGCGCAGTCGGAAACGGAGAGATTCAGTACACGCCTGCCACCGCTGCCCGCACGGCCCAGCACGGTGAACTTCACTGGCACATCGACCCTCTCTGGGGCGAGGTTGGCAGCGAAGAACGCGGTACCAGCCAACGAGAAGTGCAGCGACAGCAGGCCGAGCACATCGTCCATACCATCCTCCGATTGCGCGAGGACGAGGACGCCAACAAGCCGCTCACGTTTGCCGTTCTAGTCCGCGCCCGCGAACACGCTACACACATCACGCGACTGTTCCGCGAGAGCGGCATCGCCTTCCGGGGCGTTGAGCTGGAAGCGCTGAACGAGCGGCCCGAGGTGCTCGACTCGCTCGCACTCACCCGTACGCTGCTTCACCCGGCGGACCGCGTCGCATGGCTTGCCGTGCTGCGCGCGCCCTGGTGCGGCGCGACTCTGGCGGACCTGTATCACCTGACCGGCGCAGATCAAGGGGACCGCAACACTACCGCTCCGCGAAAGCTTTTCCGCGAGCGTGCCCCTGGCCTGCCTGCCGCATCCCAAGCCCGGGTTCTGTGCACCCTGGACGTTCTGGACGCGGCAGTGGACGCGGTTGGCCGCATGCCGCTTGCTGAGGTGGTAGAGCGAGCCGGGCGCGCTCTTGGCACCGACCACTTCCGCACCGCTGCCGAGCGCACCAACGTTCAGCGATTCCTTGAACTCTTGGAGCAGGCCGAGGCCGAGCTGCAGGTCCTTGACGCACAGGATCTGCAAGCGCGGCTCTCACGGCTCTACGCCGAGCCTGACACTGTCCCGGGAGCGGTCGAGGTTATGACGATTCACAAGGCCAAAGGCCTGGAGTGGGACGTCGTCTTCCTCCCGGAGTTGCAGCGCTCCTCCGGCCGCAACGGGCAACGGCTGCTGGACTGGCTGGAAGTCCCGGGGTCGGACGCGGCGCAAGGCTCCAGTGCGGGACTCCTGCTTGCTCCCGTTCCGCCGCGCGGCACGAAAGCTTCCGAGCTCCCCTGCTACGTCCGCTCCGCGCGGGAGCGCCAAACGGAGGCGGAACTTGCCCGGCTTTTCTATGTCGCGGTCACGCGAGCGCGGCGGCAGCTTCACCTCTACGCAGCTCCAGCGCTCAAGAAGGACTCACACGAGGCTTCGCACCGCGCGGGCACTCTGCTCCGCACCGCTTGGCCCGCCGCTGAGGCGACCGTGCAGGAACAGGTCCAACGCAAATCCCAGCCGGAAACCCTAGAGATGCTGCGGGCGACCGCTGCAGAACACGACGGCGGAACAGGAAATCTGGCAGACCTCTCCCGCGTCTCCGCCAGCTTCGATCCCACGGCACTCGAGCAGAAGATCAGCCTTCCCTGGCTCCAGGCCAGCGCCGCTGAGGCGCCCGCCACAGCCAACCCCGCGCAGCCTCTGGAAGCGGTCACGCGACCGGAAGGTTCGCTAGGTTCCCGCGCTCTCGGAACTGCAGTCCACCTCTTGCTTGACCAGCTTGCGCAGGAGATCGCCACCGCGCCGGCTCGGCCAGCGTCAGCCCTGGCTGACACGATCGCGGGGTGGCGGGGCCGCATACGCGCAACTCTTCGCAGCCTCGGCACCGGCAAGTCCGCCATCGAACGGGATACGGACACCGTACTGCTCGCGCTGGACAATACCTTGCGGAGCCCGGAAGGCTTCTGGTTGTTGCAGCCGCACGCGCGCGCCATCAGCGAACGGGCGCTTGCGGCGGAAGACAACGATGGTGGACCGCTCCGCACCCTGCGGCTGGACCGCAGCTTCCTCGCAGGCGCGCGTCCCGGCACGACCGCCGATCCAGGGCAGGAAACGCTTTGGATCGTGGAATACAAGACCGCCACTGCGGGCAACATGCCACTCGATCAGTTCCTGGCCGAGCAGCGACTCCGCTACGCTCCGCAGCTTCGAAACTATGCGCGCCTGCTCGCCGCATCTGACGGCGCAGCAAGGCGGGTCATGCTGGCGCTCTTCTTCCCGTTGCAACCGGCGTTCGACTCCTGGGAATTGGAGAGCGGCGACGTACCAGCGTTGACCCCTGCTTGACGGCGAGCGTAGCAAAGCACAATCGTCGACGGCGGTTCTTCCGCCCACTCCGAGAGACGTTCTAGTGGATCGGCGGACGTTCCTCAAGCGGTTCGGGAACTGTCATGCTCACGCCTGCCGAACTGTGGCGAACGTCGCTTCCACTGACCCAGAAAATTACGTCTTCCGCGATATTGGTCGCATGGTCGCCAACCCGCTCCAGGTTGCGCGCGATCATGATGGCGTTCAGCGCCTGGGGAGTGTCTGCCGGCTTCTGCTTGATGCGCTGACTCAGGGCTCGGAACGCAGCCCGGTTGATCTCGTCCACTTCGGTGTCGAGGGTCAACACGCGCTCCGCCAGCAATGCATCGCCATCGATGAAGGCCTCAATGGCTTTGCGCACCATGGCAGCGGCCAGCGTTCCAAGCTTGGGGATGTCCACGGGCAGATCCGCCTCGCCCATCTGGGTCATCTCTCGCGCGCGAATCGCAATGTTCACCGCCAGATCGCCCACCCGTTCCAGGTCGGCATTGATGCGGATCACCGAGAGGATGAAGCGCAGGTCAACCGCCATGGGCTGCTGCATCGCCAACAGATCCAGGGCCGCCGCATCGATCTCGCGCTCCAGCAGGTTGATCGCCGGCTCCGACCGTCGCACTAGCTCTACCAGCGACGTGTCGCGAGTACGGTAGGCCTCGATCGAACGCTGGATCGACTGCTCTGCAAAGCCAGCCATCACCAGCAGCTTCTCTTTGAGAAGGTCCAGTGATTGATGAAACCGCGTCCGCATCCGTCAATCTCCCTTTCACCGCTCCGGGTTGGGGGCACCGGGCTGCTGTTGCTGTTGTGACCGGCGCTAGTTCAACGCACGGCCTTCTCGAGTGTTCGCGATCCGTCTGCTGCGCAGAAGCTGTTCGGCGTGCAGAATCCACCATCGAGCAGGTTGGCAATCAACCTACTCTACATGGATGAATTTGCCATAAACAGTGTGCAATTGGCTGCGTCTGACATTGACGCCCTTTCACTCACCACGGACCACCGAGTGCAACGGGCCTGTCCGGCTCAGAAAGCCTCGTCCGCTGTGTCCGCTCCGACGGCGGAGCTTGCTACCGGCAGAGTAAAGCGAAACTCAGACCCGCGTCCAAGAGCGCTGTCGAGCGTGATAGTGCCGCCGTTCTCCTCAATGAGGAGGCGGGCGATCGCCAGGCCAAGTCCCGTCCCGCCGCTCTCGCGCGAGCGGGCCTTGTCGACCCGGTAAAAGCGCTCAAACAAGCGGCTGTGGTGCTCCATAGCAATGCCCGGCCCAAAGTCACGCACCCGGAACAGCACCATGCCGTTGCCCGTGTCTTCTGCCGCGACCTCGATCCGAGGCTCAGAACCGTCGCTCGGCCGGCCGTACTTGGCCGCGTTCTCCAGCAAGTTGGCCAGCACCTGCTGCACCGCAATCTCATCCGCCAGCACCGGTGTGGAAGTTGCACCCGATACTGTAAGTCTAGCGGAATCGCTGGTGAAGTTGCGCACGGCATCCTCGATCAACGTGCTCGCAGCGATGGACCGCCGCAGTGGCTTGCGGTCCGGAGCCTCCGTGCGCGCCAGCACCAGCAGATCCTCCGTCAGCCGCGACATCCGATCCACGTTCTTCAGGACGATCTCAACCCACGGCTCGGCTTCTGGCGCGATCAAACCACTGTCGAGCAAGGTTTCAGAGTAGCCACGGACGGACGTGAGCGGCGTGCGCAACTCGTGCGACACGTTCGCGACGAACTCGCGCTGCGCCCGCTCCAGCGCCTCAGCGCGGGTCACATCCCGCAACACCAGGACCGCGCCGCCGTTCGGCAAGGGCGCGGCATTCACATCGAAGATCCGGCCCGGCAGCAGCGTACTTGTTCGCAGGCTCGCCGGCGCGCGGTCCTCTACGACACGATCGACCAGCTCCAGCAGCGCGGGATCACGCAAGGTATGCGCCAGCGACCGACCCATGCGGATGACCGCACCCAGCCCGTGTGTGTCCAGGATCCGGCCCATCTCCGCATTGGTCCACGCCACGCGTCCGCCGCTGTCCACGCCCAGGACGCCGTCCTGCATGCCCTCCAGCAGGACTTCCAGTTGCAGACGCTTGTCGTCGGCGGCTTGCAGTTCCTGCCTGGCCTGAGCCTCACGGCTAGCCGCGAGCGCAACTACGGGTTGCAGTTCGTCCAGTACGGGACGTCCCTGCGCCAGGGCTTCAATCTCTGCCCGCAGACGCCGTTGGACCAGGCCGCTAACCAGCAGAGCTAGCACGACCGCCCCCGCCGCTCCCAGCCAGGGCCGCACCACCGCCGCAGCCAATGACAGCAGGGTTGCCGTCAGCACCAGCAGGCGTACGCGACCGGTCAGCGATCGAACTTGCAGCAAAGGTTCCCCTCAGGAGTGGTTCAGCGCAGTGGAGAAGGCGGCTTTGGCACCTTGGACGCGCGATAGCGCCGCACGGTGCAGCGCCGCCTTACTAAGCGTCTGCGCGTTCGAAGCGGTACCCGGCTCCGCGCATGGTCTTTAGAAAGCGCGGGTTCTCCGCGTCCTCTTCCATCTTTTCGCGGATTCGCCGGACGTAAACGTCTACCGATCGCGGCGTCACAAACCGGGCATCGCCCCAAACCGCATCCAGCAACTGATCGCGCGAGAACACGCGTCCGGGGTGCCGTGCCAGGTAGTCCAGCAGCCGGAACTCTGTCGCGGTCATCGTGACGACTTCACCGCGCAGCCGCATCTGCATGGCGCCGCCGTCCAGCTCCACATCGCCGAAGCGAATTACATCCGGCGATGCCGGCCGTTCGAATCGCCGCAGCACGGCTCGCACGCGGGCGACCATCTCGCGGGGGCTGAACGGCTTGGTGATGTAATCATCCGCGCCCAGTTCCAGACCCTGCACACGATCCGCCTCTGCGGCCATGGCGGTTAGAAAGATGACCGGGGTCGTGCTCAACTTTGCGTTCTGCCGGATGCGCCGACACACATCCAGACCGCCGCCACCCGGGACCATGATGTCCAGGAGAAACAGCGCGGGGGTCTCCCGCTCCGCCGCGGGCAGCACGTCCGCCGCGTGGTCAAAGCTGCGAACCGCAAATCCTGCGCTTTCCAGGTTCAGCCGAACTAAATCCGCGATGTCGGCTTCGTCTTCCAGTACAAACACGATCTGTGACAAACATTGCTCCCGTGGCGGCCGGACGGCGCGCAGCACGCCCTCAGCCTAGCGCACACGGAAGTCGCCTTTGCAAACAGCCGATGAAATTCCGGCAGTTCGCTTCCCCGGATTACGCCTGCATCGATTCTTCCGAGGGCCGCAGCCGCACCATCCGCTCCACGGCGTAGGGTGCGCGGCTGGCACCTGAATGGAAGTGCCGCACCTGCAGTTCTCCCAGGAGGCCGATGCCCATCAACTGGATGCCGGCCAGCAGCAGAACGCCACTGATCACAAACAGCGGACCGTGGGCCAGCAGCACGTGTCCGCCGGTCCAGATTTTTGCAATCAGCAGGTACAGCGCCAGCAGGCCGCCGCCCAGGATGCTCAGACCGCCGATCGATCCGAAAAAGTGCAGAGGCCGCGTCAGGTATTTCAGCAAAAAGCGAATGGTCAGCAGGTCGAAAAACACCCGAAACGTACGCGAGATTCCATAGTGACTCTTGCCATACAACCGGGCAGGATTGGAGATCGGTACTTCGCAGATCGAAGCGCCGTACCAGGAGGCCAGCGCCGGGATAAACCGGTGCATCTGGCCGTACAGCGGGATGTTCTGAATGACCTCGCGACGGTACGCCTTGAACGTGGTGCCGAAGTCGTGAATGCTCACGCCGCTCAGCTTGGCCATAATCCAGTTGGCCGCGCGCGAAGGAATGCGGCGCAGAACGAAGTTATCGCCGCGCTGGGCGCGCCAACCGCTGACAACGTCGTAGCCTTCTTCCAGCTTCGCGAGGAAATTGGGGATCTCCGTCGGATCATGCTGCAGATCGCCGTCCATGGCGATGACGAACTCGCCGTTCGCATGATCGAAGCCTGCTGCCAGGGCGCTGGTCTGACCGAAGTTTCTGCGGAGCTTGATGACCAGGACTCGGCTGTCGACCGCTGCGATCTCTTCCAGAAGGCGGTAGGTCCGGTCACGCGAACCATCATCCACAAACAGCATCTCGAACGTGTCGCCTACCTGCTCCATTACGTCCTTCAAGCGGTCGTACAGGGCGGTCACGTTATTTTCTTCGTTGTGAAACGGGACTACTACGGAGTATTTCGGCACAGTAATATGGTACGCCTTTGGCAAACGCAAACGACGGCAAAGGACAGCGCGTACGCCCCCGCTTTTCTGCATCCGTGCGCTAGCGGGATGCATCCACTTTGATTCTGTTGACTACCGATGAACTGCACCTGGATTGGTTCCTTCGAAACCCTCCTACGGTGCTACCGTCAGACAGACCATGGCGAAACGAATCGTAGCGGCGTTCATCCTGCTCGCAGTTCTCGCGGCAAGCTACTGGGCTTACCAGCGCCACCAGCTCGCTGCCCGCCTGCGTAACGGGGATGTCACGACATCCGAAGTGCGCGATAGCGACGGCGACATCGCACACGCAACGCCCAGCCGGTCCGACACGCCCGGCACCATCAACACGGAGCCTGTGGCAGCAGCAAAGACCCGCAACGCCAGCACTCAATCCGCTTCCCTGTCGCAGTTGCAAAGCGAAGCCACGGCAGCGATCGACAACGTAGCGGCTCCCGCCACAGACACCGAGGCGCCAAACGCACCCAACGGTGCGCGCTTCGCCGGTTCGGGACGCTTCCAGATCTATCGCCAGGGCAACCTCACCTGGCGCGTCAACACCGACGACGGATCGTCCTGCATCCTCTTCGCCACTGACCAGGAGTGGCGCAAGCCCATCGTGTACAACCACGGTTGCCCCAACAGCTAGAATCGCTCGCGCACGTTGTCCATGCGGCGCCGATCTTTCTTCGACGGCTTTCCTTCGTGCAGCACCTCGAAGACTGGCATCATGCGCCGCTGTTCCGCAGCCTCGGCGCGTTTCGCCTTGCTTTCCTCGGTCTCTTCATACAGTTGCTGCGCAACACTTGCCGGACCCCGCTGGTCGCTCAGCCCCAGCACGCGTACCGTAAACTCGGCTGAATCGGTGCGAACACGAAGCACATCGCCCGGCGAGATATTCCGCGACGCCTTGGCCGCGTGATCCTGCACGGAGACCCGGTTAAGCTCGCACGCCCTCGCCGAAAGCGTCCGAGTCTTGAAAAACCGCGCTGCCCAAAGCCATTTGTCTAAACGAACACCCGTCATCTGCTGTCTTTGGATGCGGTCCAAGCCGCCGCGTAGCAACGGTGCATCTCGCCGGGAAAGAGCCGGGATGCGGCCCGCAGCCACCGCTCGCCAGCCATCCTCTCTGCCAAGGCGCACCCGCTAAGCTGTTCCAGCAACTCAGCATCGATCGCGCGCAGCTCACGCCAGGTTTGCGCGGTTCGTGCAAGGATGCCGTCCGCATCCGCGACGACCAGCCTCTCTGCTCCGCGCTCTATCAGCACTCCACCGGCCTCAGCGTCCTTGTCACCGGGCCACACGGCATCCGGCTGCACGCCCCGGGCCGCTGCCTCTCCCCACACGGTTCCAGCCGCATCCAGCACAGCCACGCTCACGGGCAGGCCCTTGCGGATCTCGTTCTTCAGAATGCGCAATGCCTCGCCAAGCGTGGTCACCTGAAAATCGCTGAGACCCTGGAGCCCGCTCTCGCGCAGGCTGGTCTCGTCCGCGCACACCCAAAGCACTGCGCCACCCGTGGCCAGCACCGCCATGGCAAAGGCAGCCGCTTCGTCACTGGCGGAGAGCAGTACCAGCCGCCCTGACCACGTGTCGTGCCGCTGCATCAACGACAGAAATGCCGCCAGGGAGCGCCGCTGCAGGGTGTTCTCACTCCGGTCCACACCGCTCCTCCGTACAAGCAGCCTAAACTGGGCCCATGCAGACGTTGTTACGCTCCATCCGCTCGCTCGCGCTCACCTTCTGGATCGGCAGCATCCTGTTTTTTGGCGCCGTGGTGGCACCCCGCGCCTTCCAGTTGCTCGGCAAACAGGCGGACTTTGGCACCTTCATTGGAGCCTGCCTCCTCACGCTGCACGGCGCGGGTCTGTGGTGCGGCGTGCTCATCCTGGTAGCGGTCCGGCTGCTGAAACATCACGCTCGCCTGCCGCTGGTACAGGTCGCGCTCGTGTTTGTCATGATGGCGCTCACCTGGGCCAGCAACCGCTTCATCATTGCGCCCATGGAGCATGACCGCGCACTCGCGGGCGGCCAGATTGAAGCACTGCTGCCCGGCTCACCGTTGCGCACCGACTTTGACGCGCGTCACAAGTGGTCTACGACGGTGGAAGGCATCGTCCTTCTGCTCGGCGTGGTGGAGATCATCCTCGCCAGCAGCGAGCGCGAAGAAGTGCTCATCGTCGACCGAGACACGGAACGCCCCGGTGCGCTGCCGCCAGTCCGCAAGCGTCCGCTCGGCCTGGACGAACTGTAGCCCTCGCAACACGGGCACATTCAAAGCAAACGAGGCAGAGCTTGAGCTCTGCCTCGTTCTCCTGCCGCCGTAATTGCCTCGACTACTCCACCGGCATCCTCGCTTTGTACCCGTCGCGAGCCGCCACGGTGTACTTCACCTTCTTATTCTTCTCGTCGACCATTTGCAGCGGCATACCTTCGTTGTCGACCAGTTCCACCTTGATCTTGCGATAGGTGCCATCCTGGGCAGTGTTCGTCGGCCGGTACGTGATGATGTACTGGTTCCGAATCGACTGGTTGATCTCGCTGAAGATGTCCGGCAGTTCACCCTCGAAGCGCGGGAAGTACGCCCGGCCGCCTGTCATCTGCGCAAACGTCCGCATCTGGTTATCGGCCTGCAGGTAGTCCATGCGCGCAATCGCGCCCATGCGGCCGTCCGCCAGCGTGCGCAACAGGCCCCCCGTGCTGATGCAGTAGATGCTCACGTTTTGTGCGCTTTGCACCTTTTTCAGCATGGTGTCCAGCGTGATCTTCGAGAAGGTATCGCGGCCACTCGAGATCAGGATGATGTACTTGCGGCCGTCGATCCGGCTCACCCGATCCAGCGTCTCGTACAGGGCATCGAACTCGTCAGTGTCGCTGAAACCAGGGATGGTCAGCGTCTGCAGCGCCTGCGCGGTGACCTGCTTGTCCTTGGTGAAGTCCGTCAAAATGTGGGTACGCAGGTCATACGTAATGACCGCGATGTAGTCCTCCGGCTTAAGCGACTTGAAGAACACATACGAGGATTGCCGCATGTCCTGGATGAAGGCCCAGCTATTCGCGGCGAACTCCAGCAGCATCACGGCCGTGATCGGTGCAGTGGTCTGCCGCACCTCAGTGATGCGCTGCGGCACACCATCCTCGAGCACGCGGAAATTACCGGCCTTCAAACCGGGAACGAACTGGCGCGTCTTGTCGAGCTGAACGCTCACGTCCACGTTCACTACGGGAACGTCGACGCGCAACGTGTAGTTCTGCAGTTCTTTCGGCGTCTTGTCCTTCGGCTGTTCCGGCGCTGGCGGTTCTGGCTCGGGATCGGCGTACTTGCGCTTCCGCACCACGGGAGCGTTGTCCTGCACGGGACCCTGGTCGGGCTGCGCCTGCGGAGTCTGCTGTGCAGGCGGGGTCTGTGGCTGCTGTTGCGCGCCAGTTGCGGGGCAAAGAGCGCCGGCGCTCAACAGCGTGGCGGCGAGCACAAGCGTTTGGGAAGTCCGGAAAGGAAGCACGGGATCAGGTCCTCAAGCAAAACTGTAAGCGAAACGTCCGGAGCAGCGTAGACGATGTCCGCGCGGTTGCGTCCGGCCAAAGACAAGTGGCGCCTGCGCATTGGCAACACTGCCGCAACGTCTCTACTCTGGTAGACGTGATTGGTCGCGCAACGGTTCCAGCAACGGAGAAGCCCTGGCGGCGAGCCGCGTTCCGTCTCTGCTGGACGCTGGCCCTTTGCGCCGTTGGTGCCGGCTCGCCCGCCCTGCGCGCGCAGGCCGCTGCAGCGTCCGCCGGGCCGCCGCTCCACGCTGAGCCCTTTCCGCTGAGCGAAGTGCGCCGCGGCCAGCACGGCACTGCGTGGACCGTGTTTGAAGGCCGTGTTCCGGAGCCCATGGACGTCGAGATCCTGGGCCGCATGCCCAACAGCATCGGCCCCGGTCAAGACATGATCCTTGCCCGGCTGCACGGCACCAAGCCAGACTTCACGGGCGTGGTCGCCGGCATGAGCGGATCGCCCGTGTACATCGACGGCAAGCTGCTGGGCGCACTCAGCTTTCGCATCGGCCAGTTCAGCAAAGAGCCCATCTGCGGCATCACGCCGATCGAGTACATGCTGCAGGTCCGCGATTTGCCGAACGCTCTGAACCCCACAGCGCCGGAGCGTCCTGCCCCGCCCGCCACCCCCGCTGAACCCGTGGCTGCCCTCGCACCTTCCTTTAGCCCTGCACGCAACGACGGCCTAACGCCCATCGCCACCCCGCTTGTCTTCAGCGGCTTCTCCGCAGACACCCTGGACCGTTTCGGTGCAAATTTTCGCGCGCTCGGCCTTGAACCAGTCAGCGGCCTGGGTTCCGCGTCGCCGGACACGCCCCAGCCGGAGCCGATCGTGCCCGGTTCAGCGGTTTCCGCGGTTCTGGCGCGGGGTGACCTGAACATCGCAGCCACCTGCACGGTGACTTACCTCGATGCGAAGCAACTGCTGGCCTGCGGGCACCCCATCACACAATACGGCGACATCGACGTGCCCATGACCAAGGCTGAGGTGCTCGCCACCCTGCCGTCGCCCCAGAACGCCTTCAAGATCGTCAACACGACCGAAACTGTAGGCGCGTTCACTGAAGATCGCTCCAACGCAATCGCCGGTTCGTTTCGGGTACAGGCACCCATGATCCCGGTCGCGGTCGAGCTTGCGCCCGTCGCCGGTTCCGGCCTTCCTGCCCGCACCCTGCACTTCCAGGTACTCAACAATCGCGAGCTGACGCCCCAGGTGCTGCTGGCCGGGGTATACCAGGCGCTCAGCGGAACCAACACCTCGGGCAGCGAGATGAGCCTGCGTCTTACCGGCTCGGTCGCCATCGCCAACCACGAGCCGCTCCGTCTGGATGCCACTCTTTCCTCCGGCGAGGGCCAGCCCGCAGCCGTGGGAGCTGCCGTGCTGCTGGCGCAGCGTTTCAGCCGTGTCTACGGCAACGCTCTGGAACAGCCGGTGATTACGGCAGTGGACCTGCACGCCGCTGTCGTACCCACCCGCGAGTCCATCCAAATCGAATCCGCCCGCCTGTCCACCGACGAGGCTCGCCCCGGAGACACCGTCGTGGTGCAGGCGACCATCCGCCCGTGGCAGCAGTCGGCCCGCGTCGTGGAAGTGCCCATCAAGCTGCCGACCACGTTGGAGAACGGCCCTTTGCGCATCGTCGTAGGAGACAGCACGACCATGGATCGCCTGGTCGCGCCTCCAGCTGGCAGCGCGCCGCATCCGCTTGACCTGGCCGACACCATCACCCAACTGAACCGCACCCACACCAACGACCGGCTCTACGTGGCCCTGCTCGATCACGAGACGCAGGGGGTCACCGCCGCCGCGGCACTGCCGTCCTTGCCGCCGGATGTGGTGAACACCCTGCAACCGCTCCGCGACTCGCGGGAAATCTCTTTCACCTCTGAAACCGCCAAAGAAGCTGGCTCCGTTCCGCTGGACGCTGCCGTCAGCGGCTCCCAGGTCCTTACCCTTCGCATCCGCTAGACCGAGCCGACGAACTCAAGACGAGGTATTGCTTTGCCATTTCGAACGGAGCGTTCCCGGATACAGCCTGGCTTTCGCGCAGGCAGATTCGGACTTCTGCTCACCTTCGCCTGCCTGCTGCCCGTGTTTCCCGCTCTCCGGGCGCAGGGCACGCAGCAATGGACGACCCAGCGTTTTGAGGATTTCGAACGCGGCACCGCGACCGGCGTCGCCATCCGGAACGACGGTCGCCTGGAACCCGCTCCGCACCTGGAAACGATCGCCAGCACGAAGGCCACCTATCTCTGGTCTCTGCTACCGCAGCGCGACGGCTCGACCCTGGTGGGCACGGGTGTGGCCAGCGGAGGTTCGCAGCTCCTGCGCATCGACCCGAAAGGCGCCACTACAACGGTGGCCGACTTTAAGGAACTTACCGTAACCGCAATCGCGCAGGCCCCCGATGGCAGCACCCTGGTCGCCACAGCTCCGGATGGGAAGGTATACCGCATCGGACCGGGCGGGAAACCGGAAGTAATCTTTGATCCGACACTTACAGCGGAGAAGCCGAAGTATCTCTGGAGCCTGGCTGTAACCCCGTCCGGCGATATCCTCGTTGCAGCCGGTGCGCCCGCCGCGATCTATCGAATCGCTCATGGGGCCGCTTTAGGAACAAAGCCCGAACTCCTCTTCCAGTCTGGCGACCAGCACATTCGCACCCTGCTGCTAAGTGCGGACGGCAACACCCTGTTCGCCGGTTCCGATGGCAGCGGCATCGTCTACCGCATCCCGCTGAACACACCCGGTCACAAGGCCTTCGCTCTGTACACCGCCCCGAAGCACGAGATCACCTCGCTCGCCCTCGATCCCGCCGGAAATCTCTACCTGGCGGCCATCGGCGACCGACGCCCGCCGGCACTGCCGCCGTTGCCCGCCGCGGGGGAGCCCCGCATCTCCATCACCTTCACCCAGCCCGGCTCTTCCGTCGCCGCGCCCACGAACGCCCTCGTTCCGGATGGCTCTGAGATCGACCGCATCGCGCCAGACGACACACCAACCCGCCTGCTGAACCTGCGGGAAGAGATCACCTACGCCCTTGCGTGGCGCGGCAACGCCCTGCTTGCCGCTACCGGCAATCGCGGCCACATCTATCGCATCGACCCTTCCCGCCCTGGCAGCTATACCGACGTGGCCCACACCGAGGCCAACCAGGCCGTAGCCATGGCCGCTACGGCCAATGGTGTGCGCATCGTCACCGCTAACTCCGGCCGCCTGCTCGAGCTGCAGGACACGCCGGCCGCGGACTCCACCTACACGTCCGACGTGTTTGACGGCACGTTCGCAACGCAGTGGGGGCGTGCGGAACTGACGGGAACCCGCGATCGCATCGATCTATTCGCGCGTTCCGGCAACGTGGAGAACAATCGCAGCGGCCTCGGCGACCTGTGGTCCGACTGGCAGCCGGTTCGCCCTGACCAGACCCCGCTACCGGTGCCCGTGGCCCGGTACCTGCAGTGGAAGGCCGTGCTTCACCCGGGCGCAGTTCTGAACGCCGTCGCCGTCAACTACCTGCAACGGAATGTGCCACCGACGGTTGAGGACGTCGTGGTGCAACCGGGCGCTCGCGTCCCGTCCTCCTCTCCCGCGACACCGCCCACAACGGTGCCGGTCACATTTCGTGCCAATGGAACGTCGGCCCCGACGCCACCCGCCGAGATCACGCCCGGTCCCCTGCTGGCCCAGCGCGACCCGAAGGCGGTCACGGTCCGTTGGATTGCCCGCGATCCTAACGGCGACGACCTGATGTTTGCCGTGTATGCCCGCGGCATCGGAGAGCAAACCTGGCGCCTGCTGAAGGACCACATCTCCGAACGGGTCTACAGCTTCGACTCCTCGCTGCTGCCCGACGGCCAGTACGAGATCCGCATCGTCGCCTCGGACGCACCCGTCCACAGCGATGCCGACGCCTTGACCGCCGAGCGCATCTCCGAGCCATTCATCATCGACACCACGCCGCCTACCATCAGCCCACTCACCGCGGCCCTGCGCGACGGCAGACTCACCGCAGCCTTTGAGGCGCACGACGCTACCTCGCCCATCAGTCATGCCGAGTTCTCCATCGACGCCGGTCCGTGGCAGTACCTGGAGCCGATCGGCCGGCTCAGCGACTCTCTCGCGGAGCACTACCTCCTTGACGTGCCGATGGCCAGCACAACCCCAAGCGCAGGCGAACACACGGTCGCTGTTCGCGTGTTCGATCGCAACGAAAACACGACCAGCGCCAAGGCACTTGTCCGATGAGAGCCGGCAGGAGCGGGATCGATGCGCTTTGAATTGTTCGTGGCTGCCCGCTACCTGCGTGCGCGCCGGCGCCAGGCGGTCATAGGCGTCATCACCGCCATCTCTGTCATCGGGGTTGCGGCTGGCGTAGCCGCGCTGATCATCGCACTCGCCATCACCAATGGCATGCGGCGCGACCTGCAGTCGCGGCTGCTCGGCTCCACCGCGCACGTAGACCTGATGCGCGTTTCTGGCGACGGCATTCGCGACTGGCGCTCGCTCGTGCAGCGGATGCGGCAACAGCCCCACGTGACCGCCGTTGCACCAGGCCTGTACGGCCAGGTGCTCATCTCGCGCGGTCCACGCTCCGGCGGAGCCCTAATTAAAGGTGTCGTTCCCGCCGACGAGAAGACCGTCTCCGACCTGTTGAACCACGTTCAGAAGGGCTCCGCAGACGCCTTTTCCAGCGATGCGACGTCCGCCTTGCCACCAGTCGTGATCGGCTCCGATCTGGCGGAGACGCTGGGTGCCGCGGTGAACGACTCAGTGTTGGTGACAAGCCCACAGGGCGAACTCACTCCACTTGGGCTGCAGCCCCGCTACGCACGCTATCGCGTGGTCGGCATTTTCCACTCCGGCTTCTACCAGTACGACAGCAGCTACGCCTTCATGCGCCTGGCCGACGCCCAGCGCCTGTTCAGCGAACCCGACCTTGTGTCGGTGCTGAGTTTCAAGGTGGACGATCTGTACCAGGCCGCCGCGATTGGCCGCCAACTGGAAGCCGCCGCCGGACCTGGCTACCAGACGACCAACTGGATGGACCAGAACCGCGAGCTGTTCCGCGCGCTCAAGCTGGAGCAGGTGGTCACCTTCATCGTGATCGGCCTGATTGTTTGCGTCGCCGCGCTGAACATCCTGATCGCGCTCACCATGCTCGTTATGGAGAAGACTCGCGACATTGCCGTGCTGATGAGCTTCGGCGTTCGCCCCGACCAGGTGCGCCGCATCTTCCTATTGCAAGGCCTGCTGATCAGCGCAACTGGAACCGTGATCGGCCTTGTGATCGGGTACGGCGTGTCCTGGGCCGGATCGCACTACCGCTTCATCCCGTTATCGGAAGCGGTGTACAGCATCGACTACCTGCCCTTTGCGCCGCGAGTGATCGACGCCGTGATCGTCAGCGTTGTTTCCCTGCTGACGGCGCTCGTGGCTACGCTCTACCCCAGCAACTCCGCCGCGAAGATCCTGCCCGCCGAAGCGCTCCGCTACGAGTAGCGATTGTCTGCAAAAGAGGAAGCACAGCCGAAGCTGTGCCTCCTATGCCGCCGAGAGTTGAACGCCTACAGCGCCCACCCATTCACCCGCAGCCACGCGTACAACAGATCGGGCCACGCATTCACCTCCGGCACCGTCTGGGCAAGGCCCAAGCCGTGCCGTCCGTGCGGAAAGATGTGGAGCTCTGCAGAAACCTTGTTCTTCAGTAGCGCCTGGTAGAAGAGCACGGAATTCATCACCGGCACCACGGCATCATCCGTCGTGGACCAGAGGAACGTGGGAGGCGTCTGGGCTGTCACACGCTCATCCGCGCTCATCGATGAACGCTGCTCCGCAGTCGGCGCATCGCCCAGCAGGTACTTGACCGAGCCCTCGTGCGCCACGCCCTGCTCCATGCTGATCACGGGATAGCACAGCACCAGGAAGTCCGGCCGGCTGCTCACGCGATCGATCGGATCCTCCGCTGACGGGTTCCCGCTGTCGAACATCGTCCCGGTACTCGCCGTCAGGTGGCCACCTGCCGAGAATCCGAGCATGCCGACGTGGTCTGGCGAGATGCCCATCTGTGCCGCGTGCGAGCGCACATACCGCACCGCGCGTTGCGCATCGCCCAGTTCGATGGGGTGGTGATAGGTGGGGCCCAGACGATACTTCAGCACCACCGCCGCCACGCCGTGCGCGTTCAGCCACTGCGCCACCTGTAGACCTTCGTGATCCATCGCAAGATGCGCGTAGCCACCACCGGGGGCCACCACAATCGCGGTGTGCGTGGGGTTGGCCGCGGGCAGGTACACCGCCACCGTCGGTATGTCGGGGTCCGCTTTGCCCACCGCGCCGGGCGCGCCGTTCGGCCACAGCGGAATCGCCGCGTGAACATCCAGCGGTTGATCCATGGACGCGGGCTTCGCTGGCGGCACGGGCATGCCTACCGACGGGGCTGCGGTTGTGTCCTGCGCACGCACACCGATCGAGAGACAGGCAGCGCACAGCAGCGTTGCCACTTGGGTAAACTTCCGCATCCGGCAGATTCCTCCAGCACTTAACCGCTCAGAAAAGACAAACACTCGTCAGGGTAACGGATGCGCTTTTTTCCGGAACGTGATGTTCTTATGTCCCAAAAACTGCGGCACGATCGCCACTGCGATGATGCACGCCTGAGCCGCATAGGGAGCCAGAGCGGGCCGCGGCAGCCAATGCGACAACAAGGCCGCTAGCGGGCCGACGGCAAACGTGCTCAGCAGCAGGCTAGGCACGTACACCACGAAGCTGCGGCTGTATTCCTGCCAGTAGTTGCCGCGGGTGTGGAACACAAACCACTTGTACGTCAGGAACGACACGGTGATGTTGATGCACATGGCGACCAGCGCGGCCACGCTGGTCATGGTCGCCGCGTGATCCGGCCTGAGCCGGACGAAGATCCAGGTAAACAGAAACGTATCCAGCATGCCGAACAGCGTGTTGCTGGCGCCGGCCATCAGGAAGCGCAGAGCTTCGCCTTTCGGAATGCGGTCTGCCAAACCAGCCATTTAGAAGTTGATCCGTTCCTTCTCCGTCACCAGCGGCCTGTTCTGCACGATCGTATGGATCGACCCAATGTATTCGCCAATGATGCCGATAGCGATCAACTGGATCGACCCTAGAAAGAACAGGCCGATCATCGTCGGAGCGAGGCCCAGCTCAAAGTGGTTCCAGAAGAGCAGCTTTGCGATCAGGTAGAAAAACCCGATGAGCAGGCTGATGCCGGCAAAGACGAAGCCGCCAAACGTGACCAGGCGCAGCGGCACCTTCGACAGGTTCGTGATGCCCAGCATCGCCATGTCGTACAGCGTGTAGAAGTTGTTCTTGGTGATCCCGCGCTCGCGCCGCTTCTGCCCGTAGGCAATCTGCTTAATGGGAAAGCCGACCTCTGCAACCATGCCCCGGAAGTACGGGTACGGATCGCCATAGCGGCGGACCACTTCCATCACCTGCCGGTCGTACAGACCGAAGCCCGTGTAGTGCCGCAACACCTGCACGCTCGTCAGCCGCTCCACCGTGCGGTAATACGTGGTCCGGATACGGTACATCAGACCGCTTTCCTCGGACGAGGTCTTCACACCGACAACGACCTTCCAACCCTTTTCCCATTCGCGGACAAACTGCTCGATCAGCTCCGGCGGATCCTGCAGGTCGCTCAGCAACACGACCACCGCGTCTCCCTTAGCCTCCAGCATGGCGTGGTGCGGCGAGCGGATGTGTCCGAAGTTCCTCGCATTCACGATGACCTTCACGTGCGGATCGTCCGCCGCAAGCACGCGCAGTTCATCTACTGTCGTGTCCGTGGAGGCGTTGTCGATGATGATGTGCTCGTAGTCGTACTCCGGCATGCGCCGAAACACTTCGCGCACCCGCTCGACCAGCGGCTGCACATTGCCGGATTCGTTGTAGGCCGGGCTGACGACGCTGATCTTTTTCATGTCTCGCACTCCTGGCTCAGGTCTGTTCTGCTCAAGCTCGTTTCCAACCGTACCATCCTGCCGTGCGCTGAATGGTCTCCCGCAGGTCGACTGTCACGCGCAGCCCCAGCTCTCGTTCCGCCCGCTCCACGCTGGGAACATAGCGCGACACGGGCGCGCCCGCCGCGGCCTGCTGCCGCACCTCAACCGCGGCACCTGGCGCCAGAACATCGCGCACGGCTTCGGCAACCTGCCGCAGATTCAGGCTTTCGGGAGAACCCAGGTTGTACGCGCGCCCACTCGGCGCCTGGAACAGCATCCGCCACATCCAGGCCACGGCATCGCCGGCGTACAGATACGATCGCGTCGGAGTTCCATCGCCCTCCAAAATGATCGGTCCACCACGCATCGCATCTCGGATGAAGTTGCCCAGGGCGAAGTGGCTGTCCAGGGGCAGATGCGGGCCGCCCAACGCGAAGATGCGAGCGCTCACATGCTCCACGCCGTACTCCCGTTCGGCCAGTGCTCCAAGCAGTTCGGAGACGCGCTTCCCCTCCCCGTACACACTCTTCACCGTCATGGAGTCGGGCGCGCCAGCATACTCTTCCGGCAGGTTCACCACATCACTCGGCTGCCGCCCGTACACCGCGCCAGAGCTCGTCTGCAGCATGCGCTTCGTACCGTGTGTGCGCGCAAACTCCACCGTGCGCTGCATGCCCGCAAGGATCGTGCTCCACATCTCCTGCGGCTCTTCGGCGAGTTGTTTTGCGCTGGCCTCCGTTGCCGCCGCGATCAGGTATTTGTGCTCGCCTTCAGGGAAGGCGAAGTCACGCACGTCCCCCGCAACCAGGTCGATGCCGCAATCGCCCGAGAACAGGTGAGGCATCTTCGCTCGAAACGCGTCCGGCCGGCGAGACAGAGCGGTCACGCGGGTATCCAGCTCCAGTTCGCGGCGCACCCAAACGAAACTCTCCAAGAGCCAAGAACCCAGAAACCCGGTGCCACCGGTGATCAGGATGCGCTCGCCGCGCGCTTGCTCCCACAGGTCTCTTGTTTGCTCCAGCACAGCACGGAGGTCGGCATGCGCGATCGGGCGCGCCACAGTTCCGCTGCCCGCACCGCTCAAGCAGTCACCTTGGTCACAGGATCGGCCGCAAGATACCGGAAGACCTTTGCCGCAGTCTCCGGTGGCAGGTCTGGCGACATGAAGTGCAAGGGGTTCGACTCCATGCTGCCCGCTTCCGTGATACGGCTCGTGATCTTCGGCCAATACGTCTGCTTCGGATCGATGTTGACCAGGAAGGCGGCGGGCCCGTCAGAGTGGAAACGCTCCAGGAAGAGCGGGTCGTTCTCGAAGCCTGGCTGCAGCGTCATCACCGGGATGGAGTACGCCGGGAACAACTGGTGCCAGTCGGGCAGACCGAGGCCGGTCTCGATGTCGCAGCCGACGTAGTGTCCCTTGAAGTAGTTGATCTGGGACATGCGGATCGATGCATAGCCGTGGTCGTCGTTGAGGAAGATCTTCAGCTTCAGCTTCTGCGCCCGGACGGTGCCCAGCTCCTGCAGGTTCTGAGAGAAACCACCGTCTCCCTCCATCAGGATGGTCCGCCGCGGCCGCATGCCGATTGCGGCTCCGATCGCCGCGCTTAGGCCGTATCCCATGCTGGCCAGGCTCTTGTTGGTCTGGCTACGCTGGCCACGTTTCAGATTCCAAACCTGCATCGCACTGGTAAATGCGCCGCCACTCGAACACGGGATCACGATGTCGTTCTCGTCGCAAAGCGAGCTGAGCGTGTGGTTGAACACGAACGAGGACAGGTACGGCTCCTGCACCTTGTTCTCGGGATCGAGCAGCGGCACCTCGCTGCGCACCATCCGGCAGAACTCAAGCCACTCGTCCCAGTCCCCGGGTTGCACCGTGGCTAACTCGCGAAGTACCGCGTTCGCATCGCCGTGAATTGGCATGTCTACCCGCGGATGGCCCTTGGCAAGCTCACGAGCATCGATCTCAACCTGGACCAGTTTTCCAACAGGCACATACTGTTGCCAGTTGAAGCCGGTCTGCTGAAGTCCTAACCGCGTGCCCAGCGCGATGACCAGGTCTGCCTGCTGCTGCAGAATGTTGGCCGATCGCTGCCCCCACGTATTCGGCCGCCCGAAGTAGTACGGGTGCTCGGAGGGCACACGATCCATGCCGTTCCAGGTCACCATTAGCGGCAGCCGCGTCCGTTCCAGTGAGGGCATCAACTGCTCTGCCACAGCGCGGTCCACACCGCCGCCCAGCAGTACCACCGGCCGCTTTGCTTCCGCAAGCATAGCCTTCAACTTCGCGATCTGATCGGCAGACGGCGTAGGCAGCGCAGGCAATTCAACGACGGCCTTGCCGTCCTTCGATGCGTTCGTGAGCTCCGCCTCGTCAACCGGAGCACCCTGCAGGTCCAATGGCACTTCCACAAAGACCGGACCTTTGCGACCCGAGCTTCCCGCCTGCGTCCATGCGTTAAACGTGCGCTGATCGATGATCTTCTCCATCAGCACCGACTTCACCGAAACAGGACCGGCAATGGCGACGCCGTCCACCTCCTGGATGCCCCGCTGCCGCACGTCTCCGCGGTTCAGGTCGGCCACCTTCACCTGTCCTCCCAGCACAAGCAGTTCGTGGCTTTCGAGGAATGCTCCGGCGAGCGCGGTGATCAGGTTGGTCATGCCGGGACCCGCTGTGACTAGCGCAAAGGCGCGCGCTCCGTCGCTGATCTCGGTTAGGTATTCCGCAGCGACACCCGCCGCTACCTCATGGACGATGGGCACGCAGGTGAAGCGGTGGCTGCAGCTTTCCAGCAGGTGCATGATGTTGCCGCCCGCCAGGTAGAAGCAATGCGTATAGCCAAGCTGCACGAGCCATTCGGCCATCAAGTCGGAGTATTTTGTGCTCATACCAGTTCTCTATCTTCCTGCGGTTGCGCTCGCTCCGGAGGCAATCAGGCGTAACTTTCAACCACTTCCTGCACCGCGCTTCGCGCCCGCTCCAGCGTTTCCGGAGTTCGCGGCAGCCGTGCCAATTCCACGCGCCCGTCCGGGGCAATCAGGATGAACGTGTAGAAATCTTTGCCGTGCTTCTTATCCGATCCGATGCGATCCAGCACATCGTCCAGATCCAGCGTCGGCAGCACCGACCTGACCGTCGCATCCGACGCCATCATGGTTCGCAGGTGCTCGCGCAGCCGCGTCACACTCGGCACTGCGCTGTAATCGACACCGGCGCGCTCCTGCATGGCAATGGCGCACTGAATGCCCAGCCCCACCCCAATGCCATGTGCAATGGCAAAGTGCGAGGCGCCCTCCATCGCATGACCGAACGTGTGCCCAAAATTCAGCAGCAATCGTTCCTTACGGTCGAACTCGTCGATCTCGATGAACCACTTCTTGGATCGGAGGCTGTTCAGGATCAGCCCTTCCAGAGCGTCCGTACTCATGTCCACAGAAGGCTCAAAGCTCATGTGCTTTGCGAATGATTCCTCGCCGTGGCAAAAGCAGATCTTCACCGCTTCAATGAGCCCGCTTGCGCGCTGATCCGGAGGCAGGGTATGAACGAACTCCGGATCCACCAGCACTCGCTCCGGCGGATGAAACGTCCCCACAAGATTCTTGTAGGGCCCCACGTTGATGCTCGACTTGCCACCGATGCACGAATCCACCATCGCCAGCACGGTCGTCGGAACATACGTCCACTTCAGGCCGCGCATGTAGACCGACGCGATGAACGCTGACAAGTCCTGGATAATGCCGCCGCCCACGGCGACCAACTCCGTGGATCGGTTTGCACCTCCACGCCGCATCTGCTCAATCAGCGCCGGCGAAGCTTCGAGCGCCTTATTGGTTTCGAGCGCCTCTACAAACACCGGATGCGCCGCCTCGCTCGGCCACGCACTTCGGAAGAACTGATCCGCGATGACCGCGGAACCCGCGAACTCACCCGCCCAGCGCGCGAAGCCGCCGGCCTCCACGTGCACGCTGTACTCACCACTGGACGACTGGACGCTAAAGGATGCGGACACGGCTGAACCCCAGATCGGCCGCAACAAACTGGCCGGTAATGCCGGTGTTCTCCGGCGAACACAAATACAGCACTGCGGACGCGACATCCTCGAGCGTCGACAGGCGGCCAAACAAGGTGGCAGACTCCAGCACACCGATCTGCTCCGCCGTCAGGTTCTTTCGCGTCATCGGAGTGTCGAGCGCACCCGGCAGCACGGCGTTCACCAGGTGCCCCTCCGCCCCCAGGTCCGCCGCAAGCGACAACACCAGCCCCTGCAACGCCGCCTTGGTCATCCCATAGGTCAACTTGTTCTGACGCGCGATGGTCTGCCAGATGGAGCTGATCACGCACAGCTTCGCCGGCGCGGTGAGTAGCTCGGCCTGAAGCAAACCCTGCAGAGTGACAAGGATGTAGCCACAGTTCGCGCGGTAGACCTCTTCGTGCCTGGCGAGGTCCACGGTTCGGATGCTGTCGTTGACGTTGGCTCCCTGTGCCCAGCAAACCGCGTCAAATGGACCGGCAGCTGCAAGGTCGGATCCGGCCAACTCCTCCGCGAACGGGTCATGGGTGAGCGCAGTGACACCAGGCCCGGTCACAGTGGGTTGTGTGCGTGCTACCGCGACCGTGTGCCAGCCTCGCTCGGCGGCGGCGATAACGATCGCGCTTCCGATCGCACCGCTCGCCCCGAAGACCAGAAGACGGTGCGCCATTAACGGTTCAGTACCGCCCAGCGCTTTTCGAGCATGTCGATACGCTTGGCGTCTTCCTGCTGAATCGAACCGTAGTAGTCCCGCTTGTTCAACAGCCAGAGCAGTTCAAAGTGAACCGCGTTCAGCAGGCCGTGATCGATGTGCGGCTGCTTTGCCGATTGCGCATCGAAGATCACCTTGCGCGTCTCGAACCGGGTCAGGTGTACGTCGACCATCTCCTTCAACACGGGGATCGAATCGCTCGAAACACCGCCGCCGACTACCAGGTCGATTCCCTTGGCCTTTGCTGCCGCAGCCGTCTTCAGAACGTAGTCCGTTACTTCGCGACCGTTGATCGCGTCACGTCCCAAACCGGCGGACAGCGAGAAGTCCACACGACCGAACACCACGCCGGCAATTTCCGGCGCCTTCGCCGCGAACTCGGTCATGTCGTCCAGGTGCTCGAACGCGTTGATCGTTTCCAGGTTGAAGAGGAAGTCCGTGTCTTCCTGCTCTTCCTTGCTGTACACCTTATCCACTGCTTCAGCGAACTTCGACAACGCGTAACGACTCTCGATCATGGGCGCGATGATGTAGTCGACGCCGATCTGCTTGGTCTCGATCAGGTCGCGCATGGCCTCGCAGCCGCCGATCTTGATCGCCAGCTTCAGCCCGGCTTTGCGGCAGATTTCTACCAGCCGCAGCATCTCGTCGACGCGCGTGCCTTCCGCTTCATACTCCGCCTTCACCGCCAGGTAGCCATACTCCTGCCGTCCCTTGGTCAGCAGATCCAGCATTTTGCGCTCGCGCCCGTTCATCCTTTGTTCTCCTGAAACCGAAAACCCCGAGGGGCTGCAAAAGTTATGCCGGGGACGACAATCCCCGGCAGGCATTATGCCGTGATCGGCAACACGGCGCTTTGTTCCGCAAAGGCATGCATCGTCTCTGCGATGTAGTCCAGCATCGGCTCCGTCAGGCCCGGGAACACACCTACCCAGAACACCTGGTTCATCACGAAATCGGTGTTCGTCAGTTCGCCCACGACGCGGTACTCCCAACCCTCATAGGCCGGTTGACGCAGCAGGTTGCCGGCAAAGATCAAACGCGTCCCGATCTTTTTCGCATCCAGCGTCTTCGTCAATTGGTCGCGCGTGAACGGAGCCTCCGGCTTCACCGCGATGGGAAATCCGAACCAGCTCGCGTCGCATCCGGGCGTTGCCTCCGGCAGCACCAGCCAGCGCTCCATTCCAAGGGACTGCAGCTTGGTTCTCAGATAGGCAAAGTTCTGCTTGCGGCGTTCGATGAACTGCGGCAATTTCGCAATCTGCGACACGCCCAGCGCGGCCTGCATGTCAGTCGCCTTCAGGTTGTAGCCAACGTGCGAGTACGTGTACTTGTGATCGTAGCCACAGGGCAGCGTGCCCAGTTGCCAGTCAAACCGCTTGCCGCAAGTGTTATCCACGCCCGGCTCGCACCAGCAGTCCCGGCCCCAGTCGCGAAAGCTTTCAATCAGCACCTTCAGCGCGGGCTTGTCCGTCAGCACGGCTCCGCCCTCACCCATGGTGATGTGGTGCGCCGGGTAGAAGCTGACCGTGGCGATGTCGCCGAACGTGCCAACCTTCTTGCCATTGAACTCTGTGCCCAGCGCGTCGCAGCAGTCCTCGACCAGCCACAGGTTGTGCTTCTTGCAGAACTCACTCACCGCTTCCACATCAAAGGCGTTGCCCAGCGTGTGCGCGATCATCACAGCCTTGGTCTTCTCGCTGCGCGCCGCTTCCAGCTTGGAGATATCGACTTCGTAGTGCGGCAGCGTCACATCGATGAACACCGGAACGCAACGGTTTTGCAGGATCGGATTTACGGTCGTCGGAAATCCCGCTGCAACGGTGATCACTTCGTCGCCGGGCTTGATCTGCCGGTCGCCCAGCTTTGGGGATGTGAGCGCCGAAAACGCCACCAGGTTCGCCGAAGATCCGGAGTTCACCAGCGAGGCCGACCGCAGCCCGAAGAAGCGCGCAAGCTTGCGCTCGAATTCCTTCGCCCATCGACCTGTTGTGAACCAACCGTCCAGCGCCGAGTCGACCACCGCGGCCATATCGTCGCCGTCGATCACCTTGCCGGAAACGGGTACCGTGGATGCGCCTGCCTCGAACTCGCGCGCCGGAAACGCCTCGCTCTGAAACTCCCGCGTCAGAGCCAATATCTGTTCGCGAAGGGCTTGTGCTTTTTCTGTCATGACCTGCCCCTAGCTTACACAACACCGGGAGCGTGCGATGCATTCTCACCTACCACTTGCGTTACATTGGAACGAAGGTTCCACCGACCTAAACTCGCTACAACATCCGCCCAGTCACCGCATTTCAGCGCAGTGACTATGGCATCGGGGTACGCATGAAGGCAGTGATTCTGGCCGGAGGTCTTGGAACCCGGCTCAGCGAAGAAACATCCGTTCGACCCAAGCCCATGGTCGAGATTGGCGGCAGGCCGATCCTCTGGCACATCATGAAGATCTACTCGCACTACGGCATCAACGATTTCATCGTGTGCTGCGGGTACAAGGGCTACGTCATCAAGGAGTACTTCGCCAACTACTATCTCCACATGTCCGACGTGACCTTTGACATGGAAAAAAATTCCATGACGGTGCATGGTTCCGTCGCAGAACCCTGGAAAGTAACTCTGGTGGATACTGGCGATGGTACCGGAACGGGCGGTCGCCTTCGCCGCGTGGGCAAGTACCTGGAGGGCGAAGAGGCCTTCTGCATGACCTACGGGGACGGCGTTTCCGACGTCAACATCGCAGAGCTGATCGAATTCCACAAATCGCACGGCAAGGAAGTCACCTTGACCTCCGTTCAGCCTCAGGCCCGATTTGGCGCTCTTGGTCTGAAAGACTCACACGTCTACGCCTTCCAGGAGAAGCCCAAGGACGAGGGCGGTTGGATCAACGGCGGCTTCTTCGTTCTGTCCCCACGCGTTCTGGCAGAAGTAACGGACGACGAGTGGATGTTTGAGCGCGAACCCATGGAAGCACTCGTCGCCAAGGGCGAGGTGCAGGCCTTCTTTCACCATGGCTTCTGGCAGGCAATGGATGCGCTGCGCGACAAGCACCAGTTAGAAGAGCTGTGGGCGAAAGGCAAGGCGCCGTGGAAGCTTTGGTAAGCGCCGCCGGCAGTGTGATCGGCCCGGACCGCGCCGTCTGGCAGAACCGTCGCGTCTTTCTTACTGGACACACCGGATTCAAAGGTGGCTGGCTCTCTCTATGGCTCGCGCAACTGGGTGCACGAGTTCGCGGTTATGCGCAGGACCCCTACACCACGCCCAACCTTCTGGAGGCGGCGAAGATCCCGTCCGTGATTGAGGACGTACGCGGCGACATCCTCGATCGGGCCAAACTCGAAGCAGCGATGACGGAGTTCCAGCCGGAGATCGTCATCCACATGGCCGCACAGCCGCTGGTTCGCCTCTCCTACGTGGACCCGCTTGGCACTTACGCGACCAATGTGCTTGGTACGGGTCACGTTCTGGAGGCCGTGCGCAAGACACCTTCGGTGCGTGCCGTTGTCTCCGTCACGACCGACAAGTGCTACGAGAACAAGGAGTGGCACTGGGGCTACCGGGAGAACGATCCCCTCGGCGGGTACGATCCGTATTCCTCGTCTAAGGCCTGCGCAGAACTGGTTACGGCAGCATACCGTCAGTCGTTCTTCAACGTCGCCAAGTTCGCGGAGCATCGCTGCGGCATCGCCTCAGCACGCGCCGGCAACGTCATCGGGGGTGGAGACTGGTCTGACGATCGGCTGATCCCCGATCTCGTCAAGGGCTTCCTGCGTGGCGAGGCTGTCCGCATCCGCCGTCCCAACAGCATCCGTCCCTGGCAGCACGTGCTCGAACCTCTCTGGGGCTATATCCGCATTGCCGAAGAACTGTACAAAGGGAACGCGTCGGCCGCATCGGCCTGGAACTTCGGACCGGCCGATGACGATGCTTGGCCCGTTGGGCGCATCGCGGAGAAGATGGTGCAGGTCTGGGGTGATGGTGCGAAGTGGATCCTGGACGCCGATCCCGGTGCCCATGAAGCCGGCTACCTGAAACTGGACGCCAGCAAGGCTCGCGCCGAACTCGGTTGGCACCCATCGCTTCACATCGGCACCACGCTCGAGTGGCTCGTCAACTGGTACCGGGCACAGGACCGCGGCGAAGACATGCAGGCGTACACCCTCAACCAGATCACCGCCTACGAAGATCTCCTGAAAGCGTCGTGACCTTTGCCCATTTCCGCCGCGAGCCTCTCGCGGCGGAAGTGGGCGGACCTGCCAGAACTTGGTACCAAGAGGCGCGGTTCAGCGAGACAGCCGCACCCGGACGACCTTTACTCCGCCTCAAACCAAAACACCCGGTCCAAGGCCACCTGCAACATCGCCGCAATCAGGAACGCCACTTCCAGCGAGGGCGAGTACTTCCCGCCTTCGATTGCGTTCAGCGTCTGGCGGGACACCCCGATGCGGCTCGCCACGTCCTGCTGCGTCAAGCCCCGCTCCGCTCGCAGTTCGCGCAACCGGTTCCGGATCATGCTGTCCGCCGGTACAGCGCCATTTGCGTTGCCAGCTTCGTCAGTTCCGCCACTGCGATGGCAAACAGCAGCGTATTGATGACCGCTGCCGCGCTCAAGGCCGCGAGAAAGCCCAGGTGGTGTGCCGTCGAAGCGATCGTCACCATCAGACCGGCCAGCAGCACAGAGTACCCTACCCGGTACCCGCGGCTTTCGATCGCGCGGTCCCGCTCATCCCGCCATTCCGGATTGCTCGTCAGCGCCAGAAGTGACTGCAACACGATCTGGGCCACGATGAGCCCGAGTACGAGGTACAACGTTTCGACCAGGTGCACCTGCCGATGCCGAAGCATCCAGAAGTATGCCGCGTACAACAGTTGCGTCCCAAACAAGATCCAGACTCGCTTCTCCTGATACCCCATGCCCAGCCTCCAGTGTCAAGAAAATTTGACACAACCAAGCTACGTCTCAGCTCCTAAGATGTCAAAAATCTTTGACACTACGTCGACTGACCAAGCCGACGTTTTCGTTCTCAAGGCGAGGAAGCGATCAACTGATGAGGCCGAGGCGGCAGACTTTACAGCTTCCGCAGTGCCTCGCAGGCTCGGTCCAGGTCGGCCTGCTGCTTGCCGAAGCAGAACCGCAGCATCGTTTCTCCCCTACCCTCTCGGAAGAACGCCGATCCTGCAACGGCGGCCACGCCGGTCTCGCGCAGCAGCGTGCGTGCCCGCTCCGCAGCGTTCGCTCCCGGAATGCGCGACGCCTCCGCGAAGATGTAGTACGCGCCTTGCGGTTTCGGTGCGCCGAAACCGGCACTGGTCAGAACCTCGCAAAGTTGGTCTCGCTTGCGCAGATGCTCCGATTTCAGATCGTCGTAGAAGGAAGTTCCGGCAAGTTGGGTCAGCCCCGCTAAGGCTCCGTACTGCCCGGGCGAGGGCGGGCAGATGTACACCAGGTCGTGAAAGTACCCGATCGCCGGAACCAGGTCCGCCGGTGCAGTAAGGTACCCGATGCGCCAGCCAGTCACGCTGAACGTCTTCGATACTCCTGAAATCGTGATTGTGCGCTCGCGCATGCCCGGCAGCGTGGCCATCGACACATGTTTCGCGTCGTCGTAGATGAAGTACTCGTAGATCTCGTCCACGATCACATACAGGTCGTGCTCCTGTGCCACGTCGGCAATCTGCTGCAGTTCTTCCCTGCTGTAGACCTTGCCGCATGGGTTTGCGGGTGTGTTGATGATGATGGCGCGCGTACGGTCGGTGATCGCATCTCGCAGAGCCTGCGCATCCAGCTTCCAGTCGGGTGGGGTCAGCGGAACGATTGTGGCGGACATGCGCAGGCTGACCACCGTACTCACGTGATACCCGTAGAACGGTTCGAAGAAGATGACCTCGTCGCCGGGATTCAGCAATGCCAAAAGCGTTGCATACAGCGCTCCCGTCGCCCCGTTCGTGACCAGCACTTCCTTCTCCGGATCGGCAACGATGCCGTTGTGCTCCTTCAGCTTTGCCGCGATGGCATCACGCAAAGCGGCGATCCCGTCCAGGCGGGTGTAGATATTGCGGCCGCCTAGGATCGCATCGATTGCCCCCTGCTGCACCACCGTGGGCGCGGGTGTGTCACAGATGCCTTGAGCCAGGTTCACACCACCCGCGGCGTCACAGGCCACGCTCATGGCGCGAATCTCCGATTGAACAACGGCCGGGGCGATGTGGCTGAGGCGGGCGGGAACCTGGGAGCGTGCGGGCATGACTCAATGTGCCGGAAGTGACCGGGCGGAGGCAAGTGTGCCATCTCAGAACAGCCGCGCATCTCATGAGCCCATGAGCGAGCCGCGCCGATTCACGCTGCAACGGGAACAGATGTTCGATCTTCAGAAGACTGGCCGGCTGGCCGAGCTGTTCATGGTTCCGCGAGAACAGCGGACAGCCGCGTGGATCGACGCCTTCTTCGACGCAGTGTGGCACGCTTCTCTCGAAATCCCGGAGTCGCCCTTCTTCCAGGGGCCGGACACGTTTACCTACCTGCGCATGCACGTACCGTCGCCAGGCAAGCCGTTCCAATCGAACTCGCTGTCGAACGTGGGTTCTTTCGCAGTGGAACGCGGCGCTGGCGTTGCCATCTTCGCCTCTCCGGAGGCACCCGAGCCCGAATTCGTCCTCAGCATGGGCCGAGTCGATAGCTTGCTGCGCTACGACTCCTGGCGTGGCGATCCGGTCGACCTGGAAGAGGTGGCCGCTAAAGCCGCAGCTCAGACGAAAGACGAGCACGGCATGGAGACCTTCACCGCGCAACGTGGAATGGAGGTGATGGTCGGTTCGCCAAACACCACTCTGCTGCCGCCACACACCGCGGGCATGTTGCACCGGCACCTGGCCGAAGGCTGGCGCATGTCTGACCCGCGGATCGCCCTGATGATCGTGCCGGACATGGCGCCCAGCCGCAACCTTGTCCTCGGTAGGAAGTTGAGCGAGTTTCCAGATGCCGTCACTGCGGCGAGGCAGACGCAGTCACTGCTCTGGTATCTTCCGCCCTCGCGCAGCCTGGTGCTCATGCCCGAGAGCTGGACCCTCGACCAGATGCGGCCACTTACTGAGTTCTTCAAGAAGATCGAGGTCGGACCAACCGCTACCTAGCTGGGTCCAGAGGCTGGCTGCGAATCACCGTCTCGCCAAATCTCTCCATCTCTTCCAGTTGCGGGCTGAACTGCAGCAGCAACAAGTCGACGCCGGCACGCTCGAACTCGCCCACGCGGTCGGCAACCTGCTGCGGGGTTCCGGTCAGGCCGGAGCGCAGGCCACGGTTGGACACCGAGTACTCCTCGATCGACATCTGCCGTTCCAGCTGGGTTCCGCTCAGCCATTGCTGGTAGTTCGCAAAGCCCTTTGCGCTCGCGTTCACATCCGTGATGCGCGCCAGTTCCGCCTTCACCTCGGCTTCGGAGTCGCGCACGACGGCATATCCCGCCACCCCATACTCCATCGGCGGCAGGCCCAGGCGCTCCCGGCGCTCTCGCATGTCCGTGATCTTCGCTGCCACGTGCTCGGGAGAGTCGCCGTGCATGACATAGGCGTCACACTTCTGCGCGATCAGGTTCTTCGCGGCTTCGCTTTCGCCGCCGGCATAGATGGGAGGCCGTGGTGTTCGTACCGGCTTCGGTTCCATCACGGTGTCCGTAACGGTGTAGTGCTTGCCAGCGTGGCTGAAACGGGGCTCCGACCAGATGCCGTTAACCACGTCGAGCCACTCGCTAGTGCGGCCGTAGCGATCGTCGTGCTGGTCGAAGTGGACGCCGTACATGGCAGCTTCCTGCTGCCACCACGACGACACGACGTTCAGGGCGAGACGGCCGTTCGAGATGCGGTCGATGCTGGCAGCCTGTTTGGCAAACAGGGCGGGAGCATGAAAGGTGGGGCGAACCGCGACCATGAGTTCCAGCGTCTCGGTGACGGCGGCCAGGGCCGCGGCCGTGGACCACGCGTCCAGGCTCGGTGCGTCGATACCCTTGATATCGTTCAGGTTCAGTTCCGCAATCAGCGACAGGTCGAAGCCGATCTGCTCGCTGCGCTGCGCAAGCCGCCGGGTATATGACCAGCTTGCTTCCATGCTTTCGTTTTCAACGTTGCGCAGCCAGCCACCAAAGACCGGCATCCAGTACCCGTAGCGCATCAAACTCTCCCTGCTCCTTCGATTATGCGGGAGGTTGACGTGTGTTACACACGATGTGCGAGGGGCACGGGAATCGGAGGGCTAGGAAGCGCCACTGCCCCGCAGTACCGCAGGAAGGGTGCGCATCAGGATTCGCGCATCCATCAGCAGCGACCAGTGGTCAATGTAGTAAAGATCCAACTTGATCCAACCGTCAAAGCTGGTCGACGACCGTCCACTCACCTGCCACAGGCCAGTCATGCCCGGCTTGACGCTGAACCGCCGCACCAGCGACAGCTCTGCGAAATTGCTCACGTCGCGCATGGGCAGTGGCCGTGGGCCAACCAGCGACATCTCTCCCCGCAGAACGTTCCACAACTGTGGCAACTCATCGAGCGACGTCTTGCGAAGCAGACGTCCGATGGGCGTGATGCGAGGATCTTCCTTGATCTTGAACACCGGGCCACCGGTCTCGTTCAAGTGCTCCAGCCCGGCTTGCTGCTGCTCCGCATCCGGCACCATCGACCGAAACTTGAACATAGGAAATCGGCGCTTGTTGAGCCCGTAGCGGACCTGCGAAAAGAACACCGGGCCGGGGCTGGTTGCCTTGATGAGACCGGCAATCAGCAGCATGAGCGGCGAGAGCAATAGCAGCCCGATCAGGGCACCGGCGACATCGAAACTGCGCTTGATAATCTGCCGCAAATCGCTGTGGACCATGTGGAAGACGACGCGCTCGGCGTTGTCTCCCTGGGACTGACGCCGCTTCGTGACAGACGTCGCAAATTGGTCCGACAGGTACTGCGACCGAACGCCGCTAGCCTCACACAACTGCAGAACCTCGCAGATGTCCTCGTAGCACGACCGCACGGGCAGCGCGATCAGCACTTCGTCGATGTGCTCGCGCATGAGCAGGTCTTGCAGATCGGAGATGGTGCCCAGGATCGGCCGGCCCGCGAAAGTGCTTTCTGCAACAGGAACCGAGTCCACATACCCCACCACGTCATACCAGTACTGGCGATCCAAAGAGAGCCGCGCTGAAAGCTCGCGCGATCGCTCGCCTGTTCCGACAATGATGGTGCGCCGCGTCTCCCGTAGCATCGGGCGAACATAACGGTCTGAGCAAAGCGCCAGGCCACGGCTGAGCGCGGCCAGCATGTAGCTGCCCACGAAGAAGCTGAGCAGCGGCGTGATGATGCTGCTGTCCAGGTTGCGCAGGTGCAGCATGATCAGCGTCATGACGGAGCAGATGCCAATGCCCGTGTACAAGCGCAATAGGAGGTTGCTGCCGTTCGTGATGCGACGGCCGTCGTACGCTCCGATCGAGTGCAACACGGAAGTCCAGAACAGGGCGCAAAGAGACAGAACAAGCAGGCCTTTGACTGGTACACGCAGCGCAAGAATGTAGGCAGGATGGTGCAGGGCGTTGCTCAACCCGGACGGCATCGTCAACGCACATAAGCACAGCGTAAGCAGCCCGACATCGGTCAGCTTCATGCACACGCCCAGAACGGGCTTGTAGGAAACTGCGGCCGATCGGGACGTGGCAAGCTGCTGCTTCATGCGGGCTAAGCGACTCCGTGAGTCCGCAGAAATGCTTTGCTGCGGCGTATGGACCCGGCCGACGATGATCTGTTCCTGCAACGTCATTCGCAGGTCAGTCTAGAGTTGTTCCCCTGCCCGCCCGATGCCCCGTAGGTGGTAGGCGAGAGCGCGGTGAACACTGCGTCGATGAGACCAAAAGCCTTATCGGCTACATGCTATGCCAATTCAGTCCCGGGCTCGGAGAGAAGCCGGATCGCGGCGCGGTACCCATGCAGAGTGCCGGTATCCACGTACGAGCGTCCCGCCCGCACCCCGCATGCACGCCCGCCTTGTGCGAGCCATGCGTTCACCAGAGTTCCAAGGTATTCGTCTTGCCGGTCCGCTTGGCACCACAACGCATGCAGTTCATGGAAGACGCGGCCCGGCATCCGTAACGCACCCCAGATCCAGTGACTGGTGGCCTTTGGATCCTTAACCTGGATCTTTTCTACGTCGCCCGCCTCGGTGGTCACCACGGCGTCAAACAACTCCGGCCTCTCCACAGGAAACAGGAGAAACGAGAGGCGATCCTCAGGCAGTTGGGCGAGACCGTCATGCGGGAACCAAATCGTGTCCGGCAGACCGATTGCGACCGGTTCGTCCGGCCCGATCACCGGGGCCGCCCGAAACAGCGCATCACACAATCCGCCCGCTGCGGGCTGCACGGCGTACACGATATCCGCGCCCCAGACCCGCGACCCGTAGTAGGCGAGGATGTCCGACTTGCCCGGAGAGATGACGAAGCAGAGCTTGTCGCAACCGGCCGCGATCAGGCGCTCCACCAAGTACTCGCTCACCGCTCGGGGCCGCTCCGTGCCGTCCGTTTCCACGCGGCTGCCCACCGGCAGCAGTTCTTTGCTAAACGCCAGCGGCTGGATGCGGCTGCCAAGACCGGCGGCCGGAATGATGCCCCACATCAGCGTGCTCCCGCGATTGCTAGCGTTGGGACTGCTGGGTGCCAGGCCTGCTCCAGCAGGCTCTCCAGCGTCTTGGCGCGCGCGTCTGCGGTGTGCTCCACCAAGACCCGATCCCGCGCCTGCCGTGCGATGCGATTCCGCTCTTCCGGGGAACGCTGCAATGCATGCACCACGTCGTCCGGGGAGTCGACCAGCAGGATCTGCTCCCCGGGAGTCAGAAACGTGTCCAGGCCCTCCCACTGGTCACTCAGCAACGGCGTGCCACAGCTTGCCGCTTCGAACAGACGTCCCGACGGGCAAAACCCGTACTCCGCCATGGCTTCTCGCGTGATGTTGAGCGTCCACTGCGAAGACGAGAAGAACGCGGGGTGCGCCGCCGGTGGAACGTGACGATGGAAGAACAGATTGCTGGTCCACGGGAAGTCTGCCGGATACTGCGCTCCACCGATTAGAAATGCGCGCTCAGGCAAACGCCGCGCTGTTTCAAGAAACAGTCGATCCAGCGCCGGCTGGCGATCGGGGGCGTAGGTGCCCAGGTACGACAGATCGCAGAGGTAATGCTCCTGAGGCGGCACCGGGTGGTGCTGCAACGGATCAACCCAGCCATACAGAGGCGCGACGTTCCTCGCACCGAGTCGCTGTTGCAATTCCGTCAGGGCGCGGCCACCCGTGTAACTGAGCACCAGGTCGAAACCGGCCAGACCGTCCGGAGGCAGGTATTCGGGACGTTCCCCGGAGTCCAACGACCGCAACGTGACCGGCGTATCCAGGTCGTAGAACACCTTCAGACCAGCCTTGGATTCGAGCAGCATCTGCGCAACCTGGCTGCCTTCCGGACAGTAGCTGGTCACAATCGCCACGTCGGCACTGTCGAGCGCCTGCTGCGCTGCAGCACGGACGCCGTCAAGATCCGGGTAGAACTGCAGTTCGCCACCGCCCGGCAGCTCCGTCAGGTCACGTGCATCGCGATAGTACTGAACGTCTTTTTCAAAGAAGGTGACGTGGTGGCCGCGATCGGAGAGAGCCCGCAGCAAGCCGCGCCAGAGCGTGGCGTGGCCGTTGCCCCACGATGAGCTCACCGTCAGGCCGAAGATCGCAATGTTCCATCCAGACAAGCAGAGTTCCCTGAGAATGCTAACGGCGGTCGGACGGTGCCAGGACTGATCCGGCCCGCGCGTGACCGCGTGGTAATTGACACTGAGATGCAAAGAGGAGCCTGGCGTAGCCAGACTCCCCGGTGAGCCAGAGGGCGAAACCTTGCCTGCAGCATACACAGCATCTATGAAGATGCTGCGGTTCGCCGCAATGCTAGCGCCGGCCCGCCTTCTTTGCTGTGGACTTGACTGAGGCGCCCTTCTTGGCCGGCGCCTTTTTCGCTGCGCTCTTGCTTGCGGTCTTCTTGGCGGCGGCTTTGGTGGCCGGCTTGTTCGGTCCGCGGCCGCCCTGGTAGCCCTTGCTGCCGCTCGACTTCGAAGCCGACTTCTTCGCCGAGGTGCCCTTCGCGGCTGTCTTGCCTGCCGACTTTGTGGAACCCTTCTTCGCGGCTGCCTTCGTGGCCGGCTTGTTGGGCCCGCGTCCGCCTTGGTAGCCTTTGCTGCCGCTGGACTTCGTGGCCGACTTGCTCCCGGAGGTCTTCTTAGCGGACGTCTTGCTCGCCGCCTTCTTCGCAGAAGTCTTGCTTGCGGAACTCTTCTTGGCGGAGGCGCTCGCGCCGCTAGTCCGCGAGGCTGACTTCGCGCCAGTGGTCTTCGACGCTGATTTAGCGCCACTGGTCTCCGACGCCGACTTCGTCGCGCTCTTCTTTGCGGAAGCCTTCTTAGCCGGGGCCTTCTTCGTCGACTTCGACGAGACGGACTTCTTCGCGCTCTCCGACAGGCTCTCGGGATGCACGAACTTGTTGAAGTTGCTTTCCGCACCCTCCGACGTGACGTCCTGGTACACCATCACCAGACCGCTTTCATCGAACTTCTTGAAGAACGGCTCCCAATCGATTTCCTGCAGCTTGTCGTCGTTCGCGTTCGGAGCGTCGGGGAACTCCAGGCGGATGATGCCCACCTCGTCACCCTGTTCCGTGCTGGCCACGTCCGCCGGCCGCCCGCCCCGCTTCTCTGCCCACGCTCGAATCTCGTCGTGGTCCTGCGTCGTCTTTGTAAGCGCCATCCTATTCACCCCTGTGTGATTGCTGCGTTCAGTCCGGGCTGCACCGACGATGCAGCACTCATCGACTGTGATGACGCATGGTCCCATTGTGCTGTCTGCTTCGGCAATACCTTTCTTCTTTTCAGCACGGTCGAGTTACAAGTACGCACACTTGTGCGGACCGCGAACGAAGAATCGGCTGCTCCCGCACAGCACAGGATGGTTGAGGCTAGGGTGGAACTTCACCGCCCCGAGTTGCGGATGCTCCGTCCAGAACACCCGCCTAAGGGTCGCGGCTAGCGCGAGTGATCTTCCGCGATGCCCGTGCTTGCCGCCCCTGAGCCGTCCGGCGGACGCTCTGAAGTAGTGGTGCTGAAGGCTCCCGGTGTCGAGGCGACCTGCCCGGCCTTGCAGGGTGGAGGCGTCACAAGTGTCCCGTTAACCTTCACGGGCCTAGTCGTCGTTCCAGCGGCAACCTGCTGACACGGAACCGCGGCCGCCTGCACCTCCATGCCCTTGGGCAGGGCGGGAGCGTTGGCCAAATGCCGCTTCTGTTCGTCGCTCATGGGCAGAGCGCCGGGCCAAACATACGGAGCTTTGTTCACCGTTCCATAGCCGATGCTTGGGTATCGGCCGGGCTGTTGGAAGTCATGATCCACGGCGAAGAAGATAGAGCGCTTTGCCTTGCCGGATAGCGGCTTTTCGCTGGAAAGCTGGACCACGTGGTCGTCGGGCGTTGTGATGGTGAGGGTCGGTCCGTCCAGCGCATCCTTCAGCTCTGTGGAGTAGGGGAAATGCACGGGGGAGGCGACGATGGTGCCGTAACCCGGCACAGACACATACAGGTAGAGGAAGCTCGGAATTTCGTAGTTGAGCCGTGCACGGCCGATCATGCCGTCGACCGTCAGGGTGCCATTCTGCACGTTCAGCTCTACGCGCTTTTGCTTCAGCAGCTCTTTCCGTTTCTCCTGGCAGGACTTGTCCTTCTTCGCGCACGGTGGGATCTTGACGGGATTACCCTGGTCGTCAAAAACCGAGATGGCGATCTCGTTGTCTTCCAGCTTCAGCAGCTTGGCTTCCGCCTCCTGCTGTTTTTTCTGTTTCTCCGCTTCCTTCTGCGCCTTGGCTTCTTCCTTCTTCCTGTCTTTGTCGACGTGCCCGGCGGCCTTCGCTTCTCCGCGGGAGATCGGGTCGTCGGGCTTGCCCTGTCCCTCGGAAGTTGCAGGGGGAACAGCAGCGACCGTGCCGGCCGGCTGTGGCTGTGAGGCAGCCGGGGCCGGAGCGCCGTCCGATACCGAGGAGCCGGGCACTTGCTGGGCGGTCAGAACGGAGCACGCGAGCAGGATTGGAGCGAAGCGGAGATAGGCAAGGCGCATTGGGGGCAGTTCCTTCAAAGGCGGTGTCGAACGCCATCAAGATAGCCAAGCTGTAGCCTATCGGCGATACCCCTTTCGGGCCAGTACACTGAAAATCGACGTGCCCAAGCGACAGACTTCTCTAGCAAAAAGCCAGCGCAACCGCCTCCCGGGCAAGCCGGTGGTACCGGCGGAGTTTCGGCGCAAACGGCCCATGGTTCCCGCTGGATGCACAAAGGAGCAGATGCTACGGGAGGCCATCTGTTCCGACGCTCCCGAGGAGGCCCTGAGATACCGCGGATTCGCCAGCATCGCGGGCATCGACGAGGTCGGCCGGGGAGCCCTGTTCGGCCCTGTCGTCGCGGCTGCGGTCATCCTTCCGCGGCGTACCACGCGACTGCAGCGCCTCGGTCTGCGCGACTCCAAGCAGTTGAAGCGCGAAGATCGGGAACGTCTCGATCGCGAAGTGCGCAAAGCAGCGATCGCGTTCGGCATCGGTGAGGTGGATGCAGCGGGCATCGACCGGATCAATATCTACCAGGCGAGCCGGCTGGCCATGCGTCTGGCCGTGGAAGCTCTGCCCGTTGAGCCCGATCACCTCTTGATCGACGCGCTGCGAATCGAACACGCCTGCGCGCAGACCAAGATCATCTATGGCGATTCGTTGTCCATCTCCATTGCGGCAGCGAGCGTAATCGCCAAGGTGCACCGCGATGCCATGATGCGTGAGATGGACAATCAGTACCCGCAGTACGGGCTCGCCAACCACAAGGGTTATGCCACGCCGGAACATCGCGCCGCGCTCAAGAAGCACGGTCCGTGCGAGCTGCACCGGCGCAGCTTTGCCCCGGTTGCGAAGTTCTACGGTCCGGAGGCGTTGCGGCTAGCACTCGAAAACGAGGAGCGCCTGCAGGAACAGGCGTTGCGGGACGATGACGTGCTGGACACTTTGCTGAACGATGCACCTGAGGAGGAGCTTTGCCTGGAAGATTGATGTGCGTGGTAGCGCACCCGGACGATGAATGCTTCGGCTTCGGCGGAGCTTTGGCGCTGGCAGCCGATGCGGGATGGTCGACAAGCGTGATCTGCCTCACGGACGGCCAGGCCGCAACAAACCGCGGCACCTCCACAGACAGTGCCGACCTGGGTCGCATGCGTCGCGAAGAGCTGGCCGCAAGCTGCCGGATCCTGGGCGTTTCTGAGCATGAACTGCTGGACTACCATGACGGACGCCTGGAGTTCGCAAGCTTGCACGAGGTCGGCAGCCGTTTAGTCGAGCGCATGCGCTCCTGGAAGCCCGATGTCGTGCTCACCTTTGCTCTGGATGGTGGCCTAAACGTGCATCCGGACCACGCCGCGGTGAGCGCCTTTACCTCGGCGGCGTTCCGCTGGTCAGCGCGGTCCAAGCGCTATCCCGAGCTCGGGCTGCCACCGTGGACACCGCAGCGGCTCTACCACCTGAGTACCGACTTCTGCCTCGCCGATCGCGAGCCGCTGCTGCCCTCACCGTGGACGGTCAAGCTCGACATCACAAGCGTGAAGCAGCGCAAAGAGGAAGCCTTCCTGGCCCACACATCGCAGGTTGCGGTGTACGACAAGGTGAAGCCGTACTGGGACCGCTACGGAGATTTCGAGTACTACACGCAGATGGCAGCAGCGTCGCCGGAGCAGATGCAGCAGACTACCTCAATCTTCGAAGAGCAGTAATCGGTCTGCACGGCACACCGCCCCTCTCGGCAGCTTCGATCAGGCCGCGGTTTGCAGGGTGGGCCGCGCCCGCCGCTTCTGCCACCAACTCCACGCGGGTCGGGCCAGCAGCAGGACTGCGAGGACTACGGTATCGGCGAGCGGCGCCAGATTGCCCTTCTTCACCAGCCACCAGTAGTGCACCATAGCCAGAATTGCTGCACCGTAGACCACGCGATGCAGCGTCTGCCACGGTTTGCCGCCCATTCTCCGCATCACGCTCTGCGGGGACGTAATCGCCAGCAGGAACAGCAGGAACCAGGCCAACAGTCCAACCTGGATGAACACGCGCTTTTTCAGGTCATCGCGCAGGGTCGGCCACACATCGATCCAGTTCTGGCGTAAGGCATGCCACTCGTGCGCTTTCACGTTTGCCAGAGCGGAAGTGATGTCGAAGCCGGAAAAGAGGAAGACGTACACCAACAGGTGCAGCGTCGCGTAGTAAAAGGCGAACAGGCCGACCATGCGGCGGTAGCGCACCAGGAAGCCGAGCCTCGGCGAAAGGCGCCGCACCGGCGAGATAGCCAGACCGATCAGCAGGCAGTACACGGCCAGGTCGCCCGTGTTGTGTGTCAGCGTCGCTACGGGATCGGAGCCGAGTTGATTGGCAAGCAGAGCCCGGACAAGCAGTAGTGACGGCGTGAGGAATAGCAGGAAGATCAACGGCTTCGTCCACTGCACGGCGCGGTTGGTCATGCGTGCTCTGCCCTGCTCTTCACGGTCTGGTAGCCCTCGTTCGCGACAACTAGTAGTTCTTGATCAGGTCCATGCCCTTATACAGGCCCGCAACCTGCTCCGCATAGCCGTTGAACGGCAGCGTGGGTACCGTGTGCGGCAGCAACGAGGTGTCGATGCGCCGTTCGTGAGCCTGGCTCCAGCGCGGTTCATCCCTTTGCGGGTTCACGTTGCTGTAGAAACCGTATTCGCTCGGGCTCAGGGTATCCCATGTGGTTGCGGGTTCCTCCGCGACAAAGCGGATGCGGGTGACCGACTTGGCTGACTTGAACCCGTACTTCCACGGCACGATGATGCGCACAGGCGCGCCCTGCTGATTTTCAAGGGTCTCGCCATACGAGCCGAACGTGAGCAGGGTGAGGGGGTGCATCGCCTCGTCCATCCGCAGGCCTTCGCGATACGGCCACTGGATCATGCCGGGAGCGTCGGACTCCTGCTTGGGGTCGAAGAACGAGATGAACTCGACGTACTTCGCCTGCGCCTTGGGCTGAGCGAACTTGATCAGTTCGGCAAGCGAGTAACCGACCCAGGGGATCACCATGCTCCATGCTTCGACACAGCGGAAACGATAGGTGCGGTCCTCCAGCGGACGGTAGCGTAACAGGTCGTCGATGCCGACCGTCTTCGGGTTATTGCAAAGGCCTTCCAGCGTGACCGTCCAGGGCCGCGTATGCAGACTGCCGGCGTGGTCAGCGGGATCGCGCTTGTCTGTGCCGAACTCGTAGAAGTTGTTGTAGGTGATCGCCTTCTGCTTGGGCGTGACCGTCTCGTTAACGGCCGGAAATGAACCTGGGCGCGAGGGCAGTTTGTTCGCCGCAAAGGCAATCCCGGGCGTGCCGATGGGTGGCAGCTTCTTGCGAGCTTCGTAGAGCAGGCCCGCCGCCGCCAGCCCGCCGAAGATCAAATTCCTGCGGTTCAGGAATTTCTCTCTCGGTGTTACTTCGGAGGAACGGAATTCCGGTGCGTTCTTGAGCAACATCAGGCTGACCCTCTGAACAGTAGACGCGCGCCAAGCTCCCGTGGATTGATCATTCGCCGGTGCGGCGAACAGAGCGACGCGCGCCTTTCAACCGGATCGCATCAGAGTGTTCTGAGGTGCTGGATGCACCATCTGCCCGGAGACACGATGACCGAACTCAGCGCCGCCCGTGAAAACGTCCTGTTCCGCACTGCCGATTTCTTGTTGGATCATCGCCGCACGGGCGAACCGGTGGCCGATATCCCTGAAGAATTGCTCCCCCTTTCGGAGCAGGAAGCGTTCTTTGTTCAGGACACCATGATGCGCGCCTATGACGAGATCGGAGGATGGAAGATCGGCGCCCGCTCCCCGGATGGAACACCTTTTTTCGCACCGATGCCGGCCCAATGGATGGGTGCAAACGGAACCCTGTTTCGGGGACCGATGCACCGCCTGCACGGGGTGGAAGCAGAGATCGCCTTTCAGTTGAAATCCGACCTGCCGAAGCGCTCTGAGCCGTACACGCGCGACGAGGTGCTTTCCGCGATTGGATCGTGCCATTCCGCAATCGAGGTGATCGAATCGGCCCTGCTCGAGCCGCTGTCTGCACCTCGCGAAAGCATGATGGCGGACATGCAGATGCACGGCGGATTCGTGGCAGGTCCCGCGATTCCCAATTGGCAAGACATCGATTGGCAGAAGGAAGGCGTTCACCTGATGGTGGATGGGAGCGTGCGCGTGGAGAATGTGGCTTCGAATCCGGGTGGTACAGACTTTCTGCGGCTGCTCACCTACTTGGCGAACGAAGGCTCTCATCGCACCGGCGGCCTGCGTGCCGAGCAGTGGATCACGACCGGCAGTTGGACCGGTGTGACCTGGGCAACGCCCAGCGCCCAGGTGTCCGTCGAGTTCGACCACGCGGGAAGCGTGAGCCTGCAGTTTGCGGCGCAGCCCTTCTAACGCCGCATCGAGGCAGCACAACCCCGGAGCATAAGCCTGCAGCTCTGCGCCGGTCCGCGGATGCCCTCGTGCATCCCGAATGCTGCCGGGATGAATCACACAAGGTACTCGAGGTGGCAAAATGGCGCGTCCCTACTGGTCCGGTACCATTCAGATTTCGCTGGTGAGCTTTGGCGTGAAGTTCTTTGTGGCGACGGAGTACAAGAGCGAGATCCGCTTTCACCAGATCAGCCGCTCCACCGGCGAGCGGGTGCGCCACCAAAAAGTGCTGCAGAGCGCGGTCGATAATGGCGCTCTGGAAGAGGGAGCGGAAGCGGCAAGCGTCGGCAAGGACGATATCGTAAAGGGGTACGAGTACGCCAAAGGGCAGTACGTGATGATCGAACCCAGCGAGATTGCCAATCTGCGTGTGCCGTCCAAGCACTCCATTGCGATTGACCAGTTTGTGAACGAGGCCGACATCGATCCGGCTTACTTCGAGAAGCCGTACTTCGTCACGCCCGATGGTGACGCGCAGATGGAGGCTTTTGCGGTGGTGCGCAAAGCAATGCGCGCCGCAAAGAAGGTCGGTATCGGCAAAATCGCATTCGGAGGCCGCGAGCACATTGTGGCGATCAAGTCGAATGATGACGACGAGCATCCCGGCCTGATGGCGTACACGATTCGCTACCAGCAGGAGCTGCGCAGCCCGATGGAGTACTTCGGCGGTCTGCGGCCAGTGGAGATCGACGAGGATCAATTGGATCTGGCAGAACAGTTGATCAAGCGAAAGACCGGTAAGTTCACGCCGGAGAAATACCAGGATGGATATGAGATCGCGCTGAAGGAATTGGTAGATGCCAAGGTGAACAATCGGCCCATTCCGGTTGACCAGCCTGCTCCGCGCCACGCCAAGGTGGTGAACCTGATGGATGCGCTGCGGGACTCGTTACGTGGAAATGGCGCTGCCACCGAAAGCCCTGAAGAGGACGCCAGCAAGAAGAAGGCGCCGCGCAGTGAGAAGAAGGCTGATGCGGCCAAGCAAAGCTCGAAGGTGCTGAAGATGCCGGCGAAGAAAGCTGCACCGAAACCTGCCGCGCGCACCGGGCGGGCGCATGCAAAATCGGCCTGACCCTCGCTTCCACGGATCGGAGCGTGCTCCACTAAGGGGCGGCAGGCCTAGATCGCCGGCACTACCGTTACGAGCTCACCTGCGGCGATTCGTCGACCTGCGCTACCGGTCCGTTTCGCGTGGATCTCTGCTGGTTCTCTTCAGCACGATTGCGGCATTCCGGCTTTCGCACTTTCCGAATAATCACGGCACGCCCTGGCTGCTGGTGCCGCTGGTCTGTGCGATCGCCGGCACAGCCGATACGACCCGCTGCATGCAAAAGCGCTGGAACTGGTATCACGGCGGTGTGGTGCTGTGCCTGTACACCGACCTGATGGCCATCGGGATGATCACGTTTTTTCTTCTGTACCCCTTGTGGCTGTGACCTGTAGTCTTCCGTACAGTCACCAAGCCACATCGGGAGAAAAGCATGTTCAAGGGATTCCGCGACTTCATTCTGCGCGGCAACGTAGTCGACCTTGCGGTTGCCGTGATCATCGGCGCGGCCTTTGGTGCCATCACGGCATCGCTTACGGCAGACGTAATTACACCGTTGATCGCCGCACTGATCGGCGCGCCGGACTTCTCCTCCCTCGTGATTCACGTGCCCGTCCTGCACCAAGTTCCACCGCCGTCTCCGCTGCCCGCGGGGTACGTGGCCCCGGGCGAGTTGCACATTGGCAAATTCCTGAACGCGGTAATCAACTTTCTGCTGAACGCGGCGGCGATCTACTTCATGATTGTGGTTCCTATGAAGTACGTGATGTCGCGCATCGAAAAGCCTGCCGCCCCCACCACCCGGCCTTGCCCGCAGTGCCTCAGTGACATCCCGGTTGCGGCAACCCGCTGCAAATTCTGCACGGAGCCCGTGTCCGCCGTATAGCTGCACGGCTTCTGCCTGAGAACTTAGAAACAGGAAGGCCGCCCTCTTGGGGCGGCTTTCTTTGGCTGCTTAAGGCTTAGCGCAGAGCCATCTGCTCGGTCACGATCTGCGTCAGGTCGGGCTTGCGCAGCCCGTGAACCTCTTCGTTGTACTTATCCACCTTGCTCGACCAGTTCATGGAGCAGAACTTCGGCCCACACATGCTGCAGAAAGCCGCTTCCTTGTAGTAGTCGTCCGGCAGGGTCTCGTCGTGCATGCCACGAGCTGTTTCGGGATCGAGCGACAGCGCGAACTGCTTGTCCCAATCGAAGGTGTAGCGGGCGTGCGAGATTGCGTCGTCGCGGTCGCGGGCGCCGGGGCGATGCCGTGCGATGTCTGCAGCGTGCGCCGCGATCTTGTACGCGATGATGCCGTCTTTCACGTCCTTCTCGTTCGGCAGTCCCAGGTGTTCCTTGGGCGTCACGTAGCAGAGCATCGCCGCACCATGCCATCCGATCATTGCCGCGCCGATCGCGGAGGTGATGTGGTCGTAGCCGGGCGCGATGTCCGTCACCAGCGGTCCAAGCACGTAGAACGGAGCACCGTCGCAAAGCTCCACTTCCTTATCGACCTGCTCCTTGATCTTGTCCATGGGGACGTGCCCCGGGCCTTCGATCATCACCTGCACGTCGTCCTTCCACGCCTGCCGGGTCAGTTCGCCGAGTGTCTTCAGTTCCGCGAACTGCGCTTCGTCGCTGGCATCGGCAACACTGCCGGGGCGCAGTCCGTCGCCAAGCGAGTAGCTCACGTCGTACTTGGCCATGATCTTGGTGATGCGATCGAAGTTCTCGTACAGGAAGTTCTGCTTGTGGTGCGCGGTCATCCACTGCGCCATGATGGCGCCGCCGCGCGACACGATGCCCGTGATCCGCTTGCTGACCATGGGGATGTACTGCACCAGGACGCCAGCATGGATGGTGAAGTAATCGACTCCCTGCTGCGCCTGCTCCTCGATCACTTCCAGGTAGAGGTCGATGTTCAGATCTTCCACGCGCTTCACGCGGCCAAGCGCCTCGTACAGCGGCACGGTGCCAATGGGCACGGGCGAGTGGCGTAGGATGGCTTCGCGAATCATCGGGATATCCCCGCCGGTAGACAGGTCCATCACCGTGTCCGCGCCATAGTGCACCGCGGTGTGCAGCTTGCGCAGCTCCTCGTCTACATTGCTGGTGATTGCGGAGTTTCCGATGTTGGCGTTGATCTTGCAGAGCGAGCCGACGCCGATCGCCATTGGCTCCAGCTCCGGATGCATGATGTTGGCCGGAATGATCATGGTGCCGCGCGCAATTTCGGAGCGGATGAACTCGGGGTCCAGCTTTTCCTTGTGCGCAACATAGGCCATCTCCTCGGTGATGAGGCCTTTGCGGGCAAAGTGCATCTGGCTCATGTTGGTGTCGCCGGTGCGCGCGGCCTCTTCGCGGCGCTTCACAATCCACTCGGCGCGCGGCTTTGGCACGGCGTAGTCATTGCCGGCCGGCTGGCGGTGTCCGTTTTCCGCCTTGTACCCATAGGGGTTGCCGCCGCCGTGGTTCCCGTTGCCGTTGCCGTTTGTCGCCGAAAATGCGCCCATTTTGTGCAGTTCTCCTGTGGTTCGCGCTTCGGTCGAGTATACGCCGCGCCAGCTTTCTCCTTCCGTCGGTGGAGGCCGAAACCGGCCCGCCCTGCTACGCTAAGAGCATGAAGTCTGGTAGCTCCATCAAGGTGATTGCCGCAACCGCGATCATCGTGGGTGTCGTGTTGTGGCTGGCCATCAGCGGCGCCAAAGACGCGAAAAGCTATTACGTGACCATTGCCGAAATGCAGAAGCTGGGCGACAAGGCGTACACCCGCAACCTGCGCGTCGCCGGCAACGTGAAGCCCGGGTCAATTCACCGCGTAGGAACTCACGCCGACTTCGTGCTGCTGGAGCTTGGCAAGGAACTGCCCGTGCAATACAACGGCACGGAACCACCGCCTGACACATTCAAAGACGACGCTCAGGCTTTGGCCATGGGTCACCTTGGCCGCGACGGCGTATTTCAGGCGAACCAGTTACAGGCCAAGTGCGCCAGCAAGTACGCTCCCGCACAGCCCGGTCAGAAAAAGGCCCTCGTAGCGCCGACCGCGGCGATGGTTTCCCGGTAGCACCCAGCCGTAAAAGCGATACGATAACTGCGATGCCACACGCGGTGGAGCTCCAGGACGTGTCGCGCCTGTATGGCGGCTTTGCTGCGTTGCGGCGGGTCTCATGCGTCTTTGCGACCGGCGGCATGCATGCCCTGCTGGGCGACAACGGAGCGGGTAAATCGACACTGCTGCGCATGGCCGCGGGCCTGGTCACTCCGACTCACGGTACGGTCCGCGTGTTGGGCGGAACACCTGCACAAAATCGTTATCGCATTGCGTACATGAGCCACGCGGCCATGCTGTACGACGACCTGACGCCCATGGAAAATCTCGCTTACTTCGCCCGCCTGCACTGCTCCGCCGACGCGTGCGCCATGTGCCACGCTTCCCCTGAGATGGCGCTGCGGGCGGTTGGCTTGGACCCGCACCTGAAGCGGCCGGTGAGTCAGCTTTCGCAGGGCATGCGCCAGCGTACCTCCCTCGCGGCCGCGATCCTGGCCGACCCGGAACTGCTTCTGCTGGACGAGCCCTTCTCCAACATGGACGTCAACGGAGCGCGCGAACTCGTCGCATTGCTGCAGGACTTCCTGACCTGGCCGCTGACCGGCAACGCACAGGGCGCGCGCACGATCATCCTGACCACGCACCAGCACGACCTGGTACGCGGCGTGGCAAACTCGACGACCTATCTGCGTCGCGGCAGCGTGGTCCCGGCCGCCGAGCGCTTTGAGGCGGAACCGGCCCAGCTTGAGGCCTCGGCGGCGTGAAGACAAACGCCTGCCGCGTGCTGGATCAGCTTGGTATTGCCTACCGGACGCAGGAGTATGCGGTGGACCCGAACGACCTGGCAGCCACCACGGTCGCCGCAAAAATCGGAATGCCCGTAGAGCAGGTCTACAAGACGTTGCTATGCCACATGGCATCCGGGGAGTACGTGTTCGCCGTGATCGCGGGCGACGCCGAACTGGACCTGAAGAAACTGGCCGCCGCGGCCGGCGAGAAGAAGGCTGAGCTCGCCCCACTCAAGCAGTTGGAGCCGCTGACCGGCTACATCCGCGGTGGCTGCACGGCCCTGGCGGCAAAGCGCGAATTCCCCGTGTACGCGGATGAGCTGATGGAGCTCCACGAGGTGATCAGTGTTTCAGCCGGTGTGCGCGGCATGCAGATGCTGCTAGCACCCGCCGACTACCTTCGTGCAACGCACGCCACGGTGGCGGACCTGACCAAAGCGACACTCGGGTCCGCAGCCGCATGAACGAGCTGCGGCACTATGCTTCCCTGGTCGGCCTGCACCTGAAGAAAGAGCTGCGGCTTGAGTGGCGCCGGCGCGACACGCTGATGGGCATGCTCTTTTTCACCCTGCTGATCGCGGTAGTGTTTTCGCTGGCGTTTGATCCGACCTCGAATCCGACGCTGGCGCGGCAGATCTCCGGTGGTGTGGGCTGGCTGGGTCTGCTGTTTGCGGCCACCACATCCCTGAATGGTTCGTGGAATCGCGAGGAGCGCAACCAGGTGCTGGACGCGCACCGGCTCTCACCCTCTCCGCCGTCGGCCCTCTTTCTAGGTAAAGCGATCGCGAATTTCCTCTTTGTCACGGCGGTCGAACTTATTCTGGTTCCGGTGTTTGTGCTGTTCTATAACCTGCACACGCTGGGCGATTGGCGGCTGCTGGCGGCCGTGCTGCCGCTGGGCACGTGGGCGCTGGTGCTGAACGGCACATTTTTTGCGGCGCTCAGCCTCCGTGGCCGCAACCGCGACCTGCTGTTGCCTATGGTGCTGTTTCCCATGTCCATCCCCGCTTTGCTGGCGATGGTGAATGCGACGACGTCCATCATTACGGGCGAGTTTGACCCAATGCTGTGGGTTCGGCTGTTGGTGGGCTACGACGTGGTCTTTACAACCGTCGCCCTGCTGTTATTCGCACCGGTGCTGCACGCGGAGTAAGCGGATCATGCTTTTGGCGGAGACTGCCGGCGCTGCCATCGGCGATACTGGAGGCGACGCATGAAGCGCCTTTTCTATCTTTGCGCGGGGCTCGCGGTCGCGCTGCTCGCCTTCAGCACGTACAGAGCATGGTACGTTGCGCCCACCGAGGCCACCATGGGCCCGGTGCAGCGTATTTTCTACTGGCACGTTCCGCTGTTCATCGTGGGTGAGGTCACGCCTTACGTGAACATGCTGGCTTCGCTCGGCTACCTCTATTTCCGTTCGCGGAATACGCGGTTGGCGCTGCAGGCGGACGCCCTTGCAGTTGCCGCGGCTGAGGTGACCACGGTCTTTGTGGGTCTTGGCCTCGTGGCCGGCATCCTGTGGGGCCGGCCGGCATGGGGTATCTGGTGGGCGTGGGACGCGCGCACCACGAGCACGCTACTGCTGTGGCTGCTGTATGTGAGTTACCTGCTGGCGCGGCGGTTCTCGTCCGACGAGAGCAGCAAGACCCTGGGTGCGGTGCTGAGTATTTTTGCCGGCGTGAACGTTCCGATCGTCTTCATGTCGATCCGGTGGTGGCGCACGCAACACCCCGCACCCGTGCTCACTGGCGATGGATACCTCGATCCGTCGATGAAGGCCGTGCTTGGCTGGAATATCCTGGCATTCTTCGTCTGGGGCACCGTGCTGGTTTGGGCGCGATACGCCATTCTGCGAGTCGAACAGCAGACCGCGGAGCATCGCCTGCACACCCTGCTGGAACGGGAGGCCGTGTAGTGGAGTACTCCGCTGAGAGCATTCGCTTCCTGCACGCCGCTTATGCGTTGATGGCCCTGGGACAGGCCGCGTATGTCACCTTCCTGGTAAAGCGTTGGAACCGTGTGAAGCTGGAAGCCGCGCGTGCAAAGAGCCTCGATGCGTAGGCAAGCTGCACTGGGGCTCGCTTCCCTGCTTCCCGTGCTGGCCGTATCCGGCTGCCGCCACTTCAAGTTCCCCGACGAGCCCGCAAACTATCGCGAGTATGCTTACGTGACCAGCGGTGAAAACGGCACCGTAAGCGTGCTGGACCTTGTCCAGATGCGGCAGGATCGCGTGTTGCAGGTGGGCACCAATCCGACCGGCGCTGCGGCAAACCCCTCGCGGAACGAAGTGTACGTCGTGAATACGGGAACTTCCGGGCACGACGGCAGCCTCAGCGTAATCGACACCACGCGAAACGCGGTCACCGCGACCGTACCGTTACACAGCCGTCCCTACCAGATCAGTGTGGATATGCAGGGACGGCGAGGATATGTGGCGAACGCGGGCTCCAACACCGTCAGCGTCATCGACCTGGTGAATCATCGCGAGTTGGAGACGATCGGCGCCGGAGAAGAGCCCGGTCTGGCCAGGATCTCGCCAGACGGCCGCACGCTCGTCGTCTCGAATCGGAAGGCCGGGAGCGTGTCGCTGTACAGCGTAAGCGACTCGGGTACGCCGCAACTGCGCGCGACCTTTGGCGGTTGCACCGGCGCGACCGACATCGCAATTACACCGAAAGAGCCGACACAGCCCTCCACCAAGGCCTTTATTGCCTGCTCCGGAGCCGATGCGGTCCTTGGCATCTCGCTGGCGCAGGCGCCTAATAGCTGGGCGGCCCGCCAGGACGCTTCCGCCACTACCGACCACGAACTCGCGCTGCTGAAGGTCGGCAAAACGCCGGTGCAACTCGCGGTAAAGCCGGACGGCGGCGAAATCTTCGTATCTAACTTCGGCTCGGGCACGATCAGCGAGATCTCCACGTGGACGAACGAAGTGGGCGGCACGTATCCCATCGGGATGCAGCCTTCGCACGGCATGGTTTCGGCGGACAACAGCACGCTTTGGATCGCGAACTTCGGCGGCGAATCGCTCAGCCTCTACTCCATCGATGACGGTCGTATCACCGGCAGCGTCCGGACGGGCAGCGGCCCCGATGTGCTGGCGATGAGTGCCGACGAGCACCTCTTGCTGGCTGCGGACGCGCGCAGCGGCGACGTGGCCGTGATCCGCACGCGCGATCGCAACGGGCCAACCCTCTTCACGCTACTGCCGGCGGGCTCGCGGCCAAACGCCATCGCCATCAAGTCCTTCACGCAGAAGCCCTAGCTGCCGGGCATCGCTCCTACGCCTGCTGCCGGGCGAGTACCAGGGTGATGTCGTCCGGCTGCTCCCCCTCGCCGATCCAAGCATCCAGCGCTCGCATGACTTCCCCGCTGATGACATCCAACGGTTCGTCGCGGAACTGGCGCACGACGTCGATCAGCCGATCTTCGCCGAACTCACCAAAATCGTTCTCGGGCTCGGTTACACCATCGGAATACGCGATGAGGATGTCGCCTGGTTCCATCTGCAACGAGCCTTCGTCGTAGCTCATGTTGTCCATCAGGCCCACGACGGTGCCGCCACGATCCAGCCGGTGCAACGAGCCGTCGGTGCGCAGAACAAACGGCGGTAACTGCCCGGCGTTTGAGTATGTGAGGCGCGCGGACGCCCGGTCGTAGTGAGCCAGAAACAACGTCGCGTACTTTTCGGGCGTGGTCGACCGGTAGAGGTGCTTGTTCAAGAGTGCAAGCACGCGGCCCGGCGCCACAAACAGCTCGCTGCACTCCTCCGAGCCACCGTGCGTGGCCAGGCGAGCGCTTGGGGCCTGCAGCTCTTCGCTGGCGAACCGGTAGGCACGCACTGCAGAGTGCAGCGTGGCCATCAGCAAAGCCGCCGAAATTCCTTTGCCGCTGATGTCACCAAGGGCGACACCCAGACCCGTGACTTCCCTTTGCGCGCTGCCGTTCTCGCCTACCTTTCGGTCAAATGTGAGGAAGTCATAGTAGTCGCCCGAAACCGTGCGTGCGGGGCGGCATATGCCATGCAGTTCCAGTTCGCGAATCGGCGCGGTGCGGAGCAGAGGAAACAGGTTCGCCTGAACCTCCTGCGCGATGGAAAGTTCACTCTCCATGCGCTCCTTTTCTTTCTGCTGCTCAATCAGGCGTCCTAACGACCAGCTCATGCGATTGAACGAGCGGGCCAGATCCGCAAGCTGGTCATCCTGGTTCACCGCAATGCGGTGCTGCAGCTCGCCACGGTCGATCGCCACAGTCGCTTCATACAGGTCTTCCACCGCCCCGGTGATGCTGCGGCTGAGGCGCAAGCCCACGTACAGCGCAAACGCCTCAAGCGCCGCAAACAACAGGCAGACGATCAGGAAAGCGATGCGCACCAGGTCAGTGTTGCGGCCGGTAAGCGCTTCGGAGAACAGCTCGTTGTAGAGCACCGAGGGACGCGACTCGACGTTCATCGGAACTGCCAGCATCTCGCCGCTTTCCCAGTCTGCCGCGCTAAGTGAGGAGAGGAAGCGCACGCGAAAGTCCAGCAGGTTTGCGGCTGGGGGCGCTGTGCCGCCAGCAATGCGGGCGTGCTCCTCCTCTGCGCGGCTCATGTGGTGCGCGGGTCGGGGCACCAGGCCGGGAAGCAGGTACATGCGCCCAATGCCAGCGGATGCGCTGGCTAGCCGAGCATCGTCTAAGGGCTGGCTCGAGATGACGGTGAGGGTATGGCCATCTGCGGTCTGAATGGAATCAGCAGCGGCCAGGTACATCACCGCGCCATCTTCCACAAAGCCGTCCAGGCCATGTGCCGCACGATGGGCGACCCAGTCGGACAGCCAGAGTGGGGATCGCGCGTGCCCCGTAATGCCGGCAACGGGGACTGGATGACCATCCTCATACAAAGCAAGCTGCAGTCCTGCCCCTTGGGCTCCGCGCATCGCGTCCTGGAAGCCGGGCAATGACAGCTCGCCATTCGCATTGTTCGTCTGTCTCAGATTCAGCATGGCTGCCGCGTGTCGAGCCAACGCCATGTTGCTCTGCTGCAGCGTTGCGGCCTGCATCTCAAGCCGCGAACTGACCAGGTGGACCGCGAACTGTCCAAAGGCAACGTAGCTACTCAGAAAGACCAGTGTGAAGAACAGGGCCACTGGAGCCAGGCCGATCAGCAGGTACGTCAAGACCAGTTTGTTTCGAAGCCGCCAAAGTAGACCGCGCCGCAACTGGATCACCACATAGGTGGCCGCCCACCCGACAAGCACCAGCAGCAGGACCCAGCGCAGGTACGACATCACGGCGCCCACCCACCCGGGCAGCAGCGAAACACCGAAGACGATTAGCGTGCTGACAGCCAGCAACCGCAGCGATGGAGGGACCGGCTGCGTCGCATTGGCCGAGGACGCCGCCTGTAGGGCCACCAGCCGCGGGTCCGTCTTGGCCTGCGGACGTGCCCGCCACAGCAGAGGCATCAGTCCTTCTCCGTTTGCTGGCGCAGCAGGTACAGACCGTACCGCGTCGCGGAAAAGTGGGCGCCTGCCAACAGGATCAGGCCAGAAAGGAAGGCCCACATCATCAGCCCGACCGAGATGTAGAACGGCCCATACACTCTCTGAAAATCCAGCCATGGCAGGGCGGCAATGTAAAGGTGTTTCGCGACCTCCCAGAAAGCGCCCGTGACAATGGCGGCGGGCAGAACTGCGCGCACGGGAACGCGGCGGTTCGGTAGAACCCAATAGATGAGGAAGAACATGGCCATGCTGCCGGCACCCGCGAGCACGTTGAGAAAAAATCGTGAAGTGACCTGGTACACCACGTTATCGGTATGGCCGAAGAAGAGGAACCCCAAAACAGCTTGCTGCCCCGCCGACAACGCAACGGAGACCATGGCCATGAAGCCGACCGCGAACGCCAGGCCCAGCGACACCGCCTGGTTGTGCAGGTAGTTGCGGTTTTTCGGAGCACGCCAAACGTTGTTCAGCGCGACTTCAAGCGGCAGGAATACACCGGTCGAACTGATGACCAGCATGATCAGCGAGAAGGCCTGCGCCCCCTTGCGCGGGTGGGCCAGCAGGGCCATGTTGCGCATCACGAAGTCTTGGCCAGTGGGCAGAAAGCTATGCATCAACTGCCCGACCACGGTGCTCATGGTGCTCGAGTGGAAGACCTGTTGCGACAGGGTGAGCAGGAGCACGATGAACGGAAACAGCGACAGGATTACATTCGCAGCGACGGAGAAAGCATAGGTGTGAACATCGGTGCGGGTGAGGTATCGCAGCAACTCGAATAGGCTGCCGGCAAGCCCATGCGCCGCAGGTTCGGGCCACAGTTCCCGTTCACCCGGAGCCACAGGCAAGTCGTCGCTCACCTCGACTGCATTGTTTGCGCGAAGCGTGTCGGCCGGCACGTCGCTGGCATGCGATGGGGGAGTGATAAACGGCATCTTGGGCGACTCGTATCGATGCTACTACCCGGTGGTGTTCGCAACGGCAGACTCGCGCGCACAGAGGAGTCCGACGAGCAACACCGCCGCGCCTGCCAGAGGAACGAACAGGCCCGCTCGCAGAGAGTGCGCTGCCTGCGACACCTGCCCGATCAGAAAGGGCAGAAGCGCCGATCCCAAGCCGGCCAGCAGGAATGCGGCGTTGCCTGCCTCGCTGCCTGCCAGGGACCGCGCCAGCAGTTCTGGGTAGATGGGTCCCACGCCAAACCCGCAGCAGAATGCACCGGCAATCAGCATCCCTGCCGAACCTGCCCAGAGCAGCATGAGCAAACCGCACACCAGGAGTGCCGCGAAAGCCGCTGCCGTATAGCGGCCCTGCCCAAGCCGGAGCCAGCGGACGGAAAAGACGACGCGGCTCAGTAGCAGGCCCGCCCACAGCGCCGTTCCTGCCGTCACAATCATGCCGTAGGTTACGCGGTCGCGGAGCGCGTACGTCACCAGCCAAGCACCTACGCCTGCCTCAATGCCTGTGGTCAAAGGCAGCGCGATCGCGGAGACAGTCTTGATGCTTCGCAACTGTCGCCAGGCTGCCCATTGCCCCTCTAACGGAACATGTTCGTGCCACAACGAAAGAGCCGCGGGCGTGCCGCATAGTAGGACTGCGACTGCATAGGCTTGCAAAGTAGCCGCCACACCGAGCTGCGCCGTAGACCGCAGCAGCAGAAACGGTGCGCATGCAGCTCCGATGGCCCACACCAGGTTCAGCCGGGTGAGTTCCGTTGCGCGCCGGTCTGGAACCTGCCGCGATCGCAAGAGGGTGACGGCAGTCATCATCAGACCCAAGCCGAAACCGCTCAGCAGAACGGCGCCGGAAATCGCAACTCCGTGCAGCTTCGTCAACACCGAAATCGGTACGGCCACCGCAGCCGTGGACAGCAGAAGCATGCGGCCCAGGCGTCCTCGCGCGCAGAACGCGCCTGCGGTCGTTCCGATGAAGAACAGCAGGAACAGACCGCCAGATCCCGCGTCGTGCAGATCGGAGCCACGCACCAGGAACGGCAGCAGCGTGCCCGGCAGCACCAGGCCAACACCGGTGAGCGCGAACAGAAGATACAGCGAAAGGGTTTGCACGGTCTGTTTCTCTGGCCCGGACTCCGCCGAGTTCGAGTCAAACCGATTCACTCTCGGCCCCCGTCCAACGACCTGTGGACGAGCGCACCACCAGTTCTGGCGCGACCATAATTTGTCTCGCAGAGGCGCGGGATTCCGGTGGAGCGTTCAAGGTTTCGAGCACCGCCTGCGCGGCCAGCACGCCCATGTGGTGCAACGGCTGACGCACCGTAGTGAGGGTGGGCCGATGGATGCTCGCGAGTGCAATGTCGTCGAAGCCCACGACTGACACGTCCTCTGGCACGGACCGGCCCGCATCCAGCAGAGCGTGAATCGCACCGATCGCGGACATGTCGTTGAAGGCGACGATTGCCGAGAAATCCCCACCCTGGTGCAGCAGTCTGCCGGTCGCGCGGTATCCCGGCTCACTGGTCGGAAGATCTTCTTCCATCTGCGCCACCCGTTCAGGCAAGAACCGCAGACCCACGGACGCTGCAGAAGCTTCGATTGCGCGCCATCGGACCTCCGTCTCTGAGCTGAACGACTGCCCCTTGATGACGGCAATACGTCGATGTCCGAGGCCGTGCAGGTGCTCCAGCGCCATCTGCGCCGCTCGGGCATTGTCGAGCACGATATTGGTCACGTATGGGTGCGGGTCCGGGCAGGAGACGGTGACGGTCGGGATGGGACCGAAGAGTGGCAGCGCGGTATCCACGGCAATCACCGCATCCACAGCGCGTTCCGCGAACTGGCGCTCCGACCGCTCCAACACTTCCGCCCGATGGTGGTGCGTGATCATCATGATGGCGTAGCCAGCGGAAGAAAGCGTTTCCTCGATGCCAGCGAGCACGGCTGCCGAGTAGCCCTCCGAAATCTCCGGGATGAGCACACCCACGCTGGTGGACTGACCACTGCGCAGCGACCGCGCCAACTGGTTGGGCCGGTAGTTGAATTCGCGCGCGGCTTCCAGAATGCGGGTCTGTGTCGCCTTCGGAATGGCCTGCGCGGCGGGCGATCCGTTCAGGACGCGCGAGATGGAAGCCATGGACAGACCGAGGTGCTCGGACAAGGTTCGCAGCGAAACGGTTCCGGTTCTGCCGCCGGCAGCGGGTGCGGCTTCCAGGGCTGGCCTGTTCATGGGTTTTGGCTCGATCCTCACAGTTCGGAATGGGTTTATTAGAGCAGAGATCGGTGGAGTCGCTTGACAGCGCCTCAGCAGAAGAGAGATAGTCGGCGAGGCCCTGTGCAAAGGTTTGCGCGGCTCCTCTGCCCTGATTTACGCAAACCTTTGCACTGGCTCTCGGAGGCTATTCCATGTTCGTCCCCAACAGCTCTTCCAGCAAGAAGGGTTTCCTTTCTTCCGGCCGGGCCATGCTCCTGGCCTCAGCCGCCGTCGTGGCTTTCGCCCCGGCAGCTCACGCCCAGTTCCGGGCTTCCATCACCGGCACCATCACCGACCCCAGCGGAGCCGTTGTGCCCGGCGCCCAAGTCACGCTGCACGACAACCAGACCGGAAAAACCCTCACTTCCACCTCGAACGAAGCCGGCGTTTACAACTTCAACGCCCTGCCGCCGAACACCTTCACGCTCACGGCCACCATGGCTGGGTTCACGACCAAGACGATCAACAACCTGACCATCACGCCCGAGCAGGCCAACAACATCAACGTGCAGCTGCTGATCAGTTCCAGCAACACCACCGTTGACGTGAGCGCCGACGCCGTGTCGCCGCTGGAAACTGCAACGGCGTCCATCTCCGGCACCATCTCGGCGAATGAGATTCAGCATCTGCCGACCGCCGGGCACGACATCTATCAGTTGGCGCAACTGGCGCCAGGCGCATTCGGAGACGGCCAGCGCAGCGGCAGTGGAGGTACGAACACCCTTCCCGGCCAGCAGGGTCCCGGTGGATCCAGCAGCACCCAAGGCATCTTCGCTACAGAGAACGGCGCACAGGTGCTGGGCAATGGTGGCCAGTACGAGACGAACGGCTTTAGCATCGATGGCATCAGCACCACGTCCGCGGTATGGGGCGGAACGGCGATCATCACGCCCAACGCCGATTCCGTGGACAACCTGAAGATCACGACCAACGGTTACGACGCTGAGTTCGGTCGCTTCAGCGGAACCAACCTACAGGTAACCACAAAGAGTGGAACGAACCAGTTCCACGGCAGCGCCTTCTTTCGCGCCGTGCGTCCGGGTCTGAACGCCTTCAACCGCTACAACGGGCCGGGCTCGCTAGCGCCTTTCGCGCTTGGACCAGGAGTCGCAAACAACAACGTGAACCGCGCGGCCGCACACGGTCTGGTGCGCGACACGGCTCGATACAACGACATCGGCGGCAGCATCGGCGGTCCGATTCTGAAGGACAAGATCTTCGCGTTCTTCGCGTACGAGACCATCCGAAACAACTCCACCTCTGTTCAGAACTTCTGGTACCAGACGCCGCAATTCCTGGCTCTGGCGCCGAGCGGTTCCATCGCCAATCGCTACACCACGACCACCGGCACCAACCTGGTCGGCACGAATACGCAGATCACCTCGACGTGCGCTGCTGCAGGTTTGACCGAAGGCCAAGGCTGCCAGACGGTGAACGGCGGCATCGACATCGGCTCACCCCTGCGCACCGCTCGCGGCACGCAGGATCCCACCTACGTGAGCACCTCGCAGCCGGGAATCGGCGGTGGCCTGGACGGTGTTCCCGACCTGGTTCACATCCAGAGCTCGACACCGCAGAGCATCACGCAGGTGCAGTACAACGGTCGCATGGACGCGGACGTTACGCAGAAGGACCACCTCGCGTTCACCATCTACTGGCAGCCGGCGAGCACGGACAACATCAACGGTCCGGCATATGCGTACAACACATATCACCACACCCAAATCAACGAAGCACTGGCACTCATTTACAACCACACCTTCTCGTCGACCCTCTTGAACGAGGCGCGCGTGAATGCCGCCGGCTGGCGCTGGAACGAGCTTGCTGACAACCCGGGTGTGCAGTTCGGACTGACTCGCACGTCCATCAACACTCCGGGAATCACGAACAGCGGGAGCGATCAGTTTGTGCAGCAGGGTACGGCAGGGCCGAGCCACCTGAACCAGTGGACGTTCGGGTACAAGGATGTTGCGACGAAGATCATCCGGACGCATTCCATCAAGTTCGGCGGTGACGCAACCCAGTTGCACTACCTGCAGGATGCCCTCGGTGCCGCGAGGCCCAATTTCCAGTTCTCGAACATCTGGACGTTCCTGAACGATGCTCCGTTCGGCGAGTCCGGGCAGTTCAATCGCTTCACGGGTGTGCCGTTCGACAACCGCTTCGACATGCGCCAGTGGATCACCGGCGCGTTCGTGCAGGATGATTGGAAGGCGACGCCAAACCTTACGCTGAACATGGGCGTTCGGTACAACTACTTCGACTCGCTGTACTCGAAGCAGAACAACCTGCCGCACGTGGTCTTCGGCTCCGGCGCTTCTACCTTCACCGGCCTGAGCCTGGTACGAGGTGGCAACGCATGGGTGCCGCAGAAGTACAACTTCGGTCCACAGTTCGGCTTTGCCTACAACCCGGAAATGTTCAACCACAAGGTTGTCGTACGCGGCGGCTATGGCCTGAACTACAACCAGCTTGAGATCGCCCTATCGGCCAATCTCTCGAACAATGCCGGCGACTCTGTGACGCCGAACTTCGTCGGAACACCGCAGGCGGCGGACGCGCGGATCATCTATTCGCTGCCGCAGGACCTGACACAGATCTTCGGATTCGCACCGAACCCGAATACGGTGACAAACTATGGAGCGAACGGGCTGCCCACCAGCACCGGTCTGCGGCTGACCACGATTCCGTATCACAACAAAACGCAGCAGGTGCACCACTACTCGCTTGAAGTGCAGGGCGACCTGGGCCACCAGATGGTCGCCAGCGTGACCTACCAGGGCAGCGCGGCACGGCACCTGGTGTATCACGAAGACCTGTATACCCGCGGCGCTTTCCTGGGTCAGGCTTTCAATCCTCAGATCAACTACGTCGAGTCGTTCAGCGACAACGGCCAGTCGAACTACAACGCTCTCATCCTTGACCTGAAGCACAACATGGCGCACAACTTCAGCGTGGATGCGAGCTACACCTGGGCCAAGAGCATGGACGATAACTCCGGCCCGTACACGATGGACCCGTACAGCTACAACCCCGTGTACCTGCGCGCCCGATCAGATTTCAACGTGAACAACGCGTTGAAGATCTTCGGTGTGTACTCGCCCAAACTCTACTACGGCGACAACCGCATCATGAAGGTGCTCGCAAACGGCTTCAACATCAGTGGCATTTACAACCTGCACTCCGGCTTCCCGTGGACACCGACAGTGAACTACGGAACTCAGGCTTACTACGTCGGCAGCGGCTACAGCACGCTGCGGCCGACGCGCTATCTGGGCGGAGCCGGTCACAGCACCAGCAATCGCGCATTCATGAGTACGGGTCTCAGTCCGAACTTTCCAAATGGCGGAGCGGCATACTATGCGTCGTACAGCGCAAGCCAGTTGCAGCCTTCCGCGTTCCCGAACTTGCCAACTTTCTTTCCGGTTCCAGGTGTGAGCCGCAATGCTTTGAACGGACCGCACTACCAGGATCTGGACGCCACACTGACCAAGTCTTTCGGCCTGCCGAATAAGTACCTCGGCGAGCGGACGGGACTTGAGTTCCGCGTGGATGCTTTCAACGTGCTCAACATCACAAACCTGAGCCCAAACATTGACAGCGTGATCACCGATAGCGGCTTCGGCGTGTCCACTGGCGGCCTTGCAGGACGCCAGGTACAGTTGCAGGCGCGTATCAGCTTCTAACGCGCTCTCTGTTCGGTCACGATGGGGAGAGTGTGCGGCCCGGCACTCTCCCCTTTGCTCGCTACACCACAGGGCATGTGACCTTTGCTGCAGCCCTGCACCCTTATCGTTAGGACCATGAAGATGAAAACGCGGTACACCGGAACCACTTTGTTCGCCGCCGCTGCACTGCTCTGCAGTGGCACGTTCCTGCCTGCACAGCAATCACCTGCGGAAGAGCGCATTACGGTGGATGCGTCTGCGAAGACCACACCCTTTCCCCATTTTTGGGAACAGACCTTCGGTTCTGGCCGCGCGATCCTCTCGCTGCGCGAGAGTTACCGCCGCGATCTGAAGCAAGTGAAAGACGCCACCAACTTCGATTCCATTCGCTTCCACGGCATCTTGATGGATGAGGTCGGGCTGTATGATCCCGATCGCATGACGAAGAACCCGGGCCTGGAAGCGCAAAAGGCGAATGACGCTTCCATCTACAATTTCAGCTACATCGACCAGATCTACGATGGCCTGCTGGACCGCGGCGTGCGCCCTTACGTGGAGCTGAGCTTCATGCCGCGCAAGCTGGCGGCCGATCCCAGCATCACTCAGCCGTTCTTCTATCGCCCCTTCGTCTCTCCGCCCAGTGACTACGCGAAGTGGGACGCGATGATCACCGCATTGGGTCAGCACCTGATCGAGCGGTACGGCCTGGACGAGGTCAGCCACTGGAATTTTGAAGTGTGGAACGAACCTAACCTGGACTTCTGGGGTGGCGATCCAAAGCAGGCGACGTACTGGACGTTATATGACCATACCGCCCGCGCTCTGAAAGCGGCCTCTCCGCGGCTTCGTGTGGGTGGTCCGGCCACGGCGCAAGCGGCATGGGTGCCTGACTTTATCAAGCATGTGCACGACAGTCATGTGCCGGTCGACTTCGTCTCCACACACGTGTATGCGAACGACCTGGCCAAGGACGTCTTCGGAACCAATGAAGACATCCCGCGCAGCACGATGGTGTATCGTGCCGTGAAGAAAGTGCACGATCAGATCGCAGCGTCATCCATGCCGACCCTGCCGCTCTACTTCAGTGAATATGGCGCCAGCTACGCGAACGAATCGAACGTGAGCGACTCGCCCTACATGGGACCGTGGCTGGCGAACACGATCCGTCAATGCGACGGCCTGATCCAGAACATGGCCTACTGGTCCTTCAGCGACGTCTTCGAAGAACAGGGCGTAGTGCGTACACCCTTCTATGGCGGGTTCGGCATCATCGCCGCGGACAACATCCCCAAGCCCTCGTTCAACGCGTTCACGCTGCTGCACAAGCTAGGTACGCAGCGGATCGCCCTCAAGTCGGAAAGCGCACTGGCGAGCACAGACGGGAACGGTGCCGTAACGATTGCGCTCTGGAACTATGCCGTGCCGGGCGGGGAAGGTACCACCTACACGAAGCCGCAAGGGCCCGCGGGGCCGGATCGGAGCTTCGACTTTCAGCTAGAACACGTCGCGAAGGATGCGACAGTGCAGGTATGGCGTGTGGACCCGACACACGGCAACTCGCTTGCGGCTTTCGACACGATGGGTCGTCCTTCGGGTTCACTGACGCGCGAGCAGATTCGCACGCTGCAGCAAGCCGCTGCCCTGCCCGCGCCTGAGTCGATGACGCTGCAGAATGGGCATCTGAAGTTGACGGTACCGGCGTATGGGCTCGCAGTGATCACGCTGCAGAAGCAGTAGAGGTGGGAGATATGGTCTGGAAGCGAAGCGGTCGGTCCATTTGCCTCGCAACCGCGGTTGTATGCGCAACGGTCAGCAGTGTGCCAGCGGCGATGGGGCAGCAGTTTGATCGCTTCGCCCAGCATGTCATCTTTGCCGGCAGTCCGGCGTCTGAGTACTACTCGTACAGTCGCGGCAGCCTCTCGTCCCCAAGCACGGTGAAACTGATTCATGATCGCCTGCCGCTGGAAACGGCGGAGTTCAAGAGCGGACCAAACGCGCTGGAGGTGTCGTGGACCTCTGCCGTAAACGGCGGGTGGGATGTGAGCATCGATCCCATTCAATGGCGCAATGGCGAGTTGCAATGGCAAGGCAAGACTGTTTCGTTCTGGGTGTGGTCACCGCAGGGTGTGCATGCGGCAGACCTGCCGCGCTTCGCGGTGACTAGTCGCGGCGGAGGTCACACGACTGCTACCGCGCTGGGCGAGTTCACTGGTGATGTGCCAGCCAAGCGTTGGACGCGCATCGCCGTAGACACGAGCAAGCTTCCCTCGGCTTCGCTGCACCCGTTCGACCCCGCCGGGCTGAATGGTGTGCTGTTCAGCCAGAACAACGCAGATGGCAAGCCACACACGCTGTACGTGGACGAGATCCGCATCGGCGAGGAAACGGCCGTGCAAGCCACGCCCTCGGTTCCGAGCGCGCTGAAGGCGACAGGATACGAGCGGCATGTCGACCTGGAGTGGCAGGCACCGGACGATCCGGCCACGACGGAGTACGTGATCTATCGCTCCGAAGACAACGGCCCGTATCGGCAGGTGGGTGTGCAACGGTACGGCGTGCATCGCTTCACGGACTGGCTTGGCGCGCCGGGCAAGACAGCCCGGTATAGCATCTCCGCGCGCGATGCGCAGATGCACGAATCGGCGCGTACCGAGGCAGCGTCCGCTGCCACACGCTCCATGACCGACGATGAACTGCTGACGATGGTCCAGCGCGCCAGCTTTCGCTACTACTGGGACAGCGCAGAACCCAACAGTGGCATGGCGCTGGAATCGCAACCAGGACCGGACCACCTGGTCGCTATGGGTGCCAGTGGGTTCGGCGTGATGGCTTTGGTGGTCGCGGTCGATCGCGGCTTCATCACGCGGGAGCAGGGTGCCGAACGCATGCTGCGGATCGCCAACTTTCTGGAGCACGCGGACAAGTACCACGGCGCCTGGCCACACTTTCTGGACGGCCGCACCGGCAAGACAATCTCGCTCTTCGGCATCTACGACGATGGCGCCGACCTGGTTGAAACTTCTTTTATGATGGAAGGCTTGCTCACTGCGCGGCAATACTTCAACGGCGACACAGCGCAGGAGCGACAACTTCGCGACATCATCAACCGGCTCTGGGGCGGCGTGGACTGGGATTGGTTCCGCGCCACTCCGTTGCATGACGCCCTTTGGTGGCACTGGTCGCCTAACTACGCCTTTCACGTTGCCAATCGTCTGCAGGGCTGGAACGAGGTGATGATCACCTACCTCCTCGCAATCGCGTCGCCCACGCACGGCATCCCGGCATCCACCTTTCGCACCGGGTATGAACGCGAGGGAAAGGACGCCACAGGCGAGTACGGCATCAAGCACACATACTTCGGTATCCTCCTGGAGCAGGGCTACCTTCCCGGAACGCCCGGGCCGCTCTTCTTTACGCAGTACAGTTTTATGGGCTACGACCCGCGCGGCTTCCGCGACAAGTACACCAACTACTTTCGAAACAACCGCAACGAAGCTCTGATGAACCAGGCCTACGCCATTCACAACCCGGGACACTTCAAGGGCTATGGAGCGAACAGTTGGGGCTTTACCGCCGTGGACGGGCCAAACGATTCGTACCACGAGTACGGCGCGGGCGAAGACGACGACGGCACCATCGCCCCCACTGGCGCGGTCAGTTCCTACGCCTACACGCCGGAGCAATCCATGCTGGCGATCAAGCATTGGTATCGCGATATGGGCAAGAACCTGTGGAACATCTATGGCTTTCGCGACGCCTTCAACGAAAGCCAGAACTGGTACAGCAGCACCAACATGGGACTGAACCAGGCACCGCAGGTAGTCATGATTGAGAACGGCCGCACCGGCCTGGTCTGGAAGACATTCATGTCCAGCCCGGAGATTGCGCCCATGCAAAGAGCGATCGGCTTGGTTCCGGACCGGGATTGATCGCTAGCGGCTTAAAAGCCTGTGCCGGCGCCCGCCAATCCGCTGGCGAGCTGGCAGAGATTCCTCAGGGAGCCGGGTTCGCACCGATGTGCGCCTGCTGCACCCAAGGTGCAATCGTCTTCGCAAACAATAGTGAATTCTCCGCCACGTGATCGGGCCGGATGTGTCCGTTTGCGTCATCGCCCGCGAACCACGACGGCGGCAAAATTAACGGTTTCGCCCCAATGGGCTGCCCCATATGCTCCACGGCATACAGTGCATCCGAACACCCGGGAATCGGTGCGAGGTATACCTTGACCTGCGTCTGAGGCGTGGACAACTTCTGCATCAGGGCACGCACGGAAGCATCCCCGGTCTTCCACATACCGTGCGCGACCAGGTGGCACGTGTCTGGCATGGGCGGGAAATCGAATGCGTAATCCATGTGACCCAGCGTCGCGTCCGTGTTGTGTTCGCGATCACCCTGGTGCAAGGTGAACGAGAGAGTGTTCCAACCGAGCGTGCTGTACACCTTTAACGGAAACGTAAGAAACTCGGCCGGCTTGCGCATGGCGAAACGGAGAATATCTCGCAACGAACCGTGGCGAAACAGCACCTCTTCCCCTTCAAAGAGCAAATCGTGCCGACGGGGATCGTTATAGTCCAGGTTCCACGGAGCGAAGTAAAGCACCAGCAGGCGTGGCGGCCGGTTGTGTGACAGGTAGCGCTGCAGCGGAATGTCTCCAAGCACAGGAAGACTGCCGATCGTGTTGGGAATGACAAGTGCCTTGGTTCCCAACGTGGCGTTCACCACGCGGGGATCGATTCCGATAAACGCGCTGGAGTCGCCGAAGATCACTACGTCCGCGTCGGCATGGCGCACGTTGTACCCGTAATCCAGCACTGGTCCGAACTTGCTCACACCCAACCGCGAGAATCCTGATCCGGGCATCATCACCAGCGGGAAGGTCAGAAGGTAAACCGCTAGTGGTACCGCCAGCACCCAAAGGATCGATCGGGCGAACTGGCGAGGCGTGTACTCCGCCCGCGGATGAAGGATCTGTTCGATCCGTTCCCGTTCGTTCATCGTTGCGGTCTGCGACATGGGTTCGTCTCCCTGGCGAGGTTCAATGGGCTGTATTGCAGCGAGCGGCGGCGACACAAGCTAGAACTGGAAATAAAGGAACGTGGACGGAACCTGCATGCGCACCAGTACCAGCAGCAGAACGGCCCCGAGCACAAAGCCCCATGCCGGCGTCGGTCGCCATGCGATGCGCACCAGGCTCGGCTGCAGATCGGACGGTGCAAGTTGCAGAGACGGCTTGAACCGCGCCAGCATCTGCTGCGTGTTTGGCAGGCACCAGACGATCAGGTAACCCACCACCAGGCCCACCAGCGTGTTTACGCCCAATAGCGAAGCGGAGCGTAGCGGCACAGGACCATGGTGCCGGCCTATCATGCCTGCCAACATGTCCATCGCCGCGCCTACACCAGCGGCGCGGAAGAAGACCTGCGCGATCAGCACCGCAACATAGGTCAATAACAGGCTACCGATGCCGCGCAACCGGCGGACCAGAGCCGAAGGAGCGGCCGTGGCCGGACGCGTCGTTCGCCACACCCGCCAGCCATGATTGATGCACAGGTATAGCGCATGCAGCAGGCCGAAGATTACAAACTGCAGACCAGCACCGTGCCACACGCCTGCCAGAAACAGGGTCACCGTCGTCGGGAACGCCACCAGCTGGACGAACCCCTCCACCGTCGCGGTCGCCTTCCGCGAGATCTTCTTGCCTTGCCGCACCCGCCTGCGATTGATCCACATGGCGATCGGGTTATAGAGATAGCTCATGATGTAGCGGGTGAGCGTCATGTGCCAGCGCTGCCAAAAATCGATGATGCTCCGCGACTTGTACGGCGAGCTGAAATTGAGGGGGAAGTTAATTGAGAACATGCGCGCCAGCCCCAGCGCCATGTCCGAGTAGCCGGAAAAGTCGAAGTACAACTGCAATGAATAAGACAGCACACCGACCCAAGAGCCGCCGGTATGCAGAACTCCCGTGACCAGAAACGCGCGGTCAGCCTCAGTACTAAACCGATCCGCGAGCACCACCTTTTTGAAGAGCCCCATGACAAACCAGGCGAAGCCCACCGCCATGTCATCGGAGCGCAACCGGAAATCGCGCCGGGCATGCAACTGGGGCATGATTTCAGCGTGGTGCAGAATGGGACCCGCAATCAGGTGCGGAAAGAACGTTACGAACAGAACGTAGCTGTCCAGGTCCTGCCGATGCGCCGCACCCTGCTCCAGGTCCACAAGGTATGCGATCTGCGTAAAGGTAAAGAACGAAATGCCGAGTGGCAGAATCAGGTCTGACCAGTTGAGCGGATGGTGAAACACCGCCGTCACACCGTTGATCCATGGAACGAAATACTTGAAAGCGCACAACACAGCCAAGTTGGCGATGATTGCGGCCCAAAGAACGGTCTTGGTCGGCAGCCGGTCTTCAAGCCGGCTCGCAATCAGTGATCCGGCGGCGTAGTTGAACAGGATCGACCCGACCAGCAGCAGTAGGAATCGCGGACTCCAATATGCGTAGAACGCCAGCGAACTAAGTGCCAGCCAAATGATTACCGCGCGCCGATGCCAGTGCGCCGCCACTTGGTAGCCGAGAAGCACGACGGGAAGAAAAACAAACAGAAATGCATACGAGTTGAACAGCACGGTATCCCGCTTTTCCTCCCTGCCTTGCCTAGGCCTTGACCTGCCGCGACTCCAGCTTGTACTCCAGAACGCCCGCAAGTTGGCCCACGTTGTGCAACGACTCCAATTCCGCGCTGTTGAACTTCACACCCATGCGTTCCTCAATGGCAACGATCAGCCCGATGTGCGCCATGGAGTCCCAGCCGTCGATGTCTGCGGCCGTAGTCTCCGGAGTCAGCGTCAACGTATCGTCGTCAAAAACCTCTCGGAATATCTCCGTCAGCTCGCGGTACAGGTGTGGGTTGTCCATGTCTTTCCTCCCTTGATCGTCATCGGTACGTCGCGCGAAGCATAGCTATCCAGCCACAGTTCCCATCGCGTTGCGTCCTCTTGTTGGCCCAGTGCTGCAAATCCCAGCCGCTGATAGTGATCGCGTACCATGCCATTTTTCGCGGTGGGTCGGTACGTTCCTACAATGCGGGTGCAACCCATCGCGCGGGCCTGCTCCACCAGCACATTTAGCGTAGCTTCTTCCACGTTACGTCCCAGCACGCGGCAGCTCATCAGCCACGTCTCCATATCCAGCGTAGCCGAGTCGGCGAGTCGTCCCACCAACAGTGCGATCACGCCATTATCGCCATACACGTCCGACAGCCGCAGTTGCAGGGTGAGCACCGACGGATCGTCCAGCATCGCCGCGACCTCCGCCTCCGTGTACCGACGCGTCGTCAGATTGAATTGGTTGGTCTTGTTCATCAGCTGAACAATGCGCTTCAGCCCGATGGAATCGAAGGGGCTCCACGTCAGCTCCATCTGCAGCGCCTGCAGGAATCCACCCATGTCCGTGGTTGATCGACGCAGATTCTCTCGCTCTGCATTCGAGCGATATAGCTCAGCGCGGGCACGGTCCTCGGCTGTAACCTCCAGGGCCTCGAAGTATCCCGCCGCCGCCAGCGTACCCACATACCCGGAAGGGTCTTCCGGCAGTTCCGGCACAGCAACCATGGGCAGCTCGCGGCGTACCAGCGCTCGCTCTGCCGGGTTGTCGTCCACGAACACCAGCGAGTCCAATCCGATGTTCAGGGTCTCCGCGATGTACCGCAGGTTCGTTGCCTTGTCCTGCCAGTTGGCCACAAAACAGGCGATGTGCTTTCGACGCAGCACCATCTCCAAGTGATCCGCGAATGGCGCCAGGGCGTTCGCCTCATCATTCTTCGAACAAACCGCAAGGATGATGCCGCGCTCTGAAAGCTGCAAAGCATAGCGTTGCAGCGCGACATGCGCTTCACCCACTGCGCTTCCCTGCCCCAGCACAATGCCTTCCATGCCGTCGTCTCCGATCACACCACCCCACAGGGTGTTGTCGAGATCGAGCACAAGGCACTTCGACGATTTGCCCCGCAGCGCTGCCAAGATGCGGCCGACCTGCTCTCCGTACAAATCCGAGACGCGGGGATGAACCTCCTGCTTCGAGCGGTTCCAAAGTGCAGGTTCAAACCAGCGGGAGAGGCCGTCAATGGCTGCCCACGTATCCACCGTGAGCAGATACACACCTTGTGCCTCTGCTTCGGAACGCAGAAGGCGATTGACGCTCTCCACCACCGATGCCGGCGACTGCGGGAGTCGGCTTTCCTGATTACCCATGACCGGCCAGTGCACGGGCAGAACGGTCTGCTGGACGACAACGCATCCCAGCATTTCCTTTACGGCCCGCCACAGTTCGCGCAGGTCGGCAAGCACCTGTTCCGCACGGCCTTCCCCACCGCTTGCCGCTACGTGATGCGCGTCCAGCGCAAGGCACACCACATCGGGTCGAAACGCATGCAGTCCTGAGCTAACATCCGCAGCCTCCTGCCGGTACATGCCGAATGCGTTCTCGTACACATCCACCAGGACGCCGTGCCGCAACGCACCCACTCGCACCCCGGCATGCAAGTGCCCCAGCGTGGATGACCCCAGGAGCGCCAGGCGAACTACCGGCAGGCCCGGCAGGTTGCCGTGCGCGGACCGATAACGCTGCACGGCCTTATCAAGCCTGCCGGCCCGCACAAAGTCCATGCGCGTATTGGCGAGCTGTTGGAAGGTGCTTGCCGCAGAATGAGGCTCTTGCGTTTCCGCAAGCCTCAAGCGATCTACCCAGTCCTGCTGCTCAGGAAGCCACGACAAATTAGACAACCGCACTCCGTACAAAGAGATATGAGATCAACGCTTGTTATACTCCCACTCGGACGCGGGATTGCCCCAGGCAACCACGCCCCTGTCGCTTCTTAGCGGCACTGCTTCGCTCGCGGGCAAGACACCGCCTGCACAATTATTGTTCATCTTCCCCACGGTGTATACGTGGCAGAAAACTGCTTTTGCGAGTGCGTCGTGCAGGGAATTCCAGCATGCTTGGGCTTTTCATAACGCACGAGTGCCGTGCACTTCACACAGCAGGACAGCGACATTCTCTATGCAACAACCTGATGATTCGCCATTCGCCTTGGCGCGAAATGACAAGGCATGGATGGCTGCCGGCTTTTTCTTGTCTTTGTCGGTAGCGTACATATTCGGCAGACATCGGATCTTCTGGGAAGACGAAATGCTCGGATGGATGCTGTTGCACGATCCTTCCTGGTCCCACATGATCTACGCCTGGAAGCAAGGGGCCGACGGCGGCGGATTCTTGTTCTACCTGCTTGGTCGCGGGTGGTTTGCGATCTTCGGCGCGTCCGATCTCGCCTTTCGCCTTTTTTCCGCGACGTGCTTTGGTGCGGCCTTCTGCATTACGTGGGCTGCAGCACGGCGCTTCTACAGCGTCGGTGCCGTGGCCTTCGCAATGTTCAACACCTGGTTTTTCAGCCCATCCATCGTCACGCACATGGCCGAGGGCCGATTCTACGGCCTGCTCATGCTGAGCACCTCCCTTGTGGTGGCTCTTGCCTTTCGAATTCACGGACAGGAGGCGATTGAACATCGAAGCACACGGACGAGCATGGGTCTCTGTCTGCTTACGTTCTTTTTGCACGGTCTACTCACCGCCAGCCACACGCTTGGCATTCTGTACAGTGCGGCTTTGCTGCTGGGCGCCATCGTGCTTGATGCTGGCCGCCGCCGCTTTCAGTGGCCACTTTATGCGGCTGCTGCGGCATCCTGGATTCTGTTGCTCCCGGAACGCACGGCAATACGAGCCTCAGCCCAGGTGGGCAAGCCCTGGTTTTGGACACGGCCTCCAGGCCCGCTCCGCTTCATCGGCGCCTTCACCAGCTTCTCGCGAGAGATTACGGTGTTGCTGTTTGTCATGTGCATCCTTGTTTTCGCCTCACAAAATCGGAGCGCAAGACAGACGATCTCGGCAGTCGCGCAAGCGTTCAGCAAACGACGGGCGGTGTATGTCGTTGTTGGCGCGCTCTGCTTGGTCCCGGTCGGCATGGCGATCGGTTCTCACATCGGCACCTCTCTGTTCATAGACCGCTATCTGCTTCCGCTCAACATCGCTACCGCGCTGATTACGATGGAGCTAGTCCACCTGGTGAACTGGCATAACCTCCGCCTCGGGCCCGATTCCGGTAAATATGTGCGGCCTCTGCGTCTTGCCGCTGGCGGTCTCTTCGCGTTGGCTCTGCTGTACAGCGTATTCGTCGATCTGCGCCAGCACCCGATCCAGTCCTCCAACTACACAGACCGGCTCACCGCACAATTACCTAAAGGCGCTCCGGTCGTCTGCGAAGACGCGTGGGCTTTCACCGAGCTTATCGGCAGGCAGCACAGCTCCGGTGTGCTCTACACCTACCTGCTGGACTGGCCTCAAAGCATCCGGTCCGACGCTCCGCGCCTGGAAGTCACGCAATACCACCTCATGGAGAACTGGAAGCGTGTCGGCTACTTCTCCGGATCGATCTATACGCGTGATGATTTCCTGCAACACCATGATCGCTTTTTCGTCCTCACGCGCCAGATCACACCAGCCGACCGCTTCGGCCGGTTCATCGGCAACCCGTTGGCAGAGAGATTTGCCCACACGCCCGGCTACCAGGTCAGGATGTACGCCAAGGGCGACCCACACAACCTCGAAGATCCGAACGTCTGGCTAGTATGCCGGGAGAACTGCAGTCCTTAGTGACTCGTTAAGGAGCTGGCCTACGCGGTACTTCTGAGCAAGGGACGTCTCTTCGTAGCCCGCAAAACCTGCGCGTCTTCAATCGGATTGGCACACAGCGACACCACCGCGAATGTATCGACACCGTCTTCCGGACGTCGCTGCGGGCGCCATGCTGTTGTGCCTTGCGCCCGAAGTATATGTATTGGCATGTACGCACGAAAAAAGAGCGGCACCCCTAGGGAGTGCCGCTCTGGACCGGATCAGTTCAGCACAACTAGAAGATGATCTTGCCAATGACCTGAAGTTGGCGCGATGACCCCAGATCGCCCACCGGGAAGCGCGTGGACGAAATGACACCCAGGCTCGTGGAACCCACTACAGCGGAAGTTCCCGGGTTTCCGAAGCTGGGATGGTTAAAGATGTCGAACGCATCGGCACGCAGTTGGAACTTCACCCGCTCTGTGATGGCAGTGTTCTTCTCGATAGAGAAGTCTGTATCCGCAAATCCGGGCCCGCGCAGCGCGTTACGGGCTAGGTTGCCAAAGCCCGTCGCGGGCAGTTGGAACGTGCAGTTCGTCGCGGGCGCCGCACAGACCGATGGCGTGAACCACTGCACCGTAGACGCAGACGTCCGTGTCTTCGTGTACTGCACAGGGGCCAGCAAGTTTGGGTGCAGCACACCTGACGTACCGGTAAACGTCGACGAAGTGGTCACGTTTAACGGATTACCCGTCTGCCACTGCGAGATGCCCGAAAGCTGCCACCCTTCAACCAAGCGGTTGCCCTTGAAAGGCAGTTGGTAAACAGCATTGAAGGAGATGCGGTGAGTCGTGTCGAAGTCTGAAGGACCGTAGTTCAGGTATGGCCGCGTCGCATCCTGCAGCACGGTACCGCTGAGCGATCCAGTGTCCAGCGACTTTGAGTAGTTGTAGTTGAAGTTGAAGTTCAAGCCGCTGCGGAACGCCTTGCGCAAGGTGAACCACATGGCGTTGTAGTTCGACATGCCCACAGAGGACACCTGCGTGATGTTCACACCGCTGATGTTTGCGTTCGGGGAAATCGGGCTGTTCGCCGAAACGGTACGGAATGGCCGCACTCCTGCAGCGTTCGGCTGATTGATATTCAGCGGGGTCCGCAGATGCTTGCCGACAGAACCGTAATACCCGATGGACGAGGCCACGCCAAACGGCAGTTCCTGCTGCACGTTGAAGTTGAAGGTCTCGGTGTACGCATTCGACAAGTCGCGCTGCACGCCTGTGATGCCAATGCCCGAAGCACCCGCCGCATTGTAAAGACGATTTAAGGGAATTGTCACAGTGGCGCTGCTATACGTAACGCGGTTGGCGAACGGCGGATTGCCATTCAAGCCGCTCACCACATTTGTCTCCGGCTGGTCTGCCATGAAGCCGTAGGCTCCACGCACCACCGTCTTGTTGGTCCCGAAGACGTCGTAGGCGAAGCCCAGGCGCGGCTCGTAGTTGTAGTTCTGTTTGTAGGGGCTGTTGCCATAGCCATTCGTGCCCACACGATACAGAGAGGCTGTGGTCGTATCGAATACGACCAGCCGATTGGCGCCGTCCACCGGCGCTCCGTTCCATTCATAGCGGAAACCAAGCTCCGCGGTGAGGTTGGGTGTGATCTTCCAGGAGTCCTGTACAAAGCCGCCGACAGCGTTGACATACAGGCGGTTCGACGTCCGGGTAGGTGTAATGCTGAAACTGTTGGCGCGGCCCGTCTGAAAATTCGCGACCGTGTTAAAGCCGATGGTGCCGGTGTCCTGGGAGAAGTTCACGTTCAGGAAGCGGCGGAACTCACCACCGAACTTGATGGAGTGCTTGCCCACGGTGTACGTGGCGGTGTCTGAGAAGATGCCGAGCGTGTCGAAGCGGCCTTGCGGAAAGCCGGAAGGTCCACCGAAGTTGAGGCCCGGCCCGGTGATCGTAATCTGCGGGATGCCGTTGGGTCCGGTTGTACCGGTAGCCAGGCCTAGTGTAGTCGGGTCGGTCGTGACGTTTGGATTGAAGGCGATGGCTATGCGATTGAAGCCGAGTCGTGCCTCATTGACCAGCCGTGGCGAGAAGACGTGGGTTTCGTTCAACGTGAGGATCTGACGCGTCGCAGCGCGATTGTCGCCGAACCCGGGCACAGAATCACCCTGCAGCGTCGGTTCAGTACGCACGTCCTTCTGCAACGCATAGAAGCCGTGCAAAGTATCGCTGGGTCCGAACGTATGGCTGATGTCGATCGTGCCCTGGTCCGTATTCACCGGGCCTGCCGCGGTGCCGATAAATCGTGCACCCGTTGTGTCATTCGCAAGTGGGATATAGGCAAGCAGACGCTGCGCCACCGGATCAGTCACAGCCGCACGCTGCGCTGCGGTAAGGACACCACTGTTCAGCGCCAACCCCTGCGACTGCCGCAGGCCTTCATAGCTCGCAAAGAAGAACGTGTGATCGCGCCAGATGGGACCACCCAGCGCTGCGCCGAAATTGTGACGCTTTAGCGCGGGCATGCGAGTGCCGGCAGGGCTGAAGTAATTGCGCGCGTCCAGGGCTTCGTTGCGGATGTAATCGAACACTTCGCCGTGGAACGCATTCGTGCCGGAGCGCGTGCTCACGTTCACCACGGATCCCGAGGACCGGCCATACTCCGCGGAAAACGTCTGGTTGTTGATCTTAAATTCAGATGTGGTGTTGATCGAGGGCTGGAATGTGATCTGGTTCTGCACCATGTCATTCAGGTTCACGCCGTTAATCTGGAAGTTCACGGAGTCTTCGCGATTGCCCGCGGTCACAAACGAGTTCGCTCCCAATCCGCGGCTGGGCGAGGTCAGGCTTCCGTTCGCCGGCGCAGTCACGCCACCAGGGGTCAGCACGGTCAGGTCCAGGAAGTGGCGTCCATTCAGCGGCACCTCCTGCACCGTCACGCGGTCGATCACCTGTCCGACCGTGATGGACTCCGAATCAATCAGTGCAGCCGTGCTCTCTACCTGTACGGTTTCGCCGGACGAAGAAATCGTAAGCGGCGCATCCAGGTTGGCGTGTGCGTCCACGGCCAGCGTCAAGCGCTGCACGGTGAACGTGCCGAAACCCGTGGCCGTCACGCTCACGGAGTAGTCGCCGGGTGCCAGCGAAGGCGCTACATACTGGCCCGCTCCGTCGCTGGTGAGCGTGCGCTCTACGCCGGTACCCAAGTTGCGAATCACCACCTGCGCACCGGGTAGAGCGGCGCCGGAAGGATCTTTCACCGTGCCGGACAGCGTTGCGGTGGATTGTGCAAAGGTCAAAGCGGGTGCTGCCAGAACTGCTGCCAGAGCGAGGAACGGAATGCGCTGCTTCATGGTGCCTCCTGAGATCAACGAGCTTCGTGCGGGTACAGAACATCGCTGCGGAGTCTGGCAATGTTGCCAGACTTCCGCAGTCGGAATCTGCCATGTACGTTCTTTACCGCCGGAGTCTGGACCGGGCGGGTGTTGACGCAATTGCAGCACCGTCGCCTGGAGGGGCCCAAGGCTAGGCGCGTAACGAAGTGGTTAGTGCGTAAGATATCAGATACCAACGCTACGTTCATCACACATTCATTCCGCAGGGAGATGTTCATGCGCCGATTCGTCGTCACCGCCGCTCTTCTGCTGTCCACTGTTGCGGCTGCAGCCCAGGTGCATCCACCCACCGACGAGCTGCCGTGGCTGACTAATACAGTCGCGGTCACCGGCTACGAATCCACACTCTCCGCACGGATCGCTGAAGCATTGAAAGACATGCACCCTCAGCGTGACAGCATGGGCAACGTCTCTGTGACCTTCGGCACGGGTGCACCGCACCGCCTGATTGCCACACCCATCGATGAGCCAGGCTATGTCGTCAGCCGCATCGAACCCGACGGCTACCTACGCGTCCAGCGCCTTCCGCAGGCGGGCCTGCCGCCGCATTACAACGAGATGCAGAACGCGCAGCAGATGCTGATCACTGCACGTAAGGGTGCCACCGTGCCCGGAGTGATCGCGGGGCTGTCCATCCATCTCACACCGGGACGAGCGAACGTACCTGACCCGGACGATCTGGACAATCTCTACGTGGACATCGGCGCACGTTCCGCTGCTGCCGTTGCAAGCAGCGGCGTCGATGTCCTGAGTCCTCTGGCAGCAGATCGGGCGCTGCTCCGCGTAGGCCCGCATGGGTGGGCCGGTACGGCCGTCGGCGACCGTGTGGGCGCTGCGGTCCTGTTACAACTAGCGCACGTGCTGGCCGCGAAACCCGGCACCGGTACGACCACCGTCGCGTTCGTCACACAGCAGTACGCCGGTTCGCGCGGTCTCACGCGCATCCTGCAGAGCACTCTGCCACAAGAGTTGGTCTATGTGGGGCGCGGTCGCAAGGACGCAGCCTCCGCAAAAGCCTTACCGGCACCACTGGGCGCCGGCACCGTTCTCTTACAGGCTGCATCCGCGCCCGCCGCAGACTGGCTGGGCGATACCGCCCTGCACACGGCAAGCGCTGCCCCGTTTCTGATCCGCGGATACGGCACCGCGATGGCGCTGCCCGCGCATGCCGCACATCTCGGCGTGCCGATGCAGTATCCACTCACAGCGGGAGAAATGGTCGATGACCGGGACCTCTCCGCACTGCTGCAGACGCTGCTGCGCTATGTCGGTGCAACGGCCTCCGTCGCTTCGCCAACACCTGCCGTCGCCATGGCGGAGCCTGCACTGCCTGCCCGGCCATCCACACCGCCTGAGCTTGCAGCGGTGCTCAAGACTCTGACGGAAACCTATGGCGTCAGCGAAGTAGAAAAGCTGCCCCGCGAAGCTGTTCAGCAACTACTGCCGCCTTGGGTAAAGCCGGAGACGGATTCTGCCGGCAACCTGATCGTTCGCTTCGGAAACGGCAACAAGCCGGCTGCCATGTTCATGGCACACACCGATGAACTTGGCTTCCGCGTGAAAGCCATCAACCCTGACGGCACACTCGATCTCGACAACAAAGGCGGAGGCTCACCGGCCTTCTTTTGGGGCCACCCCGCCCTGATTCACACCGCCGCTGGCATGCGCGGTGCAGTCGTAGCTTTGCCGGACAACTTCGATTCCAGCACCTTTCACTTTCCTGCCGACTTCCGCGTTGCGGCGCGCCTCAATGTTGGAGCCGCAACGGCTACAGATGTCGAGGGCATGGGCATCAAAGTAGGCGACTTCGTCACCATCCCTAAGCGACTCCGAACACTTCAGGAAGGTCGAGTGTCCGTTCGCAGCCTGGATGATCGCGTAGGATGCGCCGCCATGGTGGAGGCCGTGTGGGCCTTGGGCAAAGACTTTCACCGAGACGTGACCTTTGTGTGGTCCACACAGGAAGAACTCGGCTTGTTGGGCGCCGCAGCGTACGCCAAGTCGGCGAGCGAGCACGGTGCGATCCCGCAAACCATCTTCGCCATCGATACCTTCGTTTCTTCAGACACACCGCTGGAGTCGCATCGCTTCGCTGAGGGCAAGCTGGGAAACGGCTTCGTCATCCGCGCGATCGACAACTCCAACATCGCACCCTGGGCTGATGTGCAGCGTGTGCAGAGCGTCGCGCAGAAGCACGGCATCCCCGTGCAGTACGGTGTGACCGGTGGCGGAAACGACGGCGCAGCCTTCGTTCGATATGGAACGACAGATGTCGCCCTGAGTTGGCCGCTGCGCTACGCGCACTCTCCAGCGGAAACTGTGGACATGCGCGATGTGACTGCTTTGACCAACATTGTCACGGAACTCGCGAAAGAGTGGTGACCCGTCGAAGTCCGAACGCCCCTCTAGAATGGCTCACAAGACAGAAGGAGTTCGAGGTCAGCCTTGAAGAAATTGCAGGTATCACTCAGCCTCACGGAGCAGGCTCACGAGAGTATCAAGCACTACATCCTAGCGAAGAACCCTGGGGCGGATGTTCGCCTGACAGAGACGTTCTTTGCAGACCAGCTTGGCATCAGTAAGTCCCCAGTACGCGAGGCGCTGAACTCCCTGCAGAGCGAAGGCCTGGTTCGCATTGAGCCTCGCCGCGGCGCCTACGTTCATCGGTTCTCTGCAAAGGAAATCGGCGATTTGTACGATCTGCGCGAAGCACTGGAGTCGTTCGCGGCGATGATTGTGCCGATCACACCGGACCTTGTCAGCACGCTGCAACAGAGCGTAAAGCGCACGGAAGATCTGCTGGTCTCTGGCCACAAAGCTGCCTATATCGACGAAGACATCTTCTTCCACCAAAGCATCGTGGCTGCCACCGGAAATCTGGAACTGCTGCGGGTCCACAACAATCTTCAGGACAAGCTCTGGCTCTGTCGCTGTCAAACGTATCGCCTCACCTCGTCCGACACACCGTCCGCTCACCGCGCAATCGCCGAAGCTATCGCACGTCAGGATCGGGAGCAAGCCAAGAAGGAGACCAGCGATCACATCCGCTTCGTTCGGAGTGCTCTGCTAGAAGCCTGTCAGATGACGTCAGATGGCGAACAGGCTCAACTCACCACATCTCTGGAACCCGGGTCGCCGAGATAGGTCTCCTTCCAATCTACGGCTGGAAGAATTCCTCCTCCAGCATTCTCGACAGGCAGTGGTACACGGGAAGATGCAGTTCCTGCACCTCATAGGTTTCCGCAGCGGGTACCCGCAGGCAGATGTCGCAATGCTCCTTCAGCGCCCCTCCTGAAGAGCCCGTCAACCCAATGATCTTCAGACCGCGTGCTCGCGCCACTTTCGCGGCCTCACACACGTTGCGCGCATTTCCAGAAGTGCTGATGCCGATGAAGATGTCTCCCGGACGGCCGAGCGCCCATACCAACTGCGCATAGATCAAAGTCGGATCGACGTCGTTGGCGAAGGCCGTAGTGAAAGCGGGAAAACCGGTGAGTGGAATGCAACGGATTGCCCCTTGCAGGCGGCCCGCAATTGCCTCGTCGAGTCCAGTGCGTTCCGCCGCACTGAGAGGCCGAGTCCGACAGAAGCCTTTCAGGAGCTCCCCCGCCCAGTGCTCTGCGTCTGCTGCGCTGCCACCATTCCCTGCGATCAGCAAAACCTTGTCTGCCGCGTGTGCCTGTCGAAGCATGTCGAAGGCGTCTCGCATTGCACGGGTGAGAGCGACAAGTTCAGGCCGGCGCCGGACAAGTGTATCGAGATGCTCACTCATAATTCGCGCTCAACATTCCAGATTGCTACCGTGCACTACCGCAGCAGAAAGGAAAGCCGGAAGACACGTCTTCCGGCTTTAGGAGGACCAGGCAGCTAGAAATTGATCTTTGCACCAAGCTGGACCACACGAGGAAGGTTGGATTGCCCATTCGGTGTGCTCGTCGCACCGCTGAGCGTCCCAAAGGTGTTGTTTGTGGGTGTCATATCCGGTCCATTTGGAACGTAAGTGTTCGTGAAGTTGAACGCCTCAAATCGGAACTGCGTGTTGAAGTGCTCGGTGATGTTGACACGCTTCGAGATTGACGCATTGCCAATGGGAGCGTTGGGGTTCCGGATGGAACCAATCTGAAAGGGAGCGCCACGCAGATCCAGGTTCGCGGAGTTGATTTGCTGGAAGGCGATGATGCCGCTTGAGCAGTTGCCGGTCTTGGTCCCGTTGACATTCAAAGTGCAGGTGTTGAAGTACTGCGTCTTCGAGTGCGGGCTGCCGATGCGCGGATCTGCAACTACCAGGTAGCCGCCATTCAGTCCTGCAGGAACACCCGACTGAATGATGTAGGACACCTGGACCTGGAAGCCGCCGATGAGCGCTTCCACCCAACGAGAATCGTTCGAGAAGAACTGGTGATGGCGGCCAAACGGCAGTTCGAACACCATCGCCGGTGTAAAACGGAAAGGCCGGTCCTGCGCTCCGATGTTCTTGAACGGCGCAGGATCCTGGGGGTTCAGGAACGCTAGTGCTTCCTGGGTCTTGGACCAGGTGAAGGCGGCGCTGATTGAAAGACCCTGGGAGTAGCGCTTCTCCCCGAAGATCTGGAGAGAGTCGTACCAGATCTTCCCAACGGACTCCTGCCCATAGTTGATCGTCTGGAACTGCGGGAACGGAAGGAGCAACTGAGAGAGCTGCAACCGGGGAGACGTTCCCAGAGTGCTGCCCGGTATCAGGCCAAAGAACGGATTCGGCTGGGTCTGTGAGAGATACGCGGAAGCCGAGGCAAAGCCTCCAGACGCTGCCGCATTCCGGGCCTGCGCAATCTGGGCGTTGCTCAACACATTCAGGTTGCGCGGCCCGCCCGCCTGGTTGTCATTGGTGTTGATGTGGTTGCTGCGGCTGCCTACATACCCAACATCGATCCTGATGTTGTACGGTAGCTGCTGCTGCATGCCGAAGGAAAACTGGTGGACGTAGGGGATGTACCTGTTCGGATTGTTGAAGGTGACGCTCTGACCTTGGAAGGTCGCCAAACCGAGCGAGCTTCCCGTCGGCTGCAAGACACCGGTCGCAAATGGATCGTTGAGCGGTTGCGCCGACGGGTTGTTCCCGCGTGGCCTGTAGTTGTCCGCTTGACTGCCAGCGGCCGCGTTCGTCGGGATCATCGCGGTATCCTGTGCGAAACCTTGTGCAGGACTCAACCCGGCTTCAGGCAGGTAGAACAGCCCGTAACCACCGCGGAACAGATTGTCCTTGCTCACCTGGTAGACCGCACCAATGCGTGGCTGGATATCACCAAACCGCGTGTTGTAGAAGGCGCGAGGCTGGCCGCCTACCCCGGCAAACAGCAGGCCGCCCTTCAGCGAAGCGCAAGCGGGACAGTATGACGAAGCAGAGGCCGCTGCGGCGGCGAGAGGCGAGGCCGCGTTGACGTCGAATCCGCGATTCGCACGGTTGTGCAGTTCGTACGGCGATCCCTCAATGTCGTATCGCAGGCCGGCGTTGATCGTCAGCCGATTCGACAACTTGAAGTCGTCCTGGATGAACATCGCGTAATAACGGAAGCGGTAGCCGGTATAGGGCGTGTACTGGATGATGCCGTTGTTCGGAAAGCCCAGCAGCAACGCGGCTACGGAAGAACCATTCCCGGCTGTTTGTGCTGCCGTGGGGTTCGACTGCGTTTGCAGACGCGTGAAGTTGAACCCGCCCTGACCCAACGTATAGGACGCTCCACCATTGTTGAAGTCGACATCCCGAAGGTCAGCACCAAGATGCAGGGAGTGCCGGCCTACGACCCACTCCACACTCGGCTGGAAGCTGATGATGTTGCTGATGCCGAACCGAGGATCGCGCGATCCGATACCGGTCGAACCCAAGCCTCCAGGCAGGTTGACACCGTTCGTGTTGTCGAACCCGAGCTTGGGGAAGACGTCGACAAAGCGCTGCGCTGCATAGTTCGAGCTGAAGCCGTATTGCGTGGGATCGACAGTTGCCGAACGCGTGCGGAGTACGGATTCGTTGTAACGGGAGTAGGCGACCCGCAGGTCCATGGTCAGCCGGGGAGTAAGCTGCGTCAACGAATCCAGAACGGCATTGTTGTTGATACGCGCCAGCGGGTCCTGGGCATCCAGCAACGGAAGCGGATAGTTGGTATTGCCCTGGTCGGTCTGGTTGCGACGACCATACGAGTAGCGCCCGTAGATGCGCTCCTTCTGTCCGAAGTTCTGATCGATGCGGATGTTGTAGTTGTTGAACCGATCGATACTCAGGTTCGCGCCGACGTTGTAGTTGTTGTTGGAAGTTGCAGTCGTAATGTTCGGTGCAGGAAAGGCCTGCGCCAACTTGAAACCGGCACCGTTGAGCCGCGCCGCCGGAATGATGTTGTTTGGAAACTGATCACGAATGCAGCAGTTCCCCCGAGCGTCAAGCCGCGTCGTATACGGATCGTAGATGTTTACGCCGGATTGCGAGAAGTCTCCGTTGCGCTCCGCCGCGGTGATCGTGCCGACAAGTCCGGGCGACGGCGTATTTTCCTTGTATCGCTCGATCCCGAACAGGAAAAACGTCTTATCCGTGCCGTTGTACACGCCAGGAATCCGCACAGGCCCGTTCACCTGCAGGCCGTATTGGTCAAGACGCGGAGCGGCCAAGAACTGCTTGGTGACAGGATCAATCGAGTAAATCGGCAGGTTGTTGAACTTGTTACCGACGTTGTTCGCGTTGAAGTTATAGCGTTGCAGGAAGTAGTACACGTCCCCGTGGAGCTGGTTGGTTCCGCTCTTCGTGATCACGTTGAAGATGCCGCCACCGGTGCGACCGTATTGGGCGTCGTAGAAGTTCGAGACGACCTTGAACTCTTGCGTGACCTCTGCGGTGGGAATGAAGGCCACGTTCAAATTCACGTGAGACTTGTCGCCAGCCGTATCGGAATAGGCGTCATCCGGGGCGCCATCAATCAGGAAGCTATTGGCCTGGCGCAAACCGCCGTTCACAGAAAAGTTGATCACGTCGCCGTTGTCGAAAGGCCGACGAAAGCTCTGATTTCCCTGGAAGACAACACCCGGAGCCAGATCGGCCAGGTTGATAGGATTCCTGCCGATGATCGGCAACTCCGTCACCTTGACGTTGTCGATCAGCGCACCGCGCGTGGCGCTGCCAGTGTCGAGCAGCGGCGGATCGGCAGTCACCGTTACCACGTCACTGGTGGCGCCTGCTCCCAATGAGAGGTCCACCGTAAGTTTGTCTTGCACGTGCAGCTCGACATTGTTGCGCACGACTTCGCGGAAGCCCTGGGCAGAGGCACGCACCGTGTAATTTCCCGGGTCAAGAAATGGCACCGTGTAGTCGCCAGCGCCGCCGGACTTGACCGTTGTGTCCACTCCAGTGCCAACGTTGTGTACGGTCACCGTCGCGTCGGGGATCGCTGCCCCGCCGGTATCCTGCACGTGTCCGCTTAGGACCGCACGGGATTCTTGCGCTCCTGCGTGGCTCGCACCCGCAGAGACAGCGATGCTCAGAAGCAGAACTTGCCCTGGCTTACGGCTTGGATGAAAAGAAAACATGTTGGCCAACCTCGATGCGCAGCAATTGGAATCGGTTCCAAAATTGAATGGCCCCAACGATGCTCCTTTCGAAGCGCACCTGTCAAGAGCTTTCACACTCAGGCTGGGTCGGTCGCCCGCAGCCCGCAACTCCGAACAATCCGGGACGCAATCGTAGTCTTGACACGCCATCATGCGGTCGTTACAGTTCCCCTTGCCGAGTCTTGAAATCGATTCCAAAACTCAACCACTCGCGACATGCCCGCGGTTGAGCGTCACTCTTGTCTGCTCGCCAAATGAGGCACTCCTGATGTCGCTTTTTCGGAAAACGCTGCTGCGTGCAATCGTAGTCAGCGCGTGCTGCCCTTTCATCGCTGCACAGACATCTCGGTCAGCAGAAACTGCCGCGGCGCAAACCTGGCCGCCCGACGCTGCGTCCCTGCAGCTTCACATGATCGGCAACGCGCACATTGATGCTCCGTGGCTGTGGCCCCTTTCGGAAGCCGACGCGATCGTCCACAGCACCTTCCGATCAGCCCTTGATCGAATGAAGGAAGACAGCAGTCTGACGATGACCACCAGCTCCTCCCAGTTTTACGCCTGGGTGGCTGCCAGCGACCCGGCGATGCTCCAGGAGATCCGAGCGTATGTGAAGTCTGGGCGCTGGGACTTGGTGGGCGGTTGGTGGGTCGAGCCCGACGTAAACATGCCAAGCGGCGAGTCGCTGATTCGACAAGGACTCTACGGACAGCGGACGCTCGAGAAACTATTCGGGCGCATGGCCGATGTTGGCTACAACCCTGACTCATTTGGGCACAACGGCAACATGCCGCAGATCCTGAAGCTGCAGGGCATGCCGTACTACGTGTTCATGCGGCCCAACGCAATCGAGAAACCCGACATCCGGCAGAACCTGTTTCAGTGGCAAGGGATCGATGGCACGCGGGCGCTGACGTACCGTGTCCCGCTCTTTTACGACGATCCTGGCGACGTCCGCAGTCACATGTTGCGGACCGTAGCCGCACTCGCGGGACAGCCGGAACGCACTGACATGGAGTTCTTCGGTATCGGCGATCATGGCGGCGGACCAACGAAAGAAAACATCCGTTCCATCCGCGCCATCCAGGGTGAAAAAGGCGCGCCTCACATCTTCTACTCCACGCCCGATCGTTACTTCTCGGAAGTGCATCAGCATCTGCCGTCCGATATCCAGGTGTATGAGGGCGATCTTCAGCATCACTCGGTCGGCACCTACACAGCGGGTTCCGCCAGAAAGAAGCTAAACCGCACGACCGAAGCGATGCTCATCAGCGCAGAGAAGTTTTGTGCGCTGGGGTCGTTCGCATGGGGCGCGCAATACCCAAAGGCCGACTTCGAAAAGGCTTGGGAACGCATCCTGCTGTTGCAGTTTCACGACAGCATGGCCGCGACAACGCTTCCGGAGCACGAGCAGGTAGTGCGGGATGGCTACGGCCGTGCGCGGGACATCGCGACCGAGGCCATGAACGACTCGCTACAGCGGCTCGCCTGGCAGATTCCGACCACGGATCCGGATTCAAAGTACATCGTAGTGTTCAACCCGCATGCATGGGCGGCACCACTGAAGGTCGAATACGACCTTGGATGGGAGCCGGGAACAGTCACGGCAGTAGAAGACGATCAGGGGAACTCAATTCCCTTTCAGTGGATCGACCCCACGGCAGTAGTGAACCATCGGCAGCGCCTTGTGGCTGTGGTTGAAATACCCGCGCTCGGCTACAGGCAGATTCGTGTTCGAAAGGCTAGCAGTCACCCCTCTGCAGGGAACGAAACGCCCCGGGCGGAATCCAGCTTGCTCGAGAACAGCCATCTGAAGCTGACATTCGGACAGGGAGGGACCGTTACTCTCTTCGACAAAGATTCCAGACAGTTCGTGTTTGGCGGCGCCAACAAAGGCATGCGCGCTGTTGTGTTCGCGGATGCCAACGACACCTGGGCGCACCAGGTGCATGCCTACACTGACGAAGTCGGTGAGTTCACCCCTTCTGACGTGAAGGTTCTGGAGAACGGGCCTTTGCGTGCGAGAGTACGCCAGACCCTGCACTATAACGCCTCCACGCTGAGTATCGACTGGATGCTGTATGCGGGTAGCCGTACCGTCGATCTTCGTGTATCGCTCGACTGGCACGAGCATCTCAAAATGCTCAAATTTTCCTTCCCCACGGAACTAGAGAAACCGCAAGCCACATACGAGATCGCGTACGGCGCGGAGCACCGCGACAACGCAGGCTTGGAAGACCCTGGGCAGCGATGGATCGATTTGACGGGTCTCCAGAATGGTAAGCAGTACGGCCTTGCCATCCTGAACGATGCGAAGTACGGCTACAGCGTGAGTGGTGGTGATATGCGCGTTTCCATTGCCCGCGCTGCGGTCTATGCCAACCATGAGCCGCGCGAGTTGAAGCCCGGTGTCGATTACGCGTGGATGGATCAGGGAGTACAAACCTTCTCGATGGAACTGATGCCCCATGCAGGAACTTGGCAAGAGGCCGGCGTCGTCCGTGCGGCCGAAGAACTGGTCACCGAAGTTCCCATCGTCTACCAAGGCATTCATCCCGGCTCGCGCCCCACTTCCGCATCGTTTCTCTCGACCGATTCGAAGGACATCGTGGTCGAAGCCGTGAAGCAGTCGGAAGACGGATCCGACCTGATCATTCGTTCCTATGAAACGGCCGGACACAACGCCAGTGCGACATTAAGCGTGCCCTCCCTCAATGTTCGGTGGAATGGCTCGTACCATCCATTCGAGATCAAGACCCTGCGACTCGATGCACGGACGCATGCGGTGCGAGAGGTCGATGCGCTCGAACGATAAGTACCAGCAAGAATCCGGAGTGCTTGTCGGTGTCGATATCGGCGGCACAAAGACGGCAGTGGTCTTGTGCGCGGAAGCACCACATGTCCTGTGGCGCAAAGAGTTCCCCACCAAACCTGAACTCGGTTGGGAACAAGCGATGGACAAGGTGATTACCCTCATCCGCGAAGCGCTCATTGAGACCTCACAGAAACCACGTCGCATCGGCGTCAGTTGCGGTGGACCACTCGATCGCGAGACGGGCACGATTCAAAGTCCGCCCAACCTGCCGACTTGGGATCGCGTCCCGGTCAAACAGATCCTGGAGAGCAACTTCAAGGTGCTGTGCACCGTGGAGAACGATGCCAATGCGGGTGCCGTTGCAGAGCACCAGTTCGGCGCCGGTCGCGGCTGCCGGCACATCGTGTTTCTCACGCTAGGTACAGGGCTGGGTGCAGGTCTTGTTCTGAATGGCCGCATCTTCCGTGGCGCGAACGGCATGGCCGGCGAACTTGGCCATGTGCGCCTCACCGAGCATGGTCCCAACGGGCACGGGAAGGCAGGCTCCGTGGAAGGTTGGGCCAGCGGCGCAGGCATCGCCATCCAAGGCGCTGAGACGGTGCGTGCCGCAACGGCAGCAGGAGAGCAGACCTCCCTTGCGTCCGGGCTCGAAACTCTGTCGGCGCGAGATGTTGGGCAGGCGCTATCCGCTGGCGACCGTGTCGCTCGCCGCATTGTGCAACAAGCGGGCGAGCGTCTTGGTGAAGCACTTGCAATTCTGGTAGACATCATCAATCCAGAACGCATTGTGATCGGGGGCATCGCGGTCAGACTCGGCGAAGAACTGCTTGAGCCAGCACGCCGCCGGATGCATGAGGAGGCTTTGCCGGAAGCGGCCGCTGTGTGCTCCGTCGTTCCAGCAGAGCTAGGCGAACAGATCGGCGACATGGCCGCCATCGGTGTAGCCATGGGTTTGCACGACGTCTAGCGGGCGACTTCTATGATCCGGTCCATGCAGTTCTCGCGCTTAAGACTCTTCGCATCGGTTTTCTCCTTCGCACTCGCGCTGCCCTGCTTTGCCGCACCGAGAGCCAACGCTTGCGTCTCCCCTGCCGGCCACGTGCATGTAACGCTCGACTTCGAGACGCTTCAGTATCAGGTGACTTTCGACGACGCTACGATCTTGGAGCCATCCCCTCTCGGCCTAGAGTTCAAAGACCAGGCGCCGCTCGGCCCAATGCGTCTCGTCCATCACGACTCCAGGCGGGTCGATCGGTTCTGGCATCCCGTCCTCGGCAAAGCCTCTCAGGTACGGGATCATTACCAGCAAGAAAGTTTCGATTTAGCTGAGAACTCCGCTCCCTTTCGCAGGCTGTCACTGCAGGTACGGTGCTTCGACGACAGCGTCGCCTTCCGTTACCAGATACCGAATCAACCCGGCTTCGAGAACTTCACCATCACGCGGGAGAAGACTGGCTTTCGACCACCCGACGGTGTGGCTGTCTGGGCTTCGAGTTACAAGACCTTTCGCTCCGCATACGAAGAGGAGTATCCAAGGCGAGCCTTCAACGAACTGCCCGAGGGAAAGCTCCTGGGATTGCCAGCTCTGCTACAAATCTCCCCGACTACTTTTGCGGCCATCACAGAAGCGGACCTCACTGATTGGGCCGGCATGTATCTGGTTCGTGAAGGAGCAACGCTCACTGCTTCCTTGTCGCCGCGGCTGGACGGGGATGGTCTTGTAAGAGCGAGCGCTCCACGCAACAGCCCGTGGCGCGTGATTCTGCTCGCGCACACGCCGGCTGCGCTCCTCGAATCGCACACTATCGAGAATCTGAATCCTTCCTCTCGCATTGCCGACGCAAGTTGGATCAATCCCGGGATAATGGCGTGGGATCACTGGTGGAGCGGCGAAGTGGAGATGACGAACGCCTCTAACGAGCGCTTCATCGATTTCGCCTCGTTCATGGGCTTTCCATATCAGCTGGTGGACTGGCAATGGTACGGTCCCTTCAACAAGCCGGAGGCGGACATCACCAAGGCTGCGCCACAGCTCGATATGCCTGCCTTGCTTCACTATGCGGCGGAACGAAACGTACGCCTCTGGCTATGGCTCCATTCCGGCGATGTCGACCGGGCACGGTCGGCAGGAACGCTCGATGCGGCGTTCGCCACCTATCGCCGCTGGGGAGTCGCTGGCGTCAAGATCGACTTCATGAACAGTGATGATCAGGATCGCGTGCGATGGTACGAAGAGATCGTGCGACTCGCCGCGCAACATCAACTGATGGTGGATTTTCACGGAGCCTATAAACCTACAGGCCTGGAAGTCACCTGGCCGAATCTGCTGACTCGGGAAGGCGTGCTCGGCAATGAATACAACAAGTTCTCGACCCGCGACACGCCCACCCACAAAGCAACGCTTCCCTTCACCCGAGGACTGGCGGGTCCTATGGATTACACACCGGGCGGATTCCTGAACACCAGTCCGGCAAAGTTTCGGCCTACAACGCCGACACAGGTGATGGGCAGCCGTGCCAATGAGTTGGCTCTGTTCGTCCTGTATTGGAGCCCACTCACCTGTGTCAGCGACGATCCTGCGCATTACGTTCTCGGCGGCAAGGAGGCTCCCGGTTTGAGCTTTCTTCGTGGTCTTCCTACCGTTTGGGACGAAACACGCGGGCTAGATGGCGAAGTGGGAAAGCACGTAATCGTCGCCCGCCGCAAAGACAAGGATTGGTGGCTTGGCGGGATCACAGCAGATGACGAATACATGCTGCAGTTGCCCCTGCGATTCCTCGGCAACGGACGTTACGTGGCGCACGTGTACCAGGACCCGACCGCGCCCGACGCGCCGTATACCGAGGTTCGAGAAGAAACGCGGACCGTCACTTCCGCCGATTTGTTGTCCGTAAAGATGCGCCCGGCCGGCGGCATCGCCGTTCACTTCGAGAGGATCGGCCGATGACTCATGATCATCGCGAGTGCCCGCCACACGACGCACGGTGAATCAGCTCCACTTCCATCTTCACCATCTTCGTCTGCACCTGCCCTCGATCGAGTGCCTCAAAGAGCATTTCGGCTGCACGCCTTGCAATCCCAACGACCGGCTGCCGCACTACGCAGATTGGCGGATCCAGCGTATCCGCCAGTTCAAAGTCATCGTACGCCGCGATAGCGACCATTTTGGGAACTTCCAGGCCAGCATCGCGCAGGATCTTGTACGCGCTGACCGTAATCGCGTTCTTGATGCTGAACACCGCGTCGATGCGAGACCGTCCCGACAGATATGGCGTGAGTGCGGCCACGGCCGACTCGTGATCCTGGACACTCACTTCGGCCAGGTACGGCAGCCCTGCAGCGCGCACCACATCACGATAACCCTTCACGCGTCGCTTACTCGTAAAGAGTTGCGGATCACCGCTCAGGCACAAGATGCGCTTTCTGCCCGCTTTGACAAGGTGCTCGGTCGCAGCTTTTGCACCCGCATAGTTATCGCTCAGCACGACGGGTATGTCTTGGCCGGGAAAGGGCCGATCGAAACACACCACGGGGAAGCCGGCGTGCTTGAACATGGAAAAATCTGCACCGTCGGAGGGTGCCAAGATCAGGCCATCAATCCTCCGCTGGATCAAGGAAGCTACCTGCTCTTGTTCCCGGGCCGACTGGTTTTCCGATACCGCAAGCAGCAGCAGGGTTCCGTGTCCCCGCGCAACCTCCTGGATCGCTTCCGCAGCCGCGGAAAAGAAGGGATCCGCGACACTCGGAACAACAAGGCCGATCGTTTTCGTCCGCGCTCCCTTCAAGCTTCGTGCCGCCTGATTTGGGTGATAGCCGAGTTCTTCGATGGCCTGCTGGACTGCGGCCAACCTTCGAGCGCTTACATTCTGACCACCGTTGATCACGCGCGATACCGTGGCCGCGCCCACGCCTGCGCGCCTGGCCACATCCATCAGTGCCGGTACGCTACGCTTGGGCTTCATGCTTCAGGCGAACTTTCATAGGCGAGCCTTCGTGCCGAACCGGCAGTCAACCATAGAGCACTCTGCTTCCCCAAATAAGTCGTCTCCATTGGACTGGTCTGCGCGTGAACACAGGGGCCTGACTCGGGACGTGATCATCATACGTGGCCCGTTACCTCATCCAGAAAATGTTGTGGCGGGGTTCGCCGCTATGGTTCTTTCACCGACGTTGCTCGTATGCTTCGACGCCGAGCAGTGGAGACTGCTAGCTACGCCTCAGGATCCAATCCGCTCCCATCCGGTTACGACGAAGGGACGCTTCTGCGAACCCGGTTGTTGAACACCACCCTTGCCTTCCTGCCAGGCCAACTGCAAACCGCCCGCTGCGTGTGGAGCCGACCAGCGGCGGTGGCCGTCCCCATACACCCGAACGGAAAGCCGACGGGCTTCAGCAGCACCTGTGTGTGGGCCCACTTCCGCCCACGGCATCAGGCTCCCGGCCTTGATATACAACGGGATGTTTCTAGTCGAGCCTTGCACTGTGATCTTCCGTTCGGTGACCATGGCGCCTGTCCAGAAATCCTGCCACTGGCCTGGCGGGAAGACGATGTTGCGCACAGCTTCGCCAGCGAACAGGGGCGCAGCCATCAATCGATCTCCAATCAGATACTGATCATCCACTGCCGCAAGCGAGGGATCATCCGGAAAGTCCATGACCAACGCGCGGAACGGAGGAACGCCTTCAGCCCGGTAGCGGGCGAATGCCCCTCGCAGGTATGGCAGCAACTGCATGCGCATCCCGATGATTTCCTGGCAACGTGCCTGGAGCGCTTCCCAACCTTCGCTGAATTCGTTCCGATTGTTCTTGTCGCGATCCATCTGCTTCCACGGTGGATTCCGGATGTACCACGCATTCACCATTGCGAGCGGCGACAGAACTACTGTCTGCAGGCGACGCACCAGGTCTTCTGCGCTGCTCGCATCGCGCACCTCCGGGCACCACAGCAACCCGCTGAATCCGCTGTTCACGAGCGCTCGAACGAATTGGCGGTGGTCGTACAGATCGCTGTAGAGAACAAACGGGTACGGCGCCGCCAGCGCTCCACTTGACCGCACCAACCCATAGGTCTGCGTACCGCGTTTGCGAAACTCGTCCCAGATCGTGTCTTGGTAGCGCAGACCAAACTGCGCGTGCATCTGCTCGCCATCGATCCCCGAAGGAAAGCGGCTGTTATCCGGGAAAGACCAACCCTCAGTGAAATCCGAGTTGTCGCATTCATCCAGCTTGAAACCGCTGATCCCCCGATCGATCAGCTCGCGGCCGTGATAGCCGCCGAACACCCGCCGTCCACCCTCTGCTGCGAAGTCCGGAACCAAGCCATCCCACACTGCGATATCCCCGGCAAACGGCACCAACTCCGCAAAGATGGGAGACGCTGGATGCGTAAATGCGTGCTCCCACAGATTGACTCTGAAGCCCTCGGACGCTGCTTGTTGAATGAAGCTCGAGGGTTCGGGAAAGCGATGCCTGTCCCACGCAAACGTGCATGAGTAGGCATGGGTTTGCCAGCCCGGCTCCAGCCCCAGCACGTCGCACGGGATGGCGTCAGCGCGCAGGCTCTCTGCGAGCTTTAGCACCTCATCGCCGTTCAGGTGCATCTCCGCCCGGTACCAGAAGCCCAGTCCCCACTCCGGCGGAAGTACGCCACCGCCGGAAAATAAGTTGTAGCGCTGCACGGCCTCCAGCATCGTAGGGCCGCCAAACACATAGACGTCCAGGCCAGCACATCGCGGAGCTTCAATGCGCACGCTCCCCTGCAAGTCACGGTCGCGCACCCGCATCCGCTGTGGCGTATTCACCTCCAGCGAGGACGCCGACTCGGCTTGCGTGGGTTTCGGATGCGCCTCCCCGCAGTAAAACGTCGCCTGCCGGAACGTATCGATGAGCACGCCATAGCCGCGGGTGGTTACGTAGAACGGCACGGGAGCGTGCGAATCGCCAGAATCCACCTTGGGATCTGCGTTCACGCGAATCGTTCGCTTCTTGCTGCGTTGCTGAAACGAGAGAAGTTGCAAGCCGAAGCCATACATCAACTCGCCCTCAGCGAGCGGCAGGTTCAACTCCGTTCCGCGCTGCGTGATGCGGAACTCCGGTATGGGCAGCGGACAATGCGCTATCGCCGCCAATGAACCGAGACCCTGCAGTGCAGGAGGTACCCTGCGCGACCGCACCGGAGTCGCCGCCTCGGGCGCGCCGATGGTGGCCTTCCAAATGCCAGGCGCCACAGAGATCCACTCGGGCATTCTGGAAGAGTCAGGTGGCAAAGCACTGGAGCCGCGAGCCTGACTGGCTGCCAGCAATGCCCCCGACGCAATTCCTTTTACGAGATCTCGCCGGTCCATGCTGCCTCCGCTTAGAAGCATAATGGTATCGGTTCCAAACTGTCCTTTGCGTGCCAGCTTTCTTAGGAGAATGACGGGATGAGACAGCAGGTCACATTGACCGCGCGCCGCCTGATCACAGCGGAAGGATCGCTCGATTTTCCCGTGATCGGTATCGACGCTGAAGGCCAGATCATCGGGATCGGCAGTGACCCCGCCGCCCTGGCGGACGAAACCGAAACACTGGCGGCGTGCTACCTCGACATTCACCACCATGGCGCGGCCGGCATCGACGTAATGAACGCGTCACCCCGCGAACTTCAAAAGATGCAGCGCTTCCTCGCACGACATGGCGTAGCGAAGTACCTTCCCACCACCATCACGGCTCCGCTGGACTTCACCCTGGGTGCCCTCGACAGACTGGCTTCTCTGATCGAGGCCGACATCCATATCGACGAAGCGCATCCCGCCGGGATTCACATAGAAGGCCCGTTCCTTTCTCACAGCAAACGCGGCATGCATCCTGCTGAGTTCCTTCAACAGCCCAGCATCGAGTTGTTCGATCGATTGCAGAGCGCAGCGCGCGGCCACATCCGCCTGATGACCATCGCCCCAGAACGGTGGTCTCTGCCCGAAGCCTCACCCACGCAGGAACATCGAGCGAGCGCCACGGAACTGATCCGGCATGCATCCGCGCAGGGTGTCCGATGCTCCATCGGCCACAGTGACGGCTTGCGCGCCGATGCCTTGGCGGCCATAGATGCGGGTGCAGTCAGCGCCACCCACACCTTCAATGCAATGCGCCCGCTGGACCATCGCGAGCCCGGCATCCTGGGCACCGTCCTGGATGACGATCGTCTGTTCGCCGATCTGATTTGCGACGGTGTGCACGTGGACCCCGTTCTCGTCCGCTTGTGGCGCAAAGCCAAAGGCCCGGAACGCGCAATCCTGATTACGGACGCGCTGTCTGCGACCGGAATGCCCGACGGCAACTATACCGCCGGCAGCACGCCCGTTACGGTACAGGGCGAGCATGCATGGGTAACGTCTGATCTCCAACACGGAAAGCACACCTTGGCGGGTTCCGTGCTTACGTTGCAGCATGCCGTCGAGAACCTGCGGATATTTACGGGCGCAGGCCTGGACGAGGCGGTTCGCATGGCAGCGCACAACCCTGCTGCCATGCTAGGCCGCCGAGAATGGACCAGCCTGCAAACGGGCGCGCCTGCAAATCTCAATCGTTTCAATTGGAGAGGCAAACTCATAGCCACGTACCTTCAGGGGACAAGAGTTTCGAACGCCTGACGCTTTGCTTGTTGGCCTGAGGCTCAGATCCAAGAAAGACGCCCCGCTCAACAGGCGACGGCAGCCGCTACCAAGCTCAGCTAAACTCAGCCACCATCGCATCGTAGACGCGACGCGCATGGTCAAAGTGTTCCGCCGCAGCCCGCATCTCCTCCGGCCGGATTCGCTGCCGCTTCTGCTCCCAGCAGACATCCACTCCTTTGCGACACCACATCGCGCTATCCTTTGACGCCCGCACGGGCCGGCCAGCCACGCTGACCACCACCGGGTTGGTATGGGCCGAAGGATAGATTCTCAGCGCCAGCCAACTGCTCTGCTCAATCTGCGCGGTCATGCGTATCGGCTGCGGTGTGCCATCGGCACGGATCACCAAGCGTCCAGCAGTCTTGCCGTTCACGATCAGTTCTACCGGGACATTGCGGCTGTCACCGATCCGCGCCCGTTCCACGTGCCAGTATGGCTTGTCATACGGTGAGGCCTTCTGGATGGCACGCGTCCCCTCCGTCGAAATAGGGTCAAGCCTCGCAACAACTCGCGCCGTCACTTCGACTTCACCGGGAACGCGCAGATCCAGCGCATGCTCGCCGCGCAGTTGGCTGTTCACGCGGAAATCCATCAGGTGACTGCGTCCGTCTCCAAAGTAGCTTGGCCCGTGAATCAGCCCTTCAATCCACTTGGCGTACCCAGAGTCGCCTTGTGGACGCTCGCTCAGTCGCACGTAGGACCTTCCTCCTCCCACGCACGCATCCGTCAGACAAGGAAAATCCGTCTCGCCCGCAAACGGCGTCGCAAACCCGCAATTCAGCGTGTGGTACCAGATATTCATCTCCGCAAACGGCCAGAGATCACAACCGGAGATAAAGTCCACGAGCCCCGAATGCGTCACATCGGCGATGAACTCATTCGCGCCACTGCTGTTGAACGGCGGGATCACCAGGTTGGGCAGCGCCGTGCTGTCCGTAACCAGCCCATGCCCGGAATGAGCGTAGCCCGCGATCGCACCTTGCTGGTGAGCCCAGCGCAATATCGGAGCGTTCCAACTCGGCCAATCCTGGATCTCATGCGTGTGCGGAAACTCTTGGTCTCGAAGCGATAGCAGGACCAGGTGACCGCAGTGGCTCGACGGAAAACCCGACACCTCCACGTCATATCGCACCAGCGAATCTATCGCAGGCGGCGACGCCGAGTGTTGAAGCCGATCAACTACTGCAGCTTCTTCTCTGGCGGCAATGGCAGTCGCATCGTGCGCCATTCCTTCGTGTGCAACCGGGCGTGAACTTGTCTGCACAGCGGAGGGGAGCGCGTGGCCGGTGAAGAACTGCTTCTGGTACTGAAAGCCGGGACCCCAGTTCAGCACAGACGCGAGATCCAGCGCCTCTCCATCGGCCTGCCGCTCCATCACAACCGGCGTAACGCCCTCTGTCGGACTCTCGTAGTGCGAGCAGCCGGCCGCGTGGACGTGCGTATCGCCCGAGTAGTATCCAAACTCAGCAGGGTCGATCCACCGCTCCAGCCGCACCTCAATCGCCGTATCTCCGCTACGAACCTCGACGTCCTGCCAATTGGCGAAATATTCCGGACCACGCGAACTCTGCACACGATACCGTCCCTCCGGCAGCAGCACAGATTCCCCGTCGTATCGATACACATGCGGCTGGAAACTCAGGTCGGGCATCAAGCGCTTCGTCTGCGCCGGGTACACGCGGCCAAGGTCGTCGCGAATCAGTAAAGACGCAATCGCCGGTCGCCCATGCTCGTCACGGATGTGTGTCCGCACCTCCTTCGCCGCGACACACCGGAAGAGCACCGGCAACGAACTACGGAATCCAAGGTCCTGCTCGCCCCAGCCGCAGTCGGCCTGCAGGGTCGCTTCCCGCTCTCCCACATCCCGGCTATACAGCTGAACGATCCGGTACTCCAACTCGAGTCCGGTAAGCGCCGGCGTCATAGGCGGCGCGTTGAAGGTCGCTACCCCAAGCCAGCGGTTGCGCGCTTCCACCTCGTCGACCGCACCGTTTGTAAAGTCCTCGACGCCCGTGATCGCCAACGAAGATCTTCGACCGACCGCACCGGCTTGTGGAGATTTAACATTCAGAACCGGTGTGGTGCCAGCAGCATTCTGAACGCGCACCAGAAATGTTCGCCATCCGCCCTGCACCAGTTCGCCGCGTGCAGCTCCGCGCGAGACGGACAGGCGCATCTCGGGATTGATTTCCACGTTCATCAGCACACTGGACGCAAGTGCATCCTCAATCGCCTGGACGGCCGCGTCTTCCTGTGGCTGCGTATTCGCTTTGAGCGCCGCTTCGATCGCTGCTTCCGCAGGTTGCGGCAACGGAGTTCCAAGACTGTGGAGCGCCTGCATCAGGCGGCGCGTCGCCGCTGCAAACGGCTGGAACTCCACCTGAGTTCTCGGTTGCTGAGCCAGCATGCCATGCACGGCGAGCTGATGCATTGCGACCGATCCCAGCGTCAGCCGTGCCCAATCTCGACGCGTGATGCGCACAGCCACCTCCCCTCATCCCTGCTGCAGACGAGGCTGCATCCCAACCTGGCGTTCAAGATCTCGTGACAGTCGTGACTTGGTCAAGACCGCCTCTTCGCAGGCGGGAACAGCTTGGTCCGGAGTCCAGCCCATCAAGACTACGGAAAAGCGATTCTCAAGTCTCCACACAGTCAAGCCGGTGCCACGAGCACCAGTTCGCTACCGATGCTCGCCCGCAACACTCTTGTTGCAGACGCTATCAAGCACGACAGGCGACCACACGTGATCCGTGTGGTCGCCTGTGAAACTGCTGCTCCTGCTGAATGTTCTTGCGCCCTTTGACCGGGCTAAATAAGTGGCGGAGAGTGAGGGATTCTCCCGTCGACTCCTGCTAAAGCCCCTGAATTCAGCATCTAAATCGTAAAATCAGGCTAGCGCCGGAAAGATATGCCATTGGCAGTATATCGTTTTGTATCGCCCTGTCACGCGCTATCTCTGCGTCACGCGGCCTTTTCTGTCACAGAAGTGTCACGAGACCCATGAATCGCCCGCAACATGCTATTCGGAAACGCCGATGTGAGCAGCCAAGACGGGCACGCTCGTACGACGAACTTCTTCAGCGTTTTATCGATAGAGGCATGCTTCGAACCGTCCGGCTATGCAGCCTCAGGTGGACTGGCCGATGTACGAGTTCGCCGTCCGGGCCGAGAAGCGCGGCATTTACATAGGTGATGCCGTCCGCTTCGTGGATGCCGAAGCCACCGTGGACGTGACCGAAGCAATGGAGGAGCGGGCTCACTCGCTGCGTAGCCGACAGCAATTGAGGATCACCATAGTGCTCGATGTGCCCCGGAGGGCGATCTAATACTCCGTACGGAGGTGCATGCGTGATCAGGACGTGAGTGTTCTCGGGGATGCAGGCCCAGAGCCGCTGGCGGTCAGCAGGGGACGACAGGCCGAACGCCCCTCCGTAAAGAGGCGTGACTGGACTGGCCCACAGACGTAGGCCCTCGATCTCCACACCAGTGAATGAGCATGTCACCGCCGGGAAGGTCATCTAGCTCACGATGCAGCCCTTGTGTGTCCGAGAGGATGGTGAGAGTGAGGTGAGACAAGAAAGCCAAGCCGATCGCAGCCCTTCCCGTGGAAATGTCGCTCATCGCGTTTGGGCCGCCTGGCTTGCTCATCGTGGATCCAGTCGTGCCACCTTTTCCCTGTCGACTCCGGACTAGGCTATCTGCTCGTCGAATGTCAACTAGCCTTCTGAACGAACAGAAGTCTGCAGAACTCATTGAGCACTTCCGGGAATCGCGACCGCTGTTCGCGATTAAGGTCCTTCTGTCTGACTCGACGTCCTTCCGGCTTTTTATGTGTCAGTCTGCGAAGCGGGGCCTTCAGAGGACGCAGTTGAAGTTTGCATTTGCCGTCGAATTTCCATTAGTTCCTGCCATAGAGTGCCCAGTCGCTGACGGAACGATACGGCCTGATCTTCCGGTAATGGAACAAGGGATGGCCGTTGCTCGCTACGATGTCACCCGTGAAAATGATAGGTTTGGAATCCAAATTCAGGAATGCGCAGGAGAGAATCTGCATGCCTGCGTGCTCTCGCAGCCACTCAGCGCGGTGCGTCGTTCCCCAAAACTGCTTTCCTCCTTATCGTGGAAGGCTTCAGGTGCGACTCGATAGCCGATCTTCGGGATGGTCTCAATGAGATGCTTTCCACTCGCCGTCTTACCCACTGTCCGGCGAAGCAAGAGAACAGTTTGGGTCAGATTGGATTGTTCAACACAGGCATCTTCCCAAATATGTTTCCGAAAGGCCTCATAAAGCACTGGTTCGCCTTTTGCACGAACGAGGAGGAGCAACACCTTCAACCGCCTTGAAGTGAGCCTTATTCTTCGCCCTCCTTCTTCAAGAAGAAGAGGCCTTCTGTGAAGGGTATAGCGGCTGAAATGATAGGTGTTCATAGCTTGCACCTGAGAGAATAGACACTGACAGATCAACTCTTAACTCGTTGAAGCTCTTTTGGAACAGCTTTTTTAGAGTTCCTTCAATGTCGGCAGAGTCGATTGCGCGGCATCGAGGGACGCACGTTGCGCAAGCCAATCTTCTTCTCCCAGTACTCTTCCGCGCGGGATACTCGCCGAGTCGCTAGTAATCGGACCGGTGTCGTAAGTGCATTGGCCTGTTCTCGCCGATCGAGAACAAGCTCATCCAGAATGGCGAATGATGTTCCACCTCGCCAAACCTGTCCTCGGCATTACGCTGCCTGCTAACCTTCTCGCTCGCGGAAGCTCAGCATAGTGCCGTCAGGGTGGCTAGAAGCTGTTTATGAGGCGCACCCTTGCCCGCTCTCACAGTCCAATGCGGTTGACTGCCCATCATTCGGAGTTTGCGTTTAGCTTCGAACTACTGTCGCGAACCATGTCCGGCTGCCGGATGCGTTCGGCCACGCACTCGATGCTCGAGAACCGAAGCCGCCGCTTCCAAGCAGACCTCACCGCTGGCCGACTTGACTACACAAAGGGTGAGATCCAATGCCCGCTACTTACCTGACGCCAGCAACAATTGGATCAGCTGCATCGTCTCGCTGGCCGGCAATTGTCGTGCCATGACCAGCACCGTGTCGGTACGGACCTTCTCCCGCCAGAAACTTAACATCTGCGGAGCAATCGCTGCAAACGAGATGCCTGTCGCCGTGAACAGGCCCGTAATCGCCAGCGTGTTTGCACGGTAGACATAGATCAGAAAGCAGCAACCCGCAAACACGGCCACCAAAGCTCCGATACAGAGCCGAAAATACATCTCGTTGTTGGTAATCACCGTTTTCAGGTCGGCAATAAGCTGTTCTTGTGAAGGCTGGGTCTCTTGGGCGGCTACCGCTTCACCTAGATGGTAAGAACGCGCACCTAATACGTCTCTTAGCCTTCTCATCCTTTTCTCCTGAACGTCTCGCGAACGTCAAAGCTGGCTTCGGGGAAAGTTTTAGCCGTCCGGTGAATACGGTCGATGACCTGGCGATAGAAAGCCATTCGGACTGAAAGGTCAGCGCTTTGTTCATTGCATAGGCAGTGCGTGCCGGGACACGCATCGTGGATCAATTGCGCGAGCAGCACGGAATTGCATACCGTCAGGTCTAGCCAGGAAGGCATCCGTTCGGGAAGCCCGGCCAGAATGTCGGTGACCGTCTGAAAGCCTTCGCTGAATTCCACTGCTGCTCCCCGGCGGAACATGCCCGGAGCAGCATCTTCAAGCTGCAGCCTGCGAAGTTGCCACTGCACCTGCTGCGCGGTCAGAAAACCTGCCTGCTTGGCAGCCGGGCTGTTCTCGTTCAGACGGCCTTCCAGCGCGCGGTTCAGCAAAGCGAGCAACTCGCCTGCTTCCATCTCGCGATCCATCGCCACTTCGCAGTCCATCGCGATCAACGTCTGCCGCAACGTAAAATCACTCCACGCCAGTTTGGCTAACGCCTCTGCATCGGTCAGATCGCTTTTGCGAAAACGGGCGCTTCTCCAGTGCGCCACCAGCGACACCACTGGCCAGGAGCGGCAAAGTTCATACCAGTCCTCCAGCCGTGCGTTGCGGATCACTCGCACACCTAACCGCTCCACATGCCGCAGCAAGTCCTCGATCATTCCAGCCAGGGGCGCATATTTCCCCCAGCGCTGCACGGGAGACAGATATCGATACTCGGGGCGGTCGTTTTCCCGGACGAACGTTCCCTCTTCTCCTTCCTCAAAGGCTCGCACGAATGTCTCCACCTGGAGAGGCACGCAAACCGCGATGGCACAGTTACGCGGCTCTGTTACCGCTTGGCCCCAACCCGCTTGGCCGCCTGTCCTCCACAACATATAGGTCCTTCCTCTGCGAGTTCACGAGATGAATATCCACCTTCCTAATGCCGGGATGAGCCTTCTGCAAGTCGATTTCAAGTCGTCGGAGCGCAAAAAACAGATCGGCTTGTTCCGAGACGGCGTGGAGCAGGACACCAATCTGTTGGGGAAGCAAAGCTGCGGCCGAGGCCATATCTGAAAAGAACAGGCGGATGCGGATCAACAGCGGCTTACCAAACCAGCCTTTCGCCGGAATCTCAAGGCTCGCGTCTATGACCGCATGTCCGTCGACCATGTGCGGTGCGGAAACCTCCCGCACTGTTGCCTTAGAAAGGTCGTACTCGGCCGTAAGTGCGCGGATATCTTCCTCGGACATGGAACCTTCAAAGCTGGCATCTACCGCTTCGTGGTCCTTCATCTGCGCTTCGGTACTGCGCACGAACCCTCGACCTTCTTCTTCATCCACACCTTGAAAATGCAGATGGAGGCTATCCGCGCCTAAGGTATCTTCGGCTGTAGAGCGCACCGCTTCTACAGCCGCCGGCAGGTTGTCCGCCTGCATGTGCAGGCCCGCCGGACCCACGATGTCATAGCGGTGGTCCGCAACGCGCGATACGATTATCACCGGTTTCGCTTGTTTCGCTTTGCCTGCGGAGAACGCGGCAACAAGCCGGCTCCTCTCAGGATCCGGTGCGTCTTTAGTGCTCCACCATCCCGGCGTGTCTCCGCCGTCCGGCACCTGCCTAGGGTCAAAGCCCATGCTCGCGCCTTCGGCAAACCGGCCGCCGCGCGGGTACAGGCTGTCGGTGAGCGTGCGCAAATCGCTCGCCTGGTCCTTTAGCATCCCTTGAATTTCCCGCTTCAGCACCTCCGGATCTTTCTCCGCGTCCCGTCCCGCAAGGCGGGCAGTCTCCGGTATCTTTTCAGCGTCGGCTTCGCTGTGGTACACCACCGCGTGACCATCCTCCGTAGTGACACGCACCTCACCCGCCCGCAGCGAACTGTCCACCTTAAAGTCCGTCACGGCTGCGGAAAGATTGTGCCCACCGGTGGCGCCGGCGACCTCGCCCATTGCGGTCGAAAACACCACGGACGGCGTGTGTATCCAGATCGATCCGGATCGGCTGTTAGCCTCATTTTCGTAAAGCATTCCTGCTACTGTCCGAAACTCAGCAGACAGAACGGGTTGCAGCGCCGACGATACGCGCTGGCACAGATGTGCGATCGTCCGCGTATCCTTGTCGCTGCTAGCGGCTCCTGACCGAGCTGCTGCGGGATCGGCGATGCACGCGATCAACTCGTCGTACTGCTCCGGCGAAGCCTCTTCCGAGAACTTCTCCAAAAGGCCGTGCGCATCGCGGATGCTGGCGCTCACCGGGTCGTCGCCCTGGAATAAAGGATCACTGTCCTTTTTCTCCGTGATAGCTTTGATGAGCTGACCGGTTTTTTCCTTCAGTACAGAGACAGCATGATGCTCGTGATTGCCCGGAGTGGCCTTGATGCCAAAGTGGGTAAATATCTGGTACAGACCGGCATACTGCACCACACGCACCAGATTCGGGTCGCTGAGCTGGCTGTAGTATCCGTATGCCGTGTCCTCAGCTTGCCGCAGATTCGCATTATCCAGCGCTAAGTAATCGATTGGAAGTGAGCCGAGCTGGTTCAAGGAAAACACCTCGAAGCCGGAAAACTGTGACACGTAGCCAGCACCGCGAGTGTTCCAGTTAAACAAGACCTCGTTTGTGTTTGCCTCCCGGTTCAGTGGTTTTCGAAACGGATAGGTTGCGGGATCAGGATAGGGGAAATTGACATACCGGATTAGCCCATGCATCGACCAAGATTTGAGCATCTGGTCCGTAATATTTAAGAGGCTGCCGTATTCCGTGTCGAGGAGCTGGTCGCTCAGGTAGATCGGTGCCCAGTCAATTTTTTCCGCGCCGTTTCCGGTCTGGTCTGTCTTGCCTGCCCACAAAAACTTGCGCTCGTAACTCTGCTCCAACTCCCCGGTGTTCGCCGACGCCAGTTGCAGGATCGTCTCTGTCCGGAGTGGAGGCATCCACGCAATCGACGTCGATCGAGTCCGCCCCACGATCGCCACCTTCTTGGCGGATCCGATCGCTCCTAATATCAGGTCAGAATCGACGGCAAACTCCCGTGCTTCCACGCTCGACTTGTCCAGGTTAGCGTCCTCGCCCACGCACCACACTACGAGGCCAGGTTCGGCCGTTGCGTACACCCCATGCGCGCCCGAATCCAGCAGCGTCTGTAATGTCACGGAGTTCCCGCCCAGAACTGGTCGCAGTCTCAACACCTCCGGATCCGACGGTTTCGCTCTGTGCGGAAGGGCGGCAAGGAAGAACATCAAAAACACCAGCGTCAGAAACGTGAGCGACAAAGGCCGGCTCCTGCGCAGCAGCTTGCGCGCAAGCCACAGGTATACGAACAGGATCGCCAGCAGAACGGAGATAGCCGCGATCGAAAACGAGGAAGGCCGCTCCCGTGTTCCACCGATCAGCCAGCGGTTTAATTGCGAAGAGGTCACATGCAAGTTCAGATCGGTGCCCGGGGCGGTCTCTCGCACTCCATTCACTGGTACGGTGTATGCCTTGTACGCCGTGCCGAATAGCGTCCTGTGGAGCGCGATCACCAACTCTTGGATCTGTTCGTCCCTACACGGACGCAAACGCATCACGATGTCTTTGACCCAGCCGTCCACGCCGAATCGCTTCTTCGCCGTTTCCGTCGAAGCGATGCACGGTGACAGCCTGCTCACATCGTCGAGAGCTACGTTGGGCGGAGGCTCCGAAACGATCAGGGTCCGGCTGCCATCCTCACCTGACCGAGAGAGCGCGACGACCTGAAGGTGGAACGGATGAGATGTGCGAAAACTTTGCCACGCTTCAATCTGCGCGCCTGAAGCGCTCGTCCCGTCCGCCTCTTGGCTATGAGCGCAAGGAGAGATCGATAGAAAAGTCAGAAGCGACGTCAAGATAAAGTAACTAGCCCTGCTATGGCGCATACTCACTCCTGGACAGTCGTTGTTGCGGAGGTGACTGGCCCTGAAAATCACGTGTCTAACGCAACGGTCCGTCATCAGGCATGCCTGCCCTGATTTGAGGAGGCCCATTCTGTTGAAGAAAGGGGTCTCCACGCGTCACTTGCCTGAGGCGACAGCACGGGAAGTGTGCGCCAGCATAGCAGGTCTACAGGAGTGTGCAACTACAATATTCTTTTCGCTGCGGACTTTAGCCGCTGCTGAAAAACAGCCTCGAAGGCAGCAGTGGCTTTAGTCCACCGAACCGAGTACTTCATAACCCGAGGCTGCGCTGTCCGAACGTGTGCTCGTTATGCCGAACGAACAGTTCACGGTGAAAGTCACGATTGCATGCGCTTCCCAACGGAAGCAAATCGCAAGCCTGCTCACGATTAGTCCAGCGTCCCCGTCATAACCAGTATCCCTTAGTAGAGTTGCTGTGGCTTTGTCACTGCTATTGCCTCCCCATCGCGGCTGACGGCGAATTCTCGTGCCTCTCAGAAAGCTGAGGCGACTTATTCAGATCGAGATGCGACAACAGATGCGTCTGAAGTGAACTTAATGATCGCAAACCACACGGAGCCTGCCTCTATTCGGCTATCTCAGGTGGCTCCACTTCGTACGGCTCTACGGGTTCAGGCGGTTCAGGAACTTCCGGACCTTCTTCGGGGCCGGGGAACGCTGGCGCTGGAATGAGTTGTGGGCCGTCATCCGGGTATAGGTCAGGGACGTTCGATGGCGGGGGGCCTGGCAGGGTTTCGTAATTCGGCTCTTCGAGCTCCGGTGGTGCAGGCCCGGGTTCTGGTATAGGCGGGTAACTAGACACGGCGCAGTCTCCTTTGGCGAATCTTGAGCGAACCTAGTTTCTCGAATCGTAGGATAGTTCATCTGACTGATCAACAGGATTCCTAAGTCGCGAAAAGCTTGAGGCCTTCAGCTTCGTCAGATCGTTTCTCTACCCGGGATCTGCATTGTGTCATGCGTCTTCGCCGCCGTGTTCAGTGAAGCTTTTGTCGGTCGGACGCAGTTCACGCGCGCTGAAGCTCAAGTCGGGCGACCAGAGAACCTTCGCGGCAGCTGTTAGGTACTGCAGAAGCGATCCGAGTGTCTTCACAGGTCTAATCATTGATGTCAGTGTCGATGTGGCGGCCGCCAAGATCGTACGGGCCAACTCCAGGCTGATAGGTCCTACAAAGCCCTCGTCCGTTCGCCGGTCAAATCATCAGGCAGGTGCTGATCCCCCTGTGGTTCTACGAGAAGCGACCGAGCGGGTGAGCTTGCTCCATCCGCCTGTAGCGCCGGTCCACGGACATCCGGCCTTACCCAATTGGGGAAGGTAAAGACGGCGCTGACGTTTCCGAAGGGCACCGGTTCGCGCTCACGGATACTTTCGAGCAGTGTGGTTGCGCGCAGTGTCTCGCGAAATCGCGGATTCTAAGCGGCGTCCGGATGAAGCGCGGAGGCGCTCTGCTCCAAGCAGTTAACCGCGTTAGCTCACCACAGAGCCCGAGACAAGTGGTTGGCCCCCACTAGTTGAATCTCAACGAGCGATAAATCGCCAATGCACTCGTGGACCATCGAACGAGCGCAAGCGCGGTAGCCTTAAACTCCGGTAGCACGCGAGCCATCGCTTTAGCTTGGAGAACTAACTCCCCGGAGTCTCCTCTCGCAGACGCACAACAGGCCGCCATGGCGTCAGGATCTGCCAGCTTCGTCGAGAAACATCGACGGCCCGATCAGTTTAACCTCCGCCGGAGACGATGGCATTACCATTCCCAAAATTGAGAAGTGACCTAGAGACGGGGCAGCGCATCGGCTACGAAGCTGGAAAGCGGGCCTGAGAATCGAACGTGGTAGATACCATGCTGCTTGAATCTCTGATTTTGCAGACTTCAGCGAGACACGATGTGACTTGCCGGCGCCTGACCTTGCCCAGAAGTGCTGCAGCGTCCGAAGCTCTAACCATCACCTCGATCGCGATATCTTGCAAGCTCGCTGTCGATTCGCCGTGCCTTAGCGCGCTGCGACTTGCCTCCCAACGGCTCGCGGCGTCACGGTGCTTTATCCATGGATGTGCAGATGTTTCGGTTACGAGGGTGTCTTCTGGAGCGAGCGGAAAGAGCGGTTCATCTTCGTTTTGGTTGTCGATTGCCTCGTGAGATCACTTCTCATCGGACGTGGTCTAGCGGCAAAGCCTGAGCGCCCGCTCTTAGCGACTCAGACAAAGCAGAGCAGCGAAGAGCAAGCACCGGGCTCAGCGAAGAAGGGATCACATGACCCATTCCGTTTCTTTAGACTTGTCATCCTCTTCAAGAGCCTTCCGCGCGGCTGCCGCATAATGCTGCAGGACTTCGAGCATGCCCTGTTCATTGAGGTAATGCGCCAGGTGCACGAGACAGGCTCTCGCCGGAGCAAGCGTGATGCAAGCGTCCTTTTCGAGGTCTGAAAGGTTAAAGAGAATCGTCACGCTAGCAGCAGCGCGATCAAGAAGAAGATCGGGTGAATCGGTCATAAATCTAACCTCGGTGTTGTTTGTTGGTGGTGAGGACAAGCAACTGGCACTGAGCCCGTCGCCAGCCCGTGGGCGCGATCTAAGATCGCCTCTGTGATTCAGGTGTTCGTTCCAGCGCTCGCTGGTTCTGCGAGGCAACAGGTCTGGCTAAAGCTCCTCAGTGAGGAGCTTTAGCCAGCTCTCAGGCGGCCTCCTTCATCTCGGGGCTTTCTAACAGTTGCAGTTCGATCAACTTGCTATGGCCCTGTGTCGCCGGGTTAGGCGTTTTCAGCATCCTGATACGCGTGGCAATCAGCTCCGCGTGAACGCGGAAGCACTGATTGATAGCGCCGTACCCAAGAGGCTCATCTTGCGGCCACTTGTGACCAAGGTAGTCACGAAGAACCGCCGCCCATTGGCTTGGGCTCTTAGGGCCGCTGCACTGCTCGGCGCGCTCTCTGAGCAGCCCGCAGAGCGGTTCAAAAAAACGCACGGTCTTGTATAGCTCGAGCTGATCTCCGCGACGAAGTAGAAGATTCCTGCGTGAGATGGATCGTGTTGGTGGGAGGTCGGTGTACACTCACCTCCTACCAACACGCCTGAAGAACGCGCGTTTTGGCCTGAGAAGATGTCCACCTCGCCGATGACGCAGACCTGGTCTGTTCCGTCGATGGTGTCAGGGTAGAGCTTTAGGCGAACGAGATGATCTTCGAAAAGAGTCCGCGCAAGCGCAACATCTTCCTGCAACACCTTCTTGAACTTGCTCAGGTTCTGTCGAACCAGTTCCGTCAGGGTTTCCGGGGAGACCACGACCTTGCGTCGACTCTTCGCGATCCGCAACTTCTCACGTAGAGAGATGGCTTCTCTTTCCAACGCAGCTATGCGTTCTGCGACCACGAGAGACGGTCCCTGCTCCGCGATGACGAGAAGATTCTGAATGCCTTCTTGCTTCAACCGGAGTTGGCTTTCCATCTCTCTCAGGCCTGCCCGGCTCGCCCGTTCCTCTTCTCGCCTGAACCTTGCGGTCAATTCGGCGTGGGTGGAGGAGACGAGAGGCTCGAAGTTCGCGGCGCTCAGCAGCTTCGAAGCGAAGAGTTCGGTCAGTTGTTCTGAGAGAACAGATTCGGGTATGCTCAACCGGCTGGTGCACCCGCGGTGCATGCGTGCGTTCTCGCACCTGTACCGAGATCGACTCTGTAAGCCGTTTGCGATCAGTTTTTCGCCACAGAGACCGCAGAACAGGAAACCGCTGAAGAGGTATGGCCGGTCCTTGGCCCTGTTGTAACCGCCCTCCACCCGAGACTTCTGCTTGCTGGACATCTTGGATCGACGCTCCGCAGCTGCTGCCCAGAGCTCGTCTGAGACGATCCTGAGTTCTGGCGCGTCGATGCGAACCCACTCTGTCTCAGGCTTGTCGACCTTCTGGATCTTGCCGGTATCAGGGTCTTCTTCCTGGTGGCTGACATTCCAGATGTACTGGCCTATGTACTTGACGTTTTTCACGATCGTCTTGATCGGATCTGAACCCCAGTTCGATTCCGTCTTGCGCGCTCGCGAATTGATCGGCGACGGAATCATTTCCGCGTTCAGCAGCTTGGCGATCCCCATCATGCTCTTGCCGTCCGCGTACATCTGGAAGATGCGCCGTACCACTTCAGCCTCCTCTTCAAAGATCACGAGCTTGGAGCCGAGGGTTCCGCCTTGCGTCGTCGCGTTCGGGGCGTTCGGATCGAGGACACGGTCGCACCTATAACCGTAAGGAACACTTCCGACGTGGAAGCCCGCGAGGACGCGTCCCTTCTGCCCGGCAAAAGACTTGTCTTGCAGGTTCTTCACGAACTGCTGATCGATCATCGCGTTCACATTCAGGATGATCTCCCAACGGTTCTAGACGTGTCGATGTCCTGCTTCGCGAAGCAGACCGCGGTTTTGCGTTTTCCTGCGTCTTTCACGAACTCCAAGATGTCGTGTACATCCCGGGCGCACCGCGACGTATCGTCAAAAAGCACAACGCCGAACTCTCTCGGCTTGCGCTTCATGGCCGCGCGCAGGGCCCCAAAGCCCGGCCGATTCCGTGTGTTTGTCCCAGATTGAGCGGCGTCCTGATAGATGTGGTCATCAAGAAGAATGATGCCGTTCTTTTCGGCATACTCTCGGCAGGATCGCTCTTGATCCTGCAGGGAGGCGGGGCGCTGCATCGAGGTCGAGTACCTCGCGTAAAGCGCTGCTCGACGTGTAACACCGCCTGTCGAGGTGTTGGTGAGGTTAGAGGGTCTCAATGTTTCGCCTTCCTTTCAGCGGCGCAGGGTCCGACCTGCTGAAGCCGGTGCCTTGTCTGGTGGTCTGAGAGCAAGAAGGTGGACAGGATCCGCCCAATCCCTTGCAAGAGCGTTTGTGGTGCGTGGTCAGGGAAGATCCCGGGATCAACTGGAAGACGGACGCTGTTCCGTTGCTTCTGGTCTGGCCGTATGGGCGCGGTCCGGATCGCGCTGGTCGGGCTTGCTGGTTGCCTTGCCACCTTGTTCCTCCTTGTTGCTGCGATCAGCGTCGGTTAAGGTCACGGGAGCTTCGGGCGAAGCGGAAGCTTCCAGGTCGGGGGTGGCAGGCGGAGCCGGCGTGATCTCTTCGGCCACCAGTTTCGGATTTGGAACTCTCTGAAGCTCGTCAGCGAGAATCCTCATGAAGCTCGCCTTCTGCTCCGCGCTCAGGTGCTTGCGATGGAGCAACCGTGCGTACCTCATGGCGAGGTTCTGGACTTCAACGTCGCTAATCTCCTCAGTGAGGAGCTTTCTCCTGCCGATGAACTCCTGGACGTAGCGGTCAGCAGTCGCCTTGCTGATCCCCGCCTGCTTGAGTAACTTGCTCCACTTGCCGTCCCGGCCGGTCTTCGCCAAGGCTTCCTTGTAGGCAGCAAGGTTTCTTCCGAGCTCGCGCCTGTTCTCTTGAAGCTGCTTCCGGGTCTTGGCGACTGCTGCCCTCGTCTTTGCCTTCGCAGACCAGAGCTCCGTGATCTTCAACTCCATGGCGTCAAGCTCCGAGCTGGAGGTCTCCGCAGCAGGTGGTTTCGTCGTACCCGAAGTTGCGATCGACGTGATGCACGGCATAGGGCAGCTAGCACCCTGCTCAGCCTTGACGATGGCTGGCTTCTTTGCCGAGGGTGGCGGTCCGCTGAACTGGATGGTGTTCATTTCGCCACCTTCCCGTTGAGCATGCGGCTGTCGAGCCAAACCGCGAGGGCGATTGGGTCGAAGCGGTACCCGTTCGGGGTGCGTAACGCAGGCAGGCGTCCGCTTGCGCACCATCCACAAATGGTGTTGCGGCCGAGTTGAAGTAGGTTCATAACCTCTCGTGTGGTCAGGTAGCGGTCGAACTGGCGGATGCTGTCCACCAGGCTCGTCCGCGCATCGGGAGCGTCTTTCAAGGCGTTCATACTGGCTAATACCGACCGGTTGTCCCGAACCTGAATATGGGGCTGTGGAAAACTTTCGCGCCTGCACTGGGCCGTACAGCTTGCCTCGGGCCACACCGACGCGAAGCCGGGCGCTGGTGCAGTCGCTCGGCCCGAAGCCATTAGCGGCACTCCGGTTCTTCCAGAAAGCTGAAGCTTGCGTTCACCTGTGAGCGAGTCCTGTCGGAGCGCAGGTCCGCCGCAGCCAGGTACCGGAGCGTGGTCGTCAGGTCGGAGTGTCCAAGCCATCGCTGGATAGTGGTCGCTGGGACGCCGGCTTCCGCATGGGAAGTCGCGAGGGTCCGGCGAAATTCGTGCAGGCCCCAGCGCCGGCACACCGCCTTGCTGGAACACCGTTGACCACCACGTGTCACGCAGGAATTGCAGTTGAGGCCTGCATGGAAGGCGAGGCGCTGCAGTTCGCGGAGGTGATGACGGTTTGGAGCTCCGGATTTTGACGGAAAAAGGAGGGAGGATTGACTGCCAGCCTTCAGATTCTCCAATTCTTTGATCAGGCTGTCCGGCACCGGAACTGACCGCTCTTCCTTGTCCTTCAGTCGGAACTTGTATGCAGGCTTACTGCGCGCCGAGATGACCTTGTTGCGGAAGTCGACATCGTCCCAGGTGCAGTGCGTAACCTCCTGCTCGCGAAAACTCGTGGCCAGAAAGAATGTGAAGAGGATGCGCTGTCGCGTGGTGGCGGCCTGCAGAAGTTTGGCGACCTGGTCCGGGTGGTAGGCACTCACGACCTTCTCGTCATAGCGAGGCCAGTCTGCGGGCCGAAGAACTCGCGCGGTCCCGTTGCCAATGAGCAGGGAGTTGATGCGCGCCACGTGGTTGAACACGGTGCGGTCGCTAAGTCCCTTTGCCTTCAGGTGCAACATGTGCTGCAAAATGTCATTGCGGCTAATGTCCGCGACCAGACGAGAACCATACCGGCCGGCGAAGAGGCCCAGCATGTTCTTACAAGCAGCGAAGGTCTTCGCTGCACGCATTGCTCGGACTTCGTCTAAGTATTCCTGGACTGCGATCTGTACAGTGCGCGCAACTGCGGCTCTGACTGATGGAGTGTTGGGTGCAGGATCTTGGACCGCACGCCCAAGCGCAGTGGCGGACAGATCATGCTCACGGTTGCGGAGAGCGGCCACTGCGGCCTGCGGTTCGGCACCTACGGATTCCCAGACCCTCTTGCCGTATTTCGCGTAGCGGAGATAATAGACCCCCTCCGGATGGGCTGCCTGCTTTCCGTCGATAATGGCGTAGCCGGCTCTCAGCGTGTGATTTTTGTTCCACGCAGGAGCCGCGAACAGGTCCTTGCGGCCCTGCTTGATACGGATGTAGAGGCGAACTTTCGGAACCTTCGTCTTCAAACAGAAACCCTCGAAGGCATATACCTCGAGGGTTACCTGAAAGACGATTACTAGTCGCCGGAGCGCCTAGTAATGCCGAATGTGTCACAACGAGTGTCACAGACTGCAATTTGGAGCCGAAACTTGGGAACTTTAGAAAAGTGGCGGAGAGTGAGGGATTCGAACCCCCGATCGCCTTACGACGATGTCTGATTTCGAGTCAGGTGCATTCAACCGGGCTCTGCCAACTCTCCGTGGCTCTAGTTTATCGCACTCCGGGCAGCCGCGCGGTCTCCGCGCTTCCACTCAGATCGAGTTCGATTCCGCGCTTCTCACTTCAAAGACGTCCAGCGCCTCCTCCAAAGGCGCTCTCCAGTCCATCTGCGTTGTCGGATCATTCCGACGCGTTACGCGGATACTCACCGCAGAACACTTGTGCTTGCGCGCTAGCTCAAGCAGCTCCTCAAAGAACTCGTGGTACACGCCTGGGGGCGTTCGCTTGCCAAGGATCATTGGTGCAAGGTTCTCCTGGACTTCTTCGCCGGTGTCCGGCTGTCTCTTTGCCTTCCGAGAGATGCCACTCTCCCGAACGGGCGTCGGTGGCAACATCAGTCCCGCTTGGGGTATGGGTGTCATCCGAATCATGCTGCAGCAGTTGTAGCAGCCCATGCACTTTCCCGGGTAGATTCGAGCCCACACAGTCAACCCCGGTCAAACATCCGTTTGATTTCCAAAAGACGGACCAGCCTTCCACAAGCGGGTTCGGCGTACCATGCAGGCTTGTCAGCCAGGACCACAAGCTTCGTCCCACATTTGCACATGGGCCCTATATCTTGTGCTTGCACGGTTCACTGGCCCGAGCTAGAGTAGGCATACCTCGAAAGCGCGCCACTGGCTCGCTTTCCAGATGAAGCCGGCAAAGGCGAAATTAAGGCGAATACAATGAGAATGTGGCAGCTTGGCGGAGCTGCCCTGCTGCCCGCCCGCTCGGACTGCACTCGTAACTAGATCGATTCCGGGCAGCAGCGGCCCACAAGCAAGGAGCACTATGGCGACCACAACCCTGCAGACCAGCCTTTCCGACATCAACTCGGGCTTCCCGTCCCGCGACGAAACCCCGGTGATGCACGTAAAGAAACGCAACGGCTCCCTGGAAGCCGTGGACGTCAACAAGATCGTCCGCGCCGTTCAGCGTTGTGCCTTTGGCCTGCAGCACGTGGATGCGATCCGCATCGCCTCCAAGACCATTGGTGGCCTGTACGACGGCGCGACCACCCGCGAGCTCGACACCATCTCGATCGACACCGCGGCCGCGCTGATCGCCGAGGAGCCGCAGTACTCCAAGCTCGCCGCCCGCCTCTTGCTGGCCACCATCATCAAGGAAGTCGCCAACCAGAACCTGCACTCGTTCTCGCAGTCCGTCGAATACGGCTTCCAGCAGGGCATCGTCTCCGACGCCACCGCCGAGTTCGTCCGCGTTCACGCCCGCAAGCTGAATCACGCCATCGACGAAACGGCCTCCGACCGCTTCGAGTACTTCGGTCTGCGTACCGTGTACGACCGCTACCTGCTGCGCGATCCTCTCTCCCGCAAGGTCATCGAAACACCGCAACACTTCTTTCTGCGCGTCGCCTGCGGTCTGGCCGGCACACCCAACGAAGCCATCGAGTTCTACAAGCTCATCGCCGCGCACGAGTACATGCCCAGCTCGCCGACGCTTTTCAACTCCGGCACCAGGCACCCGCAGATGTCCAGCTGCTACCTGCACGACTCCCCGGGCGATTCGCTGGAATCCATCTACGACGCTTATAAGGATGTCGCACTGCTGTCCAAGTTCTCCGGCGGCATCGGCCTCGCCTTCCACCGCGTCCGGTCTGAAGGTTCGCTCATCCGCGCCACCAACGGCCTGTCGAACGGCATTGTGCCGTGGCTGCGCACGCTTGATTCGTCCGTCGCCGCCGTCAACCAGGGCGGCAAGCGCAAGGGTGCCTGCTGCGTCTATCTGGAGCCGTGGCATGCCGACGTCGAAAACTTCCTCGAACTCCGCGAAAACACCGGCGACCTCTCCCGCCGCACCTACAACCTGAACACCGCCAACTGGATCCCCGACCTCTTCATGAAGCGCGTCGACCAGGACGGCCTGTGGTCGCTCTTCGATCCCAAGGTGGTACCGCATCTGCCTGATCTCTTCGGCCCCGACTTCGATGCCGCCTACGAAAAAGCCGAAGAAGAGAAGCTGTACAGCAAGCAGATGAAGGCGCGCGACCTGTACGCCAAGATGATGCGCTGCCTCGCCGAGACCGGCAATGGCTGGATGACCTTCAAGGACGCCTGCAACCTGAAGAACAACCAGACCGGCGGGCCCGGCAACGTCATCCATCTCTCCAATCTCTGCACCGAAATCACTGAGGTGACCAGCAGCAACGAAACCGCTGTCTGCAACCTGGGCTCCATCAACCTGGGCCGGCACACCACGCTCGACGAGGACGGCCGCGTCGTCTTCGACTTTGCGAAGCTGGCCAACACCGTCCGCATCGCGGTACCCATGCTCGACCGCGTCATCGACATCAACTTCTACCCCATCCAGACCGCGGCCGACGCCAACAATCGCTGGCGCCCCGTGGGCCTCGGCGTCATGGGCCTGCAGGATGTCTTCTTCCAGATGCGTCTGCCCTTCGACTCACCTGAGGCACAGGCACTCTCCGCCCGTATCCAGGAAGAGATCTACTACCACGCACTCGTGGCCTCGGTCGCGCTGGCCGAGAAGGCGGGCCCGCACGCTTCCTTCCACGAAACTCGCCTCAGCAAGGGCCAGTTCCAGTTCGACCTGTGGAACGTGAAGCCCACTCACGAAGCTCGTTGGAACGATCTGCGCGAGCGCGTCGCCAAGTTTGGCGTCCGCAATTCCCTGCTCATCGCCATCGCGCCCACCGCAACCATCGCGTCCATCGTCGGCTGCTACGAGTGCATCGAACCCCAGATCTCCAACCTGTTCAAGCGCGAAACGCTCTCCGGCGAGTTCCTCCAGGTCAACCGCTACCTCATCGACGAGCTCAAGGCGCGTGGCATGTGGAACGACGCCATCCGTACCAAGCTCAAGATCGGCGAAGGCTCTATCCAGAACATCGATGAGCTGCCGGACGACCTGAAGCTGATCTACCGGACCGTGTGGGAAGTTCCCATGCGCTCGCTCATCGAAATGGCTGCCGCACGCAACGCCTATGTCGACCAGGCACAGTCACTCAACCTCTTCGTCGAGTCGCCCAACATCGGCCGCCTGTCGTCCATGTATATGTTCGCGTGGAAGGCCGGCCTGAAGACCACCTACTACCTGCGCTCGCGTCCGGCCACCAAGATCGCAAAGACCACCGTGCAGCGCGCCGCCATGAGTTCGGCCCAGCCGCTCGCTGGTGTTCCCGGCACCCTGCAGGCACACGAACCCAAGTCGTCTGAGGTGCCGCCCACCGTTCCGGCAGCCACCGCCGAGGCAATAGCCTGCTCGCTTGAAAACCCGGAAAGCTGCGAAGCCTGCCAGTGATCTTCATCTTCTCGACACGTCCAACAGTGTCATCCTGAGCGAAGCGAGGGATCTGCTCTCCTTCGCTCAGGCATACCTTTTCTCGGAGCCACGGCTCCGACCCAGCACCACCAGGAGCCCACCGATGTCCGCAACCCTCGATCCAATCTCCGTCGCCGCAAACGGAACTGCCCACAACAATCCAATTACCTCCGGCTCAGCGGTCACCGCGCCTGACAACATCCTTGATCCGGGCCTGTGCTTGACGCTGCGCCCGATGAAGTACCCGCAGTTCTATGACATGTTCCGCGACGGCATCAAGAACACCTGGACCGTCGAAGAAGTCGACTTCTCCACCGACCTGGTCGACCTGCGCTCCAAGCTCTCGCCTGCGGAAATCCACACCATCAAGCGCCTCGTCGCCTTCTTCGCCACCGGCGACGCGATCGTCTCGAACAACCTCGTGCTCAACTTATACAAGCACGTCAACTCGCCGGAAGCGCGCCTCTACCTCTCACGCCAGCTCTACGAGGAGGCCGTGCACGTGCAGTTCTACCTGACGCTGCTGGACAACTACGTCCCCGACCAGGAAGAGCGTTACGAGGCCTTCGCCGCCGTCGAAAACATCCCGTCCATCCAGAAAAAGGCCGACTTCTGCATGAAGTGGATGGATTCCATCCAGGCATTGGACACGCTGCAGACCCGCGAAGATCGCCGCCAGTTCCTGCTCAACCTCATCTGCTTCGCATCGTCCATCGAAGGCCTCTTCTTCTTCGCCGCCTTCGCCTACGTCTACTTCTTCCGCAGCAAGGGCCTGCTCCACGGTTTGGCCTCGGGTACCAACTGGGTCTTCCGCGACGAGAGCTGCCACCTCGAGTTCGCCTTTGAGGTCGTCAACGTCGTTCGCCAGCAGGAGCCCGACCTCTGGGACGCCGACCTGGAACGCCAGATCGTCGAAATGCTGGAAGAGGCTGTGGACTGCGAAGCGCAGTTCGCCGAGGACCTGCTCGCCGGCGGCGTAGCCGGCCTCTCCGTCCGCGATATGCGCGCCTACCTCGGCTACGTTGCCGACTCGCGCCTGCAGCGCCTGGGCATCGCCCCGCACTTCAACACCAAGAACCCCTTCAGCTTTATGGAGCTGCAGGACGTCCAGGAACTCACCAACTTCTTCGAGCGCCGCGTCTCCGCCTACCAGACCGCAGTGGAAGGTGAAGTCGCATTCGGCGAAGACTTCTAGTCGCCACAGCACCTACAAGCAGGCTCGGGTCGAAATTCACGACCCGAGCCTGTCTAGTTCAGCAGTAATCCCACCGCCTTTGGCGTCAGCAAACCAGTCACCGACTGCCGAAATTCGGCGCCGATGCGTGGACTCGCTACCTTCAGGCACCTTCTTCCCTTTTCATCACATCCATCTTTGCAGCTATGTCAGAAAAGTTTGCAGGCCTGAACCCGACCGGCGCCGACACCGTGGACCCTGACCAGGTCGAAACCACGATCCAGGGCAAGCAAATCGGCGAGCGCATCCGCCGCCTGCGCACCCGGCGCAGCATGGGCCTGGTCGAGCTTGGCACTCGCACCGGTCTTTCCGCCAGCTTTCTATCCCAGTTGGAAACCGGCCGCGTCGTGCCCACCGTCCGCAATCTGGCACGCATCGCCATGACCTTTGGCAAGGACCTGAGCTACTTCTTCCGCGAAGACCAGCCTGCGCCCTTCCGCATCATGCGCAGCACCGAACGCATCCGGCTGCACCGCGCCTCGGACGCTACGCCCTCCTTTGTCTCGGAAAGCATGCACTCCCTGGTCTCCGACGGCCAGATGGTGCCATGCCTTGCCGAGTTCAACGGCAGCGATCGCGACGAGGTCTTTCGACCCAAAATCTTCGATGGCGTCGAGTTCACCTTTGTGCTGCAGGGCCCGGTGATTCTCAATACTGACAACGAAAACACCACCCTACAGACCGGCGACGTGGCTTGGCTCGATGGCGGTCGCAAACGGCACTATTGCTGTCCCGCCGGCACCCACGCCAAAGCGATGATCATCACCCGCCACAACAAGAGCTAACAGGCGACTCAAGCTAATCCGAAGCACACAAAAAAGCAGGAGCTATCTAGCTCCTGCTTTTGCTTCTATGCGGAATCTTCTCGATTAGTGGCAGCAGGCATTGCCGCGCAGCGCTTCCCGTCCCGCTCGGTATAGAAACGGCACCAGCACCAGTCCAGCAACGGCGTCCGCCCAGCCCACGTGCAGCACTGAGCGCACCAGCAGTCCACCCAGAACAATCCCAGCCTGAATCGCGCAGAAATTCGTCTGGCGAGCATCCGCCATCATCGCTCGGCTGTTCAACCCCTGGGCCACGGTACGCTTGGCGCGCGTCAGGATCGGCATGCTCACCAGCGCTGCCGCGGTGATCGCCATGCCCGTCCATCCTGGAGTCTCAGCCCCGCCCCGCATCAGCGAATACACCGAATCGATCAGGACATAGATAGCCAGGGCATAGAGGCACCAGCCGGCCACCTTCAGGCTCAACCGCTCTGCACGGTGCTTGCGGTCATGATCCATCTCGTGGGTCATGCGCCAGTACAGCGCCGCGCCGCTCAGCATCTCGATGCAGCTATCCCAGCCGAATCCGGCCAGCGAGATACTGTGCTCCCGATGAGCCCCGGCCAGGGCCACTGTCGCCTCCAGTGCCGCCCAGCACACCGTGACGATCTCCAACTGCCTGCCGCGCCGGGCCAGCCGCTCCCGTTCCCCGTCCGTCAGTACCGTCGGTATCGTACAGGCGGCACCTTGCGCTGTTACTACGTCGGCCATCTGCTCCAGCATACTGCGCCTCGTCTTCATTCGATGAATCTTCGCCAGAATCGTCGCAAACCGTGTTCAAAACGCCCGATCTGTGGCAAGATAGAAGGGTTGGTCTGAGCAGGTGTGTCCAGCGTGGCAGAATCGCGCGGACGGGTCCATGCACCAGCCGCTCGCGGGTTCCCTCCACGAGCGGGCCGGAAGCGAGCTCAAGACACGTCAACAGGAGATCGTCATGGCTAAGGTATGCCCCATCACCGGCAAGCGGCCCATGTCCGGCAACAAGGTGTCGCACGCGAACAACAAGACGCGCCGCCGTTGGGAGCCGAACCTGCAGTGGAAGCGCGTTTGGGTTCCGTCGGAAAAGAAGTTCATTCGTATGCGCGTCAGCGCGCGTGGTCTGCGCACCATCAACAAGCTCGGCGTTGAAGCCGCCCTGCTGCAGGCGAAAGGATAACCAATGCGCACCCTGATCAAGCTTGTTTCCTCTGCTGGCACCGGCCACTTCTACACCACCAGCAAGAACCCCAAGACCTCAACGGGTAAGCTGGAAATGAAGAAGTACGACCCAGTCGTGCGCAAGCACGTGCCCTACCGCGAAGCCAAGATCTAACTTCGTTCTAAGCTCTCGAAAGGCCACGCATTCGCGTGGCCTTTTGCATTGGTTTGGTTCCTCCAGGCCGGCCTGGGTAGTAGCATGCTCGGCATGAAGAACATCAGTCCGTTCCTTTGGTTCAACGACAACGCAGGCGAAGCCGCCGACTTTTACCTAAGCGTCTTTCCGCACGCCCGCAAAGTATCCGAGGTGCGTTCGAAAGGCGTTGGGCCATGGCCGGTCGGCAAGGTCGCTACCGTCACGCTTGAACTGGAAGGTCAGGACATGATCTTCCTGAACGGCGGCCCCGCCCAACAGCTCACCCCAGCCTTCTCGTTCTTCGTAAGTTGCGACTCGCAGCAAGAAATCGACACGTACTGGGACAAGCTGATGCAGGGTGGCAAGCCCATGGCTTGTGGCTGGCTCACCGACCGTTTTGGCCTCTGCTGGCAGATCGCACCGCGCAACATCGGCCAACTCATTAGCCACCCGAAGGGCATGGCAGCCATGATGAACATGGTCAAGCTGGACATCGCAACGCTCGAAGCCGCCGCCCGCGAAGATTGATCTCTCCGCGATGTGCCGGCTCGGTCGCGGCAGCGGTTAGAACTGAATGCGTGCCGTCACCTGCAGCTGCCGCGGCCCATTCACCATGCTGTTCACTACCTGAAAGTCGAAGCGTTCGGTCCAAGATCATACGGTTGCGCAGACACGTGCCAGTTGAACGCCTCGAACGCCTCTCCCCACAGCGGAAAGTTTCTCCGACCTCCGTAATCCGTACCTAAGCCCTAATCCCACCGCTGCTACTCCACCAGCACGGCCTTACTCAGGTTGCGCGGCCGATCCACATCCACACCATTCCGGACGGCCACAAAGTACGCCAGCATCTGCAGCGGGATTACCTCTTCGATCGGCAACAGATGCTCTGGCTGCTCGTCCACGAACAGCGTGTGCGTGCTCAGATCGGAAACAGCCGCGTCGCCGCGATTGGCAATCGAGAGCACGGTCGCTCCCTGCTTCTTCATGCCTTCCAGCAACTGCAGCGTGCTCTCGTAGCGCCGCACCGAATCGGCGTCGGCAGTATCGCGCGTGGCGATCACCACCAGCGGCACCTCGGGCGAGACCAGCGCGTTCGGCCCGTGCCGCAGCTCGCCAGTCGGGTAGCCCTCCGCGTGCAGGTAGCTCGACTCCTTCAGCTTCAGCGCACCCTCACGCGCCATAGGGTAGTGAATGCCGCGACCCAGAAAGAGCAGCGTCTTCGCCCGGCTATAGAACGGCGCGACCGCCTCCACCGCGCGCTCCCAGTCCGGCAACTGCGCCGCGATACTCCTCGGCAACGCAGCCAGCCGCTGCAGCCGCGTCGCAATCTCCGCCTCCTGCATCGATCCCCGCACCTCGGCCGCAGCCAGCGCTAGCAGGTGCAGCACCGTCAACTGCGCCGTGAAGCTCTTGGTTGCCGGAATGGCTACTTCTCGGCCGGCCGGCGTCGGCAGGCTCACCCCCGCCTCTCGCGCCATCGACGATCCTTCCACGTTGGTGATCGCCATCGTCCGGTGGCCGCGCTCGTTCGCCGCGCGCAGGGCGCCCAACGTGTCAGCGGTCTCGCCAGACTGCGAGATCGCCAGCACCGCCGCCTGCTTGCGAGCCGTCGCCGGACGCAGTGCGTACTCGCTGGCATATTCCACGTCTACCGGCAAGCCGGCCAGGTCTTCGATCGCGATCTCGCCCGTCAGCCCCGCGTGACGACTCGATCCGCTCGCCACCACGATCATGTCTGGCGCGGACACCAGCGGGCGTACGCGCTCCACGAACTCCGGCCGCAGCCGGCCCTCCGCGCTGTACATTGCGATGGTGCGGTCCAGCGACTCCGGCTGCTCGTAGATCTCCTGCAGCATGTGGTGCGGCCATTCGCGTCCGCCGCCATTCAAAGACGTGCTTGGTGAAGAACTCATACCAGCAGTGTAAGGCGCACCTCGCTCGCTTTTCGACGCATCCTACTCGGTCAGATGCGCCCTCATGCCGACTGGCATCAATCCCAGGCGCACACACAAGGGGACGCGATGCAGTTGAAACGCTCCACATTAGCGATCGCCGCTTTATCCACCGCTCTGCTCGCGACAGCTTGCAAGAAATCCGACGCGCCTGCGCCCGGCACAACGCCCTCCGGCAGTCAGCCGACCGCCGCCAGCGCACCCACCGGAACCACCAACGCCGTTCCTCCCCCGGCCGGAACGCCGGGCACCAGCCCTCAGCCTGTTGCCCCGGCGACTACCGCGTCCGACGCAAACGTTGCCCCTGGCACTGTCGCCGCTCCGCCGGCCAACGCACCGGTAGCCCGCGCCGCCACTCCTGTAGTTGCCGCACCTGCCGCACCGGTAGCTCCGGCCGCAATCACCGTTCCCGCTGGCACCCGCGTCACCGTGGTCACCAACCAGAGCTTGTCGGGCGAACATGACGATGTGGGCACACCCTTTACCGGTTCGCTCAGCCGCCCGGTGGTCGTCCACGGTGCTGAAGTCTTCCGGCGCGGCACGGAAGTGCGCGGCGAAATCGTCTCGGCAAAGGGCCGCGGCCGCTTCAAGGGCGCAGGATACCTCGGTATCGCCCTCACCTCCATCGGCGGGTACCGCGTCGAGACGAGCGAATACTCCGTTCGGGCAAAGGGTCGCGGCAAGCGCACCGCCGGCTTCATCGGTGGTGGCGGCGGCGTCGGCGCGCTCATCGGCGGCCTGGCTGGCGGCGGCAAGGGCGCCCTCATCGGCGGCCTGGCGGGAGCAGGCGCGGGTACGGCAGCAGGTGCCATGACCGGCAGCCGCGACGTTGTCATCCCGGCCGAGTCAGCCGTCGCCTTCACCACCCGCAACAGCATCACCGTCAAGCGCTAACAAACCACTTCGGGATAGGAAAGGCCGCGAAGTTCGCGGCCTTTCTCATTTCCAGCGCATACGCGTTCAACGATCAGTAGTCCAGCAGAAAGTCGCCTTCGCTCATGATCTGCTCTTCCCCGCTGGCATTGCCGACCCAGATGTTGAACCCGAGGCCGACCACGTCGATGTGCGTGGAAGACTTCCACGGTGCGCCCGTGTGCGCTCCGTACGGGTCACCAAAGGCGATGTGAATTCCCGGAAACTTCTCATCCTGCAGAATGTTTCCGATCACCCGCTCCACGCCAATGTTCGTTCCGATCGCAAACTCGCCCACCCGGTCCGAGTTCGCGTCCGTGTGCGTGTACGCCCAGAAATCCTTCTCCAATTGCTTGTTCGAGCAGGAGATCCGCTTGATGCGGTTCCCCTCGATCGCGATGGACAGCGGCTGCTTCCGCAGGATGCCGTAGCGCGCGCACAGGAAGTCGCCGACCACGCCATCTACCACGAAAACCCCGTTCACTTCATCGGGAGCGGTGAAGCACTCGCCGCCCGGCAGGTTGCCCCACTTCTCCGTGGAGATGATGCCGCTCGTTTTAAACCACTTGTACTCCGGATTCAGCGTCACGTGGATGTCCGTGCCCGCCGGCGTCGTCGCACGCACATAGGTGGACTGGCGCACCTTGTCCAGCACCGCCTGGCTCAGCCGGTCCACCTCGGCGAAATCGGCGCGCATGCCCTGCACCATGATCTCCGGCGTGATGTTGACCATGTGGGCGTGGCGCATGTGCCTGCGATTCACGACGTCCGTCATCTGCATGCGGCTACGTAGCTCATTCGGCTGCACTTCCACCGCAAAGATGCTCACCTGCGACGACTCCATGTCGTCCAGCACAGCGCGCGGCATGTCCGTCAGCGGCCGGGGCGCCAGTTCTTCCAGAACGAAACCGTTCCAGAGGCATCCAATGCGGTCCAGCTCCACCGCGATCGCCGCGGCGATCTCCATGGTCTTCTCGTCGGTGATCAGCGTCACCTTTTCTTCATTCTGGATCCGCAGACACGTGTTCACGGCGTTACGCGCACCCGCCTGGAACGTCGGTGAGTACGGAACGGCGGTAAGTCGGGTAGTAGCTAATGCAGTCGCCATTGTCCTTAGTGTTTCAGATGCATGAAGGCGTCGGAAGACTTTCTCTGCCGCAATTTGCCCCGGGGCTGCGGTCTGGGCCAGGTCCGGCTGGGTCTGACCTCCGCCCCGAACTTTCCCATCCGCACGCAGAGACGCCCCTGAATCCAGGGGCGCTCTGGGAAGTGCGGTTGAGGACTGGCCTTACGCCCGGTAGATTTCGTGCGGAATGTGGTTCAGCATCTCCAGGTGCGCCGCCGTCGGCTGCGACGGCCCGTTCATCACCTTCAGAAACGCCGTTTGGAATGCCTTCATTTCGACCGGCGTTCCCACCGTCACGCGCACATACGTCGGCAGCGCAGGCCACACGCGGCCGATCGCCACCTTCTCCTGCAGCATGGCAGCCTGAACCTCGCGCCCCGGCCGGTTTACATCCACCATGAACATGTTCGCCTGCGATCCCGGGATGTACTTATAGTTGTGCTTCTCCAGGAAGCTCAGCGTGTCATCCAGGGTGTCGCGGTTGATCTTGCGCCGCAGCGGCACCAGGTCCTTGTCGGTGAGCGATGCGTGCGCCATGGCCGCCGCGATCAGCGAGATCGAACCGAGCTGCCGGTCGCTCGCCGTCACGGTCTCAAACTTCGCCAGCAAGTCCGGCCGACCAAACGCGAAGCCGGCGCGAACGCCTGCCATGCCGTAGATCTTCGAGAACGTGCGCAGGACGATAACGTCCTTCCCTGCGGCAACCTGGTCGATCACCGACTCCTGATTCGAGAAGTGGAAGTATGCCTCGTCCACAATCACCACGGAACCGGCCGGCTTGTTCTGGATGAGCCAGAGGATGTCTTCGCGCGGCGTGATCGTGCCCGTCGGATTGTTCGGATTCACGATGTAGTACGCGCCCGGGCTGGGGTGGGCCGCCAACATTGCCTTCACGTCGTACTTCCAGGTCGTCTTGTCCAGCGGCACCATGATCGCCTTGGTCTTCATGGTGGCTGCCGCACGCGGCCCCTGCTCATAGGTCGGGTCGCCGCACACCAGCGGCTTGTCCGGGCTGATGTTCGACATCAGCGCCATGTCCAGCGGTCCGCCGGAACCGGGATACAGCCGCACAAACGGCGTCTTGCCTGGGCCATACGGCAGGCCAAACTGCTCGCTGATCGTCTGGATCGTCGCCGGCATGTATTCCTTGTCGTACCGGCCGCCCTTCTTCGCCGCCGGCATCATGGCCGCAAGCGCGCTTCCCGCGGGTCCCAGCGGGTTTTCGTTGGACGAAATGATGACGGTGTCCGGCGGCAAGGGACGGAACTCGCCCATGTCTCCGCCACGGCGGCCATAGCCGCCTGCCGCCGCGGCCTGTCCGGCCGGCGTGGGCTGCGCAGCCTGCTGGGCAAACGCGGGAACACTCATTGCTGCGGACGCGATGCCGGCCGAACGAAGAAAATTGCGACGGGAAAATGAAGTGCTGCTACAGAACTTCTGGAAATCCATGGTGCCTCTCCTCAGGGTGGACTGCGGGGTGACAGAATCGGATACACGCCGGCAAAACGACGCGGAAGTGCGTTTGCGGTTGGGTTCAGCTTGGAAGGATGGATCACCTGTGCTACGTCTGTGCAAGATGATTTGTTTCAAAATACCGTGAAACGCGGCGTTGTGCGCGAGCTCATCGCAAATTCTGTGAATCGTCTTCCGGAATCTACACTCCAGCGTGGCTGCCGACGGTCTGAATCATCGGGACGCCTACCCTAGGCGGCGTCTTTCGCTGCGTAGATGTAAGCGGACACCATCGCCTTCGCCGTCCTCACTTCGGTGAGCACCCGGTCGTACTCGGCACCCTCGAACTCATCCAGCCGTTCCCACGCGCCCGCCAGATCGTCTGACTCGAGCACCATCACCGGAACGACTTCGCCTTCGCCGTCCAGTACCAGCGCCGGAAAGCCCATCGACGCACCCCACCCCTGCTCGATCAGCCTGCCTCGCACAGTGCCTTCCAGCCATTGCCCACGCAGGTCCGCCACTTGTCCGTGATTTTCCTTGCCAGGCGCCAGGCTGCCGTACACCGCCAGCCGAGGCGTCCCGTCTGCTTCGCTCATCACTGCTCCTGTTGCACAGGCATCTGCGCTCGCCTAAAGATCCGTCCGCGTCTCGCGCGCCATGTAGTCCACCACGGCTTTCAGGTCGCCGGTCTCGCGATACACTGCCAACTGCCGGTCGGCACCGCTCCCCTGCTCCAGCATCGTCCGGATATACCCGATCTGCTCGCGGCTGCCCAGGTCATCGACCACGTCGTCCACAAAGTGCAGATACTCCGCGATCAGGTCGCGCTCCGGCACCTCGCACTCCTTGCCGAAGTCGATCAGCTTGCCATCCAGGCCATACCGCACCGCGCGAAACTTGTTCTCCATCAGCAGCGCCCGCGAGTACTGCCGGAAATCCACGTTGTTCGCATGCAGGCAGTGCAGCTTCATCGCGGTCGCCTGGATCAGCGCCGCAATCGCAACCGACTCCATCGCCCGCATCGGGATATCGCAAACGCGGACCTCGACCGTATTGAAGAACGGGTGCGGACGCACGTCCCACCACAGCTTCTTCGCGTTATCGATTGAGTTCGTCTTGATCAGCAGATTTACGTAGTTCTCAAACTCCGAGTAGCTGGCGAAGCTGTCGGGCAGGTTCGTCCGCGGAAAGTTCTCAAACACTTTGGCGCGATAGCTCTTGTAACCCGTCTCCATGCCCAGCCAGAAGGGTGAGTTCGTGCTCAGCGCCAGGATGTGCGGCAGGAAGTACCGCAGCGAATTCATAATCCGAATTGCTGCCTCGCGGTCCTCGATTCCCACGTGCACATGCAGGCCGAAGATCAGGTTTGACCGCGCCACCAACTGCAAATCTTCCACCACCTGCGCGTATCGCGGATCGGGGTAAATCTCCTGCGAACGCCAGTCCGCAAATGGATGCGTCGCCCCGGCGACCAGCGTCAGGCCATTCTCTTCTGCCAGATGGATCATGTTGCGGCGCAGATCGAAGAGGTCTTCCTGCGCCTCCTGGATGTTCCGGCAGACCCGCGTGCCGACCTCGATCACGGACTGGTGCAGCTCCGCTTTGACGCGCTCTTCCAGCCGGATCTTGCCGTGCGCCAGCATCTCCGTCGACACGTGCGACCGCAGGTCGCGCGTCTCCGGATCAATCGTCTGGTACTCCTCTTCGATCCCGAGCGTGAACGATGGACGCAATCTGCACCTCCGGCCACAGCCGATGCCGCCGTGGTGATGCAGATGCTATCGCATTGTGAATCGGTTGTTACGCCAGCCGCATACGAGCGGGCCCGGTTACTGCGCCGAGCCCTGGTTCAGCTTCTCGTACCACCGAGGCGGCCGCGCAAACAGCGTCAGCTCGCCGGCGTGAGACGCGGCACGCGATCCACTCTCGCAGTGGTTCTCCGTCACCACTCCCTTGTTCGCGATCTGCTGCAGGTTGTACCCCGGCATCGCCTCGCGGTCCGAAAGCTTGCGGCAGTCGAACAGACCATCCGGCACAGCCAGCACCCGCACGGGCGCAGCACTCGGGGCCGGCAACAGCGCCTCTCCCTGCTGATCTGTCGTCAACAGGTAGCCAGCCGAGTTCCGCTCGTCGTACCACACGCGCACACGCCCGTTGCGGATGGGCAGACTGCTACGCCCATCCAGCAACCGAACCCGGAAGTGAAGATCGCCCGCAGGCACCGCGGCCTCCGGCTCGGGCTTCGGCTGTTCCGCGGCGATCGGCGCAGGAGGCACCGGCACCCCGGCCGGCGGCCCCTGCAACTGCGCCCACACCTGTGAGCCGCCCAAGGCAAACACAGTCGCCATTGCCCACGGCGTGTAGCCACGCATCCGGCTAGCGCGCAACGTCTTCGTCACGGCTCGCGTTCGCTGCCTGCTTCTTTGCCGCCGTCTTCTTCGCTGGAGCCTTCTTGGCGGGCCCACCCGCGCCCAACCCGGCTTCCTTCTTTGCCGGTGCTTTCTTCGGCGGTGGAGGTCCCTTCTTTGCGGCCTTCTTCGCCGCACCCGCAAGCTCGGCCTGGTGACCCAGCAGCGAAGCCCAGCGCAGCTCCGGCCCCTGGCCGTCGTTAGCCTGGGCGCGTTCCACCGCCAGACGCGCCACGGCGTCCACAATCCACTCGAAGTTCTCTTCGCCCACCGAGTGCAGGTCCGCATCGGGCGCCGGATTCATAAAGTCGATCGCGTATGGCACGCCGTCTTCCACGGCGAACTCAACCGTGTTCAGGTCATAGCCAAGCGCGCGGCACAGCGTCAGCGCATCGCGCTCCACCCGCTCCAACAGTTCTTGAGGATAGGTCGGCGGATTCTTCACGTACCGCTCATGGTGCGGCCGCGACGGATCGTACGGCATGATGCGAACCTCGCGCTGACCCACCACGTAGCACCGGAAATACTCGCGGAACTTAACCGCCGCCTGCAGCGTCATGCACAGGTCGCGGGTCTGGTGGTAGGCGTCGAAGAACTCCTCCGGCGAGTGAACGTGAAAGACGTCTCGCCAGCCGCCTCCATCGTGCGGCTTCAAGAACGCGGGAAAGCCCACGTACTCGAATACGCTCTGCCAGTCATACGGATACTGCTGGTTGCGAAAGCTCACATCGTTCGTATCGGGCGGCATCTGGAAGTGCGGCACAATCGCCGTGCGCGGCACTGCGACGCCCAGCTTTGCGGCCAGAGCGTAATTGAAAAACTTGTCATCCGCCGACCACCAGAACGGGTTGTTGATGACGTCCGTTCCCGTCAGCACGGCATTCTTCAGGTAGGCGCGGTAGAACGGCACATCGTGCGAAATGCGATCCACGATTACCGAGTAGCCACTGGGCACCGCTTCCTTGACCGGCCCGATCTGTACAAACTCAGCCTGGATATCCGGCAGCCCCATCGCGTTCACCCGGTCCACGAACGCCTGTGGAAACGTGTTCTCCTGCCCAAACAGAATGCCGATCTTCTTCACGTGCCATGCTCCTTACTGGTCTGAGATGCCCGGCCTCTCTGAGCCGTTCGTCCGTTCGTTACAGATACTCCTGCGCCATCCGCTTCCACCACGGCCAGTCGTGCCCCGTGCCGTCGCCCCACACGTCCAGCCGCACCGGAATGCCCTTCTCCCGCATAATCCGCCCCAGCCGCTCGTTGTCGTCCCAGCACTGGTCATGGTGGCCCGTCGCCAGGACATACGTATTCCGACGCATTCGATCCAACCGCCAGCTCTCGCCCAGGTTCGGCAAGAAATGGGTCGGCAGCGTGAAGTACGCGTCGTCGTCGTAGTAGCCGCGCAACATGCCGGCCACAATATCGAAGGCGCCGCTCATGCTCAGCGCGGCCGTGATCACGTCCGGATGCTTCAGCGCCATGCTCATGGCGTGAAATCCGCCAAACGAACACCCCAGCACCGCAACGCTTTCCCGCCACGTGCGCCACCGAATGTGCGGGATCAACTGATCCACGATGTATCGCTCGTACTGCAGGTGCCGCGCGATTCGCCATCGCCCCGGCACGTCCCGTGCGTACCAGCTCTCGCTGTCCACCGAATCCACGCACCACAACTGGATCTGGCCGCGCTCGACTTTGTCGCGAACCGCCTCCACCATGCCGAAGTGCTCAAACTCGAAAAACCGCCCCATCGAGCTCGGAAACACAATCACCGGGAGCCCTGCGTGTCCCCCATCCGCGGAAAAGACGAGCCGTTCCATGGACCGTCCGAGCGCCGCGCTATGGTCGACAAAGTACTCCCGCTGCATCCGCGCGCTCCTGCCCTCGGGTGTTCCCCGGCCAACTTCGTCCCGCCCGGCCTGCTACCCTGCTGAGACTGTATCAAGCATGGAAAGCCTGCTCCAACGCGGTAACACCGCCCCGGCGCCCGCCCTCACGACGGCCAGTCTGGCCTTTCCGCGACAGCCTGAGCAGCGCTACTTCCGCCTGCAGAACTGGATTTCCGACGTCCTTCCCGCGCCGCGCGATCTCTTCCTCTGGCTCCCCGAGGCGTACCTGCAACAACCCGAGCGCCAGTTTCCGATCCTGCTGCTGCACGACGGGCAGAACCTCTTTGACGGCGAGCTCTCCTACATCAAGGGCCAGACCTGGCAGTGCGGCGACACGGCCGACGACGTCTTCGCGCGCGGGCTGGCGGAACCGACCGTCCTGGTCGGCATCGCCAACACCGGCTCCCATCGCATGGCCGAGTACACCCCCACGCCCGACACTCGCCTGGGCGGCGGCAAGGGCCCGCGCTACGCCCGTCTGCTGACGGAAGAACTTCTTCCCGCCCTGCGCCGCGACCTTCGCCTTTTGCCCGGGCCATCCAACACGGGCCTTGCCGGATCGTCTCTCGGCGGCCTCATCTCCCTTGCCATCGGCCTGCGAGAGCCGGAGGTGTTCGGAAAGCTGGGCGTCTTGTCGCCTTCCGTCTGGTGGGACGGCCGCACCATTCTGGACGATGTCCGCTCCCTCCCAGGTCACCTGCCGCTTCGCATCTGGCTCGACATGGGCACAGCCGAAGGCCAAATCCACGTTCGCGACACCGATCTTCTCTGTCATCTCTTGCAGCGGAAAGGCTGGCACCTGGACGCTCGCTCCACGCCGCCTCTGCCCAGCGGTCTGCGCCGCGCCGCCAGCGTGTTTGAGCGCCCCAGGCCGCCCGTCAGCCCGGACGCCGACCTGCACTACGAGCGGGTTGCAGGCGCCTTCCACAACGAGGCAGCCTGGGCCGCGCGATTCGGCCAGGTGCTCCAGTTCCTCTTTCCGCCGCGGCCCTGAAGTCGCCGAAAAGACGTCAGTCGCTCGTTCCGAACTGGTCGCTGCCCCAGGCTAAAATCACACGGCAGTCACGTTACACTTCCCAAACAGCGCAAAATCGGCGATACTCATAGGGTTGGAATCAGTGTGCCCGCCGCGCACCGCGTGGCCCGGCTCCCAGTGAGCCGGATTCGCCACTCCCCACAAAGTTCGGAACGTTTGAGAGGGTATTTTCTGTGGTCATGATTCGTCTGGCGCGCGTAGGCGCCCGTAAGCAGCCGTACTACCGCGTCGTTGTCATCGAAAAGGACCGCGCCCGCAACGGACGTTCCATCGAAGTGGTCGGCACCTACAATCCCCGCACCGAGCCCGCGACCGTCAACCTGAAGCGCGATCGCATCGACTACTGGAAGTCCGTCGGCGCTCAGCCCTCTGAGATCGTGGCCAAGCTGATCGCGAAGAACCCGGCACCCGCCCAGGAACCGGTCGCAGTCTAGCTCCTTCGCCGCTCCGCCGCATTCCCATTCCGGGAATTGAGTCACCGTACACCCTGCCGGCCTCCACTCTGCCGCGCAGGGTGTACCTTTTTCTGCAATGTCGTGCCGCCTCTCCGGTTCTCTTGCCCTATCTTAGGAAGGGAGCGCGCAACCGCCAACGCAGCGATGCGCCAATCTGTATCCACCTAAAGGTTTGCATGACGGTACCTTCTTCCCAGAACACACCCGAGACCTTGCCCGACCGGATGTCTGAGCTGCTGCTCGCCATGGTCGAAAAGCTCGTGGACGACCCCGATTCCCTTCACGTCGACACCGACACCAACGACGCCGGCACCACCTTCCGCCTCTACGTCGCACCTGACGACCTGGGCAAAGTCATCGGCAAACAGGGCCGTACCGCGCGCTCCCTGCGCACCATCCTCAGTGCCATCGGCAGCAAGGCGAATCACCGCATGCAGCTCGACGTGCTGGAAGACGACGAAGCAGACGACTTCGAGGATGACGAGGAAGGCAGCGACGAGGCAGCGGAAGACTAACCGCTGCCGCGGCACACCTCGAGTCGGCAGAGCTGGACCTGACTTCGAAGAACGTGATGGATGCGTTCCAGCCGGGCAGCAGATTTCCTGCACTTTGCCGCAGCTCAACTTCTCTGCAATCCTGATCTCGTGACAACGCCGTCCCAAACCGATTGGACCCTGCTTGCCCAGGCCGTTCGCCCACAGGGTCGCCGCGGCGAGATCCTGTGCGATCTCCACACCGACTTCCCGGACCGGTTTGCCGACCGCCGGGAGCTCTTCCTGCGCCGCGGCACCGCCGAGCCCACCCCCGTTCAGCTTGAGAATCATTGGTTGCCGACGGGTAACTCCGCCGGCCGGGTCGTTCTGAAGTTCGCCGGTGTCGACAGCATCGAAGCTGCGGAAGCCCTTGCGGGCGCCGAAATCGTCGTTCCGACCAGCCAGCGCGTCGCCCTCGGGCCAGACGAGTTCTACATCAGCGATCTCCAGGGTTGCACCCTGGTCAATGTGGCAGGCGGGGACGGCCCTGACGACCTGGGCACCATCACCGACGTCCACTTCGCAACCGACCGCAACGGCAGAAAGCTCGAAAATGCCACCCCCGTTCTGGTCGTAGAAAAGCCGAACGGCGACGAGATTCTCATTCCGCTGGCGTTGGAGTTCCTACGCAACCCCGACCTGGCAAATCGACGGATCGAGATGGCGCTTCCCGGCGGCCTGGTCGAAGCCAATGGCTGACGAGGCCGCAAACCGCTCGCGCACCGCCCTCCGTTTCGACATCCTGACCATCTTTCCAGAGTTCTTCTCGAGCGTCCTCTGCTACGGCGTTGTCGCCCGCGCCCTTCAGACGGGTATCGCGACGGTCCACACCACCGATCTCCGCGACTTCACCACCGATCGCCACCGTACCGTGGACGATCGCCCTTTCGGTGGCGGCGAGGGCATGGTGCTCAAGCCCGAACCAATCTTTGCCGCCGCCGACGCGCTCGGGATCACGCCGAAGCCCAACCGCGACACCAAGCGCGAGACCGTCATCATGCTCACGCCGCAGGGACGGCCGTTTACCCAGGCAGTCGCCCGCACGTTAGCGCTAACGGAGCGCGTCGTTCTGCTGTGCGGGCGCTATGAGGGAGTGGACCAGCGCGTCATCGACCACCTCTGCGACCGGCAACTTTCCATTGGGGACTACGTGCTCTCCGGTGGCGAACTCGCAGCCGCGGCAGTGGTGGACGCGACCGTCCGCCTGCTTCCCGGCGTTCTCGGCAATGCGGATTCATCCCACTACGAAAGCTTCGGCCTTTCAGCGGACGGCGCCGCCGCCGACGCGGACACACCGCTCGCCGTCAGCCCCGCCGCCGGCCTGCTGGATTACCCGCATTACACCCGCCCGGCCGAGTTCCGCGGCTGGGCGATCCCGGATGTTCTCGCAGGCGGCAATCACACGGAAATCCGCCGCTGGAGGCGAGAACGCGCCCTGGAAACCACCTTGCAGAATCGCCCCGACCTGCTCCGCGAGGAAGATCTCACTCGCGAAGACCGCAAGATCCTGGGGAAACTCAGGGCAGCTGCTCCGTCCGCAACCCCTCACCGGACCGATTGACCTGCTTCACGGCCCGGTGCAATGCGGGAAGCCCCAATTTCCTTCACTCCTCGGCCCTTTTCCGCTATACTGAACAACGACTCTAAGTAAGGAAAACTGCGTCATGTCGATTCACCCCATCATGCAAAAGCTGGCAGACAAGCTCCAGCGCACCGATCTGCCCGAGTTCGCCCCCGGCGACACTGTCCGCGTGCAGGTGAAGATCAAGGAAGGCGACAAGGAGCGTCTGCAGGCGTTTGAGGGCATGTGCATCGCCCGCAAGAACGGACCGCAGGGTAGCTTCACCGTCCGCAAAATGAGCTTCGGCCAAGGCGTCGAGCGCATTTTCCCGTTCAACTCCAAGGTCGTCGACAAGGTCGAGAAGGTTCGCTCGTACGAAGTACGCCGCGCCAAGCTTTTCTACCTGCGCGGTCTGCGTGGCAAGGCTGCCCGTCTCCGCGAAGTGGGCCGCACCGCCTAGTCCCTCCTCCGCTGCACGAAAACGCCGGCCTCGCGCCGGCGTTTTCTTTGCAGATGGAGCGCCGCGAAGCGCTTTGACACTAAACCTTCTTTAGCGCGGCGTACCGCTCCTGAGCAAAGTCCCAGTTGATGACGTTGTAGAACGCCTGCACGTACTCCGGCCGGCGGTTCTGGTACTTCAGGTAATAGGCGTGCTCCCACACGTCGATCCCCATGATCGGAAACATGCCGAGGCCGAGCGGAGAGTCCTGGTTGGCCATCTGTGCAACGCCGACCTCACCACCGCGTTTCATCGCCAAAAAAGCCCACCCACTACCGAACTGGGCGAGAGCGGCCTTGGTGAAGGCCGTCTGAAATCCCGCAAAGCTACCGAAGCTCTTGTCGATGGCCGCGGCCAGATCACCCTTCGGCAGCGCACCGTTGTTCTTCGCCAGCGATGGCCAGAACAGCGAATGGTTCGCATGTCCACCGCCCTGGTTGCGTACGGCGGTCCGCTTATCCTCCGGTACCACTTGCAGGTTTGCCACTAGAGCTTCAACGGGCATGGCCGACAGCTTCGGATCGTCCCCGATCGCCTTCACCAGGTTGTCCACGTAGGCCTTGTGGTGCTTGTCGTGGTGAATCGACATGGTCTGCGCATCGATGAACGGCTCCAGCGAGTCCGGTGCATAGCCGAGCGGCGGCAAAACCCCGATTGCGTGCGTTGCAACGGCTTGCGAAGCCTCAGCGGCCCACGCCCGAATGGAAGGCGAGAGCGCCAGAGCGCCTGCCGCCAAACCTGACATCTTCAAGAACTCGCGACGACCTGTCATAGCTGTCTCCTTACGAAAGCGGTATCGTTCGTCTACTGCCCGCCAGCTTCGCCGGCGAGTTTCTCAATATAAGCAGCCTCGTTCGTCAGTGCCTGCACCAGAACGCCAAGCTGCTGCTGCGCCTCATCGTAGCGCCCATCTTCGACCGCTTCGCGAACGCCTGGCAAGGTGCTGGCGCCGTAGCCGGTGTAGGTGCCCGGCGCATACAGCAAATGCTTCACCCAGGGACGGCCTGGCAGACCGGCGTCGCTCAGCAGCTTGCGCTCCGCGACTGCCAGATCGTTGTTCAGGGTTAAACGCTGGGCTGACGACAGGGCAGCAGCGTTAGCGCTAACGCTGCCATACTTCGTCGCCGCCGCGTCGAGTCTACTGACCGCCGCATCCAGGGTGCTGAAGTCCATCTGGGGCGGCACCGGCAAGGCTGGAGGCGGCAGAAGCGGGTTCTTGGGATCGTCTGCAAGCTTGTACGCACCGGCCTGCAAGGCGCGGTTGCGGCGCTCGGCCGCCTGACGCAGATCCTTCACCTCAGACTTGAGATTTTCGCTGTAATCGCGAACAGTCAGCGCGAGTTCATGAAAGCTGAGCGGCATCACGTCTGCATCGGCCACGCGCATGACCATGGTGCCTGCCGTCTGTGCAAACAGCTTGCCGTAGACCTGGTCTTTGTCGGCGAACTGGTCCCAGTGCCACGGCGTGTCGTACGCGGAGTGGTAGGTGCCGCTGTGGTCTTCGCCGCCAAAGCCGATGTTGATCGACGCGACGCCCAGGTGATCGACAAACCCGGCGTAATCCGAGCCGCTGCCCGCCGGTCCGAGCGCGACGGTCGCGCGCGCCTCACCCGCATCGGGACGAGCACCGCCCCGGCCGCGACCGGCCTGCTGTGCTGCCTTCTGCCGGGCAAAAACGGAGGTGTGGCTTTCGGGATCGGTCATCTCGCGAACCACGTCGTTGACCAGCAGTTCGTAACTCTGCGATCCCTGCGCGCCAAAGAAGCCCCGGCCGTTCTCGTCGGAGTTGATGTAAATAGCGCCGTGCTTGGTCAGCTCGTCCGCATGCGCCTCCGCCCACTCGGTCGAGCCCAGTAGTCCCGGCTCTTCCCCGTCCCACGACGCATAAACCAGCGTCCGCTTGGGCTGCCATCCCTGCTTGTGCAGCTCGCCCAAGGCGCGTGCTTCTTCGATCATGGCGGACTGCCCGCTGATCGGGTCGTCGGCACCGTTGACCCAGCCGTCATAGTGGTTGCCGCGAACAATCCACGTCTCAGGCTCTTCGGAGCCCTTCAGGGTGGCGACCACGTCGAGCACCGGCTTGGTGCCCCAGTCGGATTCGATTTTCAGGTGAACCTTGGAAGCGCTGGGGCCGAACTTGTACGTAAGCGGTAACGCTCCGCGCCAGCCGGCGGGCACTGTGCGGCCCTGCAGTGAGGCGAGCAGAGGCTGCGCATCACCCCAACTGACCGGAATGGTCGGGATCGGCATGATGACCTTGCTGTCCGCGATCGCCAGGCGCTTTGCACCTGGGACGGACGCTACGCCGGGGGTCAGCGGATCGCCCGCGTAGAGCGTGGTGTCGGCAACCGAACCGCGCTGCACTCCCCACTCCGGCCGCATGGGACCGGAGGGGATGACGTCACCGGTGCCGAAGCCGTCGTCGGCCGGGTCGCTGTAGATGATGCAGCCAACCGCGCCGTGCATGGCCGCCAGCTTCGGCTTCAGGCCGCGCCAGCCACCGCCGTAGCGAGCAATGACGATCGCGCCCTTGACGCTGACGCCATAGCGGTCCAGTTCTTCATAGTCGGCCTTGTTGCCATAGTTGACGTAGATGAGCGGAGCGGTCACGTCGCCGTCGGCGGCGTAGATGTTGTACGGCGGCATGGCCGGGCTCTTGTCGTGGGTGTACGGATCTTCGGCGACTTCGGGTTCGCTGAGCCGCGCCTTGTACGGCTTGGGCCCGGTGAGTTCCAGGACGCGCGTCTTCGGCGTGGGGTAGAGCACGTCAAACTGCTCGATTTTGGCGTCCCATCCCCAGGACTGGTACTGCTTCAGGAGCCATTCGGCGTTGGCACGCTGGGCGGCGGAACCAACGTTGTGCGGGTGCGCGGCCAGCAGGTGCAGGTTGTCGCTGATCTTCTTTGCGTCGGGCAGCGCCTGAAACTTCGCTTCCCACTGGCGTTCCGTGGCGGAGTCCGCTGCGGTGAAACCCTGGAGCGGCTTGCTGGTGTCTGGCGTGCCGTTGGCGGCCTGTGCCTGCTGTGCGGTGAGCGACAAAAGCGGCTGAATCAGAACGGCAGCCACGGCAAGGACAGCAAGACGACGCATCGGGTCTCCCAAGGTGCAAGTTGGTTGCGGTAAGAACGTTATACGCTGTCGCGCGTCGCCCGACTCGGCTCGCGATGTCAGACCAAGCTGGTCCGCAATCTTGGTATGATGGTGAACGGGGCATTTCTCAAACTTGCTTGCCCCGGAGTTACCGTTGCATCTGGCAGAGTTGAGCACGGGAGAAAGAGCGGTTGTCACCGGCGTGGCGGTGAGCGATGCGCACTGCCAGTTGTGCGGGCTGGGCGTTGTGCCGGGCGCCGAGGTGGAGATTGTTCGCCACCTGAGCCGGAAGACCATGCTGATTGTGCGCGTGGACGGGTCCGACGTTGCTCTGCGCGAGAGCACGGCGCAAAGCGTGAAGATTCGCAGGTCCGAGTAGCCATGGAGTTCCAGACCATTGGCCTAATCGGGCCACCGAACGTTGGCAAGTCGACCCTGTTCAACAGGCTGACCGGGTTGCGTCAGAAGGTGTCGAACTACTCCGGCGTGACGGTGGAGCACCGCAGCGGGCGGTTGCGCGGGACGAGCAAGACCGTCATCGACCTGCCAGGCGTTTGGACGCTGACTCCCTCCTCGGAAGACCAGAAGATCGCTGTCACCATTTTGGAAGGCAAGCAGCCGCACCTGCCACGGCTGGATGCGGTGTTGCTGGTCGTCGACGGCACACAGTTTCACAAGTACAGCCTGTTGATCGGCGAAGTCCTGGCAAGAAAGCTGCCGACCATGCTGCTGATCAACATGGCGGATGAGTTGGAGCAGCGCAAGGGCTACATCGATCCACTGGCCGTGGCACGCGAACTGCACACACCAACGACGCTAATCAGCGCGGCCCGTGGTACCGGCATGGACGCCGTTCACCAATGGCTCAAGCAGGATCATTCCCCTGCAAACGTCTTACCCGTGCTACAGGCCGGTGGCAATGCCGCTCCGTGCGCGCCGAACTGCGGCGACTTGACGGCGGCGGGTGCGTACCGCAGGCCGCAGCACTCGACGCTGACGCGCGCGGTGGACCGCTGGGCGCTGCACCCGGTTGCCGGGCCGATCCTCTGCCTGATCTTTCTGCTGTTCGCGTTCCAGGTGATCTTTCGCGTGGCGTACCCGGCGGGGCAGGCGCTGACGAACTGGCTGGGCGACCTGGGCACCCGGGCTGGGACGATCCTGCCGGATACCATTCTGCGGGCCATCGTGGTGGACGGCATCTGGAACGGGATTGCATCGATCTTGGGCTTCCTGCCGCAAATTCTTTGCATGTTCCTGGTGATCACGGTGCTGGAGGACAGCGGCTACATGGCTCGCGCGGCCGTAATTGCGGACCGCACCATGGGACGCGTGGGGCTGAACGGCCGGTCGTTTCTGCCGCTGCTGTCGGCGTACGCCTGCGCGGTGCCAGCCATTATGGCGACGCGGGCGATTCCGTCGAAGCGCGACCGCATTGCGACAATCCTGATCGCTCCATTCATGACGTGCTCGGCGCGGCTGCCCGTGTATGCGCTGCTGATTGCGGCGTTTATCCCGGCGCGCCCGCTGTTCGCGGGACCGCTGGGCGGCGTCGTCGGACTGCAGGCTGCGACGATGATGGGGCTGTATCTGGCGGGTCTGCTGGCGGCGCTGGTTACGGCGATGTTGCTCCGGTCTACGGTGATGCGCGGGCAGGCTTCAGCGTTTGCGATCGAGTTGCCGAACTACCGCATGCCGCGCCTGCGCACGATCGCGCTGGCGATTGTGGATCGCAGCAAGGTGTTTCTGAAGCAGGTTGCCACCGTAATCCTGGTGCTGAACCTGATTGTGTGGTTCCTTGCGCACCTGCCGCTGCACAATGGGCAGCCGAGCGAGGTGGGGTCGAGTATCCTGGCGCGCATCGGGTCGTTGATCGAGCCGTTGCTGCATCCGCTTGGGTTCAACCGGCCGGTTGGCATCTCATTGCTGACGGCGTTTGTTGCGCGTGAGAGTGTGGTGTCGACCCTGTCGACGCTGTACAACAGCGTGCATCCCGGCGATCTGCTGCGAGCCGACATCGGCATGGCCGGAGCGCTGGCGCTGATGATCTTTTTTGCACTGGCGATGCAGTGCACGGCAACGCTGGCGGTGGTTCGGCGTGAGACAAATAGCTGGAAGTGGCCGATTGCGCAGTTCGGCTACATGACGGTGCTGGCGTATGTGGCGGCGTTTGTGACGTACCGCGTTGCGTTGATGCTACACCTCTGATCCCTTCGGGGGGACGCAGCATCCGGATCCGGCTTATTCTGAAGCCGAATGATCACGTTCTACGTGCCGGTGAACGGCAAGCTGCAAGCGGATGCGGACGCCCGCTGTGACGAAGCGCTTTGGATCGATCTGTTCGATCCTTCTCCGGACGAGGAACACCGCGTGGAGCAGGAGCTCTCTCTGCAGATTCCCACGCGTGCCGAAATGCGCGAGGTGGAGAGCAGCAGTGCGCTGTACCGAGAAAGCCACGCAACCTTTGTGACCGTCCGCGCGGTGCTGCGCGACCCGGAGGAACAGCCGCGGCTGACGTCGATCACCCTGGTTCGCACGGACCGCGTCCTGATCACGGTGCGCTATGGGACGCCGAAGGCATTTCATGAGTTCCTGTTGCGCGTGTCGAAGGAGAGTGCCGAGGTCCACAGCAGCATCTCAGTGATGCTGTGCTTCCTGGAGACGCTCGTGGACCGCGATGCCGACATCCTGGAAGAGATTGGCGACTCGCTGGACCCGGTGTCGCGCGAAATCTTTTCGCAGAACGCGGCGGCCATGAAGTCCATTGCAGCGGCAGACCTGGGCGGCGTGTTGAAGTCGATCGGGCGCAGCGGCGACCTGGCCTCGCGCGTGCGGGAAAGCCTGCACAGCGTTGGGCGATCAGTTCCCTTTCTGCTGACAGAGATCCATGACGATCACGCGGCGCGCGTTCGCCTGAAGACGCTCGCCAGCGACGTGAAGTCGCTGCTGGAGCACGACAACTTTCTGCAGACGCAGATTCAGTTCCTGCTGGACAGCAATCTGGGCCTGATCTCGATTCAGCAGAACGCCATCATGAAAGCGCTGAGTGTGGCGGCCGTGGTGTTTCTGCCGCCAACGCTGATTGGATCGATTTATGGCATGAACTTTGAGCACATGCCGGAGCTGCATTGGCACTTCGGCTATCTGTATGCGCTGGGGCTCATGGTGCTGTCGGCGCTGGGGCCGCTGCTGTACTTCCGATGGCGACGGTGGCTGTAGCGATAGGCAGGCGACGCATTTCGGACGCGAAGAAGGGGCGGCCTACGGGCCGCCCTCTTCGTTGTGTAAGCGCTGCTGCTAGAACAACACCTTCAGTGCAAACTGCACGACACGCGGCGTAAACGTGCTGCTGACGATGCCGCCGCCGGTTGGTGTCCCTGTGTTTGCGGTGGGAGCACCGCCCGTGAAGCTTTGCAGTGTCCCGGAAAGGCCGCTGGAGGGCAGGTAGAGGTTGGTGTGGTTCAAGACGTTGTACAGCTCTGAGCGGAACTCAAGCTTCACGCCTTCCGTGATGGGAAAGCGCTTGTTGACGTCCAGATCCGTCTGGTAAAAGGCGGGCGTGCGGGCGGGATTGCGGGACAGATTGCCGAAGGGCGCCTGGTAAAAGCCCTGCGCGTTTTGCGTGGCTGGCAACTGAAGCGCAGCGTAGTTCACGTATTGCACGTAGCCGGTGTTGGCCTGGCGAATGCTGCGGCCAAGCGTGAGCGGCTGGCCCGGCACGCGGTTCGGACGATATAGGTTGACGCCGCGGTAGTTCGCCGTGATCTGGAGTGAGGATGCGGTGGCGCCGTTGGGCGTGTAGGTGAGATTGAACGGTGTGCCGCCCTGCGCGGTGTTGACGCCGGTGAGTTGCCAGCCACCCAGCAGGGTGTCCACGAAGCGGTTGGCGTTGTTGCCGAAGCGGCGACCGCGGCCGTAAGGCACCTCGTACACCAGGCTGGTCACGTTGATAACTGGCGTGTTGTAGTCCGACTGCGCGTACTCGGCGGCAAGATTGTTTGCGTCTTGCGGCGACGGCGTGTTGCCCTCGAGCGAGGCGCTGGCGTTGTCGAGCGAGCGCGACCAGGTGAAGCTGTTGAGCAGGGTGAGGCCGCCCACCATGCGCTGCTCGTAACGGACCTGCAGGGCGTTGTAGTTGCTGTATCCCTCGTTGAGGGCCTCGGTAATGTCGGACGGCCAGTTGCCGAACGGACGCGAGTAGACGGGCGTTGCCGTGCCGTTGCTGGCGAAGGTAGTGCCGACCACGTTGCGCTGGTTGCCGTTGAGGAACTGCTGCAGTTTCAGGCCGTGATTGCCGACGTAGGCGACGTCGACTAGGCTGTTTTTGAAGAGCTGTCGCTGGACGGCCAGGTAGTAGTTCTCCACGTAGCTGTCGCGCGTGTTGCGCGGCACCCACGTGATGTTGTCAGACGCTTTGTTGAAGTTGGTGGCGAGCGTGGAGGGGAAGCCCTGTTCGATGGTGACGTAGCAGGATTCGGTGGTGGCGTTGAACGTGACGGAGTTGGCGGAGGCGCAATGGTTGGTGGCGCTGGGTGTCACCTGGGTAACGGCCGCGAACTGAGCCTGCGGAGCATTGATGGCGAGGATGTCGCCGGAACCGGCACGCGTGTAGTGCACGAAGCTGGTTCCGAAGCCGCCGCGGATGGACAGTTTGGGGCTGGCAGCGTAGGCGAAACCGATGCGCGGAGCGAAATCGTTCAGGTCAGGGTTGACCAGCGTTTTGCCGTACACGCCACCCGCCGTGATCGGAGTGATGCCGTTGCCGGCAACGGCACCGGGCGAAAGCGTAAGCACGGTCTGGCTGGTCGGATCCCAATTGGAGATGTAGTTGTTCTTCTCCGAGTAAGGCGAGCCGTACTCCCAACGCAAGCCGGCGTTCAGAGTGAACTTGGACGAGACCTTCCAGTCGTCCTGCGCGTAGGCGCTGTGCAGCGTTTGCCGCAGATGCGCTTCGAAGTAGTTGGCCAAGGCGTAGGTATTTGACAGGCCAAAGAGGAAGTCCGCCCAGTAGCTATCCGCCACCTTGGCACCCACCGCACTGTAGCCGCCGCTGAATCCGTACTGACCATAGAGTGGGTTGTTGTCGAGAACGCCCATCCAGATCTTGAGGTACTCATAACCGAACTTGAGGGAGTGGTTGCCGCGCACCCAGGTATAGTTGATCTTCGGATCAATGAGGGCGGGGTTCTGGAATTGCGGGTTCGTCGTCTGGCGACCGAACGCAGAGAAGCCGCCGGAGATGCCGATGGCAGGCAGGCCACCCGCGAGGCTGGGTGTGGTGGGCAGGCCGGGGATTGGGATGACGGGCGTTCCGGCACTCAGCGGAGTTTTGCCCGCCTTGGTACGTGAAAGTCCGAGGCGCACATCGAGCACGCGATTGGCACCGAAGAGGCCGGTGTAACCTAGAGCAATCTGCTGGTCGAGGATGCGCTGCGGGCCCGCGGTCTGACCTTCAAGTGGCAGAGGAATCGTTGGGAAGTTCGTGCCGGTTTCCTTGCGGTCGCTGATGCGGAGGAAGTACCGGGAGGCCGCGTTGGGAGCGTAATCGAAGCGGAGATCGCCCTTATCGCCGTAGTCCTTGAACGGGATCTGGGCGGAGTAGTCATTGACGTTCGCACCGCCGCTGGAGGCGGGGCCGCTCTGCGGCAGGCCGGGGACTGCAGTGCGGAAGGCATTGACGATCTGGAGCGAGAGTGGGTTGAAGGCGCTCTGCGGTATGGGCGTGCCGGCGGTGTACGTCACTCCGGTGAGCGGGTTGCGAACGGGTGCAACGAGAACACCGTTGAGTTCGTTCTGCGTTGGCAGGGTAAGAACGAAGAGCGGCTTGGTGATGGCGCGCAGGCCTTCATAGTCCAGGAAGAAGAAGAGCTTGTCGCGGAAGATGGGGCCGCCGAAGTTGCCGCCGAACTGGTTGCGGTTGGTGCTCGGTTTGCGGAACGGAATGGGGCCTGTCTGCGTGTTGAGACTGACGGGCTTGAAGAAGCCGGCGGCGTTCAGGTCGGTGTTGCGAAAGAAGTCGTATACGGTGCCGTGGAACTGGTTACCGCCGGACTGGGTGGCGACGTTGATGGTGGCGCCGGAGCTGCGACCGTACTCCGCGCTTTCGTTGTTCGTGACGACGCTGAACTGCGCGACGGAGTCGGGCGGAACGGCGATGATCTGGTTGTCAAAGCCCTGGTTCGATTCGCCGTAGCTGTTGTTGTCCATGCCGTCGAGCAGGAAGTTGTTGAAGACCGAGCGCTGGCCGTTGACGTTGTACGCGCCCTGCCGAGTGAGACTGTTGCCGTTGCTGGACGTGGTGGCCGCGGTGGGTGCCTGGCGCACGCCGGTGACCAGGCCGAGCAGATCGCTGTAGTTGCGGTTGACGATGGGCAGCGCTTCGGACTGGTAGTTTGTGATGGTCTGGTCGCGCTGGCTGGATTCGGTCTGCACCTGGAGGGCGACGTCCGACACCTCGACCGTGGTGGATGCAGTGCCGATCTTGAGCGTTAGATCGATGCGTTGACGATTTCCGACCGACACGGTGATGTTTTGCGCAACGGCGCTGGAGAAGCCGGGAGCTGTGGCGGTAACCGTGTACACGCCCACGCGCAACTGCGGGATGTCGTAGTTGCCGACCGAATCGGTCTTTGCGGCATTGCTGACGCCCGTGGCGGTGTTGACGATGGTGACATCGGCGTTGGGCACGGGCGCGCCACTTGCATCGCGAATCGTGCCGAGCAAGCTGCCGTTTTCATACTGTGCGTGCACAGCCGGAGCAGACAGGACGGCGGCAGACGCGAGACAGATAAGTGCAGGGAGCGGGCGGAGGAGATGTCGCATAGGTTTGAGTGAACCGCGCCACTGTAACAGAGCAATGAACGAGCTGTGAAGGCCGGGTCAATGCGTCGTGGGAGCCGAAGTCCGGCGTTACTGCTGAATGAGCGGTGAGCAACGGGAACGGCTCCCGGAAAGACCGGAAGCCGTAGTCATGAACATAGGCAAGTTGCGGGTGTTGGACCTACGCGGACGGGCTTCCCTGGTGGCGCACGTCATCACCATGGACCCAGAAAATTACGTCCTCGGCGATGTTGGTGGCGTGGTCGCCAACACGTTCCAGGCTGCGCGAGATCACCAGCGTGTTGAACGCCTGCGGTGTGAGGTGAGGTTGTTCCTGGATAACGGTGGCAAGGGTGCTGAAGGTCTGACGATTTAGGTCGTCCACCTCGTCATCCGCCATCAGGACCGACTGCGCGAGAGCGGCGTCGCCGACCAGGAAGGCCTGCAATGCGTTCCGAATCATGGCGACCGAGACCTTGGCCAGACGCGGAATGTCAACCGGGATTTCTGCCGATGGCAGAGTCGCCAGTTCCTTCACCCGGCTGACGATGCTGACCGCCTGATCGCCGACACGCTCGAGGTCAGACTTGATGCGGATCACGGCGAGCACGAGGCGCAGATCGCCTGCGAGCGGCTGTTCGGTTGCGAGCAGGTCGAGGGCGAAGCGGTCGATCTCGCGCTCCATGCGATTGATTGCCGGCTCGCTCTGCAGCACCAGTTCGCACAGCTGCAGGTCTTTGCTGAGGTAAGCCTCAGTGGAACGCTGGATTCCCTGTTCGACCAGGCCGGCCATGACGAGCAGACGTTCCTTCAACTCGCCGAGCTTCTGCTGAAAATTGATGCGGCTCAACCGAACCTCCCGGTGATGTAGTCTTCGGTGCGCTTGTCCGATGGGTTGGTGAAGATCTTCTCGGTTGCGTCGAACTCCACCATGACGCCCGTGAGAAAGAAACCGGTCTGCTCGGCCACACGCGCAGCCTGTTGCATGTTGTGCGTGACGATCACGATTGTGTAGTCGCGCTTGAGTTCGAAGATCAGGTCTTCAATCTTGGATGTGGAGACAGGATCGAGCGCGCTGGCGGGCTCGTCCATCAGCAGAACTTCGGGGTCGACGGCGAGGGCGCGCGCGATGCAGAGGCGCTGTTGCTGACCGCCGGAAAGGCTGGCTCCCGACTTCTTGCGGAGATCGTCCTTCACCTCGTTCCAGAGGGCGGCCTGCTTCAGCGAACGTTCGACCACTTCGTCGAGAACGCGACGTTTGCGGAAGCCGTTCAGGCGGAGACCGCTGGCCACGTTGTCGTAGATGGACATGGTCGGGAACGGATTCGGTCGCTGGAAGACCATGCCGACGCGACGTCGAACTTCGACCGGCGAAGCGTCGGTGTAGATGTTCAGGTCGCCCATGTTGATGGTGCCTTCAACGCGGGCGCCGGGGGTGGTCTCGTGCATGCGGTTCAGGCAGCGGACGAACGTGGACTTGCCGCAACCGGACGGACCGATGAGCGCTGTCGCCTTGTTAGCTGGTATGTGGAGGCTTACGTCCTTGAGGGTATGGGTGGTGCCATACCAGGCGTTGACGTGCTCCACTCGAATATCGACACCCACTCTAACGTCCTCCCGCAAGGCTGTTGCGCGCGGCAAACAGCCGGACCAGCGTGACAGAAACCATAATCAACAGGATGAGCACCAGCGCGCCCGCCCAGGCAAGACGATGCCACTCGTCGTAGGGCGACACTGCGTATGTGTAGATCTGCAGCGGCAGCGCAGCCATGGGCTGATTCAAGTTCAGGTTCCAGAATTGATTGCCAAAGGCGGTAAACAGCAGCGGCGCGGTCTCGCCGGCAACGCGCGCAAAAGCGAGCATGCAGCCCGTGATGATGCCGGGCGACGCGGCGCGCAGGCTGACGGAGAGCACAGTACGCCACTGCGGAATGCCGAGGCCAAGAGCAGCTTCACGCAGCGCCGTTGGGACCGTGGCAAGCATTTCTTCCGTGGTGCGCGTAACGGTGGGCACCATCATGATCGCCAGCGCGACGCCACCCGCGAATGCGGAGAAGTGGTTCTGCTTGGTGACGATCAACGAGTACGCGACGATCCCCATGACGATGGAAGGCACGCCGTTCAGCACGTCGGCGGTGAAGCGCACGCCATGGCCCAGCCAAGTGCCGCGGCCGTACTCCGCCAGGTAGACGCCGGCCGCAATGCCGAGCGGGATACCCATGAGGCTGGCCACCAGGAGGATCATGCCAGATCCGACAATGGAGTTCGCCATGCCTCCGCCGCTTTCACCAACGGGTACGGGCACCTTGGTAAAGAAGGCGAGATTGAGCGAGCTGGCGCCCTTGTAGATGAGGTAGCCCAGGATTGCGACGAGTGGCACCAGAACGACAAGGGTGCTGAGCACCGAGATCGCGGTGACCAGGTGGTCCTTTGCGGTGCGTGCGCGACTGCGGGCGAGGCTGGGAGCGTAAGGAGAGGTTGCCATCGTTACACCGCCTTTGCCGTGTTGCCGCGAGTGACGGCCCACACCAGCAGCCGGGCCACAGCGTTGACCACGATGGTCACGATGAAGAGTGCCAGGCCGATTTCGACCAGAGCGCTGAGATAGAGATCGCCCGTTGCCTCAGAGAACTCGTTCGCGATGACGCTGGACAGGGTGTGCGCCGGGTTGAACAGGTTCTTGCTGATGTCCGGGTGGTTGCCGATGACCATGGTGACGGCCATGGTTTCGCCCAGGGCGCGGCCAAGACCGAGAATCACGGCACCGACGATGCCGATACGAGCGTTCTGAAGGACGCCGAGGCGGATCATCTCCCAGCGAGTCGCGCCCAATGCGAGCGCGGCTTCGCGCTGGTGATTGGGTACAGCGCGCATCACGTCGCGACTGATGGACGAGATGACCGGGAAGATCATGATGGCGAGGATCACACCGGCGGTGAACATCCCCACGCCGAAGTTCGGTTCGACGAAGAGGCCGGTCCAGCCCAGGGTTTTCTCCAGGAAGGGGCCGACCTTATCGCGGATCAGCGGCACTAGGACGAAGATGCCCCAGAGGCCGTAGACCACGCTTGGAATTGCAGCCAGCAGTTCCGTGAGGAACGAGATAGGTCCGCGCAGCGGGATGGGACAGATCTCGAGAACAAAGATCGCAACGGCGAGCGAGAGTGGCACCGCGATCAGCAGGGCGAGCAGCGAGGACACCAGCGTTCCGAAGATGAACGGGAGTGCGCCGAAGTCGCCGTTGACCGGATCCCAGTTGCTGCTGCGAAAGAAATGAAAGCCGAACGCGTGGATCGAAAGCTGCGATTTCTGGATCAGGATCCAGACAATGAGCACCACGATCACAAAGAGGCTGAGAGCACCCAGCAGCATCAGGCCTGCAAAGCCGCGATCAGCCGCGTTCGCAGATCCTCGAGCGCGCAGGAACGCGCGGATGCCGCTCGCATCCTCAGACACAGCGCTGACCGGCGTCACCGGGGGCTCAGGCTGCTTCCTCGCGACTGTGACAAGCGGAACAGAAATGTTTTGAGGTGTCTCGTTATCTGCCATGGGAGTTTGCTGCAATTGTTGGCCGTTCCACATGCGCAGTGCTCGACCAGAACACTGCCCGACCCCGGACCGTTTGGGTACGGTCTCTATAGTAAGCGGGAGCCGCTGGCGAAAGCGGCTCCCGTTCGTTTCTAGTGGATCTGGTTGATGGTCTGTGCGACGCGGTCGGCCACGGGCTTGGGCAGCGGAGCATAGGTCATGCTGGCCGCTTCGGATTCGCCGTGCTGCAGCATCCAGCGAAGGAAGTCGACCATCACCTTGCCCTTGTTGGCGTCATCGAAGTGCTGGGGGATGAGCAGCCAGGTGAAGGACGCGATGGGGTAGCTGTTCGGTCCGGGAGCGTTGGTGATTGACACGCGGTAGTCGGCCGGGATCGTCTTGATTGCCGCAGCGGCTGCCGCAGTCACGCCGTCCGTGGAGGCCTTGACCCACTTGCCGGACGAGTTCTTCACTTGGCCGAAGCTCATGTGGTTCTGCTCGGCGTAGATCAATTCCACGTAGCCAAAGGAGAACTGGCTGTTGCGGACCATGCCGGCGACGCCCTCGTTGCCCTTCTGGCCGATGCCGACCGGCCACTTGACCGAGGTTGCGCGGCCGATTCGGCTCTGGAAGTCCGGGCTGACCTTGGACAGATAGTCGGTGAAGATGTACGTGGTGCCCGAACCGTCAGACCGGTAGACCGGCAGGATCTGGTGGTCCGGCAGGTTCACGCCCGGGTTGTCACGCGCAATGCGCGGGTCGTTCCAGTGATTGATCTGGCCCAGGTAGATGCCGGCCAGAACTTCCGGCGAGAAGTTCAGTTCTTTGTTGACGCCGGGCAGGTTGTACACCGGGACGACTGCACCCAGAACCGTGGGAATGTGGAAAAGCTTGACCTTGGATTCCGAGAGCTGCTGGTCGGTCATAGGACCGTCAGAGGCGCCGAAATCGACGATCTTCTGTGAAACCTGGCGGATACCCGCGCCCGAACCGACGGATTGGTAGTTGATCTTCACGCCCGGGTGGGAGCCACTGTACTCGCTGAACCAGCGCGAATAGATGGGATTCGGGAAGGTGGCACCGGCGCCGGTAATGTTCTGCGCGCCAGCTCCGACAGACAGGGTGGCCAGTGCAGCCAAAGTTGCGATTTTGAATTTCATTCGGATCTCCACTCTCGTGCAAAACGTTGGATCACGTTGATCATCCGCATCCCACCCAGATGCTGTGTGCTGCGTGGGATGCGGGAATTTGACCGGAAGGATGCGCGTTTATGGGATGTAGTAGCGCATGCCCGTGTGGATCATGTTGTCCAGAGCGCGCGGACCGGACGGGAACCCCGTTGTTCCGGTCGCACCGGACCAAAGGTTGCGCTGCAGGTAGCTGTACGTTGCCTGGTACTGCAGGCGACCGTACTTGGGGCTGCTGACCAGGCGATAGGTGAAGCCAATCATGGGCTCCTGGATGTAGCGCGTCGGTGCGTTGCAGTTCACAGGCGAGTCGGAACCGCCGGTGCTGGATGCTGGGTTCGCCGGCAGACCGTAGCATCCGGCGTTGTTCAGGTTGGGTGCACCGTAGCCGAGAAGAGCTCCGTTGAAGGCGCCGACGGTCTGACGGTAGTACGTACGCTGCGCGTACTCGCCGCCATAGTAGGCATATACGTCAAGGTTCTTGGTCGGGTGCGTCTCAAGCGAGAACAGGCCGTGGTAGTTGTGGATCGGCTCAAGCGTTCCGTCGGGGCGAAGGGTTGCGTCTGCAAGCTGAGCAGAGCCGTACCGTCCCGTGCCGTCGCCCGCCATCATCTGCACGGCAAGATCGACATACTTGCTGGGCGAGACGCGAGCGCTGAGGAATGCGCCACCGGCTGCCTTGGTGTTGTTGGTCGCCGTGGTGGAGAGGACGTAGGTGGCGGTGGAGCCCGTGCCGGTCGTGCCCAGAATCGGGAAGTACCGGTCACGCATGAAGCGCGCGAGGCCACCGAGTTCGAAGTGCGCCTTCGGGTAGTCGAGGGCGAACTTGACGATCACGTCGGGCGCCACGTTGTTGGCGTAGGTGCCGTTGAAGGCGTTGAACAGACCGCCGTTCGCACCGGTTCCGGCGAAGTAGAAGTTGGTGGGAACGGCGCCCGTGGTGGCGGATGTCGCGGTGAAGTTGGTGATCTGCGCGTTCTCAAGCGACATGGCGGCAGTGATCTGACCGGTGCGGATGTCGCCAAAGCGCTGCTGGAGGCGGATTGCCGGCTGACGGGCCCAACTGAAGCCCACCATGTACTGCGGATCGACGGTGTTGGGCAGCTTCTCCGTCCGTACGTCGGTGCTGCGACCGTCTTCGGTCACGAGCGACCACATCTGACCACCGGTCACAGCAAAGCCACCAACGTCTGCCCTGCCCCAGAACTGGCGCTGGCGGAGTGTGTAGCTGTTGCTCTGGTTGTCGTTGGACGTGGTACCCGAGCTGAGGAAGTCAGCTTCGATATAGCCCGACAACGCGAAGCGCCCGGCGTTGCCCTGAACGAGGGCGCCAATCCGGCTCTGACGGCCGGAGAAGTTGAACTCGCTGATGTGGCCCTCGTTCGCTGAGGGGAACGGGATGGAGTTGAACGGAGTGTTGATGTCAGAGTTCAGGGAGCGCTGACGCCACACGCCTTCTAGCGCGAAGAAGGCTACCGGGGTGATCGTCACGCCCTTGTAGTGGATCGCGGCGGGAGAGTTGATCTGCTCGGAGACGGCGGCCTGGTTGTTGACCACGGTCTCCGTCAGGGTGCTCTGCTCGGTCTCCAGTTGTGCAACGCTGCTCTTCACCTGCTGCACGTCTGCCGCGGTCTGGGCGGACTGCGTGGAGAGCTGCTGCGTGGTGGCCTGGGCTGCCGCTGCCTGCGTCTGTGCGTCGCTCGCGGACGCCTGCGCCGCCGTGACCTGCTGATCGCGCGTAGCCAACTGGCTCTTCAGCGCATCGATCTGGCCCTGCTGCGCGGCCATCATCTCGCGAAGTTCGCGAATCTGGCGCTCGCTGGAGCTCTCCACTTTACGGCGGGTTGCGGGCCTGCGCTTCTTCGCAGTGCTCTTTGCAGCCGTGTTGGCTTGCCCGGAGATGTTGTTGGAAAGCAGCGCCGTCGCAAGCAGCGCGGCGGTGAGACTGGCACGTCGTTTCATGATGGCCCCTGTGAGAATAGGCATGCAAAATCGCAGACTTCGGTGCTTGTTTTCGCCAGATGTGCTGGTTGGCTTGAGTATTGCGAGAGCGCGTGAACGGCGCGTGAACACAGAGTTGCAGGATGAACAATGCGCCCGGGCTCACTGCGGGTGCGCCCTCAGGCAAGAGGCGCTGGCGAGCTTCAGATTGTCGGTCCTAGAGAGAAATAGCTCCGCACCGGCGAAGTGCCGGGCGGAGCTTTAGGGCGCGCAGATAGATCGCTTGATCGCGCTTTCTGAGCGCGTCTGTTCTAGACGTTCGCGGTGAAGCGGGTGAAGACCCAGAACAATATGCCGGAGAGAACCGCTGCTGCCGGAAGCGTGAAGACCCAGGCAGCCGCGATACTCATGAGCGTCGACCGTTGCAGGCCGCTGCCGTTCGCAGCCATGGTGCCCGCCACGCCGGAACTGAGGACGTGCGTCGTGGAAACGGGCAGGCCAAAGCGGTCAGCGCCCAGGATGGTGACCATGGCGACCAGTTCAGCCGAAGCGCCCTGCGCATACGTCAGGTGCGTCTTTCCGATCTTTTCGCCTACGGTGATGACGATGCGCTTCCACCCGACCATGGTGCCAAGGCCCAGAGCGAGCGCCACCGCGACCTTAACCCAGGACGGGATGTATTTGGTCGACTTGTCCAGGAAGCCCTTGTAGGCCGCGAGCGTCTGCGTTTCCGAGTCATTCATCTTCAACCCGGCCTTGGGCAGCAGCCGCATGGTCTCGCTGATCAGGTACATCTGGTTGCGCACGTTGGCCTGCAGATTCTGCGGCACGTTGCCCAGCGAACCGTAGCTGACGGCTTCGTTGCGGACCGCGGTGACCATCTGTTGCAGGGCGGGAACTGTGGACGGCTGGTATTTGTGCGAGGAGACAAACTCTTCCAGGTCACGATCCGGGTCCTGCACGACCGCGGCCGGATCGGCATAGTGCTGGAGCGTCTCGACCACAGCCGTAGAGGTGGCGGCGAACTGAACAACGGAGCCGCGGTCGACGGTGTGGTTCAGGGCATAGGCCGTGGGAACCGTGCCGACCAGGATGAGCATGATGAGGCCCATGCCCTTCTGCCCGTCGTTGGACCCGTGGGCGAAGCTAACGCCCGTGCAGGTAAGGATGAGCAGCGCACGGATGTAGAACGGGGGCGGCTCTGCGCCTTCGGGCGCCTTGTAGAGCCGAGGATCGCGCGCGACCAGCTTAAAGAGAAAGAACAGAAGTGCCGCAAGAACAAAGCCAATGAGCGGCGAGAAGATGAGCGCCTTGAAAACCTTGATTACCTGCTCCCAGTCCACGCCGGAGGTGCCGGTGCGGCCATTCAGGAACTGGTTCGCCAGACCCACACCGAGCACGGAGCCGATCATGGTGTGGGAGGACGACACCGGCAGACCGCGCCACCAGGTTGCCAGGTTCCACAACACAGCGGCGGTGAGCAGGGCGAAGACCATGGCGAAGCCTGACCCTTGCGACACCTTCAGGATCAATTCAATCGGCAGGAGCGCCACGATTGAGAAAGCCACTGCGCCAGAGCTGGTGAGGACGCCGATGAAGTTCCAGAGGCCCGACCAGACCACCGCGACGTGCGGCTCCAGCGAATGGGTGTAGATGACCGTGGCCACAGCGTTGGCCGTGTCGTGAAATCCGTTTACGAACTCAAACCCAAGCGCGATGAGGAGTGCCGTACCAAGCAGCACATACGGAAAGACGGACGCCTGGTGCACGGGCGAAAGATCGATCGCGAGCCGAGAAACGATATAGATCACCCCGGCGACAAGGACCAGGGAAAAGGCGAACACCCCCCACTTGGCGGGCTTGTTGTTGCTAAGCTTTTGGTCCAGGATCGACGGCTGGGAGACCGCGGGAGCTGCTGTAGCCAAGTTTCACCTCAGGGGGAGTCGAGGTGAGGGTACGTCTGGCGGCTCGGGCGCCGTGTTACGGATCCGTGAATTTGCAGAGAATCCGGCGGATTGTCTCGGCTTGCTCGCTGAGCCTTTAGATGACAGGGGCTGAGCAGCGTTACAGCTTTACGTTGCGATCGCTCAGCCCGCCACCACAGGTGGTGTTAGCGCATGCAAAAGGACGTTCCCTCGGTTGCCGCCGAGCGAAGGCGCTGGGCGAGAGTGCGAGCGGGCCTGGCCAACTCGCCCATCGCGGGCCAGTCCTGCGACAGTTCTTCCATGCGCTCCGCGACAGCTTCGCACTTGCGCCATTCAATGACGCTGCCGTTGGACGCGGCCTCGATAAAGCTGTGGATGGGATCGGCACCAAAGGTTGGTTTTCTACGCGCGGCCTGCTCCAGCCGATCGCAGAAACGCTTGTGCGAGATGTAGGTAGAAAAGGATGACACGGCGCTCATTCCGCAGACGTTACTCGATGCTGGTGGAACCGAACTATAGTTCGGAGGGTGTACTGGCGCACTGGAAGTGGGATTGCTGGTGCCCCGTTTTGGGACGGCCGCGAAGCTCCGGAGGCATCGTGCATGGTGGGTGAATGGTCCCCCTCATTCACCCACCATGCACAGCAAAGACGAAGTCTGTGCTGGGACAAAATCCTACTGCAACGGGCCCTTCTGTCGATTACTTTCTAGTCACTAGCCACAGGTTACCGATTACGGGTGCACAACGTACCCTGGGTGTGACCCAAGTGGGGCATGTTCCCTACCTATCGAATCGAGCAAGATGGTCTTGTTCGTAACACAGACCTGGGAGAAGAGGGCTTCGGAGACGAAGCCCATTTTTTTGCCTTGGTGTGTGCGGATCCGACTCCCCCATCCCCGCTGGTATTCGCCGCACCCATCAGAGCTCACTCTGCGTTGTCGCGGGCGCAAGGCTTACCAGGCTGGGACGCGGTCCTGCAGGCACGCCTGAAGAATGTGGATAGCGGAGTTGAGCACGAGCAGAGAGCCGAAGATGAACGAGCGTGTCTTTGTTGTTCCGAGTTGCATGTGGACTGTATCGGCAGCGATGAGAAGAAGATCTCTCTCGGAAGAGACGCCCGGGTCTTTGGCGGGCGAATGCCGGTCAGATGGATTTCGAGGACGTCCCCTCCGGCCGGGACGTTGCTCCATGTGCGCTTTTGGCGTGAGCGGGTTGCTCTGGTTATAGCCTATATTTCCAATCGTTTACGGCATGGAATGTCGTGCGGCTATGCGACAACCTGATGAAAGTGCTTAGCCATCTAGGTAGCAATCGGCTGAGCAAGCGAAGCTCTCGGTCGTAACCAGGGTCATCGGCCCTGGTGACAGCGGAAAGCTCATAGCCGGGCCGACGCCATCGTGCATCCGCGCGACGGACGCACCGAGACACGTCGACTCGGAATCAGCAATCCGAAACCCTCCCTTGCAAACCCCCTCGCCCGAACACGCTACACCCGGGCACCCACCTACTCGCAAGGAGACTCCGCAATGCCGCCCTCAAAATCGTCCGCCCCCAGTTCCCGTCAACTCCCGTTTGGCCCCAAGACTCTTGTGATTGGGGCTTCCGCGCTGGTTGCATTCGGCCTCACCAGACGTTCCAAAGCAGGGACCGCGCTCGCCGCCGTAGGTGGCGTGCTCGGGTACCAAGCCGCAAAGGCCTCCCCTGCCACTTCGAACACCAAAGTGGCGTTCCTTGTGAACGCTCCCGCGGATCAGGCGTACAAGTTGTGGCGGAACTTCAGTGGTCTGCCGCGCTTCATGGTTCACCTTCAATCCGTCCGTGAACTCGATGCCCGTCGTTCCGAATGGGTCGCGTCAGGGCCGGCACAGCGTCAGATTCGCTGGAATGCGGAGATCACCGAAGACACGCCCAATCAGCGCATCGCATGGCGCTCTCTCCCCGGCTCTGACGTTCAGACGAGCGGGTCAGTCGAGTTCCGTGCCGATCCGCAAGGACGGGGCACGTTCGTGACCGTAGACATGCAGTACGCCGTGCCGGGTGGTCCTCTCAGCACGGGTGTCGCTGCACTTTTCGGTAAGAACCCGGACTTCGTGGTGCGGGAGGATATGCGCCGCTTCAAGCAACTGCTCGAAACCGGTGAGGTCCCCACGACTCGCGGCCAGTCACACGGTCCGCGCGGGATCCACGGTCAAGCTGCGCAAGTTCTCCTTCGTGAGAAAGCCAACCTGCCGGATCCGCAGGTTCTGCAGGCGCACGGCCAATCCGCATAGCAGGCTCCACCAGCGAATCCTGACGGCGTGCGGGTCACTCATCGCACGCGCCCGATCCCTCTTAATCGATACAAGGAGCTCCGTGATGAAAGCCGTTTGCTGGATGGGCAAAGAAAAGATGCAGGTCCACGATGTTCCCGACCCCAAGATTCTCAACCCGCGCGACGCGATCGTACGTATCACTTCAACCTGCATTTGCGGATCTGACCTTCACCTCTACGACGGCTTTATCCCGACGATGGAACAGGGCGACATCATGGGCCATGAATTCATGGGCGAGATTGTTGAAGTAGGGCCCGGCATCAGCAAGGACAAGCTAAAGGTTGGTGACCGAGTCGTGGTTCCATTCACGATTGCGTGCGGCAATTGCCAGTCCTGCAAAGACCAGCTCTGGTCGTGCTGCGACAACTCCAACCCAAACGCATGGATTGCCGAGAAGATGATGGGCTACAGCCCGTCAGGTCTCTTCGGGTACACCCACATGCTCGGCGGCTATAGCGGCGGGCAGGCACAATATGCGCGCGTGCCCTATGCGGACGTCGGCCCACTCAAGCTGCCGAGTGACATACCCGACGAGAAGGTCGTGTTCCTCTCGGACATCTTCCCAACCGGCTACATGGGCGCGGAGAACTGCAACATCCGTCCCGGGGACACCGTTGCGGTTTGGGGCTGCGGTCCTGTCGCGCAGTTCGCGATCCGCAGTTGCTTCATGCTCGGAGCAGGACGCGTCATCGCCATCGACCGGATTCCAGAGCGGCTGGCGATGGCTCGGGCAGCCGGAGCGGAGACGCTGAACTTCGACACGGACAACATCCTGGACGCGCTGCACGACATGACCGGCAACCGCGGCCCCGACGCATGTATGGACGTGGTCGGCCTGGAGGCTTCGGGACACGGCATGATGTATGCCTACGATCGCGCCAAGCAGATGGCGCGGATTGAGACGGACCGTCCCATCGTTCTCCGTCAGGCCATCCTGGCATGCAAGAAGGGCGGCACGGTCTCAGTTCCGGGTGTGTACGGCGGTCTCGTCGACAAGTTGCCGATGGGCGCCTTCATGAACAAAGCCCTGACCATGAAGACGGGCCAAACCCACATGATGCGCTACATGGGACCGCTTCTGGAGCGCATTCAGAAGGGCGAGATCGACCCCTCCTTCGTCATAAGTCACAAGTTGCCGATCGACGCCGCACCCGAAGGCTATCGCATGTTCCGCGACAAGCAGGACCGCTGCACGAAGATCGTCCTGAAACCGTGGGAAACATCGGCCGCAGCCTAACAGTGCTACCCGCAAAGGAGTGATCTATGTCTGAATCAGCATATGGGAAGTCCTCTCTTGATTCCCTCCCCAAGGTCATCAGTCCTACGGCCCATGGCATCGTCGACTACTGTCACGCGGCCTTCTTCTTCACCGTTGGTATCGTCTGCGCACGAACGCAGAACAAAGCGGCGTCGCGAGCTGCTTTTGGCACCAGCGGTTTTATCCTCCTGCAAGCGCTGCTCACGGACTATCGCCTCGGAGCCAAGCCGGTGATGTCGTTTGAGACTCACGGCAAGATCGACGCGGTCGTCGCTGCAAGCTCCTGGGCCGTGCCGCTGCTCTTCGGCTTCCAGGACACCGCGGCCGGCAAGATCTTCGAAATCAACTCTCTTGCGGAAGCCGGGGTAGTTGCGCTGACCGACTGGGACAGCCAACGTGCTCACGAGGAACGCGAGACGGCTTGAAGGCAGGTCGCCCCGGAGTGTGACTATGTTGCTTGTACGGCTCCAGCAGATCAGCGGGATTGCAATCGTTCTGCTGATCCTGCTGGATGTTTTCCTTACCGTTCTCTACGCGAGGATGGGCAGTGGACTTCTGAGCCCACACCTATCTCGGCTGGTCTGGCTTGCTTTCCGCGGGCTCGGTCGGATCTTCCCTAGAAACTGTGACCGGATCGCCTCCTTCTGCGGGCCCGTGATCCTTGTCTTCTTGGTGTTTGTCTGGACACTCGGGCTCACGGTTGGAAATGGGCTTCTCTTCCATCCGGTCCTGGGAAGCGCGATCCAGACCAGCAGCGGAAAGACGCCCACCGATTTTGTAAGCGCGCTCTATGCAGGAGGAAGTAGCATCTCGATCGTCGGAGCAGGCGATTTCTCTCCGCAGGTTTCCCGGTATCGCTTGATCTACCTCTTCAACTCCGTCGTGGGCCTATCGGTCACCTCGCTAACTTTGACCTACCTCATGCAGATCTACAGCCAGCTGCAACAACGAAACACATTCGCTCTGAAGATCTATCTCGCAACCTGCCGAACCGGAGATGCGGCCGTTTTGGTAGCGGGGTTGGCACCAGGCGGCGAATGGAGTCACGGCACCTCAGTACTTTGGGAGCTCGCTGCGGACATTGCTGCGGTGAAAGAGGCGCATCACTTCTACCCAATTCTGTTCTACATGCGGTTCACGGAACAGTACTACTCACTGTCCTTTGCCACCATGGTGTTACTCGACACGGTCACGATCATACGGTCAGCGTTGAGCGATCAGAACGCTACTGTGCAGCAGTTGCGCGCACTCGACCAGATCTGGGAGGGCTCGCTGTTGTTGCTCACTTCACTTGAGAAAACCTTTCTGCCCCAAGGCGTGCCGCCCACTCAGCCACCAACTTCGCAGCAACGGGAGCTCTGGGAGAAACGTACCTCGAAGGCGATTACGCAGCTCCGGGAAGCAGGTCTTGATACGTCCGATTACACCAATGCTGGCAGCAAGTACATCCAGCTTCGCACCGTGTGGGACAGTCACATCCAAACTCTTGCGCCATCCATGCTGTATTCCATGCAGCAGATCGATCCTGCAACATACGGGCAAGCGCATTGATCCAGTTGCAGGTTCAGCAAACTTTACTCATCAAGAAGGAGATCGTATGGGACTCTTTGGATTCGGCAACAAGCAGCCGCTCGCCGGAAAGCGTATCGCGATCATCGCAACCGAGGGCGTTGAACAGGTTGAGCTGACAAGCCCACGAAAGGCGCTGGAGAAGGCTGGTGCGACCGTGGAACTAGTCTCCCCTCACAAGCTCATCAAGGGAGGAAAGATCAAGGCTTGGAACCTTGTGAAGTGGGGAGACTCGTTCAAGATCGATGTGAATCTCTCGCAGGCTAAGGTCTCCGCCTATGACGGACTACATGTTCCGGGAGGAGTGATCAATCCGGACATTCTGCGCATGAACACCGATGCCGTCGAATTTGTGCGGAGCTTCTTCGAGGCGGGAAAGCCGGTTTCCTCGATCTGCCATGGTCCCTGGATGCTGATCGAAGCGGAGGTCCTTCGGGGAAGAACATTGACCTCGTGGCCTTCCCTGAAGAAAGACATTCGGAACGCAGGCGCGAACTGGGTAAATGAAGAGTTCGTTCGAGACGGACGCCTGGTCACAAGCCGAGGCCCTCAAGATCTGCACGCCTTCAACAAGCAGATCACGAAGCTGTTCGAGGAGGCCTAGCTTCTCAGGGGTTAGCCGAGGGAGGTCGTTATCAGCTTGGTCACAGCGGCGGCCCTAGTCACGCGCCTGGACGAGGGTGAAGCGACGTTTCAGTTTCAGAAAAAAGGATTCGAAGTAACGGTACGACAGGTGAGCGACAACCACGCTCAGCACAAGCACCACAATTGTGCCGAATGCATTGCGGCCCATCTCTCTCATCCCAAGGGAAGCAGCGACCCGGTTCAGGAGAGATTTCGCCTGTTCAAACACAAGGAAAAAGACGAAGGAATGGAAGAGGTACAAACCGTATGAAATGCGGCCCAAGTACGCCAGCGCTTTCGGAACGTGATGCTCTGACATGCCAAGCATCGACAGGAACATGAGGCAGGTTCCAAGAAGAATCAGCAGCCAGCCGGCCACCGAACCCCCTGCGGTGGGCTGAGGCTCCCAGCTTTGCACCTGGAATCCCAGCATCGCCCCGAACCAGCACGCAATGCCCGTAGCCATGCCAAGCAATCGGACAGGAGCCGACCACGTAATCAAGCGTCCTCGAAGCACAAGAGCGATGAGAGTTCCGGCAGCGAAGAACTGAAAGTGAACAAAGCTGTTCGTCCACTCTCCGTGGTCGCCGGGACTCCGGTGAAGTCCGTACAGGAAGACCGCGATGTAGGCGCCCGCGAGACACCCGTAGCTGGTAACAGCTAAAGCCTTGCGGCCGCCCCAAGCGGCAAGTACCGGAACCAAAAGGTAGAACTGCTCTTCAACAGAAATGCTCCAGAGCGGGTCGACGGAGCCCGCGATCCAGCCTTTGAACGTGATGTACCAATTGCCCGAGAAGAATGTGAAGGCGAGCCATGCCAGGGGATTATCGGTTCCGACACCCGGGACGAATCGGTTCAACAGTGCGAGGCCGAAGAACACAGCGAAGTACAGCGGCCAGATGCGAAGAATGCGACGCACATAGAACGCGCGAACATGAATTTGGCCGGTCTCTGCCTCCTCGCGAAGCAAAAGCTCGGTGATGAGAAACGCGCTCAGCAGAAAGAACACCGGCACACCAAATGCGCCTACCGTGCACACTCGGTACACCCACAGGTCCTTTACCGGATCTGTAGGCACGTAGTCCATCCGGTGAAACGCGAAGACCGCGAGGAACGCCAAGAACCGCAGGACGTCCAGCTCTGGCCGGTAGTATCGCTTGGCCTGTTGCCTTGACGGCTCAATCATAAAAATCTGTTCTTCTCAGCGACACGCAAGCAATCCTTTCACGTCGCCGCTGGCCAACGAACAGGTGCAAGATCTCGGCACCAGTTCGCACCTCCCATCGGACCGTGCTGTCCGCGTCGGTGCGCGCAGTTCGCGGCACAGGTGCGACCGCAGCTCGCCTGACAATGGAAGCCTCGCCGAGTGTTCGGGCCCGACAGAGCAGTAGTCCCCATCCCCGATCGGAAACGCGTCAGTAGCGAACACCGGATGAGCGTCTTGACTGGACTGATCAGTATCGGCCTCGGTTCGCGCGACTGACAAGGCCTACAAAAGAAAAATTTACACTGGCGAAACTTGACGTTAAAATCGCTGAAACTTATTCGCAATCTGAAGAAAGATGAAAGAACCTTTTCATCGCCAACCGGTTCGGGTCTCTACGCAGAGAGGCCGAACCATGCACATGCAGCGCCTTTAGGAGAGCCGGATGTTGAGAAAGCTGGTGTTCGTTGTACCCATTGCCATTGCCGCTGTAAGCGCAAGCCTACCGGCGCAGACCATCACTGGAAGTGTGAACGGAACCGTGACGGACGCCTCTGGTGCAGCTCTGCCGAATGCGCAGATCACGGTCACCAACGTTGACACCAACGTGAGCAGCAAAACGCAGACCGCCGGCGACGGTGTGTACAACCTGCGCTTCCTGCAGGTGGGCCGTTACAAGGTCACCGTCGAGGCGCCGGGGTTCGCACCTCAGATCCTCGGACCGTTCTCGCTCGAAGCCGGCCAGGACGCCAAGTTCGACGCCAAGCTCGGCGTCGCCGGCAACGCGCAGAACGTCGACGTCTCTGCATCGCTCGCGCCCCTGCTCAACACCGAAAGCGGCGAACTGGGCACCACCCTCGATACCCACGCCATCGACAACACGCCGCTGGTCGGTCGCAACTTCAGCTCGCTCACCGTCTTCACCGCGGGCGCCGTTGCCACCAACCCGACCGACTTCACCGGCGTGAACGCCATCGAGCGCAGCACGGGCGGCGGCGGACAGGTCTCCGTCAACGGCAACCGGCAGCAGGCCAACAACTACCTGCTTGACGGTATTGAGATCAACGAGACCATCAACAACACCATCGGCTACAATCCCAGCCCCGACGCCCTCGACCAGGTCCGCGTCATCAGCGCCAACGCACAGGCCGAGTACGGCAACGTCAACGGCGGTGACATCGTCGCCCTGACCAAGAGCGGCACCAACCGCTTTCACGGCTATGGCTTCTACTACGTCAACGACGACTCCATCACCGCCAACAGCTGGGCCAACAACCTGAACAAGATCGCCAAGAGCAGCTTCACCAGCAACATCTTCGGCGGTGGCATCGGCGGCCCCATCCTCAAGGACAAGCTGTTCTTCTTCGCCGACTACTCTGGCAACCGCTACCACCTGGGCGGACCCGCGGTCTCCAGCGTTGCCACGGCACGTATGCGCGCCGGTGACTTTGGGGAATTGCTCGATCCAAACCTGAGCACCCAACCCACTCAGCTGTACAACTCCCTCGTTCCCGGCGCTCCGGCATACCTAAATAACCGGCTGCCCGTCACCGCCGTCAGCCCGGCTGCACGTTACCTCTTCTCTCATCCCGAGCTCTACCCCCTGCCCAATAAGGCCGCCGTGGCAGGCACGGTCATCTCGGGTAACTACGTCGGCGCCTCCAAGAAGCGCATCTTCAACGACCAGTTCGACGTCAAGGTCGACTACCACTACCACGACAAGGATCAGTTCTTCGTCCGTTATAGCCAGAGCACCGCGGGCGACACCAATACCAACCCCCTCGCCATTACCTTCCCGACCGCGTCCACCTATCCCACCAAGGGCGTTGCCATCAACGAGGTGCACACCTTCAGCCCCTTCATCCAGAACGAGGCGCGCGTCGGCTTCTTCCGGACGGTTTGGCACCAGGGCCTGCCCGTGGACAGCACCGGTGCATTTGGTCTGAATGGCAACAGCCTGCTCGGCGTCGGCATCGCCAACACCGTTCCGGGATTCACGGCTCAGGTCTTCAACATCAGCCCTGCCACCAATCTTGGCAACTCCGCCATCTACTCCGACAACGCGATGAACAACTTCACCTACGCTGACAATCTGACCATTCAGCGGGGCAGCCACGTCATCAAGATGGGTGGCCAATTCATCCGCTACCAGCAGAACAGCATTTACACCGGCAACGACGGCGCGCAGGGCCAGATGCAGTACAACGGTGCCTTTACCGCGCGCAACAGCGCGGGAACGCCACCGCCGGCCGGCATCAAGGATACCGGGTTCGACGTCGCAGACTTCTACCTGGACCGCGTCTACTATGCTGGCCGCGGCACCCTGGCCGGCCACACCGGACAGCGCCAGTGGCGCGACGCGCTCTTCGTCCAGGATGACTGGAAGGTCTCGCCCACCCTCACCGTCAACCTCGGCCTGCGCTGGGAGTACGACCAGCCCATCTACGAGGTCAACAACAAGGAAGCCAACCTCAACCTCGCCACCGGTGCCATCCAAATCGCGGGCGTCGGCGGCAACAGCCGCGCCCTGTACAACTCGGTCTGGACCAACTTCATGCCACGCATCGGCTTCTCCTACAATCCGGTGCAGCGCGTCGTCGTCCGTGGCGGCTTCGGTACCACCACTTATCTTGAGGGCACCGGCGCCAACCTTCGCCTGACCATCAACCCGCCGTTCCAGACCTCGCTCTCGTATTCGGCCGCAATTCCCAGCGCCTCCAGCACCGGAACCAGCGTCACTGCTGCCACTGCGTTCTCTTCCAGCAGCGCGGCCTGCAACAACCTCACCAACCCTGGCTGTGGCGGTCTCTTCCGCGCCTGGGATCCCAACCTGCGGCCCTCCACCGTGACCGAGTACAGCCTCACCACGGAGTACCAGCTCAGCAACTCCTCGTCGGTCCAGATCGGCTATGTGGGCGAGTACGGGTACCACCTGATCCAGGCCGTCAACGCCAACCAGGTGTACAACTCCTGCTTCATTGGCGGACAGTACGTCGCGTACAACAGCGCGGCCTGCTTCGCGGTGAACAAGGCGCCCTACTACCAGCTGGTCGGCCAGAGCGGACGCGTGGCTAAGACCGCCTCGCAGGCCATGTTCAACTACAACGCGCTGCAGGCCACCTTCCGTCAGCGCCTGAAGTACGGTCTGCAGTTCACCGCCAACTACGCCTACAGCCGCTCCCTCACCAACAGCCTCGGCTTCTACGGCGTCGCCGGTGTCAGCGGCAACAGCGCCTACGCCGCCGACCCGCGCAACAACACCATTGAGTACGGTCCCGCTGGCACCGATACGCCGCACAACCTCAACTTCACCATGAACTACGAACTGCCCTTCGGCCGTGGCCACGCCTTCGGCGGCAACGTCAATCACCTTGTCGACGACGTGATCGGCGGCTGGCGTTTGGGCGTATCGGGCTTCGTCTACGCCGGCTTCCCCACCACCATTACCGCCCCGGACAACTCCTTCCAGAACGACGGCCAGCAGCGCGCGACCCGGTATCGCCCCATCAAAGTGGTGCATCGCACGACCACCAACTGGTTTGGTACCGATCCGTCTGCAGTCCCCTGCCAAACGGCAGGCGTCGATAACGGCGTCTGCGCCTACGGTCAGCCGGTGGTCGGTGCCATCAGCCAGCAGCGCCCCAACACGGAACGCACTCCCGGCTACCAGCAGTACGATGCCTCCGCCTTCAAGGACTTCCACATCCGCGAGGGTATGAGCTTCACCCTGCGCTGCGACGCCTCCAACGTCTTCAACATCGCCAGCTACGGCAACCCGACTCGCGCGATCAACAGCTCCACCTTTGGTCGCATCACCACCACCCGTTCCGGCCCGCGCACCCTCCAGCTCGCAGCTAAGTTCAACTTCTAGCGGCTCAGGCCAACACAAGAGAGCGGCAGCCAGTTTGGCTGCCGCTCTCGTTTTTGCTGAGGCTTCTGTGTGACTTGAAACGGATGTGAAGTTTCATTCGTCATCTAGGACAAGCGCCACATACGATGGGCTTACCTCTTCTTGGAAGATGAGCTATGGCGATCCTCGTCCCACGGACCGATCCCCGATTTCCGGTTGCGAGCCGTTCCCGCAACTCGCGCTTCCCATCGTCGCAGGCGCACGTTGCCGGGCGGGTCGCGTACTGCGCCGACGCCGAGGATGTGGCACGCGCGTTGCAGCAGACGATTGATGCGGGTTTGCGGCCGACCGTACGGTCGTCCGGGCATTGCTATGAAGACTTCGTCGTCAACAATCCCAACGGCACCATTCTGGACGTTAGTGCTCTGGACCGCATTGGCAGTGGCGCGGGTGGCGCTGCGCCGTACACCCTGGGAACGGGCACGCAGCTTGGCCGCGCCTACGAAGGCTTGTTCAAGCTTGGGAACGTCTGCATCCCCGGAGGAACGTGCTACACCGTTACCGCAGGCGGCCACATCTCTGGCGGTGGGTACGGCACTTTGGCGCGCATGTACGGCCTGACGGTAGACTGGGTCACCGCGATCGATGTGGTGACGGTCGACGCCCAGGGCAAGGCCGTGCCGCGGCGCGTGAGCAAGACACAAGATCCTGATCTCTTCCGCGCTCTTCGCGGTGGTCAGGGTTCCAACTTCGGCATTATCACGGCGTTCCACTTCGATCGCCTGCCGCCAATGCCCGAGCAGTCTGTGCATGGCTCCGTCACGTGGGACTGGAACGAAATGACCGAGGACAAATTCGTTCGCATTCTGCGCGCGTATGGGGCTTGGATGGAGCGCACCAGTCCGCAGAAGGAAGCGCGGGGCATCTTCGCCGGCCTATACATGACGAGCAAGGCAACTGGTCGCATGCAGATGCGGGCCGAGCTGACAACAGAGACAGGGCCGGTCAAAGACGTCTCTGTGCTGCTGGACCTGCTGGATCAGTTCGGACCCTGCAAGCCATTGTCTGCAAAGCCCGAATCGAGCAAGCCAGTAGTGGATACCAACACGCCTGCATTCCGCATGGGCCCGCCGCCGGGTGACTCGGTGTGCTACGGCGAGCGGCCCGTCGTCCGCACACCCTGGATCGACTCAACGCTGCTGAATCAGAGCGGCAACAGTGTTGTGCTGGGCGATAGCCACCGCGCCAAGTACAAGTCCTGCTACATGACGTCGAACTTCAGCGAGGAAGAGGCGCAGGCGTACTACCGCGAACTGAGCCGAGACACCAACCGCGGCCTGGTCGTCGCGGTCGATTCCTACGGCGGCGCAGTGAACAATCCGCAACGGGCAGAGGATACCGCGATTCCGCAACGATCGTCGGTGATGAAGCTGCAGTATCAAAGTTACTGGCAAACGCCCGAGGACGATGCCCCCCGACTCGCCGCCATTCGCGATACGTACAACGCGGTGTACTCTGTCAGCGACATTCCTGAGCGTTACAAGGGAACGCCCTTCGGCTGCTCCCGCTATGAGGGTTGTTACATCAACTATCCGGACGCCGACATGCTGCAGCATGCGCACTGGACGGAACTCTACTACGGCAAAACCTATCCCTTTCTGCAGGCCGTGAAGCGCACCTACGACCCGCACAACATCTTCCACAACGCCATGTCGGTTCAGGTCTGAAGGGGGAAGGTTACCGTGCCATCCTGCTCTCGCCGTCGCCTGTTGCAAATGACCGTCGCACTTGCGGCGGCTGACCCGTTGCGGACACTTGCAGAGCCGTTTGTGCCGGAGGATCTGCCCGGCCGGCTGCCTACGCGAGGCACGCGCTTGTATGCGACCGTGTGCGACCCACCTACGCGCAAGGACGGAATTGGCGTCTACCAGTGGCAGGGCGATGCCTGGCGTCGTCAGCAATGGCTGCCAGCGGAGGGCGCCGGTCCCATGCTGGCGGATCCTGAGGGCCAGCGCCTTTTTGTCGCGCACCGGGCTGCTTCCACGGGCATGCCGGCGGGCTCAGCGGAAATGATGCGCATCGATCCGCGCACCGGCCTGCTGACTCGAGGAGAGCAGCAACCGCTGGCCTTATCCAGCCGCCATCCTGTTGCGATGGCGCTCTCCCCCGACCGGCAGGTGCTGGCAGTAGTCGCCGCGGGTGGCGTCTTCTCGTTGCTGCCCGTGCAGTCGGACGGAACACTGGGAGAGGTACGAGCGGCTTACAAACACCTCGCATTGCCTATCTCGCACACCGACAAAGCGAGCCTCCGGTTCGAGGCCGCTCCGCCCGAATCAGGGGACGGCAAGCTACAACCCGTTCAGCGATTGAGTCTGCAACTGGAGATGCGATGCCTGGAGTACGAGTGCGCCCCGGACGGTCTCACCTTCGCGAGTTCACGTGAGGCGCAGTTCGGGTCGCCAAGCGAGGCAGACATCATGCTGCCCGGAGTGCGTACGTTCGTGCTGCAGCCGCCACTGGTCTAGGCGCGTCCACCTGGCATCGAGGGTTTGAGGACGATACGGTCGCTACTGCCGCAGCTGCGATCGCATGACGCATACCCTCTGCGTACCAGTGCCCACATTGCGGCCTTTCCACTATCGACCCCTTCTTGTATCCCGCAACCACGCGTTCGCGGCTTTGAATGGATCCCAAACGCAACGGGAAGGCTCCCGCCTTCCCGTAAGCTAGCCATTTATGGTGACCCGGGCAGGAGTCCAACCTGCGACCTTCGCCTTAGGAGTGCGCCGCTCTATGCATCTGAGCTACCGGGCCACGTGGATGTAGTGTAGCCGCTCTTCCCTTCCGCCGGTCGTCGCCTTGCCCTGGCTCACCGGACGGGGTTGGCGCTTTGGTAAACTTCTGGTGGAGTCTTATGCCCCAGATTGAGCGCCGCAAGGCCGTTACCGTGAACATTGGCGGAGTTCGCGTCGGGTCAGACGCGCCCGTGGTCGTGCAGTCCATGACCAACACCGATACCGCCGACATCGAAAGCACCGTTCAGCAGATTGCCGCCCTGGCGCGCGCCGGGTCGGAGATGGTGCGCATCACCGTCAACAACGATGCCGCCGCCGCCGCAGTGCCTTACATTCGCGACGGCATTGCTGCCAAGGGCTGGAACACGCCCATCATCGGCGACTTCCACTACAACGGCCATCTGCTGCTGGCAAAGTACCCGGCGTGCGCCGAGGCGCTGGCGAAGTACCGCATCAATCCCGGCAACGTTTCGATCGGCCGCAAGGACGACGACAACTTCCGCACCATGGTTGAAGTCGCGGTGAAGCACCAGAAGCCGGTGCGCATCGGCGTGAACTGGGGATCGCTGGACCAGGCGCTCTTGACCAAGATGATGGACGAAAACAGCCGCAGCGCGCAGCCGCTGGAGGCGCGTGACGTGATGCTGGAGACGATGGTGCGGTCCGCGCTGGACAATGCCGCTGCTGCAGAGCGTTACGGCCTGCGTCGCGACCAGATCATCCTGTCGGCCAAGGTGTCGAACGTTCGCGACCTGATCGATGTCTACAGTGAACTTGCGCGCCGTTGCGACTATGCCCTGCACCTTGGTTTGACCGAGGCAGGTATGGGCATGAAAGGCATTGTCGCCTCGACCGCCGGCTTGGCGCCGCTGCTGCTGGCGGGCATCGGCGACACCATTCGTGTCTCGCTCACGCCGACGCCCGGCGGCGACCGTTCGGAAGAGGTGCGCTGCGGACAGCAGATTCTGCAGGCGCTGAACATCCGCAGCTTCATGCCGCAGGTGACAAGCTGCCCCGGTTGTGGCCGCACCACGTCAACCTACTTCCAGATGCTGGCCGAGCAGGTGCAGAGCTACCTGGTCGAGCAGATGCCGGAGTGGAAGAAGCAGTACCCGGGCGTGGAAGAGATGAAGCTGGCAGTGATGGGCTGCATCGTGAATGGACCCGGCGAATCGAAGCATGCCAATATCGGCATCAGTTTGCCAGGGACGTTTGAAGAGCCGAAGGCGCCCGTGTACATCGACGGCAAGCTGGCGGTGACGCTGAAGGGCGACGGCATCGTCGACGAGTTCAAGGTGATCCTGGACGACTATGTGAAGAGCCACTACGGCAAGGCTGTCGTAGAAGAGCTGGTCACGGCTTAGCTCCGAAACAGAGCTGCACACGTAGAAAGGCGGGACACGATGCGTGTCCCGCCTTTCTGTTGCCGCATGGACGCTTTTACGCAGCCAGAGCAGCTTGGCGCAGTGTCACCTGCTTTGCCGCGTCGGCCACAATGCCGTAGGTACGCAGACGGTCTTCCGTGGTGTAGGTGTCGGTGACAGCGAGGACTTCGTCCAGTCCCAGCTCATCGACCAACTGCTGCAGGCCTTCCCGGACCGTTGCAGGTCCGCCGACGATTGCCGCCGCCAGCCGTGCATCGACCGCGTCGCGCTCAGCCGGATTCCAAAGACCGTCCATGCTGTCGACCGGCGCTTTCACTTCAACCGGCTGGTTGCGGATGAGTGCCAGGAAGCGCTGCTGCGGCGTGGTAAACAGGCGCTGCGCTTCGGCGTCGGTGTCCGCAGCGATCACAGGAATGCCGGCCATGACGTAAGGATCGCGGAGCACCTCGCTTGGGCGGAAACTCTGACGATACAGCCGAACCGCCGCTGCGAAATACTGCGGCGCAAAGTGGGCGGCAAAGGCGAAGGGCAGGCCTAGCTGGCCGGCGAGCTGCGCACTGAAACCGCTGGATCCAAGCAGCGTAACGGGAACATTGGTTCCCTGCCCTGGGACGGCCAAGACCATCTGACCGGGACGCGGTTCGGCCAGGTACTGCCGCAGTTCCGCAAGGAGTTCCGGGAAGTCGTCGCCGGTGCTGCGCAGATCTTTGCGCAGGGCACGCATGGTGTAGCCATCGCCGCCCGGCGCGCGGCCGAGGCCCAGATCGATGCGTCCGGGATAGAGCGATGCGAGCGTGCCGAACTGCTCCGCCACAACTAAGGGAGCATGGTTCGGCAGCATGACGCCACCGGAGCCAACGCGAATGGTCGAGGTATGACCGGCGACGTGACCGATCAGTACCGCGGTCGCGGAACACGCCAGGCCCTTGATGCTGTGGTGCTCCGCGAGCCAGTAGCGCGTGAACCCAAGCTGCTCCGCGTGCTGCGCTGCCTGCACAGTCCGCGCGATGCCGTCACCAGGCGCTTCTCCGGGTCGCAAACTTACCAGGTCCAGCGCGGAGTATTGAAGCGTTTTACTCATGACAATTGGATGTCCATAACGACAATCGGACGCACGTCGCGCACCGCCTCACTCGCACATTGCCGGGGAAAAGCGGACAATGCAGAGACGGTCAGAACGCCACCCGAGCGTGACGACCGCCTGCCAGGACGACAAAACAAGCCGTGATCAAAGCAACGAAATCAGCACCCGCCATTCTGCCCCCCACCACCAACAAGCACCTGATTCGCTGGGTCGAGAAGATCGCCGAGCTGACGCAGCCTGACAGCATCCACTGGGTCGACGGCTCCCAAGCCGAGTACGACTACCTGTGCGACAAGCTGGTGCAGGGCGGCACGTTTCATCGCCTCAATCCGCAGAACTGGCCCGGCTGCTTCCTGGCTCGCAGCGCGCCGAACGACGTGGCGCGCGTGGAAGATCGCACGTTCATCTGCTCGCTTTCGAAAGACGCCGCCGGCCCGACCAACAACTGGATGGACCCGTTTGCGATGCGGCGCAAGCTGAAGCAGCTTTTTCGCGGCTGCATGCGCGGCCGCACCATGTATGTGCTGCCGTTCAGCATGGGTCCGGTGGGCGGCCCCATGTCGCGCATTGGTGTGCAGTTGACGGACTCGGAATACGCTGTCGTGAACATGCGCATCATGTGCCGCATCGGTCTGCCGGTGCTTGCCGAAATCGACAAGGATGAGCAGCGCGTTGTGCCGTGCGTGCATTCGGTGGGCGCGCCGCTTGCGCCGGGCGAGCAGGATGTACCGTGGCCCTGCAACGACGAAAAGTACATCGTGCATTTTCCGGAGACGCGCGAGATCTGGAGCTACGGCTCGGGCTACGGCGGCAACGCCCTGCTGGGCAAAAAGTGCTTCGCCCTGCGCATCGCCAGCAACATCGCGCGCGACGAAGGCTGGATGGCCGAGCACATGCTGCTGGTGGGTGTGGAGTCGCCCGCAAACGCAGAGGGTAAGACCGAGAAGACCTATGTCGCCGCGGCATTTCCGTCGGCCTGTGGCAAGACCAACTTTGCCATGCTGGTGCCGCCCACAGGATTCGAGGGATGGAAGGTCTGGACCGTCGGCGACGACATCGCCTGGATCAAGCCGGACGAGACGGGGCAGCTGCGCGCGATCAACCCGGAGACGGGCTTTTTTGGCGTGGCGCCGGGTACCAGCGAGCAAACCAATCCGAATGCCATGTCGACGCTGCGGCGCAACACTATCTTTACCAACGTGGCGGAAACGCCGGACGGTGGCGTTTGGTGGGAAGGCATGACCGAACAGCCGCCTGCGGAGTGCATCGACTGGCGGGGCGAGCGGTGGACGCCGGAGCTCGCGAAGGAGACGGGCCGCACCGCCGCGCATCCCAATGGCCGCTTTACCGCGCCCGCATCGCAGTGCCCAACCATCGATCCGGACTGGGAAAAGCCGGAGGGCGTTCCGGTGAGCGCGATCCTCTTTGGCGGCCGCCGCTCCACGACGATTCCGCTGATTTACCAGGCGTTCAATTGGTCCAGCGGTGTGTACGCGGGTGCGACGATGGGCAGCGAAACCACGGCTGCAGCGGCGGGCGCGCTGGGGCGTGTGCGGCGGGATCCCATGGCCATGCTGCCCTTCTGCGGCTACCATATGGGCGACTACTTCCGGCACTGGATCAAGATGCAGCGCTCGCTCACCAGCACGCCACGCATCTTTCACGTGAACTGGTTCCGCAAGGACGAGAATGGGCACTTCATCTGGCCAGGCTTTCGCGAGAACATGCGCGTGCTGAAATGGATCGTCGATCGTGTGCGCGGACGCGCCCAGGGTCGCGAGACGCCGATTGGCTGGACACCGCTGTACGACGACATGGAGTGGACCGGACTCGACTTCTCAGAGGAGCAGTTCCACCGGGCGCAGCGCGTGGACGTGAGTGAGTGGCGTCGTGAGGTGATTGGGCATGAGGAGTTGTTCATCGACCTGCACCACCACCTGCCGCCAGAGATGATCTACGAACGCGAACTGCTGATCTGCAGACTTTGAGGAAGGCCGTGCCGGCGGCACGCTGCATCAGGCATGATGAAGCGTGCCTGCAAACCAAGCGAACTCGCAGCCGCGATCTCCGGCGACCATCGTCTCGCTCCTGCTGCTGTTCGCGGCCGGCCTGATCAACTTCTTTGATCGATCGTCGCTGGGTGTAGCCGCTACTTCGATTCGTGCCGAGCTGCATCTGTCGGCGACAGAGATCGGAGCTCTTCTTTCCGTCTTCTCGTTCGCGTATGGCATTGCGCAGTTGCCGTTGGCGGCGTACCTGCGACCACGCAACGCGCAGCGCACGCTCGGTGCCGGTCTGCTGTTGTGGTCGTGTGCACAGGCAGCTTCCGGCGCGGTGCATCGGTTTGGTACGTTCCTTGCGCTGCGGGTCGTGCTTGGCGCGGGAGAATCGCCGTTCTACCCTGCTGGCGTGTACCTGATTCGCCAGAACACGGCGGAGCATCAGCGCGGGCGTGCCACCGCCGTTTTGAATCTTGCCTCAACCCTCGGTCTTGCCATGGCACCGCCGTTGCTCACGGTGCTGATGCTGCGTTATGGCTGGCGCGGCATGTTCTTGGCGCTTGGCGTGGCCGGCACACTACTCGCCGTGCTGTGGCTCCTGCTGCCATCAACCGCGGCTGCCAACGATGGATCGAGTGGTGCTGCCGCTCTGCCCTTTGCTGCGCTGTTGCGGCAGCGCACCATCTGGGGCATGATGCTTGGCTTTGGCGGCCTGAACTACGTGAACTGGTTCTTCATCTCATGGCTGCCGGGATACCTCGAAACTGGCCGACACCTGTCCATCCGCAGCAGCGGATGGATTGCCGCGACACCTTTCCTGGCAGGCGCCTGCGGCGCTTTGTCGAGCGGTGTTGTAACCGATCTGCTGATCCGGCAAGGCAGGCCTGCTGCCAGGATGTATCGCGCCTGCATTATCGTCGGCCTGCTGCTGTGCGGAGGCACCACGGCCTTGGCCGACGCCGCGGCCACAACGCGTGGCGCCGTGGTCCTGGTCAGCGCCGCTGTGTTCTTTCTTCAGTTCGCCGGTACGTCAGGTTGGGGTCTGGTACAAAGTATGGCTCCGCCTGCGAACGTGGCTGCCGCTTCCGCTCTGCAGAACTTCGGCAGCTTCATGCTGGCCTCGCTTGCTCCCGTGATCACCGGCAGGCTGCTGGACCGGACACACTCATTCCAGATTGCCTTCTGGGTCTGTGGCGGGATGGCTGTGTTTGGGGCTGCCTGCTATGCCACGCTCACGCACCGCCCCATCGCACTGGCCGAGGTCGCCGCATGAAGCGCGCCATCACTGTCGTTGGCAGCATCAACCAGGACCTCGTCGTTGCCGCGGACCGCGTTCCCGGGCCAGGCGAGACGCTGTTCGGCGAACGCTTCGCGCTGAACCCGGGCGGCAAGGGAGCGAACCAGGCGGTAGCGCTGGCGCGACTTGGAGTAGAGACGGCGATGCTAGGCTGCGTGGGTTCGGACACCTTTGGCCGAGATCTGCTGCAGGCTCTGACAACTGCGGGAGTCCACACCGGCATGGTCGCCACGGTGCCCGGAGCATCCGGCGTTGCCCTTGTGCAGGTGGAAGCACACGGCGAAAACCGCATCACCGTGATCGCCGGTGCGAATGCAGCGTTGCAGCCGGAACACCTGCGGCAGCACGCCAGAAGCCTTGCTGCGTCGTCCATGATTCTGACTCAGCTGGAGACGCCCATGGACCTGACCCTGGCTCTGGCCCGGCAATGCCGGACGACCGGTGTGCCGCTGATGCTCGACCCTGCGCCTGCCGCTCCGCTGAGCTCGGAACTGCTGGAAGCTGTAACCTGGCTCACGCCGAACCTGAACGAGGCGCAGGCCCTGCTCCAGAGCGGAGAGTCACCGACCACACCGCGGGAAGCAATGGGCATGGCAGAACGGCTGCTGCTTCAGGGGGCACAGGGCGTTCTATTGAAGCTGGGCAGCATGGGCGCTGTGACCGCCCAGCGTGGCGCAACGACTCTGTTTCAGCCGGCATTCCGGGTCCCGGTGCAAGACACCACCGCTGCCGGTGATGCCTGTAATGCGGCCTTCGCCGCAGCGCTCACGCGCGGTGAGACAGTCGCTGCATCGCTCCGCTTTGCTTGCGCTGCCTCGGCAGTCTGCGTCACGCGTGATGGCGCGCAGCAGGCGATGCCTACGCGGGATGAAGTGGAAGCCTTGCTGCAGCAGGCCTCCGCGTGAGCGAGCGCGGGTAGCGCGTTACAGGCAGCGTCCTACCAGGAATGCGCCGACCTTCCGAAGTTCTGAGGGAGCATCGCAGAGCGGAGCTTCCTTGTCGGTAAGCAGGAATGCAACGGGTTTCCCCTGCCCTTGAATCCGTTCACGGGCGAATCGGAAGTTGGCGAAATCCGGATTCTCGACCGTGGGATGAGCAGCCTGGAACGTACGTGGGTCCACGTCCAGATAGAACAGCACCTGCACGTAGTTCAGCGCGATGCCATCGCTGACGTACGCCAGATCGCCTCCGCGAGTTTCCTCGGTCAGCACGTGGAGCGCGGCCGGTAAATCAGGATAGGTGTACGGCCGAACCTCGGATGCGTATTTGCTGCTGAAGTAACCGGGTAGGAATCGCACCACTGGGACTGCGAACAAGAGCCCCGCGACAAGCAGAACACTGCCCCGGTACAGGGGTTCGGAGCGCAACGACGCAAGGAAGGCTAGTCCGGCAGCCGCCAGCATGACGATCGGCACGCCGAACTCGACGGCACGAGACGTATTCAGCGGGATGAAGAGGATGATGGGAACGCAAGCCAGCGTCCAGGCCAGGAATGGATCGCGAAACCTTCTTCTGCGGATCGCAGCCACGGCGATGCTCGCTGCGCCCAGATACGAAAGGATCATGATGATCTTGGGCAACGGCGCTCGACCGGGCACCTGAAAGGTGGGAATGTCGGTCCAGAGGCCCTTCATGACCAGGTGCAGATTGGAGCGCACTCGAGAGGCCGGGCCGGCGGCTTCGCTTTGAATCTGGTCGAAACGCGTGACCGTCAGCAACGGAACGGAAAAGGGCAGATGCTTCTCGAACGGCATCTCGCGTTTGGTTACGTGATTCTTGACCAGGAAGAGGCCGAGTGGAGCCGTGAGCAGAAGAAACAGCGCAAAGGCTGCACTCCACGCCCGAGGCCGCTGCCGGATCTCCCGAAACGCGATGATGCCCAACAGCGGCAACAGCGCCATCAGCAAGACGATCGCGATGCCGTAGGTGTAGGCCGCAGCGGCGAACGGGACCAGGCAAAGAGCGACCGTGACTCGCGACCGGTTCTGCAGCGCCAGCGTCCAGGTGAATGTGCCCAGCAGCAGAAAGAATGGCAGTGGCGTGTTCTCAATGCCGATGCGGCTGATAAAGATATGCCACGGGCAAAATGCCAGGATGGCTAACGCGGCAAGTCCCGCAAGCTCTCCGTACCACAGGTAGGCCGTAACGAAAATCAGCGGCAGCGTCAGAATGCCGCACAGCAGAGGGATGATCCGCGCCGTAAACGGTGTGAGCTTATCGGCGGCAACAAACGGGATCGTGAGATACGCCTGCAGAACGTTCTGCCCGGAACCCCAGCTCAGGAAGTAGGCCGGGTAGCGGTTGCCCCATCGGTCGCTGCCGGTTTCCAGGAGGCACTTCGCTTCGTAGGCCTCAGAGACTTCGTCCTGCTGCAAACCGACCGGAACCGCCGGGAAACGGTGGAGCCGGAGGACGGTACCTGCGAGGAAGAGGAGAAGTGCCAGAACGAGGGTACGACGCGAGACGCTCCGAAGGCGGAACAGACCATCGCTGCTTTCTGAAGGTCTTCCGTTCACGAACTTCACCGGCGACTCAGCCCTCCACAGATCCAGATTAACGAAGGGCGCAAATGAAGCGAGCAGTCCGACTCAGATCACGTGAATTGGCTCCGCAGGTAGGACTCGAACCTACAACCCTTCGGTTAACAGCCGAATGCTCTGCCATTGAGCTACTGCGGAACAACTTGAGGACGAGGTGCCGGCGGGCGGGCGCCGGCTCAACTCGCACTTTCTTTATAGCATTTGGTGTTTCACGCGTCAAAAGCGAGCCTGCACGTTGCTGTGCGGACGGCCAGATTCTTTCCCTATCGATACAGCACGATTGCGATGTTGTACGAGGCGAACGCACCCGCAGTTTGTGGCTTGGGACATGCGCCCACTGCTGCCGTTCGCGCGGGGATGGTGCGCATGCGCTCACGGAGAGCTTCGGGCATTTGCGACAGGTCGCCCGTGGAGTATCGCACCGTCGCTGCGGCGCGTGACCCCACATATCCGGTGGACATGCCACACGTGGCACGCGCCTCAGGGCTGGGCGTGGCCTCCAACTGCATGCCGCGCAGCAGGTCGGCCACACGATGCTCCTGATCGTCGAGCGATACCTGCTCGACGGTGTGGCTGAAATCTTCGACAGCCCATAGCGAATCGCCGGCCTGAACCACGGCGATGCCGATCGCATCCACCTGGTCGTCCAGGATGTTTTCCCGGTGGTGAGGCGACTGCATCAGAGCGCCATGCATGGTCACGACGGACGGGCCCACCGCGACATTCTCCGTAATGCGCGAGAAGTGGGCACCGGCCGAAGATCCGCGCGACATCAGGTCAGGCTCCCCCTGCAGCCGGTGCGACAGGGTGCTGGCACGGGCCATCTCCGCCGCATGCCCCGCGGCCGCCATGCGCAGACTGTTATCCAGCTTCAGGGGAGCCATGCCGGCCATGGCGCGTTCGGTGTTGATCTGATCCAGAAGGAACTGTTCCGCGACACTGGCGCTCGCGGCGGGCGGCTTGATGCTCATGTCCAGCGACGAGATCTGTGCACGCGCGCTCTGGGCGAACGTCAACCCCAGAACGACTGCTGCCAGGCTCGCCAGGATCCGCTGGTGTAGGCTCATGGCTACATCAGACCACACCCGAGTCAAAATTCGCGTTCGCCCCACTACAACCTTCAGGTGAATCAGACTGGTAATTTCTTACCAGTCCTATCGGCTCCATTCGGGATTGCAGGAGGCAGGTTCGGGCCATAGCGCACCATTAGTTGCAGTAGCTTTCGCGCGGCCCAGTAGCGCGGTCCATAGCGGGAAGGCGACTCGATAGTTCGCAAGAGCCAGCCAAGATACATCTTGTCGGCCCAGACAGGGATAGCGGCCTGATCGCCCGACAGAAACGCGATGGCGGCACCGATGCAGTGAATGCCCGGCACGAAGGACAAGCGGCGGCGCAGGTAAAGGCCGAGCCGCTCCTGGGTACCTCCGCCTATAGTCACCACGACGTGCTGCGGTCGCAATTGCTCCAGCCGCTCCAGCAGCACGGGATCTTCCAGATCGGTGCCGTCCATCGCACCGTACATGGGAGCGTTGTAGACATGCGTGTCTGGTACGACGATGCCCTGCTCTGCCAGCCATGCCAGGTTGCGCGCCGCCGATCGCTCGCCCGCCATGATCCAGAACGTGCTGCCTTCAGATCGCACCTGTGGCCGCTGCAGCAACTCCCTCAGGTACTCCAGCCCGGAGAGCCGCAGCAGTTTCCGCCCGCCACACCGCCGCGCAACCAGGTGATTCCACACCAGCACCATGAAGGCACTGTCCGCGATCACCAGGTCCGCCTCCAGCAGCGCCTGACGGTAGGCAGGTTGCGTCTGCAGGTCCTTGAGCGCGGGCGCCGCCGGCACCACCAGGAGGCCACCACGGAGCATGCGGTCAACCGCCGCATGCACGTCGCCCATAAAAAAACGCACACCGAGAACAGTCTCGGTGTGCGCTGGTTCAGAAGCTTGCATGTCTTCTAGTGTGCCCCAACCGGTGCGCCAGACAACATCTCCGACTCGATCCACTCGTAGGTCTTGCGCATCCCCTCGCGCAGCGGGATCGAGGGCTCCCATCCAAGCTTCTCGCAGATGAGCGTGTTGTCGCTGTTGCGACCGTTCACACCCTTGGGCGCACCCAGGTTGTAGTTGCGCTTCAGCTTGATGCCTGCGATCTCTTCCACAATGTCGACCAGTTGATTGATGGACACCAACTCGCTCGACCCCAGGTTCAGAGGCTCCGTCACGTCGCTCAGCGCGATCATCTGCGTGCCTTTCAGGCAGTCGTCGATGTACATGAACGAGCGGGTCTGGTGGCCGTCGCCCCAGATTTCGATCTCGTGCTTGCCGCTGTGCTTGGCCTCAAGCACCTTGCGGCACATGGCCGCGGGTGCCTTCTCGCGGCCGCCCTGCCAGGTGCCCAGAGGACCGTACACGTTGTGGTAGCGAGCCACGCGCGTTTCCAGACCGTAGTCCTCGCGGAAGTGCCGGCAGAGGCGTTCGGTGAACAGCTTCTCCCAGCCGTATCCGTCCTCCGGCAGCGCCGGATAGGCGTCGCTTTCCTTCAGGGCGACCACGTCAGGATTGGTCTGCTTATCGCCGTTATAGACACAGGCAGACGACGAGAAGAAGAAGCGCTTCAACCCGGCCTCTTTCGCCGCCATCAGAAGGTGCGTTCCGGTGAGCACGCTCAGCATGCACAGGGCTTTGTTGTTCTCGATAAAGCCCATGCCGCCCATATCAGCGGCCAGGTCGAAGCAAACCGTCGCGTCTTCGAGCGACGTGCGGCAGTTTTTCAGATCCTTCAGGTCGAGCGACAAGTTCTTCAGTCCCGGTGCGTCAACCGTCTGATACCACTCGTTCAGCGGCTTGATGTCGACTGCCGCGACCACAGGGATGCCCTGGTCGATGAGCGCACGCGTCAGGTGGCCACCAATGAACCCGCCCGCACCGGCAACTACCACCCGCTCCTGCTTCAAATCCACGTCGTTGACTCCTTGGAGATCTGTCCCCAGTGTCTCACGGTGCCGTTTGAGGGCGAATGTCTTCGCAATCGGGCTAGCATAGGCCATGCGCTACACGGCAGGCCGCACCTCGGATCGCATCGCACTCTGGATCGTCCTGTCTCTGCTGTGCCTGCTGGCGCTTGTGGCGCTGTTCGCACCACAACTTGCGCCGCATGACCCCGCGTCCATCCAGCTCTCAGCGCGATTGCTGCCGCCCGGGCATGGGTACCTGTTCGGAACGGACGAGCTCGGGCGCGACATCTTCTCGCGGGTGCTGTTTGGGGCGCGCATCTCGCTCGGGGTGGCCACAACGGTCGTGGCGCTATCCCTAGTGGTCGGCATGGTGGTGGGCGCGATCGCCGGCTTTTACGGCGGCTGGCGCGACACGGTGCTGAACCTCTACGTGATGAACGCCTTCCTTGCTCTGCCCGGCATCCTGCTGGCCATCGCCTTTGTGGCATTCCTGGGGCCGGGCCTGCGCAACCTGATTTTCGCCCTGGCATTGACTGGGTGGGTCAACTACGCCCGGCTCGTGCGCGCCCAGGTGATGGCGGCGCGTGAGCGGGAGTACGTGGAAGCGGCTCGGTCGCTGGGTGCCTCAGACACGCGCATTCTGGTGCGGCACATCCTGCCCAACATCGCGCAGCCGATCATTGTCCAAAGCGCGATCGGTTTGGCCGCAGCGGTGCTCGCGGAAGCGACTCTCAGCTTTCTCGGACTCGGAGTGCCGCCGCCGGCAGCAAGCTGGGGCTCCATGCTGAACGACGCACGCGCCCACCTTTTCGATGCGCCCTACATGGCAGCCTTCCCTGCCGGTGCTGTCATCGTCACCGTGCTGGCCATGTCGTTTTTGGGGGATCTGCTGCGTGACATGGCCGACGTTCGGGGCTGAGTAGCGGCCACGATCGGTAGCGACAGGGATGGGGGATCGCTTCGCATGAGCGGAACCATGGCTGTCCACAGAAAGAGGAAGGCGCCCGGATCAGTCGAGATCGACGGGCGCCCGCAGGATCAACCCTCCCCCAGGGCTGCCTACAAGAGGAACAATATCAACATCCGACGCGGAAATGTAGTCTTTCGTCTACATCTTTCCGGGTATGTTGCTGGCACCGAATTGGGCAGGGCCGCCGACGGAGGTCCATAGTAGCTCGACATCCTGGCGCTCATTCTGTGTGGAAATCCCGAGCGCTTCGAACACTGCTGCCTCGACTGGCTGGCGGTCGGCATTTGCCTGGACGATCAGCAGGACCGCGGGTCCGGCACCTGACAGTGCAACGCCCAACACGGAGCCCAGCCCTGCCAGCGGAAGCAGCTTCGGCAGCAGAGGGCAGACGGCCTCGCGAAATGGCTGGTGCATGCGGTCCGCCATCGCGGCGCGCAGCAGAGCCTCATCGCCTTGGGCGAAGGCGGCGGTCAGCAGCGCCACGTTCTGCACGTTTGCGATGGTGTCGGCACGCGAATAGGTGTCCGGCAGCAAGGCGCGAGCCGTTTTGGTGGAAAGCGACGCCTGCTGCATGACCAGCAGCAATTGCCAGGGCTTTGCGGGCTGCAACGAGATTGCGTCTACGCTCCCGCCACGAATCGCGGACGCCACGAATCCGCCCAGAACGCAGGCAGCAACGTTATCCGGGTGGCCCTCGCGACGCGAAGCCTCGGCGAGCACGCCGCGAGCGCTCCAGCCAAGTCCGCCGAATTCATTCGCCAGCGCTACGCCCGCAACCAGCGCCGCCGCGGAAGAGCCGCACCCCATGCCAAGCGGAATCTCGTTGTGCAGATGCGCGGACAGCGTGGGTACAGGCTTTCCCGCTGCTTCCAGAACCTCGCGGCAAGTGGTCAGTACCAGGTTGTCCTCGACGTTTTGAATCTTGGCGGCATCCCGGCCTGTCGCCACCAGACTCGCCTCGCTGGCAAGCGCGGCCTCCACATGGAGGTGAAAGTCCATGGCGAGTCCAAGCGCGTCGAACCCAGGCCCCAGGTTCGCCGAGGTCGCGGGCAGACGCAGCGTCACCGAGTGCTGCGCCGATTCATTCGCGGCTTGTGTGGAGCTCACGCCCGCGCCATCTCCGCTTCCAGCGCACGCAGCACGGCCGACTCCTCCGCCTCCAGCACTAGCGGCGGTTTGCGGTACGGATTGGCTTCGGCCATGCCGGTCGCCAACAGGTCTTTGTGGAAATCGATGGTGTACTCGGGATCTTTCAGGGTATGACCGGTCAGCAGCAGAACCACCCGCTCACCGACATCGATGCGCCCCGCGGCGACCAGCTTCTTGGCACCGGCGAGCGTTACTGCCGAGGCCGGCTCGCAGCCGATGCCCTCGGCACCGATCTGCGCCTTGGCGAGCGCAATCTCCTGCTCGCTGACCGACTCGCACCATCCGCCCGTGGCCTCGATGACGCGGGCGGCTTTGCGCCAGCTTGCCGGGTTGCCAATGCGAATGGCAGTAGCGCGCGTGTCTGCCGTCACAGGCCTCAGCATCTTTTCGGCGTTCGTGAACCACTGGAACAGCGGATTGGCACCCTCCGCCTGAATGACCGAAATCTTCGGGACGCGGTGGATGAAGCCGAGATGCTTCAGCTCCGCGAAGCCTTTACCCAGCGCCGATCCGTTGGCCAGGTTGCCACCCGGCACGATGACGTGGTCCGGCACCTGCCAGTCCAGTTGTTCGCAGATTTCGATGGCGGGCGTCTTCTGCCCTTCCAGCCGGTACGGGTTGACCGAATTGAGCAGATAGATGGGGTTTCGGCGAACCAGTTCCGCCAGCATCTTCACGCAGCCATCGAAGTCCGTCTTCAACTGCACGGTCAGCGCGCCGTAGTCCATGGACTGCGACAGCTTGCCCCAGGCGATCTTGCCCTCGGGAATGAAAACGATCGACCGCAGACCAGCCCGCGCCGCGTAGGCTGCCATCGCGGCGCTGGTATTGCCCGTGCTGGCGCAAGCCACCCACTGGTAGCCCCGCTCTGCCGCAACGGACAGTGCGGCCGTCATGCCCGTGTCTTTGAAGGAGCCGGTCGGGTTCAGGCCCTGGTGTTTGGCTAGAAGGAAGTCGAGACCCAGCAGCTTTGCGCAGCGCGGCAGGTCGTACAACGGGGTGTTGCCTTCACGCAGGGTTACGGCGTGAGCGTCATCCTGCAGAATCGGCAGGAGTTCGCGATAGCGCCAAACACCGGATTGGTCGATGGGCAACGTGGAGTCGCGGCGCTCGGCCCACAGATGCCGCAAAGCCGAAGCGTTGGGCAGGTTGCGCGCACCAGCGCCAGCGGCCTGCGAGGACTCGCTCCACGGGTATTCCACCTCGTACAACTCACGGGTTTCCGGATCGCGAAAGTCGCTCGCAATCTCCTCTGGCGAGATGCGAGCATCGTTCGCGATGCATCTTAGCTGGTGTGATCGGATTGCCATCGTTTTGTCTAGCCTACCCCACGCACTTGCGCAGAACCGCCCTCTGGCGGACGATGCGAGCCGTCACTCTCCTGCTGTTGTTCCTCGGTTTGAGCACGTTCAGCCTCAGTGCGCAGGGCGCTCTCAAGGCCGAATCGAAAGCAGGTCCGTCAGAAGTCACAGTCTTTGCCGCTGCCGACATGGAGCCGGTTCTGCAAGTCTTAAGCCCCTATTTTGAAAGACGTACGGGCATCAAGCTCAAGATCAGCTTCGGGTCCTCCGCAACACTGAGTCAGCAGATTGTGGACGGTGCTCCCGCGGATATCTTCCTTTCCGCAGACTTCACGTTTGCCGAGCGGGTAGTGGCCGCGGGAAAGGCAGACTCCACCAACCCGACCCCGTATGCTCGCGGCATCCTGGTCCTGTGGGAGCGCAAGGACGGTCCGTTCCAACCGCTCAGCCTGGACGTGCTGAGCCGCAAGGACCTGAAGAGCGTTGCGATCGCCAACCCGGACCACGCGCCGTACGGCCGGGCCGCGCTTTCCGCGATCAAGAAGCTCGACGTGTACCCGAACCTGGCGCCCCATCTGGTGCAGGCCGAGTCCGTCGGCCAGGCGGCGCAATTTGCGCTGAGCGGGAACGCCCAACTCGCACTCATGTCGCAGACAATCGCGATGAGCGGGAAGTACAAGGAGGCGGGCACGTTTGTGCTGGTTCCGCCGGTGACCTACCTGGAGATCCGACAGTGCGCCGTGGTGATTCAGAATGCAAAGCACCGGAGCGAAGCACACACGCTGCTGAACTACCTGACCAGCGACCCGATTCAGCAGCATCTGCCCGAGTTGGGGCTGCGTCCGGTCCAGTAAGGTTCGGCAAAGTGCGGCTCTACAATCGCCTCTGAGTTGAAGACAGGGAGATCGCATTGTTCGATACGGAGGCACTGGGCCTGACGCTGAAGCTCGCCTCGATCACGACCGTGTTGCTCCTGTTGCTCGCCCTCCCTCTCTGCTACGTCATCGTCTTCGCGCGCAGCCGGGGTGGTGTTCTGCTGGAGGCACTAGTGGCGCTTCCCCTGGTGCTGCCGCCCACGCTCTTGGGCTACTACTTGTTGGTCGGCCTGGGTCCGCTTACGGCCGTAGGGCGGACATTGACGCACCTGCTGGGGCACACGCTGGCGTTTTCCTTTCCCGGCCTCGTGGTCGGATCCATGCTGTACAGCCTGCCGTTCGCGGTGCAGCCGCTGGCGGCGGGGCTGCGTTCGGTCGATCCGCGTTTTCTGGACGCCGCAGCTACGCTCGGAACGTCTCCGCTGGCCTCTTTTCTCCGAGTGGCCCTGCCCCTGGCGCGCCCTTCCCTGCTCACTTCCGCGGTGTTGACCTTTGCCCATACAGTCGGGGAGTTCGGCGTGGTGCTCATGCTGGGCGGCAACATTCCCGGGCAGACGCGCACGCTTTCGATCGTCCTCTATGATTTGGCGGAGAGTGGTGACTTTGCCGCGGCTAACCGGATCGCCATCACGCTTCTCGTGCTTTCGACGGCCGCCCTGGCCGTGCTGTATCTGCGGCCGGACCGCCGCGCATCCTAAACTCGAATCGGATCCCCATGGAATCTCGCCCGCCGCTGCCGCCCTTTACCCCTGAGTCCGCCGCCGAAAAGGCGCGCAGGGCCGAGGACGCCTGGAACAGTCGCGACCCGCATCGCGTTGCGCAGGCGTACACGACGGACAGCCAATGGCGAAACAGATCCGAGTTCCTTAGCGGTCGGGAAGAGATCGTTGCCTTTCTGCAGCGCAAGTGGGAGCGCGAGCTGGAGTACCGGCTCATCAAAGAGGTATGGGCCTTCACGGGGGAGCGTATCGCTGTCCGGTTTGCCTACGAGTGGCACGATCACGCCGGCCAGTGGTTCCGCAGCCATGGCAACGAGCAATGGCTGTTCGACAGCAACGGGCTGATGTCCCGCCGCGAGGCCTCGATCAACGACGTTGAGATCGGTGAGGGGGATCGTAAGTTTCACTGGACGGCCGGCACTGCTCGTCCTGCCGACCATCCCGGCCTGACCGACCTGGGTCTGTAGCTCGGTGGAGACCTCGTCCGCACCGCCACTCGAGGAAACGCCCTGGCTGCGCCTGGTTTGTGACGAACGCCTGGGCAGCCAGCGGATCGCACACGACCTGAGGCTGACCCGGCTCTGGACTTGCATGTTTGGCCCGTCTGGCTCCGGGAAGTCCACTCTGCTGCGGCTGATTGCCGGTCTCTTGCCGCAGCACTCGGGCGTGTGCCAGTTACATGGGCGCGAGTTGCGCGGCATGCCGCCGCACCGGCGCCGTGTCGTGCTGGTCGAGCAATCGCCAGCGCTGTTCCCCAACCTGAACGTGGAGGAGAACATCACCTTTGCACGCCGGTCTGTCTTCGGAAGGCGAGACGTGGAGGAGCGACGGGCCACGGACGCGTTGCTCGAGGACTTTCAGCTCGGGCCCTTGCGTGGGGCGGCCGTGCACACACTTTCCGGCGGCGAACGCCAACGCGTTGCCATCGCCCGGGCCCTGTACGCAGAGCCGAAGGCGCTGCTGCTGGATGAGGTGTTCACCGGGATGGATGCCGCGCTGCGAGAAAGCCTCATCGCGGTGCTGCGACGGTACCAACAGCGAACCGGTGTGCCGATCCTGAGCGTTACGCATGATGTCGGTGAGGCATTTGCGACCGCGACGGAACTGCTGCGCATGCGAGACGGGGCGGTCGTGGCGCAAGGGCCGCCGGAACAGGTGCTTCAGGCAGAGCGCTCGGAACTGCTTCGGAGTCTTGCCGCCACGCAGGATGTCGCGTAACTCGCACCCGCTCAGCCGACGTTGACCGGCTCCTGCTCCAGCTCCACACCGAAGCGCTGTCGGACGCCGGCAACGATCTGTTCGCGCAGCGCCGCGATGTCCCGCTGCGTCGCGCCGCCCCGGTTGATCAGGGCCAGGGTGTGCTTGGACGAGATGCCTGCCTGCCCCAACACGGTACCGCGCACGAAACCGGCACGCTCCAGCAGCCAGGCGGCAGGCAGCTTAACTTGGCCGTCCGCCGCAGGCCAGTGCGGCACGTCCGACTCGGCCAGCCCCGCAGCTTCTGCAACGGTGCGCAGCGCGTCCGCGGGCACGATAGGGTTTCGGAAGAAGGATCCGGCCGACCGCGAGTCCGGGTCCGCCGCGTCCACGACCATTCCCTTGCCCCGACGAATTTTGCGTACCGTCTCCGCAACCTCGATCAACGTCGGCCGCGCCGGCTCCGGGAAGGCGCGCTTCAGGTCGGCGTACGAAAGGTTGGGCCGTACCGTGGCACCATCGCAGCGGCGCAGGGCAAACGTAACCCGCAGAACGATGTAGCGCCCGCGCTCGGCACCGTTCAGCAGGCTGGTGCGGTAGCCGAAGCCAAGGTCGGCGTTGGTCAGTTCGACGAGCGCGTTCGTTGCTGTGTCGAAACAGCGCACCGACACCAGGGTCTGCGCAATCTCCTGCCCGTAGGCTCCCACGTTCTGCACGGGCGTTCCGCCGACTGTGCCGGGTATCCCCGCGAGACACTCCATGCCCTGCAGATCGCGATCAACTGTGAACTGCACCAGGTCATCCCAACTCTCGCCCGCCGCGGCGGTCACGTAGACCGGGTCGCCGCCACGGTCCACCTCCTCGCGAACTCCACGCAGGCCGATGTGCAGCACAACGCCCGGGAAGCCCGCGTCGCTGACCAGCAGATTGCTGCCGCCGCCGAGTACGAACAGCGGCAGGCCCCGTTCTCGGGCGAATGCTACAGCGGATGTGACCTCAGCCTCAGTCTGGGCAGAAACGAACCAGCGCGCGGGTCCACCCACACCCAGGGTGGTGTAGGGCGCCAAGGGCACATTCTCCTGCACCGCCAGCGATGTCTCCGCCGGCGCCTGCTGATCCGCCATCGCCTGCCCGCTCACGTCATCAGGCTACCAGCGCGGATCGTTTCGCCACCGGGCGCGTCCATTTAGAATGACGGTAGGGCTGCCGCAGCACGGAGCAGCAAAGACGCGGCGACCCTACGCAAGTCAAGGAGACGTTTTCATGTACCCAGAGATCATGGTCATTCCAATGCGCGAAGAACTCACCCGCGCCGGTATCCAGGAGGCCCGCTCGGGGGCTGAGGTCGACTCTGCCATCGCGCAGCCCGGCACCACCATGGTCGTGGTCAACAGCGTGTGTGGCTGCGCGGCTGGCAAGATGCGCCCGGGCGTTCGTATGGCCCTGCAGCACACGCAGAAGCCGGATCGCGCCATCACGGTGTTCGCCGGCCAGGACCGCGAAGCTACGGACAAGGCGCGCGGCTACTTCGGCGGCCACCCGCCCACCTCGCCTGCGATTGCGATCCTGCGCGATGGACAGCTCGTGTACCTGATGCAGCGCTCGGCGATCGAGACCAGCAATGCCCCGGCGATCGCGCAGGAACTTGCCCGCGCGTTCGACGTGTACTGCGCCAAGGCGACCGTATAAACCGACACATCCATCGGAGAAGCGGCCCGGGAGAAATCTCCCGGGCCGTCCCGTTTTAGTACAACGCGGTCTGCTCTACTGATTCGCCGGCCGACTCCGCCGATAAGCGGGGTGTGACACAGACCCACGGAACTCAACCACTCTCATCAACGGCACGCGTCGATCTGCGCAGTTGGCGGCTCGATGTGATCGTCCGCAAGCACGTGGAAATCGTGCTGCAACGATGCCACGGCAACAAACTGCGCGCAGCGGAACTGCTCGGCATCAGCCGGTCTACGCTCTACCGCATGCTTGACGCGTACAGCGTCATGCTCGCGCCCAACCAGCAGTAGGGTGGGAACGCAGCGCTTCCAAATCAGCGGAGCGCTGCGTCGTACACTCACCTGTGATGAAGCAAACCCTCGCCTTCCTGGCACTCGGCCTCTCGCTTGCCGTGCCACTCGCCGCATCCGCCCAGGTCGACACACCCGCCACGCGCTCGGCACAGCTTCACAAGCTGTTTGAGAACTACTGGCAGGACCAGTTGAAGAACTCGCCGGAGACGGCAACCAGCGTGGGCGACAAGCGTTACAACGACCGGTGGAGCGACTACACCGGAGCCGCCGTAAATGCGTGGCTTGCCCGCGAACGCGACTATCTGAACAGGCTCGCCACTTTCGACACCACCGGTCTTGCCGCGCAGGACAAGATCTCGGTGGACCTGCTGGTGCGGAACCTGATCGACGACCAGGAGGGTGCCCGGTTCAAAGAGTGGCAGATGCCCGTGAATCAGTTCAACGGCCCGCAGACCGGCCTGCCGCAGGTTGTGGACGTGATGCCGTTTGACGATGTGCACGACTACGACAACCTGATCGCGCGGCTCAAAGGCATACCCACCGTCTTCGCGCAGGTGGAAGAGTCCATGTCTCTGGGCGCGGACGCGAAGCGCACGCCTCCGCGCTTTGTCATGGAGCAGGTGGTAAAGCAGGTCGACGCGATCTCGAACGCAAAGCCGGAGGACACTCCGTTCCTGGCGCCGCTCAAGCACTTCCCGGCCGGCATCTCTGCCGAGGATCGCAAGCGCATCACCAAGGAGGCGACGGACGCCTGGACGCAGCAGGTCCAGCCTGCGTACGCGCGCTTCGGCAAGTTTCTGACCGCGCAATACATTCCGGCCTGCCGCACGGAGCCGGGCGCCTCTGCCCTGCCCGACGGAGATGCGTACTACGCGTTTCGCGTGCGACAGAGCACCACGCTCAAGCTGACGCCGGCGCAGATCCACCAGATTGGCCTGGACGAGGTGAAGCGCGACGAGACTGAAATGCTTGCGATCGCGAAGAAGCTCGGCTTCACCGACCTGAAGAGCTTCAACGCGAGCATCAAGACCAACCCCAAGCTGCACGCCACGTCAGCCGACCAGCTGCTTGGCGTGTACAAGGGCTACATTGCCGGGATGCAGGCCAAGCTGCCCCAACTCTTCGGCACCCTGCCGAAGGCGCCGCTGGAAGTCGTGAAGGTGCCCGACTACATGGCCGCGCAGCAATCGCAGGCCTACTACGACGAGGGCACACCCGACGGCAAGCGTCCCGGCCGCGTGTTCGTGAACACCTATCACTTTGCAGACCGCGGTCTGGAGAACGCGGAAGCCGTCAGCTATCACGAGGGCGTGCCGGGACACCACCTGCAATTGAGCATCGCGCAGGAGGTGCAGGGCCTGCCGGAGTTCCGCAAGCACAGCTACTACACCGCCTACACCGAAGGCTGGGGTCTGTACAGCGAGAGGCTGGGCAAGGACGTGGGCTTCTACCAGGATCCCTACAGCGACTACGGCCGACTGGAAGCGGACATCTGGCGCGCCATCCGCCTGGTGGTCGATACGGGCGTGCACTCCCAGCACTGGACGCGGCAGCAGATGGTCGACTTCTTCCACGACCACTCCGGCATTGACGAGACCAACATTCAGAGTGAGACGGACCGCTACATTGCCTGGCCGGCACAGGCGCTCGGTTACAAGATGGGGCAGCTCAAGTTTATCGAGCTACGCGAGCGCGCCCGCACCAAGCTTGGACCGAAGTTCAAGCTGAGCGACTATCACGACCTGGTCATCGACTCGGGCGCTCTGCCCATGGACTTGCTGGAACAGCGCGTGGACGCCTGGATCGCGGCGGGCGGAGGCAAGCCACAAAACTAAAGACAATTCACTTGTCGACGCATCGATCGCAGGACTAGAACTGGATCTCTGTAATCCCAGGAGGTCCAGCCTATGTGGAAAACCATCGTCTCTCTCGCGCTTGCGTGTGTCATTGGTGCGGGGGTAGACAGAGCACTCGTCTCGTTCGGAACAGTTCACGCGGCGGAGGCTGCTGCTGGCCTTCAGGCATTCCAGGTGGCGCCCATCGGACGTGACTCGGCGATCACGGTGTACGACTCCAACAGCCGTACGTACTACGTCTACCCGGCGATCAATCAGGGCAGCAGCCAGATCAACTGCGAGTTCATGTTCCGGCTCTCCCGTGCTGGCGGACCGATGGAACGCCGAAACTGTTCTCCCGCTGGCTGGTAGCTGCTTACAGCTTGGCCAGCATGCGGAGGCTCTGCAGCCGCTCTTCCAGGTGACGCTCCAGCATTGCCCCGGCAAACCTGCGCAGATCGACCGCGCGACCACGCGGCCATGCTTGCCCTTCGAATGCGGTGATCGGGTTGCGAAACATCTCCTCGGCAAGCTGCAGCGACTCCGCGCTCAGGGGAACACTGCCCTGCGGCCGCGCCTGCGTCGCAAACAGGCCATCTCGCACCGGCGAAAAGTAAGCAGCCTGCCCGCGCAGCGACGCGCCAGTCGCCGAGCATCGGGACAGGTCGGGCATCCAGCCCAGCAGCCGGTTGATCCACAGCAGGAAGTACGTCGCCGGCAGGAACACGTTGTCGCCGCGCATGCGCTTTGCCACCGCCAGCGCCAGGCGGTAAACGTCGTCCTCGGGAGCACGGTCGGGCAGCGCTGCTTCCAGCACCTCGGCTACCAGGGCCAGCCCGGTGGCGCGCGGCAGGTCAACCGGCTCGCGCAACGGGGACCAGAGAATGTCCAGTTGATCCAGGCCGACCAGATCCTGCTTCGGCTTCTCCCGCCAGGTTGCGCGCACCTCGGTCATGGGTTCCAAGGCGCCGCCGAAGCGTTTGCGAGAGCGCATGGCATGCCGTGCCACGCCGCGCACCACACCCTGCTCGCGCGTGAACAGGGACACCAGCAGGTCTGCTTCCGCAAACGGCCAGGTTCGCAGCAGGATCGCTTCGGATTGGTGGATAGCAGCCATGCTTCAGCAACACAAACGCGCAGCCGAAGCTGCGCGTTCAAGGAAGATCCTCAGAGTGGTTTAGCGTCCGAAGTGAACTGCGTTCTTCTGCGCGAAGTCCGCCCACTTGTCCGGCAGATCGTCCGCTGCGTAGATGGCCGACACCGGGCACACCGGCACGCACGCGCCACAATCAATGCATTCAACCGGATCGATATACAACTGATCGACCGTCTCGTTGCCGTCCTCGCCTTTTTTCGGGTGGATGCAGTCGACCGGGCACGCATCGGCGCACGCCGTGTCCTTTGTTCCGATACAGGGTTCCGCGATTACATATGCCATGGTACGTCTGTGTTCCTTTCAAACCCGGAAAATCGTGAGAAATCGATGATACCAGCTATGAAATGCGACCGTTGCGGACGCAGTTTCGGAGACCGCGCAGAGCCTACTGCTGCGCGTTGACCTCTCGCCGCTCACGGAACTCCTGCGGGGTCGGGATGGGTGTCATCTCTTCGCCCGCAAACATCTTGCGGAAGACCTCCCGCAGTTCTCCGCCGATATTCCCGTTGCTTGCCAGGACCTCGTGCGAGTTCAATTGAAACTTCGATCCGTCGAAACGGGTGATCTCGCCGCCTGCCTCTTCCACCAGCAGCATGCCCGCCGCCGTATCCCAGGGGTTCAGGTTGAACTCCCAGAAGCCTTCCAGCCGACCGCAGGCAACATAGGCCAGGTCCACGGCCGCGGCTCCCGCGCGCCGCAACCCGTGGGAGCGCAGCGTCAGTTCATGGTAGAAGTGCACGTTGGGCGACTCGTGCCGCTTGCGCGAAGGGAAGCCTGTGGCCAGCAGTGATTCCTGCAACTGCTTGCACGCGGAAGTATGAATGCGCTTCCCGTTTAGCCAGGCACCTTTGCCCCGCTCGGCATGAAACAGCTCATCGCGCAGCGGCTCATAGATCACTGCCGCGACCATCTCGCCATCCTCGTCGTCGCGCAGCCCGGCGGGCCGGTGCTCCAGCCCCATGGACACTGCGAAATACGGAAACCCGTGTGCGAAGTTCGTTGTGCCATCGAGTGGGTCGACGTACCACCGGTACTCCGCTCCCAGCCGTTCCCGCGCCCCTTCTTCGCCAAACACGCCGTGATCCGGAAACTGAACGCGCAGATGCTCCGTGATCAGCTTTTCGCTCGCGCGGTCCGCCTCTGTGACGATGTCTACGTCGCCCTTAAACTCAGTGGCAACACCTTTTTCGTAGAAGCGCTTCAGCAGCGCTCCCGCTTCACGCGCAATCTGCGAAGCAGGCGTGGCGAACTGAAACTGGCTTGGATCGTAATAGCTCATCGCACATGAGCATACGCTGCGGACGTTAAGCTCGCCTCAACGCGCGTCGGCGTAATACCCGGTCCGGTAGCGCAGGTGGGCGCCGGCCTTCACGGCAGGGTCGGTAAGCGATACGTCGATCCGCCGGAAGCTCGTGTCGTGCCCACGACGTGGTGCGTAGTAGCCCAGCAGGTACTGCGTCCGCAGCGCGTCCGACAGGTGGGCGAACGCGGTCTTCAGGTCCTCGCGATCGGTCACGTAAAAGTACTTGCCACCCGTGTCGTTCGCCATCTGGATGAGGGCGTGCTCCCCAGCAACATTGCGCCCTGCATCCGCCAGGATCGGCACGATGATGATGGGGTAGATTGCCGCTCCTGCGCGCTCTGCCTGCTCCACGGCGCGGCTGTAGCTCATCTCGCGCTTGGTCGGGTTGTCGCCGCCGTCGGTCACCAGCACCAACACGCGGCGACGTTCGGCATCGGGCTTGGCCTGGCTCAGCCGTTCGCTGGCCACGTAGATCGCGTTATAGAGCGCGGTATCGTCGCCCTTGCCCAGCCGGTTCAGACCTTGCTCAATGCGCTTGGGATCGTTGGTGAAAGGGACCAGTTCCTCGCTTTCATCGCTGAAGGCGATCAACCCCATCTCGTCCTGCTCACGCAGCAGGTCGCGAGCGAACTGCTTTCCGGCTTCCTTCTCCGTCTTCATCTGCGACAGGACAGAGCCAGACGTATCCACCGCCATCTCGATCGACAACGGCGTGGACGACTCACGTTCAAACAAGGCGATCTTCTGCAGCTTGCCGTCTTCGCGGATCGTGAAGTCGCTTTGTTGCAAATCGCTGATGGCAGCGCCGTGCGCGTCCGTCACGTTCACCGGCACATTGATGAGCCGTGTCTCCACCCGGTAGATCGGCACGTCGGCCTGAGCAGGCGGAGTCGAACCTGTCGCAGTGCCAGCCTGTTGCGCACGTTGCGGCGCGGCCAGCGCGAACCACGCAAACGACACCACGGCAACGGCAGACACAGGCCAGCGAAGCAAGCAGAAACTCCAAACCGTTGGACGGAAGCTGCTACGAAAGGGTGTCTGCTGTCGCACCCGTCAGCGAGATCTCCGCCGGGAACGGCTCGCCGGCGCCCCACACCGCACCATCGACAAACACTTCTTTCTTCCAGATCGGCACCTGTTTCTTCAGTGTGTCGATGAGCCAGCGGCAGGCCTCAAAGGTCGGTCCACGATGTGCGCTGGCTACTGCGATCAGCACGCTGGTTTCACCGACCGTCAGGCGTCCCAGCCGATGAACCAGCGCCACGTCGCGCACGCCAAAGCGCTCCATCGCTTCGGCCGACAGAGCTCGCATCTGTTCCAGCGCCATGGGCTCGTACGCGGTGTAATCCAGGTAGAGCGTCTGACGCCCTTTGGTGTTGTTCCGGACGATGCCGTCGAACACGGTTACTGCGCCGTCCTCGCCGGCTTTCAGCGCGTCGGTCACGCCCTTGCTGTCGATCACTTCGGTTGTCAACACTACGTGCAAGGCACTTTCCCCATCCTGGTTCCGCCGCTGACCGGGGGCAGCAATGCAACCTCGTCCTCATCGTTCAACTGCGTCGTTACCGTTGCGTACTGCTGATTGACGGCGACGGCTAACGCGTCCCAGAGTGCATTGAGCTCGGGCGAAACCGCGCGGTAGTAGCGCAATAGATCCGCCACGGTTTGCCCCGGGAACTGCTCCAACTCCTCCGCCTGACCGAATCGGTCTCTCAACATACCGAAGAACAGGACACGCAACCGCATTCCTTCAGCATATCGGCAGCGGTCAGGACGCCAAAGCCACAGGCACGGCGCCCTGGACAGAAGCGCCCGCAAGCCACGCTCACGGCGCTACAGGATCTTCTTGATCCCCTTGCCTGTGCCTTTCGCGATCTTGCCGGTGCCCTTGGCCGCACCCACGCCCACATCCTTGCCGGCCACCGCGCCACCCTTACCCACATCGCCTGCGGCGTTCAAGGGGTGAAGCGTCACTGCATCCGCAGCGCCTTTACCCACACCGCCCGCGGCTGCACCTGCACCTTTGCCCACGCCACCGGCTGCAGTGCCCGCACCAACCACCGGAGCCTTTGCTACGTCGCCCGCACCCTGCGCTACCTGTGCCTGCATCGCCATGGAGAAGATGCCCAACGCTGCCACACACATAACTGCTTGCACTCGCATTGCCATACACCTCACACAATTCGATGCACGACGATCGCGAGCCGTTGATACAGGCGTTTATCCCCGATCCGTGCGCATCAACGATGCGGCGAGGCTGGATCCAAAACTCCAAAAAATGGATCATCAAATCTGTGGAACTTCTGTCGATTCAGTCCTACACCGTTCATCGAGATGAATGGCGCAAATGCGGTTTGCAGGTGCTTTACTGGGCGCGTTGGAAATCGGCGAAAACCGGCGTTCCAACTCCTTGAACACAATTCATAAAAGGTTGAGAACGATGAACCTTGTTGCCAAGACCCTGAGCTTGCTTGCAGTTGCTGCTGTTTCCGCCTCCCTCGCCAAAGCCGATGCCATTCCCTACGGCAACACCGGCCAAGTCGCTCCCGAGGTAGCCACCTTCGCCACTTCCAACGGCGGTGTGAACGTCTACTTCTACGGCAGCACCGCTGCCAACAGCGACACAGTGCGGGTGTACGACGTCCAAACCGGCTACAACAGCGGAGACATCCTGCCCAATCACACTACAGCGCAGGGCACAGAAGTGACGGTCGGCACCGGTCCCGGGCAGATCAACGCCGGCGATCAGCTCGTGTTCTTCATCAATGGCCCCGCTGGCCTCTTCGCTAGCGCAGCCAGCTACAGTTCCGACAATGTGAACCATGGCTACGTGACGAACTACACAGGCGGCGTTGCTGGCATTCCCGCCGGTCTGTTCGTGGGCTTGGAAGACCTTCCGAGCAGCAGTAGCGACTTCAATTACAACGACGACACCTTTGTGTTCACAGGTGTCTCGGCACCATCCATCTCGGCGACCCCGGAGCCGGGCTCACTGGCTCTGCTTGGCACCGGCACGCTGTCGCTGCTCGGTGTGGCGCGTCGCCGTTTCCTCGCCGCGTAGGTCCTGCGCGCAACAAGCAAAAGCGGGCAGCCACTGACTGCCCGCTCTTTTCGTTTACGCACAGAACACTTCATCTAGAAACTGCGGCCTCGTTCCCCGTGTGCATTGTGCGTGGGGTCGAGCTGTCCAACGATCAACCTGTGGAAGCATTGTCGCCTTTGGGCAACACAGAAGTTGTCGCTAAGTGGCTACAAAGTAGCCGTTTAGTGCTCTACTGAGTTCGCAACACGTTGCTGTATTTGCTGCCTTGTAGAACCAACAAAAGATCACAGAACATCTAGTGATCACGCTGAACTCTTCTTGAAGTCCTTCTTCTTTCTGGCTCTCTCTGCTCTTTCTGTTCTTTCGGCGGAAGCGGATGCACGTGTGTGAACCAACTTCGGCACGATGACACTTCCGTCGCCACTGGCGTGACCACACAGACGGTCGCACCGAGCCCGGACCAGGTTCGCTGGCTCTGCTGGGCACCGGCACATTGTCGCTGCCCGGCATGGCACGCCGGCGCTTTCTCGGCGCATAGTTCCTCCCTCAGAGGAGAAGGCGGACAGCCACACGCTGTCCGCTTTTTCATTTGTCATCCAGCGCTCCAGCGTCACGCAACCGATCACAATTCGTGAGGAAACACGGAACCACCTGAGCCAGGCCTGCGTACTCATGGACATCAAGAACTAAGTTTGGGAATCAGCTTGCCGTCGCCGGCGAACTGACCGGCTCGCCTTCACCAGCAGCCGCCGCGCCCACCAGTGTCTTGCATCCCTATCAGGAGCAGCAACATGTCCATTGAGAAGTCGTTTGTCATTTTGGCCGACGAAAGGATTGACGTCGTCGTTTCCAGCGCTACAACGGGAGGCAAATACAGCATCCTCACGGAAGTCGCACCACCGCAGGCCGGTCCGCCTCCACACATTCACACGATGGAAGATGAGTTCCTCATGCCGCTCTCCGGCAGCTTCGAAATCTTCGACGGAACCGAGTGGTCTCCAATGCCCGCGCAGGGCTACCACACGCCCCGCGGCACGCTTCACACCTGGCGGAACAGCGGCCAGGAGCCCGCGAAGCTCCTCATCATGGCCACGGGCGACTCCTTTGACGTCTTCATCGAGAAGCTCGTGGGCCTGAACATTCCTCGCGACTTGCAGCGACTCGTAGAGATCTCTGCCGAGCACGGCATCTCCTACGTCCTTAGCCCGGCTCCGGACGAAGCGCAGTCTCTCGCTATGGCATGAGAAGCGAGGTCCGCCCAGAGCACTGAGCGGACCCAAGTCGCGCTTCCAGTTAGGGCGGACTTAGCTTGACTTGCTTCTGGTCTGCCTTCTGGCAGCGGTCTTGTTCGCTCTCTTCGTACCCGAACCCGCTGTCTTCTTTGCTGGCGCTTTCCTCGTCTGCTTGCGACTGGCTGTGCTGCCCGGCGACTTCGCTGCTGTGCGCGTTCCAGACTTCTTCTCCGCTCCGTTGCGCTCCTGTTCCGCGTGGTACTTCGACAGGAGCGTGTGCCCCTTTGCGGCGAGCGTATGCGCCTCGCTGATGGTCTTCGGAACCTTTTCGCCCCATGCGTGGGCACTCAGCGCCAGTCGCGTCGGTTCGCCCTTCGGATCGATCATGGGTCCACGCGGGTGGGTGAAGGTGCGGACCAGGAACGAACCTTTGCGCAGCATCTTTTCGGGCGTGTCGGCCTTGCCGGTCACGCCTGGTTTCAGGTGCGATCCGTCCCGCTTGGCAAAGAAGTCGCGTCCCACCTGGGTCAGACCTCCCTTTGGATTCCGTCCTGCTTTCGGCATGCTCTGCGGAGCACCCTTTGCCGCTGTCTTGCGCGCCGTCTTTTTCGCCGCACCTTTGCTGGCCTGCTTGGTTGCCATTGATTCCTCCCTGCACCACTTAGGAGGCACACCGAGCAAGCGCGGGTTGGCAACGCCTTCACGCGCAAAGAAAAACGCAGCGACACCGTCAACGTACGGCGTCGCTGCGTTTGCATTCCAAAGGATCAGGCTGCTGAGAGCAACTCCTCGCGCACCTGCTCAGCCTGCTGCGCTTCGCGCAGAGTGTGTGGCAGCGCGACGTCGAGCACATCCTCAATGCGCGATGCGTAGTGAATGGTAACGCCCTCGATCTGGTCCGCCGTGAGATCTTCCTCCACGTTCGGCTTCACATCGATCGGCAGGATCACGTCGCGAACCCCAGCGCGCTTGGCCGCAAGGAACTTCTCCTTGATGCCACCGACCGGCAGTACATTGCCGCTCAGGGTGATCTCGCCCGTCATGGCCAGCAGCGGACGCACGGGGCGGTCGGTCAGCAGGGAGACAATCGCGGTCGCCATCGTCACGCCCGCCGAAGGTCCGTCCTTCGGAATGGCACCGGCCGGCACGTGCAGGTGCAGGTCGATATCCTTCAGCACGTCTTCGTCGAGGCGGAGCAGACCCGCATTGCTGCGAACCCACGTAAGCGCTGCCTGCATGCTCTCCTTCATCACGTCGCCAATCTGGCCCGTGATCTGGAAGCTGCCCTTGCCCTTCATCTTGTTGGCTTCGATGAAGAGAACATCGCCGCCCACAGGAGTCCACGCCAGGCCAACCGCGACACCGCTGCGCTTGGTGCGCTCCGCAATCTCGGTATCCACACGCACCTTGTAGCCGCCCAGGAACTGGTGGATGACCTCGTCCGTTACGGTCAGCGGCTCGGTCTTGCCCTCGGCGATACGGCGCGCCTGCTTGCGGCACACCGTGCCTACCAATTGCTCCAGCTTGCGCACGCCCGCTTCGCGCGTGTAGTGGCGGGCAATGATCGCCAGCGACTCCCGCGGAAACACGATGCGTGGCTCGCCTTGCAACTCCTCGGGCTTGTTCGACTCGGGCACTTCGGCCGTTGCCTCTGCCGTGGAATGGCTGACTGCGGCATCCCCGTTCAGCAGTTCGCCGCGGTCGTCGCCGACGGCCGCAGTTGCCGTATCCGTGGTGACCGGTTCCGGGTGCGAGCCTTCGGGTTCAATCCCGTTCTCCTTGATCTGCCGCGGCACCAGGTACCGTTCTGCGATGTTGACCTTCTCCTCCTCGGTGTAGCCGGTGAGTTCGATGATCTCCATGCGATCCAGCAGCGGAGCCGGGATCGGATCGAGCTGGTTAGCCGTGCAGATGAACAGCACCTTGGACAAATCAAACGGCTGGTCCAGGTAGTTGTCGCGGAACGTCCCGTTCTGCGCCGGGTCCAGCGTCTCCAACAGAGCAGCAGCCGGATCGCCGCGGAAGTCGCGGCCAAGCTTGTCGATTTCGTCCAGCATGAAGACGGGGTCATTCGTCTCGACCCGCTTCAGGTTCTGCACGATCTGCCCTGGCATGGCGCCGATGTAGGTGCGACGGTGGCCGCGGATCTCCGCCTCGTCGTGCATACCGCCCAGCGAGATACGCGCGAACTTGCGACCAAGCGCCCTTGCGATCGACTTACCCAGCGAGGTCTTGCCCACGCCCGGAGGTCCAACGAAGCACAGGATCGGTCCCTTCATGTCAGGCTTCAAGCGCCGGACGGAAAGGTAGTCGAGGATGCGGTCCTTTACCTTCTGCAGGCCGTAGTGGTCCTCGTTCAGGCACTCTTCTGCCTTCCGGATGTCGACTTCCCCGCCGGACGACTTCGACCACGGCAGCAGCGCGAGCCACTCCACGTAGTTGCGGGTCATGCCGTAGTCGGGCTGCGCCGGATTCATGCGCTGCAGGCGGCCAAGTTCCTTCAGGGCTTCCTTTTTGGTGTCGGCCGGCATCCCGGCAGCTTCGATCTTTGCGCGAAGCTCCTCAACGTCCTTGTTGCCTTCATCGCCCTCGCCCAGCTCCTTGCTGATCGCCTTCATCTGCTCGCGCAGGTAGTACTCGCGCTGCGACTGCTGCACGGCGTCCTGCACTTCGTTCTGAATCTTGGAGCGCAGTTGCTGCACTTCCAGCTCCTTCACCAGGTGCCGATTCAAACGCTCCAGCCGCGCTGCGATGTCAGGAGTTTCCAGCAGGTCCTGCTTATCGGTCGTGGTCAGGAACGGGAGCGAGGACGCAATAAAGTCCGCGAGCCGGCCCGGCTCGTCGATGTTCAAGGCGATCGTTTGCAGGTCGTCCGACAGGGTCGGCGACGCCGTGACAATCTGCTGGAACTGTGAGACCACGTTGCGCTGCAGGGCTTCCAGTTCCGGAGAGTTCACGACGTCCAGGTCGGGCCACCGCTCATACGTTGCGGTCAGAAAGGGCGCGGTCTGTTCAAAGTCGCCCAGACGAGCCCGCTCCATGCCTTCCGTGAAGACAAAAAGGGACTGGTTGGGCATCTTGACCACCTTGTGGATGGTTGCGATGGTGCCCGTTTCGTGCAGGTCGGCAGCATCCGGCGTGTCCTGCCGCGCGTCCCGCTGTGCCACAACCAGGATGGTGCGCTCATCGCCAAGCGACTGAATTAGTTGAATGGAGCTCTCGCGGCCTACCGTCAGCGGCATCACGGCGTGGGGAAACAGCACCGTTTCGCGAACGGGAAGCACCGGCAGAGCTCGCTGGCTGGACGGTTTCGCCTGCTCTTGCCCGGCGTTGGGCTGGATGACACTTAGAAAATCATTTGGCATGTTGAGCGAACCTCTATCAAATCTTCCCACATAGGATGTGTCAGCATCAGCTCGGGATTCACTGTCCTATCGGCTCACACCGGACTTCGGGTGAGCTAGTCCGTTTCGCGATCAAACCACTGTTCTCTCAAGGGTGGGGAACAGGTATCCCATGTCAGACGCGCGCTGGTTCGGCAGCCGTGGTCTCCACCGTTACGGATTCGGTGTATCGGCCCAATTCTTTGACAAAATGGCATTCCCGGGACAAGCTCTGTAGCACTGCGTCTAAGCCGGCCAGCGATTGCATCCGGAGATCGACAAAGAAGACGTATTCCCAGGGCCGACCCGGCACGGGACGGGATTCGATCCGCGTGAGATCGGCGCCGTGTTCTGCCAGCAGAGACAGGGCATACACCAGCGAGCCGGGCCTGTGGGCTATGGAGAACGCCAGGCTCGCCTTGACCGGTTGCTCCGCAGCCAGGGTATCCAGAGGCGCCGCGGCAGTAGGCACCAGCAGCAGGAACCGGGTAAAGTTCTGCGGATCGTCCTCCAGGTCCCGGCGCAGTATTGTCCCGCCGTACACCTCAGCCGCATACGGTGCGGCGATCGCGGCCTCGGCTGGATTGCCGCTCGCCAGCACCAGCTTCACGCTGCCCGCGGTGTCATACGCCGGAACCGCTCGGCATTTGGGGTGGGCCAGGAAGAAGCGGCGGCATTGCGAGAGCGCGACCGGGTGCGACAAAACTCGCTCGATCTGCTCGATGGGAACGTTCGTCGCTGCAATCAGGGCATGGCGGATGCGAAGCGAGCGTTCGCCCACGATACGAACCTGGTGGTTCAGCAACAGATCGTAATGGTCCGCCACGGCTCCATGCAGGGAGTTCTCGATGGGCAGCACCGCCGCGTTCGCTGCGCCTTCGGCAAGGCGCTCAAACACTTCGACCGAGAGGCTGCATGGCACGAGTTCCGCGTTACCCACCATCTCCTGAACCGCCAGGTGGCTGTTCGACCCCGGCTCTCCCTGAATTGCAACCCGCATTCTCCCTGCTCCTCTTCAGCTCACTCGAGCCCTGCTCCCCGGCAGGACCGATCCTTCCGCCGGCCCGACACGACTCAAGGGCTTTGAAAGAAAACTAGAAAGACCTTCCCGGAATGGCAACCCTCGAAGTGTACGTGGCAACTATGTTGATGTGGCTGGAAAGGCCGCGCATTTCAGCCCTGGCGGCAAGCGTTCAGGGCATCAGGAGAAAGACGATGCTTTGGACGATAACCATCCTTCTGGTTGTGCTCTGGATTCTTGGTCTGGTCAGCAGCTACACGCTCGGCGGTTGGATTCACATTTTGCTGGTGTTGGCCGTGATCATTCTGATCTTCAACCTGTTGAGCGGACGCCGAGCGCTGTAGTCGGCACCTCATCCATAGCCTTCCGGAAGCCGCTCGCATGGGCGGCTTTCCGAATGTTTGCGGCAGCATCCTGCCGCCAGGAGAACCATCATGAATTTTGACGAGATCAAGGGAAAAGCCCAGAACGCGTTCGGCAAGGCCGAGGAAGCAGTTGGCGAAGCGATTGGCAGCCGCAATCTCTCAAATGCCGGCGCGGAAGATCGCCTGAAGGGTGCCGCCACGGAGACCTGGGGCAATGCCAAGGACGCGGTAGGCAAGGCACATGACTCCGCGACGGAGTCCTCGCGGGATGCTCATGCCGACGCAGCCTACCAGGCCGGACGAGCGGACGGACATATCGAATCCGGCAATGCGAGCTTGCGCGACCGCATTGTGAGTGGAGCGGAACACTTCAAAGACAACATGAACGAAAAGATCGACCACTTCAAAGCAGAGCAGGACGCCAAGCGCGATCGCTTCTAATTCTCCATCTGATTGATCATGGGCTGACCCAGTCCGTTCTTCGCGATTGAGATACGGAAAGGCCCGTCCATCTGGACGGGCCTTTCTCTTCAGAGGTGCCGCGTGACGGAACTGCGCGATAGCTGCCGGAGTTCGGATCTGAAAGCATCCCTGCCCGGCAGTCGCCCGAGCAGGCTAGGCTCCCAGGAGGCGGCGGCGCGCTGCGGCAGCCACTCCCAAGGCGCCCGAGAGTACGAGGCTGATGGTGCCCGGTTCCGGCACCGGGCTATTTACCGGGAACGGGTCGGACTGCGTACCCACAACGGCTGTCTGGAGCCCCAGAGTGGCGGACGTCCCAACAAACGTAAGGGTCGAGATGCCTGTCGTGCCGTTGGAAGTGGTCGCCCCGACCGAAGCCACGGCCGACCCTGACAGGTGAGCCGACACCTGGGCGGCTGCACTCAGGGCAAGGGTCCCATTCAGCAGGCTGGCATCCGAAATCGTGATCGTCGAGCTCTGGCAACCGGAAAGGTTGACCAGGACGCATACACGCGTGATGGATAACGCATTCACCAAGGGCGAAGCGTTCACCTCTGCGAACGTGTAATTCGAGAGGCCGTCTGAAAAGCTCAGCACGCCGCTGAGGGGGTCGACGGTGGTGTTGGTCTGGTTGAGCGTCGTGCTGCCGACGGTCAGGCCATAACCATCACTGAGGGGTCCGTAGCTGCTAGCGTGCGCAACTGAAAGACCGGCGAGAAGGCAGAGAGTAGGAAGTAATGCAAAGCGGTTCATAGTGGTAACTCCTTGACCGTGTAGATACGAGGTCGGAGTTTGACGACAGAATCACTCTGCTGTGGGATTGACAACCATATATCGGGTGAGGGTCAATCCCACGCAAATCGTGCGTCACCTAACACTTTGTAGCCAATGTACGGAAATTACGTGTTGTGAGTAAGTTCCGAAGCAGACTGCAAGTAACTAGGTCGAGCATTACTTATTGTCGCCATCTGGCAACAGACGGAGGCGTTCGAAGCGGTGTCGCCTAAGGTCGACACCGCCCTCTGCTCGAGGAAGAAGAAAGAGACCTCCTCTTTTCGCTCCAGCGGACCTTCGGAGGCGGCTCACACGAACAAAGTGGTCAGGAAGCGCCGAACACGAGGACGTCCGCAGCCGCGGCGAGGAAATAGACCAGCGAGATGATCCCGTTCAGCGTGAAGAACGCTGCATTCATCCGGCGGATATCTCTGGGCGAGATGATCGAGTGCTCGTACAGGAGCAGAGCTCCGACCAGCCCCACCCCAGCCATGGCTATCCCGTGCAGGTGGAACAGCCGCACCAGCCAAACCAGCACGACGAAGAGGACGGCGTGCATGCCTCGCGCGATCCAGAACGCTCCGCTCATCCCAAAAGCCTGCGGAACGCTGTTCAGGCCGTTGGCCCGGTCGTGTTCGCAATCCTGACAGGCGTATAGAACGTCGAAGCCCGCCACCCACAGCAGCACCGCCATGGTGAGCACCACGATGCGCCAGTCAAGCGTGCCCCGGACCGCAATCCACGCAGCAGAGGGCGCAATGCCCAGCGCGAGGCCCAGTACCAGGTGCGACCAGCGCGTGACCCGCTTCATGTAGCTGTATGCGAGCACAACGCCGAGAGCCACGGGCGCCAGCAGCAACGTGAGGCGGTTGAGCAGGGCCGCAGCCACCAGGAACACCAGGGAGCTGACCAGGGTGAACGCCCCGACAAAGCCGCTCGACAGGAGCCCGGCCGGAATTGCCCGCGTCGCCGTGCGGGGATTGATGCGATCAATTTCCGCATCGACGAGGCGGTTGAAGGCCATGGCCGCGGTGCGCGCACTCACCATGCAGACGATGATCAGGAGAAGGGTGCGCCAGGGCGGGACGCCCTTCGCAGCCAGCACCGCCCCGGTCAGCGCAAACGGCAGCGCAAACACCGAGTGCTCCCACTTGATCATCTCCAGGGTGACGCGCGTGTTGCGCGCCACAGCCGTCAGCGTGCCCATATCTCCAGTGTAGGCGTTTCGCTGCCCGGAGAGATGGCCGCCGACCAGTCCAGAGAGCGCCCGGCCACAATCGAGCGTGGCTGACGACGGTGAGCTTTAGCGCTCGCGCCCGCTGCTGTTCGCGACTTGCAGGTCGTTCGTCACCTTGAACGCCCCTGAAACGCCGTTCGCGCGGATGCCAGCAGCGTCCTTGTCCGCCTGATTGTCGACCACCCCGGTAAGGGTGATGTTGCCGTTGACGACCGTGATGCGAATCGGCTTGGCGGGATCGATGGCGTACTTGTTGAGAGACGGAAAGCCATAGATCGCCCGCGCGGCGGCCAGGCGGATACGGTCGTCGTTCGGCGAAACCGGAGCGACCTCGATGTTGTCGATCACGTCCCGAACGCCCGGGTAGTGCGAGACCAGCGATACCGCCGAATCCTTGTCCGTCGGTCCGTACGCTACGCCGCCCAGCGTGACTACACCGTTCTGCACGCCGATGGTGAAGCTGTTGAACGCGGTGGTTCCGTAGCCCACGCGATCATACGCGAGCTTTTCTGCCAGTTTGTTCCGCAACTCGATGTCGGACACGGGAGTTTCGCTGGCCGGCCCGCCACCCACGACGATCTGGTTGCTGACAGCGACGACGCCCTTCTTGTGGTGGATCTTGTGCTCGGCGTCCTCTTTGGTGGCGTACACGTCCACCGTCCCGGTTAGGGTGACGACGCCATCCTTCACCGTCGCTGTCACACCGCTGAAGCGCTTCGAATCCAGGCTCTTCTGAACCTCTGCCTGCACGTCCGCATCGTTGGTTTGCGCCAGCACGGGCAGGCTGAGCGTGGCCGCAAGCGCAATCGCAGTAACAAACTTGGAAACGGTAGCATGCTTCATCTCACGACCTCTCCTTCTGTCCGCCAGTGCCAGTGCGGCGGGGATCAAAGAAATAGAGCCCGAATCCGGTCAAGAAGTTGGATCGGTCGACGCTGGCACCCGGACAAAGGCGCGCGCACTGCCGGTTGCCCGGGTGGTCCCGGCCGGCTAGTGGTACCGCTGCCGGATCTTGTAGACGATGGAGAAGACACCGTTTTCGTCGCGGCTGGCAACGATAGTGACGTTGTCGCTCACCTGGTACTGCGCAGCGATCAACTGCTGCTGCGACGCGTTCACGCTGGTCGCGAACGTCACGGTGATCTTGGGCGTCAACTGCTGCTCGACCGTAATGCGGGCGGACGAGGTGCCGATCGTACCGACGTACGCCGGATCGATCTTGACCTTGCCAGCGCCGCCGAACAGCTTGTTCACTCGGTTGGAGACAGTAGCGTTCAGCGCACCACCCAACAGGGCGTTGGTGGTGGGATCCTGTCCCTGCTGCTGCAATTGCTGCGAATTGATGGACGCTTCCTCTGCCGTGCGGCCCAGTGCCAGCAAGTTGAACACGTCCGATTGCGAAAGCGGTGGCTCAGAGCGGTAGGTCAGCTTGGGATTCTTCGACGTGCCGTGCAGGCCGATGATGACGTCGTAATTCTCCACACGGGCGGTCGCATCGATATCGACGATCGGATCGATCCGAATCGGGTTGTTGAAGTAGATCTGCCCGCGCTCAAGCTGGTATTTGGTGTCGTTGAAGGTGGCGGAGCCGTCGGTGAGCGTGACCTTGCCCAGGACGCTGGGAACTGCCGCAGTGCCTCGCAGCGAAAGGTCTACCGTGCCAGCCAAGCGCGCGTAGCTGTTCTGAAAATCAAGCGACGGAGAAGACTGTACCCGCACATCGAGCGCGATCTTGTTCATCAGCGAGTCAGGATCTGGCGGCGGCGCCACGTCGCCCGCGCTGGACGCAATGGAGCCGAAGTCGAAGGTCTGCGCCAGGCCGAAGCGCGTGATCAGGACGTTGCCCGACAGCGTGGCTCCGTTGCCATCGCCCTGCAGGCGGATGTTTGCGTTTGCGGTGGCCGAGACACCGTAGTACCGCACGCGGACCGCGGTGGCGGTTGCGGTCAGGTCGGCGAAGAGGCCGTTGCGGAACTGCAGGAACCCACCCACCTTGATGCGGCCGCCACCGGAGTACGCCGTTAGGTCATCGACCACCAGGCGATTTTCGGTGAAGGTCGCGGTGCCGTTCATGTTGGACAGGCCGTTCGGCACTTCCGCGTAGGCCAGGTTGGTGTTGGCGAAGGTCACCTTGCCACCCAGGACCGGCTTGCCCGTGGTACCGGAAGCGGTGACCGCTAGCTGGATGTTGCCGGACGCCAGAATTTCGGGGTTCAAACGATGTGCGATGGCGACGTTCACGCTTCCGTTCGCGCGCGCATCGATGCGACCGCCTGCGGGTGGCAGCGGAGACCCGTCGGCCGTAAAGACCTGTGCGGAGCCCGACGCCGTCAGATCCGTCTCCGGACCGACGATGTGGAAATCGTCTAGCCGGGCCACGCCCGCCTGCAACGTGGCTCGCACCGGAGCGACGCTGTGGAAGTCTAGACCCTGCGTGCGAACCGCAAGCGGGTTGATCACGAGAGCGCCCTGCAGAGCATAGGGCTTCTTCGCGGGGCCGCTTACCGTCAGGTCGCCGCTGATCTGCGACGTGGCATCGACCGTGGATCCAGTCAGCTTCAGAGCGTTCGCGACATCCAGGTTCGTAAACGTGGCGTGCGCCTGCATTGGGTAATCGCCCGCAAGCTGCAGTTGTCCGTTGGCCTGGATGGCGGTGTTGAGAAGGTTCGAGTTGGCGTTCAGGTAGACGACATCGCGCTCGCTGTGCACGTCGGCCACGAGCTGCCCGATCGGCTTGCCTGTATAGGTCGCGTTTGCCAATTGCAGGTGGGCGCGCAGGTTCGGCACGTCCACGGTGCCGTCTGCATCCGCCTGGAAGGTGAGCACACCGTCCACGGGCGACTTCGCCTGCTGCACGGCCTTCAGGTTGGACAGCCGGATGTCATTGCCCTGCAGGTGAGCCTTCACGTGCTTCGATTTCAGGTCGTAGCTGCCGTTGCCGTCGACCTGAACCCCTTGTGCACGCACCTGCAGCGCCGTCGCGGTGATGTTCTGTCCCTGAACCGTTGCGTTGGCGGTGATGGCATCGAACGGCTGGTCGTACGCGACGCCGTTACGCAGACCCACGTTGCCGCTGCCGTTCAGATTGCCGAGCGTTCCGGTTACGCGCGCGTTCGCGTTCAGGGTGCCTGTGACAGGCAGCTTGCCCTGGCCCGCAATATCGAGCACGTCATGCATCTGCGCATCATTCAGGTGAACCGTCAGATCGACTTTGGCGAAGTCGTCGAACTCGTAGCTGACTTCCCGGCGACGCACCACGCGATGCGGCTGTACCGCGCCAGCAAGCTGCAGCACGGCGGTTCCACGCTTGATAGTGGAGCTGGCAACGGTGATACCGCTCTGCGAGTACTCGGCGTCGGCGACGACAGAGTCGATCGCCACATCGCCGGTGGATCCCAGGTGGGCCAGCAGTTGGTTGGCCTGAAGGTGACCTTTGACATCGATGTCAGCGACGGGTCCTTTAACGGTGCCCTGGAAGTGGGCATCACCGTGCAACGCAACCGGAAGGGCGGCACTGCCCTGCTTGCCGTTGGACTTGTAGCCGGCGGCGTTCAACAACGAGTCGAACTCGCTCAGGTCGCGCAGGTCTGCCTGCACGTTCAGGTTCGTGACGTAACGCTCCAGCGCCAGCGACCCCGTGATGTTGACGTTGCTGGCGGGGGTGTGCGCTTCCAGCTGATCGATGGTGACCAGTTCGTTGGAGCCGCGGTAGTTTGCCTTGACCACACCATTGACCGGAATGTCCTGGAGCGCGCCGTGGCGACGGAGCCCCTGCGGCGCGAGCCGGAGGTCGGCCTGCACGATGACGGACTTCGGCAGGTCGTTGGTGTCACCGCCCCACTCCACGTGGACGGGCCCGTTCACAGCAGTGTCGAAGCCGAGATCGGTGTATTGGCGCGGCTCGGTAATCTCGTTGATTGTGCGGAGCGAGATGTTGGCCAGCTTTACATCGATGTAGGCGTGGGCGCGCTGCGTAGGCGGCAGCACCGGGGCACCCGTGGCGACTGGCTTTGCGTTCGCAATCTTTGCCGTCGCATTAGCGGTCTTCTGGCCGGCTACAACGGTGGGTGACTGCGCCGGAGTCTCCGGCGGCACCACACCCAGCCAGTTGCTCACACGCATATCGCCGGAGATAGCGCCGCCGGCGGGCAGGTTCAGGGCGATGGCGTTGAACAGCAGATCGGTGGGCGTGACGCGCACATTCGCTCCGCCATTTACGCCCGACACATTCACGTACTGGTCGCGATAGCCAACCTGGTGCAGCTTGGCACCGCCGGCGACCAGGTAGCCCTTCTCACACTCCGGGCTGGGCGGCAGAGCCTTGGTGTTGCCCGGGTTCGAGCCCGGGTGACGGCGCTGCCAGAAGTGCGGCTGCTGCTGGGCCGCCTGCGGCGTGACGGCACAGGAGTGGCCGGCGATGTCCAGGTCAACCGTGCCCGCGTCCAAGCCGGGGAAACCGCTGAGAACACTGATCTGCGGCACCTCGAGATTGCCCTTCACCTGCACGTTCCAGACGGGGTTGTCGAAGTTCTCGACGCGCGCGTTTGCGTCCAGGTGCGAGCTCTTACCCGTGTCGAAGGTGATGTCCTGGATCGCGATCAGCTTGCGGCCCAGCTCGCCCTTCACATGCAGTCTGCTCTGCGCCTGCGGCATCTGCTGCATGCGCGTGCGCAGGTCGTCCATATCGATGGTCAGACCATAGTGGTCGCTGGCCGTGATGTAGCGGACGTTGACACCAAGGTTATTCGCCAGCAGGTCGAACGGGATCGCCTTGTCGTTCAGCAGGACGACGCCGTTGTTCAGGTCAACCTTGCTCGCCTGCAGGTCCAGCAGCGTATCCAGAACCGGCTCATTGCTGGTACTCGGCTTCTTCGGCACCGGCTGGTTGGTGGTGCCGTCTTTGTTGATGATCAGGTGGAACTGCGGCCTGTCTACCTGCAGCAGCGCGAGCGTGATGAACTTCATCGCGCCGGTGCTGTTGGTGGCGTGCGCGAACAGGTTCTTGAGCGTGACGCGCACGAAAATGCGATCAGCCGCCACGTACGGCGCCTGCCCGGGGCCTTCCAGCCCGTGGATCACCAGGCCATCAGCTTCTACGGAGAGGTGCCAGAGACTGAAATGAACCGCCGCTAAATCGACCTTGCCGCCAGTGGACTCTTCCAGCGTGGACACCAGCGTGGAACGAACCCGATTCTGGAAGTCTTGGGTATTGGAGTAGATCGCCAGCCCACCCACAATGAGCAACAGCAGGATGAACACCGTCGCCACCAGCCAGGCGAGCACCCGCACAACCGGGTGGCGGCGCTTGGCCGCGGTGGCTTTCGGCGGCGTGGAAGGGTTCTGTTCGGGAGCGGGATCGGGAGACAGGAGCGACATTACGGCATCTCCTCCCCGTCCTTCAGGATTCGGACGTTGCCGCTGTCACGCAGCGACTTGAGCCATTGATCCAGCAGCTTGCTTACCTGCTGTTGCAGCAGCAGCTCTTCGATACGAGGGCTCAGCACTTCCAATGACGGCGGCGTCGCATGCTCCTTGCGATACTGCGGCAGCATTGTTTCCGTGTAGAAGTCTTCGATCTGCTTGTCGGTGATGCGAATGCCGGAGCGGAAACGCTGCTCGATGAAGCGCAGCACCTCGGCGCGCAACTGCAGCCTTGACCGCAATTCGTCTTCGGTGAATCCAGCCTGGGCCAGAAAATTGGCCCATCCCGCATCGCTCTTGCAGTCCGCATGCTGGCATGCGGGCAGGTCTTTGCGTAAATCGCTTTCTTCGGAATCGACTTCTGCCTTGTCCACCACGGGAGCGGGCTGCCGAATCTGCTGCAGGATCAGGTCGCGGTCGATTAGGCGCGTCAATGCCTGCGCGCGTGGTGTGTCGCCGCTGCTGGTGCGATACGGATAGAGCTTGGTGAACCGCATCTCCTCGTCCACATCGCTCTCGAGGATGATGTCGCTGTTGACGATGGCGACAAGCTTGTCGACAACTTCGCCACGCTCAGCAGGCGACTTGTTCTCGTTCGCCTTCTGCTGCGTGGCGGACGCGGTTGCCGGGGTCGTCTGCGCACCGCACACACCGGAGCACAAGGCCGCGAGCAGCGGCAGCGATCCGAAGAAGGCGAGGCGATTTGTGTGCGCGGCGATCATTAGAAGCTCTGCCCGATCGAGAAGAAGAACTGGATGTGGCTCGCCTGACCGACCTGGTGATTCGGCAGCGACTGCGAGTAGTCGTCGATGACGGGATACACGGTCGGATTCAGGTTGTAGCTGAGGTCCAGGCGAACTGGACCGACCGGTGTGTGATACCGGGCACCCAGACCTATGGCGTGCGACCAGTAATTGAAGTTGCAGGTGCCAATGGTGGTGAAGCCCGTCACCTGCCGGCACGTATTCTCGTTCGGTTGGTGGAAGTTCTTGAACGACGGAAACACATCGGCGAGGTGCAGGAAATTGTTGCCCATGTCGTGGAACACCACGAACGAGAGGCTGTCGCCAACGACCGGCAGCACCGGTGCTGGCAGGCGCAGTTCGAACGTGTTGACAAAGACTGCATTGCCGCCGACGGGGTATCCGGTGGTCAGGTCGCGCGGTCCGGCAGCGTTGATGCCAAAGCCGCGATGCGAGGTGGCGCCGCCGGCGTACAGGCGCTCGGGCAGCGGCACTGCATTGCACGAGGCGTTCGTGTTCAACAGGTCGCCGGTGCATCCAGTCACGCCAGCATTTGGATTGGTGCCGGTCTGGTGGATAAAGCCGAACCGGGTAAGCCGCGCAAAGGTATACCGACGCTTGAGCGTGCCCCACGAGTGGTACGTAGCGAACGTAGTGTCAAGCCGGTTGAAGTTGGTCTGCGAACCAAAGTAGGAGTGTGCGAAGAAGTCGGAAAACGTCAGGTAAACGCCCTTGGTCGCGTCCAGGGGGGACGGATTGCGCGTGTCGTGGAACCAGGTGAAGCCAGGGCCACCCACACGAACCGGCTGCGAGAGCAACGGAATCAGGTTCGCCGTGACCTGCAGGCTGTCCTGGTTTACGCTGACGCGGCGGTACTGGAAGTCGTAGAGAAACGTGTCTGCCTTCGGAACCTTTTGCGTCACCCGGAACAGGCCCTGCAAGGTGCTGGCCTGGAAGGTTGAGATGTTCTGCACGTTGGTATAACCGCCGCTGATCTGCGCGGTCAGGTTGGGGTTGCCGAAGAACCGCGGTCCGTTCAGGGTGGCCGTGGCGATCTTCTCGAGCAAGCCGTAGGTACCGTGCACGGTGATCGACTTGTCTGTGCCGAATAGGTTGATGCGTGTCACGTCTGCCGAAACCCGGAACGACGCACCTGCCCTCCCAGCAGCTCCGCACCCGTTTCCCGTTCGACCGTCGCCCAGGGAGGCTTGCGCGCGGCAGTTGGGTTGTGGGGTGGAAAGCTGCGTTTCAAAACCGGCGCCGTACGTCACATCCCACCGCTTCGCCTCGGTCAACTGCACGAGAACGTTCTTGCGGTCGATCTGCCCATTCGGGTTCTGAATGGCGACATTCGCTTCACTAAAGACGGCCAGGTCGTAGTAACGACGCTGCATTTCGACCAGCGCAGAGGCGTCGAGCGGGTCGCCGGCTTTCAACTGCAATTGATCGATGATCAGCTTTGGCTTGGTGTTCTCAGGACCGGTGATCAGGACACGATTGACGAACACCTGCTCGCCCTCGGTCACCTGGTACTGCACGTCGGTGCGCAAAGGATCGCCAGCCTCAGGCGTCTGCTTCACCTCGACGCGCGCCTGATCGAAGCCCTTCGACAGGTAGGCCTGCAGCACGCCATCGCGATCGTTCTGCAGCGTTGCGGTGGAGAACGGCTGGCCTTCTTCGGCAGTGATCAACTGCTGCATCGCCTGCTGCCGGTCGGGCGAAACACCGGTGATGGAGACCTTGCCGTATTTCTGCTGCGCGCCTTCGTTGATCGTGACGTCCACGGTGATCAGAGCGAACTTGCCGTTCTCGTTACTCTTGGTCTCCTTGGCGTCGATGGTCACCTTTTCGAAGCCGTTCGCCCGGTACAGCGACGTGATGGAGTCCTTGTCGTTGCCGAGGAGCACCGGGGAGAACTTGCCGAACCGGTTGAATGGGTCTGCCTTGGTGATCGACATCCGCTCGCGGATGGTCTGAGTGTCGAAGTACTTGTTGCCGTGGATGTTGATCGCGGCAACCTTGTAACGACGTCCCGGCCGCGCGTCAAACGAGACGACCTGGTTGATATTGCTAGGGGGCGGTAAAAGCGTGCCATCCGGTGCTACCTGGTTGTTGCCGATCTCCGGCTTGACGGACGGATCTACCTCCGCGTCGAAGTATCCCTGCCGCGCCAGGAACTCGCGGATGTTGTGCGCGCCTTCATTCAGCAGGTCCTGATCGACGGTTCCCTCTTCATAAATGGGAAGCAACTGCTTTTGACGCGCCTTCGATACCTTGACGCCTTCAATCACGACCTTGACCGTGGGTCCCTGGTGATCGACGAAGTTGTAGTCCAACTGCCCGCGGTCTTTTGCGTATTGCGAGTTTTGCAGCGCGATCGCGGCTTCCAGCCGATCGTTCTTCTGGTAATAGCTGCGCAGCCGCTGCAGACCCGTTCCCACCGTGTCGCGGGTCACGCGGTTCTTGGTATGGAAGAACTTGAGTGTGGTGTTGGTGGTGTTCAGTTTGGCAACGTCGCGGAACTTCTCGGGCGTCATCCCGGGATCGCCTGAGATGGTCAGGTTGCCGACGATGGCGCGCCGACCCACCACGACGTTGTAGGTGATGTCGACCTGGTGACCGTCCTCCCGACGCAGCGTGCGCGACTGGATGCGCGGCTCGTAGTAGCCACTCTGTGCCAGCGACTGGCGAATCCCCTGCTCGCCTGCAGCGACGTCGGCTGCCACAAACGGCAGGCCGGGCTGCAGTTGCGTCGCGTACTCCAGGATGGAGGCGAGCCGTCCGGACTTGACGCCCTCAATCACGACCCGGCCCACAAAATAGCGTGGTACGCCTGAGAAGACTAGAACGAGGCCGTCGCCCTGCTGCTCCGCGCGAATCTGGATATCACGGTAGCGGCCGGTCAGGAACAACTTGCGGGTGGCCGTTCGTACCTTCGCGGGATCGAGCGCGTCCCCCACGTTGAATCCCAACTGGCCCGGGATGGCCGCCTGGCTCTCGAACCGCACGCCCTCAAAGCGGATGGCAGCAATCCGGCGTCCGCGCAACGAGTACAGCGAACTCGCAGCCTGTGCCGCTTCTAAGTTCGCCTGGGCGTCCTGCGCCTTTTGCTGGTCGACTGGGCTGGTCGAAATTGCCGGAGAGTTCGCCGAGGGCGTCGACGTTCCCGGTTGCGCCGGAACCGGAGTATTCCGCTGCCCGGCAGGATTCGCCGTTTGCGGCACCGGTACCGCGCCCTGCTGTGTGCTTCCGCCGTTGGCGTTTGACGGGCTCTGCTCCTGCGGCCAGGCCGTGCTCAGGGGCAACAGGAACGCCAGCATGGCGGCACCACAACGGCTGACCGTAACCGCACGACTGCCCGCGCTCCACGCCGAACCTCGAACCGCCCTGCACCCTGCCTGCAACGTCAAATCTCAACTTCTCCGCAAAGAGCACTACGCCTTTGCTGCACTGGGAATGGCAAGCTCTGATAGGAGAGCCTGCATTCGACGAATCCTCCGCTCACCGGAGGCGCGATCTCGTCAATGGTCTGAATTGTCTCGTAGGATGCCGAATCGTGCCTTCGGGTTAGTGGGACCCGGGTACCTGCCTCCTAACCCCAGGAACGCAGCCGTGCCGCGGCCTACACTTGCTGTATGCAGACGGAAACCGCAGAAGTGTCGCCAGGGACGGGCCAAGCGGAGGAGCGCTGGGACCGCTATTCGAGGCAGATTCTTTTCCGTCCCGTGGGTTTGGAGGGACAACAACGCCTTGCGGAAGCCCACGTTGCGGTAGTGGGCTGCGGTGCGACCGGTGCAGCCGCGGCATCTCTGCTGGCGCGTGCTGGCGTGGGCCGCATTACGGTGCTCGATCGCGATTTCGTCGAATGGTCCAACCTTCAGCGCCAGGTGCTCTTTACGGAAGAGGACGCTGCGGAAGCACTGCCCAAGGCGGAAGCGGCACGTCGCAGACTGTCCGGCATCAACGGCGAAGTGGAGGTACTGGCGCATGTCGCCGACCTGTCCCCTTCCAACATCGGATCGCTACTGACCGGCGCGGACATCCTATTGGATGGCACCGACAATTTCGAGACACGCTACCTGCTGAACGACTTCGCAGTCGAACGCGGGGTGCCCTGGATCTACGCTGCGGCCATTGGGAGCTATGCCGCGACGATGAACATCCTTCCGGCGGGTGAGCACCGGACAGCCTGCCTGGCGTGCCTCTTCCCCGAACCGCCCGGAGGTACCGTCGAGACCTGCGACACTGCAGGCATCCTCAACACCGCCGTTAACGTCGCAGCGTCGCTGCAGGTGACCGAAGCGCTGAAGCTGCTGACGGGCAACGCCGCACAGATGCGTCGCACGCTGTGGTCAATGGATCTTTGGACCGGTGAGTCCGCGCAAATTCGTGCAGACAAGCCCCGGACAGACTGCCAGACCTGCGGCAGGCGGGACTTCCCGCACCTGCGTGGCGAGGGTCGCCCGCACATCACCCTGTGCGGCCGCAATTCCGTGCAGATTCACGAGAGGAGCCGGCCGGTGGATTTCCAGGAGCTCGCGGACCGCCTCCGCCCACACGGCGAGGTGCGCTTCAATGGCCTGATGCTTCGCTTCCACCTCGGAGAGTTCACCCTGAACGTCTTCCCCGACGGCCGGACCGTCGTGCAGGGTACCAGCGATCCCGTGCGGGCACGCACGCTCTACGCCCGGTTCATCGGCAGCTAGCAGTCGGGACGGAAGCTTCGATACTTGGCGGGGCGCATGCTCCCGTCCAACGGGATACAACCCGAAGGTGCGCGCGCTTCTCACATGGGCACCTGCTGTTTTCGATTCACCGGGCACGCGGCTAGCCTGCGTTATCCTGAAGGTGGCATCGGCAGCGGAGCAATTCCGAGACTCCTTCGCTAATTCCGGCGGAGCACGATCGCGAGGCCCATGCACACACAGGTTTATTCAATGGCTCAAACGAATTCGACGCCTCCCCCTGGGTTGTTCAAACGGAATCCGCCCATCGCTGGTGAGGCCGACGCCCTGGAGCGCGCCAAGAACGGCGACCCGGACGCCTTTTCCAAGCTGTACGCCCTGCACAAGCGGCGTGTGTACACGCTATGTCTCCGCATGCTGGGCAACGTCTCAGAAGCCGAGGACATGACCCAGGAGGCATTCCTCCACCTCTATCGCAAGCTCGGTTCCTTCCGCGGCGAGAGTGCGTTTTCCACCTGGCTGCACCGGCTCACGGTGAACCTGGTGCTCATGCACCTGCGTAAGAAGGGCCTGCAGCTCGTATCCCTGGAAGAAACGATCAACCCGTCCGAAGAGGACGCGCCCAAGCGGGACTTCGGATCGCGTGACCCGCGTCTCTCCGGTTCGGTGGATCGCGTGGCGCTGGAGCGTGCGGTTGGAACGCTGCCTCCGGGATATCGCCTGGTTTTCGTGCTGCACGACGTGGAAGGCTACGAGCACAACGAGATCGCGGAGATGCTGGAGTGCTCGACCGGCAACAGCAAGTCGCAACTGCACAAGGCGCGTCTGAAGCTGCGTGAAATCCTGCGACAGCAGGAGCAGGCAGCCGGCAGCCCGAAGCTGCAGGAGGCGGCTCAATGATTCAGCACGACGAGAACACACCCTGGACTTGCGAAGAGTTCGAGAAGGCTTTGCCAGACCTGTTTGAGCGGGCGCAGGGCGGCAAGCTGAGCGCCGACCCTCGATTTGCCGATATCCTGCGGGACTGCCCGCAGGCCGCTGAGTTGGTGCGCGATCTGGAATACATCGCGGAAACCGCTCGAATGCTGCTGGAGCCCGAGGGTGACGCCCCCACCGACCAGGTCTGGTCCAAGATCCAGAGCCGGTTGCAGGACGACGGCCCCGCAAACTAACCGCATCTCCTGGCGGACCTCCGGTCCGGCCAGGAGCATGCTTTTCGTTCCGCTTGTCAACAGCGTCGCAAGTGTGTAGGTTGTTCCAGAGATGGCAGTGCAGTTTACCTTCGCATCGTTTGCTTACCGCTACTGGTGGCCAGTAGCGGCTCAGGCGACGGTTGCGCGGAACGACTGCCACACGCAGTAACACCCAGCAAAACCGATTTCGACCCGAGCCGCGGCCCCTAAAGCCGCGGTTTTCTGTTTTCCCGCAACGCACCGCCGGAGTCCGCCATGAACGCAGTTTGTGAACCGGAAGAAGCACTCGAAAGCCAGCCGGAAACGGCGATACTCGAAGAGCGAGCCACCATGCCTGCCAGACCAGCAACTTCACCAACCCGCATCGTACTCACCGGTTTTATGGGAGCGGGTAAGTCCACAGTGGGCCGGTTGCTGGCGGAGCGCCTCGGTTGGCGGTTCGTGGACGTGGATGAAGCCATTACCGAAAAGGCCGGCATGCCTGTCACACAGATCTTTGCCAAGTACGGCGAGTTCGTCTTCCGCCGCATGGAAACTTCAGCCATTGCGCACGCTTTGGGCGAACGCGACGCGGTGATCGCGCTCGGTGGCGGCGCTGTGGAGGTGCTGGCGAACCGGCTCTTGCTGGAGCAGACACCTCGCACGACAGTGGCATTTCTTGAGGCCTCCCTGCCCGTCCTGCTGGCGCGCTGCCACGCACAGGACGGCGGAGAGACGCGGCCCAACCTGTCCACAGCGGAGGAACGGTTTCAGTACCGTGCCCCGCTGTACCGGCGCGTTGCGCGCCTGCGCTTGAACACAGGCGAGCAGACGCCGCAGCAGATCGCTGCGGCGTTGCAGGAGATGGCCGGCGTGGGCGCCAGCACCGATCTGCCGTAACTTTCTGAAGTTTGTCTGCAGGAAAACGACAGGCTCCGCCATTCCCGCATCACAAGCGGGAACGGAGTATTCAAGTGGAACTCACAGGATTACAGGAACGACGCCGCACGCGCGGGTACATCCTGTTTACGTTCTTATTATTGGCCTGCTGCGGTCTGGCGTGGAAACTGCATCACGTCTTGCTGATTTTGTATGTTTCCGGCCTGTTCGCTGTAGTTCTGAACCCGGTCGTGAAGCGGATCGAGGGCTTCCGCATCCGCGACAAGCACCTCGGCAAGGGCCTTGCTACGGTGGCGCTCTTCGCCGGCATCCTCTTGGCGCTGGTGCTGTTCTTCTGGATCGGTCTGCCGCCAGTGATCCGCGACTTCGCGAACTTCGCAACGGACCTGCCGCATCGCATCCCGCAGATCCTGGCCAAGGTGCAGCGCCTGCCGATGGCCTCCAAGATCGACATGTCCAAGGTGGCTGCCGAGGTTCAAAACATCGTCGGTGCGGCCGCAGCCTACGTGTTCGACGCTCTGCCCCGCTGGGCGACCCACCTCTTCGACGTGCTGACCGGTGTCATCCTCTGCATCTACTTCATCCTTGAGGGCGACGAAGTCTACAAGTACTTCCTGTCGCTCTGGCCGTCGGATAAGCGCACGCGCCTCTCGAACACGCTGTTGGAGGCTGAGGAGCGTGTCTCCAAGTGGCTGGTCGGCCAGTTGCTCCTGATGGCCTGCGTGGCCGTGTACATGCTGATTGCGCTGGGTGCCCTGCATGTGCGGTACTTCGTCCTCCTTGGCATTCTCATGGGCATCACCAACCTGATCCCCGTCGCCGGCAACCTGATCACCATCACCATCGCCATCCTGGTCGCGGCTTCCGATAGCTGGACCAAGGCGCTGGGCGTCGTCATCGTGTACTTCATCTATGTGCAGATTGAGAACGCCATCCTGACTCCGCGCATCATGAAGACCAGCGTGGACCTGATGGGTATCACCGTGCTTGTGGCCCTGCTGTGCGGAACGGAGATCGCCGGCATCGTCGGAGCGCTGGTCGCTGTGCCTACCGCAGCCATGGTGGTCGTATTTGCCAACGAGTACCTGGTGCAGCATGAAGATGACCCGGCGCGGGCCGGTTAGCGTCCAGAGACGGAGCGCGCCGGTCCTGACCGGGGTCGGCGCGATATCCTAGAGCGGAACCGATGGCCGTCACCGCTTCCATTCCCGCCGCCAGCCAGGCACGCCGCTCCACGCTGCTGGCCGACTACGCGGAAATGTTCAAGCTGCGAGTTTCGCTGATGGTGGTCATCACCGCGGCAGCGGGCTACTACCTTGGTTCACTCCGGTCCGGCATCAATCCGCTGCAAATGCAGTTTGTGCAGGCCATGCTGGGCATCGGCATCGTCTCTGCGGGGTCCAGCGCCCTAAATCAGGTGCTGGAACGGAAGTCGGACGCGCTGATGAACCGGACGGCTCGCCGGCCCATGGCTGCGGCCCGCATCGGCCTAGTCCACGGTGCTCTGCTTGGTCTGCTTGCCGTGGGTCTGGGGTCGCTGTACCTGGCGACGGTCACAACGCCGCTTACCGGCTTTCTCACGCTACTCACAGCCGCGAGTTACGTTGCCATCTACACGCCGCTGAAGCGCATCAGCATGATTGCGACCTTTGTCGGGGCATTCCCTGGCGCACTCCCTCCGCTCATCGGCTGGACGGCCGCGCGGGGCCAGATCGAATGGGAAGCTGTCGCACTGTTCGCCATCCTCTTTGTCTGGCAGTTCCCTCACTTTGAAGCGATTGGCTGGCTCTACCGGGTGGACTACGCTCGCGCGGGCATTCGAGTCACGGCCGTGGCGGTACCGGGCGGACGTGCCACTGCCGCACAGGCTTTGTTCTATGCGATTCTCATGCTGCCGGTCAGCCTGTGGCCGGTGTTTCTGGGCATGTGCGGCTGGATCTATGGCGCATGTGCAATCGTGTTCGGCGCTGCGTACCTGTGGTACACCGTGCGATTCGTTGGCATCACGCGCGACCTGGCGCCGGACGCCTCTCGCAAAATCGCTCGCGACCTTCTGAAGGTCAGCGTCATCTACCTTCCTCTGCTGCTCGCGGCCATGATCCTGAACGCGCACGGCCGGTTCGCCTACTAACCTATGTCGACTGCCTACCCTCCCGTTCCTGCCAACGAGCGCATCCATACGCCGAAGTCCGCGGTCTTTGGCATCCTTGCCGTCTCCGCGCTGGCGAGCGCCTTCCTGTTCTGGCTGGTTTACTTTCATCCGCCGATCGATACCACGCACACGCGCTTCCTGTTTCTGCCCGCGCTCAACGCCGTGCTGAACGGCCTTTCCGCGATCGCACTTGTGCTCGGATTTCTGCAGATTCGCAACCGCAACGTGCGCGCGCACCGCGCCTTCATGTCGGCGGCCTTCGTCTTTTCCACGCTGTTCCTGGTGTCGTACATCGCGAACCACGCGCTGCACGGCGAGTATCACCTGCCGATCGCGCACACCGGCGGCCTGTGGTGGAGCTATCTCACGCTTCTTCTGTCCCACATCTCGCTGTCCATCATCGCGCTGCCGCTTGTGCTCATCACGTTCTTCCTTTCCCTGTCTGAGCGCTTTCCGCAGCACCGCAAGATTGCGCGCTGGACCTTTCCGATCTGGCTTTACGTTTCGGTTACCGGGGTGGCTGTGTTCCTGATGCAGGCGGCTATTCGCCGGTGACCGCGCCGGCTCAGCGCGTTCCCGGGCGCATGCGCAAAGACACGCGCGCGATCCTGCGCGTGGCCGCGCCCATCTGGCTGGTGGGCATGGCCTGCTGGCTCTTTGTCGCGCTCAGTGGCGGCCTGACCAAGCACGGACCCACGACGCCCTGGGGATGGATCTGCCTCATGGTTGGGCTTGGCTGTGTTCCTACCGGTTCGCTCTTTCTCCTGCTGGGCATCGGCAAGTATTTCGAAGACCGCAAGCGGGTCTCCTGACCGGTTCCACGCACACACCCGGCAGCAACTTAGAATCAGAACGTGGCACGCAAGCAAACCTCTTCCACCAAGGCCCCTTCCGCACAATCGCCCGCCCCGTCGCCGCAGGACCTCGAATCGCCTGAGGCGATTGCTGTCGTCGACGACATCCTGGCTGGCGTTGGCCTGACTCACGGCACCCGCTCGTCACGCCGGGGAAGCTGGGCCGGCGGGGAGCGCAAGCCGGTGGGCCGAAAGAAGGCCGAGGCGGAGCGCGCTGCCGCCAAACCCAAACAAAGGCCGCTGGTCCTGCGCTCGCCGATGCTCGACCGGGATGGCCTGATCCATGGCTTTTCCACGCGGCAGGGCGGCTTTTCGCGTGTCTTTCGGCCCGGCCTGCCCGCGGGGTACGGCGACCTGAACCTGGGCTTCACGAAGCAGGACGATCCCGAGCTGGTTAGGCAGAACCGATCCGCCTTCCTCAAGGCGCTTGGCGCGAGTGGCATGCAGGGCTTCGGCCTCCTGCAGCAGAAGCACACGCCGGTAGTGCGCATCCTGAACCGTCCCAAGGACGCGCAGGACGACTTTCTGGAACCGGCCGCCAAGCTCGGCGACGCCCTGATGACGGACGTTCCTGGCATCCTGCTTACGGTGCAGGCTGCGGACTGCACACCCGTGCTGCTGTTCGACCCGGTGCGCGGAGCAATCGCGGCGATCCACGCAGGCTGGCGCGGAACGCTGGCCCGCATCGTGGAGCGCGCGGTGGGCACCATGCGTCTGCGGTATGGATCGGATCCGGCGGACGTCCTGGCCGCCATCGGCCCCAGCGTCGGCCCAGACAGCTACGCTGTTGGCGAAGAGGTTCGCCACGAGTTCGAATCCCAGTTCGCCTATGCACCGGAGCTCTTCCACGAGGTCTACGAGTCCGACCCGATCCGCGATAAGTACCCGCTATTATTCCTGACGGCGCGCGCGCCGGGGCACTCCCCGATCGGGCCGCAGTTGCACCTGGACCTGTGGGAGGCCAACCGGCGGCAACTGCTGGACGCGGGTGTGCGCGAACACCATATCCACGTAATGGCCGAAGATACAGCCGCCGACACCGGCCGCTTCTTCAGTTATCGCGCGGAGCAGGGCTTCACCGGCCGCATGATGGCCGCCATCGGCTTGGCTGCTCAGCCAGCGAAGGGAGACGAGTCGAAGCGGCGCAGCAGGTCTGCCGGGTCGCGGTAAACCGCGATCGCGCCGGCGTCCTTCAGCTCCTGCTCGGTCCACCCGCCACAGGTCAGCGCAACGGTTTTCACGCCAGCCTTGCCAGCCGCCTCAATGTCCCAGGGCGTGTCGCCCATCGCGACCGCGTCTTCCGGCTGGATACCCAGCTTCTTCAGCGCGGCTTGGAAGATGTCGGGCGCGGGCTTGCTCTGCTCGGCGTCATCCGCGGTGGTGTGCTCTTCCACTAGCGCGTGGATGCGCAGAAGCATCAGGAAGGCGTGCAGGTCTTCCTTGTTGGTCGAGGAAGCGACGGAAACGCGAAGCCCCTCCTGCCGCATGCGCTTCAGCAGGTTCTTCGCATCGCTGAACGGCACGATGCGGTCCATGTATTCGCGATGGAACAGGTCCTTGCGGAAGTTCTTCAGATCATCTTCCAGCTCGGCGATCCGGTCTTCCGGGACATAGGTTGCGATCACCTTGTCGCCACCTTTGCCAATCTGCCGAACCATGTCTTCAAAGCCGATGTTGAAGCCAAAATTTGCGAACGTGCGCTGCCATGCCTCGGCATGGAAATGATTGCTGTCCAGCAGGGTTCCGTCCAGATCGCAAAGCACCGCTTTATACATTGAGTCCCTCACAGGACTAGATGCAGGCGGAGCATGCCGGGTCAGCGCCGAACCGGATCGGACGGCAGCGAAGAAGCGTCAGTTCTCAACACCTTCGTCGGGCTGCTAGGCGTCGGTCGCGACCTCGTACGGTACTCGCACGATGAACTCGGTTGCGCCAGGTTTTGAGTGGAGCTCGATGTTGCCGTTGTAGCTTTCCACGATGCGCTGCGCAATGCCGAGCCCCATGCCGGTGCCCACGCCTGCCGGCTTGGTCGTGTAGAACGGCTCAAAGATGTGCTGCTGCTCAGGCTCGGGGATGCCGGGACCGTCATCGCCGATGCTCACATACAGATCCTCGTCCTGCTTCCAGGTACGAACCGAGATGTGCCCGCCCTGCGACACAGCGTCAATGGCGTTGTCGAGCAGGTTGGTCCAAACCTGATTCAGGCCGCTGCAGACACAGGTTAGCGGCGGCAGGTTGGATCCAAACTCCTTGGTCACGGTCACCTGCTTCTCGCGGAATTTGTGCTTCAGCAGCATCAGCGTCGCATGCAGGCTCTCGTTGATCGCAAGGCTCTGTTGTCCTCCCTGCCCCTCATGCACATAGGTCTTCACCGCCTTGGCAAGGTCGTGGACGCGCGCCACACTTTCTTCCACCAGCGCGACCTGCTGAATGCTCGAGGCGGTGGCCTCCAGCCACTGCAAGGGTTCCTGCAGTTCGGCACCGGGAAACGCCGCGGCGAGGCACTGCAAATCGGACGACGTCATGCCGATGGCGACCAGGGTCGGAGCCAGGTTCCAGGCATCCTCGACACCGTGTTCGTCCAGCCAGGAGCCGAGTTCTTCCTCGCGATCGGACTGCTGCAGCGAGTCCATGCACACATCGCGACGTGCGTTCAGCACCCGCTCCTGCAGATCGGTGAGGCAGGCTCGCTGCGACTCAGAATGACCGTGCTCTGAGAACTTGCGCGCCAAGAGGTGCATGCGGTTCAGGTTGTCCCGCAGTAACGAAGCCGCTCGGCGGGCCGCTGCACCGGGATTGTTCAGCTCGTGCATCAGACCCGCGGTCATGGTGCCCAGGGCCATCAGGCGCTCCTCCTGCGAGCGCATGACCGCCTGGCCGCGCCACCGCATGTGGAACTCCTTCAGGATGGCTTCCCGCAGGTTGGGACAGGAAGCCATGAGCTGCCAGAACATCTCTTCGGAGACTCGCAGGCCCCGCAGAGGGCCAACGCTGGTCACGGTGAAATGGCTGACGCCGCGGGCAAGAATCGTCATCTCGCCCATAAACGTGGGCGCGGTGACGTTCTTGCGAAACAGGCTTCGCTGATCTCCTGTTTGCCGCGTGAGTTGCACTTTCCCTTCCAGAAGTATGTGGAAGTCGTGCGTGCGGTCATCCTCCGTAGCCAGCACCTCGCCGTCCACATGCCGTTTTTCCTGCGCCACCGATACCAGGCAGGCCAGTTCTGTTTCCGGCACATCCGCGAAGATATCGCGGTGAAGCTGAGCGATGATGTCCTGTTCGTGCGCCGTGCGGCCAAAGAGGCAGTCGGGAGCTTGATTCAGGGTCGGCGTTGGGGTTGCTGTTGCCATGATGGGTTAGAACTCCGCCAGATATTGATGAACGAACTGAATTGCAATGGAACCTTCGCCAACGGCGGAGGCGGCACGCTTGACGGAGCCGTGACGCACATCGCCTGCGACAAAGATGCCGGGAACACTGGTTTCCAGCAGGAATGGATCGCGGCCGCCAGGCATCTTATCGATGCCGACGCGGCGCAGGTCCGGCCCGGCCAGAACAAAACCACGATCGTCGCGCAGAACTTCCTTCGGCAGCCAGTCGGTCTTTGGTGCAGCACCAATGAAGATAAACACGGAAGAGGCCTCGCGCGATTCCACCTTCCCGTCACAGTTCACCTGGATGCAGCGCAGGTGGTCGTCCCCGCCGAACTGGATGATTTCTGTGCAGGTGTCCACGACAATGTTGGGCGTGGACGCGATCTGGTCGATCAGGTACTTCGACATGCTCTTTTCCAGCGAGTTCGCGCGGACCAGCATGGTCACGTTCTTCGCATACTTGCTGAAGTGCATGGCCGCCTGCCCGGCAGAGTTGGCACCGCCCACCACAAAGACGCTCTCGTCCTTGCAGGAGGCAGCCTCGCTCTGAGCCGCACCGTAGTAGACGCCGCGGCCGACCAGCTCCTCCGCGCCAGGCACGTTCAACCGGCACCAGGAAACGCCGGTCGCGATCAGAATGACTGAGGCGCTAATCTCGCGCCCATCGCTCAGAACGACGATGCGGTACTGGTTCTCAACGCGGATGCCGGTCACGCGCTCGGTCACAAACTCCGCGCCCAGCCGCTGCGCCTGGATGAATCCGCGCTTGGCGAGTTCGTCTCCGCTGAGGCCCTGCGGGAATCCCAGATAATTCTCGATGCGCGAGCTGGACCCGGCCTGTCCTCCCGGAGCTTCCGGCTCCACAATCAGCGTCCGCAGCCCTTCGGACGCGCCATACACGCCCGCCGCTAACCCCGCCGGGCCCGCGCCAACGACCACAACGTCGTAGAAGTCCCGCTCCACCTGGGTCTTCAGACCGACTTTGGCAGCCAGGTCCTGCTGGGTGGGTTGCACCATCGCGGTTCCGTCGTTGAACACGACAACCGGCAGCTTCGCATCATCGATGCCGCGCGACTTCAGCAGGTCCAGCGCCTCGGACGTGTGCTGCGGGTCCAGCCAGCGATAGCCCACGTGATTGCGTGTCAGGAACTCGCGGACGTTGTGATCCGCCATGCCCCACCGCGTGCCCACCACCTGCAAACCCTCGTAGGGTGGCTTGTAGCCTTCGTGCCAGTTCGCTAAGAGGTCATCCAGCACGGGATACAGCTTTTCTTCGGGCGGATCCCACGGCTTATTCAGGTAGTAGTGAATTTTTGCCGTGTTGATGGCCCGGATCGCTGCTTCCGTGTCTGCGTACGCAGTCAGCAGGACGCGCTTAGCGTCGGGATACAGGTCGATCGCGCGGCTCAGGAAATCAACGCCGGTCATGCCGGGCATGCGCTGATCGCTCAGAAACAGGGCGACGCTCTCGCCGCGCCCCTTCAGCTGCGAACAGGTGTCGATCGCCGCCTGGCCGCTGGCGGCGCGCAGAATGCGGTAGTTCTGTCCGTAGTTGCGGCGCAGATCCTGGACCACCGCTTCCAGAACGCTGGTGTCGTCGTCGATCGCGAAAAGAATGGGCCGTGGCATGGTTCGAGTTTCGCACCAATGCGCTCGCACGTGCAGGTGCGGCGCTGCTCCCTATATCGGATGAGGCGTCGGTAACCCGGGATTCACACCAGGCAGGGCGGGTTTACGATGCTCCTGTGCCGACCGCAGTGCTGCTCGCCGAAACAGACGTCCTTTTCTGTGCGGGGGTGGCCCATGCTCTCCGCGAGGAACCCGATTTCACCCTGCGAGAGCCGCCCCTGCGCCACCTGGACGAGCTGGCGACGGCCTTGGCGACCGAGGCGGGCGCAATTGTGCTCGTGGCGGAGGCCCTGATCCGCAACCTGGCGCAGACTGCGGGCGCCGCGGCCAGCCACGACTGCAAGCTGGTCCTGCTGACCTCCGGTGCCCTGACGCTGGAGTTCAGCGAGCTTCCCGCGATCCGGGCCGTCCTGCGCAAGAATGCCGACTCGAAGCAGCTCCTGGCCTGCCTGCGAACCGTCGCGGCGGGCAAACCCTGGTCCGCCGCGGGCGCGGAGACCCAGCGCAAGACCACCGGCTCCCGCATCCTGGCGGAGCTTTCCCCGCGCGAGCTGCAGGTGATGAGCGGTGTCTCCCGCGGCGCGAAAAACATTGAGATTGCGCGCGAACTGAAGACCAGCGAACAGGTCATCAAGAATATGCTCGGCCGCATTTACGACCTGGCGGGCGTGAGCGACAGGCTGGAGCTGGCGCTTTTCGTCCTGCACCACCCGGAACTGGCCGAGGCCGCCCGGCAGTTCGGGCAGACCTCGACGGACCGGTAAGGCGCGGCGTTCGCCCGGTTCGGGTATGTCCTAGATGCCGTCCGGGTGCCGGAACTCATCCTGATCCGGCAGCACGCCGAGCTTCTCCGCAATTGACTTCGCCTGGGTGAACAGCAGCAGGTAGTCCGGGCCACCCGCCTTGGAGTCGGTTCCGCTCAGGTTGAAGCCGCCAAACGGGTGCGCGCCCACCATCGCGCCGGTGCACTTGCGGTTCAGGTACAGATTGCCCACGTGGAACTGCTCGGTGGCCACTTCCAGCCGCTCCCGGTTATTGGAGTAGATGGCCCCGGTCAGGCCGTAATCGGTGTTGTTCACAATCTCAATCGCCTCTGGGAAGCTGCTGGAGCGGATCACGGCCAGCACCGGCCCGAAGATCTCCTCCTGCGCGATGCGAGCGTCGGGCGCAACGTCTGCGATCACGGTCGGCTGCACATACCAGCCGTTCGTCTCGCTTTCCGCCGGGCCGCCGCCGGTCAGCACCCGACCCTCCCCACGGCCGATCGCGATATAGTCCAGCACGCGACGGTAGGACGTCTCGCTAATCACCGGACCCATCGCGAAGTTGTCGGCGGGATCGCCCTGCCGGATCTGCGAAACCCGTTCGGTCAACTTGTCCAGGAACACGTCGTAAATGTGCGTGTCCACGATGGCACGGGAACAGGCCGAACACTTCTGGCCGTTGAAGCCGAAGGCCGAAGCCACCACGCCCTCCACCGCGGCGTCGATGTCGCAATCGTTGTCCACGATGATCGCGTCCTTGCCTCCCAGCTCCAGCACGGTGCGCTTCAGGAACTTCTGCCCGGGCCGCTGCTTCGCCGCGCGCTCGTGTACGTCCAGGCCCACTTTCTTGGATCCGGTAAAGCTGATGAATCGCACCTGCGGATGCTCGACCAGCGTGCGCCCCGCGAGCTCGCCGCTGCCCTGCAGCAGGTTGACGACGCCCTCGGGCATGCCGGCCTCTTCCAGCAGCATTAGCAGGCGAACCGCGATGGTGGGCGCGTCGATGCTCGGTTTCATCACCACGGTATTGCCCGTAACCACGGCCGCAACGGTCATGCCGCACAGAATGGCGAGGGGAAAGTTCCAGGGCGCGATCACCGCGCCCACGCCGAGCGGGAGATAGCGCAACTGGTTGCGCTCGCCCGGGAACTGGATTGGCGTCTCGGCGCGATCGAGCCGCAGGGCTTCGCGCGCATAGAACTCCAGGAAGTCGATGCACTCCGCCACGTCCGCGTCAGCTTCGGCGTAGTTCTTGCCGACCTCAAAGGTAAGCCAGGCGCAGAACTCCAGCTTGCGCTCGCGCAGCAGCTCGGCCGTACGCGTCAGCAACGCCGCGCGCTCGCCAACCGGAACAGCCTTCCAGCTCTCAAACGCCTTGGCCGCAGCCTGCACAGCCTGCTCCACGTGCTCCACTTCAGCCTCAGGATGCACGCCGACCAACTGCGCTGGGCGGGCCGGGTTGGTGGATCGAATCTTGCCTGGGGCGTGCACCCGGTTGCCACCGATGATCAGCGGATACTCATGGCCGAGCTGCGACTCCACATAGCGCAGAGCTTCCTGCATGCCGCGCTTCACGTCGGCAAGGGTGAAATCGAGAAATGCCTCGTTGCGGAAAGGCGCGATTGGCGCGGGGCCGCTAGTTGGATCCGTATCGTGCAACGTGGGAATAGTGCTCGTGGCCATAGCTCAAGTTTACGCCGCACCCGGGCGGGGTTGCAGCTCAGGAACCGGGCGAGGGAGAACCGTTCAGCATCTGATCCGTCGACTTGCTCATTTTGGCAGTGCGCTCCAGCTTGTCCCAGCTAAATGGCCGTCCGTCGATCACGCGCTTCACCGTCTTCAGCAGCACCACCGAGAACACCTGCCGATAGGTGAACCGCTGGATCCAGATATGAACCAGCAGCCAGCCATCCCCCTTGCTCGCCGGATGCTTGCGTTCCAGCATGAACGCCAGCGCCGATGCCGAGAAGTCGATGATCATGAACGCCAGAAAGTACGTCAGCAACTTCAGGAAGCTGGCGGAGCTCGCCGCCTCCGGGTGGAAGTGTCGGTCGTACAGCCAACGGAACAGGCTCGCCACAAACATCAGGTCGATCAGCGGCGAGACCAGCGGTAGCAGAATCTGGAAGATGATGATGTTGGGCAGTGCGAACAGGCCCATGGCGCGGCGGTTGCGCACCGCACCCAGGTGCTTGAACACTGCCTGCATGATGCCGAAACTCCACCGGAACCGCTGGCGCATCAGGCCGTTGGCATTCACCGGAGCCTCGGTGAAGGCGAGTGCCTGGTCTTCGTAGATGACCTCGTAGCCCTTTTCGAGCAGGATCATCGTCAGGTCGGCGTCTTCAGCGACGGTGTTCGAATGGTAGCCGCCGGCTTCCTGCACGGGAGCGTAGCGCCACGCGCCGATGGCTCCCGGCACCACCACGACCACATCGAACAGGTCCAGCGCGCGCCGCTCGAAGTTCTGGCTGGTGATGTATTCCAAGGCCTGCCAGCGTGTCCACAGATTCACACGGTTGCCGACCTTGGCGTTGCCAGCCACGGCACCGATCTTGGGATTGGCGAAGTGCGGCACCAGGCGAGCGATCGCGTCGTGCGCGATCACCGTGTCGGCATCGATGCCGACGTAGATCTCCTCTTGCACCAGGTTGCTCAAGGCATAGTTCAGCGCCTCCGCTTTGCCGGCGTTTTCCTTGCGAACTACGACGAGCCGCCCGCTCTCAATGTCGGCCGCGTAGGCCTCGCGCGCAACCTCCGCTGTGCGGTCCTTGGACCCATCGTCGATCACGATGATCCGCAGATTCTTGTAGGTCGACATCATGACCGAGCGGATCGTCCGCACGATCACCTTCTCCTCGTTGTACGCCGGAATCAGCACGGCAACACGAGGCTCATAGTCGGGTCCGGCGTAGACCTTGCGCTTCCGGAAGCGATCGATCAGCGCGAACAGGCCGATGATGATCAGGCGCGCGCTCATCAGGATGTCGCCTAGAAAGAAGACCGCGACCACAAAGTGGTTGAACGTCGCCAGGCCAAAGAACGCGATCGAATCCACCATCGCAAACGCTTTGCGGCGCCATCCCGTTACGGACGGCATCACCTGCTCGCGAGTCTTGCCGACAAGCGCACTGACTGGCACAAGTTCGTAGCCCCGCTTACGAAGTTCCTGGATCAGCACTGGTAGGGCGGCCACGGTGGGCGATCGATCACCACCACCGTCATGCATCAGGATGATGGAACCGCGCAGGTCCTGTCGCTTTTCGCTGAGCTGAATCTGCTCCAGCACGCTTTGGACGATCTCCTGCGGCGTCTTGCGCGGGTGCTCGTCCCAGTCGTTCGTGTCGATCTTGTCGCCGACCACGATGTAACCGAGCTGCTGTACCCGTTCTACGGGTGCCGCCTGGTCATTCGTATCGGGTTCCTGATCGATGGAGTATGGCGGCCGGAAGTACAGTGGCTGCACACCCAACTTCGCCGCGAACAGACGCTCCGTCAGGTTCAGTTGCAGGTCCACCTGCTTGGGTGAAATACCGCTGATGTCCGGGTGCGTAAAGGTGTGATTACCAATCTCGTGCCCCTCGCGGTACACGCGCTGCATCACGCCGACATTGTCCTCGGCCTCCTGGCCGATCATGAAGAACGTGCCTTTGACGCCGTACTTCTTCAGGATGTCCAAGATGCGGGGGGTGTACTCCGGGTCGGGTCCATCGTCGAAACTGATCGCGAGCTTCTTGGGGTGGTAACCGAAATAGGTCACGGTGTACGACCGGGGAAGGATCGCCATTACATCGGAATCAATCAGCTTGGAATCATCATCAATGGTCAGAGTGCGATGCCCGCTCCGGGGACTTCCGGAGACGTGCATAACGTCACCCTCTCCTTCGATATCAAGGTCCCAGCCCGGAGGTACATCAGCTAGATCGTGCACCGGGTTCGCCTTCATCGGCTGATCCCATATCTTCCACAACGACTGGTCCTCTTCACCCAAACGCCACAGGGCAAACGTCTGGATGCCGAGTTGCCGCGCTGCACGCATCTCGTTATAGGTCGTCACAGCGTCCAGAAACCAGATCTCGTGCCGTTGCTGCTTGTCTTCGTCGTCGTAGGTGAAATGCGGATTTCGAGAAACGTCATCCAAGTCGACTTCGGAACCTGAATCGATGGCGGATTGCCATACGGATTGCATGGTTTTGTTGTCCGAGTAGATGACTTTCGGAGTGAACTTCGGCGCGGGTTGCTTCTTGCCCCGCTTTGCCTGCCCTTGCGAAGGCGGCAGCGACATGGTCCAGTCGTACCCGTAGCTGCCGATGGCGCAGACCAGCTTCTCCTTCGGCACCTCTGACAGAATCTTCTTGAGATTGTTGACGAACCAGTCCTGGCTTGCGATAGGGCCAGGACCGCTGTCGGTCTGGTGCTCGTCATAGTTCATCAGCAGCAAACCGTCAGAGTTCGCGGCCATGAATTTCAGATCCCAATCGTCATCGCCGACCGGCACGTTGATGTAAAGTCGCAGCCCACGCTGATGCATCAGCGTATACAGGTTTGCAATCAGTTCGCGGTAGCCCGCCTGAGCGTCAGAAGGAATGTCCTCAAAGTCGAGAGAGAGACCGTGATACCGCTGGTTCGAGGTCAGCAGCCTCATCGTCTGCGTAACGAAATTGGATCGCGCAGCAGGGTCCTTCAGAAAAACGCCCACGGCAGGGATAAAGGTCTGCTGTACGTCGTCGAAGTTGTTGACTAGGGGGAAGATTTCCGTGTTCGAGCCAGAGCTGGCGATCAGCCGCTCCACCTTGTTCTCAATGTCGATGCTGTGCACACCGGCGCGATCAACCACGTCAAATGGACGGCTATCGATGGAGTAGCCGGTCAACTTGCCATCCGGGGTGATGACGTGGAGCCACTCGGGGAAAAGAAGATCGATTTGCTGCACGTGCTGCCGCAATGAGCTATAGCTGGATGCGTCGTAATCCACGTAGTAGGCCGCTCGCAAGCCTTCGTCGGTGTTTAGCGGAACATCCGACGGCTTACGGTCCGTCCGGCGGTGGGCCGAGCGCGCCTTCTTGCCTTTGTCAGCTAACAAAGGTGGCGTATTCAGCGCGCGGTAGTTGTGCTTCGGCTGCTCGAGCAGCAGCTCCGGCAGGGGCCGGATGCGCAGAACACCGATCACGAAGATGACAAAGCAGACCAGTCCGAACGCGGCAGAGATGTCCAGGATGCGGCGCAGGCGCTTCCACCGCCGGCGTTGCTCGTCATAAAAGATCGGCTTGGTGCTGTTCGGCATGCCCTTGTATCGTACCGTCCCGACTCGCTCACTTGTCAGCAATCCGGTGAACTGCCGGTATGATGCAAGTCGATGCGAAAGGTCCATTGGCGCGGAGCCGGTTTTCTGGTTGCCGCGTTCCTGTTGGCGGGGTTGGTTCTGCGCTGGTACTTCGTGCAGTACCAGCCCTTTGTCGCAGGCGATTCCAGCCTCTACCTCGACATCTCGCAGAACTGGATCGACGCCCACATCTATGGTCTGTCGACGAACGCGGCGCCCCGCCCCACACTGATCCGGCTGCCCGGATATCCCATGGTGCTCGCGGCCATTCAGCTAGCCGTGCCAAGCTCGAGTGCCGCGCCAGACGGTTCCGGCGTGTTCCGCTTGCTCATGTGGCTACAGGTGTTGGTAGACCTGGCGACCTGCGTTCTGGTGTCTCGCCTGGCATGGCGCAACTTCGGTCGCCGCGCCGGTCTGTCCGCGCTGGCCATGAGCTCGCTTTGCCCGTTCCTGGCGAACTACACCGCCGTGCCGCTCACTGAATGCTTTGTGCTGTTCACGGTCGCGCTTGCGTTCTGGGCCGCCGACCTGTGGCGACGGCAGCCACGCATGGTGTGGCTCGTTGTTGCCGCACTTGCGCTGGGCTACAGCATTCTGCTTCGGCCCGACCAGGGGCTGCTGGCCGCGGCCGTGATCCCCCTGTTTGTCCGCACGTCTGGAGAACGCCACACGTGGCGATTTGCTCTGCTCTGCGCCTCCTTGACCCTCCTGCCGCTGGTCCCATGGACCGTACGCAATGCACGCACCTTCCACGTCTTTCAGCCGCTCTCTCCCAAGTCCGCCACCGACCCCGGCGAGCCGTATGCCAAGGGATTCCCGCACTGGTATCGGACCTTTGCCATCGACTTCACCAGCACGGAAGACGCCTACTGGAACTATCCGGAGATCGCAGTCGACGCAGCCGACTTGCCCACCCGCGCCTATGACACACCGCAGCAGCGAGCGACCGCAACAAGGCTGCTGCACCAGGCCGCCGCCGCAAAGAAGCTGCGCCCCGACGTCGAATCCGGCTTCGACAAGCTCGCCGCCGAGCGCATCCACGCTCATCCATTCCGGTATTACGTTGCGTTGCCCATCGCGCGGCTCGTCAACATGCTGCTGCACCCGCGTATCGAGATGCTCCCGATTGACGAACGTTGGTGGCGCTTCCGCCTCCATCCCGGCCAGACGGTTTTCGCCACCGCGTACGCTGCGCTCAATCTGGCCTACATGGTGTTGGCGGCGCTCGGCTTGCGATCTGCCTTCCGCGTCGCCCCTGCCCTTTCCGCCAGCATGTGCGCCTTCGTCCTGCTGCGATGCGCTCTGCTGCTCACACTGGACAACGCGGAGCAGCGCTACACGCTGGAGTTCCTGCCAGTCTTTTTCTTCTTCGCCGCCGCATGGTTCGCCCGGCCTCCAGGGCGCGAGGCGGCATGAACCGCGATGAGCAGATCGCACGCTGGAAGCTGTTGACAGAACACCTGCTGCCCCACCGCGCACGCGAACAGCACTGGCCTCTGCGGCTGGATCACTGCTTCAAGCGCGTTTGCCTCGACTACGCCTTTCAGGACGTCTGGTACAACCACCTGCAGAAGCCAGCGGAGCGGCACATCACAGGCGATGCGCTGGCGCGTGCTCTGGAGTGCGCAGAAGCTCTCCTCTCGGACGATGCCACGCTATTACGCCGACGCAACGAAGATAGCTTGCGCTGGCGCGGCAAACTGCGATGACACTCTTTGCTGATAACGCTTGTCGAGCGCACGCTAACCGCGACGACGAGCTTCTAAGCACGCCCCCTGCGCAGCTTCGAAGCCATCCAGAACTGCTGCAGGATGTAGCTGTCCGTCATGCCTGCGATGTAGTCGGCGATCACGCGCGGCAGCCCTTCGGTCTTGCTCTCCTCCACATAGCTGGGCGGCATGCGGTCAGGATGCTGCAGAAAGAAATGAAACAGCAGCGCTACGACGTTGTCGGCCTTTTCGTGTTCCGCCTCCAGCGTCGAGCAGGTGTACAGGTGATCGTGCAGGTAACGCTTCTCCTGCAGGCGCATCGCCTCCATTTCCGGAGAAAAGACGGCGATCCTCTCCGGGAACTGCCGCACCTCATCCAGGGTCGCTAGGCCGGCATCGTCCACTCGGCGGCGCATGGTCGCAATCAGGTCAGCCGTCAGTTCGTCCTGCATCCACTGCAGCGCTTCGTGAAACAGGAACTTGCGATCCACCGTCGGGTGCAGATCGCGCATGCGATCGTACGCCCGGCCCATAATGCCGATGTGATCGCAGATGTGCTCGATTTCCAGCAGACCCGACTCCACACCGTCGTCCAGATCCGCCGTCAGGTAGGCGATTTCATCGGCCAGGTCGATCAACTGCGCCTCAAGCGGCGGACGCTGACCCAGGTAGTACGCATCGAGCTCCGGGTACTCCTCCGCCGCATAATCGCGCGAGTGCTTGATGATGCCCTCGCGCACGCCCAGCGTCAGGTTCAAACCGCGGTGCGCGGCGTACCAGTCTTCAAAGTGTTCCACAATGCGCAGCGCGTGCAGATTGTGATCGAACCGGCCACCATGCTCGCGCAGGCATCGATCCAGCGCACGCTCGCCCGCATGGCCGAAGGGCGGATGGCCGATGTCGTGCACCAGCGCCAGCGCTTCGACCAGCTCTTCGTTCAGCCGGAGGGCACGCGCAACTTCACGCGCAATCTGCACCACCTCGATCGTGTGGGTCAGCCGCGACCGAAAGTGATCGCTCTCGCGGCTGGTGAAGACCTGCGTCTTGCCGGCAAGGCGCCGGAACGCACGCGCCTGCACAATGCGCTGCCGGTCCTGTTCAAAAGGCGACAGCTTCGCCTGCACCGGCTCATCCCACACGCGCGGCGACAGCGCCTGTTCCGCGGCACCCCACACTGACAGCCGGCTCAGACCAGTTGCGGCTGTGCCGGCTATGTCGTGCTGAACAGATCCCTTCACTCAGTCCCAGACTACGGCGTCAAGCGGGTTTCCCGCGAGTTCTTCGCCAGCTTCACCCGCGCGGTATCCAGGCGCTTGTGCAGCTTCGTCACATCGTCCTGCTCGATGTCCGCGGGCAGCGATCGCGCATACTCTGTCTGTGCGCGCTCCCACTGTGCGACGGCCAGCTTCAACTTGCCGTTGCGCTCCATGGCCTGACCCAGGTGGTCGTGCAGCGTCGGATCATTCGGGTTGCGATCGACCGCCTGCTGCAGCTCGGTTTCCGCCATCGCGTACTGGCCCGATTTGAAGTACGCCCAGCCCAGCGAATCCAGATAGGCGTAGTTCTGCGGGTCCAGCTCGACCGCTTTCTTCAGCATCGCCGTCGCTTCAGTCAGCTTCACTCCACGATCCGCATACATATAGCCCAGGCTGTTCAACGCCGCCGCATTGTTCGGATCGATCGCGAGCAGAGCCTTCAGGTCCTTCTCCGCCTCGTCAATGTTGTTCTGCTTGTCTGCAATGCTGCCGCGCAAAAACAGCGGGTAGATCTTATCGTCCGGCTTTTGCGAGAACACTTCGGCCTTCTCAATCGCGGCAATCGCCTCCGGGTACTTCTTCAGCCGGAAGTACATTTGCGCGATCGTCAGGTACACGCCGCGGTCTTCTTTCTTGCCGGTCAACTGCTTGTTGGCGATGGCGAAAGCCTCGTCCACCTTGCCGGTGTCCAGCAACTGCCCCGCGTACAGCGTCTGAATGTCGCTGTCTTTCGGCAGAGCCGTAGCGGCGGCCTGTGCCACCTGCAACGCCTTAGCGTAGTCGTGCACATCCCGATAGGTATCCACCTCATCGCTATAGCCGCGCTCGCGCAGGTCGCCACCCAGTTGCACCATCTGCTCGTACACCGCGGCGGCATCCGCAGTGCGGCCCTGCTCGCGGTACAGATTTCCCAGCCGCTCCAGGAAGAGGCCGCGATTCGTCTTGTCCCCGTCCGTCGCATTCGGGTCGTACTTTGCCGGCCCGGCAAGTGCGGTTTTCAGCACCTGCTCCGCGTCGCTGTAGCGGCCCAGCGAGTCATAAATCAGCGCTTCGTTGTAATTCAACTCCAGCGAATCCGGGACAAGCGCTTCCGCCTTCTTGATCGTGGTCAGCGCCTGGTCGTAGCTTCCCTTCCGGCGCTGCACCTCCGACAGGCGGATGTAGCTCTGCGCGTCCTGCGGTTCGGCAGCGACAATCTGCTTCAGCTGGTCCTGCGCCGCGTCCAACTGGCCGTCGGTCAACAGCGCACTTGCCAGTCCGCGACGAGCATCCAGGTTGTCAGGGTCGTCATCGATCGCACGCTGGTAGGCGGCTGCGGCCTCTTTCGGCTTGTGCAACTGATCGTAGGTTCCGCCAAGCGCAAGCTCCATACGCGAGGTACGATCCTCTGGCGGGACGGCAGACAGCGTCGTCACCACGCGTTGCAGGTCGCCCTGCTCGCTATAGAGCCGTGCCAGGTTCAGCAGCGAATCTTCCGAACCGGAGTCCAGCGCCTGCGCTGCCTTGAACTGCGCTTCCGCCTTGCTTGAGTTGTGCGCCAGCTCATACAACTGGCCCAGCAGCAGGTGGTTCTCTACCGAATCCGGTTCCAGCTTGACCAGGGTCTCGTACTCGGTAGTCGCCAGCGTCAGCATCTGCGACTGTTGGCCGTTCTGCACGTCGCCTAGCGAACGGAAGTAAATGCGGCCGAGCAGCCGATGCGCCTCTACGTCGTCCGGGCTCTGCTTCACCTGGTCCTGCGCCACCTGCACGGCTTCGCGGATGCGCCCGACCTTGAAATACAGTTCGGCAAGTCCGTCCTGCAGCATCTTGGAGCTGGGATCGGCCGACAGCGCCAGCTTGTACTGCTCGATGGCCTGCGTCGCGTAGTCCGATCGGCCCTGCGTCGTCGCCAGATCCTCATAGATCTGTGCCAGGCCGTAGTGATAGTAAGCGGACGAGCGACCGTTGTTGGACGGGACCGTCGCTACCCCGGCGGATGCTGCCGGCGCAGGATCCTGTTTCTGCGCGGCGATGGGCAGGGCGCTGATGGCAGCCAGCGCAAGTGCGGCAATACGAATCGGTGTGCTGCGGTGCGGACCGGTCATCGGAAAAAACTCACTTTCGCCCGGGTGTCCGCTCGGTCATGGCCGTTCCGGGTCTTGGCGCGTGTCACTCATTAGACGATAGATGCCGCACGGAGTTGCGCTGTTCCCCCGCGCGACCGAGCGGAGAAGAAGACAGAAGCCGCCAGAAGCGCCTGCGAGTGCGCCCTGGGCCGCTTCCAGTCCTTCCGTGCGCATTAGCCGTGGCGGAAATGTCGCATGCCCGTGAATACCATGGCAAGTCCCAGCCGGTCCGCCGCGGCGATCACCTCGGCATCCCGCACGCTGCCGCCTGGCTGAATCACCGCCGTCGCGCCAGCGGCTGCCACCACTTCCAGGCCGTCCGCGAACGGGAAGAATGCATCGGATGCGGCGACACTGCCGGCGGTCGGCAGTACGGCCTTCTGCGCCCCGAAGCGGGCCGCGTCCACCCGGCTCATCTGCCCGGCGCCCACGCCAACGGTCTGGCCGAACCCACCCTCCGCTCGCGCATACACAATCGCGTTCGACTTCACGTGTTTGCACACCGTCCAGGCAAAGCGCAGGGCTGCCATTTCGTCGTCCGTCGGCTTTCGCTGCGTCATCACTTTCAGATCAGACTCGCCCAGCGTCCCGCGATCCGCTCCCTGCAACAGCGCGCCGCCTGAAACCTGCTTGAACACAAACTTCGTCTCTGCCGGAACGATCTGCAGCAGCCGCAGGTTTTTCTTGGCCGCGAAGCGCTCCACCGCCTCTGGCGTGAACGACGGCGCCACGATCGCCTCGACGAACAGCTTCGCGATCTCCTCGGCTGCCGCGGCGTCCACCTCGCGGTTGATGCCGATGACACCGCCAAACGCCGACACCGGATCGGCTGCCAGCGCTCGCAGGTAGGCGTCGCGCACATCCGCGCCCTGGGCAGCGCCGCAAGGGTTAGTGTGCTTGATAATCGCTACCGCGGGGCGATCGAACTCGCCTGCAAGCTCCCAGCAGGCATCCAGGTCGACCAGGTTGTTGAACGACAACTCCTTGCCCTGTAGTTGCCGCGCGTTCGCGATGCCCTTGCCGGAGCCGTCGGTGTAGACCGCCGCTGCCTGGTGCGGGTTCTCTCCGTACCGCAGCGGCTGCAGCATCGGCAGATTGATCCGGATCGCGGACGGCATCCCCGCCGCCCGGTCCCGCAGCGCCGGTTGCGAAGCCTCGCCGGTGGGCGCCTCCAACTCTCCCAGCGCATTGGCGATTGCGGTGTCGTACGCCGCCGTGGTGGCAAACGCCGCCTTGGCCAAGCGCCAGCGCGTGCCGAGACTCAGCGCTCCTTGAGCCGACTCCATTTCCGCCGCGATCGAGTCGTAATCGCCCGGGCTCGTCACAATCGCGACGTCCTCAAAATTTTTCGCCGCCGAGCGCACCATGCTGGGGCCGCCAATGTCGATGTTCTCGACCACCTCGTGAAACAGCACGCCCGGCTTCGCAGCCGTCTTTTCAAACGCGTACAGGTTCACCACCACCATGTCGATGGGCTCAATGCCGTGCTGCTCGACTGCCGCCACATGCTCGGCCTTGCCGCGGATGTGCAGAATGCCGCCATGCACCTTGGGATGGAGGGTCTTCACCCGGCCGTCGAGCATCTCCGGAAAGCCGGTCAGATCGCTGATGTCACGCACCGGCAGGCCTTCGCCGCGCAGCGCCGCAGCCGTCCCGCCGGTCGAGACCAGCTCCACACCCAGCGCATGCAGGCGCCGCGAAAACTCAACAATACCGGTCTTATCGGTCACGCTGATCAGCGCGCGACGCACAGGGTTTGAGGGATTCATTACCGTTGATTGTACGGCGCAGAGGAACAGCGCCCGCTGCTACAGCCGCAGCCCGCCGGTCAGTTCGCTGACCTGCGCGACACTGTTCGACGCGCACCATTTCTTCAGGCCCGTCGCGATCTTTTCCACCGCGCGCGGATCGGCATAGCTCGCCGTTCCCACCTGTACTGCCGTCGCGCCTGCCAGCAGAAACTCCACTGCGTCCTCCGGCTTTGCAATGCCGCCCAAGCCGACCACCGGAATCTGCACGGCCTTCGCCGCCTCCCACACCATGCGCACCGCGATCGGCTTAATCGCCGGTCCGCTCAGTCCGCCGGTTACGTTGGCAATGCGCGGCCGCCGCGACTTCACATCGATGGCCAGCGACACAAACGTATTCACCAGCGAAACCGCATCCGCGCCAGCCTCCTGCGCCACGCGCGCCATCAGCGCGATGTTGGTGACGTTAGGCGAGAGCTTCACCATCAACGGACGCTTAGAAACCGCCTTCGTCCGGCTCACCAATTCCGCCAGCGCCTCGGGGTCCGTGCCAAAGACCATGCCGCCATGCTTCGTATTCGGGCAGCTCGCGTTCAGCTCATACATTGCAACGCCGTCCGCGTCGTTCAGGCGCTCCATCACCGCAACGCAGTCCTCCACGGTGAACCCGAACACGTTTGCAATGCAGACCACCTGCTTCATCGCGCGGATTGCTGGCAGCTTGTCGCGAACGAACGCCTCCACTCCAACATTCTGCAGGCCGATGGCGTTGATCATGCCCGCCGCGGTCTCGATGATGCGCGGCGCTGCGTTCCCAGCCATGGGCTCGCGCGACAAGCCTTTGGTCACAAACGCGCCAATGCGCTCCAGGGACAGGATGTCCTCGAACTCCACGCCGTAGCCGAAGGTTCCGCTGGCGGCGATCACCGGGTTGCGCAGCCGAACGCCCGCAACCGTGACCGCCATCTCCGGGGCCGAACTCAATGCCCCGCTCCAGTTACCGGACCGGTCGAGCCCGCCGCCTCTGGCCGCATCACCTGCGTAAGCACATGGCCGACCGAAGCCGAGGGCTGATTCAGCCGCAGCAGCGATGCAAACGTCGCTGCGATGTCTACCGGCGCGACCGGGTCGTGATACGTCCCAGGCACAAATGCCGCGCCGAACAGATCCAGCGGAACGTGCCGGTCATACGCGTTCTGTGAATAGTGTCCTGCCCCCGCGGCCGATCCCGGATATTGGAACAGCCCCAGGTTCATGTGCACGGCCCAACGGACATAGGGCGAATAGCTGTTCTGCACACGCAGTCCATACGGATCGTTCGGCAACCGTCCATCGCGCATCTGCGACGCCGTGTAGACCGCCCGCACCCGTTGCGATTCCGGCAGCCTTTCCGCGGACACGGCGTGTCCCGCCGCCGCAAGCTCCTGCTCCGCGAAGAAGCTGCGTACCGCCTCAGCCGTTGCCTCCTCTGCGTCCTCTTCCTTCACACCAGCAGCCTGGAATGGCTCCGGCTGAATCTGCAGCCAGGGCAGTTCCGGGCTCAGCACCAGCGACCGTCCATGCCGATCCACCTGCGGAAAACGCTTTTCCAGCGCCGCCTCGACAAACGCGATCATCTTCGGGGCAGAGAAAGCAGCGCCCGGCATACCGATCCGTGCCGATTGCTGCTCGGTCGGTGCCACGCCATGATCGCCGCTCAGGGCGACCACCACATTCTGCAGCCCCACATAGCTGTCGAGCCAAGTGAAGAAGGCGTCCAGTTGCGCGTCCGCCGCATCGATCATGGCGCGCTGCTCCGGCGAGTCCGGCCCCACACCATGGCCCAGGATGTCCGTCGACGAGATCGACAGCGTCAGCATATCTGTGACACCGGCCGGGTTCCTGCCCATCTGTTCGCCCTGGATCAGGGCCTTCGCGAAGTCCAGTTGATAGCTGACCGACGCCGGTGTGCGACCCACCCGGTCATAGAACTCACCCGTGTCCGCGTGCGCCTCCCGGCGGGCCTCCGCCGCGCGCTTCGATGCGTTGAACGCCGCGGCCCACGGCGGCAACTGCTGCATCCAGTACGTCGACGTGATCCAGGCACCGCTGGTGTGGTCCGTCCAGAACGCACCCTTGCTTGCATGACCACTCGTCAGGATCGCGGCGCGATCCTTGAACGACACACCGTACACCTTGGCCTTGCCGTTCGTTGCCAGCTCCAATTCATCGCCCACGGTCGACGCCAGCTCGTTGTGTGGCGACGCTCCCGGAGACACCGGCTGCCCGGCAGGCATGCCAACCATCGTGTACCGCGTGTCTTCCACGCTGGTAATCTCGTGCGGCACACCGTTCGGTCCCGTTACCCACCACTGGTTCAGCGGAATGCCATGCCCATTGGTGTAGCTTCCGGTGCCGATGGTCGAGTGCCCCGCCGCCGTCACCAGGTTGGCATAGTCGTAATAGCAATCCGTGAAGTGCGCGCCCTGCTTCAGAAACAGGTTCCAGCCATTCTTTGCGTGAAAGTCCGCGCGGTACCGGTCCAGGTAATCGCCGCGAAACTGGTCAAACACCAGGATGATCGCCAGCTTGGGCGAGCCGTTATACGCGTCTGCATGCACGGCGGCAGAAGGCAGCAGCAGAGCGGCGGCTGCAAGGGCGCAGGAAAGGAGGCGCATACCCAAAAGCATACCGTCCGCCGGCGTGCGCAGGATGAAACAACCGCAAAGCCGTTTACGATAGAACGATGCTCGATCTTGCTTTTGTGCGGGCCAACCTCCCCGCCGTGGAAGCTGCCCTGCGCGCCCGCAACGCCGACCCCGCGGCCCTGCTGGGCAACTTCGGCGATCTGGACCGGCAGCGGCGCGAAGCGATCACCGCCGCCGAATCGCTCAAGGCGGAGCGCAACCGCCTCTCCGAACAGATTGGAAAGAAAAAGCGCGCCGGCGAAGATGCCACCGAACTGTCGGAGCAGGTGCGCAGCCTGCGCGAACAGGGCGAGTCGCACGAACAGCAGGCCGCCGCGCTCGACACTCGCCTGCGCCAGATCCTGGAAGCAATTCCGAACCTGCCGAACGCAACCGTTCCGCAGGGTTCTGATGAACACGCAAACGAGCTGGTCAAGACCGTCGGCGAGCCGACCAAATTCGATTTCACACCCAAGCCGCACTGGGAACTCGGCGAAGCCCTGAATATCCTCGACTTCGACCGCGCCGCCAAGGTCAGCGGCTCCCGCTTCGCCTTTCAGTACGGCGCCGGCGCTCGGCTGGAACGCGCCCTGGCCAACTTCATGCTCGACCTGCACACCCGCGAGCACGGCTACACCGAGGTGCTGCCGCCCTACATGGTCAATTCGCGGTCTCTTTTCGGCACCGGCCAATTGCCCAAGTTCGCCGAAGACCTCTTCCACTGCGATGATCGCGGCGCGTTCACTCCCGGCGAACTGCAAGAGAACGACCACTGGCTTATCCCGACTGCGGAAGTGCCGCTGACGAACATCCTGCGCGATGAAACCGTCGACGAATCGGCGCTCACGCTTTCCCTGTGTGCCTACACGCCCTGCTTTCGGTCCGAGGCCGGCTCCTACGGCCGCGACGTGCGCGGCATGATCCGCCAGCACCAGTTCCAGAAGGTGGAGATGGTCAAGATCACCACGCCGGACAAGAGCTATGACGAACTCGAACAGATGACGCGCAACGCCGAGACCGTTCTGGAACGTCTGGGCCTGCCCTACCGCCGCATGCTGCTCTGCACCGGCGACATGGGCTTCTCGTCCGCCAAGACGTATGACCTCGAAGTCTGGCTGCCGGGCCAGGGTCTCTACCGCGAGATCAGCTCCTGTTCCAACTGCGAAGCCTTCCAGGCGCGCCGGGCCAACATCCGCTTCCGCCCCGTAGGCGCAAAGAAGTCGGAATACGTCCACACGCTCAACGGCTCCGGCCTGGCAGTAGGCCGCACCTATCTGGCCGTGCTGGAGAACTACCAGCAGGCGGACGGCAGTATCCGCATTCCCGACGCTCTGGTCCCCTACATGGGTGGGCAGACGGTCATCACGGCGCAGTCGGCCATCACCGCGGGAGCGCATGCCTGATGTTCAAGACCCTGCGCAGCTATATCTTCTGGTCGCATGAGCGCGGCTCCCTGCACTACGACGTGATGGTCACTCTCATCCTCCTGTTCATCTTTGTCACGCCGCGGTTCATCAACTACCACGACCGGCCCAAATTCCAGTTGCCCTCGCAGATCATGGTGGAAAACGACGGCAGCGGCGAGCTGATCTACCAGGTCCGCGCCGCCGACGTAGTCAGTTCCGAACGCGGCGGCAAAGATGAAGACACGCGCATCCGGCGTGCCCTTCGCCGTCTGATTGAACCCATCGCGGGCGATGTCTACATTGAGCGCTACGAGGCGCTGACCGGCGCCGAAGGCCAGGTGAGCGGATACCGCGTCTGGGCGCATCGCTAGCATTTCGCCGCGCGTTGGACGAGTGGGACCAGCTATCCGCAACGCAATCGAAAGCGAGACACATCCTGCGACGGCGATCTGTGTCTAACGAAGTGCGCATATGCGCTTGGAGTCGTGATGTTCAAGACCGCCCTGGCCACCATTGCCGTTCTGCTCTCCAGCACAGCCGCACTCGCCGCTACCGACCCGGCTCTCGACAAGGTGCTGCGTCAGTTGGACGCTGCCTCAGCGAAGTTCCAGTCCACCGAGGCAGACGTTAAGGATGAGTTCTACGAGAGGGTCGTCCGCGATACCTCGACACAGACCGGCTCCGTGTACTTCCTCCGGTCGGGCGGCGGCACAGAGATGGGTCTCGCGATCGGCCAGAAGCGCATCAGCTTCAAGAACGGGCAAGGCGTACTCTACGATCCGAATGGCGCTTCCAAATTCACCAGCTTCAGTGCCGGCCAGAACCAGCAGAAGGCCGACAGCTTTCTAACCCTGGGCTTTGGTGGCAGCGGCAAAGACCTGGAGCGCGCCTGGGACATCAAGCTGCTCGGCACAGAACAGATCACCGACGGCACAACCCCCGTCACCGTCGACAAGCTCGATCTCGTCCCGAAAGACCCCGGCGTGAAAAACACCTTCACCCACGTCGTCATCTGGATCGACCCGACCCGCAGTGTGAGCCTCAAACAGGAATACACCACACCGGAAGGCGACAAGCGCACCGTCACCTACTCGCACCTGCGCTACAACACCAAGATCGACACCAAGAAGTACGCCCTGCCCAAAAAGTAGAGCACCTGCAACAGAAAGAGGCGCGGCCATTCGCCGCGCCTCTTTCTGTTGCAAAGATCAATTACTGCACTACACCGCTCGGCCGCATACGCAGCAGTTCGATCGCGCATCCCACCGCGGTTTGCGCCAGCAGCTTCAGGTTGTCGGCAACGATCCAGAACCGCAACACACCGGAACTGTCCGCGGCAGATTCCACTAGGATCTTGTCCTGCCCCGCCGCCGCAATGTTCGACGCCGGTGGATCGTCCGCCGCCACGGGCTCGATCAGGTCGCTCCGCAGCGCTTCCTCAACCGTTTCCAGGCTTGCCGCCTCACCTGCTTTGACGAACAACGACACCGCATAGCCATGGAAGGCCGGCGCCTGCACCCACTGCAGCATTGGGGCCGGCGCACCGTCCAGCAGCGACCCAAGCTGCCGCTCCACCAGGGACTTCGTGCTTGCAACCTCGAACTTCGCATCCTCGCCCAGACGCCCCAGCAGGTTGAACGCGACCTGCACGTCGTGCTGCTCGGTAGGCACCGTCTGGAAGGAAAGAAGGCTGATCGTCTGCTGATGCAGTTCATCCAGCGCCGCAGCACCGTTCTCGCTGGCGGGCTGCAGCACCGTCGCATATGCGTCCTGCAGCAGACCCGCCTTGTGCAGCGGCACCAGCACGGCTGCGAGCATAGTCGCGGCAGGATGAGCCGCAGCAACTCCAGTGGTCTCCAGCGACAAAGTCGTATGGTCCCGCACCCGTGGCGAAAGCACCGGCAGCCCGCGCACCGTTCCCGTTGCGTCGATGGCCGCTGCCCCGAATCGCACCGCATCTTCCCAGTAGCGGCCCGCGTCTGCCGCAGTTGCAAAGATCACGGCATCCGCACCCTCGAACGATGCCGGCTCGACGGCCTGCAACACCGACGCTTCGCCGCCGATGTCCTCCAGCTTGCCCGGTTCGGCATCGCTATCCAGCAACACGACCGTGCCCGAGCCCAGCGGGCCCGCGTTCAACTCTTCCGCGATCTCGCGGCCCAGCAGGGACGACGCCCCAACCACCACGATCCGGTGTGTGTCTTCTCTCATACTCTCTGTCAGATGCGCGGAACGGCGATCCGCTGCGCCGACTCGGCCGGCAAGGATCTCAGGCGCGGGCGTCTCGCCTGCGCTGCCGGCCCTGTGCCGCGTAGACGACACGCGCCCCCATGCCGCTGACCATGTACGCCAGCGCCACTGCAATCAGCAGGTAGTTGCTGAAGTAGACCAGCAGCGCGCCCAGCAGCACGATCAGCACAAACAACCGCATTGTGTGCTGCGACCGCAGGCCGATCTCCTTGCCGCTCCAGAATCGCCATCGGCTTACCATCAGAAATCCGATGAACAGCAGCAGCGACATCCAGACAAACGCGATGTACACGTTGTCGATGGGGGATCCGTCGAAGCAGTGCACCACGCTGGCCACCACTCCCGCAGCTGCCGGGATCGGCATGCCCACAAAGTAGCGCCGCCCTGGGCGCCCGGGATTGCTCGGCAACGGATTCACGGTCACGTTGAACCGCGCCAGCCGGCACGCTCCGCAGACCAGGAACAGGAAGCAGACAAACACGCCCGCATCCACCGCGCTCTGCCGCAACTTCAGGTTGCCAACCAGCGGCAGCATTCGCGTGCCCCAGGTGTACGCCAGCACGCTCGGCGCAACGCCAAACGTGATCACATCGGCCAGGGAGTCCAGCTCCCTGCCAAAGTCGCTGGCCGTGTTGGTCATGCGGGCAATGCGGCCATCCAGAGCATCAAACGGGATCGCAAACAGGATTGCCAGCGCGGCCCGATCGAAATACGTCTGGTCGTGCGACGTGGTCGCCAGCACGCTCTGCACAATCGCGTAGAATCCCGCGGCAATGTTGCCTGCCGTAAACAGCGACGGCAGCACGTACATGCCACGCCGGGGCCGGGGACGCGTCTGTACCGGCGCGTCCGCCAACTACACCCCCGCTACAGTTGCGCGCGCCTGCTCAGGCGTTGTGGCTGAAGCGACCGGCATGGTGGCGATGATGGAGGCTCCGCCACGCACGCGGTCACCCTTCTTCACGCGCAGATTCGCATCCGGCGGCAGCAGCACGTCTACGCGGGATCCGAACTTGATCAACCCGAAGCGATCGCCCTTCTGCAGAACGTCACCCGGCTTGACCCAGCACACGATGCGGCGCGCCAGCAGCCCGGCAATCTGCTTCACCTGCACCGAGTACCCGCCATCCTCGATCACCATGACATTCTGTTCGTTCAGCACGTTGGAATCGGCGCGCATGGCGTTCAGGAACATGCCCTGCTTGTAGTTCACCTGCGTCACCGTCCCGCTGATCGGGGTCCGGTTCACGTGAACGTCGAAAACGTTGAGGAAGATGCTGAGCCGAAGCCGGCTGCCCTGGGGCGTCTCGATCCAGTCCGCCTCGGTCACCTTGCCGTCTGCAGGGGACACGACCACGTTCGCCTCGGTGGGCACGCGACGCGGCGGATCGCGGAAGAACCAAAGGAAAAACAGCGCCAGCAGCACCGGAATCCCGGCGATCCAGGACGAACCCGTGAGGCGAAACAGCAGGTAGGACACTACAGCCAAACCCAGGGCGTAGTAGATTCCATCTCGGACCATAACTGCCTCTTATCTTACCGGATAGGGCGCCGCATCAACCGGCCGCCGGCGAAGGTGACCAGCGAAGGGTCATCAGAACGGCATCCTCCACCGGGTCGGGGTAATACTGCCGCCGGGTTCCTGTCATGACCATGCCGGCGCTCTCGTACAAGGCGCGCGCCGCGCTGTTGCTGCGCCGCACCTCCAGCCGCAGCACTTCCGCCCCATCAGCGCGCGCCAGTTCGATGGCCCGCCGCAGCAGACGCCCGCCCACGCCCTGCCGCCGGCAAGCCGTCGCAACGGCCATGCTCTCCAGCTCCGCCTCCCCCAGCAGCAACGAGGTCTGCGCGAAACCCACGATTTCAGCGTCAAGCTCCGCCACCAGAAGGCGCCGCAGCGGTCCGTCTTGCGCCCTAGCTGCCTCCACCGCCAGAGCGCTGCTGTCCCACTGCGGCAGCTCGGCATCGGCCCGGATGAGGGCCAGCACCGCACCCGTGTCTGCTGCGGTTGCTTCCCTCAGCATCACGGCTGGCTCAGCGCCTGTCGCGCACGCAACGCCAGCTCCGCATCCGGAACGCGCAGGTACAGCGCGTCAATCAGGGCCACGTCGGCCCATCGCTTGCTGCAAACGGCTTCGGCCGCAGCGGCACGGAGCGCCGCTGCCAGGTCACCCGCGCTCACAAATACCGCACTCGGCCTTGCCGCGCGCAAAGCCTCCTCACACACGGCAACCGGCTCCCCGCCGGCGGCCGCGGCCGCCTGCTCGAGCGTGAGCACCTGCGCAGGTTCTCGCTCCTCGTTCACGCCGAGCAGGCTCGCAATAGCCTCAACCCCTGCAAACCCACCAGCACCCATCACAAAGCGCTCGGCATAGACATCGCCTCTGCCCGCCTGCAGCCACGCCCAAACCGGCGCGATTCCTGCAGCGGCCGCCAGTACCTGTAAGCGCGACAGCGTCACCAAAGGCAGCCCCGCCGCTTCGCACAGCCCCTTCGCCGCAGCCAGGCCGATCCGCACCCCGGTAAACGACCCAGGTCCGCGCACCACCGCTATCGCCTTCAACTCACTCAGCACCAGCCCGGACTCGCTCAGGACGGCACCAATAGCGGGCAGCAGTTCTTCCTGCGTTGCCCGCACACCCAGCCGCTGCTCGCTTCGCGCAGCCGGGGTCACTTCGCCCACCGGGAACACGGCAACGTAACCCTCAGAACCACAGGTGTCGATGACCAAAGCCGCTTCCATACAAGTCACATGATAGGGTTCGCCGCTCGCTCGGGCAGGAGTGTCGCTCCCGAAAGAAACCAAGCGACCGGCTCACCACGCCGAAATCCGCCAGTCCCACGGGAACAAGTGTCGCTTACGTGGCGTCTACCAGCCGCAGCACAGGAGTTTCCGCCGATGCGCCGATCTGCCCTCCCTGCCTTGTTTCTGCCGTTGAGCATCGCCGCGCTTCCCACTCTGGCGCAACAGGCGACCCGCTCCGCCCCCGTCGGCCCAACCGCGCTCCATCGCGCCGCAAACGCCACCCACGAAGGTTCCGAAAGCCTGCCCATCCGCCGCGTCGCGCTCTACAAGAACGGCGTTGGCTTTTTCGAACACTCCGGCACCGTGCGCGGCGATCAGGCCGTGACCATCGACTTCACCACCGCCCAGCTCAACGACGTTCTGCAAAGCCTGACCGCCGTCGACCTCGGCGGAGGCCGATCCAGGGCGCTGGGTACAACAGCACCACGCCTCTGGACCAGCAGTTGAAGGCTCTGCCGCTGGCGCTCGCTGCCGATCCCACCGCGACCGACCTGTACAGCGCCATTCGCGGCGCTCGCGTGGAGATCACGGGCGAAGGCGGCGCGTTCACCGGCCGCATTCTCAACGTCGAGATCCGCGAAACCGCCACGCCAAAACTAGCAGCCGCGGACGGCACCGCTCCCATCCTTGAGCGCCAATACCTGACCGTCGTCTCGGACGCCGGCGTGGTTCGCACCTTCGAACTCACCGGCCGCACCGGCGTCCGCCTGCTGGACCGCAGCGTGCAGGGCGGCCTGGAACGCTACCTGGAAACGCTCGCCAGCAACCACCAGGATGGCCTGCGTCACCTGACGCTCACCGACTCTGGCACCGCCGCCCCCCGCGAACTGCGCGTCAGCTATATCAGCGAGGTGCCGGTGTGGAAGTGCACCTACCGCGTCCTCTTCGACACGGCCGGTCGCGGCACCACGGCGAAGTCCGCCACACTGCAAGGCTGGGCCGTCATCGACAACACGGTCGGTACGGACTGGAATAACGTGCAGCTCTCGCTCATCGCGGGCGCGCCGCAAAGCTTCGTGCAGCCCATTTCGCAACCCACCTACAGCCGTCGCCGGGAGATTGCCTTACCCCAGGAAGCGCAGCTCACGCCGCAGACCCACGAAGGCGGACTTGGCACAGGTACGGGCTCTGGCATGCGCTCCGGCAGCGGCAATGGGTACGGTTCGGGTGCCGGATACAACGTGGCTGGGGGTGTCATGGGGAGCCTCGGGTTGAGCACGCACGGAGCCGTCCCGGCCGGACAGCGGTCCATCGCTTCCGATGGTGTCCACCGCGATCGGCTTGCCGCCCTTGCGGAGTCGGCGGCTGCTTCGCCAGTCTCCTACGAAGAAAGCGCGTCTGCCTCGATAGCCCCTCAAATCACCACGAGCAGCTTCGACGACTACTTCGAGTACAAGCTGACGGAGCCGGTCACGATCCGCAAGAACGAATCCGCACTCGTGCCCATCCTCCAGGCCAAAGTCGAAGTCGACCCCGTTACGCTGTGGTCGCCTTCTGAGCCGCAGCCACTGCGCGCGCTCTGGGTGCGCAACACCAGCGGCCTCACGCTCGATCGCGGCAGCTTCTCCATCCTGGAAAATGGCAACTTCAGCGGACAGGGCCTACTCGATCCGATCCACCCGGGCGAACGCCGCCTGCTCAGCTACGCCGCCGATCGGGCTGTTCGCGTCACGCCCGAAGTCGCGGCCCAGCCTGACAGCCGCTCACGCCAGGTGCAGCAGATCACCGTTGCCCGAGGTGTGATGACCGTTCGCTCGGCAGAGGTCGCCGAAGAGACCTACCTTGTTCACAATGCCGCGGGTGACGTTCGCACCGTGATCGTCGAGCGGCCAAAGCGATCCGGGTGGACGCTGGACAGCGATCCCAGGCCGGAAGAGACCAGTGCAAACGCCTACCGCTTTCGCGTAGTCGCGCAGCCCGGCGAGACGGTCCGCCTCCACGTTGGCGAGCGCCACGACCTCCGCGCACGCTACCAGCTTGCCAACACCAACGAAGACCAACTCCTCCTGTTGCTGCGACAAGACGGCAATCCGCCCGCGGTTGTCGCTGCCCTGCAACCAGTGCTGGCCGCCAAACGTCACCTGTCCGACCTGGACGCGGAGGTCGCCAGACACGACAACCAGGTTCGCGACATCACAAACGACCAGACCCGGCTGCGCAACAACCTGCAGGCGCTGAAAGGCACTGCTGAGGAGCGCGCGCTCGCCAAGCGCTACACCGATGAGCTCAATCGGCAGGAAGACCAGATCGCGCAACTACGCACGGAGATCGCTGCGCTCCGCCAGCAGCAACAGGCCACACGCGACGCCCTGGCCACACAACTCGAATCCCTGCAATTGGACGTGACGCTCTAAACCCGTGCGGCCTGGCTCTGCGGAGAAAGGCCGACACCTTACCCCGGAGAGTTACTGCGCTCCGCCGGCCAGCGCACCGGACGCGTCTGCGCCCACCTTGGGGAAGTATCCGCTGCGGGTCCGCACGCTCAGCCGCGAGTACCCGGGCGCCTTTGCATCCACATGCACCTGGCGGTAGCCGCCCAGCCGCGCCGGTTTGGTCGGCTGGTAGCTGATGGTGTACTGCTGCCGAATATCCTCCGCCACCTGGTGCGCAATGTCGTCGACCTCTTCCAGCCGTCGCGGAAAGTACGCCAACCCGCCGGTCTGCTCCGCCAGCGAGGTGAGCACACGGCGCGCATGGCGGCTCTCGCGCTTGTCCTCGTCTGGGCCGAACAGGAGACCCACGCAATAGATCGTCGGGCCATCCAGCTCCTGGACGCGTTTGATCGCCTCTTCGAGCGTGGTGCTGGAAGCGTTATCGTCACCGTCCGTGATCAGCAGCAGCACCTGTTTGGGCCGCTTGGCATTGCGGGACAGGTAGTCGGCGCTGGCGATGATCGTGTCATAAATGGCCGTTCCACCAGACGCCTTCACATAGCTCAGGCCGGCCTCCAGCTTGTGAATATCGCTGGTAAAGTCCTGGTCGATGTAGGGATCGAAGCTGAAGTCCACCAGGAATGCCTCGTCCTGCGGATTGGACAGCCGCACAAAGTCCAACGACGCCTTGCCAACTGCAGCGCGCTTGTCATACATCGACCCGGAGCTGTCGATCAGGATGCCGAGCGACACCGGGAGGTCCTCGTGCCGGAACGACGCGATCGTCTGCGGAACGCCGTCCTCGTACACGTGAAAGGCGTCCTTGCCCAGCGTTTGCACCACGCGGCCGTTGCCGTCCAGCACGGTCGCGTTCAGCCGGACCTCGCCCACGTTGGTGCGCAGCGTATAGGTGCCGCCCTGGCGCTCCACCTGCTGGTTCGGCGCGCTCGCACCCGTAACGGTTGCAGGCGGTGGAGCGTCCCCGTCCGGCGACGCAATCGGATCACGATCCACCGTCAGCGACGGCGACGAACCGGCAGCGGCAGGCGCGCTTTGTTGCGCCTTCGCGGCTCCGGCGCCCAGCACCACGCAACACAAGCCTGTTAGAAGAACCTTTCGCACACTACTCCGATGGTGCATAGTACCCTGTCCGGTTGTGTACGCTCAGCGGCGGCAGCCCCGGAGGCGGATTCAGACGCACCTTCAGCTTGCGCCACTGCCCGTCCTTCTTCAACTCCGTCGGCTTGTACCCCACCACGTATTCGTTCCGTAGCTCGGCAGAGATACGCGACGCGATGTCACCTAACTCATTCACGTCCGACACGCGGAACAGCCGGCCGCCCGTCATCTCGCAGATGTCCGTCAACAGCGCCGGACCTTCCTTCTCCTCCACGGTGGGTGCGTACTGGTCGAAGATGCCAATGGAGTAAATCTGCACGTCGCTTTCGCGCACGGCGCGCCGCAACTCGCCCTCGCTGTAGCGAGAGCGGTTGTCGCCGCCATCGCTGATGATCAGCAGCGCTTTGCGCTCGTACTTGGCGTCCTTCAGCTTGTTGATGCCCATGTAGGTCGCATCGATCAGCGCGGTCCGAGCCGTTGGCTTCAGCATCACCATGCGCGCGTCAATGTCGTCCACATTGCTGGTGTAGTCCACCACCACCGCGGGCCGATCGTTGAAGGCGATCACGAAAAACTCATCCTGCGGATTAGACGTACGCATGAACTCGCTGAGCGCCTTGCGTGCCCGCGCATACTTGCTGCTCATGCTCCCGCTCAGATCAAAGATGATGCCGATGGTCACCGGTGCATCGTCGGTGGAGAAGCTGCGAATCGTCTGCGGCCGGTCGTTGTCGTACACGTAGAAGTTTTCGCGCTCCAGCCCCGTCACCAGGCGGTTTTGCGAGTCGGTCACCGTCATGGGCACCAGCACCAGGTTGGTCTCCACGCGGATTGTCTCGTTCCTGCGTGCGCGGCCGTCGTTGGGCGCCTCTTCCGGAATCGGTTTGCGCGCCGGCTCGACAGGCCGTGTGGGCGTCTTCGCATCGCCCAGCGGATTCTCCTGTGCCTGCAGACGCGGCAGCGTCCACACCAAACACAGCACGACGCACAGCAGCCATCCGACCCGGCTTCCGCGGAGGAAGCCGTTCCGCTGCCCGTTACTCAGCAGGTGTGTCATGGTGCGACGCTCTATCCTTACTCCTTCAGATGCGACGGACGCAATCCGCAGCCCGGCGGTAGCGACGTGGCAGCTTCTAGCGCTCCAGCAAGCCGTTTCGCACCGGGACTCCGCGCTTCGGAACACCGATTCTACGCGACGCCGGCCACAGCTCATGCACCCGGTTTCACGGCATCCACATCGTGCGTGCTGCCGTATACCCGTACAATCGGCAGCAATCCCATTCTGTTTCGTACCCCGGAGAAGACCCACAGCCTCATGCAGATCTATCCGTTCCGCGCGCTTCGCTACAACACGGGCCTCGTCAAGCTGGAAGACGTAGTGACCCAGCCCTACGACAAGATCTCGCCCGCGATGCAGGACGCCTACTACGCGAAAAGCCCCTACAACCTCATCCGCGTCATCCTGGGCAAACGCGACCCCGACACCGAAACCGACAACGTATACAGCCGCGCCGCCGCCTACCTGGCCGACTGGCGGCAGAAGCACGTCCTACAGGAAGACGCCACGCCCGCCCTGTTCGGCTACGCCCAGCGTTACACGGTTCCCGGCACGAACGAAGTTCGGGAGCGCCGCGGGCTCATCTGCCTCGGCCACCTGTACGACTATGAGCAAAAGGTCGTCTACCGCCACGAACAGACGCTGAGCAAGCCGAAGTCTGACCGGCTGTCGCTGTTCAAAGCCACTCGCACCTACTGCGAGCAGATCTACATGCTCTACAACGATCCGGCGTTCACCGTGGAAGACCTGGTGTTCGGCAACAAAACCGGCGAACCTGCCACCGCGCCCGATCAGACCGTTACGGACGAGTATGGCGTCGTGCACATGCTGTGGCACGTGACCGATCCGCGCACCATCAACTTGATCGTCACCGCCCTGCAGGACAAGAAGCTGATCATCGCCGACGGCCACCACCGCTACGAAACCAGCACCGCCTACGCACGCGAGCGCGCCGCCGAACTCGGCGTGCCCGACTCGACCACGCACACCGCTGGCCGCCCCGAGCCCTTGTACGGCGCCGGCGACGAAGCGCCCTCCGAGTACGCGGACGAACACGGCGAAGCCAGGCTGCCCTCGCCCCCCTTCCCGGAAGCCGCGATGATGATGACGCTGGTCAACATGGACGCGCCGGGCATCACCATCCTGCCGACGCACCGCGTCGTCTTTGGCCTGGGCGAGGGTGCAGTGGCCAGCTTCCTGGAGCGCGCTGCCGAGTACTTCGAGGTCAGCCGCGTCGACACCAACCACGACGCGAAGGACTCCGACGCCGAGAAAATCGAGGACGCCTCCGCCCTGCTGGCTCCCCTAACAGCTTCGCCAGGCGTCGCCTTCCTCGCCGCCACGCGCGACGGCAATTACCTGCTCTCGGCGAAGCCGGAAGCCATCGATGCCGCGCTGCAGAGTTTCACGCCGCGCCAGCGCGCGCTCGATGTCGTCCAGCTCCACGGCCTCATCTTGGAGCAGCTGCTTGGCCTGTCTGCGGAAAGCATTCGCAACCAGCAGAACCTGCGCTATCTGCGCTCGGCCCCGGAGGCCATTGCACAGGTCGCACGCGGCGAGGCCGACATCGCATTTCTCGTTCGCCCCGTCACGCTGGACCAACTCCAGAACGTCTCGCTCTCCGGCGAAGTCATGCCGCAGAAGAGCACCGACTTCTACCCCAAGCTGCTCAGCGGACTGGCTTTCTACGCCCTCGACTAACCTGCGGCACCCTCACCTGCCTTCCCCACCTTCGCCGCCCCGGTTTGCGGTGAAGGTGGGTTCTACCCGCTACAATCACCTCTGACCCGTGAGACGCTCGCCCCTCATCCTGCTCGGCGCACTCGCCACTCTGCCCTGCCTTGCGCAGCAGCCGACGCAGCCGCAGAAGCTCACCATCGTTCTCGACCCTGCCCGCGGCGGCAGCGAGTACGGCGCCCGCATCGATACGAAGACCTACGAAAAGCAGGTCACGCTCGACATCGCGAACCGCCTGCGAGCCCTGCTCGTGGCGCGTGATTTCAACGTGGTGCTCACCCGCGACAGCGACGCCCTGGTCACCAATGAGCAGCGCGCCGCGGTCGCCAACCAGAGCAAGGCCATCGCCTGCGTCTCCCTGCACGCCACTGCGGCCGGCAACGGCCTCCACCTCTGGACCTCCTCCGTGAACGCCATGCCGGTCGGCAGCACCGCCGTTCTATGGGACGAGGCGCAGGCACCCTTCGTGCAGCGCTCGCAACGGCTTGCCTCCGAGTTCGCTGCGGCCTTTTCGCGATCCAAGATCGCCGTCTCCAGCGGCCACACCTGGATCCGCCCGCTCGACAACATGCAATGCCCCGCCGTTGCGCTTGAAATCGCCCCGGAGGACAGTGACACCGTCGCCAGCGACCGCACCTACCAGGCGCATCTTGCCGACGCCATCGCCAGCCAGATGGTCTTCTGGCGCGGCCACGCCGACGTCGTGCAATCCATCCTGAACCCACCACCTCCGCCCGCCGCACCGAAGCCGGCCACGCCTGAGAGCGCTGCCGGGGCAGGCAAGACTGCGGCCCACGACACGGCCAACCCTGTCACGCCGGCGCGAACGCGCACCGCGCCTGCGCCCGTAACGCCCGGCACCGCTGCCGCCTCGCCCGCGACGCGAACGACGCCCGCGACCACACCCGGTGAGGCGCCGCAGTGATTCCCCGCTACCAGCGCATCCTCTTCGCGGTGCTTCTGCTCGCCTGCATCGGCATGGGCATCGTGCTGTGGAACCATCAGCGCCACAACTACTCCCTGCGCGATGAGGCCACCACCGACGCGCCCATCGAAGCTCCCAGCTACGCCGCCGCAGAGAGCGTCACCCTCGCGCTGGCCAACGACAGCGACGGCTCCATTACGCCGACCACGCGTGACATCGCCCTGCCCTCCACGCCCGCGGTCCGTGTCCGCGCCCTTCTGGAACATCTGCTGGCCGAGTACACTTCGCGCAAATCGCCGCACCCGCTCGGTGGCGGCGTCGCCGTGGAGGACGTCTACCTGATCGACCTCCCGCTGTCCGCGCCCGCGCCGCGCAATGCAGACGGCTCCTTCGCCGGCAGCAGCCTGCCCACTCGCGCCGCAGACACCACCGGGATTACCGACCCGCTCACCCGCGCTACCGGCCAGCTCGCCGTAATCAATCTCCGGTCGGCCTGGTGCGACGCACACCCCAGCGGCATCACCGTTGAGACCCTCACCATCGACAGCATCCTGGGCACGCTGCACGCTGCCATCCCGCAGGTCACCGAGGTGCGCTTCCTCGTCGATGGCCAGCCGCGTTCCACCCTCGCCGGCAACGTGGAACTCGACCGCACCTACGACGTCGTCGACACCAGCAACGTCGTCACACCCGCGCAGCATGAGTAGCGCGGCAGCAGACACCGTGGCACGCCCCTGCATCGGCGTCTTCGATTCCGGCTTCGGCGGCCTCACCGTGCTCCGCGCCCTGCTGCAACACCTTCCCGGCGCCGACTTCCTCTACCTGGGCGACACCGCACGGCTGCCCTATGGCTCCAAGTCCGCCGAGACCATCACGCGCTACACCTCTGCTGCTATCCACACGCTCGTCGGCCACGGCGCCCAGCTTGTCGTCATCGCCTGCAACACCGCTTCGGCGCTCGCGCTGCCACATCTGCAGGGCAACAGCGAAGTCCCGCTGGTCGGCGTCATCCAGCCCGGTGCGGAGGCTGCAAAGCTCGCTGTCCGCGACATACAACTTCCCGTGCTCGTGCTCGCCACCGAGGCCACCGTCGCGTCCCACGCCTACCAGCACGCCTGCGCGCAGCACGGCCTCAGCACCATTGAGAAAGCCTGCCCATTGCTCGTGCCTCTGGTGGAAGAAGGCTGGACCGACCACCCCGTTACCCGGCAAGTTGCGGAGATCTACCTGGAAGAGTCCGTCGCTGCGACGCGCCCCGGCGCCGTGCTGCTCGGATGCACGCACTACCCCCTCGTTCGCCCACTGCTGGAGCGCTCCATCCACAGCCTTCTCGGTCCCATCCCCGTGATCGACTCCGCTGAAGCGACCGCAATGCACATACAGGGCATGCTGCCGGCTGCATCGCACAACAGCAACGCTCCATCCGCGCTCCGCTTTTTCGCCACCGATTCACCCCAGAAATTTCAGCGCCTCGGCCAGCGCTTTCTCGCGCAGGAGGTCGACCTTGTGACCCTCGTCGACCTCGACCGTTAGTGCGCCTGCAAAGCTCCATGCGTCGCTGCAGACTGCTATCCTCATCCTCGGAAAACAAGAGCTCTCACGCATGCCTTACCTCCTAAAATCCGAGCCCGACAAGTACTCCTTCGACGACCTTCTGCGCGATGGCGAAACCACCTGGGACGGCATCAAGAATCCGCAGGCGCTCATCACGCTGCGCAACATGAAGCGCGGCGAGCACTGCGTCATCTACCACTCCAACATCGGCAAAGAAGCCGTCGGCACCGCCACGGTTGTCTCCGTGGATTCGTCGGACACGAAGAATCCCATCGTCCGCCTGAAGGCCGGCAAGCGCCTCAAGCAGCCCAAGTCATTGGCCATGCTGCGCGAAGCTCCCGTCTTCCAGGATTCGCTGCTCTTCCGGCAGTTTCGCCTCTCGGTAGTGCCGCTGGACGATGCGCAGTACGAGTGGCTGCTGCACGCCGAGGCAAACGTGCCGCCTTCGGCCACGAAGAAAGCTGCGGCGAAGTCGTCCACCGGCAAAAAGCCCGAGCCCGCCGCGAGCAAGACCGCGGCCAAGAAATCCGCTCCCAAGAAATCTGCAGTTAAAGGAAAGAAAGCATGATCGATCTCCAGGGCAAAACCGCCGTCGTCTTCGGCCTCGCCAACAAGCGCTCCATCGCCTGGGGCATCGCGCAAAAGCTGAACGAAGCCGGCGCGCGCATCGCCATCTGCTACCAGAACGATCGCCTGAAGCGCGACGCCGAGTCCCTGTCCGCCGAACTGCGCGACGCGAAGACCTTCCAATGCGACGTCTCTGTCGACAGCGAGATCGACGCAACCTTTGCCGCTCTCAAAGAGACCTACGGCACCCTCGACATCCTCGTTCACTCCGTAGCTTTCGCCCCCGCCGACGCCATGAAGAACGACTTCCTTGAAACCCGCCGCGACGACTTCCGCATTGCGCTCGACGTCAGCGCCTACTCGCTCATCGCGGTTGCGCGCGCCGCCGCGCCGCTCATGCCCGCGGGCGGCTCTATCGTCACGCTCACGCACTACGGTGCAGACAAGGTGTTTCCGAACTACAACGTCATGGGGGTCGCGAAAGCCGCGCTCGAGTCCGCCGTCCGCTACCTCGCCATGTCGCTCGGCTCACGCGGCATCCGCGTCAACGCTGTTTCCGCCGGCGCGATCAAGACGCTTGCCGCCCGCGGCATCGGCGACCTGCAGAAGATGCTCGACGCCTCGGAAGCCCGCTCTGCGCTGCACCACAACGTCGATACGCTCGAGGTCGGCAACGCCGCCGCCTTCCTGCTCTCGCCACTCGCCAGCGGTATCACCGGCGAAATAATGTTCGTGGACGGCGGATTCAACATCACCGGCATGTAACTGCACTCGCGTCATCAAAACGCCCGCTCCCCGTCCGGAGCGGGCTTCTGCTTTATGCTCAATGCCATCCCCATGACTCATGTCCGCATCTGCCTCGCCGCCGTGTCTGCTTTCGCGCTTGCAGCTTGCCACGTCAGCGCCCAGCAGGCACCAACTTCGCCGGCGCCCATCGTGTTGCACGCAGCGCGCCTGCTTGATATCGCTTCCGGCCGCATCGTCACCCCCGGCGAAGTCCTCATCCAAGGCGACACCATCCGCGAGGCCGGCAGCGCCGTGTCGCATCCGGCGAACGCCACCGTCCGCGACCTGGGCGACACCACGCTCATGCCAGGCATGATCGACGCGCACGTCCACCTGTTCCTGCACGTCGGCAACGAAGCCAATCAGACCGTCGACGAATCCGTACCGCAGCGCGTGCTCATCGCCGCCGACGCAGCAAAGCACGATCTCCTCGCGGGTTTCACCGCCGAGCGCGACATGGGCACCGAGGGCGCAGGCTGCGCCGACGCGGCCGTGCGCGACGCCATCAACTCCGGCCTCATCCCCGGTCCGCGCATGCGCATGAGTTGTAATGCCATCGACATCAACGGTGGCCACGAAGACAACAGCGGCCGCAATCCCGAGCAGCACCTGCTTAGCAATGCCGACCGCGCCAACAGCGCCTCGGAAGTGATCGCCGTGATGCGCGAGCAGCACAAGCAGGGTGCCGACTTCACGAAAATCTACGAGACCGGTCGCGACCACCTGGAGAACGGCGTCTTCACCACGCCCTACCAGTACACCGAGGCCGAACTCGCCGCGGCGGTCGCGGAAGCCCACCGCACCGGCTCCGTCGTTGCGGTTCACGCCACCGGCGAACCCGGCACGGGCTACGCCGCACAGGCGGGCGTCGCCTCCATCGATCACGCCTACAATCTCTCGCCCGAGACCATGCGCCTCATGCGCGACCGCAGCATCTTCGCCGTTCCCACCTTCGCCATCGGGGAGTACTTCGCCGATCACGTGGCATCACCGCACCAAGCGGAAATCCGCCATGCGGAGGAAGCCTTTCACGCCGCCCAGTTCAAGAAGCAGCTTGCCGCCGGGGTTCCTTTCGCGGTCGGCTCCGACGTTGGCCCGTTTCCTCACGGAACCCAGGCCCGCGAGTTAGTCCTGATGGTGCAGAACGGCATGACACCGCTGCAAACACTGCAGGCCGACCTGCTGAACGGCGCAAAACTGCTGGGCTGGGCCGACAGCATCGGCCAGATCAAGCCCGGCTACAAGGCCGACATCATCGCCGTCCCCGGCAATCCGCTCCAGGACATTCATGTCGTCACCGACGTGCGTTTCGTAATGAAGAACGGCGAAATCTTCCGCTAGACCCGCTCACCCTGCGCGATACACTCCTGTCGCAGTCCTGCGGGAGGAGCGGACCCATGAACCCGAACCCTTTGAAAGAGCCCTGCTCTCAATGCGGCTCGGTGGCCTGGGAACGGCTTGGCCGGCAAAGTACCTGGGAGCGGATCATCCTGCCTTTCCTGAACCGCTATCCCTGGCGCTGCGCCCTCTGCAATCGCAAACGCTACCTGTCGCTGCGGCACGATCCCGAGGAGTTCCTGCGCAGACTCAGGTTGCGGGAACAGGACCGCGATCGCGAGCGCACGTAGCGCCTGGACCAGCAGTCCCTGTTCCCCGCACCGGAGTAGAAGCATTCACGAGCATTCTGCAGTGTGAGCTATCACGCGACCTTTTCGCCCAGCTCTGCCCACCGCTCCATCAGCGCATCCGCGGCCGCTCGCGCAGCTTGTTCCTCCGCAAGCGCCTTCTGCAGCCGCCCCCCATCCGACGCGATCGCCGGATCGCTGAGCGCCGCCGTCGCACGCTCCAGCGCGGCGTCTGCCTCCGCAATGCGCGCTTCGATCCCGTCCCACTCGCGCTGCTCCAGGTAGCTCAGCTTCTTCTTCGCGGCAGGCGCGGCCGATGCCGGCTGTGTCTGCACAGGAATTGGTGGCGCGACAACCTGCGGGCTCAGCCGTTCCATCTCACTCACCGCCTCCGTTCCCATCCGCGCGCGCATCCACTGCTCGCTCTGCCCGTAATCCGCAAAGCGTTCGCTGTTGCCGCGCCCGTCCAGCGCCAGCACCGTCGTGCTCACGCGATCCAGCATGTAGCGATCGTGCGTCACCAGCACCAGCGCGCCCGGATAGTCCAGCAGGTTCTGCTCCAGGATCTCCAGCGTTGGGATGTCCAGGTCGTTCGTCGGCTCGTCCAGCAGGAGCACATCGGCGGGCTGCAGCATCAGCCGCGCAATCAGCACGCGAGCGCGTTCGCCGCCGCTCAATCGCTCCAGCGGCTGATTCAATTGCTCTCCCGTAAACAGAAACCGCGCTGCCCAGCTTGCCACGTGCACCACGTTGCCGTTGTGCACCACGGAGTCGCCCTCTGGCGCCAGCGCGCGCCGCAGTGTCAGCGACGGGTCGATCTCGCGCATCTGCGAGAAGTACACCATCCGCAGCATGTTGGCTCGCTTCACCGTTCCCGCAGTCGGTTCCAGTTCACCGGTCAAGAGGCGCAGCAGCGTCGTCTTTCCGCTGCCGTTCGGCCCCACCAGGCCCAACCGCATGCCGTTGGTCAACAGCAGATCCAAATCCCGCAGAATCGTGCGGCCGTCCAGGTCCCAGCGCACCTGCTCCATCTCCACCAGACGCTTGGTCTGGCGATCCGTCGCCGCAAAGTCGATGCCCGCCGTCTTTGTCACCGCCCGGCTGTTGCGCTCGCTCAGGTCGGCGATCATCTCGTGCGCTTTGTCGATGCGTGCCTTGCTCTTCGTCGTGCGAGCCTTGGGCCCACGGCGCAACCAATCGATCTCCGTTTTGACCGCATTGCGCAGGCTCTCGTGCGCCTTCTGCTGCGCCGCAAGCTGCTCCTCGCGCTCCTCCAGGAATCGCGAGTAGCTCCCATTCACCCGCAGCAAGCCGCCGGCGTAGATGCGGTTCAACTCCACCGTCACGTTCGCCACCTTCTCCAGGAAATAGCGATCGTGCGACACGATCACGGCCGCAAACGGCGCATCCTGCAGCATCTCTTCCAGCCACGCAATGCCTTGCAGGTCCAGGTGATTCGTGGGCTCGTCCAGCAGCAACACGTCCGGCTCGGCAATCGTCGCCTCGCAGATCGCCAACCGCTTCCGCCATCCACCCGACAGCGACGCAGCTTCCGCCTGCACATCCGAAAATCCCGCACGCCCGGCCATCTCGCGCAGGCTCTGCTCGTGCTCATCCGCCGGCACCAGCGAAGCTGCCAGCGCCTGCTCCAGAACCTGCCGCACCGTCACGCCTGGCGCGAACTCTGAGTTTTGCAGCACCAACGAAACCCGCGCCCGCTTACGAACGGCGACCTCGCCCGAGTCGGCATCCTCGCGTCCGGCCAGCACGGCCAGCAGCGTCGACTTGCCCGCGCCATTCGGCCCGATCAGGCCAATGCGGTCGCCATCGTTAACCGTGAACGACAAGCCTTCAAACAACGTCTTCGCGCCAAATCGCTTACTCAGCGACTGCGCATTCAGAATCGGCGGCATCCCTCAAGTTTACGAGATGGCGAAGACCTCTACGCCACGCACCCAAGCTTCACTGGCTCCACTCAGAGCATCTGGACGAAAAACCAGCGCTCCTCGTCCGCCTCTCCGCGGGACAGCAGAACCTGCCCTCGCGCACGCTGCGCCACCGACGCGAACTTCTCGCCCCACTCCACCAGCACCAACGCGTCCGGGTCCGCCTCAAGTTCCTCGATCCCCAACTGCGCCAAGTCTTCCTCGCGCTCCAGTCGGTAAAGGTCCAGATGGTGGATCGTCCGCTTCGGCCCGCGATAGGTGTGCACCAGCGTGAACGTCGGGCTGGACACCTCTTCCTCCGGCGCTCCAATCGCACGCGCCATGCCGCGCACCAGCGTCGTCTTGCCCGCGCCCATTTCGCCCGTCAGCAGCACCAGGCGTGGCGTAGGCAGTGCCAGTTCCAGGATCGTCTCCGCCAGCGCCAGCGTCCCGTTCACACTGCGCGTCTTCAATCGCTTCTCAATCAAGCTCGGCTCTCCCCTCCGCGGACCACCGCCCTCCGCGCCTGCGCACGCCACAGATCCAGGTCGCTCCATCCTCATCCTGCACGCGGTATCGCAGCGCATCGCTCAGGTGCGCAATCGTGTCGGTCGCCAGCAGCGTGCGCTCATCCCGTCGCTGCACCGCCAGGTCCGCCGCCAATCCATGCAGGTACACCGCCGCCTCCACCGCGCCTGCAACCTCGTGTGGGAACTGCGCCAGCATCGCCGCCACGATACCGGTCAGAATGTCGCCTGAGCCACCCTTCGCCATGCCCGGATTGCCGGTCGTATTCACCGCCACGCGACCGTCCGGATGCGCCACCAGCGTGCGCCACCCCTTCAGCACCAGGTGCAGTTGATGCTCCGTCGCAAACTTTCGTGCCAGGTTCAGGCGATCTGCCTGCACCTGCTTCGTGGACACACCCAGCAGGGTCGCCATCTCACCCGGATGCGGCGTCAGCACAAGCGTCCGCTTCGATCCGTCCAGCAACTCCGCCTTGCCCTTGAACGCATTCAGACCATCCGCATCCAATACGAGCGGCAGCGTGGTTTCGGCTACCAGCCTCTGCACCATCGCCGGCGTTTCGCCCTCCGTTCCAAGCCCAGGTCCCACTGCCAGCACGCTGATCTTCTTCAGCAACGTCTCAAGCCGTTCCGGCGAAACATTCGAAAGCGCCAGCGCGCCGCCTTCCGCCTCGTCGAGTGCGGCGGTCATCAGCTCCGGCGTAGTCAGAGCAACCGTCTGCTGGATCGACCTTGCGACCGCCGCCGTCACCAGCCCTGCACCGGTCCTCAACGCAGCCAGCGAACTCATGCTGGGCGCGCCAGGCTTGCCCGCCGCACCACCCACCACGAGCACGTGGCCGTACATGCCCTTATTCGAGTCCATGGGCCGCGGCGTTTCCAGTAGCTTCGTCGAAGCTCCCGTCCAGGTCAGGCGCTCCTCGGAGCGGACAAGCGACTCCGGAGTTCCAATCGGCGCAACCACCACCGGCCCGAAGTGTCCCGTGGTCAGGTGCCCGAACAAGTGCGCGGGCTTCGGCGCCGTGAACGTAATCACCGCATCCGACCGGAACGCATCGGGCGAACTCTGCTCGCGCAAATCCGCGTCCCATCCGCTCGGCAGATCGACGGACAGCACCGGCGTCCGCACCTCACGCAACAGATCGCGCAGTGCCGCTGGCAGCTCGCGCAACGGCGGCTTGAACCCCGTTCCCAACACCGCGTCGATCAGCAGGTCGGCGTCCTCCAGCTTCGTCCGCAGCCCCCGCACCTGCTCCACAGAGCCCACCGCAAACGGCAGCGCGCGCGATGTCTGCAACGCCTTGTACGCCTCGGCCGCCGCCCCCTGCGCCTTGGCGGGGTCGCCCAGCACGATCACGTCTACCGACAAACCGGTCCGCGCCAAATGCCGCGCAGCAACGAATCCGTCGCCGCCGTTGTTGCCGGTTCCGCACAGCACCACCACGCGTCGCGCCCGCCGGAACTGCCGTTGCGCAAACCGCGCCACCGCGGCACCCGCGTGCTCCATCAGCTCTGCAAACGGAACGCCTGCTTGCTCTGCTGTTGCTGTATCGATCGCGGCCATCTCTGCCGCCGTCACCATCTGCATAGAGTGCTTGGATGCGCCCGCACCCGTCGCGACGCACCTTGCGGCGCCGCTCGCCTATCGCAGAGGCACAGGGCTCGTCGCATCGCGGTCGCGATACCACGGCGCCCGGAAGCGCAGAATGTTCGCTCCGCTGCGGCACGGCTCCATCAGCGACGACGCCAGCAGCACCCACGGATTGTGTACATTGTGCGTGATGCGCCGGAACCAGATCTTGTCCACGTAGTCCTCGCCTACGTTCCACAACAGGCCGCCCACGGGCGTCACGAAGAAGTCCACCATGCCGGTTTCATTCGTATTCCGGCCCAGCTTGGGGCTGTAGTACGTCTTGATACCGATGTTCCCCATCGACGACTCACTTACCGGCCCCACCTTCCATTGCGCGCTGTAGACCGCCGAGTAGGCCGTCGCTCGCAGCCGTCCCATCCAGTAGCGATGCGTGTTCTCAAACACCAGCGCACGCTGCTTGGGATCGTTCTGCTCATAGATGCTGTTGGTGATTGCGCCCATGATCGGGTGGCCGATGTAGTCGACCCCGAAGGGGTCGCCATCGTTCCACCGGTTATAGCTGTAGCGATGCAGCGTCAGCTCGTAGTCGTACCAGAAATCGGTGTTCAGAAAGTGCTGCTGTGCGTCCTCATCCATCGCCAGATTGCCGCTGTGCTGCATTGACAAAAACAGCATGGAGCTGCCGATCACGCGAACCCAGCTCACGCGGCACGGCTTTCCATGCAGCTCGTGATTCTCACATTGGGTGTTGCGCTCGATCTCCGACAGCTCGTGCGGGCTATCCTGCTTGATCGGCAGCGCACCTGCGCGCCCGGCACCTGCAACAGGGGCTGCACCTGCGCCTAGAGCCATTGCGGCGCTTGCCACTGTGTGCTCCGCCCATGCGGGCGCGGGTGCCTCGGGCAATTCCAGCGCAACATCCTCGTTGCGAGAAGCTGCAGAGGGCCGCTCCGCGCTCAGCTCCGCAATCCCCTGTCCGCCCGCGCGGATCGCGCAGATTGCCACCCCGAGCAGCAACAGGCAGAGGCGAAACCAGGAACGCAGCATCTACTCAGTCTACGTTTGCAGCCCGCTAAAAGCCGCGCGGAGCGCACAGAAAGTCGAACCTCTACAATCCCCTCATGCTGTGGTCTCACATCCTGCGCGAAACCACGGCGCTTGCGTCCAACCCCGGCTCCGACCCCAACATCACGGACGTGGTGTACGACTCACGGCAGGCCGGCGCCGGCTCACTCTTCGTCGCCATGCGCGGTGGCACCGCCGACGGCAATCGCTACATCCGCCAGGTTCGCCAGCAGGGTGCGGCGGCAGTGATCACCGACTCGCGCGAGACCTTTGCCTTTCTGGACAGCTCTGAGTCGCCCGTAGCCCTGGTCGAACACGGCCGCCGCGCCCTCGCGCAAGCCTCCGCCGCCTTCTTTGCGCATCCCGAGCGCCAACTCGCCACCACCGCCGTGACCGGCACCAACGGCAAAACCACCACCGCATTCCTCACGGAGGCTCTGCTCGCACGAGCGGAACGCACCACGCTCCTGCTGGGTACGGTCGAAACCCGCGTTGCAGGCCGCGTTCTCGAGAGCAAACACACCACTCCGGAAGCGCGCGACCTGTACGCCCTCTTCCGGCAAGCCGTCGACGCCGGCGCGACCGAAGCCGTGATGGAGATGAGCTCGCACGCGCTCGACCAGGAGCGTGTCTTTGGCATCCCCGTCGACGTCGCAATCTTCACCAATCTCACGCAGGACCACCTGGACTATCACGGCACCATGGACAGCTACGCCGCGGCGAAGGCGCGCCTCTTCCAGGGCGTCGGTGCGCCACCGCCGCGCGTCGCCATCGTCAACGCAGACGACGCCTACAGCAGCACCATGCTCGCCGCGGCTGCTCCCTGCCAGACCACCTGGCGCTACAGCCTGCAGGACCGCGCGGCTGACTTCTTCGCCACCGACCTGCGCCTCTCGGCCGACGGCACTCGCTTTGCACTGCAAAGTCCCTTCGGCGAAGCGCTCGTCACGTCGCCCCTCGTTGGCCGGGTAAACGTGTACAACCTTGCCGCTGCCATAGCCGCCGCACTCGCGCGCGGTCTCGATCTAGACACCGTTGTCGCCTCCGCCGCCGAACTCGCACCCGTTCCCGGCCGTTTTGAATCCGTCGCCAACACACTCGGCTTGACGGTGCTCGTCGACTACGCCCACACCGACGACGCCCTGACCAACGTGCTCAACCTTGCCCGCGAACTTGCCGGCAACGCACGCGTCCTCACGCTCTTCGGCTGCGGCGGCGACCGCGACCGCACCAAGCGTCCGAAGATGGGCCGCGCCGCCGCACTCGGCTCTGACCTCGTCGTCATCACGAGCGACAACCCGCGCAGCGAAGACCCCGCCACCATCGCCGCCGAAGCTCTGCAGGGCGTGCGCGAAGCAGGTGGTGACGCCGAGGTCGTCCTGGATCGCGCCGCCGCGATCGCGCACATCCTGCGGCTCGCCCGCAAGGGCGACATTGTCATCCTCGCCGGCAAAGGCCACGAAAAAACACAGACCGCGAACGGCAGCAGCCTTCCGTTCGACGACGTTGCCGTTGCCGCCGCCGCGCTCCGCACCCTCGAACACGAGCAACAGAAGGACCCCAGGCACGCATGAAGCTCACCCTCGGACAGATCGGCGACATCCTCCACGCCGAAGGCGACTACAACACCGCGACCGCGGCTTACGGCTACTCCATCGACACGCGCACCCTTGCCGCCGGCGATCTCTATTTCGCCGTCACCGGCGAACGCCTTGACGGTCACGACTTCGTCGAAGCCGCGCTGGAGAAAGGTGCAGCAGCCGCAGTCATCAGCACCCGCTGGGTCGTGCCGGATACCGTGGATCCCACCAAACTGCTTCGCGTTCCCGACAGCGAAGACTGCGTGCTGCGCGCCATGCAGACACTCGCTCGCGCCGTCCGCCGCATGTGGTCCGCGCACCCGCTCGCCACGGGCGAACCGCGCCGCGTCATCGGCATCACCGGTTCCGCCGGCAAGACGACCACCAAGGAGTGTGTCGCCGCCGTGCTCTCCGCGCGCTTCCACGTGCTCAAGTCCGCCGGTAACCTGAACAACGGCTTCGGCCTGCCGCTGCAACTGCTCAAGCTGGAGCCCGAGCACGAGGTCGCCGTGCTTGAAATGGGCATGAACCATGCAGGCGAGATCACCGCGCTTGCCCGCATTGCCGAGCCCGACTGGGCCGTCGTCTCCAACGTCGCGCCGGTCCACCTGGAGCACTTTGCGGACGGTATCCAGGGCATCGCCAACGCGAAGTACGAACTCGTGCAGGCGCTGCCGCCGGAAGGCGTTCCCTTCCTCAACGCCGACGACACCCACGTCCGCACCTTCAGCCGCAACCGCGAGCAGCACACCGTCTTCTTCGGCGTGGAACACGAGGCTCCCATCCGCGCCACGGACGTCCAGAACCTCGGCGCAGACGGCATGCAGTTCACCGCGCTCGCCTACGGCGAAACCATGCCCGCGCACATTGCGCTGCTCGGCGAACACAACGTCCTCAACGCGCTCGCTGCCATCGCCGTCGGCCGCAAGGCAGGCATCCCGCTCGAGCGCTGCGTAGAGGCTCTCTCCGCCCTCACCCCCGCCGATAAGCGCGGGGAGCTTCTGCACTGGCACGGCGCGAAAATCATCAACGACTGCTACAACAGCAATCCTCGCGCGCTCGACAGCATGAGCACCGCGCTCATGGCCGTTCGCGCGGACCGCCGCATCGTCGTCGCGGGCGAGATGCTGGAACTCGGCCCGGAAGCCGCGCACCTCCACCGCTGCTGCGGTCAGCACATGCGCCGCATCGGCATCGACCGCCTCATCGCCGTACGCGGAGAGGCCATCCACATCGCCGAAGGCTTCGGCGAAGGCGCCATCTTCGTCGACACTCCCGAACAGGCCGGCGAATGGCTCCACAACAATCTGCACACCGGCGACGCCGTCTTGCTGAAGGCCTCGCGCGGCGTCCGCCTGGAACGAGCCCTCAGCGCTCTCACACCGGAATAGCCCCGCTCAGCAGGCTTCCGTTCTCTCCGGGCGAACATCGGCGGATGCCCGAAGACCGTCGTGCTCCGGTAATCTGAAAGCACTGCACCCGGCCCGCGCGGAGGAACGTTGCTCTACTGGCTCCTGTACGAAAAGCTCTACCCCATCTTCCGCGTCTTTCGCATCTTCCGGTATCTCACCTTTCGCTGCGTCTTCGCCAGCCTGACCGCCCTGCTAATCGGCATGCTGATCGGTCCATTTGTCATCCGGCGCCTGCGCGAGTTCCAAATCGGGCAGTACATCCGCGACGAAGGCCCCGAGAGCCACAAGACCAAGTCCGGCACGCCCACCATGGGCGGCGTGCTCATCGCCATCGCCATCCTCATCCCCACGCTGCTGTGGAGCGACCTGCGCAACCCGTTCGTCTGGCTCGTCATGGCGTCGACCGCGGCGTTCGCCGGCATCGGCTTCGCGGACGACTACATTAAGGTCGTACACAAGCGGAACCTGGGCCTGACCGGCCGGCAGAAACTTGCGCTGCAGTTCCTCGTCTCCGGCGCGGTCGCGGTCACGCTCACCATTCTTCAGGGCAAGGGCTTCTATTCCACACGGCTCGTCGTTCCCTTCCTGAAGCACTTCCGGCCCGACCTGATCATCGGCTCCATCCACTACACGCCCGGCCTGTACTGGGTGTCCTTCCTGCCGTTCGTGCTCTTCGTCATGTTCGTCATCACGGGCGCATCCAACGCCGTAAACCTGACGGACGGCCTGGACGGCCTCGCCATTGGCTGCACCATCGTCGCCGCCGGCGCACTCACGGTGCTCACCTATGTCAGCGGTCACGTGGTCTTCTCCGACTATCTCGAACTCCAGCGCATGCCCCTGGTCGGCGAACTGACCATCTTTTGCGGCGCCATGGTCGGAGCCTCCATCAGCTTCCTTTGGTACAACGCCCACCCCGCCGAAATCTTCATGGGCGACGTCGGCTCGCTCATGCTCGGTGGCGCAATCGCCACCGTCGCCGTCGTCATCAAGCAGGAGCTTTTGCTCCCCTTCATCGGCGGCGTCTTCATCCTGGAGGCGCTCAGCGTCATGCTCCAGGTGGGCAGCTACAAGCTGCGCGGAGGCAAGCGCATCTTCAAAATGGCACCGCTGCACCACCACTTCGAGCTCAGCGGCTGGTCCGAGTCCAAGGTCATCACCCGCTTCTGGATTCTCGCCCTCGTCTTCGCCCTCTTCGCGCTTACGACGCTCAAGCTGCGTTAGCCTGTAGACCGCATGGACCTGAAGAACAAGCGCGTCCTCGTCGTCGGCCTCGGCAAGTCTGGTGTCTCCGCCGCCCTTTACCTGCGGCGCATGGGCGCCCGCGTCACCGTCTCCGACGCACGGCCCAGCGAGTCACTCGCCAACGAAATACCCGCCCTGCTCGCGGCCGGTGTCATGGTCGAAACCGGCGGTCACGGCGTGCTCACCTTCCGCCGCCAGGACCTCGTCGTCGTCTCGCCCGGCGTTCCTCTCTCCACGCCAGAAATCCAGCAGGTCCTGCGCTACGGCACACCTCTCATCGGTGAACTCGAGCTCGCCGCACAGTCCATGCAGGGCCGCGTGATTGCCATCACCGGCTCCAACGGCAAGACCACCACGACCTCGCTCATCGGTCACATCCTGCGCCATGCCGGACTCACCACCCAAGTCGGCGGCAACATCGGCCTGCCTGTCGTCGAACTGCTCGCAGCGGACACGCCAGACACCTGGAACGTGCTCGAAGTCTCCAGCTTCCAGCTCGAAACCATTCAGACCTTTCGCCCGCACATCGCTCTGGTGCTCAACATCACGCCGGACCACCTCGACCGCCACGGCACTTTCGAAAACTACGCCGCGGCCAAGGCGCGCATCACCGAAAACCAGACCGCAGCCGACCATCTGATCTTGAACGCCGAAGACAAGCCCACGCAGATGATCGCGGCAAAAACCGCTGCGCAAATCCACTGGTTCAGCGGCAACCGCCGCGTCAAGCAGGGCGCGTTCGTGCACAACGACGGCATCTATCTCATCCGCAGCGAGGGCGACACACCCGAACCCGTCCTGCCCCTCGTGGAGATCCCGCTGCGCGGCGCGCACAACGTCGAAAACGTGCTCGCCGCCATCCAGGCCGCAGCCCTCGCCGGCGTGTCCCTCGCCACCATTCGCGAGGCGATCGGCACCTTCCGCGCCGTCGACCATCGGCTCCAGTTCGTCGCCAACGTGAAGGGTGTCGACTTCTACAACGACTCAAAAGCCACCAATGTCGACGCCACCATCAAGGCGCTGCAATCGTTCGATCGCGGCGTCCGCCTCATCCTCGGCGGCAAAGACAAGGGCAGCGACTACACCGTTCTCGCGCCGCTGCTGCGTGAGCGCGCCTCCGCCGTCTACACCATCGGCGCCGCCGCACAGAAGATCGAGCAGCAACTCGCTAACGTCGTCCCAATCCGCCACTGCGAGACGCTGCAGAACGCGCTCACTCGCGCCACGGCGGAAGCACGCACCGGCGACACCGTCCTGCTCGCTCCGGCCTGCGCCTCCTTCGACCAGTTCCAAAGCTACGAACACCGAGGCCGCGTCTTCGCAGACCTGGTGCACGCCCTCAGCAACGCTTGAGCGCTGCGCAGTCGGGCCGCATGGCGTCCCGCCGCATCAACAACGCGCCGTTTTGACGCGCGCAGCTCACCCCGGCAAGCGAGTACGATCAAGCGCATGGGGCGTGCATTCAGTTCCGGCCTTCCTCTCGCGCTGGCGATGCTCGGCGCCACGGCCCGCGCGGAACATGTAGTCGCGCCAAAGGCCTCCCTCCTCGACATCACCGCTCGTCGCGCGGAGCTGAAGGCGAATCGCAACCCTCGCGTCACAGAAGCGGTGCAGCATCTGGACTCCTGCGTCGCCCTGCCAGCGGTTCCCGCGCCCACCGGCCGCATGCTCATCCCGCACCACTATCTCAGCGGCAGCCACGGCCCGGTCAACCCCGAAGAAGCCAAGATCACCCACACCTACAACGAGTTCGAACGCCGCATCTCCGCAGGCATGAACCAGTTCGTAGCCAACGGCAGCCACGCCGAGGCCGACTGCGCCCAGCAGCAGATCGACACCTGGGCACAGGCTGCAACGCTCCTCGACTACGACCCCAAGGAAAGCTCGCAGGCCTGGTTTCAGGTCGAATGGACGCTCTCCTCCGTGGCAATCGCCGAATCCGTTCTGGTGAACGATCCCGCGCTCAATCAGCCCATTCTTCAGCGCGACATCGCCTGGATGAACAAGGTCGCGCACCGCACGGTCGACTTCGACAAAGCCAGCAACCAGCGCAACAACCACCACTACTGGCGAGGCCTGGCTGCCACCGCCGTCGGCGTGGTCTCGTCCGACGATGACCTCTTCACCTTCGGCCTCAACACCTTCCGTGAAGCCGTGAACGAGATTGACGCGAACGGCGCTTTTCCGCAGGAGATGGCCCGCCACGAACGCGCCATCCACTACCAGGAGTTCGCGCTGCAACCGCTGATACCCATCGCCGAATTCGCGGAGCGCCAGCACATCGACCTCGATGCCTACAAGTCGCCCACCGGCAAAACCATCGCCGACGCGGTCGCTTTCCTTGGCCGTGCCGTCGCAAATCCGTCCATCGTGAAGCAGTACGCCTCCGAGGACCAGATGGTCGAATCCAACGCACGCGACTTCTACTCCTTTGCCGACTTCTACCTGCACCGCTTCGGCATCAACAGCACCACGCAGCAGCTCGCGAACGGCATGACCGCACCCAGCTACGCCAGCCGTATCGGCGGCAACACCACCGTGCTCGCCGCACCCACGCAACTCTCAACCGCGGCAACGACCAACACTTCAGCGAACACGCGCTGACTTGCTGACTCGCTGACCTGCTGACTGGCTGTTCCAGATGAAACGCACCCGCTACACCAAGTACAACGGCGACCTCGCCAGCGAGCTCGCGCTCGACGACCTGATGCAGGCGCTCTCCGACTTCCTGCTCGACTCCGGCTTCCAGGACCCCTTCTCGCAGTTCCAGGAACTCAACGGGGAGCACACGCTGGAGAACCTGCGCGAAGCTCTGCGCCAGGTGCTCGAATCCGGCGAGTTCATGAACGAAGACGAACAGGCCCGCTTTGACGAGATGGACGCCGACCAGCGCGAGCAGATGCTCAGCGACCTCATCGACCGCATGCAGGCCGAGAACTTCATCAGTTCCGACCAGCAGCAGCCCGGCCAGTACTCTGATGGCAAAGTTGATCACGCCAACTCACCCGGCGACATCGCGCAGCCCGCGCCACCGCAGGGCGACGCGCGCTTCAACGTCACCGACAAGTCCATGGACTTCCTCGGCTACCGCACCCTGCGCGACCTGCTGGGCGCCAACGGCCGCGCCATCGCCGGTCGCCACGAAACGCGCTACGAGGCCAGCGGCGTCGAGTCCTCCGGATCCTCCAAGCCCTACGAATTCGGCGACGTCCTGAACCTCGACGTCAACGCCACGCTCTCGAACGCCATGCAGCGCGAGGGCATCGGCCTGCCGCTCAACGTCGAGTACAGCGACCTCGAAATCCGCCAGTCCGAGTACCAGAGCGCCTGCTCCACCGTGGTCATGCTCGACTGCTCCCACTCGATGATCCTCTACGGCGAAGATCGCTTCACGCCCGCCAAGCGCGTCGCCATGGCGCTCTCACACCTCATCCGCACGCAGTACCCCGGCGACGACCTTCACCTCGTCCTCTTCCACGATTCCGCAGAAGAGATGCCCGTGCAGCAGGTCGCCCGCGTCAAGGTCGGCCCCTGGTACACCAATACCCGAGAAGGCCTGCGCGTCGCGCAACGCATCCTGCGCCGCAGCAACAAGGCAATGAAGCAGATCGTCATGATCACCGACGGCAAGCCCTCTGCGCTTACCATGCCGGACGGCCGAATCTACAAAAACGCCTTCGGCCTCGATCCCATCGTCATCGCCGAAACGCTGGAAGAGGTGAACCGCTGCAAGCGAGCCGGCATCGTCATCAACACCTTCATGCTCGCGCAGGACTTCGCCCTCATGCAGTTCGTCCAGCGCGTCACCGCCATGTGCCGCGGCAAGGCCTATTTCACCAGCCCCGAACGCCTCGGCAGCTACGTCCTCATGGACTTCATGCAGCGCCGCATGAAGACCATCCAGTAGCTCAGTCGTTCGCGGACCTCCCGCCAAGCGCGCGGCGCACACCGCGATAGCTCTTCTTCAGCGCACCACCGGTGTGCCGCGCCGCACTGCCCAGCGCGTGCCCGGTTTTATCCGTCGTCACTACCATCGCTGTGTTCGTCCCACGCGCGCCGGTGGACGCGCCAAGCCCAGCTCCACCCAGCCCTGCGTTGACACCCAGAATCGCAGCCTGCGCTGGCCGCTTCTCCGGCGTCGCCCACGCAATGTCCGTCTCCGGCAACCGCTCCAGCCGCGACATGCGGGCCACAGTGAAGTCTGAACGTGTCATCTTCTCCAGCAGCGGCCATTGCGGCGCATGCGTCCACGCCACACTCGGCACGTTCGCCTCACCAAGATTGATCAAGTCACCCGCCGGCAGTTCGTGCATGTGCACGCATCGATCGCCACCGCAACCGTAGTTGCACAGCCGTTCGGCGAAGTACGAGGCATGCTTCCCCGCGGAGACCCACACGCGCGCGCCGTGATCGACAGCATCGATCGTCGACGCCCGCGTCACCTGCCCTGCATCGCACACCGTGTCCTCGTGCGCCGCTGCGTACCACGCACTCGCCTTCCAAGACTCTCCATCGGAACGCAGCAGCACCGCTACGTGCTCCGTATCCAGCGCATGCCCCATCTCACCGCAGTCGCGCCGCCACAGATGGTAGTAGTGAATCTCCACCTCACCGGCCCGCCCACCAGGACTCGCCTGCGCATAGATCGTGCCGTCGTCCGCACCCACCCGCGGCACCGAAGCATCCGGCACAAACCGCGCCGGCACCTTCGAACAGTCGTTCTCGCTCACCATCCAAACCGGCCGAAACTGCTCAATCAGCCGCGCCTCCAGCGCATCGCTCAGCCCATCACCATCCGAATCGATCCCTGCGACCCGCTGGCCGCTCGCCGCGGACACAAACACGCAACTCGCAGCGATCAGGAAACAAGCAGCGGTTCGTGTCATACAGGCATGCTACGCGCGTAGGATCGCCAGTTACACTCAGACGCAACATGGTCGCATCGCTTCGACGAGCTCGGGTCGCAATCGGCATCGTGATGCTCGGCCTTTTCGTCTCCGGCGTGACTGCTTTCCCGCTCGAGACCGAATTGCGCGGCTTTGTTCGCCTGCTTCACCGTCCGGCACTCGTCAGCTTTGCAATGCAAAGTCATCTTCTGCCCTGGTTTGAACGCGTTCTCCAGGCGCTCACTGACGCAAATCAGCGCTACCCATTTCTCGCATACGGGACAGACTGGCTCGCCTTCGCTCACCTGGTACTCGCAGTCCTGTTCATCGGCCCCTTTGTGGATCCGGTCCGCAACAAGTGGGTCTTGCAATTTGGCTTGATCGCCTGCGCCGGCGTCTTGCCTCTTACCTTCATCGCAGGGCCGATCCGGACCATCCCGTTCGGCTGGAGTCTTATCGACAGCTCCTTCGGCGTGTTCGGCTGCGTTCCTCTCGTCGTCGCCCTGCGACAGGTGCGTCGACTGGAGCGCCAGCACCTGTGAAGCTCCGGCTCACTTCTTTCTCGCATCGATCACATGAGCTCGAACATCAAGCACATGATGCCTGACTCCAAGCTCATTCTGCGCGACTTTCGTCCCGGCGATGAAGCCGCCTTCCGCAGCCTGAACGAGGCGTGGATCACGCGCTTCTTCAAGCTGGAAGCCTCGGATCTCGCCGTCTTCGACGATCCGCAGTCATACCTCATCGACAAGGGCGGCCGCCTCTTCTTTGCCGAACTCGACGGCGAAGCCGTGGGTTGCTGCGGCCTGCTGCCCATGCGCCCCACGGAATACGAAGTCGTCAAAATGGCCGTCAGCGATCGCGCTCAGGGCCGTGGCATCGGGCGCCGCCTCCTGCAGCACACCATCGATCAGGGCTTCGCCATGGGTGCAACGCGCCTCTACCTGGAGAGCAACACCGCCCTCGGACCCGCGCTCCATCTCTACGAAGCGCTCGGCTTCCAGCACCTGCCGCCCGAACGCATCACGCCCTCACCCTACGCGCGCGCCAACGTCTTCATGGAACTTCTGCGTCCCGCCTAACGATCGCTGCCGCCCAGCCGCTTCCACACCAGGTACGTGCCCCACGCTGCTAGCGTGCAGTTGTCTCGAACGCGGCCATCCAGCAGCATGCGCTCAAACTCCTCCACGCTCACCCGGTGAACGGTCAACCCGTCCTCCTCCGGCTCCAGGTCGCTCTCTCCCTGGGTCAGGTCCTCGCACAGGTACACGTTGTGCTCCTGCCGCATGGCCCCGTACGCAATCCAGTTCTGCCCGATGCGCGTGATGCGACCCGCGCGCAGCCCGGTTTCTTCGCGCAGCTCGCCGCGAGCCATCTCTTCCACGTCGGCGTCCGGATCTTCCCATCCACCCTGCGGCAGTTCGAAGTAGCTGCCCTGCACCGTGTAACGGAACTGATGCACCAGCGTGATGAAGTCGCCCTGCGGCGTGTGCTCCAGCGGGATCAGGATGCATGCCGGTTCTTTGTCCAGCACGCCATAGATGCCACGCACCCCTCCACGCCGTTCGATCACATCCTCGCGCACGCGTGACCAGTTGTTGCGGTACACCTCACGCGAAGAGATCGTCTTGATCGGCGCCTCTTCCGGCAGCACAGGCCCCGTCGGCAGACTCTTCCACTCAGAACTCAGAACACACCCCTTGCAAACCCTTTCCCACGTCGGCGGACACGGCCCGAACGCACGGCCTGCTTCTCCGCGCACAAAAAAGGCGCAGCCGGAACTCGTCTGCGCCTTCGTTTCTGGAACGGCTTACATCACTGCCCAGTCAGGTTTCCGCTCACCGGCTGCATCACGTTCGTCGCCGGGCTTTCGCCGCCGGTCAGGTTACCCGGCGAGGCGTTGCACTGCCACCCGATCTTGTTGTGGCTGCCGTCGCAAAACGGCCGCTTCTCGCTCACGCCGCAGCGGCACAGGCTCACGGCGGGTTTGCCCGTCAGGTCCCACTCCGCTCCGTCCGCATCGATCAGACGAATGCCACCCTCTATCCGCAACGGTCCGTTGCGCTTGACCGTAATCGTTACCGCATCTGCCAAGAACTCACCTCTTCACCCTGCCATCGTGTCGCGCGGCTCGCGCTCGCGTCCGCATGCAACGGTGTAGCGGCAGCATAGCAGAGCGCCGGTGCCGCCCCACCATCGCGAGGCCACAGACTCGCCTGCTCCGATCGCTAGTGAGGCCGCAACCGAATCCGCAAGTCGTCCGCCAGCGCACGCATCTCACGCACCTTGGCTTCAGCCGCCGGGTTCAAATCGCCATCGCGCAGTACTAGGTCGCTCTGCAGCAGCAGACCCGTGATCGGTCCCCGCATGCTTTCCGCCAGCGAGCGTGTCACCTGCTCGCGGACCTGCATCTCCATCTGCTGACGACGATTCAGAATGCCGCGCAACAGCCGCGCCACACCCGAGGCGCCCAGTGCTCGCAGGTCGACCTCCACCGGCAATGCGTCGCCGGTGTTCTGCCACAGCATCTGCGTCGGTGTCACCTCGCCATCCGGCAGCGTGGCATCCACCATCACCGCGTCAAAGCTGTAGCGCCGCAGCGACGCCAGCGCGGCCCGCCGGCTCCGCACCAGTTCAATTACCACCCCGGCGCGTTCGCTGATGGCTTCCGCCATGTTGTCCGCACCGGTGATTGCCGTCACCAGCAGTACCGTCGGCGCCAGTTCAATTTCATGGCTCATCGCCAACTCTCCTGTCCCCACTACCCCGCTTGTCCAATGCATTGCAGTTCCTCCTGGCACCGCGGCCGGTCAGAGGCGCTCCGAATCGATCCGAAACGCTCATGCCGCCAACTCGCCTATGCCGTACTCCTTCAACTTCCGGTACAACGTCGTCTTCCCGATTCCCAGCAGCTTTGCGGTCATGATCTTGTCGCCGTTCAGTTTCTGAAGCGCCAGCAGGATCATCCGGCGCTCCATCTCCGCAATCGGTTCAATATTGATTTCCGCGGACACCGGCGTTGCCGCTGCCGTAACCACCGCTGCCGCACCTTCTTTTCGGCTGCGGCCATCAATGCGCACCGCCTCTTCGGCCGCCGCGACATCCTGGTGCAACTGCGTCGGCAGGTCCGCCAGGTGCAGCACTGGTCCGCTGGACACCGTGCACGCACGCTCAATTACCGCCTCCAGCTCCCGCACGTTCCCCGGCCACACATACTCCATCAGCACACGCATGGCGTCCGGTCCCAGGCTGAAGCTCAGCAGCCTTTCCCGGCTGTGCTTCTCCAGAAACACGGCGGCCAGCAGCGGCAGATCCTCGCGCCGCTGCCGCAGCGGAGGAACCCGCAGGTTCACCACATTCAAACGGAAATACAAGTCCTTGCGAAACGCTCCGCGCTCGACCAGCAGCGGCAGATCGCGGCTGCTCGAAGCCACGAGGCGCACGGTAAGTGGCCGCGACATCGCCGATCCCGGCGGCCGGACCGCGCGATCCTTCATCGCCCGCAGCAACTTCGATTGCAGATCCGGCGGCAACGCGTCGATCTCGTCCAGGAACAGCGTCCCGCCGCCCTCGACCGTCAGCAGCCCCACCCGCTCTTCCCGCAGGGCCGTGCCCTCGTTGCGCACATAGCCGAACAGCTCCGTTTCCAGCGTCGCCGCACTGCCGCTGCATAGCACCTGCAGGAACGGCGGGTCTGGATTCCTGGCTCCGGACTCGCCTGCTCGCTGGCGCGCACCCACCGCTGCGGCTTCGTGCAGAACCCGGGCAATCCGCTCCTTGCCCGAACCGCTTTCGCCCAGCACCATCACGGGATGGTCCGACACAGCCACGCGCAGGACCATGCTCATCAGCTTCTGCATCGCAGGGGACGCCGCCGCCACCTGCTGCATCGCCGGGCTGGTCCGCATCTGGTGCTGCATCCGCCGCAGCTCCACGTCAAAGCTGCGCTGCTCCGCCGCCAGGTGAAGCGTGGTCGTCAGTTCCTCCAGCGAAAACGGCTTAGTCAGAAAGTCGGAAGCTCCGTTGCGCAGCGCTTCCACCGCCGTCTGCACGGAGGCAAACGCTGTCGTCACCAGGATCGGCACTCGTGGGAATTTCTGCCGCAACTGCCGCAAGACGTCCAGCCGCGCCGCTTCGGGCGACAGGTCCAGCAACACCACATCGCATTCCAGCGCGTCCAGCATGCCCGCTACTTCCGCTGGCGAGGCGCCGCGCACCGTGAATCCCATCTGCCGGCCTACTTCCATCAGCGGCTCGCGCAGATGTTCGTCCGGCTCCACAACAAAAAGATGCAGGGGAAAGGTGCCCGCCGGCAGCGCGCTCACGCCGCCCATCTGCATGGCCCGCAGCAGTACCTCCGCGGTCGTCATACCGCTTAGCGGCACCACGTCGTCTGCGCCAGCCTGCTCGCGCGCTGATGCAGGGGCCTGCGCCGCTGCGGCTGAGCTCGCAGGCGCATTTGCCTCGCTTCGCGCGTGGCCAGGTTGGGGTGCTCTGCCGGGAACGCGTTGCCCTGTACTCAATGCTGCTCTCCTCCGCGTGTCATCGCGGGGTGTTTTTCAACACAGATGGAGAGAACAACAGCAGAAAACAGGTGCTCGCCCCTTACCGGTATCCGGCTGAGGTCTAAAGCTTCGGCTACAGCCGAAGCAGCGCACGCGCGATAAGTATCTTTGCACAAATCTTCGGGCTACGCACCCTGTCGCTGGCGGTTCTGCTTCGCCCGGTGAAACTCTAGGTAACCCCGGCCAAACTCTATACTCGGGGTGTGAACGTCCACCCCATCTTCCGTGCGGAGAACCGCGCCGCCGACCAGCTCCGCCCCATCCGTCTCACCCCGGACTTCGTCGCCACCGCCGAGGGTTCCGTGCTCGTCGAGTTCGGCCACACCCGCGTCCTCTGCAACGCCACCGTCGAGCAGACCGTGCCCGGCTGGCTGCGCAACAGCGGCAAAGGCTGGGTCACCGCCGAATACTCCATGCTGCCCCGTGCCACCCTCACCCGTACCCCGCGCGAATCCGAGCGGGGCAAGATCGGCGGCCGTACCCACGAGATCCAGCGCCTCATCGGTCGCTCCCTGCGGTCCGTGGTCGACCTGCGCGCCCTCGGCGAACGCTCCATCATCCTCGACTGTGACGTCCTGCAGGCCGACGGCGGAACCCGCACTGCCGCCATCACGGGCGCAGCCGCGGCGCTGTCCCTGGCGCTCAACAAACTTGTCGCTTCCGGCACGCTGCCCGCCTCGCCCATGCGCGAACTTGTTGCCGCGGTCTCGGTCGGCATCGTCGAGGGCCAGGTTCTCCTGGACCTCGACTACCAGGAAGACTCCCAGGCCGAGACCGACAGCAACGTCGTCATGACTGCCTCGGGCGGCCTGGTCGAAACCCAGGCCACAGCCGAGCGCACGCCCTACACCCGGGACCAGCTCACCGAGATGCTCGACGTCGCCTCCCAGGGCATTCAGCAGCTCATCGCCACCCAGGCCGCGCTGCTCGCTCCGTCAGCCTCCTGACGGAGCGCCTCCCGCCACTCTCCGCAGGAACACGCCTCCGCACGCCACCATCTTGTTGCGTCGTCGCCTGCCGGTACACCGCAGCACGGCGCGCACCATCCCACGTGTCATGGAAAACAACGCGTACGAAGCGAACCGCGATCCCAAGTCGCCCAACAAAGGCGTGAACACCCCCGTATTCCTCTTCTCCATCGGTGCGTTCCTCATTGCCTGCCTGCTGGCTGCCACCTGCTGGTTCTGGTACGCCGGCCATCGGGGCCTGTCTGCCACGCCGCACGAGGGCCCGACCGGTGTTGGCGGCATGACCGCAGGTTCGAAGAAGTAGCCTCTCTCGCGGCATCGGCTCCGCGCCGGCTCCCGGTCACGGGACGTTCAAGCGTCCACCTGCGCCTATCCGTTACCATCGAACAGTCAGTTCGGGAGGAAATGTAAGTCATGGCCACCAAGCCCACTGCCGGAAAACTCGCCGGTCTTCAAGCCGTCTCCGACGCCCGCGGCGTCATCGCCGCCGCCGCCATGGACCAGCGCGGTTCCCTGCAGAAGTCCATCGCCGCCGCGCGCGGCGGCACGGCTTCCGATAAAGATCTGGAGACCTTCAAGGTCCTGGTCACAGAGGTGCTCACCCGCTACGCGTCCGCAATCCTCATGGACCCGGAGTACGGCCTGCCCGCGACCAAGGTGCGCAACGACGCCGGCCTTCTGCTGGCCTATGAAAAGACCGGCTACGACGCCAACACGGCCGGCCGTCTGCCCGACCTGCTCGACCACTGGAGCGTTCGCCGCCTGAAGGAAGCCGGTGCCGACTGCATCAAGATCCTGCTCTACTACTCGCCGCTTGAGCAGACCGCAATCAATGACGTCAAGCACGCCTGGGTCGAGCGCATTGGCGATGAGTGCCTCGCTCACGACATCCCGTTCTTCCTCGAAACGGTCGGCTACGACGTCGATGGCGCCGGCGAAAAGACCCTCGAATACGCGAAGAAGAAGCCCGTCATCGTCTCCGGCTCCATGGCCGAGTTCGGCAAGACGCGCTACAACGTCGACGTCCTCAAGGTGGAAGTGCCGGTCGAAATGAGCTTCGTTGAAGGCACCGCCGCCTACAAGGGCGAGAAGGCCTACACCCGCGCCGAAGCCCTGGAGTACTTCCGCGATGCCGAGGGCATGAGCGACAAGCCTTTCATCTATCTCTCCGCCGGCGTCTCCAACCCCGTCTTCATCGAAACGCTCGAACTCGCCGCCGAGTCCGGCACCAAGTTCAACGGCGTCCTGTGCGGCCGCGCCACCTGGAAAGACGGCATCGACATCTACGCCAAGCAGGGAGAAACACCCTTCCGCGCCTGGCTCGAAACCAAGGGCGTCGAAAACATCCAGAACGTTAACAAAGCCCTCGAAGCCGCAACCCCCTGGTACACCAAGTTCGGCGCCACCAGCTACGACGAACTCCGCTAGCACACTCCAAGAACACAGCCGAGAAAGGCGGACTTCGGTCCGCCTTTCTGCGTTAGCGCTTACGAAAATCGACCGCGCAGGCCCGGACAAAAGCATCCGAAACAGCCCCGTTTCCGCTGCTACACTTCCGCCATGCGTTTCCCTGTTTTGCTTTCTGTCGCGGCGCTTGCCGCCTGCCTTCCCGTGTCTGCGCAACAGCACTTCACACTCAAGCGCATCGTCTTCCAGGGCAAAACACCCTACACCAACGAGCAGCTTCAGGCCGCATCCGGCCTCAAACCCGGTCAGACCATCACCACCGCCGACCTGACCGCAGCCGCACAACGTCTGATGGACACCGGCGCAATGCGCGACGTGGAGCCCTCTCTCGACGGAGCCGTCACCGGCATCACGGCGATCCTTAAAGTCACGCCGGTCGACGCGAAGGAGCTACTGCCCACCGCCGTCGACAACCTCATCTGGCTCGATCCCAAGCAGCTTTCATCCGAGTTACACCGCCGAGTCCCGTTGTACTCTCCGCAGTTGCCGCAGGCAGGCACACTCGGCACGCAGGTGCGCGACGCCCTGCAGGCCATGCTCGCCGAAAAGGGTGTCACGTACAAAGTTGAGCTGGTCGACACGCCCTCGACCGACACCGCGCCGGAGACGCTCCACTTCCGCATCAACAATCCAACTCTCGTGCTGAACAGCGTTCACCTGGAAGGCCTAATCACCGAAACTGCGCCCGCACTTCGGCAGAGTCTGCGCGGCGTCGTGGGCAAGCCCTATGACGAAGGTTCTGGCGAATCGCTCGATGATCGCCTGCTAACGCCTTTCCGGGACACAGGCTACCTGGATGCCACCATCAGCGGCCTTTCTCGCTCGGCAGAGGCCGAAAAGGCGGGTGTGGTGGGAGTCGTCATCTCCGGCACCGTGACTGCTCTTACCATGTTGGCACTCTCACCTACGCGGGCGCACCGCTGTACTCACCCCAGCAGTTCGCGGCGACTCAGAAGCTGCATGCCGGTGACGTCGCTTCGCAAGCGGCGCTGCAGGCTTCCTTTCAGCCCATCCTCGACACGTACCACGACCAGGGTTACGTCGACGTTCGCGTGGACACCGCTCCGCAACTCGATCGCACGGGCCACACCGTCAATTACGCCATCACCGTGATACCCGGCCAGCAGTACACCGTCGGAGCCGTCCACGCGGACGGCCTGACCGGTCAGGCCCAGACCGACTTCGACGGGAACTGGAAGCTCAAGCCAGGCAGCGTCTATAACGCGTCGTACCCGCGAACGTTCCTTCGCAACAACTCCGCTCTTCGATCGCTGCAGCCCTACACCGCCGTGTACGACACCAAGGCCGATCCAGCGACGCACACCATCGATCTCAACATCCACTTCCTGCGCAACAACAACCGGGGCTAACGCCTCACGGAAACTCAGGCACCTTCGGCGTCACGCGGTGCGGCGCTACCTGGGTCGGGCCGCCCTTGTCGTCGATCACGTTTTCAATGGCGCCCAAGTTATCCAGCGCGACCGTGATCATGTGGTGGAAGCGCACCTCCGGCGTTTTCGGCACCTCGATGGCGCGGTCCAGCACCACGTCCGGATGCCGAAACACGCTGTACACACCCAGCCCCCACGCCTCATGCTGCTTCACCGTGTCAGCCACCTTGTAGCTGGCCCATCCGCGCGCTCCGTTCGCATCCGTCCACGCAGCCTGTGTCGGCGGATCGTACGGGATCTCCGATTGGTAGAAGTACGTCCGTCCCGCCTCGCCGCTCCACAGCACTTGGTACTTCTCGTGGTGCTCAACGAACAGGCCGTACACCGTGACACGATCGCCCCGCACTACCAGGCCGTTGTCGCTTTCGTTCACGGTCCAGCCCACGCCGGCCTTGCCGTGGTCCGCACGCCAGATCCACGTGTGGTCCACAATCGTGTCGTCACTGTCGATCACCAGGTTGGCAGACACCTTGCCGACCGCGGCACCACCGACACGGAAGAACACATCATGCAGCACAATCGGACGCGCATCATGCCGCAGGTGCACCCCTGCAGTACCCACGTGCAGCAGCGACGGCGACTTCGCCTCGCCCGCGTCGAACAGCAGGCCTGCGACGGCCACACCATCCACATCGGCGACCGTCATCGCCTCGGTTCCCTTAACCGCGTGCAGCGTCGCAAAGCCCAACCCCAGCACCGTCGCATCTTTGCGCGTCACGCGAATCGGCTGATCCAGGTCATAGATACCCGGCGTCAGCAGCAGGTCTTTACCCTGTGACAACGCCGCATTGATCGTTGCTGCCGAATCTCGGTCCGCCCGCGCCACGTAGAACCGGCTCAGAGGCACCACCCGCCCGGGCGTCTCACCACCGTGCCAGCTCACACCACTGCTGTCGCGCCGCAATCCCGGCACACGCACCGCCAGCGTGCCGTCCTTCTCCTGCTCGAGAAACGGCTTCTCGCGTACCTCCGGCGTACGCCCCACCTTGGTGAATGGAGGCTGGGGCCACTCGCCTTCCGGCATCTGCGGCGTGCCCACGAACACCATGTTCCAGTTCGCACCCGTCCACTGCTTCCACTCGCTGTTGCGCGCAATCCACTGCTGTTGCGTGCCGGAGTTCACAGTCCCGTCGACGGTCGCATCGCTCATCCATCCGCCGCTCGCCCAGCCGTGACGCTGATTCAGCACCATGTCGCCTAGCACATGCATGCGACGGAACTCCACCGCCTGCGACACCGCCCACTGCATCGTCCCGCTCTCTGGCTTTACCGACAGCCCTTCCGCTCCTCTCCAGAAGGTAGTCGTTGCATTGTCATTCTTCAGAGCCGCGTCTACGCGTACATCACCATCAATGCGCACCGCATCCGGAGTCGCGCCCAGACCAAGCACCTCGGTATAGAACCCGATCGGCACTCTCAGGTGATACGTACCCGGCGCGAACAAGATCGCATACCGCCCGCTACCGAACTCACTGTGCTGCTGCTCGGTGTAGATCGCATCGATCTTCGCCTGGTCCGCCGCCATGTCATCCGTCGGCCGGAAGACGACGACATTGCTGCCCATCTCCGGAAGCGCCACAGGAGGCTTCTGCGCAACCGCTGTCGCAGCAACCGTAATCGACAACACCACTAAGCCAAAGCGCGAAGCCAACATCGTCACTCCCACTCAATCGTTCCCGGAGGCTTGCTCGTCACGTCGTACACCACGCGATTGATCCCGCGCACCTCGTTCACGATGCGGCTGCTGATCGTCCGCAACACCTCGTACGGCAACGGCACCCAGTCCGCCGTCATGCCATCGCCCGAGTGCACCGCTCGAATCGCACACGTGTAGGCATAGGTCCGCTGGTCACCCATCACGCCCACCGACTTCACCGGCAGCAGCACCGCAAAGCTCTGCCATATCTCGCGGTACAGCCCGGCCTTCTTGATCTCGTTCACGACGATCTCGTCTGCGTTCTGCAGAATCGAAACGCGCTCCGGCGTCACCTCGCCCACAATGCGCACCGCCAGCCCTGGCCCCGGAAACGGCTGCCGCTCCAGCACCTCCTGCGGCATACCCAGGTCCGCACCGAACCGCCGCACTTCGTCCTTGAACAGGTCGCGCAGCGGCTCAATCAGCTTCAGCTTCATGTTTTCAGGCAAGCCGCCCACGTTGTGGTGGCTCTTGATCGTCTGCGACGGCCCCTTCACGCTGCTCGACTCGATCACGTCCGGGTACAGCGTGCCCTGCACCAGCCACGCGACCTCCTTGCCGCCCACATCGTGCGCCACCTCGCCGGCCTTTTCCTGCCCGCGCAGAATCTTCGCCGCCTCGTCATCGAACACCGCGATGAACTCGCGGCCGATGATCTTGCGCTTCGTCTCCGGATCGGTAATGCCACCCAGCTGCGACAGGAACCGCTTCGACGCGTCCACCGCAACCACGTTCAAGCCGAGCTTCTCGCGCATGTTGCGCTGTACCTGCTCAAACTCATTCTTGCGCAAAACACCGTTGTTCACAAAAATGCACGTGAGCCGGTCGCCAATGGCGCGAGCCACCAAGACCGCCGCCACCGCCGAGTCCACGCCACCACTCAAACCGCAGATCGCATGCCCATCCGGCCCCACCTGCTCGCGAATGCGCGCCACGGTCGACTCGATGAACGCCTCGCTGGTCCAGTCCGCCTTCGCCCCGCAGATCTCAAACACAAAGTTCCGCAGCAGCTCCGTCCCCTGCTTCGAGTGCGCAACCTCGGGGTGCCACTGCACCGCATACATCCGCCGCGTCTCGTCCGCAATACTCGCCAGCGCGCTGTGCGACGTCGCCGCCACCACAAACCCCTCCGGCAGGTCGATCACGCTGTCGCCGTGAGACATCCACACCTGCAGCTCACGCGGCAGTCCGGCAAACAGCCGGTTCTCCACCGCTACCGTCGCAACCGCATCGCCGTACTCGCGCTTGTCCGCCGGCTCCACGCGCCCGCCCAGGTGGTGCGCCATGAACTGCATGCCGTAGCAGATGCCCAGCACCGGCAGCCCCAACCCCAGTACCGCCGGATCAGCCTTCGGCGCATCCGCGTCATACACCGAGCTCGGTCCGCCCGAAAGCACCACGCCGACCGGGTTCAGCGCCCGGATCTCCTCGAGTTGCGCCGTGCACGGCAGCACCACGCTGAACACGTTGAACTCACGAACGCGCCGCGCAATCAACTGCGTGTATTGCGCGCCAAAATCCAGAATTACGACCGTCGAACTACTCACGCCCCCAGTGTACCGGCAGGCAGAGCCAGCTTCGATCTCCAGACGCAGCAAAGCAGTGAGCCTGGGCCCACTGCCTTGCTTGATCCTGGCTTACTGAGCCAGCTCTAGTTCGGATCCTTCGTCCGGGTCCGCGTCACTGCCGTCAGAATGCCGGCACCGAGCATGATCACAGCCACGGCGGCAATCCACTGCGAGTGGATGTGTGCCAGGTTCATCGCGTACACCACGCCCGCGATCACGATAATGTAGCCAATCAGATAGATACCGAAGTTCATGGGACGCAAGGCTCCTGTGCGCAACGTTCGCGCACACCCGTCTAGGGGCGCGCGTCTACTCGGATGCAGCCTTTTGCCGGAACGTAACCTCGTGTCGCCGCAGCAGTTCGCTGAACGCGTGCAGCCGCGTCACATGGAAAAAATCCGAAGCCGCAAAGTACCAAAGGCCCACGAGTCCCGACCACATCAGCACATACTCTTCCGTCACGATAGTGGTAAACGGCAGTGGAAACGCCGAAAACGCCAGCGAAAGCACGATCAGCATGATCTTGACCACGCTCAGCACCAGGTTGATCTCCACCATGCCGCCGCGCGCACCCTGCGCCCGCGCCGCCCGGCTCAGGCTGGCGAACACTCCGGTGTTCTCCCGCATCGCCACAATCGGCGCAGCGGCAAACACCCAGCTCATCGCACCCGTCAGCACAAACAGCCCAAGCGTGATCACGATCGCGCCACCGGTGTAGAGCATCATTTGCGGCTCACCACCGCGCGCAATCGGGTCCGCAATGCTCACCCGCGCCATCCACTGCACCAGCAGCCACCAAACCCAGGCCACCACCAGCGAGAGCACCAGCCGCATCGCCTGCAGCCCGCACAGCACGAACCAGCGCCCACGCATCGCCGGGTCCAGGCGCCGCAGCACCAGCGTTCGCCCAGCCGACGACAGCAGCACCCAGACCAGCGCAAACACCGGCACAGCCCACAGAGCAGTACGCTCCAGCACCGGCACGATCATCTGCACAAACGCACCGATCGCCGCCGCCGCGCCCATCGGGTCCGTCAGCAACTGGTTGGCGGAGACGCGCTGCACCCCCGTCACCTGCCACGGCACCTGATCCAGCGCCTTTTGAAACGCCGTCCAGCACATCCACAGCAGCGGCGCCCCAAACAGCCAGCGCCAGCCGATCTCCATCAGCACCACCAGCGGATGCCGCCACGCCCACGTGACATTGGCGACGAAGCCCTGCGTTGCCCTCTGCGGCGATGCTGCGGTGTGCACGGCCATGCGCTACTTCACAACCAGGTTGACCAGCTTGCCCGGCACCACAATCGTCTTCACCACGGTCTTGTCCACCAGCCGCGCCGCAATGCGCTCATCGCTCATCGCCGCCGCCTTCACCGCGTCGTTGTCCGCGCCCGCCGGCACCTTCACCACATTCGCCAGCTTGCCGTTGATCTGCACCGGGATCTCGATCTCGTCCTCGCGCGCCAACTCCGCATCCGCCGCAGGCCACGGCTGCCGGAACACCACACCCTCATGCCCCAGCTCCGTCCACAACTCCTGCGCCAGGAACGGCGCAAACGGCGCCAGCAACAGCGTCAGCGACCGGAACAACTCGCGCTGCGTCGCCTCGCTCACCTCGCCCGAGTCCATCGCAGCCTCTGCCGCGATCAGTTCATTCACCAGCACCATCACGCTCGCGATGCAGGTGTTGAAGTGCCAGCGCCCGCTGAAGTCCAGCGTGATTTTCGCAATGGTCTGGTGCAAGGTGCGCAACAGCTTCTGCCCCGCAGGCGACAACGCCTCCGTCGCGCTCGATCCCTCGTGCGCCTTCAGCCCCGGCGCAAACTTCATCGTTACGCGGTACACGCGCGACAGGAACCGCGAGATGCCCGCGACACCCTCTTCCTGCCACTCCAGGTCGCGATCCGGCGGCGCCGCAAACAGCGCGTACATGCGCGTCGCATCCGCGCCGTACTTCGCAATCATGTCGTCGGGCGACACCACATTGCCCTTCGACTTCGACATCTTCGCGCCGTTCTTGATCACCATACCCTGCGTGAACAACCGCTTCGCCGGCTCGCTGTTCTCGATCAGGCCCAGGTCGCGCATCACCTTGGTCCAGAACCGCGAATAGATCAGGTGCAGGATCGCGTGCTCCACGCCGCCAATGTACTGGTCGATCTCAAACCAGTAGTTCGCCACCGCACTGTCGAACGGCGCCGCCGAGTTCTTCGGGTCCGTGTAGCGGTAGAAGTACCAGCTCGAATCTACGAACGTATCCATCGTGTCCGTCTCGCGCTTCGCGGCACCACCACACGCCGGGCATGTCGTGTTCAGAAATTCCGGCACGCTCGCCAGCGGCGATCCCTGTACGTTCTGCACGTCGATGTTGTCCGGCAACAGCACCGGCAACTGCTCCGCCGGCACCGGCTGCATGCCGCACTGGTCGCAATACACCACCGGGATCGGCGTACCCCAGTACCGCTGCCGGCTCACGCCCCAGTCCTTCAACCGGAACGTCACCGTAGCCTTGCCGAAGCCCTGCGCCTCGGCATGCTTGGCCATCTTCTCCAAGGCCTCCAGCACCGGCTCGCCCGTCCACTCGCCGCTGTCGACCAGCACCGCCTCGGCCTTGTCCGTGAACGGCAGGCTTAACTCCTCCGTGTCCAGGTTCGGAGCCACAACGCGCTTGATCGGCAAACCGTACTTCGTCGCAAACTCAAAGTCGCGCTCATCATGCCCCGGCACACTCATCACCGCGCCCGTGCCGTAGCCGCTCAACACGTAGTTCGCCACCCACACCGGAATCGGCTCACCCGTGAACGGGTTGATCACCTTGCGCCCAGTGTCTACGCCATGCTTCGGCAACTCGCCCAGAGCGTCGGTGTCCTTCGCCGTCTTCTGCTCGGCCAGCATCGCTTCCACTTCGGGCCGCAGCTTCTCATCGAAGCCACACCAATGCGTCACGATCGGATGATCCGGCGCCACCTGCAAGCTCGTCGCGCCAAAGATCGTATCGATGCGCGTGGTGAACACTGTAATCGTCATCGAGTCCGTACAGCCCTCGACGGCAAACGTCACCTCCGCGCCCTCGCTGCGGCCGATCCAGTTGCGCTGCATCGTGCGCACCTTCTCCGGCCATCCGTCCAGCGCATCCAGACCGTTCAGCAGCTCATCCGCGTACTTCGTAATGCGATAGAACCACTGCGTCAGGTCGCGCTGCTCGACCAGCGTGTCCTCGTGCCGCCAGCAGTAACCGCCCACCACCTGCTCATTCGCCAGCACGGTGTTGCACTTGGGGCACCAGTTCACCTTGCTCTTCTTGCGATACGCCAGGTCGCGCTTCAGCATCTCCAGGAAGAACCACTGGTTCCAACGGTAGTAGTCCGGCAGGCACGTGGTCACCTCGCGCTGCCAGTCATAGCTCAGCCCCATGCGCTGCATCTGCTTGCGCATCTCGGCAATGTTGCTCAGCGTCCAGTCACGCGGCGGCGTGTTGTTCTTGATGGCAGCGTTCTCCGCCGGCAGGCCAAAACTGTCCCACCCCATCGGGTGCAGCACGTTGAAGCCGTTCATCCACTGATAGCGCGCCAGCGCGTCGCCAATGCTGTAGTTCCGCACATGCCCCATGTGCAGCTTGCCGCTGGGGTACGGCAGCATCTCAAGAACGTAGTACTTCGGCTTGCCGCCGGTGTGCGGCTCCGCGGCATACAGCGCCGGGTCGGCATCCCACTGCGCCTGCAGGCGCGGCTCAATCTCGGCGGGGTTGTAACGAATCTCAACGTTCTGGGCGGCTTCAGGCATCACTTCTCATTGTAGAAGCTGGCAGGCAACTTACACCTCTGTCCCGCTGAACTGATAGCTTTTAAGCAGGCTTTCCATGGCGATGGGGTTCGCCAAAACCGCCCGGAACGGGCTGATGACTCCTGCGACATTCCTCAGAGGAGTCTCCTCCACACATGCTTCGCAACTATCTCGCGCCTGACTTCAAACGCAGCCTGCTCGCCCTGCCGCAGTACCTCGTGCGCTGGGTTCCCATTGCTGGCATCGCCGGTATTCTGGCTGGCGCGGCGTCGGCTCTGCTCATCTGGTCGCTGAACCAGGCCACGCGCATCCGCGAATCGCACCTGTGGCTCATCGCCCTGCTGCCGCTTGCCGGCCTCGTCGAGGGCCTGCTCTACCTCTACATCGGGCGGGACGTCTCCGGCGGCAACAACCTCATCTTCGAACAGATCCAGCAACCCACGCGTCGCCTGCAGTTCCGCATGACGCCGCTGATCCTGCTCACCACCTTCATGACGCATCTGTTCGGCGGGTCCGCGGGCCGGGAAGGCACCGCGCTCCAGACCGGCGCATCCCTCGCCGATCAGCTCACCCGGCCCTTTCGCCTGGACGAGCGTGGCCGCCGCATCCTGCTCATGGCCGGCCTCAGCGCCGGCTTCGGCTCCGTCTTCGGCGCGCCTCTCGCCGGTGCCGTCTTCGGCATGGAGGTGCTCGCCATCGGTTCGGTCAGCTACGACGCCATCCTCCCCTGCTTCGTCGCTTCACTGATCGGCAACATCACCACCTCCGCGCTTACGGAGCATGAGGCCGCCTTCCGCGTCGGCTATGTTCCATATCTGAACGTGCGCACGCTCGTGCTGGCCGCCATCGCAGGCGCAATCTTCGGCGCGGTCGGCCTCGCCTTTTCCTGGATCGCTCACCAGATCGAGCTTTTCTTCAAGAACCATGTGCGCTACGTGCCCATGCGGCCCTTCTTCGGCGGCGTCCTCGTGGCGCTCGCTGCGGCTGCCATCCACAGCACACGCTACCTTGGTCTGGGTGCCCGCCCCATCGTGGAGGCGTTCGCCCTCCGCGTCAGTCCGTGGGACTGGCTCGGCAAGCTTCTCTTCACCGCGCTCACCCTGGGTGCTGGTTTCAAGGGCGGCGAAGTGACACCGCTCTTCTTCGTCGGTGCCACGCTCGGCAACGCCCTGTCCCGCTTCATCGCTTTACCGATGCCGCTGCTGGCGGCCATGGGTTTCGTGGGAGTCTTCGCCGGAGCAGCCAACACGCCCATCGCCTCCACCCTGCTCGCCATGGAGCTCTTCGGCGCGGAAGCCGGCAGCTTCGCCGCGATCGCCTGCATCTTCTCGTACCTGTTTTCCGGCCACTCCGGCATCTACCGTACGCAGCGCGTCCAGGTCAACAAGTACGGCGTGATCACAGAAGTTCCGGCCAACACGATCACGCATCCAGAGGATGCGATCCACCCGCAGCACGACAACGTCCAGATCTGATCTCCAGGACCAGCCCCGTGCCGCTGCATTCACCGCCACGGATCTCGCGGCCTGGCGAACGCTCGCCTATGCCAGCGAGATCGGGTTCCCGGTATGCTCGCCGATCAGCCGCTCCGTCAGCGGCAGCAGCGCTTCACCCGTCTTCGGCAGCGCAAACGCCTCGCCATTCCAGTCCAGCTTGAAGCTCGTCGACAGCGCCGAAATCCAGATCTGCCGCACCGGCGTATTCGGCGTAAACACAAACTTCCCCTTGGGGTCGTCGAACACCACGTTCAGCACGCCGCCGTTCTCTTCCACCTCAAAGCCGCCGTCTTCCTCGGCCTCGATCAGGCTCTGCTTCAGCGTGTGCAACGCGCGGTCTGCCTCGCGCCGAAAAGTCGTCTCGTCCATCATGCGCCCAGTCTAAATGCCGCCCCGGCAGCGACCCCTCGCACGTCAGAACCGGAGCGACAGAAACGCATTCACCACCCGGTTCGCCGCGGTGGTCTGCGACTGCTCCGCATTCAGTGACAAGCTCCGGCCGAAGTAGGGCGAACTCAACTGCCCGATCGGCATCGACCGGTTCACATGGTTCAGCAGGTTCTGCACCTGCACCCCAAAGAAGCAATGGAAGAAGCGATCCGGCGGCGCAGGTTTGGCTCCCGGTGCCGTCGGCTCTGCCGCCAGCCTCGGCCCAAAGATAAACTCCCGCCCAAACTGCCCCTGTACCGAGACCAGCCCCGGCGCAACGCCATAGTCGATGGGGATCACCCTCTGTCCGGCCACCGGAGCCGTGTCGAAATTGCCGATCGCCGTCCGCACCACCGTCGGCCGGCTCAGGTCCGTCGCAAACGCCGGCCGGTCATTGAAGATGGAATCTCCATTGTTGTCCTGCCCGGTCGTCACGTTGAACCGCGTCGCCGAGTGCATCGACAGAAACGCCGTTCCGCTGAAATTCCACGGCAGGTTGTACGAACTTCCCACAAACAGCCGGTGCCGTGTCATGTACGGTGTGCGCCCGTAGTCAGCCGAGACGTCGTAGCTGTTTGAGACAAAGCTGCCCGGCCCAAATCCCGCCGCCTCGCGGAAGCGGAAGCTGTAGTTCACCCACACAAACCCGTGGCTTCCGAACGACCTTGTATAGCTTGGCGCCAGCGTTGTCGTGTCCGACGTTCCCAGCGACGCGAACTGGTACACGTTCTGCGACCCGCCCAGCGGGCGCACACCGTTCAGCGGTGCGTTGGCATTGCGCGACAGCAACTGGTGCGTGCCGTGCTCCCGCGTAAACGAGACCGAGGCCCGCCCGCCAAACAGCACCCGTTCCGCCGTAACCCCCTCACCCAGCACATACGGCGAGTGGAACCCCGGCGCAATCTGGTACACCGTCGACGGCCTCCCCTGCGCGGCGAAAGTCACCACCCCACTGCCGCCAGGAGCGGGCGGGCCTGGAAACGTATCCGGGTTCTGCAGAAAAACCGTCTGCTGCAGCACTCCGTTCTCGCGCGCCGCCGTCAGAATGTTTCCCGCCCCAAACCGGTCGTAAAAGAACCCCACGCCACCACGCAACCGCACCAGCGGCGTTCCCTTCCTGCCGACGACCGTCAGCGCAAACCCCAGGCGCGGCGCAGGGTCGTTGTGGTCCGGAATGCCGTACTGCGACTCGTAACGCAGCCCGCTCGTCAACGAGAAGTTCTGCGACACCTTCCACTCGTCTTCGAAATACACGCCCAGGTCGCCCGTCGAGATCACCGCCGAAGGCTGACCCGCGGTCACGTTGTACTGCGACGCACCTCCGCCCGCGGCCCGTATCTGTGCCGGCGTCTGCCCCTGTGCCAGGCCGCGTACCGTCGTCTGGTACGCCTCGATCGACGCAAACGTGTACTGCCCGTTGAACGCCGCGGTCGACGTATTACTGTCCCGCGTCAGCCGATATCGCACGCCGCCGCGCAGGTAATGCCGGCCGCGATCCGAACTCACGTACTCCTGCCATTCGTAGTTGTCCAGCACATCTCGCAAGCCCTGCGTTGCGCTGCCGCCCCCGGTGAACGCGCCCTGCACCACCAGCGCCGGGTCCGTGCTGTTCGGAGTCTGCTCCGTCCAGGTCCGCCGATACTGAAACCGGCTTTCCACCACCGTTCGCGTGCTTGCTACGGTCGTATTGCCTACCTGCAACGCAAATGTCTTGCTGTCGGCCGTGTATCCGGCGGAGGGCAGCACCAGTTCCCCCGCGCCCAGCCCGCCGTTCTCCTGGTGCGTTCCGGACCACTCCGCCCGGGCGGTCAGTGTGTTGCGCTCGCCAAACTGGTGATCGATCCGCAGATTCGCCGACCGCGTCAGCAACGGATCCGCCACCGTCTGCGAAAACGGGACGACGTTGAAGTTCGCGTCCAGCACCGAGGCATTCACCGCTGCATTGTTTTGCAGGTCGTTAACCGTCGTCCCCGCAAAGAAGGACGTGCCTTTGCCCATCGGCCCGTTCACGTTCGCGTCCAGAAAGGTGGACTGGTACGACGGCGCCGTGGGCAGAAACGGATTGCGCGCATTCATCGGGTCCGCGTTCCCGCTCAGGTACACGCTGCCCTGGAGCTTCTGCCCGCCCGGCCGCGTAAACACGTCCACCACCGAGTTGCCCCGCTGATCGAACTGCGCAGAATATGCATTCTGGTTCACCCGGATCTCGCGAATCGCAGACTTGGGTGGCAGCCGCCCGTTGCTGAACCCGTCTACCCGCAGCTCCGGAGCGGATCCATCGTCCGTCTGCACCAGTGCATTGATCTGTTGCTGCAACACCGTTGGATCGTTCGACAGTGCCGCCAGTTCGTTCGCCCGCAACACAATCGCCTGGCCGTCTGAGATCGAGCCATCACCCGTCTCGCCGCTCGCGACGTTGACCGTCTCCGCCTTGGCCGCAATCCGCAGCCGCACCACCACCGGCTCACGCTCTTCCGTTCCGATCTCGACCGCCTGCCGCGCGTCCTGAAACCCGGTCGCGCCAATCCGCAAGCTGTACGCCCCTGCGGGCAGCGTCAGCAGCAGCTCGCCGGCGCGATCCGTGCGCAGCGTCTTTACAACCACGTCGTCCTGGGTGCGCGACTGGAACACCTGCACCTGGGCATTCGGCACCTTCGCTCCAGACGGGTCCACCACCACCACCCGCAACGGCGCGGATCTGGCCGCCTGTCCGGCAACCGCCGCAGGCAGGCACGCCACGGCGCACACCACCGCCGCAGTCGCCAGGCCGCGGCTGCGTATGTTGTTTCCGAACCCTGCTTGTATAACGCGCACGGGGGCGCACCAACGCATCCGCACTAGAGTGAGCTTTCTAGTTCCAATTCAGAATCGCAGGTGTGCGGTGGCGAGCGCTCAGGCGCTTCTATCGACGCACACATCCCTGTGGAACACAGGCTTGAGGGAGAGACAGCAACGGGAACAGTACTGCAACCAAACTTCTTCAGCGATAAAAAGCAAAGCCGGCGCTAACTTCCGCAACCGGTTTCGCCCGCTGCAAACCGCCGGGGACTAGAACGGGATATCGTCGTCCGTGATCCCCTCATTCGCGTAGTCGTCCTGCGGAGCCGGTGTCCTCTGGTCGAAGCTGGCAGTGTTGTTGCCACCACCGCCGCCACGGCTGTATCCGCCCTGGCCGCCGCCGTACCCACCCGAACTCTGGTTACCGCCGTAGCTCTGGCCGCCACCGTAGCTCGATCCACCTTCACGGTCGCCGCCACGGCCACCCAGCAACGACAACTCGTTCACCAGGATTTCAGTCCGGTACTTCTTCTGGCCGCTTTCCTTGTCATCCCACGACCGCGTCTGAATCTTGCCCTCGATGAAGATCTGCGTTCCCTTCTTCACGTAGTCACGCACGATCTCGGCGGTGCGGTTGAAGCAAACCAGGTTGTGCCACTCCGTCTTATCGACCCAGTTGCCGCTCTGGTCCTTCTGCCGGTCGGCAGTCGCCAGCGTCAACTGCGCAATGACCATGCCGCCCTGCGTCGCACGCATTTCCGGGTCTTTGCCCACATTGCCCAGCAGGAAAACCTTGTTCACACCCTTTGCCATGCCCACCTCAACCGAATCAACAAAAGCCTAGCAGAATCCCGCGCGGCCTCGGTGTTTGTACGATACATCCAGCACCGAACCATGCCGCCTACCCTGCCCAGCCTTCCCCGCATCTGCGTCGCCCTCAGCGGCGACGGCATGGCCAGCCTCGCCGCCGAAACCGCCCGGTCCTTCCCGTTTCTCGAATTCCGCCTCGACACCGCCCCTGAACCCTTCGAAGCCGTCTTCGAAATGGGCGCGTTCCTCCGCAAGCACCCGGCCGTCCGCGTCATCGCCACCTGCCGCCGCTCCAGCAACGGCGGCCAGTTCGCCGGCACCGCCGCCGACGAAGTCGAGATGCTCCGCCAGGCCATCGCCGTTGGTGCCCACATCGTCGATCTTTCGCTCGAAACCGCCGAAGAGCTCGCCATCAACCCGCACGCCCTCGCTCCCCTGCGCCGCGGGCCCAACGCCCTCCTGCTCTCGTGGCACGACTTCCACGGCACCCCACCCCTCGCGCCCGTGCTCGACCGCATGCACCGCGTCGGGGCCGACCTCTACAAGATCGTTCCCACCGCAACGACTCTCCGCGACAGCTTCGCCCTGCTTGACCTCCTCGAAGCCCACAGCGCCGACCGCAACCTGGTTGCCATGAGCATGGGGGCGCCCGGCACCCTCACCCGCATCCTCGGTCCACGCTTCGGATCGCTCTTCACCTTCGCCTCACCCACGTCCGGAACGCCTACCGCCCCCGGCCAGATCGATGCCGCCACCCTCCGCGACCTCTACCGCCTCGAATCCATCACGCCGCAAACCGAGGTCTACGCCGTCTTCGGTAAACCCATCTCCGGTTCGCGCTCGCCCGTCATGCTCAACACCGCCTTCCGCACCGCGGGGCGCGAAGCCGTCTATCTCCCGCTCGAGACCGACAATCCTGACGAGCTCTTCCTGGCCTGGCGCCACCTCCACCTCGCCGGCGCCAGCGTCACCATGCCGCTCAAAGAAACCATCCTGCCGCAGCTCACCGAGCTCGACCCGCAGGCCCGTACCGCGGGCGCGGCCAACACCTTGCAGAGCCTCCCGGACGACTCCATTCGCGGCAGCAACACCGACATTCTCGGCATCCTCGCTCCGCTCGACCGTCACTTTGCGGAGCGCGGGTCCACACTCTCGGGCAAATCCGCTCTCGTCCTCGGTGCCGGCGGAGTCGCGCGCGCCGCTCTCCACGCCCTCAAACAACGAGGCTGCCAGACATTCCTGACCAATCGCACCCTCGCCCGCGCCGACGCTCTCGCGGCGGAGACGGGCGCGACCGCACTGCCGCCTGACACCCTTCCTGGCCGGCACTTCGATCTCGTGCTCAACGGCACACCTTACGGCATGCCCACGTCCACCATGGCCGCTCCCATCGACTTCTCGGTCACCCCGTGCGGCCTCTTCTTCGACCTCGTCTACAACCCCATCGAGACACCGCTGATCCGCTCCGCCCGCGAACACGGCATCGTCGTCATCCCCGGAGTCGAAATGTTCCTCGCCCAGGGCGCAGCCCAGTACCAGACGTGGACCGGCGAACCAGCGCCACTCGACGCCATGCAGGCCGCGGTGTACCGCTCCATCCTCTAAATCGAATGTTGATGCATTGACGCTCTGGAAATCCCACAATCGGGGAGCGAACACATCCACAACCTTAAGCATCCATTAAGACATGAGTGGGAACGAGCTTCTGGCGCGGGTACGCCGGGCTGTGCACATGGCAGACAGTCTTCACATCGCGGATCACGCCCTGGCCGAGGAGTTCCTCCGCGCTACCGAGCGGTGCCGCGAATCCATCCGCGAACTGCAAAGAGTTACCGAACAACTCAAGACGGCCAGCCCCGCTGCAGAAGCCGCGCGGCTTGAACTGCTCCAGCAGCTTTCAGACCTCGACTGCGGCGACAAGCTTCTGCACAGCATGATCGATGCTGGCGACGGCTTCCAAGCGGAGATCCACACCGAGATCCCGCCCGGGCAGCTTCAATGAGTCCAGACTCCAACTAGGTGGTGAATCGGAAGGCTCATCCGACCGGTTCCCTGCCTAAACCCCAAGCTCCGTCCGGATCGCCCCTGCAATCGCATCCGCATGCCGCCGCATGGCGGCCTCATCCTCCGCCTCGATCATCACGCGTGCCAGCGCCTCGGTGCCCGAGTAGCGAATCACCACTCGACCCGAATCCTCCAGCTCCTCTTCCGCAGCGCGAATCGTGGTCTGCACGGCTGGGATCGTCTCCAGCGGCTTTTTCTCCCGCACCTTCACGTTCACGATCACCTGCGGAAACGTCTTCAGGTCCGCGATCAACTCGTCCAGCGACTTGCCCGACCGGTGCACGATGTCCAGCACCAGCAGCGCCGTCAGCAGCCCGTCGCCCGTGGTGCTGCGGCCCTGGAACAGGATGTGACCGCTCTGCTCGCCACCCAGCGACGCGCCGGAGTTCCGCATCTCCTCCAGCACATACTTGTCACCCACGGGAGCGCGCAGCATGCGAATTCCGTCCCGCTTCAGCGCGGCCTCCAGCCCCATGTTTGACATGGTCGTCGCCACCACCACATCGCCCTTCAACAACCCGCGCTCTTTCAGGTCGCGCGCTGCCAGCAACAGCACCGCATCCCCGTTCACCACGCGCCCATGCCGGTCCGCGAACAGGGCGCGGTCCGCGTCTCCGTCGAACGTCACACCCAGGTCCGCACCCGCCTCGACCACCATGCGCGCGACGACTTCCGGGTGCAGCGCTCCGCAACCCTCGTTGATGTTGCGCCCGTCCGGCGAAGCGTTACGCACCTGCACTTCGCCCTTCAACCCTGCGAACAACTGCGGAGCCACGGCGCTCGCCGCTCCGTTCGCGCAATCCAGCACCACGCGCTTCCCGTCCAGCGACAGGCCCGTCACCGCTGCCAGCAGCGCCTGCGCATACTCGGCGCGGTCGCTCTCTTCCACCTCGGGCACCGGCTCATGCTCGTGGTCCGCATGGTCCTGCTCCATCTGCCGAAAGATCTCGTCCTCGATGGCCAGCTCCGTCGCATCCGGCAGCTTGTACCCGTCCGGCCCGAAGACCTTGATGCCGTTGTCCTGCCACGGATTGTGCGACGCCGAAATCACCACGCCCGCGCTGAAACCATGCGACACGGTCAGGAACGCTACCGCCGGCGTCGTGATCACGCCCGCGCTCTCCACCGTGGCTCCGCCCTGGCGCAGCCCCGCGGCCAGCGTTGCCGCGATCCATTCGCTCGACTCGCGCGTGTCCATGCCCAGCACCACCCGGGGCGCGTTGCCCGCGTGCTTCGCCAGCGCCACACCCACCGCGAACACTGTGCGCCGGTCCAGCGGAGCCACGCCCGCTACGCCGCGAATGCCATCCGTGCCAAACAGCTTCCTCATGCTCCGTCCTTACCCCGCTCTTCCCTGCTGCGAATCTCTTCCACCCGCGCCACCGCGCTGCCGCTTGCAAACCGCGTCACGATGCGCTCCCCTGCCGTCAACTGCTCCGCTGAACGCACTATGGCTCCGCCTTCGGTAAACGCCAGCGCATACCCTCGATCCAGCACCGCCAGTGGCGACAACGCGCCCAGCCGCGCCGACGCGCTTTCCAGCCGGTGCTTCGACCGCACCGTCAACCCTGCACCCAGCTTCTCAAGCCGGTCCACCCGCGACCGCAGCACCGTTCGCGCATGCTGCAACTGCGCGCGCACATCCTGCCGCTGCAGCCGCGCGTCCAGCCTACGCAACCGGTCTGCCGCCTGCCTCCGTACATCGATGGAGGCTCGCTCCAGCCGCTCACTCAGCATGTCCACCCGTTGCTGCCTTCGCTCGATCCCATCCTGCGTCCGCTGCAGCACACCCGCCGTGGCCAGGCGCGTAAACCTCTGCCGCGCGCTCATCTGCTGAAAGCGCACCGCACGATACAGCCGGCTTTCCAGCGCCTGCAGCCGCTCTTCCACCCGGTGCTGCGACTCCGTAATCATCTCCGCCGCGGCGCTCGGCGTAGCCGCGCGCAGGTCTGCCACAAAGTCCGCAATCGTGAAGTCCGTTTCGTGACCCACGGCGCTCACCACTGGCAGATGCGAAGCCGCGATCGTCCGCGCCAGCGCCTCTTCGTTGAATGCCGCAAGGTCCTCCGCCGACCCACCTCCGCGCGCCAGCACGATCAGGTCCACCACCTGCGAAGGTTGGCCTCCCTCCGCAACCCGGTTGAAATACCGGATCCCCGCTGCGATCTCCACCGCCGCACCCGTACCCTGCACCGCCGCCGGGTACACCAGGAGGTTCATGCATCCATGCCGCCGACGGCACACCGTCACAATGTCCCGGATCACGGCACCCTGCACCGACGTGACAACACCCACGCGCCGGGGAAACGCCGGCAGTGCGCGCTTGCGCTCCGCGTCAAACAAGCCCTCGTCGCGCAGCTTCGCCTTCAACTGCTCAAACTGCACCTGCAGTGCGCCCGCGCCACGCGGCTCCAGCATTTCGGCAATCAATTGCAGTTGTCCGCGGCCTTCGAACACGGAAAGCCGGCCACGCAGCAATACCGCCGCGCCATCGCCCGGCTGCCAGCGCAGCATCGCCGCCTGGCGGCGAAACAGCACCGCACCCACCTGCGCCGCGCCGTCTTTCAGCGTGAAGTAAACATGTCCCGATTGCGCTGGGCGGAAGTTGCAGATCTCACCCACGACCCACACCGTGCCGTGGTTCTCCAGCCGCCCACGCAGCGTCCCGACCAGCTCGCCCACGGTCCACGGCGCATCATCGCGCGTGCGCTCCGGTAAGACGCCCGCCCGCTCAGCAACCCGCACCACCTCGGGCGCAACTTCCACGCTCGCAGTCACCGGACCCGGTACCGGTGCAACGGACCGCGTCTCCGCCGCAGCGACTTCCACAATCGGCTCAACTACCGGAGGTGCCGGTGCTTCAAACAACAGGCCGAACTGACCTAGCGCATCGGCCGTCGGCTCCGCAGACCACTTCGCCTGCCGCGCGCGATTCCGCTGCACATGCAACTGCGCCAGGCTCGGTGCCACCGGTTCGCGTTCCATCAGCCCCTCAGCTGGCGTTCGTTCCTGTCCAGAAAGCCGGTTCTACCGCGCCGGAGCTCCACCCAGGTTCTGCGTCGCAATCTCCGCGGCAGCGCTCTTGGGATCCTTGTCCTTGATCTCCGCGTAGATCTTGCGAGCCTGGTCCTTCTTGCCCTCGCTGTTGTACAGGTCAGCCAACTGCAACTGTGCCAGCCCACCCGGCACCGCCGTGGTCGGCTTCTTCGCCAGCTCCTGGTAGATCTCGATCGCCTGCGCGTCGCGGTTCGACCCGTGATACAGCCCTGCCAAGGCCAGCTTCGACAGCGCGGCGATGTCACTGTTCCACGATCCCGCCGACTTCTTCAGCAGCTCCTCCGCCGTTGCGGTCTGACCCATCTGCTGCGCCGTCACGCCCTGCAGGTACAGCGCATTGCGTCCCGCCGGCGTCATGCCATAGCTGCTTGCAACTGCTGCAAATTCGCCGTTGGCTGCGCGCGCCCGCTCCTCGCTCGTGTTGAAGGTGCGCTCGCCCGCCGGTACCGGCTGGCCCGGCTGCACCACCGGCGTCTCATACGTCCGCATGGCATCGCTCAACTTCTGCTGGGCCACCGTCGACCGGTGGTTGTACAGCAGGACCACGGCCAATAGGAGGATGGCCACGCCAACAGCGCCCACGATCACCGCAATCAGGTTGCGGTTTTCTGAAACGTAGAGCGGTCCGCTCTTCAGCGGGTTGGTGGCAAGCGCGGAGTTCGTTCGGGAGGTGGTCATGTTCAAGAAAGGCGGCTCGTTTCAGATCGGAAGTTGGGTCGCGAAAGCTGCAAAGCGGCATCGCTGCATGCCATCCCGAAGTTTATCAGTCCTGCCCATGCTGCTACCCTAACGGCAAGGAGCCCGCCGCCATGTACGAGAACTTCCACACCACCGACCGCTGGACCGGCGAGGACCTCCATTGCGTCTGGAAGGGCACCTTTGTCGCCATCGCCACCCGCCACGCCGACGCCACCGACATCCGCTTCGCCGTCAACGGCCGCCCCATGTGGATCGCCATGCCCAACATCGCCTGGGTCGAGATGAAGCGCCGCACCGGCCACGTCATCACCGACTACGCCGCCGCCCAGGCCGCCGGCCGCTATCTCAAATCCATCATTGACACCGGCTACGACAACGGCCGCGAGTTCTACACCATGACCGTCGACGAGGTCATCGAGCACGTCAACGCCGTCGTCAACGAGGCCGGCTCCACCGGCGCCCTCCCGCTGCTCCCCGTCATCAACGACGACGTCCAGCCCGAAACCTACGCCGGCCACCTCCCCTCCGACAACGTCACCGAGCCCGTCGCCGCCCCCAACCCGTAGCCGCGATCCATCGAAACCGTGCCCCGCGTCCGGCTCTCGGGCGTGGGTTTTTCGTTTCCACCAAAACTAGCCACTTGCGGCCAACCACGCTTCCGTCGCCACGAACAGCGCACCCATCGCGTACCCTTATCCCCAATGAACCGCCGCGAGCTCATCGCCGCACTCTCAGCAGGGGTACTCATGTCGAACGTCGAATCCGCCGCCGCTACCGCACAGCAGTCCAGCAAACGCGCCCCGGGAACCGTCCGCCTCCTCATCGGCACCAGCAAGCGCGACTCCAAGGGCCTCTACACCGCCTACTTTTCCAACGGCACCCTGTCTGCACCAGCGCTCGCGGAGCCCGCCCGCAACCCCAGCTTCCTCGCGCTGCCCCGCCCGGACTACCCCGTCCTCTTCGCCGTCACGCAGCCCGAAGATCTGCCTTCGCACGCAAGCTCGTTCACACACCCGCCCATGAGCGACCGTCCCGACGGCGACCAGTTCCAGAAGATCAGCGATGCCCCGTCACACGGTAAAGGCGGCTGCCACGTCGGCGTCTCGCCCGACGGCCATTCCGTCTTCATCGCCAACTACGCCGGCGCCTCCGTCGCCTCGTTCCACGCCGACGACCGCGGCGCCCTCACGCTCGCCTCCCACATCGACTTCCCGCCCGACGGCCACGGTCCCAACCCCGACCGCCAGCAGCAGAGCTACATCCACTCCGCGCTCAGCTCACCCGACGGCAACTTCGTCCTCGTCAACGATCTCGGCCTCGACCGCATCCACATCTTCCGCCTCGACCACGCCACCGCAAAACTGACTCCGCACGGCGAGTGGCATGCGGAGCCTGGCTCTGGCCCGCGTCACCTCGCCCTGCATCCCAACGGCCACTGGATCTACTGCATCCACGAGCTCAACTCCACCGTCGTCCTCCTCCACTGGAACGCCGCGGAAGGCACGCTCACCACCGCCGGCCAGCCCATCTCCACGCTGCCCCCGGGCGTCGACGCCGCCGGCAAGCGCGCCTCCGAGCTCGCCTTCTCCCACGACCTCCGCTTCCTCTACGCCAGCAACCGCGTCCACGAGTCCTTCACCGTGTACAGCATCGACCCGCAGACTGGCGCGCTCAGCACTGTCCAGCATCTCGAAAACCCCGGCAAGGAATCACGCCACATCGCCCTCAGCCCCGACGGCAAGTTCTTCCTCAGCGCCAACCAGTTCTCCGACGAGATCAGCGTCTTCCCCATCGACACCGCCACCGGCAAGCTCGGCGACCGCACCTCCACCGTCCCCATCGCCGGCCCCAGTTGCCTGCTCTTCGCATAAGCGACAGAAGTTCCGGTCGCGATAGACAATGATCCTCAAACCAACGGGGTGACCTATCGCAATGACCAGCCGTTCCGGACGCACCGGCGCATCCGCCTGCTCCAACGTTCCGCACCCGGACCTCGCCCTTTCCCGGCGCGACATGGTCAAGCTCTCCGGCATGGCCGGAGTGGCGGCCCTCACCGGCAACGCCGGCGCCGCGCAGCAAAATACCCCGCAGCACCGCCCGCGCATTGCCTGCCTGGTCAGCTACTGGGGCGCACCCAACTCCCACGCGGACTGGATCATCGACAAGCTCATGGACGGCTACTGGTGGCACGGCGCCCACACCCCGTCACGCGTCGACGTCGTCTCCGTCTACATCCATCAGCTCGACACCAGCCCATTAGGCCAAAAGGTCTGCGCCGCAAAGAACATTCCCATCTACAAGACGGTCGCCGAAGCCGTCACCCTCGGCGGCAAGGATCTCGCCGTCGACGGTGTCGTCATCGTCGCCGAACACGGCAACTACCCCACCAACCTCAAAGGCCAGTGGATGCTGCCGCGCTGGTGGATCTACCAGCAGGTGATCCGCGTCTTCGAGCAGAGCAACCGCGCCGTCCCCGTCTTCAACGACAAGCATTTCTCCTGGGACTGGGACGAAGCCAAGTGGATGTTCGACAAGTCCCGCGAGCTCGGCTTCCCGCTCACCGGCGGCTCCTCCATCCCGGCCTACTTCCGCAAACCTGAGATTGAACTCACACCTGGCACGCCCATCCGCAACTCCATCGTGGTCGGCGACGCTGCCGACGAAGGCGCCCTCTTCCACTGCGTCGACGTCCTCCAGGCCTTCGTCGATCGCCGCAAAGGCGGCGAAACCGGCGTCCGCTCCGTGCAGTCCATTCGCGGCCCCGAAAGCTGGAACTGGGTGCAACACACTGCCTGGGCCAACAACCTGTTCGAAGCCGTCCGCAAGCAGTTCAACCTAGAGCCCGACCAGATCCAGAAAGTCCGCAACCCCAACGTCACCGTCGTCGAGTACAACGACGGCACCAACGGCGCTGTCATCACCGGCGCGGGCGTCGGCTGGACCTACGCCGCCGACATCGCGGGTCAGCCCTCCCCCACCCTCATCTCCATGCTCGGCTGGCCCGGCCCCTTATCGCAGTACCACGCCTCCAACGCCCATTCCCATTGGGCGATCGAGATGATGCTGACTAAGCAGGAACCCTTCAACGCCGAGCGCCTCCTGCTCGCCACCGGCATCACCGACTTCGCCATGGACTCCTGCTGGCAGAACGGCCGCTACTCCGCCGTGGGCCGCCGCGTCCCCACGCCATTCCTCAACATGACCTACCAATCGACCCACGGCCCGCTCTTCGAAACCGCCCCGCGCCCGCCCAACACGCCCTACCTTCGCGGCTTCCAGTCCTGATCCCGGCGCTCAGGTCCGCCCTCGACACAACTCAACACGAACCTAAGCCGTAGCCTGCCCAAACACCCGCCGCAGGTTCCCGCCCAGAAACTTGCGGATCCGCGCCTCGCTATACCCGCGTCGCAGCATCGCATCCGTCACCATCGGCAGATCACGCACATCGCGCATCCCGCGCGCCAGCGTCGGCCCGCCATCAAAATCGCTTCCCAGCGCCACGGCATCCTCGCCCACCAGCCGGATCGCGCGATCCACCACATCCACCCAGTCATCCATGTGCATCGCGACCTCGTCCGGCACCTCCGCGCCCAGCATGGGAAAGGTCGGCGCCACCAGTTCATCGATCTCGTAAATGCTCTTGCCCCGCGTCCGCTCCGGAATGCTCGTCGTATCCCAGAACGTCTTCTTGCGATGCGCGGTCAGCCACGCGTACTCGCGCGGATAGGCGAACTCGCTGCCAATCTGAAACCCGATCACGCCACCCCGATCCACCAGCTTCTTCAGCAGGTCGTCCGGCATGTTCCGCGGAATGTCGTTCACCTCGCGCAGCCCATGGTGCGTGGCCACCACCGGCCGCTCACTCGCGTCGATCACCTGCGCAATCGTGGTGTCCGCCGCGTGCGACACGTTGATCACCATGCCCAGCCGGTTCATCTCGCGCACCACGTCGCGCCCGCGCGACGTCAGGCCGCCCCCCTGCGCCGTCGAACAACACGCATCCGCATAATGCTGATTCCAGTTGTGCGCCGAAACCTGCGCCGACCGCAGACCCAGCGCGTGCATCGACCGCAGCACACCAGGGTCGCCGTCCAGGTCATAGCTGCCCTCAATGTCCAGCACCGCCGCGACCTTGCCCTCGCGCTCCAGTCGCGTCAGGTCCGCACCGTTCAGCGCCAGCCCAAGCTGCGCGTTCGCATCGTGAATCTGCCGCAGCGCATGATCCATGCGCCGCAGGGCCTGCTTCGTCTCGTACCGTCCCGGGTAGTACTCTTCGGGCACAAAGACCGACAGGAAGAACGCGTCGACCCCGCCTTCCCTGGCCCGCGGCAGATCCCACTGTCCAACCTCAACCCGGTCAGTGATGTTGCCGCCGTGGTAAAACTCCCGGTCCAGGGCGTGAACGTGCGCGTCGAACACATACGCATCACGGTGCAGTGCCGCCGCCCGGGCAGACACCGCACCCAGGCTGCTGGCGGGCAGCGCAGTTGCTGCAACCGCAAAGGCAGCACCCTTCAGGAATTCCCGGCGACTCGCAGCAACGGAACGCATCATTCTGGTTTCGCAGCAGCATACCGTCTCAGCGTCGCCTCCAACTCAGACGCAAGTCCTACCCGCGGCCAAGGCCCACCGCAACACGTTGACCGCACTCGTCTCGCCGACCCCGCTGCCTGCTCTTCGCCTGAACGCCATCCCGCTTTAGCCGCCAAAGCACCACCGGCTCCCGTATACTTCCGCCGTACCGGCCTCACACGGCCGACCGCCAACAACCTATGCGCAACGTTGCCATCGCTCTCCTCAGCGTCGCCCTCAGCGTTCCCCTCGCGGCTTGTCTCCACGGCCAGGCCGACGGCGGCTACACTCCGAGCGACGGTGGCGGAGGTGGAGTTCTTCAGAGCATCTACGTTCCAAATTTTCAGAACGCACCCTTCACCCTCACACTTCACACCGAGTGGAGCCAGACCTTGCGCAACGGCGGCACCTTCACCACGGTCAACACGCGGCCCATCTTTCGCGACCGCGCCGGCCGCATCTACCAGGAGCGCTGGACCCTGGTCCCCAAGGGCAGCGACATCCGTTCCCAGATGACCTTGATCCAACTGGATGATCCAGTGGCTCAGAAGTTCTACCAGTGTTTCGTCCGCGAAAAGGTCTGCCAGATCTCGACCTCCTACATGGGTCTCGCCCACTACGATCCGAACCGACTCCAGTCGGGCCCGCTGAAAGACAACAAGGGCACGTTTCTGCACGAAGATCTTGGCGCTGCCAGCGTCGTCGGTATGCTCGTCCACAACTACCGCGACACCACAACACTCAACACCGGTGTCCTTGGCAATGACGCTCCGATGGCGACCGTCCGCGAGTTCAGCTACAGTGCCGATCTCGGCTTCGACCTCGCTTCCAGCCTCGACTCGGCCCAGGTTGGCCACCAAATTTTTACCGTCACCGACCTGAACACCAACGACCCCGATCCCAAGTACTTCCAACCGCCGGAAGGCTACAAGCTGATCGATCGCCGCAAGCCCGCACCCACCGGCCAGGTTCGCTAGCAAAAGATAGGTAAGATTCGTCGCTCATTCGGCCGCTTTCTGCCGCATCTTCCTCAAGGCTTCGGTGCCGGAACCCGCTGCGCCATGGTCGCGTTGGTAAGCGCCGCCCGGTCAACGTCGACACATCCCAACCGGCCATCCTGTTGCGAGCTGATCACCAGGCGCACACGATCCACGTTCGCCGGAAGCTCCAGCGTCAACTTGAACGACGCCGTCGTTCCGGCAAGCACCAGCGGATCCTGGGAGCGTGTCATCATCGCAACATTGCGGAAATTGGACGACAACCGCTTGCCCTCCTTCGACAGGCCCAGCCCACCCACCGTGAACTCCGAGAGGCTCGTCTCTTGCTCATCGGGGCGCCACGGCAGGTCCTTTCCTTCCGCAAACAGGGTGAACTCCGCACTCTTCCCATCGGCGGATCGGTCGATGTGCGTCACCCGAAGCGGTAGCTTCTGAAATGGCAAAGTAGCGTTCGCCGCTTCCGCCATCTGAAACACCTGCATCGCCTGCGGTGTGTTCTGCTCCTGCACCTCCGGAGCGTAGTAGCCGCTCTTCGTCACCACGCGAAGGTTGGGGTTGCGCAGCGTCACGCGGATGTGCCGGAACTTGCCATCCACTACCGTCTCGCTCGGGCGATACGTCAGCCGGTATGACCCGCGTTCCAGGTCAAGAGCTTGGCGCATCGCAGTCACCAGGTCGTTCGTCGCTGTGTAAACGGATCCGCCTGTCTCCGCCGCCAGCGTTCGCAGGTTGAAGCCGCTGCCGTATGGATCGGCGGCACTCGCCGCCTGCGAATCGGACCCCAGATGAAAGCCCGAATACAAGACGAAGTCCGGAGGAAACAGGACATGCAACGTCATCCGGCTCTCCAGAAACGTGTTCGTCAGGTAGCGGATGTACTGTTGCGTTTGCGATCGCCTGGTCAGCGGCTGAGCATAGAAGTCGATCCCGTAGCCGGGGCCAAGCCACACCACGGCAGTCTTGGCAGGGTCGCCCAAGCCCTCCAGCGCAATCTGTTCCAACGCGCTCAGGGTTCTGTTCAGGCGCTCCGACTCCAGGTTCACCATCGTCGCATCAGTCCCTGGCAGGTGCGCCACGGCAGAGAGCAGGTCGGCACGCTTCCGCGTAGCGGGTTGCACGATCTTCAACACCGTGTCCGTCAGCACCATAAACTCGGTCGGATTCGCGAGCGTTTCAGGCAGCGAACGCAGGTAGTTCTGGAACGAGATCAGGTAGTAGGCCCTGTCGGCAGGCGCGGTGTTCAATTGGTCCAGCACAAACACATGGGTCGATGCTGACGCCTGAGACGGAGCCTCAAACGAGAGGATGCGTTGCGCTTGCCCATCCTCCGTAACGGCGAAGTCGTCGCGATCCAGTCTCACGTTAGCCGGACGGCCCTTCTTGTCGATCACCGCTACATCCAGCAGCACGATCTGCGTGCTCACATGCAACGTGGTCGTCGCAGGCTCGACCGCGCTCGCGCTTTGACCTCGCAAGTGTGACGCGGAAAGTGCCACAACAAGAACTGCCCAACCCAGAAGTCTGCAAACGACTGCACGCATAGTTGTTCTCGCGAGTGACGGCATACCTACTCAGGAATCGCGACCGACTATATCAGCATGGCTTCAGTACCTTCCAGAGTTTTATGCTGGCGACCAGTCGCCTCCTGTGCCAGCAGTCCCGGTCGCGGTGACTGGGTTCGGCATTCCGCTCATCTAACCGCACGCATGTTCCTGCACACCCTTCGTATCGAGCGCATCACGCCATCAGGAGAAGTTCACGCCGTTCCCATCGCGCAGCTCGACAACTTCAGCATGCGCAACTTCACCAATGACGCCATCTTCGACGACACACTTCCTGTCGCCGATGGCACCCTCGAAGCCGGCTCGCTCGTGCCGCTCGACCGCCTGCGCGACGCCATGGTGCTCTGGTTCCGGCGTAAGCAATACCTCCAGCCCGGCGACACGCTCCGCATCACGCCAACGACTTTCCACCGCGGCGAGACCTCAAAGTCTTGACACGCCTCGTAAACTAATACTGAAGCGGAAAAGCCGGCGCATGTGCGCCGGCTTTTCATTTCGATCCGTAAGTAACACCACCGCTGGAACTTACGCCTAAGTTCCAGCGGCAGAAGAACTTACCGTGGCATCCAGAACGCAAGTGTCACGGATTGAGGAACTTACGATTTCCAGCCAGGGAGGGGGCTACTCGTTGTAGTGCAGCAGGCTGTACACATCCACGTCGGGAAACTTGTCGCGCCCCTTCAGAAAGTCCAGCTCCACCGCAAACGCCACGCCAGCAATCTCGCCGCCCAACTGGCGCACCAGTTGCACGGTCGCCTGCATGGTTCCGCCCGTCGCCAGCAGATCGTCCACGATCACGACGCGTTGCCCAGGCTGGATCGCATCCAGATGGATCTCCAGCGAATCCGATCCGTACTCGAGGTCGTAAGTGACCTTCGCAACCGGCGCCGGCAGCTTCTTCGGCTTGCGAACCGGCACAAAACCAGCATTCAAGCGGTACGCCATCGCCGGCCCAAAGATGAATCCGCGCGCCTCGATGCCCAGCACCAGGTCCACATGCTTGTCGATGTAGTACGCCGCAAAGGCGTCGATCATCTGCGCGAATCCGGCCTTGTCCTTCAGCAGCGTCGTAATGTCGTAAAAGAGAATGCCCGGCTTCGGAAAATCAGGCACGGTGCGAATGAGCTGCTTCAGCGGCTCACAGTTGATCGGTGTCGACATACAAACATTGTATGTTTCTCGCCTGTTGAGATTGCCGCTTCAGGCGCAAGCTGAACCACTCTGTTGAACTTGCCGCAGCAGGTTTGATGATCTTGCCGCAGGACATCTCAGGCGATCTACATCGCGCCGTGGATGCGAAACTCACCCAACTCGGCGCCTTCCGCATCACTCAACTCGTGCACCTGCACGCGATCGACGCGGCTACCGCGCGAGCCTTTGCGCAGCGCAGCTTCCAGTTCCGAGAGCTGCTCCGGCTCGCCCATGGCAACCGCTTCCACGTGGCCGCTGTCCGTGTTGCGCACCCAACCACGAAGCCCGATCTCGGCGGCCTCGCGCTGCACGAACCACCTGAAACCAACGCCCTGTACGCGGCCCTCGATCTGATAGTGGCGAATCACGCGGAATGTTCCTGCAGATGTTCCAGAATCGCGGCCGCGGTCTCCTTCGGCTGTTCGCGCTGCGGGAAGTGCCCAGAGTGTTCCAACAAAATGCGACGGTAGCCATTCGTGAAGTACTGACCCGCGCCGTCCGTCGTCTCCGCGAGCGTGCAGTTGTCTTCCATGCCGTGGATCAGCAAGGTCGGCGTGCTCAGGTGCGCCGTTGCCTCGAATCTTGTCTGCAGTACCGCGTAGCGCGGATCCTTTTCCGCATGGCCCCAGCGTGAGCGATAGCTGTGCAGCACCGTGCCTTCAAAGTCCTTGCCAGTCCAACTGCGCGCAGCCTCCGCCAGGTCGGCTGCCGTGTACCAGCCGTGCGGGCTCCACGCATCCCACTGCGCCTTGCCAAAGGCAACAGGATCTTCGCGGAACTTCTTCGCGCCCGGCTCCGTGCACAACAGCCACTGATACCAGAACGCGCGCGCCTGCGGAAACGATGGCGCCTCCTGCGACGCCGGCTGAAACGGCACGGAAATCGTCACCATGCTCTTCAGCCGCTGCGGGAACAACGCCGACAGCGCGTGCGCGGTCCGCGCACCCCAATCATGGCCGATGAAATGAAAGCTGCGCATTCCCAGCGCATCCGCGAGGTCGATCATGTCCTGCGCAAACGCGACCGGCTGCCCGGTCCGGCGAGGCTTCTTGCCGAAGAAGCTGTCGCGATACTCGCTTGGACCGTAGCCCCGCAGATACGGAACGACCGTGCGATAACCCGCTTCATGCAGCACGGGCAACACCTTGTCCCAGGTCCGCGGCGAATCCGGCCAGCCATGCACCAGCAGCAACCGTTCGCCCTTTTTCGGTCCGCTCTCTTCATAGGCCAGCCGCAAGACCGGCGTCTTCACTTCATGAACGCGCATGCTTCGTTTGGATGCGCGGCAAACGGAAAACGGCACCGCCGAAGCGATGCCGTTTGGGCCAAAACTGCCGCAAACTATGCCCGCGACATGTATGCGCCTTCCGCGGTGTCGATGCGAATCTTCTCGCCCTCGTTGATGAAGGGAGGCACCTGCACGACCAGACCGGTTTCGGTCTTCGCCGGCTTGGTCACGCTGCTGGCAGTGGCGGACTTGATGCCCGGCTCGGTCTCGACGATGGTCATCTCGACTACGCCAGGAAGCTCGATGCCCACCGGCTTGCCGTCATAAAAGCTCACGTGAATGTTCAGATTGGGCAGAAGATAATCGACCGCATCGCCCAGCGTCTCGCGTTTCAGCGGCGTCTGCTCAAACGTCTCAGTGTCCATGAAGTAGTAATCGTCGCCGTCGTTGTACAGGAACTCCATCGCGACTTCATCGACGATGACGCGCTCAATCGCGTCGCCGGAGCGGAAGCGGTGCTCGAACATGGCGCCGGAGCGCAGGTTGCGCAGCTTGGCCTGGATAAAGGCGCGCAGATTGCCGGGCGTGCGGTGCTCCACCGAAAAAACGGCATGCAGCACGTCGTTGTGCTTGATGATCATGCCCGGACGCATTTGAGTGGCGGGAATCGCCATAGAAACAACTCCTTCAATTACTTCTGGATCGCTCTGGTATCGCTCTTCGATTGTATCGTGCGGCCTGTCGGGCCTGCGTCGCGGCAGAGGCTACTTGCCGCCGAAGAGACGGTGAAAGAACCGCGCAATCGCACTGAACGGATTGCGCGATGTTTGCGCAGCACTCGCCTGTGACGCTGCCGTTGCCGACGGCTGTGCAGGCCCGTTGTGGGCTGCATCTGCCGCCGTGGTCACGGGCACGGTGCCGTCCGGCAGCGGCGGACCGCTCGCCGTCCCGGTGGCTCCGTTGTAGTCCATGCCTGCGGACACCTGCGTGTGCTGCTGACCGGCTGGTGCGGCGGGAACGGTCGAAGGCACCAGACCCGCGCTGACCGCCTCAGGGAAATCATCGCCTTTGCCCGGCCGGGGGCAACCGCACTGAGTGGAAGGCCGGCTGACCACGGCACGAACGCTGCCCTTCTCGAAGATGATGTGCTGGCCCGGCTTGACCAGGTACCCGGCGCCGCTAAGCTGCTCGGTCACATGCAGGATCGGCGCGTTCTTGCCCAGGTTTTCAACGCAGGTGTCGCCCGCGCTGTTTACGCGCAGGTGCAAGTCCAGCGGCGCCGGATCGGAGCTTTCGATCCGCAGGTCTGGTGTGACCACGGCATCGCTTCGCAGCAGAGGTGCCGTGATCTCCGTGGCGCCATGCTGCAAGCCGAACAGCAGCGGTCGTTGCGCGTTGGGCTGACCATTGGCTGCCTGGGAAAAGCTGACGGCACTGCCGATGCACACACGCACCGCGCCGCCGCGGGTCAGGTCCACCTCGGCGGTTTCTCGGCCCGCGGTCACCGTTGCGTTGTTTTGGATGGTCGACTTCCCAGCCGACACTGAAACCATTCCCTGCACCTGCGCGCTCGAGGTGCGGACCGTCCCAATGCTTTGTGCCGCACTTTCCTGCGCAAGCGACACGATCGCAACCAATGCGAGAAGAGCGGTACAGACCGGGCGCATGTCTGGTTACAGCTCCAGGAAGTTCTTCAGAAGCTGTTTGCCATCGCGGGTCAGAACACTCTCCGGATGGAACTGCACGCCTTCGATCGGCAGTTCGCGGTGACGCAGGCCCATGATGACCTCGCCTTCCGGATCCTGGGTGCGGGCCGTTACTTCAAGTTCGTCGGGCAGCGTCTCAGGCTTGACCACCAGCGAGTGGTAGCGGGTGCAGACCATGCGGGGAGCGATGCCGGTGAAGATCGTCTTGCCGTCGTGGTCGATTTCGCTGGTCTTGCCGTGCATCAGGCGCGCGGCGCGCACGACGTCACCGCCGAATGCCGCACCGAGTGACTGGTGGCCCAGGCACACGCCGAGCACTGGCGTGCGGCGTTGGCGCTGACGCTCCGCGTCGGCGAAATGACGGATCAGATCGATCGAGATGCCGGCCTCGTGCGGTGTGCATGGCCCGGGCGAGATGACGATGCGCTCTGGCTGCATGGCTTCCACCTCTTCGGGCGTCACCTCGTCGTTGCGGCGCACCACGACCTCGGCCCCGAGCTCGCCCATGTACTGGACGAGGTTGTAGGTGAACGAATCGTAGTTGTCCAGCACGAAGACCATGTTCTTATCCTAGCTCCCCAGCGCAGCGCGGCAGATGCCTGCCCCGAACTAACCCAGCCGGACTTCGAGATTCCCCAACGGTGTGATTGAAGAGAATGTCGTCGAATGCCGATGCTATCTAAGTATGTTCGCCCTGCTCCGAATCAGCGCTGCCGTCCTGGCGATTGTGGTAGCGCGCCCTATGGTGGCGGCTCACATCGCCGAAACTGGCGCCGCTGAGGCCGGCGCAGCGGTGCTCGCCGAACCGGCCGGCGACGCTGATGCGGTCACAACTGTGAAATCCGCCTCGCCCGCACCGCTGGTTCGGGTGCTGGCGCTCTCGGCGGCTCGCCTGACCGCTGCAGGACAGGCTGCCAAGTCAGTGGCCGATCTTTCGGTGCGACACTTACCGAGTCCTTCCCTGATTGAGCAGTTGCCAGTGGTGGTGGCGGTGCGGCGCCGCGCGGGCGAACACTGGAACACCACAGATAGCAGCCGTCCCAGCGACTTCGCCCTGTGCTATCGATTTTCTCGAGTGATGGGCCTGCAAGTGGTCCCCGGCGACCTGACACCAAGCAAGCTGCCCACGCCCAAGATGCTGAGCGTGAAAAACCAGGGCAGCGGCATGGGCGTGCTGGTCGGGATGACGTTTCGGCTTGGCAGGATGAGCAAGTAGCGCGCCCAACGCGGCTTGGTACGCTTTCCTGCTTAGCGGTTCCAGCTTGGCCGCGGGACCTCGAACAGGTCCTGCGTGCGGCAGTACCCGCCCGCGGTCCCGCCGCCCATGCGGCCAATCAGGCGAAGCTGAGCGGGATCCAGGTGCAGCCGCTCTATATCTGAGAATGCCGATCGGCGTACGTGTGCATGCTGAATGCGAGCAAGGACGATGGTGTTTGACCCCGCGGGAACCTCCGCATGCACGACACACTCAAACGCCGCAGGAGAACCGGCGATGCGTGGTGGTTTGACGGAGATGCTGTCGGCAAGTGCGAGATCGGCGTAGGCCAACTCGTCCACGCCTCGCGGCGCGTCGATGGCGGTGATGCTCATCGCCTCCGCGAGTTCTTCCGGCACCAGGTTCACGACCAGCTCTCCTGTCGCGCGCAGGTTTGCGAGGCTGTCCTTTCCGTCGCGGTCAGACGCTGCAGAGAACGACACGGCCAGCAATGGCGGGTCGGTGGAGAGGATGTTGAAGAACGAGTAAGGTGCGGCGTTGCGGATGCCGTTTGCGTCCTGTGTGACAACCCACGCGATGGGCCGGGGCACGACGAGTGCGGCGAGCAGCTTGTAGCTGTCCGAAGGCTTCATCGTGTCCATCTGGAAGTGGAGGAACGGCTCAGTGGTTTGCGGTGTCTCGCTCATGCTCGCTCCTCGGGAGTGCGATCTTGGGTCGCGTTATCGGCTGGCCTGGGCACGCGCACGTTCAATGGCACGCACCACGGCTTTGCTCTTGTTGACGCACTCTTCGAACTCGGTCGCAGGCACGGAATCTGCGACGATGCCCGCGCCGGCCTGCACGGATGCTTCGTTGCCGTGCATGAAGAGGGTGCGAATCGCAATGCAGCTATCCAGATTCCCGGAGAAATCGGCGTAAAGAATAGAGCCGCCGTAGATACCGCGGCGCGCCGGCTCCAGTTCTTCGATGATCTCCATGGCGCGGATCTTTGGCGCACCCGACAGGGTGCCGGCCGGGAAGCAGGAACGGAACGCGTCGACAGCGGTCAGATCGGCGCGCAGACGGCTGCGGAGCGAGCTGACCAGGTGCATGATGTGCGAGTAGCGCTCGACCACCATCAGGTCTTTCACCTGCACGGTGCCAAAGTCGCTGACGCGACCCAGGTCGTTGCGTCCCAGGTCAACCAGCATCACGTGCTCTGCGGTTTCTTTGGCGTCGCGGCGCAGGTCTTCTTCCAGACGGGCATCGCTGGCCTCATCGTCTCCACGCGGACGACTGCCAGCGATCGGACGGTAGTCGAGGTGATGATCCTTGACGCGGACGAGCAGTTCCGGCGACGAGCCCACGATGTGAGCGGGCTCGGGTGCGCCGTTTGCACCGCCGCGCGCCAGCGGAAACCGCAGGTAGTACATGTAGGGCGAAGGATTGACGATGCGCAGCGCGCGATAGATCTCGAACGCGTCGACCTCGGGTCTGCAGTCAAAACGCTGGGAGAGAACGCACTGGAAGACGTCGCCGGCGGCAACGTATTCCTTCACGCGATCAACCGCCTTGAGGAAGTCCCTCTTCGGCGTGCGCGGCTTCAGTTCCAGGGCGCCGAGAGCTTTGCGCTTCGGCTTGCGGAGAGGCGCTGGCAGCGGTGCGGTGACCTGCTTCTCCATGCGGTCGAGACGCTTCAGCGCGTTGCGGTAGGCCTTCTCCGGATCCGGCTCACGGAGCAGGTCCGCGGTGACGATCAGGAAGATCTGTTTCTTCACGTGGTCGAAGGCCAGTACCTCGTCGAAGAACATGAGGCAGGCATCGGGCGCGTGCAGTTCGTCGGCGGCGGTGGACGGCAGGCGTTCGATTTGACGCACGACATCGTAGCTGAAGAATCCAACCGCGCCCGACGTGAACGGAGGCAGACCTGGCAGCTTGGCCGGTGTGTGTTCACTGAGCGCCTGCTGCAGCACCTGGAAGACGTCGCCTTCAAAGGTGCGGCTCTTCCTGCCTTGCGTGTCGGTCAGGGTGCGGCCATACGCCGTCAGTTTGCGGTACGGACGCACGCCGATGAAGGTATAGCGACCAACGCGCTCACCGCCCTCCACGGACTCAAGCAGGAACGCCTCGGGCTCGGCCGAAGCGACGCGCAGGAAGGCGGAGACGGGCGTTTCCAGGTCCGCATTGATGGTGCGGAAGACCGGGATCAAAGTATGACGCTTGCGCTTGAGCAGGAGGAATTGCTTCTGGTCCGGCGTTGCCTCTGCAGGGTTGGTCGACGTTGTGCTCATCCGCTGTACTTGACCCAACGGATGATCTCCGGCAGGTTCGGCTTCTTGCCGTACATGAGGATACCGACGCGGTAGATGCGGCTGGTGACCCACAGGATGGCATAGATCGTGATCGCCATGATCACAAGGGAGGCCGCGATCTCATACCAGGGCACCGGCGAGATCGAGACGCGCATGTACATGAGCAAGGGCGTGCAGAACGGGATGAGCGACAGCACACGAGACCAGGGATTGTTGGGCGAGCTCAGGATGAGCGGCAACGCGACCATGCAGCCGGCCAGCGGAAGTACAAGAAACATGTTGAGCTGCTGCAGTTCCTGCTCAGAGTTGGTCATGGCTCCCAGCGCAGCTGCCATGGCGGAGTAAAGCAGGTAGCCCATCAGGAAGTACACGATGAAGAAGATGACCTGAGCCGCGGAAAACGAGATGCCCGAAGAGCCGCCACCGACGTAGTGCGCGATGATGGCGGTGTGCGTGAGCAGCACCGCTGCAAGCATCCAGATTCCGACCTGCGTCAGGCCGACGGAGCCCACCCCGACAACCTTGCCAGCCATCATTTCCAGCGGTCGAACCGTGGCAAGCATGACTTCAAAGACACGCGATGTCTTTTCTTCGATGATGGACCTGGCCACGTTCATGCCGTACAGCATGATGACCATGTACATGAGGAAGAAGGTGACGTAAGCCGCGGCGAAATTTGCGCTGGTATTGTCCTGCTGCCCTGCCTCGGTGGACTCCAGTTCGGCCGGCTTCATCATGTCTTCGACCTGCTGCTGCGAGAGGCCCTGCTGCATCAGGCGCTCGCGCGTAAGCACCGTATCAATCGCATGCTGCACAGAGGAGCGCGTTGCCATGTCGGCCGAGGAACCTTGGCGATACTGCAGCACGGGGCGGCCACCCGCGTAGCGCGGCGGGCTGATCCAGAGGTATCCGTCGAGCTCTTTCTGCCGAAGCAGGTCGTTGAGGTTGGCGCGGGTCCGATCGCTTGGCGGCGAGATGACGTCGATGGTCATCTCTGAGTCTTTGCCGTGTTCCAGCTCGTTCTGCAGGTCGGTGGCGAGCCTGCTATCGGACGAAACAACGGCCAGGTGCGAATTGGACTTGCTGTGCTTGGCAATCAGGATGGAGCCGCCAATGCCTGCTGCCATGAGCACTGGGATCAGGATCGTCGCGATCATGAAGCCGCGGGTACGCACGCGCTCCAGATATTCGCGACGGGCGATCAGAAAGATGTTGCTAAACATGGTCGCTCTCCGCGTGGCACTCAGAAGTGGATCCGTCGGCGTTATGCATCGACGCGACCTCCTACTGCGCTGATGAAGATTTCTTCCAGCGTCGGTTCTTTGACTTCAAACTTCTGAATGCGGACTCCACTGCGCACGGCATCGAGCAGCAGAGGTTGTGCATCCGGCTGCTCGCCACGCAGCGTGACCTCCGCACGTCCCGTGTACTCCTTGACTTCGGCGACTTCGGGGTTGCGCAGGAAGCTGTTATCGCCCTCGTACACCACCTCAACGCGGTTCCGCGGATAGCGTGCCTTCACCTCGCGCATACCACCCTGCAGCACCACTCGACCGCGGTGGATCAGGGCGATGCCGTCGCACATGCGCTCCACCTGGTCCATGCGGTGCGTTGAAAAGAGGATGGCCTTGCCGGCGGAGCGCAATTCCATCATGGTGTCCTGCAGAAGCGCGCCGTTGACGGGATCGAGGCCGCTGAACGGTTCGTCAAGGATGATCAGGTCGGGTTCGTGCAGCAACGCAGCGATGAACTGAATCTTTTGCTGCATGCCTTTGCTCAACTCTTCAGTCTTCTTGGGCAGGGCTTCGGTTATTTGCAGACGGTCGGCCCAGATCTTCGCTCGGCGTTCGGCCTCCATGGTGTTCAAACCGTGCAACCGGCCCATGAAGATGAGTTGATCGAGCACGTTCATCTTCTTGTACAGACCGCGCTCTTCGGGCAGGTAGCCCACCCGCTTCAGGGCGTCGCGCGTGAACGGCCGGTCGAAGAGTTCAACCGTGCCGGAGTCCGGCATCGTGATGCCGATCATCATGCGGATGGACGACGTCTTGCCAGAGCCGTTGGGGCCCAGGAGACCGAACATGGTGCCGGGATCGATGCGCAGCGTCAGGCCCTCAACCGCGACCTTGTTCTCGTAGACTTTTCGAACCTGATTCAGTTGAACAGTAGGCATAGTGAGGGGAAAAAAGCCGCGAAAGTCGCCGGATTTCTGCTGCATCCGAGTTTAGCAGCCCGTTCGGGCGGGAGCCGGGCATAGCGTTCCGTGGCACGTGGCCCGCGCTGCTACCATCGCAGGGATGATCGCGCTCGGAACGCCCGTACAGCAGTTGAAGGGCGTCGGTCCGCGTAACGGCGAGGCCTTGGCGCGCCGCGGCGTGCATACCGTCGAGGACCTGCTGTATCACCTGCCGTTCCGCTACGAGGACCGCCTCCATCCCAAGCCGCTGAGCGAGCTAGTCGCTGGCGAGACGGCGAGCATCATCGCCGAGGTGCGCGGAAGCGCTCTGCTCTACACGCGCAGACAGCCGATCTTCGAACTCACGGTGGGGCACGGCCTGCAATCTCTGACCGCGTCGTGGTTCGGTGGAGTGTATCTAAAAGATCGATTCAAGCTGGGCGACATGGTTGCGCTGTACGGCCGAGCGGAACCGAGCCGGTCCCAGGGTGGCCGGTTCAAGATGATTCAGCCGCAGTTCGAAGTCTTGCCGGCCGCGTCGGGCGATAGCGATCCTCTGGAGCGGCTGCTGGAAGTGGGACGAATCGTACCGGTGTACGAATCGCTGGGCGGCACTACACAGAGCGGCGCACGGCTGACCTCGCGCTGGGCGCGGCGGCTGCTATGGCAGGTGCTGGAAGCGCTTGCGCAGGGGCCGCCCATTCCCGAGGTCTTGCCTTCGGCCATGCTGCAGCGGCTCGGCTTACCAGGCCGTTTGCAGGCGCTGCGCGAGACGCACTTTCCGCCGGAAGGAACGCCGATGCAGGAGCTGCAGGAGTTCCGCACAGCGGCGCAACAACGGCTCGTGTTTGAGGAGCTGTTCTACCTGGAGCTGGGCCTGGAGCTGAAGCGCAAGCGCTTGCGCGAACGAGATGGAACGGCCTTTCAGACGGGTGAGCTGGTGCGCGATGCCCTGAAGCAGGTCTTGCCGTTTCGGCCCACAGCGGCGCAGAAACGCGTTCTGCGCGAGATCGTGGACGACATGAGAAAGCCAACGCCGATGCGGAGGCTCCTGCAGGGTGACGTGGGCAGCGGAAAGACCATTGTGGCACTGCAGGCCGCACTGATCGCCATTGAGAATGGCTCGCAGGCCGTGCTGATGGCCCCGACGGAGATCCTCGCGACGCAGCATTACCTGTCTGCGAAGAAGCTGCTGGCGAAGGGCGCTCGGCGCTACCAGGTAACGCTGTTGACCGGAGCGCTGGACGACGCAAGCAAACGAAGCGCGCGTGCCCGCATCCTGCGCGGCGAGGCAGAACTCATCATCGGAACGCAAGCGCTGATCCAGGAAAAGGTCGACTTCGCCAACCTGGGACTGGTGATCGTGGACGAGCAGCATCGGTTCGGCGTGCGTCAGCGATTCACCCTGATGAAGAAGCCTGGCGGGAACGAGCCGGATGTGCTGGTCATGACAGCAACTCCCATTCCACGCACGCTGGCGATGACCATCTATGGCGACCTGGACGTGAGTGTGATCGATGAGTTGCCGCCCGGACGCACCCCGGTGGTCACGCGCCGCGTCGGACAGCAGAAGGCGTCGGAAGTTTGGGAGTTCGTACGGAAGCAAGTGCAACGCGGTCGACAGGCTTATGTGGTGTACCCGCTGGTGGAAGGTCCGAGTGAGGATCAGCCGCAGTTGGACTTCGCTGCCGAAGCGGCTCCCATCGATACAAAGTCTGCGGCGAAGAAGTCGGCCGCGAAGAAGGGTGCGCGGCGCGGCGCGGCAGCAAAGCAGGCGGCGCTGGCCGGCATGGATGCACGAGCGCCCCTGCGCTCTGCGGTGGAGATGTACGACGACTTACGGCATGGCGCGTTTGCAGATTTGCGCGTAGGCCTGCTGCATGGCCGAATGGCGGCCGATGAGAAGGAAGCCACGATGGGCCGCTTTCAACGCGGCGAGATCGACATTCTGATTGCAACCACGGTCATCGAGGTCGGTGTAGATGTGCCCAACGCGACCGTGATGGTCATTGAACACGCTGAGCGTTTCGGCTTGGCGCAGATGCACCAGTTACGCGGTCGCGTGGGTCGCGGCGCAGCGAAGAGCTATTGCGTTCTGATGACGGGCGAGCGGGTGAGCGAAGAGGCCGAGCAACGGTTGGATGCCATGGTGCGGAGCCAAAATGGGTTTGAGCTGGCGGAGTTGGATCTGCAACAGCGCGGCCCCGGAGAGTTCTTCGGAACGCGACAGGCTGGCATGCCCGACCTGCGCGTGGCCAGCCTGTTACGCGACCGGCGAATGCTGGAGATCGCCAAGGCCGAAGCCCAGGACCTGGCCGCTGGGCGCCTGCACGATATGACCGATGCCGAACGCGAAATGGTGCGGACCCAGTTGAAAGAACAATGGCAGCGCCGGTACGGCCTCGTAGAGGCCTGACCGAAACGCTGCCATGAATGCATGAAACGGGCGGATACGCGTCGCACTCGTTGCGCGGTGTACTCGATAGCGTTACGAAGCACGCTGCATGGCGCTGTCCATCGCCACCACCGGAGACCACGACGGAGCGGATATGACGGCCTTGCGTGGACCCCGCTTCCGCGCAACCAGGATGCGTACGCGTTCCAGCAGCTCCACGGGAGAGCATGCACCCTTGGGTAGAAATGCATCGGCCTCTGAGCCGCGTTCGAACTGCGACACGGTGCCGGAGATCATGAGCGTGGGAACACCGGGGCGCACCACGCGCGCGCGGCGCACCAGTTCGTTGCCGTCGACGTGCGGCATGATCAGGTCACACAGCAGCAGGTCTACCGTGCCCGTCTCCGGCGCCTCCAGCTGCTGCAGCGCCTCCTGTGCGCAACTTGCAGTCAGGACGCGATATCCGCGGGTTTCCAGCAGAAACTTGCGGACAGCCAACGTTTGTTCGTTGTCGTCGACACAGAGGATGACCTTACGTGGGCGCATGAGACCTTTCTTTCCGGCTGTGCCGTTGAGGCGCAGAGCGGCGTTTGACTTGCTCGCGCAAGTCAGGGTGCCGGGTGATTACTCACCCGAAGAAAAACGAGCATCGGCGTTTGCGCTATTGCGGCGCATTGGCCTGAGTTCGGGGGGAATGTCGGAGTTCGCTGCCCGTTACCGCGCAGCACGATCGCGCTGACGCGATCAACGTTCCTCACAGTACGGTCATGTACCTGCCGTGGCAACGGCGAAATTCAGGCGAAACCAGCCCGACGCGATAGGCCAAACTTTCCTACGTCCGCCGAAGCTCTCCCGATACAGGCACTTACCTTCTGCAAGGGATGTGGAAAGCCGCAGGATCACGGACGGAGAAAGCGTCCGGTTGCAACGGGGATGGTGCAGCCGCGAACGCGCACTCGGCACACTCGCCCGGTGTCAAGAGCCGCCTGGACGAGAATGCGGCTGGGGCGATGGACAAACCTGCCCTGCAGGATCGTGACCGCTGTTTCCGGCGGCGCGGCACCGTGCTCGACCAGGTAGCTGATGGCACAACCCGCCGCCGAACCGGTTGCCGGGTCTTCCCCGCCGTAGAGCGGAAGGCGCGCATGCCACGTGTGCTCATCGTGCTGTGCCAGGAAGTAGACGAACTTTGCAGATGTCGCGGACCGCAGAGTCTTCTCCCGCGCGGGGTCGGGTTCTAGCGCGGCCAGCGCTTCGAAAGAGGCGAGCGGAACGACGAGCACCGGCAGGCCCGTGCTGACGATCTGCGGTGGCAAGTGCGGGTGGAGCTCAAGCGTATCTAGCCCGAGGTCGCGATGGAGGTCACCGGGGCCGATGGTGTCCAGAAAGATGGGCTCGGGCTGCTCCATCTCTGCCGTGATGGCCGCTGCGGGATCGGATGAATGCGACTGAGGGAAGCGCACGAGCACTGGCCCCACGTTCAGGTGCAGGATGATCTTCTCCGCGTCGGCGAGCTCGGGCCGGATGGCGCGAAGCCAGCTTGCTGTGCCTAGCGTGGGATGCCCGGCGAACGGCAGCTCCTCCTGCGTGGTGAAGATGCGAACGCGAATGCCCTGCTGCTCTTCCACGGCGCGGTCGCGGGGGAAGACGAACGTGGTCTCCGACAGATTGGTCTCGCGTGCGATCGCCTGCATCTCCGCATCGGTGAGACCGGTCGCGTCGGGAAAGACGGCGAGCATGTTGCCCTGATAGGGCGCGTCGGCAAAGACGTCCACCTGCGCCCAGTCGAGCCAAGCCGCGGTGTCGTTCGCATCCGGGCGCGAGTTTGACATGAAAAGCCTCCCTCGCTATGGTTGCAGCAGATGAAGCATTTCACCACCGCCGACTTCGTGCTCTGCTGCCGCTGCTGTTGCCGCGGAACGGCACGGCCGTCGGTCTGATCGCTTCGACACAGGATTGCACCCGCCGGCCCGCTCAAGCATCAGCTTAGTGGGCTTTCGTTTTTGCGCCAGGCTCATCGAAGCCCCCGAACACAGATCGCCTGGCAAGTCGCACTTCACTTCGCGAGAGGAACTCATGTCACTGCGCATCAACGACACCGCGCCCGACTTCACCGCAGAAACCACCCAGGGTCCCATTCATTTTCATGAGTGGATTGGCGATGGCTGGGCCGTTCTGTTCAGCCACCCCAAAGACTTTACGCCGGTTTGCACCACGGAGCTGGGCGCGATGGCTGGGCTGGAAGCGGAGTTCGCCAAGCGCGGCGCCAAGGTGATTGGTCTGAGCGTTGATCCCGTTGACAGCCATGCCAAGTGGGCGAAGGACATCGAGGACGTAGGCGGGCATCCTGTGACCTACCCGATGATCGGTGACCCGGAGCTGAAGATCGCGAAGCTGTACGACATGCTGGCCGCAGATGCTGGAGAGACCAGCGAAGGCCGCACGCCCGCGCTGAATGCTCCGGTGCGCACGGTGTTTGTCATTGGCCCGGACAAGAAGATCAAACTGCACCTGGCGTATCCGATGACCACGGGTCGCAACTTCGACGAGATCCTGCGCGTACTCGACTCCATGCAGTTGACGGCGAAGCACAAGGTGGCCACGCCGGCGAACTGGAAGCAGGGCGACGATGTGATCATCACCGCCGCGGTTTCCAACGAGGAAGCGGACAAGAGCTTCCCCGGCTACAAGACGGTGAAGCCGTACCTGCGCACGGCGGCCCAGCCGCAGTCGTAAGCAGATTCGGGGCTCCGGCCCCGCATTGAGCACCGGTGGCGAAGTGGCTAACGCGCTGGTCTGCAAAACCAGTATTCGCCGGTTCAATCCCGGCCCGGTGCTCCAAACTTCAGCAGGCAGAAAGGCTCCTCCTCACGAGGAGCCTTTCTGCTGTGCGGCTGTGGAGACGACAGCTTCGCGCCAGGAGTCATCCTGTGCCGACGGTGCAAAGGTGATGTGCGTCTCATAGAACATGCTGCGCTCTCGTCTGCTGCTCCCGTTCATTTGCCTCCCGTGTGTTTGCACGCCGTTGCTTCGCAGCCAGGCTGCCCTGGGTTCCGCAGACCAGAGCCTCGGCATCGTCAATGTGCGTTCGGCAAGATTTGGTGCGCGGGCCGATGGCAAAGCCGATGACACCGCTGCGCTGAATACCGCACTCGCGGAAGCACGGCGCCTGCGTGCGCTAGTCTTCGTTCCCGCCGGTGACTACCGGTTGACTGCAACACTCGACGTCACCGGCCTAGAGATCGTTGGTGCAGGACGGGAGAACACGGTGCTGCACCTCGACGGGGCGGTGCAGCAGAATGCGGTGGTTAGCCGGGGCAATACGATGCTGCGCGACATCGGCATTCACGGTGGTTGGGACGGGCGTACCCGCGGCCTGAAAGGATCGGGCTTTGCCATGCTGTCGGACCCGAACGCGAAGCCGCCCTACTTCGGCTATGACACGCGGCTGGACAACGTCTCGATCCAGTACACGAAGGAGGATTGCATCTTCATTGAACAGGGCGGATACGAAAGCCTGCACAACGTGAAATGCAACGCTTCCGGGCAGAACAGCCTGGTGATGGAAAGCGACAAGAACCCCGGCATGGCGACAACGACGGTGAACGTGGATGGGATGTCCACCTTCAGCGATACCTATGGTTACGCAGTGTTCATTCACGATGGACAGACCATCAGCTTCAGCGGCCGAACCACCATGGAGAATACGGACGGCATTCGGCTGACCGGCGGGGATGGCCGCACCTTGAAGCTGTCTGGCATTCACCAGGAAAATACACGCACAGGCAAGTTCCTGACTGCGGCCGATTCCGGCGGCATCGGCCTGACTCTCACGGACAATTTCATGGCTGGCACGCCGGTGTTCCCGGAACCTTCGGGTGAGTTGACGCACTGGGGCAACGTGACTACCGACGCCAATGCACTTGGCGGTACCTACAGCACAGGCATGCCCACGGCAGTGCGGACGATGAACGCGCCCGATGGTGAACCTGTAGAGATTGTGCCGGGTGGGTGGCGGGTCGGCCCAGCTGGTCCGACCGTCATCGGCCTCCTGGATCATCCTGCGGGGGCGGCGTGGTCGGCGAGACTGACCGGGCACTGGATGGCGGGTGACGGCACGCCCAAGGTCGCGCACGAATTCCTGGTGAGCAACCTGCATCCGGTGGTGCAGGTGGGTGCCACATCGTTTCGGCTAAGTCTGAATGCGAGTGGCCGCCTCCAGGTCAACGTGACCCCACCTCCCGGAGACACGGGGCCGTTTGAGTTCCTCGGCACAGTGGAACTGATCGTGGATCGTCACCATGGAGCTAACCAGGACGTCGCGATCGAAACGCCGTCTGCCGCACGGCTGGGAACGGTCCGCGTGAACTCGTTGGCTGGCAAGGGAACGTCCGAAGTGTGCGTCAGCGAGGATGGAACGCTTTATCGCTGCAAGAAGTAAGCGGGCTCATTTCTGCAGCATCATGCGGGCTGCCATGATGAGCAGAACGACCGCGAACCCACGGCGCAGCAACGTCTGCGGCAGATGTTGGGCAAACCGTCCACCGACGAACGCGCCCATCGCGAGACCGATCGCCAGGGTCGCGCCGAGCCGCCAGTTCACATTCCCGGCGCGGGCATAGCTCCACAGCGGAGCGATCCAAAGCGGGATCAGCGCGATGAAGAGTGACGTTCCCTGCGCACGAAGCTGGGTCAAGCCAAAGACGTAGACCAGCGTGGGGATGATGAAGGCGCCACTGGTTCCAGTCAGGCCGACCAGGACGCCAACCAGCGCTCCCACAACAACGACCAGCCACGCTGCGGGAGCGGTCATCATCGTCCGAAGCGCACCACGACTTCCGTTCCCACAGGGACCATGGTTCCGGCAGCGGGCATCTGTTCGCGCGCCAGACCGCTGCCGACAGGCTGAACACGCAGGCCTGCTACGCCTGCCTTTTCAATCACGGTGCGCAGAGCGCTTCCATCAAACACCGGTACGGCAACCTTGCGACTCGCATCCACGACGACAGCGCCATCGGAGCGAACCGTGGTGGAAGGCTGCGGCTTCGGCATGGGACGGACGTTCGCTTCCTCCGGCATAAACGACGATCCGCCGTGCTCGCGGAATGCCTGCATGATCTTGTCCGGCAAGGCCGCAAAGATTGCGGCTGCCTTGCTGGACGAGGTTGGTGTACTTACAACCTGCGCGGTCTGAACGGGCTTCGCGGTTGCAGTCTGGTCTCCATGCAACGGATCGTCAGCGGGTAACGCGTTCGCTTCCGCAAAGAGTGCAGCCAGATCGCCGGTCTCTTCCGAGGGTGCGTCTTCCGCAAGTTCTGCCGCGGGATGCGCCGGCTCATCGCCCGGCTTCACCGGATGGAGCGGGCGGTCGTGGGGCACGCCAAGGTACTCCAGCACCTCTTGCGCGACCTGCTGGAATACCGGCGCACTCGTTTCCGCACCGTAGCGCGAGCCGACTGTGGGCGTGTCGATGACGACTGCGATCGAGATCGCAGGATTGTTCACGGGAGCGATCCCGGCAAAGCTGGCGACCAGCTTGGTATGGGAGTACGTGTGCGTAACGGGATCGACCTTGTTCGCGGTACCGGTCTTGCCGCCTGCGCTGTAGCCGTTCAGCGCGGCCTTCTTACCGGTTCCCTCCACGACGACGCCTTCCATGATGTCGCGCATCTTGGCGGCCGTCAGCTCACTGATGACGCGGTGTGCTCCGTCCGGCAGCTTCGCCGGCAACGACGTGGTGGGATGAAACGCCGCAGGCTGCAGCCGCGGATCACCCTTCACATAATCACTAGCGTTCAGCAGAACGTGCGGCGGCAGATAGGTCCCACCATTCGCAATGGTCGACACCATGGTGACGAGTTGGATCGGCGTAACGCCCACCTCCTGCCCGATGGAGATGGACAGGATGCTGGGCGCGTCCCACTTCTTCGGCGGACGCAAAAGACCACGGGTTTCGCTCGGAAGCTCAATACCGGAACGATCGCCGAAACCGAACGAACGGATGTAATCGTAGAAGCGCTGATTGCCAAGCTTCAGCGCCATTTTTGCCGCGCCAACGTCGCTGGAGTGCTCGAGAGCATACTTCACCGTGACGCGGCCGAAGTGGTCAGACTTATCATCGTGCAGGGTGCGACCGAACAGAGTGAAGGCACCGCCCTGGCAATCCACGATGTCGGTCGGCTGCACGCCCGCGCCATCAATCGCAGAGGCATAGGTAAGCAGCTTGAAGGTGCTGCCTGGCTCGTAGACGTCGCTCACTGCAAGGTTCTTCAGGATCGACGGATCCTGGTGCTTCAGATCGTTCGGGTTGTAGCGAGGGGCGATGGCGAGCGCGAGGATCTGGCCTGTGTGCGGATCCTGCACGACTACGGTGCCGTGTGCGGCCTTCATCTTCTCCATTTGCGCATCCAGCGCGCGCTCTGCAATGTGCTGGATGTTGGTGTCGATGGTGAGCACCAGATTCTCACCGGGCAGAGGCTCGCGCTCTTCGGATCCGAGAGCGTGGCGCTTGGCATCGACTGCGGTCAGCACATGGCCGGGTGCGCCGTGCAGTTCGTCCTCGAACTCGCGCTCCAGGCCGCCCAGGCCGGTGTCGTCCATCCCGACATATCCAAGCGTTTGCGACGCCAGGTCGCTATTCGGATAGAAACGCTTGTATTCCTTCTGTAGGTACACGCCCTTCAGGTTCAGTTCGCGAATGCGCTGCACCTGCTCGGGCGTCAGCTTGCGGGCGATCCAGGCAAAGTTGCGCGACGCATTCAGGCGGGCCAGGATGGAACCGCGAGCCGTGAAAGTGTCGGTCGGGTCCACGTGAACGATGCCGGAGATGATGTCGGCCACATTCTCGCGGTTGTCGCCCAGTTCGCTTGGAACCGCGTAGACCGATTCGGCGAGTACGGTCACCGCGAGCTCGCGGAGGTTGCGGTCATACAGCACGCCGCGGCGAGGCGCGACTTCAAATGTGCGCTGCTGCTGCTTGGCTGCGCGCTCTACCCAGTCGTGATGCTTGACCAGTTGGATCCAGACCAGACGGCCGCAGATGATCGCGATCCACGCCATGAAGAACACTGCGACCTGCGCAAAGCGTTTGCGACGGATGGGCGCGGTGAGTGGCTGGCGGGACTGCGTCTGCATGGGTGGAAGCTCCGGAACGCGGAAAGGTGCCACCAGCTTATGGTGGCCCGCCCGGTAAGAGAAAGCTCCGATTCGGAACTATGAGAGAAGCGCGAACCTTTACAGGTTCGCGCCTGGAACAAGGAGCAGTGCTGTAGGTTACCGGCTCAACTGCGCCGGCACCTTCGCCTCGGCGAGTACGCCCTCGCCACCCGTATAGGTGAGCTCTGGACGGATCACCTGGCCTGGCTGCGGCATGTCAAGACCAAGCTGCTTCGCGATGCGATCGATGCGGTCAGGGTCGGCGAGCTGCGCTTCAGTAAGACGCAACTGGCGGTTCTCCTCGCGCAGATGATCGACCTGAATCTTCTGCGCTTCGATGGAGTAGCCCAGCTCGATCGAAGAGAAGTGCTGCCACACATAGGTCATGGTCAGCAAGAACAGGATCGTCATGGCAATGGTGAAGGAGCGCACTTCCTTGCGGCGCTCCGGATCATCCGCCTTGACCAACCGGGTGTTATCCAGATGCTTGGTGAAGAAGATTTCCGGCGTGGGACCACGACGCGCGCGGCGCTGCGCGTCAAACACGGCGCGGTTGTGATCGCGGAATGACTCGGCGCGTTCGCGCTGCGCCCGGCTTGCTATGCCCGCTGCCGTCATTACCTGTTCCATCGTCCTTCTCCTTCGTTACACGCCGGAACCTCTGTTGATTCCTGCGCCAGAACACGAAATCTTTGGTGCACCAATCCTGCTGCAGGCGTCTCTGGTATTAGCACGCCTGTGTTACAGGCTCGATCTTTCTCAATCCGGTACTTCGAACTGGCTCGTCCGGTGCGGCAAGTTATCCTACAAATCCACCGATTATCCACAGCTATCTTCTTCCTCGACGGCTACCGCCCTCTGGCGGTATCTTTACTTCCTTGTGCGAGTCGATCCGGATCGCCGCTCGTAACTTCGCGCTTCGCGATCTTGGATTGCGCCGTTGCTCGCTTTCATCGGCAATCACCGGCTTGCGTGTTAGAACCTCCCAGATGCCGCTCTTTGCACCGTCGCGCAAGGCATCTTTGACCTGGCGATCCTCTAGGGAATGGAAGCTGATCAGCACCAGCCGACCGCCGCGTTTCAGCAGAGATGGCGCGCTATGCAGCAGCGACCGGATCTCTCCAAGCTCATCGTTCACGTAAATTCGGAGGGCCTGAAACGTAAGTGTCGCGGGGTGTAACTTGTCGCCTTTCATTGCTGGGGCAGCGGCCGACACCACCTTGGCTAACTCCGCCGTAGTATGTATCGGCCGTGCCCTGACAATGGCTCTGGCGATTCTCCGCGACCTCCTTTCCTCTCCGAATTCGTAAATCAGATCGGCGAGCTCTTCCTCGTCCATCTGATTTACCACTTGACCGGCAGTAACTCCGCTGCGCGTATCCATGCGCATATCCAAGGAAGCATCCTGCCGAAAACTAAATCCTCTGTGAGCTTCGTCCAGTTGCAGACTGCTGACGCCAAAGTCGGCTAACAGTCCATCGAGGCTACCGGGGGCGATCTCTTCCGCTGCGACCGAGAAGGCTCGTTCTACAAACCGCACCTGCGGCATCGCGGCACCCAGCTCCTCGCGCAGCGCATCGATTCGTTGTTTCGCGATCGCCATTGCTTGAGGGTCGCGATCGAACGCGATCAGCGTGCCCTCCGCTCCCAGTCGCCGCAACACGGCACTCGCGTGCCCGGCCAGCCCGAGCGTCGCGTCCACATAGACGCCGCCCGGCCTCACATCCAGAAGGTCCAACACCTGTTGAGGAAGAACCGGTACATGCTGCGGATCCGCCACTCTCCGCCTCCATGCAAGCCCCTGGGGGCAAACTTCCAATCGTTACAGTCCGAGGTCGGCCAACGCCGCCAGATCGGCTTCGTTCAGCGGTTCGGCTTCCAGCTTCGCCTTAAAGTCGTCGTGGTTCACGACTTCCAGATAGGTCTGCGCTCCAAGCACCACCACTTCAGCGGTGACCCGTGCGCTGTCTCGCAGCAGTTGGGGCAAGGTGAGCCGGCCCTGCGCGTCCAGCTCCGCCATCTGGCCGTAATAGTTCGTCACGTCCAGGAACTTCTTTTTCGAGGGGTTCATGCTGGGAATGCCCGCCAGCTTCTCCTCGACTTTTTCCCATTCACGCAGCGGGTAGATCTCGGCCCGCTTGCCGTCCTTGCTTGTTACGTAAAACTGCGGGCCGTATGCCTCATCCACACGACGCTTGAACTCCGCGGGCAGCTTTAGGCGGCCCTTCTCGTCCACGCGCGCTGGATGGTTCCCGCGAAACATCCGATTCCGACTCCCAGCGAGCGCCGGTTAGCGCATTCGCTTTCTCGTGGCCTGAGATGGAGGTTTTAGGGTCTGCCCTCTCCCTTTTGCTCCACTTCACTCCACCAACAGCCACATCATTACCCTTTTCACCGCACCAAGCAAGGACAAAGGGATTGGAAATGTGGACACAATAGCGCTTTATGTGGAAAACGCCACAAGTAGGGCCTAACGGCCGTAATACACAAGGGATTGTGTACACCTTTTAGGGAATGCCTCAGATGAAGGTGCCAATCCGTTCCGATTTGGTATCGGTTGTCTCTGCGGCTGCTGGAAGGCGGGGCAGGCGCCTACACAGCGCCACGCTGCCGCTTGCGGCGCAGCAACCAGACCAGGTATGCCACGATCATCAGGTTGACCAGGGGCACAGCGAGTCGCCACCACTGCGGGTGGCGCAACAACTCCCACAACTCCCAGGGAACGAACGCCGTACTCAACCAGAGAGTGAAGTACTCTGCCCACACCCGTTTCCGGATCAGCCCATAGCCCTCAACAAGGCACAGGAAGGCGTAGCCGACACTGAGCATGCTGAACTGCCGGATGCGGTGGTGCGTGACCAGATCTGCCTTGCCTAGCACGAGGGAGACGAAGCGGTTCTCTGTGTCCAGGTTGAGGATCGTGACCAGCCGATCCAAGGCCTGCCCCAGATCGTGATGGATGAAGTGCATGGCGCCAGCCGCAATGGCGACGAAAAAAACCGCCTTGCTGAGCTTGAAGATCGCAATGATCAGGAGGCCGCGATCATGCGGAGGCACCCTGGCGGAGAGATCACCCATGTTCGCGGCGTGTGCTGGCGACTCTGTGGCCACACATCGAGTGTTGTCGTGAGAGTGTGGCTTGTCAACGCGCGCGGCTGAGGGCTGCGCGCGTTGATACGAGCTCGTTGCTTGTCCGTGCGATTGGCCGATCACTCAGTCCGCCGCGCTGTTGCCCCGGCTGCATGAAGAGCGTTTCGCAATCAGCGTCTTGGTTGCTTCGCTGCTTGTTCCCGCACGAAGTTGTTGACTCGGTACTCAGACTTTCCCCGCGTCGGTGAATGCCCTTGGACGCTGAGCAATCGGTACGGACTCAACCCCTTCGACTTGCGGTCATAGAAGAGACCCATCCTCCTTTGGATTGGGCTCTGGGTAGGCCACTGACGGCCAGAAACCGATTGCCTGGCGAGAAATCGAATGCAGCCTCACGGTCTCCGAAACTTCACTTGACATGGTCGAAGGGCGACCGCTACAAGGGTTCCGTTCAAACATCTCTGGAATCGTTTTCAGGCCATTCACCCGGTTGCATGAAGTAGTTTTTCGGAGGCTCCATGTTTCGCACCAGAACCCTTGTAGCGGCTATCGCGGCTACTACCTTCACGCTCAGCCTTCCCTACGCTGCTGTCAGTCAATCGGACAGCTCTTCGCTTTCCGGAACTGTGTCGGACGCATCCGGCGCCGCACTGCCAAACGCCAGGATCACGGTCACGAACAACGCGACCAAAGCCGTAAATACCGTCACCAGTAATGAGAGTGGCGGCTACACCGTTCCGAACATCCCATCGGGTGACTACACGGTTCACGTGGAGGCATCGGGCTTCCAAAGTTACGACATTCAGAACGTGCACGTGGACCCAAGCATTGGCCGCAAAATCGACGCTTCGCTGAAGGTGGGCGAGACCTCCGCGGTGGTGGAGGTGCAGTCGGATGCGAACACGGTACAGACCGAGAGCGCAACTGTCGGTCAGCTTGTGACCCAGGAGCAGGTCAGGAGTATCCAGCTCAACGGCCGCAATCCGCTCTACCTCTCGCAGCTTGAACCGGGCGTGGTGCGCAACTCGCCGATGGCAGCCCTGTCGTTCGGTCTGGATAACGGCATCAACATCGGTGGTGCCCGCTCGCAGGAGAGCCTGATCACCTTGGACGGCGCACCCGCCGTCCGTACCCGCTCGAACGGCACAAGCGTAGGCGTGGCCGATGTGGACTCGACCGGGCAGGTCCAGATCCTGACAAATAGCTATCCGGCAGAGTACGGCCGCAGCGATGGCGGCCAGGTCCGCATCGTGCCGAGAAGCGGTACCAGCTCCTTCCACGGTTCCGCTTTTGAGTTCCTGCGCAACACCTTCTTCAATGCGAACACGTGGCAACGCAAGCTGCCGTCGAACTCACTCCGGGTGCGCTCGCGCCCACCGGGTTTCGTGTACAACCAGTTCGGCTACAACTTCAACGGCCCTGTAACCTTTCCAGGCTTCAACAAGAGCCGTACCCACCTGTTCTTCCTGTTCGGGCAGGAGTATCTGCGGTACAACCATGACGACACCGTCTTCCAGAAGGTGCCGACCACGCTGATGCGCCAGGGCAACTTCAGCGAACTGCTCGGACCCAACATCTTCTACAACGGCGTCCAGCAGATCTATAACCCAACTACCCGCCAACCCTATCAGGGCAACATCATCCCTGCGGGCGATCAGAGCGCCAACGGCCTCGGCCTGCTGAATGCGTTCCCTGCTCCGAACGCGGCGGGTGCCAACTACAACTGGTTCGAATCTGCTCCATACATCGAGCGTCAGCGCAAGGACACCTACGTCATCGACTACATCCCGGCGGACGCCCACCGGATTCGCTTCACGGTGCTGAACTACAACTACAACGACCTGGAACCGCACTACGGCAATTTCAACCGCAACCCGCGTATCTTCAACCGACCGAATCAGATTGGCGTCATCCACTACACCTGGAGCGCTTCACCGACCCTGGTCAATGAAGTGATCGTCTCCGGCGCGTCCGACCACGTCACCATCAATATCGACACGTCGAGTGGCCGATACAACCGGACGAACTACGGGATTAACTACCCGTACTTGTATTCCGCCTCAACAAAGACGCTGCCCAATAAGATCCCGACAGTACAGATCGCCAACTTCACATTGCTTGATGGTGGCCCTTACCCGTCACGTTCCGGCGGCATCGTCTACAACGCTGCCGACAACATAACGAAGGTGCTCGGCAATCACACGCTGAAGGCCGGCTTCAACTTCGAGTACTCGGGCGAAAATAACTTCGACCAGATCACGGTGTCGAACACGCCGGGTTCCACGAACAACCAGAACGGCAAGTTCGTCTTCAGCGATTCACGCGGTCTGGCCAACACGTCTTCTGTAGGAACCAGCGGCGTCGCTGTGGCCAACACAGCGCTCGGCCTCTTCGACACCTATGGTGAGATCGGCCAGCGTTCGTACACCCTTTACCGCAGCACGATGTACGAAGGCTTTGTGCAGGACACGTGGCGCGCGACGCCGAAGCTGGTGGTCGAAGCAGGTATTCGCTATAGCTGGTACAACCCGTACTACGCCAAGTGGGGCAACCAGTCGGTCTTTAGTCCTTCTAACTACAATCCGTCGATCGCCGCAATCGTGAATCCGAACACCGATGTGGTGACGACGCCGAACGGAGACCAGAGCCGTTACAACGGCGTGGTCATTCCGGGCAGCGGCTTTCCTTCCATCGCACAAGGGCATGTTGCCTCCGACATTCTCGCCAATGGTTACTCGTTCCTGTTCCGCGGATATGACAGGAACTATTCACCGACCATCAAGACGGATATCCAGCCGCGTCTCGGACTGACGTATCAGGTGCGTTCCGGCCTGGTTCTACGCGCGGGTGGCGGACGGTATACGCAGCGGCTTGGCATTACGGATAACGTCTTCACCGGTGGAAACGCGCCGTTCCAGCCTTCGTCTACGGTCAGCCTCGGTGGGGCGGACCAGCCGGGCGGTGTTGGCAGCAACCTGTTTCCCTTCAACTATTCCTCTCAGGCCTACAACTATCCCAGCCCGAACGCTTACAACTGGAACGCCACCGTGGAGCAGGAGTTCCAGAAGCTGGGCGTGCTGACGATGGCGTATGCCGGACGGCGCGGCGTTCACCTGGAAGAACTGCTGAACATCAACCAGTTGCAGCCGGGTACGCTGCAGGCAAATCCAACGATTCGTCAGCAGGATTACCTGCGGCCGTACAAGGGCTTTTCGAACATCAACCAATCCACCAACGGCGGCGCGTCCTTCTATAACTCGCTTCAGGTAAATCTGCGGCGCAGGTTGCAGAATGGCCTGCTCTTTGGCGTTGCGTATACGTGGTCGAAGAGCACCGACTTCGGCTCCAGCAATGGCACTATCCTGCCCAACACGTTTGACAAAAACATCTACTACGGACCCAGCGACTTCGACCGGCGCCATGTTTTCGTCGCAAACGTGGTCTACAACATCGACCAGTTCAGCCGATCCAGCAACGGGTTCGCTCGCGCGGTGCTGGGCCGCTGGCAGGTGTCTAGCACGCTGCAGGGGCAAACGGGAGCGCCTCTCAACGTCTCCACGTCAACAGACTTTGCGGGTGTCGGACCGGGGTCGGGGAACCAGTTGGTTCCTTTGATTCGCGGTATGCAGTCGTTCAAGTCGTTTGCTGGGCAGACAGGCACGTCTACCTGGTTCGACATTGGAGCCTACCCGACCCTGAACGGAAGCCGTTCAAACGCGGCGCTCACAAACCTGTATGCCGGGCGGTTTGCGCCACGCGGCAACCGCAACATCATCTACGGTCCTGGCTTCCAAAGCTACAACGCAGCGCTGAATAAGACCTTCCCCATTATCCCCGGCCACGAAAGCCAGACGCTTGTCTTCCGTGCTGAGGCATTCAACATCGCAAACCATCCCACCCCCGACAACCCGGACACCGGTTACACCTCCAGCACGTTTGGTCAAAGCAAGACCAAGGGCGGCACCTATGCCGCGGACCGGCAGTTCCAATTCAGCCTGCGTTACGCTTTCTAGGCGCAGCGCAGTTCGCTTAGGCGAAAGGGTTCCGCTCCGGCCGGGGTGGAACCCTTTTCGCACCTTCCTTGCCTCGATCAAATGATTCGGAGATCTGCACAATGCCCTTCCGCTTTTCTGCACGCAAACTCCAGCTAGGCACCCTTGCGCTGGCTGCGGTATCTACGTCCGCAACCAGCGTGGCGCAAACGTCCAAAGCGCCGGACATCACGAAGGTGCCAACGCTCTACGTGGTGCCGTATGCGCACTTGGACACGCAGTGGCGTTGGGAGTTTCCGCAGGTGATAAGCGAGTACCTGCTGAAGACCATGCGGGTGAATTTCGACTACATCGACAAGTACCCGCACTACGTCTTCAACTGGACGGGTTCGAACCGGTACCGGCTGATGAAGGAATACTTCCCGGACGACTACGCTCGCATGAAGGGCTACATCGCTGCCGGGCGTTGGTACCCTGCCGGTTCCTCGGTGGAAGAAGGCGATGTGAACTTGCCCTCCGCAGAAGGGCTCTTCCGCCAGGTGCTCTATGGCAACACTTACTTCCGACATGACTTCGGCAAGGCAAGCGACGAGTACATGATCCCCGATTGCTTCGGGTTTCCCGCCTCCCTGCCGACCATCCTGCACCATGCCGGAGTGAAGGGCTTCTCGACACAGAAGCTGAACGCGGAATGGCAGCCTGCTCCGAAGGTCGGTGGACCGGACTCGCCGGAGAAGACTCCTGAAGGGATCCCGTTCAATGTCGGCAAGTGGATTGGCCCCGATGGCTCGTTTGTGATCGCCGCTCTGAACCCCGGAACGTACGGCGGAAATACTTACACCGACATAAGCAGCGTGACGGAGCCTCGGCCCGCACCCCAGTTGCCGGCTGCAGAAGTCGCAAAGCTCACACCGCAGCAGTTGCGCATCTATAACCGGCTGAGCCAGCGCGAACGGCAGGAGCCAAACTGGGTGGAACGCATTGCGCTGGATGGCAAGGTCTCGGGCATCTACGCGGACTATCACTACGTGGGTACCGGCGACATCGGCGGCGCTACCCAGGAGTCAACCGTAAAGCTGTTGGAAGCGATCGTGACCAAGAGCACCACTGTGCTGCCTACACCGCCGCTGCCTGACTTCATGAAAGCGGCTCAGCCCGCACCCGGGCAGCCAGTGCGTGTGGGTCAGGGACCGGTCACCGTCATTGAGGCCACGGCGGATCAGCTCTTCCGCGACATCCCGCCGAGTGACACGGATCGCTTCCCGACCGTCCAGGGCGACTTGGAGTTGATCAACCACTCCGCTGGTTCGCTGACTTCGCAGGCGTATCACAAGCGGTGGGTGCTGATGAACGAGCGGCTCGCCGATGCGTCGGAGAAAGCCTCTGTCGCTGCCGCGTGGATGGGAGGTCTGCCCTATCCGCAGGAGCGGCTGACCAATGCCTGGACGCTTGCGCTGGGAGGTCACTTCCACGACACGGCAGCGGGCACCGCTACGCCGTTGGCGTATGAGTACGCCTGGAACGACGACGTGCTGACTGCCAACCAGTTCGCAGGCATCTTCACCAGCGCGACCCAGAGCGTTGCGGCGGCGCTGGACACTGCGGGCCAGGGCGTTCCCGTCGTGCTGTACAACAACCTGAACATCGATCGCGAAGACGTGGTCAGCATGGCGCTACCGGCATCGCTGGCTGGCGCGAAGAGCATCGCCGCCCGCGGTCCCAATGGCGAGCAGGTGCCCGCGCAGGTCAGCGGGAATCAAGTGCTGTTCGTGGCCCGGGTTCCCTCCGTTGGATACGCCGTGTACCACCTCATTCCGAACGGCAAAGAGAAAGCAAAGGGCGAGCTGAAGGTATCCGCCAATTCGCTGGAAAACGCGCGCTACCGTGTGCAGGTGAACGCAGACGGCGATGTGAGCAGCATCTTCGACAAGCAGCTCAACTTCGAACTGCTCTCTGCTCCGGTCCAACTGCAACTCACAACGGACACACCCAAGCAGTGGCCGGCGTGGAACATGGACTTCGACCAGGTCGAGGCCAAGCCCCGTACCGTGGTCGGCGGACCTGCGCAGATCCGCATCAAGGAAGACGGTCCGGTTCGCGTTACGCTTGAGATCTCCCGTGCGGGCGAAGGTGGAACGTATGTGCAGACCGTGAGCCTGGCTGCGGGGAGTGCCGGCAATCGACTGGAGTTCGCAAACAGCATTGACTGGCACGGCAAGGCGGAGAACCTGAAGGTTGCGTTTCCGCTGAAGAGCAGCAATCCAAATGCGACCTACAACGAAGATGTGGGCGTGGTCACTCGGCCCAACGCGATGGAGCGGCAGTTCGAGGTCGTCTCGCATAAGTGGATCGACCTGACGGATGCATCCGGCGGTTTCGGTGCCACGATCCTCACCGACGACAAGAACGCCTCAGACAAGCCGAACGACAACACGCTGCGATTGACGCTGCTGCGCACGCCGGGCATTGCGCCGCACGTGGGCTACAGCGATCAGGCGAACCAGGACTGGGGTCACCACGAGATCCGCTACGGCATCACCGGGCATCGTGGCGACTGGCGCGCGGGGCAAACGGATTGGGAAGGCTACCGCCTCAACGATCCGCTGCGCGCCTTCACAACCACGTCTCACACCGGACGTCTCGGCAAGCAGATCTCATTGCTGAAGGTGAACAATCCGCGCGTGCGCGTGTTTGCGTTGAAGAAGTCTGAGATCTCGGACGAGTTGGTAGTTCGCTTTGTCGAGATGGACGGCAAGCCGGCGAACGATGTCCGAGTGACTCTACCCGGCGCGATCACGGCAGCGCGCGAGATCAACGCGCAGGAGCTGCCGCTGGAGGGCGCACCGGCTGTAGCTCTGAATGGAGGTGCACTTACCACCTCGCTGAAGGGCTTCGAGCCGAAGACGTTTGCGTTCAAGCTGGGCGGAGCTCCAGTATCTGTTCCGGCGGTAGCATCGCAACCGGCAACGCTCACCTATGACACGGCGATTGCAACCAACGACGACACGCCCACTCCGGCTGGAGGGTTCGACGGTAAGGGCGATGCATACCCGGCGGAGATGCTGCCGGAGCGGCTCAGCTTCCACGGCGTGAACTTCACGCTGGCGCAGGCCGCAACCGGTACGCCCGACGCAGTCACCGCGCATGGGCAGACGATTGCGCTCCCGTCCGGCAGCTTCGATCGCGTGTATGTCCTGGCCGCGAGCAGCCGCGGCGACCAGGCAGCCAGCTTCAAAGTCGGGAACCTAGCAGCGAACGTAACAGTAGAAGACTGGGGCGGATTTCTGGGTCAGTGGGACACGCGCCTTTGGAAGCCAAAAGGCACGCCAGTGGACTGGGCAAGTTCTGCGCATCACCAGCCATGGCCGCCCAAGGATCTGCGCGCTGCCGAACGGTCTGAGCCTTCACCGGAGAACCCGGGAGACTACCTTGGCCTGCGGGAGGGCTTCGTGAAGCCGGCTGAGGTCGCGTGGTTTGCGTCGCACCACCACACCGCTACCGGTCTCAACCAGCCGTATGCCTACAGCTATCTGTTCGCGTACACGCTGGAACTGCCGCCGGGCGCGACAACGTTGACACTGCCGAACAATCCCGACATCCGCATCGTTGCTGTATCAGCGGCGAAGACCGGCCCGTCGGTGGTCCCCGCGACGCCCCTGTTCGACACTTTGAAGCACACGTCTGTGCCGACTACGTCGACAAACGCGCAGTAAGTCGGGCTCGTCTGCTCCATTGTGGGTAGGAAACTAACAAACAGTGAAGCTGCCGCGATGTCTGCGGCAGCTTCACTGTTTGTCTGCGTTGAGAGTCGGAAGTCATCCCCTAACACTTGAAAGTCCTGTCGTCTTCCGGCACGAGATCGCAAGCATCCTTTTTCGCTCAATTGCACGTCTCTGTTGCCATTGTGAATGCAGTCAAGTTCAGCCACGCGACGCGATCCGGGCGAGGGCCGCTCGTGTTTGCATCCGCGCTGGTCCTTGTCCTCGCGCTGTGGATGCTGTTTACCGGCTCAAAGCAGGCTCATGAATGGGTGGCTGGCGCCTTCAGCATCGCCTGCACTCTCAGTCTGCTGATAGTCGTGTACCGGGAACAGTCGCAGACCTTCGATCTTCGCTGGAGCGATGCCCTCGCCCTGTGGCGCACGCCGTGGTACGTGGTCAGCGGCATCGTCGAGATCACGGTGGTCCTGCTGAAAGATCTGGCCGGGCATCGTGCTGAATCGATCTTTCGCGTCTGCGGATTTCGCACCGCCAAAGAGGATCCCTTGCTGGTCACACGGCGGGCACTCGCGACTGCGTATACCAGCATTGCTCCCAACTTCATCGTTCTAGGAGTGGACCACCAGCAGAGCCGTATGCTGTTTCACCAGATTCAACGCAGTTCGGTGCCGCGCATGACGAAGCAACTGGGAGCCGAGGTGGGCACCCGTGAGGACAATCCCGGGGACGCCGCTGCCCAGCGTCAGCAGAAGGCGGAGCAGCAATGAACGTATGGCTGATTGCAGGTGCGGCGGTCAGCGCTGGGTTATTCCCATGCGCTGACATGTGCTTGCGCGGACCGGTAGAGCGCCGCCTGGTCGGCATGGAAATGGCCGCCTTTCTCGCCATCTTTGCCATGGTGTTGTTCACCATCGGCTTCGACCGGCCTTCCTTCATGGACCTACCATTGGCGCTCATGATCATGTCCTTTGGCGGAACCTTCGTCTTCGTGCGGTTTATAGGAAAGCACCTGTGACGGCTTCATACATTGCGCAAGCGGTGCTGCTGACCACCGTAGTAATCGCCTGCTGGCTCGGCGTTATCGGCATGTGGCGCATGCGCGACGCGACACAGGCGCTGCACTTCATCACGATCCCAGCAGTCGTGGGCAGCCTTGCCCTCACAGCAGCGGTATTTGTGGCCAAGGGCAATACCCTAGCCGGATGGAAGATGGGCCTGATCGCACTCATCATGGTCGCTTTGAACTCCGTGGGCATGCACGCCAGCGCACGCGCATTTCGCGCCCGCGAACTCGGCCATTGGGAACCGCGTGACGGCGATGACTTCGAGTGGGTGCGGGCTGGAGCGGAAGAGGAGCCTGGTCGATGACATGGTTTGGTGCAGCTCTGCTGCTGCTGGTCGCGATTACGGGCTGGGGCGTAGTGCGCACCCGCGACGTCACGGAACAGGTCGTTGCGCTGGGATTCTTTGGCATCGTCATGGCGCTGACCTTTTTCTACTTCCAGGCACCCGACGTGGCACTGTCGCAGATCGTTGTCGGCGCGGTCGCCTTGCCGCTTATGATCATGCTGGCCATCTCTCGGATGCGGTTCCGCAAACTGGCTCAACAATCTCCTGGCGAGGGCGACGCGCATGACTGATCGCACACGCGCCCGCTGGGTCTTTCTGCCTCTCGCCGGTTTTGCCGCGCTCTATGCCTACTCGGTGCATAACTTGCCCCCGTGGGGCGCGTACCGCGGACCCTATGGCGATACCATCGCGCGCTTGGCAGTGTACGAACGACATGCGACCGATGTGGTGAACGCGATCAACTATGATTACCGGGCATTTGACACGCTGGGCGAAGAGTTCATTCTGTTCACCGCTGTTCTTGGTGTCGCCATGCTTCTGCGGCGCGAAACTCAAACTGCTGTCAAACCGGCAGGACGGGTGGTAGATACGCCTCCGCTTAGTTCCGCCGCTCGGCTGACCACGCTACCGGCCCTGCTTGTGACGATTCTGTTTGGGATGTACATCGGGCTGCACGGACAGTTGACACCAGGCGGGGGATTCCAAGCCGGGGTCATCCTGGCCACGGCACCTGTGTTGCTCTATCTATGCGAAAACACAGCGGCATTCCGGCGCATTACGTCGCACGCCGCGGCGGAAGTCATTGAGGCGATCGGAGCAGGGGGATACGCCGTCATAGGCCTGGTGCCGCTGCTGATGGGCGCTCCACTGCTGACAAATGTTCTCCCTTTGGGCGTGACCGGCGACGTTTTCTCATCCGGCACGATCGCCCTCATCAGCGTCACGGTCGGGGTGGAAGTGACGTGTTCGTTCCTGATGGTGATCTACGCCTACCTGGAAGAGATCATCACGGGCGAGGTGCCGGAGAGTTGACGATGCCTCACATTCTTCATGCATGGCCTTTCCTGGTTGCCGGCTGGCTTTTCTGCTGCGGTCTGTGGGGCATCATCACCAGCCGCCACCTGGTACACGCGGTGGTATGTCTCGCGATCCTGCAGAGCTCTACTTACGTTCTGTTGCTAGGTATCGGATATCGCGTGGGCGGAGCAGCACCTGTGTTCTCCGACATCGATCCTCACACGCTGACGGTGGACCCGGTGGTCCAGGCATTGATGTTGACCGACGTGGTGGTCGAGGCCGTTGTGGTCGCGCTGCTGCTGGCGATGGTGATCAAAGCGCACGAACGGTCTGGTTCGGTTTCGCCTAGCGATTTACGCACGGTACGCGGATGAACTGGAGCCACACTCTTCCCGCTCTGCCTGTTGCGTTGCCCTTGGTTGGTGCGGCGTTGCTGGGTGCGCTCCGCAAGTGGCTGCCCAGACTGGCTACCGATGTCGTGAGCATCGCGTTTGCCGGGGGAACGCTGACCGCGTGCCTGCTTCTTTTAGCTTCAGCGCTGCACCATCCCATCGTTTACTGGCTGTGCAACTGGTACCCACGCGGATCAATGGTGCTGGGAATCGCCCTGGTAGCTGAGCCTATCGGCGTGAGCCTGGCCGCACTCGCCGCGTTTCTTACGCTTCTCGCTCTCGTGTTTTCGTGGCGAAGCATCGATTCCGGCGCCAACCACATGCAGCCGCTTCTGCTCATCTTCCTTGCGGCCATGTGCGGCTTCTCGCTGACCGCCGATCTGTTCAACCTCTTCGTCTTCTATGAACTGATGAGCACTGCCGCCTTCGCACTGTGCGGTTTGAAAACGGCGGAACCGGCACCGTTGCAGGGCTCGTTCAACTTCGCTGTCACAAACACCATCGCTGCGTTCATGGTGCTTACCGGGATCGCGCTGCTGTACAGCATCACGGGCGCGCTCAACATGGCGCAGATCGGTCTCGCTCTGGGAACCCGGCACGATCCCGTGGTGCTGTTTGCCTTCACACTGCTTACGTGCGGTTTCCTGACCAAAGCGGCCATAGTTCCCTTCCACCTTTGGCTGCCTGACGCGCACGCCGTGGCGCCGACGCCGGTGTGTGTTCTCTTCTCGGGCATCATGGTGGAGTTGGGCCTATACGCCGTGGCTCGGCTGCACATTGTGCTTTTCGCAGGTTCTCTGGCCTCCCACGAACGTGCAACGCAGATGCTGCTGGTGGGTGCGGCCGCGATCACGATTTTGGTGGGCGGGGTGATGTGCTACGGCGAGCATCATCTCAAACGCATGCTGGCGTTCTCCACGATCTCGCACGCTGGACTTATGCTGCTTGCGCTCGCTATGGGCGGACCGCTTGCACTCACCGCCTTCTTCACCTACCTGCTCGGCCACGCGCTGATCAAAGCCAGTTTGTTCTTCGGCAGCGGCATCCTGTTGCGAAAGGGTCGCGCAATCGGGGAACGAGAGCTGTTTGGGGCTGGCCGAAGCCTGCCCTTCGCGGCGCTGCTGTGGTTCGCCGGCGGGGCAGGCCTCGCTGCCGCTCCCGGCTTTCTTACCAGCCTAGGGGAGGCCGCGGCAACGGCTGCCGGAGAGGACCGCGCTGTTCCGGGCGTCACGCTGCTCTTTGCTCTTGGCGGTCTGCTCACCGCGGCCGCAGTGTTTCGCGTGGGCCTTCACGTCTTTCTGGGGTGGGGATCGGAACCACTGACTGACCAGGCCGCAGACGTTGGCGAACTGCCCGAAGATATCGACTCTCATGTCACCTGGTATCACCTGGCAGCACCCGCCCTTTGCGTTGTGGCTGCGATATTCCTGACCGTGTGGTCAGGCTGGCGCCCGACATTGGATGCAGCAGCAGGGCAGATGGCAGAACAACCGGCATATCTGCACACCGTCTACACGAGGGCTGCCGGCACTGCGCAGTTGATGCACAACCATCCCCATGTGGGCGAAGCAGCGGTGCATGGAGCGCTCACGCTCCTGTGCGCCCTTCTACTGGCATGCACCTCCGTTTTCCGGCTCCGACTGCCACGTGCTCTTCGAATCGGCGCTTTCGCCGAGAGTGGTGTTCCGCTGCTGCGTGAATGGCAGAGCGGACATCCCGGCGACTATGTCTTCTGGCTGATAAACGGAGTGGTCTTGTTCGGTGCGCTCGCCCTGCTGCTTCTCCGCTGACTCAAGCGGCGGTCGAAAACCGAGTCAAAGCGGCTGAGAAATCGCCAAAAACCGACACCAGCAGCCCCAGCGCAAGCTTCCTGCCGACACAAGTGGTTGTCGGGCGGGCAGTCTGCATCCAATGTTGTAACGAGTCCGTCACGAACTGCCATCTTCCGCACAAGCGGCGGACCCTCAACTCATCTGGCAGGCCTCATTGAATACTTATTCGAGCTCGACCGGCGACGAAGCGTACCTCCCGCCGGAGTTGGACATCTTGTGTTTCAGCCACCTTCGGTGGCGGTTCGTAACACAGCGGCCGCAACACCTGCTACGGCGGGCGGCGGTCACGCGCCGCGTCTTTTACTGGGAAGAGCCGATTCACCATGCCGCACAGGCTATGCCGCTGCAGTCGAACCTGATGCCTATGGAAGTCTCGGACGCAGGTTCTGACGGACTTCCGCGCTTCGCCCTTGAGATCATGCTGGAGGACAACGTCACCGTCCTGCGGCCGCACCTGCGCAACGATCTCACCGAGAAAGAGTCGGCAGAAGCTCAGGCTTGCCTGTTGCAGCGGTTCCTTCAGTTCTCAGCCATCTCCAGCTACATCACCTGGTATTACACCCCCATGGCAACGGCGTTCACTCACGCCCTGCGCCCTGCCGTGACGGTGTACGACTGCATGGACGAGCTGAGCCTCTTTCAAGGAGCTCCGCCTGCGCTTCGCCTGCGTGAAGAAGCCTTGTTGCGCACGGCCGACGTGGTATTCACGGGCGGCATCAGCCTGTACGAGGCCAAGCGCAAGCGGCACAGCAACGTTCACGCTTTCCCAAGTTCGATCGATCACGCTCACTTCGCCTCTGCGACAACCATCCAGGCGAAGGGTGAGGAGCCTGAGGATCAAGCTTCCATACCGCACCCGCGCGCGGGCTTCTATGGTGTGCTGGATGAGCGGCTCGACACGGAATTGCTGCGGAAAACGACCGCGTTGCTGCCGCACGTGCACTTCGTTCTGATCGGACCCGTGGTCAAGATCGATGCGAACGCATTGCCTGCCGCACCTAACCTGCACTACCTGGGCGGCAAGCGATACGAAGAGCTGCCGTCCTACCTGGCCGGGTGGGATGTCGCGCTGCTGCCGTTTGCCCGTAATGAGTCGACGCGATTCATCTCTCCGACGAAGACCCCGGAGTATCTCGCCGCCGGCAAGCCCGTCGTCTCCACATCGATCCGCGACGTCGTTCGCGAGTACGGCGATGCGGGACTGGTGAGCATCGCGGACACGCCAGAGGCGATGGCACAGGCGGTCTCGGCTGCGCTGCTGCCCCAGACTGCTGGCTGGAGGGAAGCGGTGCGGCGCAAGCTTGCACAAACCTCTTGGGACCGCACCTGGAACCAAATGGAAGCAGAAATCGCCGACACCTTGGCGCAGAAGCGTGCTGCTCGCAATGCGATTGGGCGTCGCCAATCCGCTCCCATCCGCGCTTTGATTCCAGGTGTCGCGGCGGCAGCGGCAAAGACTCTTTCGGAACGCACCGTGGAGTCGTGAGTGCCAATCGTGTGCCGGTCTACAGGACTCACGTCGACCGCGATGAACGGATAGGAATGCAATGGAAAGAGGTAGTCCGAGAGACTACCTCTTTCCATTGGAGTAGCCGCTCAGGGACACTCGCGTTGTAGCCCAGCAGCCTCTAAGTTTTTGATTTGATGGTGGGCACAGCAGGATTCGAACCTACGACTTCCACCGTGTGAAAACTCAACGCATTTGTAACTTGTTGATTTCAGGAGCACCGATGGCGCTCGAAAGCACCTGAAAGCACCCTAATTGCACCGTTGTGCACCGTCGGCTGCACCATGCAGTCAGGCCACCTCGGATGCTGGTCCCCTCCATCCTGCAAACCGTTCAGTGAACGATAGGGCTTCATACCGGGCAGACGCAAACTCGAACGTGCCGCCTATCGACTCCGAACCAATGAGAGACTGCCCTTCGAACCGCGCGATTTGTAGCCGCGCGGGAGAGGCTCCGGTGTGTTGGGCATCTATTTGCAGCTGTACATGCAGCTCCTGCCAAGCGCCCGAAGCAGTGTTTTGGCGGTAGCGCCATCGCTCGTGAACGGTCTCAAATGCCACCTTTTGCAACCATAGAACGCTGACCGCCTCATCTCGTTGATGTTGCCCCTAGAACATCTGTTGCGGGCTGTCACGTTTCCGACGATGGAAGCCAACTCGCTTGACACGTAATCAAACTTAAAGCATCTGTCCAGCTCCCGCCGCAATAAGCTGCCAAGAGGTGAAGCAGTGCCTTAACGCCTAGCAGACCGCCCGGCGGGAGCGAGGAAGGCCCGTTCCTGCGTGCCGTCAACAAGGTCGCCAACTTCGGGAAAGTCTCAGCATGTGAGTGGTCCGGGCCGCCGTTACGGAATCGGCCACGATCTACGGCACACCTACGCGAAGCTCTGCCGCAAGGCCGATGGTAACCGGGGCACTCGTCCATCCAAATCGCGGTGCGCCATCAGGGTCTGAGCGACAGATCGCTCTCGCAGTGAAACCCAGCTTCGGAGTGAACAGATCGGTGTACGCGACCCTGACCCAGGACCATGCGCATACTCAACCGCCGGAGTGCACATACATACGTGCAGATCGTGGCGAGGAATGTTGATATGCCACTATAATCCAACACGATCTCGCGAACGAAGAGGATAAATGGGTAGCGGTCAGAGCATCTTCGAGATTTGGACCGGTGCTCGTGATCTGCACTGTTACGGTACGAATGCATTTTCTGCGGAACTACCGTTCCAGAGTTGGCGACGGTTCAAAGAGGCTTTCGCTCCTGAACTGATCCATCGAGCCGTTGAGAGTAGCGCGATCCCTGTTCGCACGTGCCTGGATCCGTTTGGGGGTTCTGGCACGACCGCATTAGCTTCTCAGTTCTTGGGCGTGTACCCAATCACGATCGAGGTGAATCCGTTTTTGGCGGATCTGATTGAGGCTAAATTAACCAAATACGACACCACGGCTCTTGCACGAGACCTTGGCAGGATCCTCAGGCAGCGCCGAACTAACGACAGAAATTTGGCAGAATGGGCAAGTGGGCTTCCTGCCACATTCATTGAGCCGGGAGACGGAGATCGTTGGCTCTTTAGCCGCGCTGTCGGTACAGCCGTGCTGCAGCTCCTAGCCGGGTTGGACCGGATCGAGAACCCTTCACATAGGCGTTTGTTCCGGGTCGTCCTCGGCGGCATTCTTGTAGATGCCAGCAATGTCAGGATCAGCGGCAAAGGTCGTCGGTACCGAGCAAATTGGCGGCATTCGCAGCCTTCTGCTCAGGAGGTAGTCAGCTCCTTTGCTGAGAAGGCCCAACAAGCCATCGTTGAAGTCCACAGGTTCGATCATAGACCCGAGCAGCGTTACAAACTCATCCGCGGTGACTGCCGAAATCAAGGTTCCTCCATCAAAGAAGTAGATTTGGTCGTCTTCTCTCCTCCGTATCCGAATTCGTTTGACTATACAGACGTCTACAACGTCGAGCTATGGACCCTCGGCTATTTGCGTTCCTCTCAGGACAATCATCGTTTAAGGAAGTCAACCTTTTCTTCGCATGTTCAGATCAAACGAGACTTCGCATCCGCTCCAAAAGACTCGCGCTCTCTGAATCGGGTACTGAAATGCTTGGAACTCTCCAAAGACCAGTTGTGGAGTAGGCATATACCAGCGATGGTTGGCGGTTATTTCGCTGATTTAGCTGCCCTGCTTAACTCTCTCCAAAGCTCCTTGAGAGCGGGGGGCTCCATCTGGATGTGTGTTGGCGATAGTCAGTACAACGGCATCCGGATCCCGACCGCCGCAATTCTTGCGGAGCTCAGCCGTCCTCTAGGCTTTATCGTTACACTCTCTGAACCTGTTCGATCGATGCGCTCCTCCCCTCAGCAAGGGGGAAAAGAGGAGCTTCCCGAAACGCTGCTGGTGCTTCAGAAAAAGGCATAGTGCATCTCAGGCAGAGGCGCCTAGAGCCCTTCGCAACTCGGCAGAAGAACTATAGAGATACCACCGACGTAGGTTGACTCCCAGCGCCGCAGCCTTGCTTAGAATGTGCTTGAAACATGCTGCACCTGTATCGCTCTTCCGCATGTCGAAGCAGCATAAAGCCGACGTCAAAGCGTGTGCCTCATTCCTGTATGCCGAGGCTTGCTCTACACCCTTTGTAACCCAATCCACCATATCTTTAGGAGGGATAGCCTTCCCGCCAGCACTAAAGGATCTTAGGACCTTCAACTCGATGACCATGTGGTTAATGAGGCTTGAAGGCCCAACTCCTGTGTATTCCTCTATCAGTAGATCGACCCGACCGGTTACCTGAGTGCGCTCTTGTCGAACATTGCATAGCGGAAAGGCCCTGTTCAGACCCACCTTAATGTAAAACTGAACAGTCTGTTCAGCCAGCTTTACAGGGCGCCAGCGAGTAGCATCTTCCCACAGCTTCCCCACAGCGCTCTGTGCCTCGGGCGTGATCAATTCTTTCTGGTACAAAGCGTCTATGTGACGAAACACCTCGTCTACATTGACATTGCTAGTGAGAGGAGCGAGTTCCACGTGGTCTATGGCGTTAAGACCGTGCGGATAAAAGCGAAGCTCGCGACATCTAGGATCGAAGATCAACGCCGGCAGAGTGCCCAGCGCCAAGCCCTCCGAAACGAATCGAAATAGCTCATCATCGTCGTTCGTCTGATGTTCACGAGACCAACCCGAATTCACTGTTGGGTTTACTATCCAGACGCGACCACCGAGCTGATTCTGCCCGTTCCGAAGCATCGGAACGCGGGAGAAGTTCTCCAGAGATACTTCACCTGAGCGGGCCAATAGAAAAACAGAAAGGCCCTCCTCGGAGAAGCCGCGTAGATGTCTCAGTTGCACCAGTTTTGCCACGCCTCCTTTGAATCGTATCTCTGGCGGCATATCGGAATCCATTCCGATCGGCTGGAACGTTGCGGCTGAGTCTACAAGCTCACTCTCAGTCCAAGCGCCCAGAGATGTTTCATCTTTAACCAGCGGCATATAGCCTCCTGGTCATGTGAGATATGTAGGACTGGATCATTTCACCGGGTGAGGTCTGGCCGTCTCTTCTCAGAAGAGAACCCAGCTTATGCGCTGCATTCGCTGCGTAGTTGGTTTGCCTCCATTCGGCAAAATCGACCACGTTTCCGGTATCGGTGACGGCGTCGCCGTATGTCGCATCTTCCTCGCCCAGAAGTGGAATCTCAGCATTACTAACAGACGAAAGACTAAGTGCAAGCTCTTGGCAGAACTCGCAAATCTGTAGCTCCTCTGGAAAGCTTCTAACGACCTCAAGCACGGGGTCTGCGAGCTGGTGATTCAAGCTGTACAGACCCCGCAAACGCCACTGATGATCGGAATCAAGACGATAATCGAGATCACTGAACGTGAGTAGACCCTGCCCAATCAGGTCGTCGGCGTCTGCCTGAAGAGCAGGATAAAAGGGGCCATCCTCCTTTTTCAGAAGCTTGCCCTCAAGCACTGGAATCTCCCAAACAGGAGCGAGTACGTTTGAGAGATAAGCCATCATGTGTAGCGATGCCGCTGGTAGAGGAGCAATTAACGCTTGTTCCGCGGCATCAACAAGAACGAGTATGCGAATGCGCCTCTGAATCGCCTGTTGCAACGGATCCTGAGCTGGGCTACTCATCCAGAGCCGCCTCTAAAATCCGTTCGTAAACTTGGTGGTATTCAGCCATGTGTGAGCGAACAGCCGCAGTGGGAGTAGCGATCCTTAGCAGGTCGACCACGTGGTTAGAAGGCTCCCGGTCTGCTTTACTCAGGCGAATTAGGTCGGGTACCAGCGCGCCTTCCACTAGGTTGGACGTGATAACTAAGCGATTAGCTGATTTTCGCGTCGCGAAGCGAGCGAGAACCATAGCAGCTCTGTTGGAGAAGACAGCGTCAAGTGAGGATTCTGGAGCATCGATCAGCAAGGAAGAGGCTCCTTGATGTGCGCTCGACACCTCCATGAGAGCCATGCGAAAAGCAAGATCAATGAATTCGCGTTGACTTTCGGATACTTGATCCGGACTACTTCGTCTTGTAGCACCGACGAAGTCAGCACCCGTCATCTCGAGCCCAAAGGCTGGGAAGCTGACGGCCTCGCCTGTCTGACCAACGCGCGCTGAGTACGGCGCCCAAGTCAATTCACATTCTTCGATCAAAAAGCCTGAGGCATACTCGCCGAAGCTCGCCTTGATACTCTCTGAAAAATGATTGATCTTACGATTTTCGCCTTGCACAAACGAACTGAATTCCTCTTGTCGCTGAGTCAGTTCGTCCTTCATTTCGGCAACACGGCGCTTAAGCGCGGAGAGACCGTCTAGCTGCTCACGTCGATCGTGCTCGTCTGGCGGGAGTTGCTTGATTAGTTGGCTGATCCTAAGAGCACGCTGCTCATAGCTTGTAGCCAGATGAACGAGTTCTTTTGCCGCAGCTAAGTAATCCTCTTCAGCCTGAGCGACATTGTCTCGTGCCGCCGACTGTTGCTGCTGGAGGGCACTCAACTCAGAAGTAATGAGCTCCAAAGAACGACCAGCAAATTCAACACCCGGGAAGCTGTCGGGTTGCAAAGCTGTACCGCAAATTAGGCAATCGTGCTCGGCAGCACGAGTGGTGTAAGTGGTCACCGCTTCTTCAGGAGCAGCGTGACCACAAACCAGACAATGTCTGTCGGAGAGCAGTCGCGCTAATAGAAAAGCCGTAGTGTCACTCGATTTGGGAAAACTAGCGCGTATGACGGCTAACTTTGCTCTCTCATATTCTCGCTGATGGCTGTCCGCTTGCTGTTCCACTTTCAACAGTTCAAGACGGAGGCCTTGGCGAAAAGTGTCTAGCTCCGCCATACGCGCCTCCAAAGCATCGCGACGTTCCTCTTCTTGAAGCTGGAGCATTTCGAGGGTGACGAGCTCGGTACGTGTACTTGTCGCAGTCTCGACAGTCGCTGCTGCCCGACTTGCTACTTCTTCTTCTTTACTCACAGCGGCTCTTAGATTCCTCATGCGGCTGTCAAGCTCGAGAATCGTCCTCTCTTGCGACAGCCAAGATCCCGCAACACCGGGCGGTAGAAAGAGTAGTCTCAGAAGTTGTCGCTGGGCCGATGGATCCCAAATCAACGAACGGCGTTCTTCGAAATAGAAGACGATGTGCCGTAGCAGGAGGATGAGATCACCTAAGGAACCAAGGCCGAGGAGGTTAAGGAATCGTGCCTCATAGTGTTGCTCAGTAACAGGCTGCCGGGTATCGTCAATCTGGAAGTCCAGCAAAGACAAATCAGATAGTCTTCGTTGAATGACGACCTTATGAACACCTACTGAGAGCTTCAATGTGGCCGAGGCGCTTCGTGCTCCTTTGGCATCGCGATTCGCAAACAAAGCTCGTTTCGCTGGTGAAAGCGGAGTGTGACGCGTGTTGATGTTGCCGAGGCTTTCGGATCCGTCCAAACCGGGGATGTCGAAGGGGCCTGTCATCAGGCGATACAACATCTGCATCAATGTCGACTTCCCAAGCCCGTTGGCTCCTAAGAAGAGTGTCAGGCCGTGATCGAAAGCGACGTGTAGTCCCGGAGCATCGGGTGTGCCTGGGAAAAGTCCGAAATCATCAACATCAAGCGAGCTGAGAACCGGAAAGTTGATCACAAATAGAAAATATAGAGGTTTACGCCCCTTTCAGGAAGGCTGTTAGTAAAGGAGGTCCGTCGCAGAACGTTGTAGGCCTCCAGCTGTCTCTTCCCAGACCTGCCGCACACAAATTCGCCCTGATCGCGTACCTGCTCACGTATCGGAACGGTATGGCGCTCACGTAGCGATGCTGACGCAAACGAAAGGCAGCGATTCGGCAAGCAACCACCAGTCGCGATACGGCTGCTTCTGGCTGAGAGCCGAAGCCGCACCATGCCGTGCATAGGTTGACGGCTGGCGTTGATGATCTTGTAAAGCGGTTCCTGCGTCTTGTAACGACTCGTCCAGGGCAGCGGCGTCATTCCGTCCCGCTCCAGGAGGCCGACGTGGTCCGTGTCGGTCGCAAGGTCGAACGCGAACGTCATGATAACGACCCTGAGTTGTTCCTCCATGCAGCGAAGGCAGAGCCGGGCGCCCGTGCCGCCGTCTGTCCTGGGAGGCAGCATGTTGCGGCACTTGCAGCAGACCTTGCCGGTCTCGATCCGCCGAATCGCGCATGCTCTCGGGCCGCCCATGTGCGGTAGTATAGGCGAATAGAAAGCGAAGAGTTTCCACATGGGGGCGATGCTCAAACTGATGTCGCAGGAACGCTTCGATGAGCTTTGGGATACGTCACTCGCACCCGTATGCGAAAGCGGCCGCAAGCTCGCCCATGCCTTTTCTGGAGGCATGCGGCGACGACCTGGACGTTGTCCACAGGAATCGTCATAAAATGACGTTCTCAGAAAAAAACATGTCAAGAGTAATCAGGCATCAATGGCGTCCAGCGCCGCCGCCCAAATCCGGGTTCGCAAGCAAGATAAGCAGAGTGTTCGTCTTTCTTGGTGCATTTGTAACGCTGTATGGGCTTTACGGTGTCTGTGTCACGGGGCCGGGTATAAGTCCGAGCGATCCATTGGGCCCCGATGCCCTGACGACTCCATTCAAGATCACGAACAACAGCTTCGTTCGGATGCGAGATGTTCAGGTGTTTTGCGCCTTGGATGAGTTTGCGACGGACGCCGGAGTCTCATTCAAAGACGTCGGCGTTTCCGACACACGCATCAATGCAGAGGAACTTGATTACGAAGGTTCCGTGGACGTTGTATGCCCGAACGGTCTTGGACGGCTTCATCGGACCACGTTTGCCAACGTGAGGGTTTTCGGCCTATACCGGCCGGCAATTTTCCCGCGCTGGTTTCCGAATAGATGGCCCTTTCACCGGTATGTAGAGCAGAAGTTTAGGTTGGTTCTCAACAGCGATGGGAAAGCAAGATGGCTGTATGGGGCCAAGTAGCTGATGCCGAGCGGTCGCGCCGTTCCCAAGGCGCGTGCGAGTGAGCACCGAACTGTGCGATTCACTTCACCATTCTCTTCCCTTACTAGCTCGAACACTGCTCGCGGTATGCGGATGCAGCGATATTGCCGCTTGTGCAGGGTCTCGGGCCGCTTCAGGATGAGGACGCCCGGCTCGTTCTCAAAGAGCCGGGTCGCCGTTTGCCTGGAGAAGCCGAGCAGGGCAGCGGCTTCCTCGATAGTGAGCACCGCCTTATCCTCAAGATTCACCGCGCCTTTACCTGCATGCGTTCTCTCACCCGTTCATACACGGCCCGCGGAACTCTTATGGATCGGTACTGGCGCTTATGCAGCGCCTCGGGGCGCCGGTAAATGAGAACGCCCGGCTCGTTCTCGAAAAGAGCGATCACTGTTGAAGTGGACAAGCCTAGTAGGTCGACCAAGTCGGCGACCGTAAGCACCTGCTTTTGGTCTGGGTCTTTCGGTCGCGCTCTTGGCAAGCATCCACCAATTACGCGAAGCGGTCGAAGAGACCGTCTATCGTGCCGTCTTGTAGGCCGAGGAGTTCTAGAACAGTCCAGACGAGATTCGCAGATAAGTCGCGGAGGCGGTCTCGCCATGTATAGGGAGCGGCAAACGCGATGATGGCGCTCTGCTCTGCGGTTGATAGTGGCCGGTCAGTTGCAGGGGTGATTGACACCTGAGCACCTTTACGCGTGAAGTGGCGATGACGCTACCGTTCTTCAGGGCCGAGAACGTTCCCGGCGCGGTTTCGCGCATGACGAGAAGCATGAGTCTCCTTCCAAGTTGGGAGGGTTTGCGCCAGCCCTATACACTCGAAGGGCCAAGCGACGTCTAGAGCGTTCGTTTGGTAAGCGGCTCCCGAAGTCTCGAACACTTCGGGGCCGCACATGCAATAGCGACACAATGACACAGGCAGTCTACCGGCGTCAACGCCTTTGTTATGTACAACTTCTGAGTACAAATCATCCGTACAAATTGCGGTCTGAGTCTATGACGTTGCCGAGGCTCAAGTCTCTTCCTGGTAGAGAAACTGGCGGTTCCGAGAAGATATAGATAACCTGCCCTGAATGAGAGACTTGATTGCCTTTGTCCCATAAGTGAGGGAGCAAATAGGGCTTAATGCTTTGGTATTAGACAAACAGGCGCTAGCGAGGGGTTCACCTTCGGAACTTCGCGCGGGTTTCTTAGCCCAAGAATCGGCTTCGGACGAACCTCCGGGCCGCGAGGCGGCAGCAGAGACTCGGCGCGCTCCGAGAGTTCATAGGTAAGCCCGTAGGCTCAAAGAGTTAACCTTATTTGTCACATAAGTGAGGGAGCAAATAACACTTTTCTTGCTCTGGCATTCAACAGACGGGCGCATCAGGCCGTCCTTGCGGGGTATCTGACATGAACCAGAGATAAACCTTGCAACGACAGCAGCTTAGGTGCCTTTGTCCCATAAGTGAGGGGGTAAATAGCGATTTCACGACGATCTTCAAACGAAGAGGCGCTCTCTCGCTAGGGTCGTTCACTGCGGCATTCACCTGGACGTGGGATCACCTCCTCACCTCAGAGATGCATTGCAGTTCTCAAGTCTGCTTGTAGCCTAAGAACAGGTCGACACAGCGGCCACACAACCTGCCACAAGCGGAGACGCCAAACGACCAACCGGGTCGTGCGCTCGGATTCCGCAGAACCTAAGCACCGCAGCACCATACAGACCGCGCCACTAGGAACCCGAGCCGATCTTCGGCCGCGACGGACATTCGCCGTTCCAGCAAAACAAAGCGCGACTCGAACCCACCAAACAACCGAATAGCAAACTTCCCATTCGTGCGCGCAAAGATGGCCGTTTTCGTCCGTTCGCGTCTGCACTCAGGAGACCTATGCCCGATGTCTTTGTCGACGTCAGAGACGCGGCGCACCTTGCAGGTGTGTCCGCTCGGACTGTGACCCGTTGGCTTACGGAGAACAGGCTGCAACGGTACCGTTCCGGCTCGCTGACTCGCATCAACCGCTCCGAACTTCTCAGCTTCATCGAACCCCGGCTCGCACCCGCAAGACGCAGGAAGGATCGCCATGCCTAACCTCTCCCACGAGCAACGACTCGCAGAGATTGACCGCTTCGCTGAGGGTGCGCCGTTCGTGCTGTGCATCTCTCGCACCGAGGACTCAACCGGGTACGACATCCGGGACGTCTCAGATGGGCCGTCGCTGCCCGAAGCACGCGCGGAGCTTGAGGGCCGCGGGCGCGTGTTCCTCGGCGCTGTTGCGATCCGCGACGGCCAAGCCTTGAGCCGGCTCGCCGAACCCGTGCCCGAGCCGGTCGTGCGGATGCTGGCATCGTCCTGCTTGGCGCACTTGGCTGGGCGCCTCGACGCGGCTTTCCAGCGACTCGGCCTTGCCGTATCTCAGAGCAGCGCAGAAAGGGTGCAATAGATGGCGGCTCCAGTATGGGTCTTGTCTGTAGACCTTCAGACGAAAACGGCCGCGTTTACAACCGGCCTCAACGACGCCGCACAGAAAGCACGCGGCAGCTTCAAGGACATCGCGGGCGGCGCCAAGGACATGGGCGACGGCGTAGCGCAAAGCTCCGTCAATGTCCGTGCCGCTCTCGGGCTGTTCGACAACAGCATCCGCGGCAATCACGCCGCGGCGATGGCTGACATGATCCGCGAGTTTCAGAACACCAAACTCGTCATGATGGCGTTGCCGTTTGCCGCAACAGCCGGCGCGTTCATCGCCCTCGGCGGCGTCGCCGTCGAGCTGGTCGAGCACTTCAAGAAAGTGCGGGAAGAGCACGAAAAGCTCACCAGCGTGCAAACGGAGTTCGGAACAGCGGCTAACAACGCATACCGTTCGCTTGACGACAAGATGCTCCAGGCCGAGAAACGGGCCGACGAACTGAAGAACGACCATCTCGGCGCGCTCCGGGCGGAACTAAAGCTCATCGACTCGCAGAGCATGGCCGAGCTGATGCATCAATTCGAGGGCGTCGAGAAAATCGCCGACGAGGTGTTCTCGCACCTGCAAGGACATTGGTACACCATCGGCAAAGGCCCGGAAGGGGCCAAGCACGCGCTCGACGACTTCAGCGTCCACTACCGCAATCTGTTGTCGCAGGGCAAAAGCGAAGAAGCCTCGGGGTTGCTCTCGGGCACGTTGCAGCAAGCGCGTTCTGTGCTTGCACTTCAGCAGCAAGCCGCGAGTACCAGCAGCGGTTGGGGCAAGCAGACCGACGACTCGAAGTTCATGGAGCACCAAGCGGCGCTCAATAAGCTCAAGCAGTACGGCATCGGGTTCGACAAAGAAGACCTCGAAGCGCAGCAACAGCTCATCGACACTCTGCAAACGCAAACGACAATCCAGCAGAAGATATCGGCACTCAAGGGCCAGGAAGGATCGAACGCAACCCGCGAAACAGGCAACGAAGCGTCGGCCCGTGCGTCCGAGGCGGCCAAACAAGCCGCGGCGACTCGTCAAGCCATCGCGGAACAGCAGCTCGCGGGCGACCGTGCCCTCGCAAACGCGCAACTCGACCTCAGCAACGCGACCGTGCAACAGCGGCTCGCGTCCGACCTCGGGTTCGCACAGCGGGAACTCGACATCAAGCTCAAGGCGAACGCGGAGCAAGCCGCGGCGCTGGACAAGTCGGGCAAGGACTACACCAACCAACTCGCACACGTCCACGAGGAAGCCGAAGTCCTCGTCGCACAGCACACCGCGCAAGTCGCGGAGCTGACGAGCCGGGCCAGCGTCGAACAGAACCGCAAGGACATAGCCGACCTGGAGGCTGCCGAGCGTGCCAAGATTGCGGCTACGAGCCAAGGCTCTACGGCCCGACTCGCAGCCATCGATCAAGCGATGCAGACGGCCCGGCAACACGCCCTGCAAGAAACGGACTTCTATCGGTCGCTCGGTTCGGAGCGGGTCGAGGTCGGGCGGCAGATTGCCGAGCAGACGGCCAAGGTGCAAGCGGAACTCGGCAAGGAAGCCGCCGAGAACCAACAGAAGATGTCGGAACTCGCCCTCGACGCGGAGCTGGAGCGGCAAGCGGTCCTCAACAGCTCGCGCCGGCAGACTGAGGCTCAACAGATAAACCAACAGCTTCAGACGGCAAACGAGATGTACGCGCTGAAGCAGACGGCGCTCTCGCAGGAACTCTCGGCACTGGACAAGTCAGGCAAGGACTACGAGGTCAAGCTAAAGCAGATCCTCGACCGGCAAAAGCAGCTCCAGCAACAGCACGAGAACGAAGTCGACCAAGTCAGGAACCAAGCGGAGATACAGCGGAACCAAAGGATCATCGCGGCCGAGCAGTCAGCGGCGAACACCATCGCCAACACACTCACTGGTCTCGCAACCAAACATCTCACGTTCGCGCAAATTCTGGAATCAACAACGCAGCAAGCCGCAAGCTCTCTAATCCACTTGGCCATAGCGTCGCTAGATGCAAACGGAAGGACGAAGATTTCGGAGTCGGCCGCTGCTGCCCGAAGCGCGTTTCTCTCGACAATGAAGGCGTTCCCGGCACCTGTAAACCTCATTGCGGCACCGCTTGCGGGTGCGGCTGCATTCAGCAGCATGATGGCGTTCGCCTCCGGTACGGACTCAGTGCCGGGCCAAGGCAACGGCGACACCGTGCCGGCCATGCTGACGCCCGGAGAAGGCGTCGTCCCCAAAGGCGTGATGGAAGGCTTGCGGAACGTCGCCCGCAACGGCGGTTTCGACCAAGGCGGCGGGCACACGTACCACGTCCATGTGCGGCCGACTTACCACCTGCAAGCGTTGGACGGCGACGGCATCGAGACCACGCTCAACAAGCACACAGACGTCTTGCAGAAGCACTTCGAGACCGCGGTGCGGAGAATGAACCGCTAAACCCGCGACCGCCCACCATCCACCGTCCACGGCCACACTCACCAAACAACGCATGACGCGACCGCGGCTGTACGCCTCGAAACGTCACGCAAATCAACCACGAGGAAAACATGCAACGCATTTCACACGCACTCGGCGTGCTTGCGGCTCTATGCTTCGGAGTCGGCGCCTTCGCCCAATCCACAACGGTTACGGCGAGCAACCTCAAGATAGGCGGCTCGCCGATCACGGCCGGAACCGTCACCATCGTTCCGCAGGATGCCTACGGGCACGCAATCGCGTTCACGGGCGGCGACGGTTCGTTCAATGGCCCTCAGCCGTTCTCGGCGGCCATCACGAACGGCGCCATCGCTCCGGGGTTCACCGTGCCCGATCAATCGCTCTCGACGGCGACGACCCCGAACACGCCGTTGTGGTACGCCGTCACCATCACCAACACACTGACGCGGGCGTCGTTCTCGTACACGCTGCCGCCGAGCACCGTTGTGGGGTCGACGTTCGCGCTCGACACGTACAAGGCGACACAGTTCGCCGGGGCGCTCACGGGCACCACGAACGCGACGTCGCTCCCGTCGAGCCTTTGGTGCTCCACTGGAAGCCGCATCGTCCTCGGCAACGGCTCGACCATCACGGGTCTTTATGAGTGCTACTTCGGGCAGATGCGACAGGTTCCGATGGGCAGCGGCTCTGGTGTCACGCCGACGTTTCAGATTGGAACGGTGTCGACGGGCGCCGCGGCCGTCCAGGTGGTCGCCGGGGCAAACAACGTATACACGTTGAACTTCACTCTGCCGCAGGGTCTCCAGGGCGTCCAGGGCAATCCCGGTTCGACACCGAGCTTCAGCATCGGGACAGTCACGACCGGAGCGGCCGGTTCGCAGGCGTCCGTCACTGTCGACCCGTCGAGCACCCCGACGAACATCAAACTCGACTTCACCATCCCGCAGGGCGCGGCCGGCACGGGCGGCTCGGGCACGTCGATTGCTCTCAAGGTGAACGGGACCGCAAACATTTCGCAGTCGGTGTTGAACCTTATCCCCGGTACGAACGTCTCGCTGTCCGACAACGGCTCCGGCGGGATCACCGTATCGGTGCCGGCCGGTTCCTTCGACGCTGCCGGTGCTGCCGCAGCAGCTCTGGCAAACGCCGGGGTGAGCACCGACTCGACGAAGAACGGTGCTGTCAATCTGACATATACCGGAACCGCGCCTTTGACGCCCGGAGCGAACACGGTGCAGCAGCAACAGGCCGTCGCGGTAACCACTCCCTATACGTGGTCGATGCCCGGCACGCCGCCGCCCGACTCGACGCACAATGTTCTCGCGTTCACCTTGGCGAATGGTGTTTATGTCGGTTCGTGGGTTGCGGCTTCGGGCGGCTCGGGTGCCGTCGCAGGAACCATCCCTGGAGAGTGGTTCTTCAACGAGGGCACGGGAACCAGCTCGACGAATCAGGGAACCGGCCCGGTCATGTCCATCGCAAACGGTTCGTGGGTGTCTCAGGCCGGCTTGAGCGGGGGCGCTCTGGCATTCAACGGCTCGACCAACACTTCAACGCAGACCGTAGCGACGGCCGCGGGCAGTTCCTTCAGTCTTGCGCCTGGACAGGCGATGGGCGTTTGCGGGTTCTTCTCGGCCGCGTCGACGGGGCTGTACTCGCGCGTTATCGGGACCGAGTCGAGCACCGGCAGCAGCAGCGGTGTCTCGGGCTGGGAGTTCGGTCTCCAGAACGGCGCGTTCTTCTACGAGGTCGCCGGAACGGGCGGCTACAACGGCAACGACTCGGTCTCGACCACGGGCGGTTCCTACTCAGCGAACACGCTTGTCTTCGCTTGCGCGAACTACAACGGCTCGGGCACGGTCACGTTCTACGTCAACGGGACAGCGCAGACGACCTCGGTTGCGAAGAACAACTTGACCACTTCGCCGGCAAGCACCGGCGCTCTCACGGTCGGCAAGCTCCGCGGCGACACCACAACGGCCGCAGGCAACTCGGTTTTCAGCGGCAATATCGGGCCGCTGTTCATCGTCATCGGTCGCCAGTTCACAACCTCCGAAATCAGCACCATGAACGGGAACCCGTATGCCAAGATTTAGCGCGCTTCTTCTCTTAGCGTTCTGGTGCGTCGGCTGCGATGCACAGTCAACGGTGAGCGGTTCATCTTCGATCAGCGGGGCGGCGAAGATAGCCGCCTCGCCCTCGGCTGAGACCGCGCCCAGTATGGGTTGGAACTCATGGCTTGCGAAGGCCGAAGCCTACTACCCGAACGGGCCTTGGCAGGCGACGGAAACCTACATAAAGCAGCAGTCCGACGCGATGAAGGCGTTGCAGCCATACGGGTACAACCTCATGAGCGTGGATGGTGGATGGGCCAACCGCGACAGCAGCGGCAATATCCAAGGCATCCCGTCACAGTTCCCGAGCGGCATGTCTTCGCTTGGAAGCTATGTCCACGCCAACGGCCAGCGTTTCGGTTTGTACATCACGCCTCGACCGGATGCATCGGAGGCTACGCCGAGTCGAACGGCCATGAACTCGCTGATGCAGCGGCCCTCGCGGGTTGGGGCGTCGATTACATGAAGTTCGACCAATGCGACACCCGGAGCGCGTTCCCAACCGACGCTTCGTTGCACGCCGAGACGAATCTGTTCGTATCGTCGTTGCAGAAGCTCAAGCCCTCGGTCGCCGTGCTGGCGAACGACTACTACCCGGAAGACCCGTACAACGGCGGCATCAAGTCGATGCTTTGGTTTGCTCAGACGGGCGCCAGCGAACTCCGCATCGGCTACGACAATAACGGGACCGGCAATCAAAACGGATGGTGGTACTGGAAGGCGTTTGCCTACGATTGGACGCAGTTCTCGCCGTACCTTGGCCGTGGGCGCTATCCCGATCCCGACAACCTCATGTGTCAGCTTTACGAAGGTGGGCCGGGCCTGAATAGCCCAACCGCTCTCGTCGGCGACAACGAATGTCGAGCGCAGTTCAACTTTTACGCGATGGTGGCAGCGCCGCTCGTCATCGGGGCAGACTTGACCACGCTCACCCCGGCGACGGTGGCGACCCTCACGAACTCTGAAGTCATCGCCATAGACCAGGACGCGCTCGGTCTTACGGGCCGGCGCATCACCGCTGCGGACGTTCCTTGCGGCTCGACGACTTGCTCGGTGTGGCTTCGCAAGACCACGACCGGGTACGCAGTCGCGTTGTTCAACCCCGACCCCAACGCCGGGCACGCGGTTTCGGTGACGTGGACGCAGGCTGGACTATCCGGGACGTGGAACATGCGCGACGTTTGGGCACACGCCAACGTCGGCAGTTCCTCAACCGGCTACACGGTGAGTCTGCCCGCATGGGGTTCGGCCGTGCTCACCCTTACGCAGTAGCAATCGCCCGGTGTCTGCTTATGCGGCGCCGGGCTACGCTCCACGGCTACAACCTTCCGGGTAGACAAATTAGCACAGAACTAGCACAGAGATTTTGCCCGGCGCTCGCACTCGCGCGTTGCTGCTGATTCCTTTTCATGGAGTCGGTGGGAACGGAACCCACGCCCACCTTGCCTGCAACTTCAGTGGCGTTCGTTACTCCCTGCTATCTCTCTAGCTTCTGTTGCAAAGGCCGCCCACCTTCTAACCGGGGCAGAAAGGAACAACTATGTGGCTCAAATTGCAATGGGCACGCTTCTTCACACTCGCAGGATGGGACTGGAGGCTTTCCAGTCGTCGCGGCTTCGACTTCGCCGTGACGTTTCCGTGCGGACACAGCGAGTGCAGCGGCTCCCACATGATTCTCGTGCGTGTTGTCGACAAGACGGCCGAGGCACTCGCTAGAAAACACCGAGAAACGTTCGGCGAGACGGCTTATGACAGTCCCAATCCAGCGCTCTTCGGAGACGGGCCAGCTAACACCTTCTGGGTCATGATCCACGGCGCAGGCGGGGGAGATGAGTCCGTGCTCGCGTGGATCGATGGTGCTCAACGTATGTGGGAGCGTGCAGCGCATGAATAACCTGGAGCAACAAGCGCATTCCCATATCAAGCGTGGATGGTTCGTCCATCCGCTTCGGCCGGCCAGCAAGATCCCGGCGACCAATCACGGCAAAGACGACGCCACACTCGACCCTGAAAAGGTGAGCGAGTGGTGGCGCCGGAACCCGAACTTCAACGTCGGAGTCTCAACCGGCCCGAGCGGTCTTTGCGTCCTTGACGCTGACCACGGCCTCGCCAGCATGGAAGAGTTTGAGGCGTGGCGGGTTCGCAATCGCATCCCGGAGACTTACGCTGTGCGCTCTGGACGTCGGCCCGATTTCGGCGTGCAGATGTACTTCCGCGGCAGCGTCAAGGACGGCAAGTTCGAGCTTGACGGCGTCTCGGGTGACATCAAGAGCGCAGGCGGCTTGGTTCTCGCTGCCGGGAGTGTTCACCCGGACACCAGAGAGGTTTATCAGGCCATCTACGGCGATGTGCCGGTCGCGCCCATGCCCGAAGCCGTGCTGGAGCTTGCCCGTAAAAGCCGGGCGGCGGCGAGCGTTCAGGACGACGGGGAACCGATCACGCACGACCGCAACTCCAGGCTGACGAGCATTGCCGGCCGGCTTCGGAACGCGGGATTGACCGCGGCAGCATTGGAAGCGGCGCTATTGCAGACCAACCTAGACCGCTGCCCGGACCCGCTCGATGAGGAGGAAGTGAAGCGGATTGCGGCGAACGTCGCGCGTTATAAGCCCGCAGACGAACCCGTCGCGGTCACGATAGGCGGCAAGTCGTCAGACGCGCACGGACCGCAGGACGAGCCGTTTACGGGCGATTGGAGTGTGTTATTCCATACGCGCGAAGACACCGAGAACACGCCCGACCCGGTGTTCCTGATACGTGACTTTTTGCAAGACGAATCGGTCACGGGCATCATCGGGCCGGCACGTGCGCGCAAGTCGATTGTGACCCTCAACATCATTCACGCGCTGCTGACGGGCGAGCGATTGTTCGGCAAGTTCGAGGTCAAGAACAAGCCCGAGCGCGTCGTCTACCTCTGCCCTGAATCGGGGAAGAAGTCGCTCGGTCGACGCATCCGCAACATGGGGCTGCTGCCGTATGTGGGCGAGTCGTTGTTCTTCACATCCATGAACAGCGATCCGGTGGCGCTCAACGACCCTCGGCTGCTCGCGGCGATGAAAGGCGCCGTTGTATTCATCGACACTGCAATCCGGTTCTTCAAGGGAGACGAGAACAGCAGCGAGTACATGAAGGCGTTCGGCGAACAGTGCCACGGGTTGGTTCGACACGGCGTCAAGGCGGTTGTTCTGCTGCACCATACAGCCAAGGGAGCGGAGAACGTCACCTTGGAGAGCGGCCGCGGCTCGGGCGACTTCGGCGGATTCCTCACGTGCTGTTGGGGCACGACCCTCTCGGACTATGAGGATGCTTACAACGCTCAGTCGCTTATGTCTTGCGTGAAGCAGCGCGACTTCCAGGCGGACAGCTTCAAGCTGGCGCCCTCTGGTAATCAGGACGACTTCTTCCTCCAGTACGTCGAGGGCAGCGCCAACGCTCGTGTGCAGGTTGGCGCCAAAGAGAAGGCAGGTAAAGCGAAGGCGCTGGCGTTTGCCCGAGCCAACCCGGACGTGACGGCACAGGCAATGCAACGAGCGTTGGCAGAACAGGGAGTGGCTTACTCCGAGTCGGCTTGCAGAGGGATGCTTCGAGGTGTTCGCGCCCTGAAGATCACGGAGAGCAGCAGCAATGTGCTGCACCAGCAAATCCCGACCACTACACACGTGACCTAGGAGAGCTTCGCTCCTAGTCACTGTGGGTTCATTACAGCAGCAACATTCTCTCTCTATAGAGAGCTGCTGCTAAATTGCTGCTCGGTGTACCACCTTTGGGGTACGCCGGGCGGCAAAAACATCCACACCGACCTGCTTTGCGCGGTTCGGCTGGTCGAGGCCGGCCGCCTTACCGTAAGCGGTCAGGTTGGCCGCATACGACCGGGGGCGGTCAGAAAGTCGACGGGCGACCATGAAAAGCCCTCCGCCGCAGCCCCTCGTACATACTTAAAAATACTTCCCATCTTCGGTATTTCTTCGCCTTAACTTTTCTGTTTTCCATAGGAGAACTGCAATGAGTTCGCTTACCGCAATCACCGCGCCCAGCTTCCTCGACGCGCAACACGCCGCAGCCTTCCTCGGCGGCGTAAACGCCCGCACACTCACCCGTTGGGCGCGCGAAGGGTATGTCCCCGCCTACCCGCTCGGCGAAGGCAAGCGCCGCCTCTGGCGCTTTCTGCGGGCCGACCTAGAGCAATGGATGCTGTCTCGGCGTACACTGCCGCAAGCCATCGGTGCTCCGGTCAGAGAGGAATATGACCAGCAGCACTAAATACCAGCAAGGAAGCCTTGTGCGGGTGAAGAACAAAACAGCGCCGGATACGTGGTTCTTCCGCTATCGAGAAGACAGCGAAGGCCGGCGCTCATACCGCAATCTCAAAATAGGCACGGTGCGGGATCTGCCGCATCGCCGCGACGCCGAGAAAGCCGTTCTCACCCTGCGAGTCAACATCAACTCAGGCGTTCGCACACCGGAAACGGTGAACGACGCCATAGCCCACTACTCGAAGATCGAACTCGTACCAGAACGGAAGTCGCACGCAACGCTCGAGAATGTTCGGGGCATCCTTCGCCTGCACATCGCTCCGAAGTGGGGCGGCAAGCGGCTAACGGAGGTGCGAACTGTGTTGGTCGAGGAGTGGCTTCACTCCATGCCCTTGGCGCCGGGAACCCGGTCCAAGATCCGCAACGTCTTCTCTGCCCTGTTCAGCCATGCCATCCGGTATGAATGGACTGACAAGAACCCTATCCAGAAAGTCCGTGCTTCATCGGCCCGACTCGCCGACCCCGACGTGCTTTCACCTGATGAGTTCCGGGCCCTCTTGCCGCTCCTGGAAGCAAGGGAACGGGCTATGGTGATGCTCGCTGGCTCGACAGGACTCCGTCGGTCGGAGATGTTCGCGCTTCGCTGGTCCGACGTGTGCTTCGTCACAATGCAGGTACACGTGACCAAGGGCGTCGTTCGCAACCACTTCGGCGCGACCAAGACACCGGCAAGCCGTAAGCCTGTCCCGCTGCACGATTCCGTCGCTACTGCTCTTCTGGAGTGGAGGCGTGGGTCGATGTACCGGGATCAAGGTGACTTCCTGTTCCCTTCCGTTCGCTTGAACGGCACTCAGCCCTTGTTCCCGGATATGGTGCTGAAGAAGTTCATCCGTCCCGCTGCGAAGGCGGCGGGGCTGACGAAGCGCATCGGTTGGCACACGTTCCGGCACTCGCTGGCGACGAACCTACGGTCGCTCGGCGTGGATGTGAAGGTCGCACAGGAGCTACTTCGTCACGCGAACAGCCGGACGACCCTCGATCTATACACGCGGGCAGTGTCGGCCGACAAGCGAGAGGCGAACGCAAGAACGATGCATCTGCTAATGGGCGAAACGGGATTGCACCGTCGTGCACCGTCGGCCGTTGCAGCATAACTGCTAAGTTGTTGATTTGATGGTGGGCACAGCAGGATTCGAACCTACGACTTCCACCGTGTGAAGGTGGCACTCTACCGCTGAGTTATGCGCCCTTCTGCGCTCAGGAAAGAGCCAGATCGGGAGCAGACCTGCTCCCTCGACATCTCGAAGTATAGCATTCACCGGACTGACCGGCCAGCCATCTGCCCGCGTTCCGCCTCACCGTCCGGCGCCATTGCTGCTCCGGGTACCTGTCCACCGGACTCGCCCAGTGCACCTTTTCTGCGCGTTACCATCCAACGGCAGAGCAGCTATGGCGGAACCGACTCCACATCGTGCGGCAGAACCGTCCCCTGCACCGCCCGGGGTGCAGCCAGGCCCATCCTCATCGCAACCTTTGGGCGAAAACGGTGTCCACACCCAAGAGGCTGAGAACGACGTGGCGACGCTGGCAATCAATCCGGAACTGATGATGCACGCAGCCCCCTCCACACCCGCGGTTCAATCGGACCGCGTGTCTGACGGTGGCGATGCCGAACTGATGCTTCGACTCAAAGCAGGCGACCTGGACTGCTTCGAAATCCTGATGAACAAGTACCGGCGCGCCATGGTGCACTTCATGTTCCGCATGGTGCGCAACCAGGCCGTGGCGGAGGAGATGGCCCAGGAAGTTTTTCTGCGGGTCTATCGTGCGCGGGAAAGCTACCGCGCTGAAGCCAAGTTCTCCACATGGCTGTATCGCATCGCCACCAATCTGGCGGTGAACTATGCCCGCGACACCAAGAACGAGCGTCTGGCCGCTAAGCTGCAACTGGACGCGCCCGACGAAGAGACCGGCAGCACGCCGGACGTGGCGGATTCGACTCCCACAGTTGAGGCGGACCTGCTTCGCGCCGAGCGGATGCGGGCCATTAAGCAGCACGTGATGAACCTGCCAGAGCGCCAGCGCATGGCGGTACTCATGCACAAGTACCAGGAAATGGACTACAAGCAGATCGGCGCCGTGCTGAAGCTGAGTGAGTCCGCGACAAAGTCTCTGCTGTTTCGCGCATACCAAACTCTGCGCGAAAAGCTGAAAGAGTTCGTCTAGACAAACAGAGGATCAGCACCTGGGATCCTGACATGTTTCGATACATTGAGAGAAGGACACAACAATGGCGACCATACTGAGCTCGAACGAAAGGAATAAGCCCGTCTCTGACGAGCAGGCCATGCACGACGTAATGGCTCTGCTGGACGAGTGGCAGGCGCCCGAACCCTCCCCGTGGTTCGACGGCCGCATGATGGCTCGATTCCGCGAAGAGCAGCAGCGCGCTCCCGAGGGCTGGTTTGCCCGGCTGCGGTACCGCATGCAGTTCGGCAATCCAATCGGCTATCGGCCCGTGCTCGCCGGTGCCACAGCGCTGCTTCTGCTGGCGGGCGGCGGGAGTTATCTGGAGTTGTCGCACATGCACCAGGCGCCAGCCACCAGCACCAGCCGAACCCTGCAGGACCTGCAGGTGTTGGATAACAACGACCAGGCGATTCAGCAGATGGATCAGTTGCTGGACAGCGACGACAACAACTCAAACAGTGGCAGTGCGCTGTAGCGCGCGGCCGCATCAACCCGTAATACTGCAAGCTCCCGGCGTTCGCCGGTTTCTCAAACTGCCGTCATGAAGTGGACTTTGCCAACGCGCCCTGTTCGCCCCTGGCCTTCGGTGTTGCTCGCCGTCGCTGCGGCAGTATGCGTTTCCGGCATCCAGGGTCAGGGCAACCGCCCACCGGCGTACCAGCCTGCCCCTCCTCTCGGTGCAGTTAGTGCCCCACGGCCGCAGTACCCGGCACCACAGGCCTATAACGGGGGAAGACAGCAGCCCGGCGGCTACCCGCAGACACGCAACTATGCCGGCCCGCAGGGCTACTCGCAGCAACCCCGCAACTACGCCGGACCGCAGTATGCGGCGCCGCAGGGCTATGGCGCGCCCGGTAACCGTTATGGGCAGTACGGAGGCTCGCAGCAGCAGCCAAACCGCTATCAACAGCCTCCTGCGAGCTACGGGCAGCCAAACCGGTACCAACAAGCCTCCCCGAGCTACGGTCAGCCGAACCGGTATGCTCAGCCGTCTGGGGCGTATGGTCAGCCAAACGGGTATGCCCCGGGAGCGGGCAGAGGGTACACCTACGCCCAGGACGGCAGGTCCGCGAATCCCAATTCGCCAGCGCAGACCGTGCCCAACCGGAACGCCAACTACGGCGGCACGCAGCAGGACCCTGCTCGCGTCAACGCACAGCAGCGGTTCTGGCAGCAGAATGGCTCCACCCAGCCCGGAGCTCGAGGCGAGCACCTGCAGCAATGGATGGAGCACCACAACACACTGAATACGCAGGATCAGCAGCGTGCATTACAGCGTGAGCCGGGGTTCAATCAGCTTCCCCAGCAGACACAACAGCGCATGCTGGATCGTCTGCAGCGCCTGAACAGCCTCCCACCGCAGCAACGCGAACGCATTCTGCAGCGCAGCGAACAGATGGAGCAACTCTCGCCTGCCCAGCGCGGCCAGGTGCGTGGTGCCATGGGCCAGCTTGGTGCGCTTCCACAGGATCGGCGGCGCGCCGTGGCACGCTCCTTCCGCGAACTGCGGTCACTGCCGCCGGAGCAGCGCAGCCAGATCCTGAACTCGCCGGAGTACCGCCAGCAGTTCAACGAACAGGAGCGCAACACGCTCAATAACCTGCTGACCGTCAGTCCCATGCTGCCCCAACAGTAGTAAGGGCGAATTAGCATTCGCGGCCGGTTGCGCTGTTCAGCAGTGTCATGTTGCCAGCCCTCCACTTTGCGAACGCCAGTTTGACCTGCCATCCGGTTCGGGGTACCGTACCTGTGTGCCCCGCGCCCTCCAGCAAGCAATGAAGCCGGCTCCCCGCCGCCATTGTTGTTGTCGCTGATCTCTCTGCGCCCTCTGCGCTCGTTTGCGCCTGCACATACCCACTGACATCGCCGCGTCCGCTCCTCTGAAAGGATCGCCATGCCTTCTTCACTCGTTCGCCTCGGCAGCGCTCTCTTGCTCTTGCCTGCCCTGCTGTATGCTGCTCCGCAGCCCAAGACCGCTCGCCACTGGACCGGAACGGCGACGTACCGCGGCCAGTCCATCCCCGTCCAACTCAACCTGGCAGAGCCAGGCCCTGGCGGAAGCATCTCCGGGTCGTTGCAGAACGGCAACGAACAATCGCCTTCCAGCAACGGTCTGCTGCAGGACGGTCACCTGACCCTGCAGTTCGACTACTTCGCACGCAAGCTGCAAGGCACACTGACTCCCACCGGTTTCGAGGGGCAATACACCGGCGCACGCATGAAGGCGCCAATCCCCGTCGTTCTGCACCCAGACCAGGACGGCAAGCCTGCCACGCGCTTCGTTGCCGCCACGGCACCTGTCACCATCAACGGTGATTGGGAGATCGCCGTTCACTCCTCCAAGGGCGAATCCGCATGGACCTTGCACGTTCAACCGTTCGGCGGCAACGGGGAGGTTCAGGCGACAATCCAGCGCATCGACGGCGACACCGGCGGCCTCTACGGCGGGCTTGACCTTGGGAGCGGCGACTACCGCGTTTCGCGTTTCGCCGCGAATGGGCCGACGCTATACGCCTTGCATCCCGCAGCAGACGGCACACTTCAAGTGAAGAACCTGCTCAGCGAAGACGCACCCTGGACCGCTCGCCGGGTGGCAGACGCTCGCCGCGAGAATCTCGCCCCACCCACCCGCTCCACCGAGCAAACGTCCGTCGTGGACCCGAACGAGCCTCTGCACTTCTCCGGCGTGGATCTTTCCGGGCAGCCGGTCAGCAGCAACGACCCGCTATTCCGCGGCAAGGTCGTCATCGCCGCCGTCGGCGGCAGTTGGTGCCCGAACTGCCACGATGAGGCACCGTTGCTGGTCGACCTCTACAACCGCTTCCACAGCCGCGGTCTGGAGGTCGTGGACCTGTCGTTTGAAGAGGAAGACCAGTTGCACAATCCGGAGCGGCTGCGTGCGTTCGTCGCCCGCTACCGTGTCCCTTACACGGTTCTGCTGGTGGGCACACCAGACCAGTTGAACCAGAAGCTGCCGCAGGGCAAGAACCTGAACAGCTGGCCGACCAGCTTCTTCATCGGCCGCGACGGCTTGGTCAAGCAGGTGCATGCTGGCTTCAGCGGCCCCGCAACCGGAGCTGCGTATACCGAGCTTCGCGAGGAAACTATCGCGCTGATCGAACGTCTGCTGGCTCAGAGCGGGCCTCCGCAAGCTACTGGAACGGAGTAGCCCATACTCCATGGATGAGAACAGCACAGGGCCAGTCATCGACTGGCCCTGTGCGTTGTTGCTATCTACTCGGAGCCTGCGATCAGCTCTTGAAGAGGTTCTTCAGGATAAAGATCACGTTGGCAGGGCGTTCCGCCAGCCGCCGCATGAAGTACGGGTACCAGTCCGTCCCAAACGGCAGGTAGACCCGCACCCGATACCCGCGTTTCAGCAGACTTCGTTGCAGATCGCGGCGCACGCCGAACAGCATCTGGAACTCAAAGCGGTCGTGCGCGATGCCGTGCTGTGTCACAAACTGCTCCACGGCCGAGATCATCTTCTCGTCGTGCGTGGCCATGCCGCAGTACACGTCGGAACTCACCATGCGCTCAGCCAGCTTCACATAGTTCCGGTCCACATCCGCCTTCTCCGGAAATGCATGCTCTGGTCCTTCCTTGTAAGCGCCTTTGCACAGCCGGATCCGAATCCCCTGCCGCAGCAGACGCTCGGTGTCGTCGTTCGTCCGGTACAGGTACGCCTGCAACACCGTTCCGACAGCGCCAGGAAAGCGTCCGTGCAGGTGCTCGGTCAGCTTCAGCGTCACTTCGGTATAGGGTGTGCCCTCCATGTCGATGCGCACAAAGTTGTTCAGGCGGGCCGCATGTTCCACGATTTCGGCCGTCACTTGTTCCCCAAGTGCAGAGGAGACGTCGAGGCCGATTCCGGTCAGCTTCACAGAAACGTTGGCATTCAGCGACTTCGCCGCGATGCGATCCAGCAGCAGGTGGTAAATCTCCGCGGCAGCCCGCGCACCTGCCTCCGTCGCTACGCTCTCTCCCAGCGAGTCCAGCGAGACGCTGAACCCCTCCGCATTCAGCTCCTCGGTCACGCGAATCGCGTCATCGAGAGTGGTTCCGGCGACAAAACGCCCAGACACTTTACGGCCAGGTCCGGTCTGTTCGAGGAGCTTCCGAAGGGTGCGGTTGTGGGAAAGGGTGATCAGGAAGGAACGCATCATGCTCACAGCAGTGTAAGCGGGCCACCGCCGCTTTGCGGAAGCGTCAACCGCTTACCGGAATCCGTTCACCTGGATCACCGTGCGCGGCTAACTCGCCGTGGTCAGTTCGCCGTTGTCCCGCAGCGGAACGCCCGGCTTGACGGGCGCAGAAACACCCGAGGTCACCGGCGTTGTCATGCGGCTGGTATCCGCCAGCTCCGCAATCGCAGCGTCGTACCGGCCCATCAGGCTGTTGGACCGAATCGTGGCCATATCCTGCAGCATGCGGGAGCCGTCCTTCAGATAGCTGATCTTGGACCGCTCGTCGTGGCCCCAGGAAACCGGCACTTCCGCGATCTTGAAGCCGAGCTTGCGCGCGATGAACAGGATCTCCGGATCAAATCCCCAGCGCTCAACCCGCTGCAGGCGAAAGATCACCTGCGCTGCCGCCCGCCGGAATGCCTTAAACCCGCACTGCGTATCCGCATAGGGCAGACCCATGACCGCACGCGTCAGGCGATTGAAACATCGGCCGAAGAAGCGGCGGTACAGCGGCTGGTGCAGTGTCTGTCGGCTACGATCCAGCCAGCGGGATCCAATGGCAACGTCCGCTCCGGCCTCGATCGCCGCGAACAGCCGCTCTGCCTCTTCCATGGGCGCCGACAGATCCGCATCGGTGAACATGACGATCTCGCCCGTGGCCTGCAGCAGGCCGTTGCGTACGGAGTAACCCTTGCCGCGATTGCCCGGGTTCTGCACCAGGTGCAGCTCGGGCGAGGCCTGCATGTACCGGCGAACAATGGTGGCCGTCTCGTCGACGGAGCCGTCATCCACCACCAGGACTTCCGCGTCCCACCCGTGGTCCCGCACGCACTCGAGCACGCGTTCCAGCGTTCGCTCGATGCGTGTCGCCTCGTTATAGGCGGGAATCACGATACTCAGGTGTGGTGACGCCATCGTCGGCCCCGGTTGAATTGCGCTGGTGTCGCGCACTAATCCGCGATAATACCCCAATCATAAGACGACGGTAAACGTCGTTCCGACTCGCTCCGCACCGCGCTGAATTCTGCGCCGTTCCTGCAAAGCCCGTGGCGTTTCGCGCCAGCTTGCTCCCGCATCCATCGGGCGAAAGCTGTGCCGTTTCAGGCTTCTATCCGGTGCTACACTCAGGCCGATGCAGGACCCCGTGTACCCTAACCAGCCGCCCGTTACGCCGCCGCCACCGCTGTATGCGTACCCGCCGCCACCGCCAGAGCCTCGGCGCCGGCGCTCCGGCGCGTTCTGGGCCATGGTCATCGGCGGCTCCCTGCTCGCGGCGATCACAGTTCTGGGCCTGCTTACCTGGATCGCGGTCAAGGCAGTGGATAGCGATTCCTCCACCACCACCGCACTTACTTCCGGCAAACAGATCGGCGTCATCGAAGTGAGCGGCGTCCTGCTGAATGCCGAGCAGCTCGAGACGCAACTGCGCAAGTTCGGCGACGATGACGACGTCAAGGCCATCATCCTGCACATCAACTCGCCCGGCGGCGGCGCCGCCGTCTCGCAGGAGCTCTATAACGAAGTGCTCCGCGTGCGCAGCGAAAAGCACAAGAAGATTGTCGCCTCCATTGAGACGGTGGGCGCCAGCGGGGCGTACTACATCGCGTCCGCCTGCGACAAAATTTACGCCAACGACGCCTCGGTCGTGGGCTCCATCGGCGTGATCATGGAGTGGACGAACTATGGAGACCTCCTGCGCTGGGCCAAGCTGAAGCCCGTCGTGCTTCATGCCGGCGACCTGAAGGACGCGGGCGACCCCACCCGTGATCTGACCCCGCGCGAGCAGGAGTATTTCCAAGGCCTGATCAACAACATGTACGGCCAGTTCATCCATGACGTGGCACATGGCCGGAACGTTCCGGATGACCGCATCAAGCCGCTGGCTACCGGCCAGGTCTGGACCGGACAGCAGGCCAAAGGTCTTGGTCTGATCGATCAGGAAGGTGGCTTTCGCGTCGCCCTGGTCGACACGGCCCGCTCAGTCGGCATCACGGGCGAGCCCAGCATCAAGCGTCCGCCAAAGAAGAAGGTTGGGCTGCTTACAGCCCTGAACGGCACCGACACCGACGACCTGAGCCGGACGCCCGATGCCAGCCTGCTGCGCATCCTCTCTGCCGTGAGCGCGTCCGCGGCAGGAGCCCCGCTCAATGCGGACACGCTCAACCAGTCGCCCGGCTTTTACTTTCTGTGGAAGTAGGCGGCCAGCACAGCTGGCCGCCTGATCCGGCGTACCTCGTTCCCGATCAGGCTCGACCACGCCGTCTCACATCCATGGACTACAAGTTCGATACACTCACAGACACATTCCCCTGACCGACGGAGATGCTGCGGTGACCAAAGCGGACCTGGTAGACGAAGTAGCAGCGTTGGGCGATCTGACCCGCCGCGATGCGGACGTGATCGTGGAGACCATCTTCAGCGGCATGATCGAAGCCCTGCGCGCAGACGACAAGATTGAGATCCGCGGCTTCGGATCCTTCCGCTCGCGCCAGCGCAAACCGCGCACAGGGCGCAACCCGAAGACAGGCCAGCGGGTGGACGTGCCCGCTAAGCGCGTTCCGTACTTCAAGCCGTCCAAAGAACTGCGCGACCAGGTGAATGCCGCTGCAGCCCGGACCGCCGCGCCGCCTGCTGAAGGCTAAGCCTCACTCCCACCGGCTACGCCGCCGGTTTGGCTGGTTCCAGCACATCACGAAACGCGCGCTCATAGGGCTCTGGTAAGGACCGCCGCTTCATGTCTCGCCCAACGACCATATGCGTCGTCTCCCCCGTGGCCAGCAGCACGCCGTCCCCTACGCGCACCACTTCGTATCGCATCCGCAGGATCGAACCTCGAACCGCCTGGATGCCCGTACGGATTGTCAGCTCGTCATCGTAGCGGGCGGGCAGCTTGTAGCGGACCTGTGCCTCCACCACGCTGATCAGGCAGCCGAAGTCTTCCTCCAGCCGCCGGTATTCCAACCCAAGCGAGCGCATGAACTCCACGCGGCCCACCTCAAACCAAACTAGATAGTTCGCGTGATACACCACTCCCATCTGGTCCGTCTCCGCGTAACGCACCCGTACTGTGGTTTCCATCATGTGCGTCACCCGCGTCCCGAAAGCCAGCTACTCCTCCAGCGGCAGATCCTCTTCTTTCACGTGGACGCCCACCGCGTCCAGCATGTCTTTTTCCTTCCGCCGCTCCGACCAGTCCGCGGCCAGCACATAGGCGGCGTAGCCCAGCACCAGTAACGACAGCACGCCCAACGGCACCATCCACCATGGGTCCGGGTTCGTCATGGCACACGTTCCTGCATCCAGGTTCGCGCACGCGGCGATCCGTTGCGAGCGGTGCAACAGCACCGGCGTTCCCAGCAGGCTCGCAAACAACAAGAGCAGCAGAATGCGATTGCGCATACCTCACACAGATGCTGAAATGCGCCGGCCGCGTCGCATGGAAGCGCGGTGCATCTGAAACACACGGGAGAAGATGCTTGAAACCTGAACCGACAGACGTTCTTCTGGTCATCGATATGCAGCCCGACTTCCTGCCAGGTGGTCCGCTCGCCGTTGCGGAAGGCGACGAGATCGTTCCGCTGATCAACCGGTTGGGAGAGCGCTTTCCCGAGGTCGTTCTGACGCAGGATTGGCACCCGCCCATGCACATCTCCTTTGCCAGCACGCACGGCAAGCAGCCCTTCTCGGATACCGTGGAGGCTCCCTACGGCACGCAGTCACTATGGCCCGACCACACTCTGCAGGACACTCCCGGAGCCGCGGTCGCTCCGTCGCTGCGCCTGCCTCATGCCGGACTCATCGTTCGCAAGGGCTTTCGCCGGGACATCGACTCCTATTCAGCCTTCCTCGAAAACGATCACCAGACGCCCACCGGCCTCGGTGGGTACCTGCGCGAGCGCAACCTTTCGCGGCTGTTCCTGTGCGGCCTGGCTTGGGACTACTGCGTCGGATTTTCGGCCCTCGATGCCCGCTCGCTCGGATTTGAGGTCTTCGTCATCGAAGACGCCGTGCGCGGCATCGACCCCGAAAGCATGCGCATCATGACCGCTCGCTGGGACGAAGCTGGTGTCCAGCGCATCCACAGCGCAAGCATCCTCGGCTAGCGAAATCGAACGGCAGGCCGTTACTACTTTGGTTCTCTTCCCCGTTCTTTCTGGAAATCTAGGCTGTTGGCCGGCTTTGCCCCTTGACGAACCAGTTACCGGTTGCCATTCTAGGCACATCGCGGTCGTTCGTTATCGGACGTGCGCGATATGGGGCCCCGCTCTGGCACCCATCCGCTACACACAACCAATGGCAACCATGATGGCACCCGTAGAACAGCGTGAGGTCCTGCGCTGTGATCACTGCCAGCTCGTGCAGTTCCGCACCGCTTCCAACTCTTGCCGCAAATGCAAGAAGCCCTTGGACGTGGTGGACGTGAAGCCGGCCGCACCCGCGCTGACCCTGGTTCCCCCACCCGCTGCCGCCGCCGAGAGCGAAGGCCTGCAGGTTTCCAAGGCAGTTCGCGATCTGCGCCGCGTGCGCAACCTGAGCCAGCGCCAGCTTGCCACTCGCATGAACGTGCCCCGCACCTACATCAGCAAGATTGAGAACGGCAAGGCCACGCCGACCCTGGGCAGTCTTGAGCGCCTGGCCCGTGCCCTGCAGGTCGACATCAGCGCCCTGCTGCGCGATGCAAAGTCACGCCACTCCAATGAAGCTTCGCTTCTGATGAACGATCCTTTTTTGGCAGAGATTGCCGGTTTCTGCGCCAAGCTGGATCCCGTTCAGAAGTCCATCTTCCTCAACCACGTCCGCGAGCTCGCCTCGGGCCGCCGCCGCATCGCCTAGCACAAGCGCCCCTGTACGCAGGGCGCGGCACGCGATCACGGCTACACGATCGTTGGACCCGCAACCACGCCCCCTACCTCTCCCGGGGATCTGTGGTTGCGGGTTCGTCTGTTTGCTGGTAGAACCGATCCAACATGCGCCGCCATCGCCAGATCGGTTCCCCAGCGCGTCTCTGTTGTTGTCGCTCGCTCTGAGCGCCCCGCCCGCTCGCCGGGCAGCCTGACCTACCGTTTCGATTGGGTCAGTCGATTGCAATCTCCCTAACATCCTCAAAGGATTCGCATGCCGGTCGACGCTCGCCGTCTCTCCCCAGACACCTGGGCCGTTCTTATCGCCCTCGTGCTCGCCGCCCTCATCCATTTCCACGTCTTGAAGACGATCACCTGGTAGCGGAAGAAATCTATGTCTCAGGTCAACTCCATCGCTCTGGCAGAAGACGCGGTTCGCCTGCCCGAACTTTCGTCCCGCTTCAGTTTTCAAGGTCTGCTCGGCCTGTTGCCCGGCATCGGTCTGCTCGCCGTCATCGGCTACGCGGGCAAGTGGATTGAGCAATCGATCGCCCGCTACGGCAAGGCTCACCACTTGGTGCTGCCCAACATCGAATACGTGCTGTGGGCCATTCTGATCGGCTTCATCATCGGGAACACCGTCGGCCTGCCCTCCATCTTTCGGCGCGGCGTAGCTACCTACGAGTTCTGGTTGAAGATCGGCATCGTCCTTCTGGGTGCGCGCTTCATTCTAGGCGACATCGGCCGCCTCGGAGGCATTTCGCTCGCGCTGGTCTTCGTGGAGCTCATCCTCGCGCTCAGCTTCATGACGGCGCTGGGCCGAGGCTTCAAGCTTTCGCCCAAGCTCGTTACCCTGCTTGCGGTCGGCTCTTCCGTCTGCGGCGTCTCGGCCATCATCGCCACTCAGGGTGCGATCGACGCCGACGAGCAGGACACCTCCTTCGCCATCGCCGCGATCCTTGCGCTGGGCGCGCTGTCGCTCATCCTCTTCCCCATCGTGGGCCATGCGCTGCACATGAGCGATCATGCCTACGGTGTATGGACCGGGTTGGCCGTCGACAACACGGCCGAAGCCACCGCTGCCGGTGCGCTCTATTCCGACGCCGCCGGCAAGTTCGCCGTCCTGGCGAAGACCTGCCGCAACGCCATGATCGGCTTCGTCGTTCTGGGCTATGCGCTGTACTGGGCGTCGCAAGGCCAGACCGTTCGCGTGGGCAACAAGGCGGCTTTTCTCTGGCAGAAGTTCCCGAAGTTCGTCCTGGGCTTCCTGCTCATTTCGCTGCTGGCCACCGTCGGAGTCTTCAGCAAGCCCGAGCTCGCTTCCCTCGGCAACCTGTCACGCTGGGCTTTTCTGTTGACCTTTGCCGGGGTGGGACTCCGCACCAATCTGCGCGACCTGCTGCGGCAGGGCATCCGGCCATTTCTGGTCGGCGCTATCGGCGAGGTGGTGATCGCAACACTCACGCTCGGCCTGGTCTACGGCGCCGATCGGCTGTATCACCTCTAGGCAAACTGCGCGGTGCGTCATGCGATCCTCTGCATCCTGCTTACTTCCAACCACTTGCGAAATCCATACGGATAGCCGCGGCACGCACGGAAAGCCGCGGCTCCACTCGCCCCGGCACGCGGGAATCGCCGGTTTTGCTTCCCTTCCACTGACGTGCTACGGTCAATCGCGGAGACATCTGCTTTGCCGCTGACGCAACCGTTGCGCATTCACGAGCTTTCCCCCGCGGAGCTTGCGATGTACCGCACGCTGGATGTGGAGCGGATGCCCGAGCACGTCGCCATCATCATGGACGGCAACGGTCGCTGGGCAGGCAATCGCACCCTGAAGCGCTTCGTCGGCCACCAGCAGGGCGCGGAAAGCGTTCACTTTGTTGTGGAAGCAGCCAGTCGCATCAATCTCCCGTTTCTTACGCTGTACGCCTTTTCCATCGAAAACAACCTGCGACGCCCGCGAAGCGAAGTCGGCTTTCTGATGAAGCTGCTGCGCAACTACCTGGTTGGCAACGTGCGCCGCATGAACGACAACAATGTGCGCATGCGCTACATCGGCCGCATCCAGGATCTGCCGCCCGACGTGGTGGAAACCATGCGCTGGGCTGAGGCAGAGACGGCGCGGAACACCGGCACCACGCTCACGCTGGCGCTCAATTACGGTTCGCGCGCAGAGATGGTCGACGCCACTCGCGGCGTTCTGCAGGACCTGCTGGACGAGGCGCACCGCCGCAGATGTTCGGTGGACGACCTGCTCAGCGTCAGCGGTCTGGATAGCGTCGACGAAAGCACACTCGCGCGTCACCTGTACACGCACGATATGCCCGACCCGGACCTGCTCATCCGCACCTCCGGCGAGATGCGTATATCCAACTTCCTTCTCTGGCAGATCGCCTACTCTGAGATCTTCGTGACGGATCGGCTATGGCCCGATTTCCGCGGCGAGCATCTGCTGGAAGGCATCGCTGCGTTTCAGCAGCGGAACCGCCGGTTTGGTGGCCTGGACACCGAGTCCAGCGATGAAGACCTGCCCGATCCACTGATGCCGGAACTTGTTCGGAGCTAAGCAGACGGCAACATATCGCGTATCCTCACCCTTGGCATGAAGCGCATTCTTACCGCGACGGTTCTCATCGCGATCGTCCTGGGCGTGATCTTTTTCGGCAACGGCATCGCCATGTCGGTTCTGGCGTGCGTCATCGCGCTGCTAGCCGCCTACGAGTACGCCGAGTTGACCCGCAGCGGCGGGGCGGGCGTACCCGTGTGGTGGCTGCTGCCCGCCATCGTTCTGCTCTTCGCGCAAAGCCAGTTCCTCCCGCTGGAAGGCCCGCTGCCGCTGCTCAGCTTTCTTGGCCTCAGCCTGTTTACCTTCGCGGCTTTTCTCTACGCACGCTCGAATCAGTTGGATCGCGTGCTGCCGACCGCCGCGGAAGGCTTCTTCGGCCTCATCTACGTGGGCTACCCGCTCATGCTGCTGCCCATGTTTGCGGCAAAGGAGAACGGCAAGACCCTGCTGGTCTTCCTGATGCTCGTCGTCTGGACAGGCGACATCGCCGCGCTCTACATCGGCAAGGCCTTTGGCAAGCGCAAGCTGGCACCTGCGCTCAGCCCAAATAAGACCTGGGAAGGTGCGATCGCCTCAGCCCTCGGCAGCATGATTATCGCCGGCGTCCTCGCTGCCGTCTGCCAGGCGGTCGGCCAGCACGGCACAACGATCCTGCACATCAGCGAACCGCTGTGGCAGACGCTCTTGCTCGCTCTGCTGGTGAATATCGCAGCCCAGGTCGGCGACCTGGTCGAGTCTGCCGTGAAGCGCGGCGTCGGCGTCAAGGACTCCGGAACGCTGCTGCCCGGGCACGGCGGCGTGCTCGATCGCATCGACGCCCTGCTGGTCGCGGCACCCGTTCTCTGGTACCTGCTGCTGCTCAAGGACTCGGCCGGCCTCGGCGGCTTCTAGAATGTTCGTTGTGAAGAACATCGCAATCCTTGGATCGACCGGCTCCATTGGCACCTCGACCCTCGACATCTGCCAGCGTTACCCGGACCGCTACCACGTCATCGCCCTCGCGGCGGGCAAGAACGTCGCCACTGCGCTGGAACAGTGCCGCCAGTGGCGTCCCGCCGTTATCAGCATGGCGGACGAGCCGTCCGCCGATGCACTGACGCAGCAGCTCAAGTCTGAGGGCATCACCGGCATCGAAGTAGTTCATGGCACGGCCGGCACCGTCCGGGTCGCCACGCATCCGGATGTCACCTTCGTCGTCAGCGCGATCGTCGGAGTTGCCGGGCTCGAGGCCACGTATGCCGCCGTCGCCCTTGGCCGCGAGATCGGTCTGGCCAACAAGGAAGCCATGGTCGCTGCAGGCGAGCTCATCATCGCGAAAGCACGCGAGACCGGCGCAACGATCCTTCCCATCGACTCCGAACACAACGCCATCCATCAATGCATGCGCGGCGGCACACCGGCCGAAGTCAAGCAGATCTGGCTCACCGCCTCGGGCGGTCCATTCCGCAACACGCCTCTCGCCGACTTCGCCGGCATCACGCCGCAACAGGCGCTCAAGCACCCCACCTGGGTCATGGGCCAGCGCATCACCATTGATTCGGCCACCATGCTCAACAAGGGCCTCGAGATCATCGAGGCCTGCCGCCTCTTCAACCTGCCTGCCGACCGCGTCCGCGTCACCATTCATCCGCAGTCGACGATCCACTCACTGGTGGAGTACGTAGACGGCTCCATACTTGCCCAGCTTTCCGTCACAGATATGCGCCTGCCCATTCTCTACGCCATGGCATACCCGGAACGCGTGGCGTCTGATCTCACCTTCGACCTTGCTACGCTGTCTCACCTCGACTTCCAGCAGCCCGACCTTGCCCGCTTTCCCTGCCTGCGCCTGGCGTATGAGGCGGCGCGCGCCGGCGGCACGCATTGCATCGCGCTCAACGCCGCGGACGAAGTTGCGGTGGACGCCTTTCTGCGCGGGGAGCTGCCGTTCCTCGGCATCCCGGAAACCATCGAGCGCGTGCTTGCGGCCACACCCGTCCGCACGCCTGCCTCTATCGCCGAGGTACTCGCTGCCGATGAAGCAGCCAGGCACCTGGCGCGCGAGTTCCTGCCACAACCGGCGCACGCCGCCTGACCCGGTCCGGTCAGAGCAAAAACGGATCAAAAAGCGTCTAATATGTGGAGCACCTCTGCGGCCCCGCGCCGCTCACCACCACGGCGCACCCGCGCCCTGAGGCAAATTTGACCGGCTTTCTCGTCTTCCTGATCGTTCTCGGCTTCATGGTCCTCATTCACGAGGCCGGCCATTTCTTCGCCGCCAAATGGTGCGGTGTGCGTGTTGAGGCGTTCGCCATCGGCTTCGGCAAGCGCCTGTTCGGCATCGTTCACAAAGGCACCGACTACCGCGTGAACCTTCTCCCGCTGGGCGGCTATGTCAAAATGGCCGGCCAGGACGAAATGGCCACCATTGAGAAGACCTCCGTGCCCGCCATGGAGCCCTACGGTGCCGGCACCGAGCAGATCCTGGGTGGCGAGCACGAGCGCGAGATCGAAGCACGGACCGCAGCCGTCGCCGCGCACGAGGGCTCCGGCGTGGAGTTCACCGCAGTGCCCCGCTGGCGCCGCATGATCATCGCCCTTGCCGGGCCAGTCGCCAACTTTATCCTTGCCTTCGTCGTCCTGTTCGCTGTGAACGCCCTGCACCACGAAGACGCCGAATATCTGAACGGGCCGGCCGTGCTCGACTACGTTCCGGTCAACTCTGCCGCAGCGAAAGCGGGCCTGCAGACGGGCGACACGATCACAGCCATCGGCAACCACAGCACGCCGACCTGGCAGAACCTGATGGAGCAGACGGGTGCCGCGCTCCGCACCACCGTTCCGATCGCCTTCCTGCACAACGGTCAGCCCCGCACCGGGCAGATGTACCTGGAACCGGTCGAGGACGAGCACGGCCTAACCGACAAAATCGGCATCATCCCGCAGCAGCAGACTGGTCCCATCGTGGTACACCGCGTGCAGCCCGGCACGCCAGCCGAACAGGCGGGCCTGAAGGCCGGCGATCGGATGAACTCCGTGGACGGGCACGCCTTCCACTCGGTCGCTTCCCTGCTCAACTATCTGACCGATGGCAACGGAAAGCCGGTCACGCTGCAGGTGACGCGCGCCGGTCAGCCGCTTCAGCTTCAGGCCAAGCCAGAGATCGGTGCGGTCGCGGAAAATCGCAAGCAGTTCCGCCTCGGCTTTGAGCCCGAACCGCCTCCCTTCACCGTCACCCGCATGCCCCTGGGCGCCGCTGCCGCCGAGTCCTGGAAGGACAACGTCCACTTCTCGCTTCTGATCGGCCAGATCCTGCACGGGCTGTTCACCCGGCAGGTCTCGGTCAAGAACATGAGCGGCCCGGTCGGTATCGAGCAGCAGGTCGCCGAAGCTTCCAAGAACGGCATCTGGGAGCTTGCGTCCCTGACCGCCGCGATCAGCCTGAATCTCGGCATCTTCAACCTGCTTCCCATCCCCATCCTGGATGGCGGCCTCCTGCTGTTCCTGATCGTCGAAAGCATCGCCCGCCGCGACGTGAAGCCCGTGATCAAGGAACGCGTGTACCAGGCGGCGTTTGTCTGCATCATCGCGTTCTTTTGCTTCGTCATGTGGAACGACATCAGCCGCATCATCACGGCGCACCACAGCTAATCAACGCTGCTTCCTCGCCAAGGTCGAAACGCAAGTCAGGGGCCACATGGCCCCTGATTTCCTTTCAACTTCGATCGGCATGGCCGCTCGATCGCTACCGTGAGTTCTCTTCCGCAACCGCCTGTCGCGTGTAGTACTCATCCGGCATGCGCACCGTAACTCCCGGCCGGTTCACCTGTGCCTTCAGGCTATGGAAGCCGTTAGGTGCCTCTGCCGGAGCCGGCGTAAAGCTGACCGTGTACCGGCTATCCATCTCAGACAGCGCGTGATCCACCATGCGGTCGATGTCGTTCGAACCCTGCTGCACCTCGCCACCGTTGTGCGTGGCCAGCACCTGCAGGCTCAGATCGGCAATGTCCACATCGCCCGGCTTCTTCGCACTCTTCAGGAACGCCTGGTAGTAGTCGGAGCGGCCCACACTTTCGTTGGGTCCGAAGGGGTTCAGCATGTCCAAGGTGATGTCGGCCTGCAGCATGGAATCCTGCAGTTCGGCCACGCTCTGGTAAATGCCCCTCTGCTCTTTCGCGGTGAGTTGGATGCGCGGCCCAGAGAGTAGCGGCCAGCCCGGCGAGAGGAACAGAATCAGCTTATGTCCGGGAATCGTAGAGGCGTACTGCACTAACTGCCGCAGCGATCCGAGACAGATGTTCGTCCGGTCCTGGCCGCCGTACTGTGAGTCACGCCGAATCTCATGCAGGCCAATCGGGTACTTCTGCAGGGCCTGGTTGATGGCGTTGCCATCCTGCGAAAACCCGGGCTGAATGTCCATCTTGGTGTCCGTCATCACGGCGATGGTCAACGGCACCCTCAACTGCCCGTCGTTTCGGGTCAAGAACTTCTTCAATTCGCTCCGCTCGTAGGCCACCGTCGTCGCGCGGGCATTCACGTCATCAATCACCAGGATCACGTGCGTGGGAACATTGCCCGCGTGGGGCGGCAACAAGGACTGGACCGGCACCGGGGTGCCGTTGTCCAGCAGCGTCAGATCACCCTGTCGCAGAGCGTCAGCGCCGCTCCCGTTCACAAAGAGGTTGAGCCGCATTCCGCTGGCCGCCGTTCCTGACGTCGCCGTTCCTGGCGCCGCAGCCGGCCCTGCCTGCGACTGCGCCGGGACGCTCCCGCACCCAAGGGCGGCGATCGCCACTGCTGCTAGTAACTGTTTCCCGACACACATCTTCATCTCCGTTCTTATCCGCATGGATTAGATGAGGAGACCACCCGCGAGGGGGTATGTCGCTTTGCGTCGCACCGGCAAATCCGGTTCGTGCGGATGCGAAAACTCCAGAGAACAACCGTTTGCCGAAGTACAATATCCGTATGTCCTCGACGCCTTGCAGCCGTCCCGCCGCCATCAATCGCCGCTCCCTTCTGAAGTCTGGCACGGCGGCCGCAGCCGCCCTCGCTTTCGGCCGGCTGGGCCGCGCGGTCGCGACAGCCGCAGCCATTCCGCAGGTTCGCCTGAACAATGGCGTAAGCATGCCCATGCTGGGATTCGGCACGTACAGCCTGCGCGGCGACCTGTGTACCGAAAGCGTCGCCGACGCGATTGCCGCCGGCTACCGCCTGATCGACACGGCGAAGGTGTACCAGAACGAAGAAGCCGTTGGCGCTGCGATCAAGAAGAGCGGCATCGACCGCAAACTGTTGTTCGTCACCTCAAAAATCTGGGTCGACGACTCCGGATATGACAAGGCCAAGCTGGCCTTCCAGGAGACGCTGGACAAACTCCAGCTCGAATACCTGGACCTCTACCTCATCCACCGCCCGCGCGGTGATGTAAACGGCTCCTGGCGCGCCATGGAAGAACTGAACGCAGCGGGCAAGATCCGCGCGATCGGCCTCAGCAATTTCGACCCTGCCCAATACGCCAGCCTGATGGCTGCGGCCAAAACCAAGCCGGCCGTCAACCAGGTGGAAACGCACCCCATTTTGCAGGAAAAGGTCGAGCTGGCCACGCTTGAGCCCGCAACCGTCCGCATGGAAGCGTGGGCGCCGTTTGGCGAAGGTCGCGACGGCCTGTTCACCAACCCGACCCTGCAAACGATCGCCGGCAAGCACGGCAAGACCGTGGCCCAGACGATGCTGCGGTGGCACTACCAGCGCGGCGTGGTCGCCATCCCGCGCTCGTCCAACCCCGCTCACCGCCGGGAAAACCTCGCCATTTGGGACTTCCAACTCACCCCCGAAGACATGCGCACCATTGCCGCGCTCGACCAGAATCGCTCGCTCTTCCCGGAGTGGACCTAAACCGCGTCCCGCAAGGACCGCAGACTCCCGCAAAGCAGAGGAGCCCGGCCTAAGCCGGGCTCCTCTGCTTTACGCGGTTTAGAAGTTCCGCGCGTAGGTGTCGCGCGGCAGCCCTGCGCGTCGCGCCCGGTCCCGCAGCGCGAAGGCTTGTACCGAGTCGGACGGTCCGCCCAGCGCCACGAAATACGGAGCATGTCCAGTGGGCGAATACACCTGCGGCTGCATGCCCGTATAGCGGTCCTTCAACTGCATTGCCTTCGCCTCGGCCTGCTTCTCGTAGCGGTAGGTGTACGCGATCACGTACCACCCGGCACGCTCGCCGGAAGTAAACAGCGACGTTTGGACGGGCGCCGCATGCTGCCCTGCAGGCGCGTGCGCTGCCGGTCCAGCCGGCAAAGACGGCGCGCTCTGCGCTCCGGCAGGAGCCGCCGCCACAACAGGCTGTGTGGGCGACGCCGGCACCGGTGATGCATGATGCGAGCCGCCCACCGTGCTCCACAGCACGAAGCCCACTACGGCAACGATGGCACCCGAGGCCACCCAAACCTTGCGGCCGGCGACTTTTTTCTGAAGGCTTCCCAGTCCTTGCAGCAACCCACCGCGTTCTGCCATGCCCACGTTCTGCCTCGACCGATCCCGAACGCCGTTCAGCGGCAGGTTCAGCGAGGCCAAGCGCGAGGTGTCACCCGCTGCGGGGCGCGTGTCGGAGCCCCGGCTTCCACCGCCTCCATGATCCTGGCCCTCCATCGCTCTAACGGACCTGCCCCCAACCAGCGGCTCTCGACCCGCAAGCATGGCAGACACCGCAGCCGGCGAGTTTGCGCCGGACACGGTGACGCGCGGTGGGGCCGATGCGATTCGCCTGCCACTCGTGGCAGCAGCAGCGGGAGCCGCAGGCGCCGGCTCGCTCGTTCGTACTGCCGTGCCGCGGACGGGGGTCGCAGCAGTTGCAGCCACAACGGGTGTCGTTGCCGGGGCGGTCGGAACGGGCGGACGCGTCACCGTCTCGGCCGGCTTTACCGGTTTCAGCAACTCCATTTCTTCGACGATGCCGGCTGCGTCCACAGTGCCGTTCAGAGCGCGGCGCACAATGCGGTCGAACGGACTGGGCAACTGCATTGCCGCGCTTTCTTCCCATTGCGGCGTCAGACAGCGCCGCAGCAACAGTCCCAGGTCGTGTACGTCGCGCTGCCGCAAGGCTTCACGCGCTTCTTCGGTATCCGCTTCGAAGTCTCCGGTACATTCGCGCACACAGTCGCTGCGCAGCTTTACCGCCTCGCCGACGGCAAACACGTTGATGGCGTCCACGTGACCATGAATCAGGCTGGCGCGATGCAATGCGGCCAGCGCTCCCGCAACCGCCTCCGCGACCTCGCCTGCTTCTTCGGAGGTCAACACGCGCTCGCGCAGAACATCCGACAGGCTCGCGTCATTTGGCTCGAGAACGCAAAACGCCAGTGGAACTCCGTCGAACGTGGTCTGGCCCCACTTGCGGACCGCCTGCAGACCGGGATGCGAGACTGCCGCCGCCTTTTCCCATCGGCCGATCAGCTCGCCTTCGTCAAAGTGTGATTCCGTAAGCCGGAGCAGCGCCGGCTGCCCTTCCGCCACGGTCAGAAAAAAAGCACTCCGGCCCTCTGATCGGCTGAGCCGCCCAACCGGGTAACCCGCCAGTGTGTTGCCTTCGTATTCGGTCCAAAGATGCATGCGTGTCGATCCTGGGTGAAGTAAGTAGTGTCCACTGCACGCCAGAGACCAAAGGCAGGAGGCGAAATCCGCGCTGATCGCTTGTGTTCTCCGCATCCTGTTTCAGAGACCCGCAAGGCCTACCCGGCGAGTGCACCTGGAGTGCGAAGATATTCGGCATCCGCGGAGTAAACAGGTGAGGCCCGGAGGCGATTGCTTCCAGGCGGACCTCGTGCTGCGAGCCACGGGCAGGACTACCTCGCCAGCGTTCGCTCCGGTGTCTCGTTCCATTGCCCGAGCGCCTTCAGCTCGTCCGTCACCACGGCCGCGATCCGACGCGCTTCGGCCAGGTCGCCAGCAGGCAGGCTGATCGCCCCCACTCGCGGGTGCCCACCACCGCCGAACCGCTCGCAGATTTTGGAGATGTCCGCGAGTCGTTCCTTCGGCACGGTCGTCCATGGGCTGGTTCCGACCGAAATCTTCACGCGAAAGCTCGACTGCGAGATGCCGACGGCGTACACCGCTTCGGGCAGAAGGTAGTACGGGATGAACTTGGAGTACCCCTCGGTCGGCTGATCGGAGATGTCAAAAGTGATGACGCCCTGGTCTGCGTTCACCCGCGATCGCAGCAGCGTGATGTCGGCCTGCTGCTTTGCCAGGCGCGGCTGCAGAGCTTCCTGCACAAACACCTCTTGCAGTGTCGCGACCAGCGGTTGCGAGGTCAGCAAAGGGATCAGCCGTGGAATAAACGTCGGGTCGTTCGTCGACTCGATCACGGTCGCCAACCGCATTGCCGGTGCCGCCAGGCTCACCGCCGCCTCCGCAGACTCGAATCGCGCGCCGTCGATCACATCCGCCCAGTGCAGCAGATCTTCGAGCCCGCCGGTCGAGAAGCCGTACTTCTCGCGCGCCACATCCGCGATCAGGCCAGTGCAGGACACATACGCGGGATCGAAAAACTTCTGCGTGGATGCACCGGCGACTTTCTGCTCGTGCTCGAAGCTGCGGCGCAGTTCCTCTGTCATGAACGCGCTGACGTGATGATCGAACCACCACGTCAGCTTTGGCGAAGCCGAGTACTTGAAATCCACAATCGCGTTCTCATCGCCGGTGAAATCTGCATCGTTCAGCCCACCCCCGGCCTGGTGCTGCAGACCCTGATAGTCGTACTCGCTCGCGGTCCCGATGCACTCACGATGAAACCGCGTAAACAGCGACGCCGAACACGCCCCGTCGAAACAGTTGTTGTGAAACAACACTCGCAGCTTCATACCGCCTCCGTCTGGCCGCTCAACGACATGAGCCGCGACTGGTTCAGGTCCAGTTCCCGCTCCAACGTTCGATGCAACGGATCGCTGATGCGACCCTGGTCCCGCAGCTCCAGCAACGCCTTGCGTTCCACCGCGGTCGTCTCCTGCAGGATCTTCAGCAGTGGGCTCAAGTGGACGCCCTGCGTCACTTCCGGACCGCAGTCGCTAATCAAATCGAGCCGGTGCGAATACTGGTGCAACAGGTCTTCGTAGGTGTGATCGTTTTCGTGATCCTGCGCCCGCTCCTGTTTCAGGTGCTCGACCGCTGCGCGCATGATGATGCGCCGCGCCTCGCCCTCTTCGCAGTAGGCGGACATATCTTCGCGCAGGCGCAGCGCGCGCACCAGCCACGGCAGCGATATGCCTTGCAGCACGAGTGTCACCAGGATCACGGCAAAGGTGAGAAAGATGATCAGGTTGCGCTGCGGAAAGGGCTGCCCGTACTCGCGTGTGTAGGGCAGGCTATACGCCGCGGCCAGCGCGACCACGCCACGCATCCCGGTCCAGCCAATCACGAAGACCCCACGTGGGCTCGTGATGGTCGTCTCATGGTGCAGCACGCGGCGCATCCGGTTCGCAAACGCCGCCCCGGGATACACATAGATCAGGCGCAGCGCGATCAGCACCACGCTGAACACCGCACCATACAAGAACAACTTGCCGCGACCGTACCCGCCCAGGCCTTCCAGCACTGCCGGCAGTTGCAGACCCAGCAGAATGAACACCAGACCGTTCAGCAGGAACTCCAGAGCTTCCCACACGGAATACGCCTGCAGTCTCGTATTCGCGGAAAAGAATCGTGCCGACTGCCGGCTCAGCAGCAGCCCGCAGGTGACCACCGCAATCACGCCCGAAGCGTGGATCGCCTCGCCCGCCAGGTAGCACGTGTACGGGGTGATGATGGTGATGGCAATTTCAACAGGTCCGTCATCGATCCAGCGCTCCATCCAGGCCACGCCCATGCCCACAGCGGCGCCCACTCCCAGGCCGCCCGCCAACAGCCACAGCAGCCGCAGGACTCCGTCGTGCACGGTAGGCGTCGAGCCTTCCGTCAGCATCGCTACGCCGAACTCCAGCGCAAGCAGGCCCGTTGCGTCGTTCAACAGGCTTTCGCCTTCCAGGATGTCCACGATGCGCTGCGGCATGCCGACCTTCTTCGCAACAGAGCTAGCCGCCACCGCGTCGGTTGTGCTGACCACCGCACCCAGCAGAAAGCCCATGCGCCAGTCGAACTCGGGCAGGAAGTGGTGAGCCGTATATGCGACACCGATGGCGGTGAAAAATACCAGGCCAAAGGCGAGCGACACAATCGATGGCAGATTGAACTTGAACTCACGCCATGATGTGGACCACGCCGCGCTGAACAGCAACGGCGGCAGGAAGACAAGAAACACCACATCCGGCGGCAGAGGGATGCGCGGCAGGTGAGGCAGCAGTGACGCACCGAGCCCGACCAGCACCAGCACGATCGGGTACGACAGCGATAGCCGGCGCGCCACGCCACTGATCACCGCCACCGCAATCATGAGTCCCAACAACAGCAGCTCCAGCGTGTGAATCGGGGTCATGCTGCCAAACATAGCTTCAGGTTAGCCCACCCGGCCCGCCTTCCCGGTGCAAGGTGCAGGCGAAGACTCCGGCGGACGAGGGCTCCTCGACCGCAGCACCGCTCGCGTATCGTTAGGACGGGATGGCCCCCGACCAGCAAACAATCAGCGACGCGGGCCAGGACTCGCGTGACGACGCGCTTATCCCAAGCGCCAAGGGCAATGCGGGACCAAACCGCAGGCCGTTGCAGCCCATGCTAGGTGTGCTGCTGTTTATGTCGATGGTGGCGGGCGTCGCGGCAATACTGAACACCATCCTCAAGCACTACATCCCATCGCAACCCGCCTTCCGCGTCGTTCCTCTCGCGAACAGCTTTCTGCAGAGTGCCGCGCTCGGGATCGCCGTGGCCGCTGCAACTTCAACGCTCGCCTGGGCAGAGCGGCGCACCCTTGCCAGTTACGGCTTGATTTCCAAGCACCCTGTGCGCAATCTGCTGGGCGGCGCGCTGGCAGGCGTTGCCCTGCTTTCAGCGGTCGTGCTGTTACTGCACCAATTGGACCTGCTCGTCTTCCGCGGGCAGGTGCTCTTTGGGGCCGCGGCGGAATGGAAGCTGGCCGTGCGCTCCGCTGTCTTCTTCGGTGTAGCAGCCTTCGCAGAAGAGGGCCTGGTCCGCGGCTACCTGCAATACGCGCTCACGCGTGCATTCTCGAGGTTCTTCCGCCGCATCCTGAGCCCCGAAGGCAGTGCCCGTGCGCGTGTCGCGCCCGCGTTCTGGACGTCCACACTCCTGCTGTCCAGCCTCTTCGCCATCCTGCAGCAGGTCTACACGGCCCGCAGCCACCTGGTCCTCCTGAACTCGTTCCTCTTCGGCCTGCTGATGGCATTCAGCCTGTGGCGCACCGGTTCGCTCTGGTGGGCCCTGGGCTTCCACACGGCCTGGGACTGGGCGCAGAGCTTCCTGTGGGGTGTGCCCAACAGCGGCGTTCGCATGCCCGACCACCTGTTCCTGACCGAGGCCACCGGCTCTGCCCTGCGCAGCGGCGGATCCATCGGTCCGGAAGGCAGCGCCTATACGGCAGGCGCGCTCGCCGCCGGTGTAGCGATCCTGATGCTCTTGCACCGCAACCGCGTCTACCCTGACCTGTGGAACGGGCACGAGAGCGGCGACGCATAGCCACTTCCAACAAGAACTGTTCCTGACCGCCTTGACTCGCGTCGGAGCATCTCCGCAGCGTCTTTCCGGCGCCCGGATCCCGCCTCTATCCTCTAAACAGCAATGCCGACCGCAACAACCGCCCCCAAGCGCCTGACTCCCACGGCCTATCGACGCAACCGGCGTATGCGTCGCGGTATCGCCGTTGTCGTGACGCTGCTGGTCCTGGCGGCCGTTGCCACGATCGCCGCCCGACTGTGGCTGCGCCATGCCATCGCCGCAGGCGCACCGACACTGGACGGCACACTGCACGTCTCCGGTCTTTCAGCGCCGGTCCGTGTTCGACGCGACGCCTACGGCATTCCGCACATCCAGGCTGCCAACGAAGATGACCTTCTGGTGGCGCAAGGGTATGTGACCGCGCAGGATCGCCTGTGGCAGATGGATATGCTGCGGCGCCATGCCGCCGGTGAACTCGCGGAGATTCTTGGCTCCGACATGCTCGAGCACGACCGCACCCAGCGCTACCTGCAACTGCGCGCCGTCGCGGACCGCAGCGTCGACGAGCTCGATCCTGCCGAGCGTCACGCCCTCGAGCAGTACAGCCGCGGCGTCAACGCCGCCATCGCCGCCGCGGAGAACGGTTCAGGCGCGCTTCCCGCCGAGTTCCGCCTGCTGGGGTACACACCGCGCCCGTGGACGCCGCGCGATTCGCTGCTGGTCGGCTTCGCCATGGCACAGGACCTGAGCACCGGCTACCCCAACAAGCTGAACCGCGAAGCCGTGACGGCCGACCTGTCGCCGGAGATGGCGGCAGACCTCTACCCCACGACCACCTTCCGCGACCACCCGCCGGCGGAGGGTCACAAGGACTTATCCGCACCGCGCGAAATGATCGAAATCCCGCTGGACGATTCGCAGGTGAAACTCGAAGCACCGCAACAGTTCGAGGACCATCTTCGCGACCTGCAACATGCAAACGCGATCCTGGCGGCCAGCGTCTCCGGCCTGCGCTGCGATGGCTGCACCGCCGGCTCCAACAACTGGGTGGTCAGCGGTGCCCGCTCCGCCAGCGGCAAGCCCATGCTGGCCAACGACATGCACCTGAGCATCACGGTGCCCGGCATCTGGTACACGGCAACCCTGGACGCCCCAAACCTGAGCGTTGCCGGCGTGACCCTGCCCGGCGTCCCGTACGTGATCGTGGGTCACAATAGCCACGTCGCCTGGGGCTTTACCAACTCTTCTGCCGACGCGCAGGACTTGTACGTCGAGCAGCGTCACGGCGACACCTACACCGCCAGCGATGGCTCCTCACAGCCAATTGAGCACCGCACGGAGACCATCCTCGTCAAGCACGGCCTGAACACCACGCTGGACATTGCCTTCACCCGCCACGGTGGCGTCGCCACTCCCATCCTCACCCCGCTCTTCCCGCACGAGAAGCGCACGCTCGCCCTGCGATGGACGCTGTACGACCCCGGCTTTGCCAGCATGCCGTTCGACCGCGCCAACCGCGCCGGCACCGGCGCGGAGCTCGAAGAGGCCTTCCGCAACTTCGGCGGACCGTCGCAGAACCTGGTCTGGGGGGACGACAGCGGCCACATCGGCTACCACCTCATCGGCTTTGTTCCCCTGCGCAACGCACCAGCCGTCGGCAGCACGGTCACATTTGCGCAGTCTGGCGAACAGAGTCCCACGGTTCCGCCCTCCCTCGCGGACGACTCCACTCCCATCGGTGTGGACGGCAATCCCATCCTCCCCTCCGCCAGTGCTCCAGGCTCGCCCTCGCCCCAGGCGTCTACGGCTCCGCAGAGTCCCTCGTCGGCACAGACGGGCTCGACCGCATTTGTGCCCATCTCCGGGCATCACGCACTGGCTCCGGTGCCTGTTCCGGCCGGCCAGTACGAGTGGGCGCAGCGCATCCCCTACGATCAGCTTCCGCGGGTCACCGATCCCGCCTCCGGCATTCTGGCCACGGCGAACGCGCGGATCACCTCCGATTCTTACCCGTACCCCATCTCGCTCGACTGGGAAGCCCCATACCGCAATGAGCGCATCTGGCGCGCCCTGGGCGACCGCACCGGACTCACCCCAGCGGACATGACCGCCTTGCAGGACGACGTGTTCTCCGCATTCGACCGCACGCTAGCCGAGCGCGTCGCCTATGCCGTCGACCACGTCAAGTCGCCCTCCAAGCGGGCACGCGAGGCCGCCAACCTGCTTCGCTCGTGGGATGGCCGGGTGACGCTCGAGGCCGCGCAGCCCAACATCACGCAGGCGGTGCGGTCGGCACTCCTGACCATCCTGCTGGAGCCTCGCCTCGGCCGCGACGGCCTTCTGCTGTACACACCGCACGCACGCGCCTATGCCCTGGAAATGCTGATCGAGCATGCTCAGCCTCGCTGGCTGCCGGCCGGCTATGCGGATTGGAACGCGCTTCTAGCTGCTGCCCTGGAACGCGGCCTGAAGGACGCGCACGCTCCCGGGAAGCTCAGCACCTGGCGATGGTCGGGCATGAACCGCATTGCTCTTGGCCACCCCGTCTTCGCAAAGACTTGGTACCTGCGCTGGCTCTCGGGTGCCGGCAGCGTGGAAGCGCCGCTGCCCGGCAACGCGTACACCGTCCACGTCGCGTCCGGCATCCACGGTGCAAGCGAGCGATTCGTCGTCGATCTGGCCCAACCGGAGCAGGGCACCATGACATTGCCTCTGGGCGAGAGCGGCAACTTCCGCTCGCCGTACTTCGCCAATCAGTTCCCGGCCTGGTCCACCGGCAAACCCCTGCCCATGACCGGCGCCGCCGCAACGCACCAGCTCACCTTGGCACCCTAGCTCGCCGCGTCCATGTCCTCCGTCTCCCAGCCGACGTTGACCAGCCCGAACGCAAGACGCATCTTGCCGTACGCCGCGATTCTCGCGGCAGCCCTGCTTGCCATTCTGCCGCTTCTGCTCCATGGCCCGAGCTGTGGTCACGACCTCCCCTTCCACCTGCTCAACTGGATGGACGCGGCGCACCAATGGCGCGCTGGCGTTCTGCGACCGTGGTGGTGCGCCGCCGCCGCGTGGAACGCCGGCGAGGCTCGCTTCCTCTTCTACCCGCCGCTGTCATGGACGCTGGGCGGTCTGCTTACTGCAGCCTTCGGCGCCGCTCGCGCCCCGCTGGCGTACACCTTCGTCGCCCTGGCCCTCTGCGGCGTCACCATGCGGCGCTTCCTGTCCGAGTTCGTCAGCGCCCCGCTCGCCCTGGTGGGTGGATGCCTGTACCTTGCTCACCCGTATCTGCTCTTCACCGCGACCGAGCGCACCGCCTACGCAGAACTGCTCGCGTCCGCCTGGCTGCCGTGGATGCTGCGCGAGCTGTTCCGGGAACGCATCTCCGCCGCAAGGCTCGCTTTGCCGGTGGCGTTGCTGTGGCTGACCAACACGCCGTCTTCCGTTCTGGCCACCTACACGCTCGCGGTAGTCCTCGGGGTCCGCGCCGCGGTTGCACTCCGCCGTGGGCAGCCCCTGCTCAGACCTCTGCTACTACCTGCCGTAGCCGGCTACCTGTGGGGCGTCGCGCTTTCCGCGATCTTTCTCTTGCCTGCGCTGGTGCAGCACAGTGCCGTCGAGGTGGGACAGGCCTTCAGCAGCGGCATGCGCCCGGAGGACGGCACCCTATTCACACACACGGGCGAGCCGCTCCACGACCAGGTAGTTCACCAGGCCTCGATTCTTGCCGTGCTTCTGGTGGGCGCCGCTGCCTTGGCGGGGCTGCTCTGGCTCGCCCAGCGTGGCCGGACGGAGCGCCTTCACGGCATGCGCGACCTGACGCTGCAGCGATCCGCTGGCAAGGGAATCGTGCAGCCTGCATTTCTGCTGCTCACGGTCCTCGTCACCTTCCTGCTCACGCCGGCAAGCCTCCTGCTGTGGCACCACCTGCCGGAATTGCACTTCCTCCAGTTCCCGTGGCGCATTCTCATGCTGCAGGGCGTCCTGACTGTCGCCTCAATCGTCTCCGCGATCCGAGTCCGGCTACGCTACCGCGTCGCGATCCCGGTCGCGCTGCTGGCCGTCTTCGCGCTGAGCTTCGCCGCGCACCACAGCTATGCCCAGGCGTGCGACGACGAAGATCTGCCCACCAGCCTGCAGGCGCAATACACCAGCGGCTCCGGCTTTGAACCGTACGACGAATACACGCCCAGGGACGCCGACAACGACCTGCTCCACCCCGGCGAGCCAGCCGCATGGACAGCGGAGGAGTCATCCGCGCCTCCGCCACCCGTTGCGCAGGCCCACGCTCACGCTGTCGGAACGGGATCGCCCGGAATCCTGACCATCCAGGCGGAACCACGCCCCGGCGACCACTTCCTCATCGTTCGCCAGCGCGCCTTTCGCAATTGGCACGTGATCCTCGACGGCGTGCCTGTTCCCCAGACCGTCGACCGCGACGACGACCTGCTCGCCGTTCCGATCACAGGCGGCGTGCCACACACCCTGACTCTGCGTTACGAGTGGAGCCCCGACCAGGTCGCCGGAGTCGTCATCTCGCTCTTGGCCACCGGCGGTTTCGTCGTGATTCGACGTCCCGCACGGCGACAGCTCGAAGCACCCTGACACCAAAGGACGCCCTCGTTCGTCCAGCTTTCGTACACTGGACCCATCCCATGCCGCACTCTGTTCAAGACCTGCTCGCCGAAGGCGTTCGTCGGACCGACGAAGCGCTGGAGCGCCTTCTGCCCGGCCCCGACGTTCTGCCCCATTCCATCCATCGCGCCATGCGTCACAGCGTGTTCGCCGGCGGCAAGCGCCTGCGCCCGCTGCTGGCCATGGAGACGGCTCGCGCCGTTGCCGGCAGCCTGCCCGCCGCTGCTGCCGACCTGGGTGCTGCGATTGAGATGATCCACACCTACTCGCTCATCCACGACGATCTGCCCGCGCTGGACAACGACGACTTGCGCCGCGGGAAACCGACCTGCCACGTCGCGTTCGGCGAAGCTACGGCCATCCTCGCCGGCGACGCCCTGCAAACCCTCGCCTACCAGACTCTCTCGCAACTGGACTGCCCTGCCGACGCCGCGGTGCAGATTGTCCGCGAGGTGGCGATCGCCACTGGCACCGGCGTCGGCGGCTCGCTCGCGCCCGGCATGATTGGCGGCCAGGTGATGGACATCGAAGGCGAAGGCCAGAAGCCAACAGCGGAACTGGTCGAAGCGATTCACCGCGCCAAGACCGGAGCGCTCATCACCGTCTCAATCGTCAGCGGCGGCCTGCTTGCCGGCGCAACCGCGAAACAGGTCGCGCACCTCCGCGCGTTCGGCGAGCGTGCGGGCCTGGCGTTCCAGATCGTCGACGACATCCTGGACGTGACTCAGACCTCAGAGGAACTCGGCAAGACCGCCGGCAAAGACACCGCAACGGAAAAGGCCACCTGGCCCGCCGTCTTCGGCCTGGAAGCCAGCCGCGAGCAGGCAGCCTCGCTCATCCGCGACGCTTTCACCGAGTTGGACGAGTTCGGCCCCGCCGCCGACAACCTGAAAGCGATCGCAAACTACCTGACCGAGCGCACCTACTAGCGCATGCTCAGCGAAGCCGAGGTCCTAGAAGCTCTCCGGGTCTGCTATGACCCGGAGCTTCGCGTCAACATCGTCGACATGGGGCGCGTGCAATCTGTCCACGTCGCTGTGGATACCGAGGCGCCCGGCAATGACCGACGTGTGAAGGTGACCGTCGACCTGTTGCCACGCGAGGAGCAGCAGGATGCGATGTTGTCTGCCCTCATCACCAATCGTCTGCTGGGCATCTACCAAATCTCTCGCACAACGGTGAACCTGCTCGAAGAACCGGCATGGTCGCCAGAGCGCATGTCCGACGCCGCTCGGCGCGAACTCAGCAAGCAGCGCGGCTTGATCCAGCTTGGGAACTGAACTTAGCTGCGTACCAGCCCAACACTGCGCAGAATCACAGGGGAGAACGTAGCGAGCAGAGCGACGCACTCCAGCAGGACGAGCGTCGACGTGTCACGGTGTAACGCACTCAGCGTCCACGCCAGCAGGATCCAGAACGCCATGTCCGCACTGGCGGCCACGTAAACCCAGTCTGAAAACTTGTGCTGGTCGGTGAAGAAGTTCATCTCTCGCAGCATGGGATAGAGAGTCTCGGGCCGCAGCGTCAGGCGCAGCAGGAAGACCGGCGTCAGATTCACCAACAGAACAAGCGCAACCCACACGCCCCCGAGCGATGGGTACCGTGGCTCCACATACCAGGTGGCCGCCACCGTCAGCAGCACATTCAGCGTCGCCCCAGCGTTGACCGCCGCGGGAAAGTGCAGCATGTCGCCGAGGCGGTTCATCTCATTCAGCCGCTTGTCGCCACTGGTGGTCAGCGCGTACGCCATTTCCACGCCCTACTTTCTGCTGCAGAGTGGGAAGCGCCCTCGGAGCGAAGAGGCTGCCCGAAGTTCGCGAGGACTTTGGCTGAATTCCCCTCACCTTGACCAGGCGGCGCGATCGGCCCTCAGGTTGTGACCTAATCGAGATCGAACTCGCGCAGAGGTCGTCCGGTGTCTGGCGACTCCTTCGCCTTTCGGAATGCCTCTTCGAACTTCTTGCTCAGGATGTCGTCGCGGTTCTTCTGCGCTTCGACCGATTGCGCGAAGAGCGAGTCGCGCCTGGCGTTCTGCTCGCGCAAGCCCTGCGCGGCCGCGGACAGGTCTTCAAAGGTCTTCTTGCGCGGCGCCGAAGTATGGCTGATCACGCTCTGCGTCACCGGATCGATGCGCAACACCGCGCCGCAATCCGGACACAGCACCTCAAACCCGATTGCCTTCGCCGCTGCCTGCTTCTTCGCCATGCACGCGATTCTACTGTGACTCGAATTCGGCTGCGATCAGATTGCGAAGACCCGGTGACCGGGGCAATCCTGCTCGGCGTTCTCCACCAGCAACCTGGGAACGTCGACATCCGTCCGTGCCAACAAGGCCGCGCCGCTCAGGAAACGCTCCTGCGGATGACCGTCCGGGAACAGCAGGTGCGACACTGCCGCCGCGTGCTTTGCCAGATGGCCTTCCTTCTGCACTTGCCAATTGGCGGCCATGCGGCGCAAGCGGTTCATCTGGTAGCGCATCTTGTTCGCGGCAATGCCCGCGGACCGGCCCAGGCTCTCGTCCATGGCGCTCATCCATTGCGTGACGGCAGTCAGCTCCGCATCCAAGGCGTTGCCGGCCGCCGCAATCTTGCGCTTGCCCTCAATCGGGATCGCACGCGCAGCTAGCTTCTGCAACAGATCGCCCTCTGGCTGTAGAGCGTCACGCAAGGAGAGTTCGTGCTGCTCCATGACCGCCTGCACCGGAGCGTCCACAAGGGTAGCGGAGAGGCGCGGAAGCACTGGCGTGACCACGCCCAGAATGCGCTCGTAGAGAACGCGGCATTGCGCGAAGTACGCGATCTCTGCCGGACCGCCCACATAGGCAGAGGTAGGTAGTAAGGCGTCCTGAAACACCGGGCGCAGCAGTGCATTCGGGCTCAGTCGTTCGGGCTCGCTGTCCAGCAGCGCCAGCAGATCGTCCTGCGAGTAAACCCGTGCGCCAGCCTTCCACTCGCGGCCTTCGGCGCCGGCGCGCGGCACGCGGCGCAGTGACAGCCGGTTGCCCTGTTCGTCCACTACAAACAGCAGAGAGCTGTTCTCCGCGATCAGCACCTGCGCGTGAAATCCCGCGGCCACCAACTGTTCAGTGTTGTGCAGCAGCGCATCGTGCAACTCGTCCGCGTGCTCGATCGCGTAACGCAACACCGGCGCGCCCATGGCGTGAAACTCCCGCCGACTTGCGTCAATGACGATCAAGCCGTAGTCGCGGAATAGCGCCGTAATCAGCTTTGCGAAGGCGGACGCCAGCGTCTCGCCCGGCGTGTAGTACTCGCGCAAGAGATCGGCAATAGGAGCAAAGCCGAGCAGTTCCTCGGCGCGCTCAACTACCGGCGCGATGGCCTCGCCCAACGGCAAGGACCCCACCTCTCGGGTGCCATGGTGAGGAAACTTCGACCGCAACACCTCTACCCCGCCGCTGTTACGGCCGGGCTGCAGGAACGCCGCCTGGTTCACCTCGTCCAGGTCGTGGTCTTCCGTCGCCATCCAGAAGACAGGAACGTGCGGCATACCGGCTTCGCTCGCTACCTGCGCTTTACGAATCGCGGTTGCCGCCTTCATCAGCGTCAGCAGCGGACCGCCAAACAGACCGACCTGCTGCCCTGTAACCACCGCCCGCGCACCCGCCGCGAGCTTGTCCAGGTTGGCGCGCGTCGCGTCGCCACAGCCCCAGAACTCATTCTGCTCGCGCAACACTCGCACCAACTCGGCCCGGTCCGGCTGCAGCCGCGGCGTTGTGCCCCGCTTCCAGCGGTCGTCCCATGGACTGGTCGGGTAGAACTGGCGCACAGGTGCATCTGCCGGCGCGGTCCGCAACTCCGTGAACTGTTCAAAGATCCGCGAAAGGTGCGGAAGCACGGAGATGGGGTAACACTCTGCGGTCATTGCAATTTCTCTGGGCTGTTGAAGTAGCGCGAGCGTGCCGCCCCGTGTCAGATGGTACTCGAACCCTGTTGGATGCAGCCTGCGCCGCCGAACGCCCTCAGCTGGCACTTCTGGTGGCGAATGGTAGTTTCAGACACATGAGCTCCAGCGAGACCCCGGCCGCCCACCCTACCCAAACCGCTCACGGCGCAGCCGCCTCGTCGCAGATGCCCGACCTGCCCGTGGTCGCCCCGGAGCTGCGGGAGGGCAAAGCCGAAATCCTGAGCTCGCACGAGAGTTTCCACGGCAAAATCTTCTCCGTCTACACCGAGGAGGTCCTGGAGCCCAACGGTGTCCGGGCCACCCGTGACGTCGTTCGCCACAACGGCTCCGTAGTCGTGCTGGCCGTGGACGAGACGACCGACCCCAGCGATCCCCTGATCGTTCTGGAGCAGCAGTTCCGCCACGCCGCCAACCAGTACCTGTTTGAGCTGCCCGCCGGCCGCGTCGATCCGGGCGAAACGACTCGCCACGCCGCCGAGCGCGAACTGATCGAAGAGACCGGCTACCGCGCCACTCAATGGGAGACCCTGGTGAAGTACTACGCCAGCCCGGGGTTTGTCGCCGAGTGGATGGAGATCTACCTGGCTACCGGCATTACCACCGGTGAAGCGCAACCGGAAGAAGACGAGAAGATCGACACCTACCTGGTGCCGCTATCGCGGGTTCTCCGCATGATCGACGAGGGCAGGATCCACGACGGCAAGACCCTGATCGGCGTCATGCTGTACGCCCGTCGCCATGCCGCCCGGCAGGGCTGACGCCCGGCACGCCCCGAAGGGATGGGGCTTTTTGCCGTCCAGCAAAACTTCTGGGCCCCCAAAATTTAGCGCCGCCAAATCCTGCGCCGTTGGGGTGCGTCACCTCGCGCAAAGAGGTACTCCACCGCCGTTTCTGTCGCGTCTACTCAGCACCATCCTCGCCACAGGCTTTCCCGGGCGAGAGCGAAAGACTGATGGTGCAAGGGACAAACACGGTGGCACAGTACAAGGGAACAGTGAAGTGGTTCAACAACGCGAAGGGCTATGGATTTCTGGGCCGCGATGATGGCGGCGCAGACGTCTTCGTCCATTACAGCTCCATCCAGACCGAGGGCTACAAGAGCCTGAAAGAAGGCGACCCGGTTGAATTCGATGTGATCCAGGGCGGCAAAGGCCCCCAGGCCGATCAGGTCGTGCTTACCAACTAATTCGGCCAGCAACCGAGCCGCAGGGCGGCCGTCGCAAAACCGTGTGGCCCCATGTCCCTAACCGGGACATGGGCTTTGTTTTGGCATCTGACACCACAGCCATGGATAACGCCACGCTTGCGCGCCTGTTGGACGAAACCGCCGCGCTGCTTGAAATCGACTCCGCCGACCCGTTCCGCATCCGCAGCTACCGTCGCGCCGCCGAAGCGGTGGAGCAGCAAACCCAGCCGCTGGCCGGCATGATCGACGATCCCAAGCAGCTCCAGACCATTGGCGGCATCGGCAAGGGCATGGCCGCGAACATCGTCGACCTTGTTCGCACCGGATCCATGCCGTTGCGCGACGAACTGCTGACGAAGTACCGCCCCAGCATGCTGGAACTGCTGCGCCTGCCCAGCATGGGACCCAAGACGGTCGCGCTGCTGTGGAGCGCTCTGCAGGTGTCGAACATCGACGAGCTCGAGGCTGCCGCAAAGGCCGGCCACCTGAACACCCTTCCCCGCTTCGGACAAAAGCAGGTCGACAAAATCCTGAAAGGTATCGAAGACCACCGCAAGAACACCGGCCGGTTCCGCATTGATGTGGCCGAGGACTGGGCCGACCGAATCGCCGCCCTCATCCGCGAGTTCCCGGGCGTCGAGACGATTACCTACGCCGGATCGCTGCGCCGCGGCCGCGAGTCGGTCGGCGACCTGGACCTGCTGGTCACCGGTCCTGCCTGCGAACCCGCCGTTGTCAGCGCGGCAGTGGAGCACGTCGCCGCCCTGCCCATCATCAGCCAGCTCCTGGCAAAGGGCCAGAACAAGGTCAGCTTCACCTTGCGCAACAACCTGCAGGTGGACGTGCGCCTGCTGCCACGCGCCTCTTACGGCGCAGCCCTGCAATACTTCACCGGCTCCAAGATGCACAACGTGACGCTGCGCCAGCGCGCTATCCGCATGGGCTACACGCTGTCGGAGTACGCCCTGGCGCGCATCGAGCCCGAGGAGGGTCAGAACCCGATCGTCGCTGGCGCCACCGAGGACGAGATCTACGGCGCGCTCGGCATGCAGTGCATCCCGCCCGAACTGCGCGAAAACTGCGGCGAGATCGAGGCCGCCATCAAGCACGAGCTGCCAAGCCTGATCACGCTGGCCGACATTCGCGGCGACGTTCACATGCACACGGTCGCAACAGACGGCACCTGCACCATCCGCGAGATGGCGGAAGCCGCACTTGCCCGCGGCCGCGGCTACATCGCCATCACCGACCACAGCAAAAACCTCGCGATGACCAACGGCCTGGACGATGCACGCGCGCAGGAACACATCCGCGCCATCCGGCAGGTCGACGCCGAAATGGAGGGTCGCATCCGCGTCTTTGCCGGCATCGAGGTCGACATCCTGCAGGCCGGCGACCTGGACCTGTCCGACGAAACCTTTGCTCAGATGGACGTAGTGGTTGCGAGCGTTCACTCCCATTTCCAGCTCCCCGTGGAGGAGCAGACCGAGCGCATTCTTCGCGCACTCGAGAACCCGTACTTACAGATCCTCGGGCATCCCACCGGCCGCAAGGTCCTGAAGCGCGACGCCCACCATTACGATCTGCACACTGTCCTGAAACGCTGCGTCGAACTCGGCATCGCCGTGGAGCACAACGCCGCGCCAGCACGCGCCGATCTGTCCGACTCCAACCTGCGTCTTGCCAAGGAACTCGGTTGCAAGATCAGCGTCAACACCGATGCGCACGCGGTGGCAGACATGGATCGCCTCCGCTTCGGCATCACCCAGCTACGCCGCGCGTGGCTCACCAAAGCCGATGTTTTGAACACCTTGGAAGCCGACGCGTTCCTCGCATCGCTGCGGCCGCGACCATAGGGGCCGGGTGTTGCATCGAGTGAAGAACCGACCTACAAGCTCGCGATTGCAGGCCGCCGGGAGCCCCAGCCCGCCGCTCGCTCATACGCGGCTGCCAGCGCCAGCACTCGGCCTTCGCTGAACCGCGGACCGGCGATCATCAGCCCGACCGGCAGGCCGCCCGGCGTAAAGCCGCACGGAATGCTGATCGCCGGGATTCCGTAGAGGTTGAACGCCAGCGAGTTGAAGTCGTTCGTCGGCTCCTCTGGCTGCGGCTTCTCTTCGCGGCCAAGTTCTTCCTGGATGGTGCGCGGCCCCACACGGTTCGTAGGCAGCACCACCAGGTCGAAGCCGTCGAAGGCGTCATCGATCGTCTTGCGCAACCCGGCCAGGTGCCACTGTGCCCGAATCAGGTCTACCGCTTTGCCGGCGGCGGTCTCGCCCGGATCGTTCAGTTCCTTAAACGTTCCATCGACCACACCGCGGGTCTGCAACTGGTAGTTGCCCGCGTGCCGGCGAAACAAATCCTGGTGTACCGCAGCCACTTCGGCGGCGCGAACGGCCGTCCAGTCCAGCGCATCGACCGCAGGCAACTGCACGTCGCGCACGGACTGTACCAGTCCTTTGATCACGCCGATCGCAGTCTCGACCGCCGCCGCAGTCGCGGCATCCAGCTTGTCAAAAAAAGGCGCGCGCGGTACGCCTACCCGCAAGCCGCTGACCGGCTGCCGCATGGCCTGCACGTAGTCCTCGGGTGCATGCTCCACGCTGGCCACATCGTGCTTGTCATAGCCGGCCATCACGTTCAGCATCAGCGCGGCATCTTCGACGGTGCGCGCCATCGGTCCGCAATGATCCAGCGAGTAGATCAGCGGGAAGATGCCGCCCAGCGACACCAAACCATACGTCGGCTTCAAACCGACCACGCCGCACCACGCAGCAGGGATGCGGATGGATCCGCCGGTGTCGGTTCCCAGGGCCGCCGGCACCAGGCCCGCTGCGACTGCCGCCGCAGAGCCGCCTGAGGATCCGCCCGCCACGCGCTCCAGCGCCCACGGATTGTGCACCGGCCCGAAATAACTGGTGGCCGAGGTTCCACCCATGGCGAACTCATGCAGGTTGCTCTTGCCCAGCACCAGGGCACCGGCGGCGCGCAACCGGCTCACGACGAAGGCGTCGGCGGTCGGCACGCGATCGTCAAACACCATGCTGCCCACGGTGGTGCGCGTTCCCGCCGTGTCGATGTTGTCCTTGATCGCGACGGGCACACCATGCAGCGGGCCCCGAAAGCGCCCCTGCCTGGCCTCAGCATCCAGCGCTGCTGCCTCCTGCAGGGCCTGCTCACGCCGCACTGTGATGAACGCGTCGAGCTTCGGATTCAGGGCGTCGACCCGCGTCAGCAGCGCCTGCACCAGCGCCTCGGAACGGAGCGTGCCCTGGCGGATCCGGCCCGCAACCTCCGCTACGGTCAGCCAGGCGACCGCATCGGCCCGGGCTTCTCCTCGCAGCGGAAGCACCGGTGCCAGGGTGCAGGCCGCGCCGGCAGCCGATTGAAGAAGAAACTTGCGTCGAGTGGACTGCGGCATCTTTACCGAACTCTATACCGTCCCTTCGCGAGGACCGCCGAGAAACAAAACTGCCTGCTCACCCTCTCGCGCTACGCGATTTCGCGCCAAATTAGAACAGCTTGTCACCGGAGTACCACAAAAGTTGTAGTAGGCTGCTGCTCGTACCTATCCCCAAAGGAGCTTCACCCATGCGTTTTGCTGTCCCCCACAGCTTGACGGCGGTCCTCGTTGCGCTCTGTTTCATGCTCACGCCATCCGCCAAGGCAGATACGTTCTCCTTCACCACCATAGGTCCCACGGACCTGGGCTACTTCGTCGCCGTGGACGACTTCGGCGATTACACGGTCCGGCGGTACGATGCTTCTGGTAACTCCCCGTGTGGCGCGAACGCGCAGAGCTGTTACCAGACCTACAGCGCCTACACCGGACAGACCAGCTACACCACCTATCAGCCCGTACTTGCGAGCGATCCATCTCCGGCGGCTGGCCCCGGTTGCACGGTGAGTGCTTCCACCGTTCCCGGCGCCACGTCCTTTTGCAACAACGGGCACGAGGCTCTCGGCAACATCGACGGGGTCTGGTCCGTGTACAACGGCGCAGCCGCGCTCATCTTCGGTGGGGCGCCGGCGAACTCCATCGGCATCACACCGTCCGGCAATCTGTTCTGGGCAGACGGCTACCACGAGAACCTCGTCCTCGCTCTTGATCTGACGACGCTCGCCGCACCGGTGCCGATCCAGGTCAGCACGCCAGAGCCAGGCAGCCTTCTGCTGCTGGCAACGGGCGCGCTGGGCGTCCTGGGCGCGGCGCGGCGCAGATTCGTCAGCTAACCTTCCACTTTCCAACCCGATCGGCCCGGTGCGGCCACCCCGCAAAACACCGCGGGAGAGCCGCCCGGGCCGTCTCTGCGTTGAAACGCGAGATACTAACGGGCATGGCCGAATTCCTCAGTTCCGCGCCGCAAACCGGCAACACCCGCAAACTTCTTCTGATCGGGCTCGTCGTCGCGCTGGCGCTGGCGACCGGTTTCGCCCTCTTCTACCACCACGAGAACCACGCTCCGTTGCAGGCCACGGCCACGCGCGTTCTCACGCTTCCGCTGCACACGGTGTACGGCAGCAACGCCAAAGGCGGGGCCGCGGCCATGGAGGCTCCGGAAACTGAGGACTCCATCTATGTGATTCCGCTGCTGCGGGTGGAGAACACCAGTGACGTGCCGCTCTTCATCAAGGACGTGACCAGCTCAGTCACCCTGCAAGACGGTCGCGACAATCCGGGACGGCGCATCGGAGCGCGCGATCGCGAGCGCCTGCAGGCCATGGTTCCGGGCATCACTCCCCTGGTGAAACAGACCAACCTGCCGCCACTCGATCCAGAGGGGCAGGTTGCCCCGCATAGCACCGCCGAGGGCTACGCCATCTTCCTGTACACCATGCCGTCCACCGAGTGGGACAAGCGCAAGGCCGCCGACGTGCGCCTCGACTTCTACCATCAGGACGCGGCGACCATTCCGCTACCGAAGTAGCGCGGAGCCCGCCAGACCGGTTCACTCCCCTTTTGGCACCGAGAGATACCCGCCTACCACGTCCTTGCTGATGCTGTTGACCATTACCTCAAAGAGCTGCGGATTCTTGCCGCTGTAGAACTGCACCGGCTCCAGCACGGTCTTGTCCTTCTTCTCGATGTTGCGATCGTCGCTGCTGACCATCAGCGTGTAGCGGCCCTTCTTTTCATTGGTCTTCTTCAACTGCAGCTTGACGGTGGACAGTAGAGTCGGCGGCGCGTTCTTATGCAGCGTGAATTCGTAGTAGCTGCGATCTCCGCGATGCTTCAGCACCTCGAGTTCGTCGTGGTTCTTGGCGATCAGGCCGCTCATCACGCCGGCATCGCCAATCGTCCTCTGCAGGATCTGCTTGGTATCCGCCAGGTCCGTGCGGGTTGCGGCAACGTCGGTCTTGGTGGTGGCGACCTCCGTTTTCACCGACGAAACCTCTCCCTTCACCGCGCCCAGTTGCTTGGACGTGTCCGCCTGCGAGGCTTCGAGGCGGGTGGCGTCACTCTTCTGCTGCGCGGCAAGTGCAGCGGCGCGCTGCGCCAGTTCCTGCTGCCGCTGCTGGGCTGCGGTCATCTGCTGGTCGACCATGGCGCTGTTCGCCCGGAGGCGTGCGTCCGCCTCCTCCAGCCGGCGGTTGATGGCCGTGCTTCCCTGCTCCGCAACCATCAGCTTCTCTTCGGTATCCGTCAGCCGCTGCTGCAGCAGAAAGGCCCACAGCAGCGCCCCGATGGCCAGCACCAGCGCCGTCGCGGTGGCAATGGGCAGCCACGCTCCGTGTCGCTCGGCGTTGCCCCGCGAAGGATCGACATACTCCCGGTTCGGATCCGGCTCCAGCATTCTGCGAACTCCTGTGGCGGCAGCGGCCGCTCATCCTGCCAGTCTCGCGCGTTCGCTGGCGGTCGGCAACGGCCATCGCCAGCACTGCTCGTACCATGAACACAATGCAGCACCCCGACGTCGTCATCGCCGGAGCCGGCGTGATCGGCCTTTCTCTTGCCCTGGAACTGCGCCTGCGCGGCTGCACCGTGCTTGTCCTGCAACGCGAACAGCCGGGCCTGGCGAGCCGCGCCGCCGCCGGCATGCTCGCTGCGCACGATCCGCACCATCCAGCCCCGCTGCAGCCCCTTGCTGACCTGGCGCTCGAGCTCTACCCCGCGTATCTCGACAGGGTTCGCGCCGGCAGCGGGCACGCCGTCCCGATACAGACGGAGCAGGTCGTTGAGGCCGACCCTACCGGCGAACCTGGCCGAAACCTGCTGCCTACCTTGTCGGCCGACGCCGGGACGTTCGTGCTCCGACCGGAGCAGAGCCTGGACCCACGCGATCTGCACGCCGCGCTTCGGGCCGCCGCGACCCAGGCGGGTGTACTAATTCGAGACGTCTCCGCAGGCACGCTCCTCGCCGCACCGGACGTACCGTTGACGGTCGACTGCACCGGCGCGTGGTCACCCGGCCCGGTCCGCCCGGCGAAAGGCCAGATGTTGCGCGTGCAACTGCCGCCTGCCGCGCTTCGATTGCGGAGCGGAAATGCGGTGGTGCGGACCGACGACATCTACATCGTTCCCCGGCTGGACGGCTCTGCGCTGATCGGCGCGACCGTGGAAGACGCCGGCTTCGACCTGGCCATTCACGACGCAGATCTGACTGCGCTGCGAGCACGCGCAGCCGCCGTACTACCCCTTGCGGCCGATGCGCCGGAACTGGAGCGATGGTCCGGGCTGCGTCCGCGAACGGCAGACGATCTGCCGATTCTGGGCGAACTTGCGCCCGGTCGCGTGGTCGCCAACGGCCTGTTTCGAAACGGCATTCTGCTCGCTCCCGCTGTGGCTCGGGTTATGGCGCAACTCCTGACCGGCAAACCTCCAACGATCCCGCTGGACGCCTTTGCACCCGAACGGCTGGCGCTCCAGGATCGGTGAGGCAAGCGAACGCCGCACGCCGTAATGGTGCCCGGCGTTTAACAGCCCTCCTCCGAATACGATTGCGAGCCAGAACTTCAGACCACGAGCCACGGCACACGCGGTAATCGCGCGGCTGTGATGACAACCGCACAACCCACCAGCTATAACTCGCTCCAACACGCGCGCGCAGGAGCCCAGATGCCGACCGAACCTACCGACACCAAGGCCGAGACCAAAACCGAGAAATCCGCACCACGCGGCCTGGAAGGCATTGTCGCCACCACCAGCTCGATCTGCTGGATCGACGGCGACGCCGGCGTCCTCTCCTATCGCGGCATCGACATCCACGAGCTCGCCGCGCATTCCACCTTCGAAGAGACCACGTTCCTGCTCTGGTTCGGACATCTGCCCACCGAAGTAGAGCTGAAGGACTTTCGCCAGAAGCTCGCCGATGCACGCGCCCTGGACTGGCGCGTCGTTGAGTTCCTGAAGCAGATTCCGCCGCGCTCCAACCCGATGGAGGTGCTGCGCACGGCCGTCTCGCTCATGGGCATCTCCGACCCGGACGATAGCGACAGCTCGCACGCTGCAAACATCCGCAAGAGCTTTCGCCTGACTTCACAGATCGCGATGGTCGTGGCCACCTTTGATCGCCTGCGCCGCAAGCTGCCCATCGTGGAACCCGACCGCAGCCTCTCGCACGCAGGCAATTTCCTGTGGATGCTTACAGGTGAGAAGCCCATCCACGAAGCCGAGCGCGCCTTTGACGTTGCGCTGATCCTGCACGCGGACCACGAACTGAACGCCAGCACCTTTGCCGCGCGCGTGATCGCGGCCACGCTTTCCGACGTTCACTCCGCCATCACCGGAGCCATCGGCGCTCTAAAAGGCCCGCTGCACGGCGGCGCCAACGAAGCTGTGGCCAAGCTCCTGACTGAGATCGAAGCAGGGCACGCCGACCCCGTCGAGCATGTGCGCGGCATGCTGGCGCGCAAGGAGAAAGTCTCCGGCTTCGGTCACCGCGTGTACAAGACAGAAGATCCGCGTGCCACCCACCTGCGCCGCATGTCCAAGGACCTGTCGACCGCCGCGGGCAACACCAAGTGGTACGACATGTCGGAGGCGATCGAACAGTTCGTGCGCGGCGAAAAGAAGCTGAACGCGAATGTGGACTTCTACTCCGCCAGCACCTACACCACGCTCGGCATCCCGACAGACCTCTTTACGCCGATCTTCGCGGTCAGCCGCATCTCCGGCTGGGCGGCGCACGTGATGGAGCAGCACGAGAACAATCGCCTTATCCGCCCACGCGCGGACTACACTGGCCCGGCTTACCCTGCGCCCTACATCCCCGTCCAGGACCGGTAGCTATCACCGCACTGGGCTTCCGATCCGCTGTTTGGGAACGGAAGCTCAGTGCTGACGCGCGAAGGCCGCGGACGCTTTGCCATCAGCGTCCGCCTCCCCGAGCGTCATCGCGGAGATGCATCCCTCCCGCATGGCGTATACGTGCAGCACCTCGCCATCGAACAGCAGATCACCCGAAAGACTCCGCACGACCTGGTGCACTCGCACTCGAACCTTGCCATCCGCTGCCATCAGGATTTCGATCGGCTCGACGTAGGGGTCGAACTCACTCCACTGGCGAGTCCAGTAGGCGCGGATCTCCTCTTTTCCGACTACAGTTCCGCCCTCTGACGCTTTGGGCCAATGCACGTCGCCTGTCATGTACTGCAGGCAGCCGTCGATGTCTCGTTGATTGAACGCGGCATAGACAGCTCGCATGGTGCGCTCGATCTCTTGCTCTTGCATTGCAGGTACGCCTCCTTCCCACCCTAAAGCTTTTCTGGCGGCGAGCGGGGCTGTTTGGCAAGCCGGCCGTCTTGGATGTATACCGGGGTTCGGCGGACTTCTGTCGCCGCACTGCCCGCGAACGAGACACCCGGAGTACACGGCTACATCATGGCTACATATCTGAAACAGGGCGCCACTGCAGTCGCCCGGCAGGAACGCGACCTCCAGGTGCGCGAAACCGTCGAGCGCATCCTGGCCGATGTGCAAGCGCGTGGAGATGCGGCCGTCCGCGAGTTGAGCGTTCGCTTCGACGGCTGGGATCGCGACAGCTATCGCCTGAGCTCCGCCGAGATCGACGCCTGCATGGCCGCGCTTAGCCGCCAGGACATCGCAGACATCGAGTTTGCTCAGACGCAGGTGCGCAACTTCGCTCGCATCCAGCGCGACAGCATGCGCGACGTCGAGGTGGAGACGCTGCCCGGCGTGGTGCTGGGCCACCGCAACATTCCGGTGAACGCCGCGGGCTGCTACGTTCCCGGCGGCAAGTATCCGCTGCTCGCCTCGGCGCACATGTCGGTGATCACTGCCAAGGTTGCGGGTGTGAAGCGTGTGGCCACGTGCGCTCCGCCATTTCAGGGCAAGCCCGCTGCCGCAATCGTCGCCGCGCAGGCCATGGCGGGTGCGGACGAGATCTACTGCCTCGGCGGCGTGCAGGCCATTGCAGCGATGGCGCTCGGCACAGAAAGCATCGCCCCGGTGGACATGCTGGTCGGCCCCGGCAACGCGTTCGTTGCGGAAGCCAAGCGCCAGCTCTTCGGCCGCGTCGGCATCGACCTGTTCGCCGGCCCGACAGAGACCCTGGTCATTGCGGATGACAGCGTGGACGGCGAGATGTGCGCCACCGATTTGCTGGGCCAGGCGGAACACGGTCCCGACAGCCCCGCGATCCTGCTGACCACCTCACGTTCGCTCGCCGAAGATACCCTGCGTGAAGTCGAACGCCTGCTCGGCATTCTGCCTACCGCCGCGATCGCGCGCGCCGCGTGGGAGACGCACGGCGAGGTCATTGTGGCCGTGAGCGACGAAGAGATGGTGCGCATTGCCGACGGCATCGCCTCGGAACACGTGCAGGTCATGACGCGCGATCCCGAGTACTTCCTAACAAACATGACCAACTACGGCGCGCTCTTCCTGGGACCACGCACGAACGTGGCGTACGGCGACAAGGTCATCGGCACCAACCACACCCTGCCCACGCGCAAGGCCGCGCGCTACACGGGCGGCCTGTGGGTCGGCAAGTTCCTGAAGACCTGCACCTACCAGCGCGTGCTGACCGACGAAGCCTCTGCCGAGATCGGCGAAATTTGCTCGCGCCTCTGCGCCCTGGAAGGTTTCATCGGCCACGGCGAACAAGCCAACGTGCGTGTGCGCCGCTACGGCCATCGCGACGTGCCGTACGCCACCGCAGCGCAACCGGTGAAGATTACGGAGCACGCCGAGGAACAGCAGCCCGTCACGGCATGAGCTCCTCGCCTGCATCTCCGGAGCCCTTGCCGAAACTTCCAGCTACGCCTTCCATGCGACTCGATGGAAAGCGCGCGCTGGTCACCGGTGCCGGCCGTGGCATCGGCCTTGCCGCCGCGGCGGCGCTGGCGGAGGCGGGCGCGCACGTAGTTCTGCTTGCACGCTCTGCTGGAGAAATCGAAGCCGCGTCACAGGCCATTCGGCAAAACGGCGGCTCCGCGGAAGCCCTGGCCTGCGACGTGCTGGATCTCCCGGCCGTGCAGCAGGCTATTGCGGACCAGACCCCGTTCGACATCCTCGTGAACAACGCCGGAACGAACCGGCCCGCGCCATTCTCCAGCGTCACGATCGAGGACTTCGACGCCGTTCTCAACCTCAATCTGCGCTCCGCCTTTTTCGTCGCACAGGCAGTGGCGCAGCGCATGATCGCGTCACAGGTTCGCGGCTCCCTCATTCACATCACTTCGCAAATGGGTCACGTGGGCGGCCGCGAGCGCACCGTCTACTGCGCCTCGAAGTGGGCAATGGAGGGCATGAGCAAATCGATTGCGCTCGACCTTGCATCACACGGCATCCGCTCCAATACGATCGCTCCCACCTTCATCGAAACCGAACTGACTCGGCCGTTCCTGCAGGCGAACGACTTCCAGAACTTCGCGCTTAGCAAGATCAAACTCGGCCGTCTCGGAACGGTTGAAGACCTGATGGGCGCCGTCGTCTTTCTCGCGTCATCAGCCTCTGCTCTCATCACCGGCACCAGCATCGTCGTCGATGGCGGTTGGACCGCCGACTAGTTCATCAGCAACACTCAGGAGCCCATGCCCGACCGTATTCTGACCACGCACGTAGGTTCGCTGCCGCGCAGCCGCGAAGTCACCGACCTGATCTTTGCGCAGGAGCGCGGCGAGTTCATCGAGCCCGCTGACTTCGACCGCGTAATCGGCGAGGCCGTGGACGCCTGTGTCGCGCGCCAGGTCGAGTCCGGCGTCGATCTCGTCTCCGACGGGGAGATGTCGAAGATCTCGTACGCTACCTACATCAAGGACCGCATCACCGGGTTCGATGGCGACAGCCCGCGCACGCCGCCTGCTGACCTGGAAGCGTTTCCGAGCTTTCTGGAGCGGCAGGCACGCGGTGGTGGCACGCCTACCTATCGCCGTCCGCGCTGTGTTGGCGAGATCCATCCCAGGACGCTCGCTCCGCTGGACGAAGACGTCGCTCACCTGAAGCATGCCATCGCTGCTCACAAGCCGAACGGTGCCTTCATGAACGCGGCATCGCCCGGCGTGATCGCGCTGTTCCAGCCGAACGACTTCTATCCCACGCAGGACGCCTACCTGGAAGCTCTCGCGGAGGCGATGCGGCCCGAGTACGAGGCCATTGTCGCCGCGGGCTTCATTCTGCAGCTCGACAGTCCCGACTTAGGCCTGGGCCGCCACATGATGTACAAGGACCGCAGCGAGCCCGAGTACCTGCAACTGATCGAGCGGCATGTGGACGTGCTGAATCATGCCCTGCGCAACGTGCCCGGCGACCGTGTTCGCATGCACGTGTGCTGGGGTAACTACGAGGGCCCGCACCACTGCGACGTGGAGATGGGCACCATCCTGCCGGTGCTGATGAAGGCCAAGCCGCAGGGCCTGCTGTTTGAAACGGCAAACCCGCGCCACCAGCATGACTGGACCTACTTCCGCGACATGCTCAGCGTCGTGCCGGAGGATCGCGTGCTGATCCCCGGCGTGATCGACTCGACCACCAACTTCATCGAGCACCCACAGGTTGTCGCGCTGCGCATCCAGCAGTTTGCGGACATCGTGGGCCGCGAGCGCGTGCAGGCCGGCACCGATTGCGGCTTCTCCACCTTTGCCGGGTATGGCGCTGTGGACCCGGAGATCGTCTACGCAAAGCTGGCGACGCTTGCGGAGGGCGCTGCGATCGCCAGCGAACGCATGTGGAAGGCCGCGTGATCCAGCAATCTCTCAAGGACAGGCTTGCCGCGCGCGAGGTCATCGTCGGCACCTTCGTCAAGACGCCCTCACCGATCGTTGCGGAAGTGCTGGCGCTTACGCCGTTGGACTGCATCTGCCTCGACGCGGAACATGCGCCGTTTGACCGCGGCACGCTCGACACCTGCATCCTCGCAGCGCGTGCGGGCGGTATGGATTCGCTTGTTCGCATCCCATCCGCCGCGCCGGAGCACATCCTGAACGCGCTGGACTGCGGCGCAACCGGCGTCGTCGTTCCGCATGTCCGCTCTGCCGAGCAGGCCGAAGCCATCGCCAAGGCCGCTCACTACGGCAACGGCGGTCGAGGCTATGCGGGATCGTCGCGAGCCGCTGGCTACAACACGGTCGCCATGGCGCAGCACCAGCAGAACAGCGCCGCCCGCACCGTGGTCATCGCGCAGATCGAAGATCCCGAAGCGGTGGACGACATCGAAGCCATCGCTCGCGTTTCGGGCGTCGATGCCCTCTTCATTGGCCGCGTCGATCTGACCGTCGCGTACGGTGCGGAAAGCCAGGACGACCCGCGCGTGGTCGCCGCGGTAGACCGCATCGTGACCGCCGCCGTTGCCGCGGACAAGCCGGTGGGCATGTTCCTCGCCCGCGTCGAAGACGTGCCGCACTGGCGGGAACGCGGAGCGACACTCTTCCTCCTCGGCTCCGATCACACCTTCCTGCTGGCGGGTGCTCGCGATCTCGCAGCGCGCGTGAAACACTAAGCGAAACACCACCAGAGGACACACAGAATCATGAGCACGGAGCAGTTTCCGGCAGGCTTTGAAGGACGGGTGCGCTATACCAAGGCACCGGGGCGCAGTTCCGTTGCAGACACAGCCGATGTCGTCGGCCTGGTGCAGGAGATCCTGCGTGAGGTGCAGAACCGCGGTGACGCCGCAATCCGCGAGTACTCGCAGCGCTTCGACAAAGCCGACCTTGATCAATTCGAGGTCAGTGCAGCCGACCGGCAGGCCGCCGTGGATGCACTCGAAAAGCAGACCCGTGAAGACACCGAGTTCGCCATCGAAAACGTGCGCCGCTTCGCGCAGGCGCAGCTCGGCACTATCCAGCCGCTCGAAATCGAAGCGCTGCCCGGCCTGCACCTGGGCCATCGGGTCATCCCCATCGAGCGCGTGGGCGCCTACGTTCCCGGTGGCCGCTTCCCCCTGCTCTCCGCGCCCATCATGACAATCGTTCCGGGCAAGGTCGCGGGCTGCGATGAGGTCGTCGCCTGCCTGCCGCCGAATGCGCATCAGGCGATGATCGCGGGCTGCCATCTGTCCGGCGCAGACCGCATCTTCCGCATCGGCGGCGCACAGGCCATCGCGGCCATGGCGTTCGGCACGGAGTCGGTGCCGCAGGTGAACAAGATCGTCGGTCCCGGTAATGCGTTCGTGAACGAGGCCAAGCGCCAGGTGTTCGGACCGGTCGGCATCGACCAGCTCGCCGGACCGTCGGAGATCTTCGTGGTGGCCGACAGCACCGGCAAGCCCGACCTGATCGCCACCGATCTGCTGGCGCAGGCCGAGCACGACGTGCGCACCCGCGTGGGCCTGATCACCACGGACGAGAAGCTCGCTCTTGCCACCGCGGACGAGGTACAGAAGCAGCTCGAGACGCTCTCCACCGCGAAGATCGCCGCGGAAAGCTGGGCCAACTACGGCGAGATCACGCTCTGTGCCGATGAAGCCGCGATGATCGCCTACTCCGACTTCATCGCTGCCGAGCACCTGCAGGTGCACACCGCAGAGCCGCGCGAATTCGCGAAGAAGCTGCGCAACTACGGCTCACTGTTCATTGGCGAAAACGCCAGCGTGGTTTACAGCGACAAGTGCGTGGGCACGAATCACACGCTGCCCACCATGCACGCCGGCCGCTACACCGGCGGCCTGTGGGTCGGCTCGTATGTGAAGATCGCGACGCACCAGTGGCTCGACGACAGCGCCGTTGGCCTGGTCGCTGGGCCCGCAACGCGTCAGAGCGCCAGCGAGGGCCTGGAGGGCCATCGCCGCGCCGCCGCTGCCCGCGTGGATCGCAAGGCAGCCACCTTCGCCGCGCTCACGCGGTAGGCAAGCCGTACGCAAACAGAAAGGCCCGCGCATCTCGCGGGCCTTCTCTGTTTGCACTGACTACAGCGCTCGTTGCACTGAATTACGCGCTTGCGCCCGCCAGTTCCTCAATCGGTGCCGAAGCAAATACCGGCATCTGTGGCTGCTCGGTGCCACGCACCACGAAGAGTACCGCCGGTGCCGACGAGGTGTTCCGGAAACTGTGCTGCACGCCCACGGGCATCGACAGCGTATCGCCCGCACCCATCAGCAGGGACTCTTCCCCATCACCGTTCTTCCAGCCGACTTCCACCGTGCCGCTCTGGACGAACAACACCTCAACCTCCTTGCGCGCATGCAGCGGCACATAGGCACCCGTCTGCAGCGTCAGCCGGCGCAGGTTAAAGTCATGCGGCCACCATCCCGCAATCGGCCCCGCCGGGAAGTGGTCCGGCGTCTCCTGCGGCACGATCACGCCAGCTTCTTCCACGCCCTCGCCGGCCAGCGGCGACTGGGGATTCGCCACCATCTGCTCGGCGCGGACAACGCAACGCTCAAGCTGCTCCAGCGACGGCGTCTTTAACTGCTCCAAAGCCGCTTCGCTCGGTGGCGTCTCCAACTCGACTTCCTTCAATTCGTAGTTGCCACTGGTCGTGTCAATCAGCTTGCCGCCCTTCGCGAGCTTCAGGCCGTGATCTTCCGCCGCCTTGAACACCGCGGGCGCCCACGTCACCTTGCCGGGATCGTCCTGCCCTAACGGCATCCACAGAAAGCCCTTGCCCTGGTCCAGCTTGCTGAAGCCGCGGAACATATGGATCGGCACGGAGGCGACATCGCCCGGACCAATGTCGAGCGATCCATCTTCCTTATTGGGCCCAAAGTGCAGCCGCCAGTGGCCCGTGTGCACTACGAACACCTCGGCCGTGTCGTGGCTGTGTTGTGAGTTCACGCAGCCAAACGGCTGCCGCGCCCCACCGATGTTGAAGCCATGCTTCTCGCGGATGTGCACATGCTGGTCCGGGCTCTCCGACACTCCGGGCCCGATGATGGTGAAGTTCTCCTTCTCCGTGGATCCGGGCGTGCGCGTATCAATGAACGCCGTGCGGCAGGCCTGCAGGTCGGCATAGCGAACCAGGCGTTCGCGCATCGCCTCAAGCGTCCAGGCGGAAGGATTTATTGCTGACATGTCTGTGCTCCATGGCGCGGCAACAGGTCGCCTCCGCCGAACGAGTCGATTGTACCCACGCGCGAACCGCAGCGGCCGAAATCGGGCGGCTCGCGCCTTGCCTGTGCAGCGCTGGGCGTATAGCTTCATCCCGTGCACGCCGATCCTGATGCTGACGGAAACCTTATGGACCTACCGCTGGTATTGCTGCCCGGAACCCTGTGCGACGCCCGCATTTTTGAGCCCCTGCTGAAAAGGCTCGGCGCGCAGAACACGCACGTTTTTCTCACAGCCGAAGCGCCGTCCCTTGAGCAGGCCGCAGAGGAGGTCCTCGCCACGGCGCCCGCGCGCTTTGCCCTTGTCGGCTTCTCGCTCGGCGGCATGGTGGCCATGGAGGCGGTGCTGCGCGCACCCACCCGTGTCTGTGGCCTCGCTCTGCTCAGCACCACGCCGCTGGCGGTGCCGCCAGAACGCCTTGCCAGCCGCCGCGAGGCCGTAAGTCTGGCGGCCTCCATGCCCATGGCGCGATTCGTGCGCGAACATCTGTGGCCCGACTACGGCGGCCAGCCGAACGACACCCAACTGCTGCCGCTGCTGCAAGACATGGCAACAGCGCTCGGTCACACCGCCTTCGCTCGGCAGACGCAGCAGGCACTCGGGCGATCTGACTTCTGCAAGCGCCTCAGCGCTGTCAAATGCCCGGCCCTCATCGTCTCTGGCGAAGCGGATCCCTTGTGCCCGCCAGCCGCCCAGCAATATCTCGCCCGCGCACTTCCCCACAGCACGAGCGTGTTGCTTCCCGCAGCCGGACACTTCGCCGTGTACGAACAAGCGGACGAAATCGCCTCGGCTGTGGCAGCATGGTTCCAACCCATCTCCTCCGCACAGCACAAGGCCTGGCTCGCATCCGGCATGCACCAGGGCGACGAACCGATGAAACGAGAGTCCGAGTGAGCCAGCAGCAAACCGCCGCAAACACAAACGCGTCGCAGGCAGACGAGGCGCAGCAGGACGGCAAAGTTCTACAGGTCGAGCGCCGCGACTTCACCGAGCTCGTCCCCAACGACCGTCCCCGTGTGCAGAGCATGCGCGGCTTCGATCCGGTCTACACCGACATCGTCGACTACATCGTTCGTTGCACGCACCGCATTTGGGACGAGCGCGATGTGGGCCTCATCTACACGCACTACACGCACAACTGCGTCCTCTACGGAGTGCTCGGCACCATGTACGACCGCGAAAGCATCGTCCGCGAAACGATCCAGCGCATCGTCGAGTTGCCCGATCGCCGTGGCATGGCAACGTCCATCGTGTGGCGCGGCGACGATGTGAACGGCTTCTACACCTCGCACATGACGCACGGCACCGGACGCCATACCGAGTACGGCATCTTCGGCAAGCCGACGGGCCGCACGTTTGTCACACGCACCATCGTCGATTGCATGATCGTGGAGAACAAGATCTACCGCGAGTGGGTCGCCCGCGACAACATGGCGCAGTTGGTTCAACTCGGCATCGACCCGCACGAGTATGCCGCGACCATCGCGCAACGAAAGTTCGACGCCGGCGAAGCTGTTGTTGAGATCTCAGAAAATCGCCGTCTGCTGGGTCAGTACCCACCCGAAACCGAACCGGATCTTTCGCTCGCACACACCGAGCTGGAAGCGGAAGTCATGCGCTGGCTTCATCACATCTTCAACAAGCGCATGTTCGGCAAGATCGGCGAGATCTACGCCTCGAACTGCCAGTGGCACGGACCGCTGATGCGTGAGCTCTATGGTCCCGCCGCGGTCATGCAGCAGACCATGCGCCTGGTCGCGATGATCCCTGACTGCGCTTACGTTCCGCAGCACATCTGCTCGGTCGAAAGCGAAGAGGGCGGCACCAAGGTCGCGATTCGCTGGGTGATGGACGGCCATCACCTTGGCTACGGTTCGCTGGGCGCGCCCACGGGTCACAAGCTGGTCGTGATGGGCTTTACGCATTTGCACATTCGTGACGGCAAAATCGTCGACGAATGGACGCTCTACGACGAGCTCTCCATGCTCGTCCAACTGAAGCTCGGCGCTCTGCACCGCGCAGCCGCGTAGCTGCATCCGGGCAGTCCGGCGTTCGGCAAGGCCGGGCTTCCCTGCCCAATCCTGTAGGCCAGATGCTCACTGGGGTGCCGTATGCGCAGCAACCTCTTTCGCCGATCCCGTCCCTCCGCGGCGCTCGTCTCCGATCCCAACCTCGCCGTCCTGCAGACGGATGAGGGTTCCGTGGTCACGAGCTTGCCGCCGTCGGGTTCTGGCGCTCCAGGCGGCGGTCTTCTGCACCTGCCGCTTCGGCGAAGGCTAGTAGCATTCGGCTTCCTGCTGATCGCGGAGTTCTTCTACGGTTGGGCCTGGAACACCGTCGACGTCCTTCGCCCACTGTTCCGTGCCAGCCTCGGCCTCACGCTCACGCAGGCGGGCTCGGCCTATTCCGCGCAGGGCGCTGGCGCTCTCATCGGCGCCATCTCCATCGGCCAACTTGCTGACAAGCTGGGCAAGCGCAACATGCTGGTCGTGGTCATGGCTGGCTATGGCGCGCTTCTGCTCGCGGGTACGCTAGTCCACAGCTACGTCGGCCTGCTTCTGCAGCGGTTCGTGCTCGGCTTATTTCTTGGCGGCAGCTTCCCGGTTGTGGTTGGCATTTACGTGGAGCTGTTCCGCCCCACGCTGCGCGGTAAGCTCGCCTCCGCCATCAACGCTACGTTCTCACTCGCCATCATCACGCTCGGCCTGTGTTTCGGACATCTGGGCCACCACGACTGGCGCACCCTGCTTTGGATCGGCGGTCTGCCGCCGCTGCTGCTCGCTGTGCTTGCCTACATCGCGATTCCTTCCGCTGAGCGCTCCTACAAATCCGGTTCAGGCAAACTGCCGCTCGCCGAACTCTTCACGCCCGCGCTGCGACGGCAGACGCTGCTGCTGGCGAGCATGACCGGCCTGAACTTCTTCGCCTACCAGGCGTTTAGCGGATGGCTGACCACCTACCTGCTCAACACGCGCCACCTGCCAAAAGACGTTGTTGGCCACCTGGTCGCGGCGCAGTTCGCTGGCAACATCCTTGGCGGCTTTTTCTGGGGTGGTCTTAGCGATCGCTTCGGCCGCCGCTCCGGCGCGATCGGCTTCTTCATCACGGCCGCCGCCATCGTTGCCTATCTCACGGTTCCCGCGGACCAGTGGCTGCTGCTTGGCATCGGAAGCCTGTACGGATTCGCTCTCTCCGCGAGCGTCATCTGGGGACCGTGGCTTGCGGAGCTCTACCCGCCGCACCTGAAGTCGACGGCCAGCTCCATCTTCAACTGGGGCCGCCTCGTCAGCTTTTTTTCGCCGATCCTCACGGGCCAGATCGCGGAGCACTTCGGCATGCAGGCCGGCATGCTCGTCAGCAGCCTCATCTTCGCCGTGGCAGCATTCATCTGGCTCAGCCTGCCGGAGACTATGCGCCGACACGCTTAGGCCCCAGGCTGGCGCGGTCACAACTTAGTGAGCATCCTCCGGCGGCACCGATCGCAGGCTGAAGCTGTCGATCTCTGGCGGATCGCTGCCCGGCCGCATCACCAGCGTACCCAGCACCTCGCTGCCCTCGGGCGTTTGATCGCGCATGCGAAAGACCAGCACGCCCGGTGCCACCTCCTTCGCGCTCAGCAGACCGAAACCGCCCGTCTGCTGTCGTAACTCCATCTGGGCCTCGGCTGACAGGCCGGACACTTCGCTCGGCAGCACAGCCTGCATCGCCTCAGCATTCGTCTGGTTGAACGCCGCCAGCCAGCCGTAGAGCAGGTGTCCTACCGCCGAGTTGGGAATCAGCCCGACCTCGGGCCCGAAGCGCGGCAGGTGCACCATGATGGTCGGGTGCACACGGCCGCTGTGGCTGATGCGCCGCGCCGGCACGGGCGCATCCGCAGGATCGCCCAACGCGATCACGTCGATCTGGTTCGGATCGTCGTCCTTGTCGTCCTCCGGAGGCTCCGGCATTGGAGCTCCACCGCGAGCGACCCGCATGGCTTCATCGCGCAAGCGACGCACGGTTCTGTGACTCAGCCCTACATGCAGCGCTGCTATCACCACCGCCGCAATCACAAAAGCCAGCGCAATTGACCCCGCACCCAGGCGCTGCCGTTCGAGCACCACAAAGCGTGGCCCCGTGGCCGACGGCTCTGCCGGCCCTGACTGCGGCTTTACCGGCATAGATGTGGCATGGTGCGATCGCAATCGAGCAAGGAAGCCGAGCGCACGCGTCGGCTTTGCGCACTGCGGATGTTCAGCGTGACGCGCAGGCCTTTGTACCCGTATCCGCAACGCTGGCGATCACCCATTTGCCATCCACGCGCACCATGTCAAACAGGTCTGTGCCGCAGTGGTCGACCTTGCCGTCGACCAAAAACTCGAAAGGCGCCCAGACCACGGCAAGATCGTTGTCGATGCGGACAAGTGGATTGTGGATGCGCTCCTCGATCGCCGTCGTGCCTGGCTTGCCAACGCGTTCCGCAAAGGATTCAAACGTCATCTGCGTTGCTTTGCCGTCGCGCATCAGCACCATCGCACCGCCCGGCAGCGTCGGCGCCTTGATCGCCGTCGCATCCCGCTTCGACATCCCGTCGAACATAGCCCGGATCGGCGCCAGCACAGCCTGCTCTTCTGCCAATTGAGCAGAGGCAGCACACATACAACCGATGCCCAGCATCGATCCGAAGCAGAGAGCCCGCACCGCACGCCTGTTCATGTTGCGCATTTTATCGCGCACGGCCCATCTTCCGGACAGAGCAGGGTTGCGGTTTGTCTGCCACACTTGTCACGGAACATAATCTTCTTTGTTCAACGGGCGACATTTGCAGCCGACCCGTTCCAAAAGGAACCCGCCGCATGCGCATCCGATCCATTCTTCTTCTCCTGGCCGTCAGCGCAGGCTCGCTGGCAGCCGCGGCGCAAACACCAGCCATTCCGAAGCACGGACCCGGCCTGCAGTTGTTCGACGGCAAAGACCTGAACGGCTTCGATGTCTTCCTGAAAGACACCGGCCTGAACTCTGACGCGAACCATGTCTTCGCCGTCGAGCACGGCGTGATACACGTTTCAGGCAAGCAGATGGGCTACATCATCACCAAGCAGGAGTATTCCAACTATTACCTGCGCGCCGAGTTCAAGTGGGGCGAAGGGACATACGGTGAGCGCGAAGGCAAGGCGCGCGACAGCGGCATTCTGTACAACATCCAGGGGCCGAACAAGGTGTGGCCGCGCTCGGTCGAGTTCCAGATCAACGAGGGCTGCACCGGCGACTTCTGGATGACGGATGGCGCGGCGCTCACCGGCCGCGATGGCACACGCGTGACCGGCCCGGCGGGCGGAGCTTACAAGATCGATCGCATCAACAAAGGTCCGTACGAAAACGTCGCAGGCTATCGCGACCCGGTCAACGAAGTGGAGAAGCCGCACGGCGAATGGAACGTGCTGGAGCTGGTGAATCGCAACGGCCACGTGTGGCAATACGTGAACGGCAAGCTGGCCAACGAGGGCACGGATGCCTTTCCGACGAGCGGCAAGATCCTGTTTCAGTCCGAAGGCTCGGAACTTTACTTCCGCAACCTCGTACTGTATCCGCTGCTGTAACGGACGAGGGTGCGCTGCTGGCAGCTGATGCTTGCACCTGGCGGCGCTCATCCAACCTTCTATGCCGCGCATTTACCTGGACAACAACGCGACCACGCCAGTTCTGCCGGAGGTGGTTGTGGCCATGCAGCCATGGTGGACCGAGCGCTTTGGCAACGCGTCTGCCGTGCATTCGCACGGCCGCGACGCGCGCGAAGCTGTGGATCATGCGCGGGAACAGGTCGCTGCCTTGATCGGTGCACGCGCGAACGAGATCACATTCACGGGCAGCGGCACCGAAGCGGATAACCAGGCGATCTTTGGCACGCTTGCTGCGGGCGATCACCTGATGACTTCGAGCATTGAGCACCATGCCGTGCTGCATGCTGCGCATGAAGCTGAGCGGCGCGGCGCGGAAGTGACGATTGTCGATCCGGATCGCGATGGCGTCGTGCAAGTCGATGCGATCCGAGCGGCGCTGCGGCACAACACGAAGCTGATCAGCCTGATGCTGGCCAACAATGAAACGGGTGTTCTGCAGCCGGTGCAGGAATTGGCGGCGCTGGCGCGCGAGCGCGGCATTCTGGTGCACACCGACGCTGTGCAGTGCGGTGGCAAGCTGCCGATCCGCGTACGTGATCTGGGCTGCGATCTCCTAAGTCTTTCGGCGCACAAGATGCACGCGCCGCAAGGCGTCGGCGCGCTTTGGGTGCGCCGTGGATTGCAGATTCGGCCACTGCTGTTTGGGGGACCGCATGAGCGGCAGCGCCGTGCCGGCACGGAGAACGTTCCAGGCATCGTTGGCTTCGGCGAAGCGGCTTCGCTTGCCTCAGCTTGGCTTACCACCGAGGGTGCTGAGCTTGAGCACAAGCGTCGGCAGTTTGAGAGCGAGCTGCTGCGACGCGTTGCGGGAGCGACGATTCACGGCGTCGAGGTTGCGCGGCTGCCTAACACGACGTCGGTGCGGTTCGACGGCGTGGATGCGGAGGCTCTGGTGATTGCGATGGATCTGCGCGGTGTCTCGATCAGCGGTGGATCCGCTTGCACGTCGGGGGCTGTCGAGCCATCGCATGTGTTGCGTGCGATGGGGTTGAGTGATGCGGAGGCGCGGTCGACGGTTCGGATTTCGATGTCCCGGCTCACGACTTGGGACGAGCTTGAAGCGGCGCTGACGGCTCTGGTTGAAACGGTGGAGCGGCTGCGCTCGATCGGGTAACGGCTAGCGGAGCCAACCGCCGCCGACTACGTTCTCGCCGTCGAAGAAGAGCGCCGCCTGGCCGGGCGTGACGGCACGCTGCGGCTCGTCGAACTCGATCTGCACCTGCGAATCGCCAAGTGGACGGATGATTGCGGGCGCGGGTTCGTGGCGGTGACGGATCTTGGCGAGCACGCGCATGGGCTCGCGCAGTTCGGCGATGCTGATCCAGTTCAGGCGATCGGCGGTCGCGGAGCGCTGGTGCAGCAGCGATTCTTCGCCGATGACGACGCGATTCTTTGCGGGTTCGATGCCGAGCACGTAGAACGGCGTCGCGTGGTGCGAGTGCAGGCGCTGCTGGACGCCCTTTTTCTGGCCCACGGTGAAGTGGTGGATGCCGTCGTGCGAGCCGAGGACTTCCCCGTCGGGCGTGACCAGATCGCCAGCGGTCGCTGGCATCTCGCGGCCCTGCTCGTCGAGGTACGCGGCGAGGAAGGTTTTGTAGTCGCCGCCCGGGATGAAGCAGATTTCCTGCGAGTCGGGCTTGTGGGCGACTCGCAGGTTTTCGGACTCGGCGAGCGCGCGGACGTCGGGCTTAACCATGCCGCCGAGCGGAAAGAGCGAGTGCGCGAGCTGGTCCTGCGTGAGGCCGAAGAGGAAGTAGCTTTGGTCTTTTGCCGTGTCGGCTGGGCGCTTCAGCAGCCAGCGGCCGCAGTGGTTGTCGGCGGTTTCGTCGAACTCGACGCGTGCGTAGTGGCCGGTGGCGACCTTGGTCGCGCCGATCTGGCGGGCGGTGGTCAGGAGCTGGTCGAACTTGAGGTGGTTGTTGCAGAGGGTGCACGGGATGGGCGTGCGGCCGTTCAGGTATTCGTTTACGAACGGCTGGACGACGTCCTGCTCGAAGCGGCGCTGATGGTTCACAACGTAGTACGGAATGCCGAGCTGTTCGGCGACGCGGCGAGCGTCGTAGACGTCGTCGATGGAGCAGCAGCGGCCCTGCACGGCCTCCGGCATGCCTTCGTGGCCGGCGAGGCGGCGCTGGTCCCAGAGCTGGAGGGTGAGGCCGATTAGGTTGTGGCCTTCGCGCTTGAGCAGAGCGGCGACGGTGGAGGAGTCGACGCCGCCGGACATGGCTACGGCGATGGTTTCTGGCATACTCCCCCCTCCTCCCTTTTTTGCTAAGTTCTTGTATTCCGGCGAGTTAGGCCGCGCTTGCTGCGTAAGTTCTTCTCCGGTAGGAACTTAGGCGTAAGTTCCTGCTATGGAGCTACTTAGCGTGCATTCGTTGAGCGGACGTCAAAACTCCGGATGCAGAGCTACTTCTATTTTAGCGAGGTGGGTGGAAATAGGGTGCCCAGTATTTCCTGGCCGTAAGTGGTGAGGGCTGTGTGAGTTGCGGGGCCGAGTGGGTGATTCGGGGGTTGACAGGTTTCGGTGGGGCGAGCGGTCCCGCACTCCCCCGCTCCGAGTTAGGTCCGGCTGAGATCGCCTGAATGGCTGTGCCGCTCCGGAAGAGAGCAGATCCTTCGCTTCGCTCAGGATGACACTGCCATCTTCTGCACCGAGCAGAATCTTCTACACGAGCCCAAGATAGAAGCGACTTGGAGAAGTACTAAGCGGGGTTCTCGTTGCCTTTGTGCTGGAGGCTGTCGCTCCATTTGCGGAGGGGGCCGAAGGTGGGTTGTTCGAGGTCTCCGCCGGGGACGGTTTTCGTGTTGCCGTTGGGCTTGGGGAGTAGAGCGCGGTTCATGAGGCCGGCGGTGTTGGAGGCAAAGGAGGGGGCTACGCCGTTGATGAGGGCGGCGAGCTTGGCTTGCGGCGTGATGGTGATCTCGGCGGTGCCGTCGACCGTGGCGTTGTAGATCTTGCGCGCGGCGGAGGTGGCGGAGATGGAAGCGCCGGGCAGCGTGGCTCCGAGGGCGAACCATTGGTACTCGGCCTGGGAGTTGCCGCCGAACCGTGCGTTGACGTGCGACCCGGTGCGCATAAGGCCGGGTGAAATGAGGGTGACGTTGATGCCCGTGCCGCTCAATTCAGCGCGCAGACCCTGGGTAAAGCCGGTGAGGGCGTACTTGCTGGCGACGTAGGGCAGAAGGTGCGGAACGCCGATTTTGCCGCCGATGGAGCCGATGTTGACGATGGAGCCGGAGCGAGCCTGTTGCATGTGGGGCAGGACAGCCTGAATGGTGTGGAGCGCGCCGAAGAAGTTGATCTGCATGGACTGCTCGAAGGCTTCGAGCGGCTGGTCCTGGAACGGCGCGACGTCAATGATGCCCGCGCAGTTGATGAGGACGTCGACGCGGCCGTAGCGATCGATGGCCTGATCGATCAGGCGTTTGCAGTCTTCGGGTTTGGTGACGTCGCAGACGACGGTGAGCGCGGTGCCGCTGTTGCGGATGGCTCCGCACTGATGAAGGCGGCCCACTGCCTCGTTCAACTCGTCCTGATTGCGGGAGGCGAGGACGAGATGTGCTCCGGCCTTGCCGAAGACCTCGGCGAGCTGGAGGCCGAGACCGCGGCTGCCGCCGGTGATGACGACGATTTTGCCCAGCATGGCGCGGCGACGGTGAGCCGCGATCATGGCCGAGGTGACCGCGACCGCCGCGCCAACGATGCCCAACGCGAGCGTGCTTTCTGCCGCGTGTTTGCGCAACTTGTATTTGCCGTACCGGCAAACCGCGTTGCCGCCATACTGAATCGCCCGGAAAATCATGTCTGCTAAGACGCCCGGGGTGTCCGCTAAGATGGACAGCGATGGCTACACGCAGAAAGAAAAGCGGAGCGTACATGATTTCAGCGGTCGCTGAAATGTATGAAATTCATCCGCAGACTTTGCGTCTATACGAGCGCGAGGGTTTGCTGCGGCCGTCGCGCAGTGAAGGCAATACGCGCCTCTATACCGAGGGCGACCTGGAGCGGCTGGAGTTCATTCTGAACCTGGCACGCGACCTGGGCGTAAACATTGCCGGCATTGCCATCATTCTGCAGATGCGGGAACGCATGGAACAGATGAACACCGAGATGCAGGGCTTTGTGGATTATGTACGGACGGAGATGCTGACGCGCATGCAACAGGCGCAGCAGCCAAGCGCCGGGCTGGTGCCGCTGCAGCGGCCGGTGCTGGCAGCGCGGGACGTGCAGAGCCGCAGCCGGTCGGAAGCGAACGCGGGGCGTGAAGCTCCCACACTGCTGGGCAAGACGAACGCGAAAAAGCGATGACACCGTGGGTTTCGACCTCGGTGCTTGGCCTGGCCTATGTTGGTAGCGTCACCTCCGCGATCTATGCGGCGCTGGTGGTGGCTGCGGCGCACCGCTTCGGACGGCGACGGCAACAAGGGCAGATGCGGGCGGCGACGTTTTTTCCGCGGCTGAGTGTGTTGAAGCCGCTGCATGGAGCGGAGCCGGGCCTCGAAGAGAACCTGCGCAGCTTTTTCACGCAGGACTACCCGGGCGGATATGAGCTGCTGTTTTGCGCGCGGCACGCCGGCGATGCCGGACTGGCGATTGCACGGAGCGTGGCGGCGGAGTTCCCTGGCAGCAACGTGCGCTTTCTGACGTGTGGCGAGCCGCAGTTTCCGAATCCCAAGATGTACTCGCTGGCGGTGATGGCGCAGGCGGCGGATGCGGACATCCTGGTGACGAGCGATGCGGATGCGCGGATTGCGCCGGATCATCTGCAGCGGCTGGCCCAGGAGTTGAAGGACCCGGAGGTGGACCTGGCGTTCAGCCTGTATCTGGGCCGGGCGCAGACGCCGGAGACCTACCTGTACCTGGATGCGCTGGGCAAGTCGGTGGAGATGAACGCTGGCGTGCTGGTGGCCGACATGCTGGCGGGCACGGATTTTTCGCTGGGCGTGACGGTGATCCAGAGGCGCGAGGTGTTTGAGCTCGTGGGCGGGTTTGACGAGTTGGGCAGTTACTGGGCTGAGGACTTTGTGCTGGGGCACCGGCTGGCGGAGCAGGGCCGCGGTGTGCGGATCAGCACGGAGGTGATCGAACTGGTGGTGACTGCCGCAAGTGCGTCGCAGAGCTTTCTTAACCAGTTGCGGTGGGCACAGAGCACGCGGAGGTCGCGGCCGCTGGGGCACCTGGGAACGGGGCTGACGTTTGCCATGCCGTTTGGGCTGCTGGGCATGTGCGTGGAGCTGGCGCATGGGAGGCTGTGGGCTGCCTTTGCTTTTCTGCTGTTTGCAGTGGTGCAGCGGGCGGCGCTGGCGTGGAGCGTGTTGCGGGCGCTGGGGTCGGCTACGGCTTTTCGCGATGCGTGTGTGTACCCGGTGCGCGACGTGTACGGCTTTGTGATCTGGTTGGCGAGCTTTTTGCCGGCGAGCACGCGGTATCACGGGACGTCGTTCCGGATTATGCCGGATGGGCGGCTGCAGGCCGAGTCGGTTTCGCGGTAAGTGCGCTATCGGTTGGTGAGCACGAGTTTGCCGCCGGACGCAGCGAAGACGCGGGTGGGGCCGAGGCGGCCCAGGTCGGCGGCGCGGCCCTTTTCATAAGTGAGCAGGAAGATGCGTTCCGGGCCGGTCCAGGCGCGGTGCAGGTCGGCTTCGGTGGCGAAGATGGGCGGCGCGTCGGGCCAGAAGGAGCCGAACCATGGGCCGTTGACGCGGCCGTTGACCAAGAGCATGGGGTGCTGCGTGTAGAAGAGCATGGACGAGCCGAGGACGAGCTCGCCGTCGACCATAAGGCGGTCGTTGGGTTGGAGGACCTGGTTGACCTCTTGGGCGATCTCGCGGGAGCCGAGAATGGGATAGAAGCGAGCGAGGCCGCTGTGGACGCAGAGAAGAACGACGACCATGCCGGCGGACATGGTGAGGTTGGCCAGGTGGTGCTGGCTGCGGCGGCGGAGCCACCAGGCGGCGGGGCCGACGATGAGCATGCCGACGGCGACCCAGAGTAGCGGCGCGCGGAAGAAGCCCATGGCGCGGGTGGTGAGGTCGTGCAGGTGGCCGAGCGAGACCTGGTACTGCTCGAGGCTGCTGGTGGAGAGGACTTCGGAGATGTCGGTTCCGGGCGCGGGCGGGTGCGAGAGGATGCCGAGGGTGCCGCAGACGACCGCGATCAGCAGGCAGAGCGGGAGCAGGAGGTACTGCGTCCAGAGAAGGATGGAGCGGCGGATGCGGGCGTCGGCAGAGGCGGCTGCGAGGACGCCGCCGGCCATGAGGGCCAGGGCGGGGAGAGCGGGGAGCGAGTAGTACTCCTGGCGCGAGGAGAGCGTGAAGAAGCCGAGGACCATGCCGGACCAGAGCACGAGGGTGAGCGTGCTCTGCTTGCGGAGAAAGGTTTCGGACGTGCGGTGCTGCCAGATGCGGAACGACTGACTGAGCGCGGCGGGCAGCACGATAGACCACGGCATGAGCCAGAGCACGAACATGGACCAGAAGATGGGGATGGGGACCTGGCCGTAGTCGTGCGGGATGCGCTTGCCCTGGAAGCGCAGGAAGTGCTCGTTGATGACGTAGAACCAGAACCAGCCGGCGCGCGCGGGCAGGCCGGTGCCGGCGGGCATGGGGATGGCGGGGTTTCGCAGGGCGGCGAGGATGTGCCACGGCAGAGCGACGGCGCAGAAGACTGCCGCGTTCAGCACCGGGTGCATGCGGCGGAGCGCGGAGAGCTGGCGCGTGCAGAGCGCGTACAGCACGACGAAGCCGATGGGAAAGACGACGCCGATGAGGCCCTTGGTGAGCAGGTTGAGCGCCATGACGATGCTGAACCAGACGGTGGGGGCGACCGTGCTGCGGCCGTCGCGGACGCGATCGAGCGCGATCAGGAAGAGGTGGACGCCGAGCGTCATCCAAAGGGCGTTGAGGATGTCCGGGATGTAGAAGCGGGTGAAGAGGTAGGGGCCGAGCGAGGTGGCCATGGCGAGGGCGGCGTAGAAGCCTCCGCGTTCGCCGAACAGGCGCTTGCCGAGGGCGTAGACGGCGAAGAAGAGGCCGAGGACGCAGAGCGAGAGCGGGAGGCGAGCGGCCCAATCGTGGGCGCCGAAGAGGCGCATGGAGCCGGCGGCCATCCAGTAGAGGAGGGGCGGCTTGTCAAAGAAGCGGATGCCGTCGATGTAGGGCGTGACGTAGTCGTGGCGGAGGTTCATCTCGCGCGCGACTTCGATGTAGACGGAATCGACGTCGTCGAGCAGGCCCGGGGCAAAGAGGCAGCCGAGGTGGAGGACAAGCCAGATGCCGACGAGGGCCAGAAGGGATCGTGCGCGCGCGGTGGATGCCGGTGCGGTGCCCGGCGAAGCGGGTGGTTCGAGAACGGGTGCAGTTGCGGTGGACACGAGAGCCTTCGCAGATTCTACGGTGAGGATTGCATCTTCGGTGCGTGGGCGGAGTCCAAAGGTCTGCAACATTTGGCCCATGGCAACGAAGTGCGCTTGGAACCGAAGCGTATCGTTTGTGGAAGGCCCTTGAGAGGAGAGCGACGGGAGCGATGAGCGAAGAACGACCGAATCGGAGGCGCGGGTCCATCGCGTTTCTGGTACTGCTCTGGCTCTTGACGCAGGCGGTTACGATTCTGAGACAGCCGCTGCTGGACGATGTGGACTCGACCCACTCCGAGGCCGCGCGCGAGATGCTGCTGCGCCACGATTTTGTGACGCTGTACGTGGACGGCGTCCGCTACCTGGACAAGCCTCCCCTGCCCTACTGGCTGGCGGCAGGGTCGATGGCGATCTTTGGCCAGCATGATTGGGCGATCCGCATTCCGCTGGCGCTGGCGATGCTGGTGCTGATCCTGTACGTGTACCGCATTGGAGCGCGGCTGTATGGCGAGCGTGCAGGCTTCTACGCGGGATGCGCGATGGCGACGGCAATCGGGCCGTTTGTGTACACGCGCTTTTTCATTCCGGACGTGATGCTGGCGCTGTGGATCACGGTGGCGTTTGACATGACGCTACGCATGACCGAAGAGTCGGAGCGCGGGCGCCGGGCGAGCGTGGCGCATGCAGCCGTGTTTGCGCTGGTGTGTACGGCCGCGGTCCTGACCAAGGGCCTGATCGGTGTGGTGTTCCCACTGGCTTTGCTGGTGGGATTTTTGCTGTTTACGGGGCGCCTGCGGTTGTTGCTGCGGATGCATCCGGCGCTGGGCACGCTGCTGTTCCTGGTGACGGCGGTGCCGTGGCACTGGCTGGCCGTTGTGCAGAATGCGGCGAGTGGTGAGTCAAAGGGCTTCTTCTGGTTCTACTTCATCAACGACCAGGTGAACCGGTACCTGAACACGCGCATTCCGCGGGACTACGATAAGGTGCCGCTGCTCTTGTTCTACGGACTGCTGTTTGTGTGGGTGCTGCCGTGGGGCGTGTTCCTGTGGCACGCGGCGGCGGAGCGGGTGCGCGGATGGCGTGCCGGCAACCACAACCTGCGGACGCCCGGCGTGCTGCTGGCGTGGTGGACGGTGCTGATCGTCGGCTTCTTTACGTTCAGCACGCGGCAGGAGTACTACACGCTGCCGGCGATTCCGGCACTGGCGCTGCTGACGGGCGCGGCGCTGGCACGGCGGGATGGCGAACAGCGAAGGCAGTGGGCGTACAGCGCATTAGCGGTGAGTGGCGTGCTGCTGGGTGTGCTGTGCCTGGCGGTGGCGGCTGTGTCGCACCCGCCGGCGCATGAGGAGCTGTGGCAGACGCTGCAGAAGCATCCGGAGGACTACGCGCTTTCGTTCGGACACCTGTTCGACTTTACGGAGAGCGCGTTCGGGTTCTTTCGGCTGCCGCTGTTGCTGATGGGCGTGAGCCTGCTGGTGCCGACGGTGGCGGCGTGGTGGCTGAAGCGCAACGGGCGATCGTACGCTGCGAACGTTGCGCTGGCGCTGGGGATGTGCGCGGTCTTGTGCACCATCCATGTGGGGCTGGAGTACTTCTATCCGATCCTGGGATCGAAGCCGCTGGCGCTGGCGTTGGAGAAGGAGCTACGGCCGGGCGATCGCATTGTGATCGATGGGCAGTACTCGAACAACGGCGGCGTGAACTTCTACACGCATCAACCGGTGTGGATGTTGAACGGGCGCACGGACACGCTGTGGTACGGGTCGCTGTATGCGGACGCGCCGAACCGGTTTGAGACGACGACGAGTCTGCTGGCGGCGTGGAAGAGTCCGCAGCGAGTGTTCTTCATCACGCACTCCGCGGTGCGAACGGACCGGTGGCTGGCACTGTTTGGCGGCAAACGAATTGTGGAGAATGGCGGCAAGTTCGTCCTGCTGAATCACGACTAGCAGCGGCGTCCGAAGTGGTCCGCCGTGGTCGTGTATCTTGCAAGGGACCGCGCCTTTGCACGGCTGGAGTTCCGTTTGCCCAAGTTCGCAGCAATCGACATCGGATCCAATTCATGCCGTCTGGCCATTGCCGAGGTTCAGCAACACAAGCTGCACATGCTGCACGAAGACCGCGAGGTAGTGCGGCTGGGCGAAAGCGTGTTCGAGACGGGGTTGATCTCACCCGATGCGATGGCGACCACGATTCGCGCGCTGAAGCGGTTCCAGAAGGCCGTGCAGACCCAGGTGGTGGATCGCGTGCGCGTGGTGGCGACCAGCGCAATGCGCGATGCGCAGAATGCGAGTGCGTTTACGGCCTGGGTGAAGAGCGAGCTGGGATGGAACGTGGAGGTGATCAGCGGGCTGGAAGAGGGCCGGCTGATTCATCTGGGCGTGACCACGCATGAGCCGGGAGCGCGCGGACGCTGCCTCTTGATCGACCTGGGCGGCGGCTCGTGCGAGATCACGTTGTCAGAGAACGGGCGCGTGCAGGAGATGGTGTCGCTGCCGCTGGGGTCGGTACGGCTGCAGCAGGAGTTTCTGCACACCGATCCGCCGAGCCGCGAAGAGCAGAACCAGTTGAGGACCTACATCGACCGCGAGCTGCGCAAGCTGGAGCGCAAGTTCGGGCCGCAGGCGCCGATCCCGCTGGTGATCGCGACGAGCGGATCGGCGGCGGCGCTGGCGGAGGCGAGCACGGTACTGGCCGAGTCGAAGCCGGCGAAGTCCAAGGGCAAGACCTTGATCAAGCTGCCAGCGCGCAAGCCGCGCAACTTTGCCGCGCATGAACTGCGGTCGGCGCTGCGACTGGAACCGCTGACGGCGAACACGCCCACGGTTCGTGCCCTGGCGGCGCAGCTGGTGACGATGACGAACGAGCAGCGCATGGCGGTGCCGGGCATTGGGCCGAAGCGCAGCGAGATCATCATTGGCGGAGCGTTTGTGTATGCGGAGTTGCTGGAGCGGTTGAAGCTGAGCGGGTTTCGCTACTCGCCGCTGGGCCTGCGCGACGGCATCCTGGCGCAGATGCTGGCCGACGTGGACAACCGCGCTTCGGTGCATCGCGCCATCGAGCAGGAGCGGTGGAACGGCGTGCTGGAAATCTGCAAGCGCTACGCCGTGGACATGAAGCGGGCGGAGCCGGTGCGCAACGACGTGACACGGCTGTTCGACGATCTGCAGCGGGTGCATACGCTGTCGCCGGAGTTCCGCGAGTGGCTGGCAGCGGCGGCGATGATGCAGGGCGTGGGGCGGTACGTATCGCACCAGGGACATCACCGGCACACGCACTACCTGATCGCGAACTCGGAGATGTTCGGGTTTTCGCCGGCGCAGCGCGCGCTGGTGGCGGCGATTGCGCGGTACATGGGCAAGAGCCGGCCGGTGGCGATGGATAAGCCGATGCGGGCGGTGCCGGTGGAGCTGCACACGTCGGTGATGCAGTCGGTGGCGTTGCTGCGGCTGGCGGTGGCGCTGAACCAGGACCTGGCGAGCGATCCAGTGCGCTTTACGAGCAAGGTCTACCCGAAGCGGGTGCTGCTGCAACTGCAGGTGCGGCGCGGGTCGGCGGAGCTCGAACGCTGGGCTCTGCGCAAGGAGAGCGCTTACTTTCGCGAGGTCTTCCGCCGCGACTTGGACGTGGAGCTGGCGTAGAGCTTGCCGACGACGCGCGGGTCCAGCATCCACTGCAGCATGGCGGCGCCGCGATCGAGGGTAAGGCGGGCGATGGCGCCCTTGCGCAGGCGCACGGCGGCGGGACGGCGCTCGCAGTCTTCCTGCGCGGTGGCGGCGGGTTGCAGCAACAGGCCGAGGAACTGGACGAGGTTGGGGCTGTGGCCTACGACGAGAAGCGACTCGTAGCCGCTGCATTCAGCGAGAAGCTTCTGGAACTGGGCGAAGGTGGCCTGCGGGGCGAGAGCGTCGGAGAGCAGAATCTTCTGCTCGTAGCCGGTCTCTGTGCCGACCAGCGATGCGGTTTGCAGGCTGCGCTTGAGCGGGCTGGACACGACCAGGTCGAAGGCGACGTTCATGCTGGAGAGCGTGTTGCCCAGCAGCAGGCAGTCGCGCTTGCCCTGCTTGTCGAGCGGGCGGCGCACATCGAGGACCGGGTTGGCGCGGCGCGTTCCGGCGGAGGCGTGCCGCATGACGTACAGATTCATCCCTTTGATTCTACCGAGGCGGTGCCGCCGGTGCCCTGGTAGATGCCCGGGTCGGGCATGCCGAGGGAGGGCTGCTCGGGTTCGGGGTTGGGGATCGGGTCGCCGGGAATGGAGGGCAGGATCTCATCATCCGGGAAGGGTGGGTAGGACGGGACGGCTTCGTCGATGGGGTCGGCGTCGGTTGGGTAGAGATCACTCATGAGCGATTGGATGTCCGTTGGCCGGGTCGGCGTCGGCTGAGAGCTGCCAGAGTTCGGAGCGGAGGATGCCGCGGAGGCGCGTTTGCAAGGCGATGCGGCGGAGGCCGGCGGACTGGAGAGCGGCGGCGTAGTCGGGCAGGGTTCGGACGCGCAGGCCGGTGAGGAGGCCGAAGGCGGCGTAGAGCGCTCCGACGAGGAGCCGGGCGATGCCATGGAGGCTGCCGGGTGGGATGGCGAAGTCCGAGACCACCCAGAGGGCGGAGGGTGCGAGGCGGTCGGCAAGCTGGTGGGCGAGCGTGGAGCATTCGGCGTCGGAGAGGCAGTCGAGGAAGAAATGAGTGCAGACGAGGTCGAATGGGCCGTCTAGCAGAGCGCTGAGTGCGTTGGCGTGGAGGGTGGCGAGGCGGTCGGCGTTGCCCTGCTGCGCGACGCGGTTGCGGAGGCGATGGAGCATGGCGGCGCTGATGTCCACGGCGGTCGCATGGACGTGAGGGTTCGCGCGGAGGAGGGCGGCGGTGAAACGGCCGTCGCCATCGCCGAGCAGGAGGGCGCTGCGGGCTTGCTTGAGCTGTGGGAGGAAGGCGCGGCGGGTTCGGGAAAGCAGCGGGCCGAAGGTGAGGTACTCCATCCAGCGGTACGGGAGGGCGAGTTTGTCGAAGCCGCTCCTGGGGGCGCTGTCAGGGCCGCTCTGGGGGCCGCTGCCGCCGGCGGAGTGCGTCATCCGCGAAAGAGGGCGATGCAGGAGCCGATGACGAGCGCGGGCGCGACCAGGGCGACGTCGACAAGAGCTCGCCAGCCGAGCGAGCCGACGCGGGCGAGGGCGGCCTCGCGCCTGTGCCGCAGGACGAGCAAGAAGGCCAGGGCGAGGAGGCAGGCCGGGGTGATGGCGCGAGCCTCCGTAAAGAACAAGGGGAGCAGAGCGGCGGCGGTGCACAGAACGAAGACGATGCGGAGGCGTTGCGAGGGGGCTCGCAGGATGGCGCAGTTGGCGCGGCAGACTCCGCCAAAGGCGATGGCGGCGGCGGCAATCGGCCAACCAAGACCACCGTGGGCAGCGGCGGGAAGTGCCACAGCGACCGCGAAGAAGATGCCGACGGAGATGGCTTTCCAGCGGGCGGAGAGGTGCAGGAGGTGAACGACCGCGGCATAGAGCAAGAGGGGCGCGGTGAGCAGGACCCATGCCTCGATCAGGGCGTGCGGCAAGAGGGCGACCAGAGCGAAGCCGAGCAGCGTGACCGCAACTCCTGCGATGAGGAAGGCGCGCGCGTGGTGGCGGTACAGGTGGAACAGCGCGTCGTGCGACGGGTTGGCTAGGGTCTCGTAGAGCGAGTCGCGGGACGGGGCGGTCCAGGCGGGCTGGTGACGGCGGGCATCGAGCACGCGATCGACCATGTAGACCAGCCAGACGGCGCAGGCCAGGTCTGCCGCCGCGGGCAGCGGATGCGGAACCCGGAAGATCTCTGCAAAGAAAAGCAGCCAGCAGAAGGCGACCGTGGGCGCGTCGAGGCTGAGCAGGTGCCAGGCCCCGAGCAGGCGAAGGGGCGCGGAGCAAGGCCGGGTTTCTGCGGCCAGGGTGGCCGCGGACGCGCCCACGGCTATTGCCTCCCGGGTGCGTCGACGGGTTCGGCGTGGGCGCCGCGAACCCAGAACTCCGGGTTGACTTCCGGGAAGAGGCTGTCTTGCGATTCGATAGCCGCGAGGGTTTCGAGCGCCGGGGCTTCCAGCGCACCGACGTCGCGCCAGACCTGCCACAGGCGGTGCAGTTGGCCGAAGGCTTCGTCGTGTTCGCGGAAGCGGCGCTCGGCGTAGTCGCGGGCGGCTCCGGTGGTCATGAGGAACTGCCAGTCGCTGGACTCGAGCAGAAGAAGTTCGCGGCACATCTGCTTGGCGAGGCGTTCGCCCAGGCCGCCGTCGCGCCAGGCACCGTCCGTGCAGAGATCGCGCAGGGCGTGCTCGGCGGCGTAGATGCGGGCGTAGGTCCAACTGGTGTCTTGGTTGAGCCAGACGCGGTGATCGCCGCCGGCACCCCAGGAGCCCTCGGGCAGGCGCAGGGGAGCGGCGGTGCCTTCGCGGTGGAGGTAGTCGGCAGAGGTGACTAGGCGCGGAGCGAAGGCGGTGACCGCGGACGGAGCGGCGGTCGTGGTGTCGGCTTCGGTTGCGGTGTCGGCGGCGGCGAGTAGGCGGGTGACTTCTTCGAGGAAGATCACGCCTTCGTTCCACCAGTGACCGAAGAGCTCGGCGTCAAAGGGCGCAGCGACGAGCGGGTCGCGCCAGACGCTGGCGGCGCCTTGAATGCTGTCGGTGACCAGGCCGATGAAATGGCGGGCGTGTTCGCGGGCCTGCTTCGCGGCGGCGTCCGGCTGGTAGGCGTGCTTCTGGTCCATGGCGACGCCGGGCCCGGTGACGCGCCAGTAGCGGTGACCGCCGGGCCAGCGCTTTTTGTGGAAGTCGAGATAGACACCGTCGGCCGGGTAGCCACCGTCGCCGCTCCAGACCTGATAGCCGGTGCGCGGGTCGCGCGGAAGGACGGCGACGCCGGAAGGGCCGTCACTGCCCTGCACCGCCCAGGCGCGATAGAGCTTGTCCGTGCCGCCAGCGGCGGGCGGTGCGGAGGGCAGGTCGCCAGTCATCATGTTGCTGTAGGGAGAGGCGAACTGGGCGCTCTGTTCGATGAGGTGCCCGTCGGCGTAGAAGAAGCCGAGCGAGCTTTCGGCTAGAGCGCTTTCGACGCCGATGCGGTGAAAGCCGGGGTAGGCCCGCGGATCGACGTCCGGCAGCAGCGGCACCTGCCAGTAGCCGGCGGGACGGTAGCCGCACTCCGGCAGCCAGACGCCCGCGGGTGCCGCGCCGAAGTGGCGGCGGTGCACGGCGGTGGCGACACGCCACTGCGCTCGCACGCTCTCGTCAGTGCCGAGGAGCGGCATGTAGCCGTGGGTGGCGGCACAGGTCATCAGGTCGATGCTGCCGCTTTCGGCATGGGCACGGAAGGCGGCGATCAGGTCGCAGTTCAGGGATTCAAAGAGGGTGAGAGCGGCCTGGTAGCGCTGCTGCCAGCCCTGCGCCAGCCAGCGCAGATGACCCTCGCCTGCCTGCGCGAAAAAGGATTCGTCTTCCTGGGCGAATTGGATCTTGCGGCGGAGATAGTCGGGGAACTCGCGAAGAAAGACCGGGTGCGCGAGCTGCTCAAGAAGGACGGGGGAGAGGTCCATGCTCCAGCGGGCGCGGATGCCGTCGGCGGCGAGGCGCTGCAGGACCTGGAGGAGCGGCAGGTAGGTCTCGGCGGCGGCCTCGTGCAGCCACTCCAGGCCATGCGGCCAGGTGCCGTGGTTGACCACGAAAGGCAAGTGAGCGTGCAGGTGGATGTTCAGAAAACCGCGCGTACTGGGCAAATCAGGGACTCTGCAGACTGACGGTCCGCGATCGTCGCCACTCCACAGAGACCATGCCGTGGCGGAAGCTGCTGACAAAGGCAGGGCGTCAGAGCCGCGCCGGCCAAACACCTTTCCAGTGTACGGCTAGAGGTAGCCGCAAACGCACGGAGGCCTGCCGCGATGCGACAGGCCTCTCATTGTGGCGCGCTGTTTACTGCCGGTTCAACACGGGGCCGTTGTCGGAGCCGGGACCGTTGCTGGTGTCGCGGTTGGGAACGCGGACGGTGAAGGAGTTGGTCGTCGAGAAGCGAACCACGGTCTCGCTGGGGAAGGAGACCTGCTCGCCGCGGGTGACGCCGTTGATGGCTGCACCCGTGCCACCGCCGGCGACGCTGCCGATGGCTGCGCCCTTGCCTCCGCCGAAGATGCCGCCGAGGATGGCTCCGCCTGCTGCGCCGATGCCGGTCTTGATGGCGGTGTTCTTGCCGCGGGCTGCGCCTTCTTTCACGACAGGGTCAGTGGAGATCGCGATCTGCTGACCGCGGCGGCTGATGCCGGTGAGCTGGATGCTGAGGCGCGACTGGCCCTTGAAGTGGCCAGCGTCCTTAGCGTCGACGACGGTTCCGGTGACGGCACTGCCGCGCGGCAGGACGACGACGCCGTCTTCGACGAGGTCAGTGGCGAGAGCGCCGCTGAAGGAATCGCCGGCATGGGCGTTGTCGCTATCCAGGGTTTGCGTGATGCGCACGGGCAGCGTGGATCCGGCGGGCACGGTGACGGTGCGGAAGGCGGGCGGCGGCGGAGCGGCCGGGGCTGTCTGCTGGGCGCGCTGGACAGGCGCAGGCGCGGGAGCGGGCTGGTATGCGGGTTGAGGAGCGTTGTTGGCCGCAGAGCGGACGATGGGCGCCTCGCGGGGAGCTTCACGGCGGGGCTCAACGCGGGCGCGCGGAGTGGGGCTGGGCTCCGGCTGGGTCATGGGCTGCGGTGTGACAGCAGTGGCGCTGACGGGAGGCGTGTTGGCCGCGACGGTGATGTCGTTGACTACCTTCTGCACGCCCTGGACGCTGGCGGCGTCGTTGGCGGCCAGCGTGCGGGCCGCGGCGTTGCTGACCTGGCCGGTGAGGGTGACGGTGCCGGAGGTGGTGGAGACCTGGATGGGTTCAGTGCTGATGGCGGAGTCACCCTGGAGGCGCGACTGGACGGCGGAGGTGACTGCCGGGTCGGCGACGGTGGGATTGCTCTGCTTGCAGCCGACCGGCAGCAACAGGGTCGCTGCCAGAGCGATGCCGGCGATGGCGGATGGGCCGCGGAACTTGTGTTGGACTGCTTGTACCATTGCTGTTTCCTTCCTGCTTCTGAACATTCGGAGACCGCGCCCTGTATAGACTCGGCGGCTTCTGAGAGGTTTCGCGTGGATCAGCGCTTTCCGGGTGTGACGGAGTTTTTCGAAGCGGCTGAAGGCGCACGATGCGGCTCTTCCTGGTTGAGTCAGATGCGATGGAGCTTGCTGCACGATGTCCCACCGGGGTCGTGTGGTGCGGTCCGGGAGCGCGGCATTGCGGCGCAAGAGCGCGTCCCGGCAACCGTGGGCATCCGGGTCGCATCCGTCCACACAGTCGCAATAGAAAAGCGGCGCGGCTGCAAATGCCGTAGACCGGTGGGAAGCCGGAGCTGGAAAAGGGGAAAGACATGGCAGACGAGAGCAGCAGCGGTTTGGGATGGTTCCTGGCGGGTCTGGGTATTGGAGCCCTGATCGGCGTGCTGTACGCGCCGAAGAGCGGCCGCGAGACCCGGGAAGACCTTGCATCCGGCGCACGCGATGTGACGGAAAAGGCCAACCAGTACGTGGCGCAGAGCAAGGACCAGATCAACACCTACGTGGCGCAGGGCAAGGACCAGTTGAACGACTACGTGGACAAGGGTCGCGACTACTACGAGAAGGGCCGCACGCAGTGGTCGCAGTATGTGGACAAGGGTAAGGACTTCCTGGCCGAGCAGCAGACAAAGCTGAACGGTGCGGTGGACGCGGGCAAGCAGGCTTACCAGGAGCACGCCGGCCAGAACTCCTAGGCCGTTGCATGTGCTTGAACACGGAAGGAAGCCGGCGATGCGTCGCCGGCTTCTTCTCTCGCCCGCGCGTTCTGTGCGGGTGTTTCTTCTGACCAGGAGCTTTCATCATGCACGCCGTCCCGACCACGCTCGCGCTGTTCCAGGCGCCCACCTATGCCATGTCCGACGGGCAGTTTCATACGCTGCTGTGGTTCACGGGCCTGATCGCGTTCTGGCTATTTTTGCAGGCGGTGGCGCTGGTCGCGGTCGCTTTCATGGTGGTCAAGCTCCTGAAGACCATCAACGAATTCACCACGCGCATGGAAGGCAAGGCGCTGGCGATTACGGACCGGTTCGAAGGCAAGATGTACCCGCTGGTGGATAACTTCCAGGACCTGATGAACGACACCGTCCCCAAGATCAAGCGGGTGACGGAGAGCATTGCGGACACCACGGATGTATACCGCGCCAAGCTGGCGCAGGTGGATGCGCTGATCAGCGACACCGCATTGAAGGCAAAGAAGCAGAGCGATCGCGTGGACGGCATGGTGACGAGCACGCTAAACGCGGCCGGCAACATTGTGGGGCGCGTGGAGCATGCGGTGCTGACCCCGGTCAAGCAGGCTACGGCAATCTTCAGCGGCCTGCGGGCAGCGGCGACGAAGCTGGCAGATGAGTACTCGCAGCCGGAAGAAAAGATGCCGCGTGCCGCGTATGCGGAAGCGTATGAACGGTCGCGCGCGACGGGTGAGCATACGCCGAAGCCGGTCGCGTTTGAAGGGGAAAACATCTACACCGGGCTCGAAGACGACTACCACGCGTAGGCGGTTCCGGGACTAGGAATGGAAAAGGCCGGGCTTGTGCCCGGCCTTTTCTGCTGCGGTGATCTGTCGTGGCTAGACTTCGCGGAAGAGGTCTTCGCGCGGGTCTTCGGGGTTGAGGCGGGCGAGTTCGCGGAGGATCTCCTTCGAGCGCTCGTCCTGGATCTTTGGGACGACGATCCGGATCTCGACGATCTGGTCTCCGCGCATGCCTTCCTTGGCCGCCGAGGCGACGCCCTTCTCGCGGAGGCGCAGCTTCTGGCCGGTTTGCGTGCCGGGCGGGATCTTGAGCTGGGTGCGGCCGTCAATCGTGGGGACGTCGACCTTGGTGCCGAGCGCGGCCTCAAACGCCATGACCGGCAGGGTGACGCGGATGTCGTCACCGGTGCGGGTGAAGACGGGGTGCGTGCCTGCCTTGATGATCAGGTAGAGGTCGCCCGCGGGAGCGCCCTTGGTGCCGGCGTTGCCCTTGCCGGCGAGTCGGATGCGCTGGCCGTCGCGGGTGCCGGGCTTTATGCGGAACTCCAGCGGGTCACGGCGCGTGACCGTGCCTTCGCCGTGGCAGGTGGGGCACGGATCGCCAACCTTGCCGCTGCCGCCGCACATGGGGCAGGCGGTGTTGAACTTCATGCGGCCGCTCATCTGCTGCACCTGGCCGGTGCCGTTGCACTGCGGGCAGGTGTGCGGTGTGCCGACGGTTCCCTGCCCCTTGCAGGTGGAGCACAGGTCGTTGCGCTGGATCTCAATGCGGGCAGTGCCGCCGCGAATGGCAGTCCAGAAATCGACCTGGACCTGGTACTCGAGGTCGGTGCCGGGCTGCGGGCCACGGGCTTCCACGCCGCCGCGGTTGCCGCCAAACATGCCGCCAAAGATGTCTTTGAAGGAGGAGCCGAAGCCGCCGCCGGCCTGCTGCTGCGACGCGCGACCACCACCGCCGCCGCCCTGAAAGCCGGAGAAGTCGAAGCCGCCGAAGTCGAACGGGACTCCGCCCTGTGGGCCTGCGCTGCCGCGGCCTCCGGTGTAGACGTCGCCGCTGTAGCCGCCGCGCGCGGCTGCCTCAGCCTGCGCCGGGTCAATCGAGTCGGAGTAGAAGCCGAGCTGGTCGTAGACCTTGCGCTTCTTCTCGTCGCTGAGGACGTCGTTGGCTTCGGAGATCTCTTTGAACTTCTCCTCGGCCTTCTTGTCGCCCGGGTTGACGTCGGGGTGGTACTTGCGTGCGAGCTTGCGAAAGGCCTTGCGGATGTCGTCCTGCGAGGCCGTTTTTTTGACGCCAAGGGCGCCGTAATAATCCTTGTTTTGTGGTCCTGCCATGGTTTCCTGTATCGCCGTCTTTACCAGATTAGATGAGTGAAAGTCACGCAGGAAGCGCTTGACAGGATGCTCAATCTTCCATGAGCGCGGAGGCGCGCTTGCGACCGGCGGCGCCGGGTTTGGCGGCTTCGCGGTTGGCGCGCAGGCTGGTGCCGTGGGCGTAGGCGGTCTTGTTTTCGGCGGCGGTGGTGTGCTGGTCGTTGGGGCACCAATAAAGGGTGCGGCCGGCCAGGTCGCGGCGGAGGATCTTTTCGCCGCAGAGGAAGCAGGGCTTGCCGTGGCGACGGTAGACGTAGTGCTCTTCTCCGCGTGGCGCGGGTTCCTGCTTCGAAGGGCGATCGGCGCGTTTGGTGCAGACGATACGGCGGTCGACCATGCCCGCTTTGAGCAACGGGATGGAGTCTTTCCAGATGGCCTTCAGGGTTTTCAGGTCCATGGCTTCGCCCGGTGTGAAGGGGTTGAGGCGATGGCGGAAGAGCAATTCGGCGCGGTAGATGTTGCCGATGCCGGAGATGATCTGCTGATCCATGAGCAGCTCGGCGATAGGCTTTTTGGATTTGAGGATGGCGTCAAAGGCGCGCTGCGGGTTGTCGTGGTCGCCAGGCTCGTGGGCGAGCGGATCGGGGCCGAGGCGGTCGAGCAGAGCCTGCCACTTCTCCTTGCTGTAGACGCTGCAGTCGGTGGGACCGCGCAGTTCGCACCAGTCGACGTCTTCGGGTGGAAAGGGCTGGGTGCCGTCGTCTTTGGCGCAGGTGAGGTTGTGCGGCTGGCCCTTGACGCTGCGCGCAGGTTTGCCGCTGCCGGCGCGCTGCAGGATGGCACGCAGAGCGCCTTTGGGTTCGGGTAGCGGGCCGCAGCCCTCGGTGAAGTCGCCGAACCGGCCGAGGTGGATGTGGAGGTAGAGATCGTCACCGAACTCGTAGCCGAGGTGCTTGCCGACGGCGTGGACCTCGCGCAGCTTTTTGCCGTCGACGAGGTGGGCGTCGCTGAAGCGGTGGTTCGGGCCCGGCAGGACGTTCAGCCGACGGCCGGCAAAGGCGGCGTTGTGGCGCGCGGCCCAGCGATGTACCTCATTCCCCTCGGGCATGGTGCGGATGACCTCAAAGGCATGCGATTCGAGGCGGAGGCGATGTGTTGTTCGGCACCGGAGCACGAGGGGGGATGGAGCGTGCCGGATTTCACGGCGTGGAACCAAGTGGGCGCCCGTTTCAGGTGAGCCCGGTTGTGCGCTGGCTCTAGGCTCCGGTTCTGGGCAGCGTCTCCTGCACGTGCAGCACGGGCTTGCCGTGGAAGAGGACGTGCTGCTTGAACCAGCGCATGATCGGCAGGTCGAGCCAGAGATAGGCGAGGGAGCCGACGGCGAGGGAGATGGCGACAGTGCCCAGCTCCGACAGCACTGGGCTGGGAATGCCGAGTTTGACCAGAAGCATGGGGCTGAGCTGGCCGCAGAGGCCGTGGAAGAGGTAGATGGCGTAGGAGGCGTCGCCCAGGAAAATGAGCCACGCCGGGATGTGCGGCAGGCGGCCTTCGAGCGAGGCGGCACCGTACACAACGAGCGCGGCGGGAATGCCCTGCACCCAGGCGGTGTGGATCTCTTTGGGCCAGACGGGTGGCAGGAGCGCGAAGAGAGCGTAGAGGCCGCCGACAACGGCGAGCCATGCCAGCCAGGCTGGAAGGCGTTTGCCGCGGAGGATGGCGAGGGCGACGAGCATGCCGAAGAAGAACTCGAGGACGATGCTCTGTGCGTAGAAGGTCCACGCGGTGCCCGCGCCCTGGATGTGCAGGAAGTCACCGGCACTGAGGAAGAGGAGTGGAAGACCGACACACAGGAAGACGTTCGCGCGGAAGAAGAGGGCGATGGTGAAGAGGAGATAGAAGAACATCTCCATGTTGAGTGTCCAGCCGACATTGAGCACGGGCTGGATGTCTCCGAGAGCATTGACCGACGGCAAGAAGAAGACGGCTTTGCTGATGGAGGCGAAGGAGAGATCGCTGGTGAGGTTTGCCGTGGCGTCGAACTTGAGCAAGACGACCTTGATGAGCGTGGCGATCCAGTAGAGCGGGACGATTCGGGTGAGACGGCGTTCGGCGAAGATCTTCCAGCCGTCGCGCGTACCTTGCAGCCGCTGCGTGGAGAGCACGATGACGAAGCCGCTGAGAACGAAGAAGAGATCGACACCGTTGGAGCCGCAACGCCAGATGGGCGCGAAGAACACGTGCAGGCGCGTGAAAACGAAGACGGTGGCGTGATACATAACCACGGCCAGCGCAGCGATGGCGCGAAGCACCTGGAGCCCCACGTATCGCTGAGGCGCTCGCATGTGCTGGTTCCTCTTCATGCTTCATGACGATTCTACGGGAGCCGGGTGAGCGAGGAGTGGGGCGAGGTCGCCGACAATCGCTGTGCGATCAGAGAGCCGCTGCTGCTGAGGGTCGAATCTGTTTTGCGATGTTCCGCCGCTTCGCTACAGTTTTGCCATGCTGACGAAATTCGCTTGCTCTATTGCCGTGCTGGCCAGCCTATTGCCGATCGCGCGCGCGGAAGACACAGTGGCGCAGATCCAGAGTTTTCGCAAGGACATGGAACAGGAAGCGAAAGACCCGCACGGCTACCTGGCGCTGGTCGCGCTGCAATGGCTGCCGGATGGTGAGACGACGGTAGGCTCGGATGCTTCGAACAAGCTTCGCCTCGCTGGGCTGCCGGCCCATGCGGTGATCCTGCGGCAACGGGGTGGGCAGGCTTCGCTTGCGGCACCGGGCGGCCATTTCGATGCTTGCGTCAAGGTGAACGGCCAGCCCGCGCGCGAGCAGGCACTGGCACCGGACTCTTCAGGAAAGCCTGACGAAGTCACGTGTGGCGACATTGGAATGACGGTGATCCTGCGCGGCGATCGGCTGTACCTGCGCGTGCGCGATGCGCACAGCCCGACGCTGCGCGCGTTCCATGGACTGCGATGGTACCCCATTCAGAACGCTTATCAGATCACGGCCAAATGGGTGCCTTACCCGCAGGAGCATGCACTCGCGTTCAAGAATGTGCTGGGTCAGAGCTTCAACCAGAAGACGCCGGGGTATGCGGAGTTCCAGGTGGATGGAAAGACGGTGCGGCTGGAGCCGGTGTCGGTTTCTCCGAAGCAGATGTGGTTCATCTTTCGGGACGAGACCAGCAGGACGGAAACCTATGGCGCGGGACGGTTCATGTATTCGGCGGCGCCCAGCAACGGCGTGGCGAAACCCGGCACGGTGCTGCTGGACTTCAACACCGCATACAACCCACCGTGCGCATACACGCCCTTCGCTACTTGTCCGCTGCCTGCGCCGCAGAACCGGCTGAGTGTTGCGATTCCTGCGGGTGAGAAGCGGTACCACGAGTAGAACCGGCGATCTGCGGGTGCAGGGCTAAACAAAAAGGCGCGCCGTGGAGGCGCGCCTTGAATTGCAGAGCGAGTGCTTAGTTCCAGACGTGCTGGATGGGCATGGGCTCAATGCGCAGAATGGTGTCGGGGCGCACGCCGTACAGCTTCTTGGCGAACTCGCGTGCCTGCTCTTCCGATTCAAAGATGGTCTTCTCGTGGAGCTTGCCGGCGACGTACTGCTCGCACTTCCAGATGGTTGTGTTGGTGTTGATGTTCATGTGGCCTGTTCCCCTTCCCCGACCGGTTTTGCTGTGGTGCTCGAATGTGTCCTGCAAGATTAGACACCGGTGGTGCCGCGGAGTTGCAGACCCGCTGGAGACTCTATGGAAAGCATCCGGACTTGTGACGGTGCTACGAAAAGATTCGGAGGAGACCGGAACGCGGCGGCACTGTTGCGGCTCGCCTGCGCTCCGGCTCCAACCTGTTGCGCTTCAGCAATTGCGCTGAGCCTCCACACTCAACGCATCTGCTGTTTGCTGCTATCCCGCGAAGGGGTGGTGTTGCTGACCCGATCGGTTACTTCGCGTCCACGTACTCGGCGTCGATCACGCCCTCTTCGGGCTTGGTCTCTGCCGTGGTGCCCTCGGCTGCAGCCGCACCATCGGTGGGCGCCGCGTTGGACTTGTACATGGCTTCGGCGAGCTTGAAGCTAGCCTGTTGCAGCTTCTCGTGCGCGGACTTCAGTTCTGCGGCGCTCGGAGTTCCACCGAGGGTGCTCTTCGCGTCGGCCAGGGCAGTTTCTACCTGTCCGCGCTCATCGCCGCTGATCTTGTCACCGTTCTCACGGAACATCTTCTCGACCTGGTAGACGAGCGAGTCAAGCTGGTTGCGGGACTCGATCTCGTCACGCTTCTCCTTGTCCTCGCTGGCGTGCGCTTCAGCTTCCTTGGCCATGCGCTCCACCTCGTCCTTGCTGAGACCCGAAGAGCTGGTGATGGTGATCTTCTGGTCCTTGCCGGTGGCGTTGTCCTTGGCCGTGACGTTGAGGATGCCGTTCGCGTCGATGTCGAACGTGACCTCGATCTGCGGCACGCCACGCGGAGCCGGCGGAATGCCACTCAGCTTGAACTTGCCCAGCGTACGGTTCTGACCCGCCATGGGACGCTCACCCTGGAGGACGTGGACCTCAACCTCGGTCTGCGAATCGGCAGCCGTGGAGAAGGTTTCCGTCTTCTTGGTCGGGATGGTCGTGTTGCGCGGGATCATCGGCGTCGCGACTCCGCCCATCGTTTCGATGGCCAGGGTCAGCGGCGTCACGTCCAGCAGCAGCAGATCCTTCACCTCGCCACCCAGAACGCCACCCTGAACCGCAGCGCCGATGGCGACCACTTCGTCCGGGTTCACGCCCTTGTGCGGCTCCTTGCCGAACAGCTCCTTGACCAGAGCCTGCATGCGGGGCATGCGGGTCTGACCGCCGACGAGCACAACCTCATCGACCTGCGACGCGGTGATGCCGGCGTCTGCCATGGCCTGCTTGCAAGGGCCAACCGACTTCTGCAGCAGATCTTCCACCAGCGACTCGAACTTGGCGCGGGTCAGCTTGACCACCAGGTGCTTCGGTCCGGTCGCGTCTGCCGTGATGAAGGGTAGGTTGATCTCGGTCTCCATGGTTGTGGAGAGCTCGATCTTGGCGCGCTCGGCCGCGTCCTTCAGGCGCTGCAGGGCCATTTCGTTGCCCTTGCCGCGCAGGTCCAGGCCTTCCTGCTTGCGGAACTCGTCGATCAGGAAGTCCACCAGGCGCTGGTCGAGGTTGTCGCCGCCCAGGTGGGTGTCACCGTTGGTGGCCTTGACTTCGATCACGCCTTCGCCGACTTCGAGCACGGACACGTCGAACGTACCGCCGCCAAAGTCATAGACCACGATGGTCTCGTCCTTCTTCTTGTCGAGGCCGTAGGCGAGAGCTGCCGCCGTGGGCTCGTTGACGATGCGCTTGACGTCGAGACCGGCGATCTTGCCGGCGTCCTTGGTCGCCTGACGCTGCGAGTCATTGAAGTATGCCGGAACGGTGATGACGGCCTCGGTCACGGACTGACCCAGGTAGTCTTCGGCGGCCTTCTTCAACTTCTGCAGGATCATCGCGCTGATTTCAGGCGCGGTGTACTCCTTGCCCTGCGCCTCGATGGCGATGTTGTCGCCCTTGGCGACGACCTTGTAGGGCACCATCTTCATCTCGTCGTTGACTTCGTTCGGGCGACGGCCCATGAAGCGCTTGATCGAGTAAATGGTGTTTTCCGGGTTGGTGATGGCCTGGCGCTTGGCGACCTGACCAACCAGGCGTTCGCCGCTCTTGGTAAAGGCGACGACGGAAGGGGTCGTGCGACCGCCTTCTTCGTTGGGGATCACCTTGGCCTCGCCGCCTTCCATGACGGCGACGCAGCTATTGGTGGTTCCCAAGTCAATTCCAATAATTTTGCCCACGTTGCTTCTCCTCCGGACAGGCTTTGCCACCTGTCGATGCTGCTAAACCCTCGACTTCGGTCTCTCAGGCATGTTCAGGATCACATGTGAGTGACTTCTTGTCAACTATATGATGCGTCGGACGCGCAAGGGATGCAGGCGATAGCCCGCCGCACGTCAGATCACGCCAGAAGTCATGTAAGTTGCGAGGTATGCAGCGCAAGCAAGGCGGAGAGCGGGCCGGTACGATCCGTAGACTGTGGCTCGCGCTGCGACTGGCCTATGCACGATGGATGCGCAAGCGGCCATGCACCCTGTGCGGTAAGCCGAGCGGAACGAACCGGAAGTGTGCGGAATGCGAGTATCACGCGCACATGGACCGGGCCGCTCCGTAGAGGTGTTGGATGCCGAGGTTTTGCCGGCGAGCGAACTCCGTTTGAAGCAAAAGAAAGCCCCCGGGTACCCGGGGGCTTCTGTATGGGGCTGTGCTGCGCTTAGGCCTTCTGGAAGCGGCGACGGGCTGCGCCCGCGACGCCGAGGATTCCCGTGCCAAGGAGCATGAGGGACGAGGGCTCCGGAGTGGGAGCGGCCGTGCCGGTCAACGAACCGCCGAAGTCCAACGATCCGGGCCCACCGGTGTTGGTCAGGGCGAAGGTGATGGTGTTCAGGCCTGCGGTGAAGTACGAGGGCAGCAGGTCGACGCTCGTGACGTAGTAGTAGTAGGTGGAAGCATTTGGGGTGTAGACCGAGACGCCGTTCACGAAGATGGTGGCGAAATCGTCAGCCGAGAACTGGACCGAGCCGGTGTACGACTCGTTCCCCAGCAGCGTGAAGCTGTTGGTGTAGTAGGTGGTGTCGACTGCCTGGTTGCCAGCGGCGTTGGTGGAGACGTAAACGCTGCCGGGCTGAGCGGTCGGGTATGCATAAGAGGGGTTGGAGACCTGAACCGCGGCCGTGCCGGTGTAGGAACCCGCCAAGGTGGAGCCGTAGGTGGTTGCGGTGGGCGAGGAACCGAAGGTGACGGTGTCAGCGTGCGCAGCCACGGGGGCGATGACGGCGGAAGCCGCGAGGAGAGAAGAAAGAAGAAGACGCATGTTCTGATTGCTCACTTTTGGGGATGGACTGAGTGTGCTTAGTTGTTGTAGTAGGCAATTTCCGCGCGCGCGAGGTCAACCGCGCTTGTCGGCAAAAAGCCAAATTTGTTGATGATGTAGCGGAAATCGGATACGGGCGACATCGCTGCGCCGAAACGCGACTTCCTGGCAGGATTTGCATGATAAGTGCGTAAAGCCTGGCGTTTAGCCGGTGCGGCGACGTGCAGGTTAGGGATTCGGTGTGGAAGATGTTCCGCTCGACGGCGCAGTCCCGTTGCCGCCCGACGAGCCGGATTGCGGACCGAAGGTGCCCGATGGGCCGAAGGTAGAGGACGGGCCGAAGGTGCTGCCTGAGCCAGGGGCAGTTCCGCTGGAGTTGTTACCGGAGCCGTTCATGCCGGAGGTGCCGAGGCTGCCGCTGCCGCTCTGGCCGACGGAGCCGCCGAAGATGCTGACGCGCTGGCGAAGCAGCCAGGTGCGGTGGTCGTAAAGGAACTCCCAGTCTTCGATGTTGGCGGAGCCGTTCCACTCGACCAGGCCAGGCCCGGTGGCATTGCTGCCGACACCGACGATCATGCCCTTGCTGCCCTGGAACTGGGTGGCGTTGGTGCCGCTGCCGGAGGTGGAGCCGGAGCTACTTGAGCCCGAGCCAAAGGCAGAGCCAGAGGTTCCAGGAGTGGAGCTGCCGGACGATCCTGAGCCGAAGCTGGAGGTACCGAGGCTGAAGCCGCCGCCGCTTCCGGAGGTGGCGCCGCCCAGGCCGCCAGCGGCAGGTGCGCTGCTCGCCCCACCCGCGCCGGTGCCGATGCCGGAGGCGTTGCCGGCGAGAGCGCCGAGGCTTCCCTGCGCGAAGCCTTCCAGGGGCTCGCCGAAGAAGCCTTTGACCTCGGTCTTGGCCTCGCCGAAATGGATGAGACGGTAGTCGCCGCCGGTGAGCGGGTCTTTGTACTGCTCGCGAAGGAAGTGCTGGTTGTTCTGGCTGAGGAGCTGGTCGACGGAGGTCGGGTAGCTGTTGAACTTGAGGTAGTAGTTGTGGATGGCGCGGACATACTGCTGCGCGCGGTGCTCGGATTCGACTTCTTTGTCACGCTCGAGCGAGCGGGCCACCGTGGGGGCGGCGACGGTGAGCAGCAGCGCAATGATGAAGACGGCGACGACCAGGGCGATGAGCAGGAAGCCCTCTTCCTGTGGGTGCGCCGGGTTGGATCGCGTGGTCACCGATGCCTCTACTGCTGGACGAGTGGCAGGGTTTGCGTGTTGTTGTTGGTCAGGTCGGTGACCTGGGCGGAGTTCCCGGTGATGGGGCCGACCCGGTAGCGGCGGCCCACGATGTCGCCCTCGGTGGCGAGAAAGACGTCGTCGCCCTTGAGGAAGAAGGCCTGACGCTTGCCGCCGCGGCGCTGCTCGGTGCCGAAGAAGCGCAGGTCAATGGGAGGCGGAGGCGGCGGGCCGGTGGGGATGGACTGGACTGGCGCGATGCGCACGGGGGCAATGGGCTTGGGGATAGAAACAGTTTTGACCGCGGCTTGAGAGCCGGCGAGGAAGATGTTGCGGCCGCTGCCGGTGTACAGGAGTGCCTCGGCGGCCTGCATGCCTTCAGGGTGCAGGGTGGGATCGAGCGCGGCGCTGGAGACGTGGGCCGCGACCGGGCTGGGAGTGGCGGGACGCGCAACGGTGACGGGCGCAGGCGCGGGCGAGGGTGTGTCGCTGCTGCTGCCGGCGAGCTCGTAGATCATGGTGCCGAGCGCCAGGACGCCCAGGGTGCCGGCCAGGATGAGCTTTTTACGGTCTTCGGTGCCGATCTTCACTGGGTGCCCCCGTTCCCGGAGGAGCTGTTTGCCTCCGCGGTGGCCAGGCCCGGCATGGGTTCGCGCAGATAGGTGCTGATGCGGAGGCGAAGGCTTACCTGCCCGCCCTGCTGGCCGTTGAGCGTGATGTTTTCGATCTGGAAGAAGCTGCGGTCGCGCTCGAGGCCGTTGATGAAGAGCGCAAGCTGCCGGTACTCGCCGGTGACGGAGGCGTCGAGCCGGGCCGGCGTGAGGCCGTTGCTGGGCGCGGCGGTCTGGTACTGTACGCGGCTGAGGCGGACGCCGGTGCGGTCGCGGAGTTTGCCGAGTTCGGCGGCGACGTCGGCATAGCCGTAGGGCAGGCGGTTGCTGTAGAAGTCCTTCACCTCGGCTTCGGAGGTGGCGAGCTTGCCGTCGAGACCGCGCAGCTTGCGGGCGGCGAGATCGGCGGCAAGCTGCTGGGCGCGGGCCTGAGCGATCTGGTCTTCGCCGCGGGCGCCGGCGGCGGAAAAAGCGAGAACGAGCTGGACGGCGAGCCAAAGATTGAAGAGCAGAAGCAGCGCCGCGGCGGCGATATGCACGTTGAGCGGCGACATCCAGGCGCGGAGCTGGTCGAGCCGCTGCGCGCGGGCGGTGGGGGGCGAGGCAGTCTGGGCTGGGTTCACCGGGATCGTGCTCACGGGCGCGCCGCCTTGCGGGTTTGGGTGGCGGGCACGGCGGCGGAACTGGTGTCGTCGCTCGAGGTTGCGGCGTCTTCGTCGGTGTCCTGTGCGGCCGTATGGTGGGCGGCACGTTCGCGGACGCGCAGTTGCAGCGGATTGTAGCCGGCGACGATGTCGAAGTCGGTTGGGGGCGGGCCTGCGTTGGCGGTGCCGCTATTGCTATTCACCAGGGCGGTGGGATTGCTGTTGGCGGCCTGGGGACCGTTGAGGTACGCGGCTGCCATCTGCACGCCGGAGCCAGACTTCTCCTGCGCCTGCTGGGTCTCGCCGACCAGGCGGGGGGCGAGGAAGCGGTGCGAGCCCTCAAGATTGCGGATGAGCTGGACGGAGCGTTCGCGGGGACCGCTGACGCGCATGCGAATGTTGACCTGACCGTTCGAGGCGATCTGGGGGTCGATGCTGGTGACCTGGAGGCCGCTGGGCAGGACTTCTTCGAGGTCCATGAGAACGGCGGTCCAACTGAAGCTCTTGCGCGTGTAAAGGGCGTTGAGGAAGTCGATCTGTTGCAGGACGGCGGCGTTGGCTGGCTGACGCAGGCGGGCCTCGTTGCGGGCGCGCTCGGCGTTGAGCGCGGCGGTCCGGGCCTGGATGGATTCGAGCTCGGCCTGTTGCGCGCGGGCGGCTGCGGAGCGGCCGTGGAGCCAGAGGAGCAGCGCGGCGGCGGTGAGGGCGAGCACGGCAATGGCGACGCGAAGCTGGCGGAAGACGCGGTCGAGCTGAACGTAAGGCCGGGTGGCCAGATTGATGGTGATCCGCATTTAGGCCTGTGCCCTCCAGCGGCGGGCGACAGGGCGCACCGCGGTGCGGGATTCGTTGCGCAGGGCACCGCGAAGGCCAGCGAGCAAGCCGTGCGGAACCGGTGTGGTCACCGTGGGTTGCAGGTCTTCCGGCTGAAGAAGCTCGCGCGCGGTGAGACCGGAGCCATCGAGGAGTTCTCCGATCTGGTGAGCGGTGAGGCTGCCGGCGGTGAACACGGAAGAGGGCGGCGCGGCAAGCTGGTCTTCGTAGTACGCGGCGGCAACGGCAACGGCGCGTTGGATTTCGATGGCTGCGGAGTAGGTTTCAGCCTCAACGAGGTCCCGGGCGGGGACGAAGCTTTCGACCACCGGGCCTTCGTCGACGGCGACACCGGCGAGGTCGTCTGCGCCGTACTGGCGAGGCTCGGCCGCGGCGGCAAAGGCGGCTTCCGCGGGAAGGGTGGGCACGACGGCGACGGCGGTGTCCGGCGGCAAGGAGGACGGCTCAGCGAGCGCGGCGGGCACGGTTTCGAGTGTTCGGTGCAGGAGGAGTTCGCCGCGGCGAACGATGGCCGTGGTCATGGTGTCGGTGCTGCAGTTGACCAGCAGCGCCGCGGCGGCGGAGGCGCCGGGTGCGGCTTCGTCGATGGCCCCTACCACGGCGAGGGTGCTGGGAAGGACGGCGCCGGGTTCAAAGCCGGCATCGCGCACGGCTGCTTCGTATTCCGCGAGCACGAGCAGCGGGATGGCGACGGTGAGCACCTGAAGCTGGCGGGCGCGGTCAGTCATGACCTGGTAGCTGATCTGAGCGGCGTCGACCGGGAACGGCAGGAGGCGCGAGAGGCGGAAGCGGACGACGGCGAGCGCCTCATCGGAGTCAGTGGGCAGCGCGTCGAAGTCGAGCAGGATGACGCGGACCGCGGCGTCAGGAACGATGAGAGTGACGTCGCGCAGCTTGCCCTGCTGGAGTTGGGTGAGCACCTGGCGGACGGCGGCGGAGACGCGCGCCGGATCGTTCAGGTTGCGGTCGCGGAGGCCGGGCTGGACGGCGAAGCGTGGGAGCTCGGCGCGGGCGACCTGGGCCAGGATGCCGGACGCGTCGGCAGCACGCGCGGCGAAGACGCCCTCGGGGCGGATCTCCACGGCGAGGCGCGGACGGGTCTCGAAACTCGATCTCGGGATCAGGGACGGCATGCAGGCGGACAGATCTAGGCTACATGCTTTGAGACGGGATTCCGGGTGAGTTGAAAGCGACCGGGTTAGGTGGCGGGTTCCGGATCGGCAAGGAACTGCGCCAGCGCGCTGTTGCAGGCGGCGGTGGCGTCCTGCTGAACCCAGTGGGAGACGCCGGCGAGGTCGACGCGGGTGAGGTTGGGAGCGAACTCTTCGGTGCCGTGGGTGGTGGCGTAGGAGAGTGCGACGTCGGCCATGCCCCAGATGAGCAGCACCGGGACCGTGATGGGCGGGAAGCCGAGGCGGAGCTGACGCCGAAAGCCGCCGCGAAGGAAGGCGCGGTACCAGTGAATCATGGCGCGGGCAGCGCCGGGCTGCGCGGCATTGGCGGCGCAGAGGTCGAGCAAGTCGCGCGGGAACGTGGCCGGCGAGGTGGAGGAGCGGAGCATCATTTGGCGGACGGGCGCACCGCCGCGGCGGCTGAGGAGCCACTCCGGCAGCCACGGGATTTGGAAGAAGAGCATGTACCAGGAGCGAAGCATCTGGCCGGGGTTGCGGCGGAGCTCGCGGGCGAAGCAGACCGGGTGCGGGACGTTGAGGATGGCGAGGGCGCGGAGAGGACGAATGCGGCGGGTGGCGAAGGTCCAGGCGACGAGCGCGCCCCAGTCGTGCGCGATGAGGACGACTTCGGGGGCGCCCGAGGCGTCGATGAGGGCGGCGACGTCGGCCATGAGGTGCTCGATAGCGTAGTCGGAGACGTGCGGCGGGCGCGAGGTTTTGCCGTAGCCGCGCTGGTTTGGCGCCCAGACGCGATAGCCGAGTGGGGCGAGCGCGGGCATCTGCTGGCGCCAACTGTCGGCGACTTCGGGGAAGCCGTGCAGGCAAAGTGCGAGACGCGGGCCGGTGCCGCAGGTGAGGACTTCGAAGCGAAGGCCGTTGGCTTCGATGAACTCGGTGTGGACGGGTGGTTGCGGCATGGTGAGCTTCCCTGCCCTGTGTGATGCGAGGCGTTCGGGATGCTGCGCGGTCAGGCCGACGTTTGTGGCGGCTTCGGCGCTGCGCCCTGCTGCGCGAACTGCTTTGGGGAGCAGCCGGCGACGCGGCGGAATGCCGTGCTGAAGGCGCTGGAAGACTGGAAGCCGACCGCGAGGGCTATCTCGCCGATGGTTTGTGTGCCGTAACGGAGCTTGTCCTTGGCGATGGCGATGCGCCAGCCGGTGAGGTACTCGATGGGGCTGACGCCCATGACCTCCTGGAAGCGCACGGCGAAGGTGGAGCGCGAGACGCCGCAGAGGCGGGCAAGCGCCGCCACGGTCCAGGCGCGGGTGACCTGCCCATGCATCGCGATGAGCGCTTGCGAGATTACGGGGTCGGCCAGGCCCGCCAGGAGCCCTTTCGTCTTTGGGTCGAGTCGCGGCACTTCGTTCCGCAGCACCTCCAGCAGCGTGAGTTCGATGAGGCGACGGACGATGAGGTCGCTGCCCGGTCCGGGGGATTGACCTTCGGCGTCGTTCAGGGTGAGCAGCGAGCGGATGCGCCACGAGGTCTGCTGGCCGGCCGCCACGTGGAGCGTGGACGGGAGCAGGCTCCATAGAAGGGCTTCGTTCGCCGTGTCGAAGACGAAACGACCGCAGCGGAGGACGACGCGTGGACCTGTAGCTTCGCCAAGGACGAGTTCGGTGCTGCCCGTGGAGGAGACCAGGGCTTCACTGTCCTGCGGGTGGAGATCAGGATCGGTGGTGAGAGAGAACGGCGATGAGGTGCGGATCAGGGCGAAGTCGCCGGTGTTGAGGAAGCGCGGTTCGGCGTCGGGACGCGTGAGCTGGAGTTCGCCTGTTTCGACCCAGCAGAAGAGGAGGTCGTCGCGCTTGCGGAAGGAGAGGGCCCAGCGACCGGTGCCCTGGATCCGTCCCCACAACGTGGCGCGCGGCCGGAGCAGGCCGATGAGGTCGGCGAACGGGTCCATGCGGAATTGGACGAACTGTAAACGATCTCGAACTTTGAAGTATCGAAAGTTTGAGTGCCGATGCCTAGCCTCGAAGAGAGCCGTTCGCTGCGGTGAACGGTTCGGACTTCAAACAGCATGCAGAGGTGAGGAGATGGCGTCGAAGGCAGTCGAGATCTATAAGCAGTACGTTGAGGCGTGGTCCGCCATTTCGGAGGAGGAGCGTCGCTCCATTCTGGAGCGGGTTGTGGATGCGACGTGAGCTATCGCATTCCGCGGATGGAGGGAACGGGACACGCGATTGTGATCGAGGACATGCAGGAGTTTCAGGCGAAGTTTCCGGGCGGCAGGTTCGCCTTGCGCAGTGTGTCAGAGCATCACGATGTGGCCCTGATGGAGTGGCAGCTGATTTTGCCGGACGGGACGCCAGCGGTGCTCGGACACGATGCGGTGCGAGTGACGGAAGGCGGAAAGCTGGGGCAGATCGTCACGTTTGCGCCGTCGACACCGGAGGCGTAACGACCGCGTTTCCTGCTTCGTCGGTGTTGAGGCGCGACCACCTGCACGCCGGTAGCGTACCTTTTCGCGGCAGTGTAAGCGGGCGTACATTGGAGATCGCAGGCGCGTGGAGGCACACGGATGCGGAGATCGGGATGTCGGTTCGCAGCTTGCGTGCTGGTGTCGTTCTTCTGCGGAGCGGCCGGAGCGCAGAGCAGCACAGTCGATTCGACACAGACCGGTGCCACCGGTTCTGCGCAAACCTACACGCTTCGCGCCAGTGCACGGTCCGTCATCACGGACGTGCTGGTGCTGGATCATGCTGGCAGGCCAGTCCACGGGTTGCCGCAATCGGCGTTTCACCTTTCTGACGAAAAGCAGGCACAGAACTCTTACCTCGTTTGAGGAGCACGCCGATGTTGCGCAACCGGCTTTGGCGGAGGATGCGCTTGCGCCAGGGGTGTTCACCAATGCGCGGCGGATGCACATGCCATCCGTGGTGAACATCGTTGTGCTGGATATCGCGAACCTATCGTTGCCAGACCAGATGTACCTGTCAACGCAGATGGAGCGGTGTATCGAGCATTTGCCGGCTGGTGTGCCGCTGGCGATGTACCTGAATACAGGTCTGCATTCGGTTCTGCTGCAGGACTTTACCGCGAATCACGACCGCCTGCTGGACGCGGTGCACCGTGCCTTGCCGCACTTTGCGGCGCTGGGACGGGAACGCTTTACGGACATCACGACGCTGCGCGGCATCGCTGTCGACTTCGCCGGGATACCTGGCCGCAAGAATGTGTTGTGGTTCTCCGGTGGGTCCGCGCTTTCGTTGAATCCGACCGGGATGGTCGCTACACCGAGCGCTGAGCTACGCCTGGTGTACGACGAATTGGAAGCTGCTCGTGTGGCGGTGTATCCCATCGACGCACGCGGCCTGCTCGTCGGGTCCACTCTGCCTGTGTTGAGTGCGCAGCATGGCCTGATGGAGGATGTTGCAACGGCGACGGGAGGACTGCCGTTCTACAACAACAATGGAGTCTGGCAGGCAGCAATCCGCGACCTACTGAGCGGCAGCAACTTCTACACGTTGAGTTACACCCCAAAGAACCTGAAGTTCGACAACCGGTGGCATCGAGTGCGGGTCACGGTCGACGGGCCGTACACGCTTAGCTATCGCCAGGGTTACTTTGCGGATGGGTCCAACATCACGGTGCCCGCTGGCGCGCGCACCCGCCTGCTTGCGGGGAACAGGACCGAGCAGGTGGAACAACGTACTCCGATTGTGTTTCGCGCAGAGGTGAAGCCGGTTGCTCCCGGTGCGTTGCACCCAGGAGAACGACCGCCCGCGCCTGGGCAGACGCGCTACTCGATCGATTACCTCATTCCGGGCAAAGCGCTCAGCGTGAAGCAGCAGGGTGCCGAGGCAGATGCGGTCGTCGGCGTGGGATTTCTTGCGCTCGACCGGGATGGCAGACCGCTCGTGCAGCATGCAAGCGCATCACCTTTTCCGTCGATCAGGAGAAGTTGAAGGAGCACCCGGATGCGATGCTGCCGATCTCAGAACAGATGGATCTGAATCGGGGAGATACCTACGTGACACTCGTGGTCTGGGATGAGATCAGTCATGAGGTAGGAACCCTGAATGTTCCGCTGCGCGTGCCGCAAGCGCGTTGAGTCGCTTCCGACAAACGGCGTTTGTCGGAAGGTATGTAAGCCCGTGAGAGTGATGCTAACCGCGTAAGTTATCTGCCGGCTTCGATGAAGGTTACTTTGTTGATTTCTTTCAGGGTAGTTATGCCGTGGCGGACGCGGTCTAGGGCGGAGTCGCGGAGGAAGTTCATGCCCTTGTCGCGGGCGCGTTTGCGGATTTCGGAGCCGGGCTTTTTGTCGAGCAGCATCTCGCGGACTTCGTCGTCGAGTTCGAGGAGTTCGTGGATGGCGGAGCGGCCGCGGTAGCCGGTGCCGCCGCACTCGATGCAGCCCTGGCCTTCGCGGAACTGGAAGCCGCGCCACTCGTCGGGGTTCAGGCCGTTTAGCTCGAGATCTTCGTCACTGTGCGTGACATAGGTGGAACAGAAGTCGCAGTTCTGCCGGACGAGGCGCTGCGCCAGGATGCAGTTGAGCGCGGAGACGAAGTTGTACGGCTCGACGCCCATGTTGAGAAAGCGGCCGAGCACGTCGACGACGTTGTTGGCGTGGACGGTGGTGAAGACGAGGTGGCCGGTGAGCGCGGAGTTGATGGCGATCTGCGCGGTTTCGGCGTCGCGGATCTCGCCGACGAGGATCTTGTCGGGGTCGTGGCGAAGGATGGAGCGCAGGCCGCGCGCAAAGGTGAGGCCCTTCTTCTCGTTGACCGGGATTTGCGTGATGCCGCGGATCTGGTATTCGACCGGGTCCTCGATGGTGATGATCTTGTCGTCTTCGGACTTGATCTCGTTGAGCGCGGCGTAGAGGGTGGTGGTCTTGCCGGAGCCGGTGGGGCCGGTGACGAGCACCATGCCGTAGGGCTCCTTGATGTAGCGGCGGAAGCGGCGCAGGTCTTCGGCGGCGAAGCCGACCACGTCGAGCGAGAGCTGCTTGAACTTTTCGCTCATGGACTCTTTGTCGAGCACGCGCAGGACGGCGTTTTCGCCGTGCACGGTCGGCATGATGCTGACGCGGAAGTCGATGAGGCGGCCCTTGTAGCGGACGCGGAAACGGCCGTCTTGCGGAACGCGGCGCTCGGCGATGTCGAGCTCGGACATGACCTTGATACGGCTGAGGATGGTCTGGTGGTGCTCGCGCGCGATGGGCGCCATGGCCTGCTGCAGGACGCCGTCGATGCGGTACTTGACGAGCAGCGAGTCCTCGTAGGTTTCGAGGTGGATGTCGGAGGCGCGGCGCTCGAGCGCGGAGAAGATGGTGGTGTCGACGAGGCGGATGATCGGCGAGATGTCGTCTTCGCTGGTGAGCCGCTCGATGGAGATGTTCGAGTCGGGGCTGTCGTCGCCGGGCACAACCTCGTAGGTGAGGCCTTCGGTGGCTTCTTCGAGGACGCGCTGGGACTGCTCGGTCTTCTTAAGCAGGTCGGTGATCTGGGTGAGGGTGGCGACGCGGGTGATGAGGCGGGTGCCGAGCAGGCCGCTGATCTCGTCGAGCACCATGAGGCGCGACGGGTCAGAGACGGCGATGACGAGGCGGTCGCCCTGCTGCTCCAGCGGGATGAAGTTGTAGCGAAACATGAGCTCGACCGGGACGGACTTGACGAGGTCGTGCTGGATCTTGTGCTCGCGGAGATCAATGAACTCGGAGTGGTAGCGGCGGGCAAGGGCCTGCGCGCGCTCGGCGTCGTTCAGCTCCGGGGTGGCGAGTGGAATCGCGACAGGTGTGGCCATAGGGGTTGGACTGTGTCCTCGTCCAATGGTTTACCACGCTCCGTGCGGGAGCGGCCTAGGCCTGGGCGCCGTGGAAGGTGATGCGGTCGGGGTGGTGCCACCACGGCGTGGCGTTGTCCGGGGCGGGTGCGGTCTGGCGAGACCGGGCGAGCTTTGCCACGAAATCGGCCAGCGGCGTGCGATGGCACTCGCCGTTGCGGATGAAGAACGCACCGGGCTCATAGTGGCCACAGTCGTGGGTGCAGAGATTGGCCCAGTTCCAGGAGCCGAGCAGTGCCCAGACGGTGACGGCGACCACGTCGGCACCGGCGGCGCGGGCGGCGGAGGCGTCGTTCCAAATTTCAGTGAGCCAGCGGATCTGGTCGTCGGGGCCGGCGCCGAGGTGCGCCTCAGTGACGGCGACCGGGATGCCATAGCGATGCCAGGCCTCTGTGAGCACGCGCCGGACGCCAGCAATTCCGGCAGGGTAGACGCGAAGGGCTTCGATGTCGACCAGGGGCTCGGAGCCGGAGTCGCCGCCGGCCATGAAGTCCGGGTAGAGGTCGAGGCGGTCGTCGAGGAATCGGTCGCTGGTGGGGTAGTAGTTGAAGCCGAGCACGGAGGGCGGGCAGGCGTTGGCCTGGAACCAGTCGATGGCGGAGCGGGCGATGCCGTGCTGCTGCAGATAGTCGTACAGCGGGTGATGCGGCGTGACGTGGCCGCAGAGCAGGTCGATGCCGAGCCAGCGGCGGGCTTCGCGTTCCTGCCGGAAGCTCTCAAGCTTTGGGCCGCTGAAGGTGGTTCCGCCGTCCTCGGTGTAGATGAGCTGCGCGGCAGGCTGCACGCGGCGGATGGCCTGCATGGAAAGAGCGGTCGCCTTGGCCTGGTTGAGCACGGCGCAGAGATAGCTGGGAATGCTGCGGTGGTGCGGGTACCAGTGGCCGTAAAGGCAGGAAAAGCGCGCCGTGGTGTGGGGCTCGTTGATGGGCGTGTAGCGGGTGATCCAAGGGTAGCGGCGCGCGACCTGGCCGGCGTAGCGGGCGATGCGCTGGGGAAACTCGGGGTCAATGAGGCTGGTCGTGACGGGGCCGCTGCCGTGGTGCGTGAGGCCGGCGATGGGATCGAGGCGGAGACGCTGCATGTGGTCGAGCATGCAGTCGTAGAAGTCCCAGTTGCCGGTGCTTTCGCGGTACTCCCAGTGGAGGGCGGTGCGGAGCGTGCGGATGCCGAGGGAGGCGATGCGATCCAGGTCCCCACGGAACCGCTCGCGGTGGCCGGACCAACTGTGCTGATCGAAATAGCGATCGTGCACGCGGTTCAGCGTGCACTCAATGCCTCCCCAAACTTGCATCCTGCTCTTTTCTCGCACTTCGTATCGGCGGGCGCTGTGCGCCAGGAAGCCTGGATGGCGAACCCAAGACGATAGGATGCGCAGCATCTGGAGAGGTGGGCTGCGTATGTCGCCTCATTCCGTCGTTTTTCTCGATTGGAGACGCGGAGAGACACCGCCGCGCAGCCTTCGGATGAGCCGGTTTGTCAGGTGCCTTACGGCCCTGCGGCTCGGTGCGGAACGTCAGCGTTGCGACGCGCGGGGTGGATGGCAGCGGTGTGCGATCCGGCGCGGTGATCGGTTACTCGTCGTCTTTTTGGGGAGCCGGGTCGTGAGCCTGCCGATGGCTCGCGAGCGCCTGCACCTCGGCCCAGACGGAATCGTCCACGTCCATGCCGTCGCGCATACTGCGCTCCCGGCGGCGGACGGCACCCTCGCCGGGGTAGTCGACGGGGCGGTTTTCTTCGTTGGGAATGGAGGCGTGCACGTAGTCGACGACGCTGTCTGCAACGCCCTGTGCTGCCGCCGCGCCACCGAGCTTGCGCGGGTCGACAGCGAGGAAAACCTGGGAGCAGCCGACGCAACTGCCGGAACGGAGAGCGTCGATGCCGTTGGTGGGCAGGCCCTCGGAGAGGATTGCGGCGAGCAGATCGAGCAGGATGGCGAAGCCGGAGCCCTTCCACATGCCCATGGGCAGGATGCGCTGCGACTGCTCGATGGGGCCAGGCTCGTCGGTGAGGTGGCCTTCGGAGTCGAAGCCGCCTGGGTAGGGCAGGCGCTCGCCCTTGAGCCGCGTGACCTGCAGCTTGCCGTAGCTGTACTGCGACATGGCCATGTCGAGAACGACTGGGCCGCCCTGGCGTGGAGCGGCCATGATGAAAGGGTTGTTGCCGAGGCGTGGGTCCTTGCCGCCCCACGCGGGCATGCAGCTTTCTGTGTTGGTCCAGGCGATGAGGACGAAGCCGCTGTTGGCGGCGCGCCAGCCGTAAGTGCCGCCGCGCATCCAGTGATTGGTATTGCGCAGGCCGATGAGCGCGATTCCCTGCTCCGCGGCGACGTGCATGGCGCGGTCGGTGGCGAAGAGCGCGTTGAGAATGCCGGGGGCGCGCTGGCCGTCCCAGACCTCGAGCGCGCCGAGTTGTTTGACTGGCTGTGGCCTGGCGCCGAGAGAGATGTAGCCCTTGGCGATGAAGTCGACGAAGCGCGGGACGCGGTTGATGCCGTGGGAGGTGACGCCGTCGGCCGTGGTCTCGGTGTGTATCTGCGCGCAGGTTTCGGCGTCCTCGGGCGACATGCCGGCGTTGAGGAAAGCCTGGAGGATGGTCTGCTTGAGTTCAGCAAAGGTGACGCGGGCCAAGGTAGCTCCTTGCAGGTAGCTGAAGCGTGGCGGTGGGAACGCGCTGGCGCCTAGCGGCTGATGGAGTTGGCGCCGAGTTGCAGGATGGGCAGGTAGAGCGCGAGCAGGATGAAGGCGACCAGGATGCCCATGCCGACGAGCAGCGTTGGCTCGATGAGGCTGAGGACAGCGCTGAGGGAGGTCTCGACGTCTTCCTCGAAGAAGCCCGCGACGGAGTTGAGCATGGTGGGTAGCGCGCCGGTGGATTCGCCGACTTCGATCATTTCGATGGCGAGTTCCGGGAAGACGCGCGTGCCTTCGAGCGAGCGGGCGAGGCCCTGGCCTTCGCGGACCTGGGTGACGGAGGCGAAGACGGCTCCGGATACCTGCCGCGAGGAGATGGAGCGCGCGGCAGTTTCGAGCGCCGGGACGGGTGGAAGGCCGCCGGTGAGCAGCGTGGAGAGCGTGCGCGAGAAGAGCGCCACTTGGTAGCGCAACCAGATGTTGCCGAGCGTGGGAATGCTGAGGCGAAGCTTGTCGACGAAGACGGCGCCGGCGTCGGTGCGCGACCAGCGGTAGAAGAGCAGGCCGCCGATGATGAGGCCGACCGCGGCATACACGCCGTAGGTTTGCGCGAAATGGCCGACCGCGAGCATGAATGTGGTGATTGCCGGGAGCTTGGCGTCGAGCTGGTCGTAGAGCTGGGCGAAGCGAGGCACGACGAACGTGAGCAGAAAGATGAGCAGGCCGATGACGAGGCAGATGAGCAGCGACGGATAGACGAGGGCGCTGGACAGCTTTTTACGCGTGCTGAGCGCAATGCGCTGGAAGTCGGTGTAGCGCTGCAGGACCTCTTCGAGGTTGCCGGAGCGTTCGCCTGCGAGCAGCGTAGTGGTGAAGATGAGCGGGAAGCCGCCCTGCGCGTCAAAGGCGCCGGAGAGCGATTCGCCGGTCTTGATGCGGGCCGCGACGTTTTCGAGTTGAGCCTTGAAGTTCTCGTCCTTCTGGCGACGGGCGAGCAGTTCCAGCGAGCTGGGGATGGGCAGGCCGGCGCGAATGAGCGTGACGAACTGCTGGTTGAAGACGAGAAAGCTTTGCAGCTTGACCTTTTTGCGGCGACCGCCGGCGATGGCGTTGCGCGGCTTGACGGAGTAGACCAGGTAGCCGGCCTGGCTGAAGCGCGCGCGCAGCTCTTCGGCGGTGGCGGCGGGGTGCGTCTGCTCCTGCACGCGGCCGCGCTCGTCGGCGAGTTTTACGACGTAGTCGGTCATTGGGTCTGCACAAGTTTAGACGGAGGCGGAGGTTTGTCGTTGAGGCGGGTGGGGACGGAGGCGCATACTTTACGCATGAGCAGTGCACCTGTGATGTCCAGTCCGGAGGTCGAGGCCATCCTGAGCAGGCCAGCGCACCTGCTGTATCCGGAGGAGCGGTATGTTGCCGTGGAAGAGTACCTGACTTCTTCCTATCGACCGGACATGGATTATGTCGACGGGCATCTAGAGGTGCGGAATTTGGGTGAGTACGAACACGGGCAGCTACAACTGGTGTTGCTGAGCATCTTCAACGAACACGCGAAGGAGTGGTCGATTCGGGTCGCTCCAGAGACGCGTCTGCAAGTGACAGCCGATCGATTCCGCATTCCCGATGTGATGGTCCTGTCGCGCACCGAGGAGAAGCCGAAACGTATCGTGCGTACGCCGCCACTGCTTTGCATTGAGATCCTGTCTCCCGAAGACACCTTTCTGCGTATCCAGAAGCGTACTGCGGACTACCTGGAGATGGGCGTTCCGCATGCCTGGATTTTCGATCCCAATGATTTGGGACGGGTGTTCGTGTACGAAAACGGTCAGGGCCGATGGGTGGCGGACCGCGTTCTGCAGATCGCGGGAACAGAGATTCGGATCAACCTGGATGAAGTGGCCGAACGTCTTGAGGACTAACAGGCGGAATGCAATGACGAAAAAGGCCCGCCGGAGCGGGCCTTTTGCTTTGAGCTTGAGTTGGAGCTTAGACCGAGAACGATGAGCCGCAGCCGCAGGTGCTCTTGACCTGGGGGTTCTCGAACTTGAAGCCGGCGGCTTCGAGGGTTTCGACGTAGTCGACGGTGCAGCCGTTCAGGTACATGGCGCTGGTGGCGTCGACGAAGACCTTGAGATCTTCGAAGCGGACTACCTTGTCCATCATGCCCTGGGCGTTTTCGAAGCTCATGGAGTACTGGAAGCCGGAGCAGCCGCCGCCGACGACGCCGATGCGCAGACCGGCGGGAAGCGGGTCCTGGGTCGCCATGATTTCCTTGACCTTTGCGATCGCGGCAGAGGTGAGGTTTACCGGCTGCGTGGATGCAGGAGCGGTGACGACCTCGGGTCCGCCTACGACTTCAGGGGTGGGTGCAACGGCAGTAGCCATGAATCAAACCTCCGGGAAACGACTTCTTCAGTGTATGCCCGCCGGAAACACCGAGCAAGGCGGTCGTAGTTAGTCAGATGCCTGGCGGGTGTGCGAGGACGCAGCGATTTCGAATGGGAGTCAGAAAACGGCGACGCGCGAGGTACTCGCCTGAACGTTCCGCCGATTCGGCGCCAACACGACGCCGGGATGCGGCAAAATGCCGCACCCCGGTCGCCGTCAGCGGTGGAGCTGCCTGGTCAGCGGCTGCGAAGAGCCAGCCGCTAGAAGGAGATTCTGCCGCCCAGGGAGATGAGCCGCGGAAAGTTGATGGCGCTGGTGTTGACGGTTCCGAACTGCGAATTGCCGTACTTCAGGCCGTTGGAGTTGAGGGCAAAGAGTGGCGTGTTGAAGACGTTCAAGGCTTCGGCCTGAAAGCGGAAGTGAACGCGCTCAAACTGGAACTCCTTGAAGACGGAGGCGTCGGCGTTGCGCATGCCGGGGGCGCGGCAGGCGCCATCGGTGCGCGGAGCGTTGCCGAACTCACCCACGCCGGGCTGGGTGGGGGAAAAAGCGGCGGGGTTGAAGTAGGAGGTGAGCCGGCCCTGGACCGATCCGCCGGTGCAGAGCGGGACGCCGGCGAGCAGGTTGGGACGCTGCACGGAGGTACCCAGCGCGCTGGAGTTCTGGTTGGTGTTCAACTGCAGTGGCACGGGGCCACCGTCCTGCGCGACAAAGGTCATGTTGGCCTGGTAGCCGCCGATCAGCAGGTCCATCCACTTGCTGGTGTTGAGGTACGCGCGGCCCTTGCCGAAGGGCAGATCCCACGATCCGCCGAAGGTGAAGCGGTGCGGGATGTCGTTGATGGCGAGCGAGTACTCGCCGCCGGGGCCGTTGATGTTGTAGACGTTCTGCGGACCGCTGGCTGCGCCGACGTTCAGGTTGCTGCTCTGGGTGAACTGGCTGTCCATGTTCTTGGACCAGGTGTAGCCGACGGTGAGCGAGAAGCCTTTGCTGTAGCGCTTGCGTGCGTTCAGGATGAGCGAGTTGTAGTTGGATTTGGAGACGCTCGGCTGGAGGCTGACGGAGCTGAACTGCGGGAAGGGACGGCAAAGCTGCGCGTTGGAGATGGTCGCGGCGCCGATGACACCCGTGCCGCCCTTGCCCGCGTAGGGGTTGGCACTGCGTGCGGTGAGGAAGGCCGCGGGTGAGAGGTTGGTTGGGTTCGCGGGGCAGGCGCCCTGGCCGTACGGAATGGCTGAGGGGTTGACCTGGTCGATGTTGTAGGTGCCGCCGTTGGAGGGCAGGAGGTTGCGGCCGTGCGCGCCGACGTAGCCCATCTCAAACGACACGCCGGAACCAAGCTCCTGCTGAATGTCGAACGAGTACTGCTGGATGATGGGGTTGCGGCGGTTCTGGTCGATGGTGGTCAGGCTGGTGCCGATGCCCTGCGCAAGGCCGGCGGAGTTGCCGCTGGGCTGAGCAAGGCCGTTGGGGAACGGGTTGCTGAGCGAGTTGGCGGGCGTGTTATTGGAGTCGTTCGAGGCGACGTAGGTGTTGGTCTGTGCGTAGCCCGGAGCAAGCGAAGCGCTGGTGCTGTAGTAGATGGGCGCGTAAAAGACACCGTAGCCGCCGCGCACGACCATCTTTGGATTGACGGCGTAGGCGAAGCCGGCGCGCGGACCGAACTTGAGCACGCCGTTGTCGCAGCAGTGGTCCTTGTAGCCGTTCTGGCCGGCGAACTCGATCGCACCCTTGGTGGGCACGCCCGAGGTGTTGGAGATGGGGTTGGTCACGCCCGTGTCGAAGCCGACGGCGTAGTGGTTGTTGCGCTCGTGGATGCCGGGTTCGAGCTCGTAGCGGAGGCCGGCGTTGACCGTGAGGCGATCGTTGACGCGGATGTCGTCCTGGAAGTAGACGGCGTTGTATTTCACATTGAGCGCGAGTGGCGTGACGACCTGGACCGATCCGCTGGTGGGAACGCCGAGCAGAAGATCGGCGAGATCGGCACCACCCACGCGCGAGCCCTTGGCCGGGTTGGCGTTCTGGCTGGTGAAGGTGTTCTGGAAGGTGTAGTTGCCGTTGCCCGTGCTGACGTTGGTGAAGTCGACGGAGATGGTGCGGAAGTTATAGCCGGCCTTGAGCGAGTGGCGGCCAAGGCTCTTGGCGACCGAGGCGACCGCGTTGCGCGAGTAGAAGACCGCGGGGCCGGAGTTGTTGGTGCCGAACGATGCAGCGGTCTGCATGGTGATGGCCGGGAAGGCCTTCTTCTGCAGAGCGTTCGCATAGGCAGTCGGGAAGCCGAGATTGGCGGCCTGATCGTAGTTGGTGGTCAGGTCCAGCGTGTTGTTCGGGAACCGATTCTGGCCGTAGCTGACAGTGAGGATCGTCGTGGGATTGAGCGTGATGACGTTGTTCTGGTTGAAGTCGTCGACCTTGCGGTAGAGCAGGTAGGACGCGTTGCCGTCGCCAGCGAAGGAGCCGAGAGGATTGCCGCCGGGCTCCTTGGAGCCGTAGTGCAGATAGCTGGCGTTGGCGAGCCACCAGTGCGTGATCTGAACGTCGACCTTGCTGATGAACTCGTCGGCGCGATCGCCGAGCAGGTCAGTGGGCTGGAAGTTCACAGCGCCGTAGGTGACGTTGTTGTTACAGCCAGCGGCACAGTTTGGCAGGCCGGAGAGGATGCGGGCGCCCACGGGATTGATGCGGTTCTGCGGGATGAAATTGCCGGCAAAGGGCTGGCGGTTGCCGGTGACGGGATCGGTGGTCAGCGGGTCGTAGATGGTGATGCCGGAGCCGGCGAAGTTACCCGCGCGTTCGTTGGCCGAAGGAAGGAAGTAGTTGCCGCCGAGAGGCGAGCGCTGGCGATACCCTTCTTCCGTTGCGATGAACCAGGCGCGGTCTTTCCAGATGGGGCCGCCGATGGAGCCCTCGTAGCTGTACTGAGTGATGGTGGGACGGCCGACGTTGTTGTGATTGTTGAGCCAGGTGTTGGCGGACCAGTTGGTCTGGCGGGTGGAGCCGTACAGGTTGCCGTGGAGGGTGTTGGTGCCGCTCTTGAGCAGGGTGTTGAATACGCCTCCGCCGGTGCGGCCCGCCTCGGCGTCGTAGGTGTTCGCCTGGGTCTTCATTTCCTGCACGGATTCAACGGAGGGAATGATGACGGCGCGGTTGGAGAAGTCGGTGACGGGCACGCCGTCGATGAGGTAGTTGTTCATGTTGACCGGGCCGCCAGCGATGGAGATGGCGGACGAGCCGGACTGATCCTGGAAGCGGTTGAAGCGCGGATCGCCGGTGGTGGTCACGTTGTTGTTGAGCTTGGTGAGCAGGAAGGGGTTGCGGCCGAGGTTGGGCAGGTCGACGAGTTTCTGCGTGTCGAAGACCTGGCCGTTCTGCGCGGTGGCGGTGTCGATGACGGGCTCGGCGCTGGTGACTTCGACGACGGTGTTGGAGCTGCCCAGCGTGAGCGGAATGTCGATGGCGACGGTCTGCTGGGTCTGCACGACAACGTGGACGTTTTCGTACTTGTTGAAGCCCTGCTGCATGACACGGATCGTGAAGGTGCCGGGGTCGACCGCGTTGAAGACGTACTCGCCTGCGCCGGTGGTGGTGGTCTTGCGCTCCACCTTGGTGGCCTCGTCGATCATGAGCACTTCCGCGTTGGGAACGGCTGCGCCGGAGGGATCTTTCACCAGGCCTTTGAGCGTGCCGTAGTAGGACTGCGCTGCTGCGGCGGGTGCGAGGGAGAGGACGATGGCGGCGGTGGTGAGCACGGCGTGATGCGACAAGCGGGTGTATCGGGTCAAGCGGGCCTCCTGCAGGTGTGAAACGGGTACAGCAGTTCGTTCGCGCCAGAAGCGCGTTTTGTGTGCGAGCGGCGCTTGTGCGTTGGCGACGCGCCGTTGCCTGGGTACAGATCTGCGAGCGCGCAACGCTGTTCGTTTGCGCGAGAACGGTATGGGGATGCGATCCGCTGGTGGAGCGCGCGGTCGGTGATCAGTTCAGAGTGCGGACTGCGAATCGAGTGCCGGCGGTTCGGAAGGTTGGCCCGAACGCCTTGTACTGCCGGTGCTGCAGAGGCGGAGCGATTGGCCCGGCCAGAGAGTACGGAGTGCGTCTGTGTGGAACTGCGTGCCGCCAGGAGCGGCGCTGGTGCAGGTACAGAGTTACGGCGACTGCGATAGGGGTTCACGCTTCGCCTTGCGGCAAAGTGCGATCCGGATCATCGATCGGTAGCGAACGCTTTACGGATTCAGGGTTCCTGAGACCGGGTGTTCGCGTGAGGCATGTGGAATGTAAGTGCGAGATTACAGAGAGGTCAATTTCATGTCAACGAGAAATGCTGATTTCTCTGAGGAAATCTGCCGGTTTTAGAAGGCGCGGCGATGTGGAGGGCACAACGCATACGACGCGGTGAGGCACGGCGAGTTATGCGACGTTGTCGCGCAACTGCACCGTGCTCACCGCGTCCTTTGTTAGTGCTTGATCGCTCTTCGCTTACTTGGAGCGGACGGCGATAACCTCGATTTCTGCAAGGGCTGTAGGAGAGACCAGCGCGGCCACCTGGACGGCGGAGCGCGCGGGCTTGTTGGGCTGGTCCTTGGTGCCGAAGAACTGCGTGTAGCTGGACTGCAGCGCGGGGAAATCGAGCTTGCCGGTCTTGGGATCGGCGACGAGGAAGACGGTCATCTTGACGACGTCTTTCATGTCGAGACCCTGCTCGCGAAGGGCGGCCTGGATCTTGGTGAAGATGCTGTAGGTCTGCGCCTTGGTGTCGCCGTAGTCGGCGGGCGTGCCCTTGGCGGCGTCGGCAGGTGTGACCGGGTTGGCGAGCTGCCCGCTGAGATAGAAGGTGTCGCCGGCCCAGACGCCGTTGGCGATGGGGCTCTTCTCATTGGGCTGAATGTGCTTGACCGTGACCTGCGCATGTGCGGAGAGCGCGGTGCCGAGCAGCGCCACGGCTGCGAGTGCGAACTTCTTCATGGTTCTGTCTTTCCCTTCCCTGTTGCCGGTGACTGCTTATGCGGTGACTGCTGTGTGTGCACCGGTGAGGCGTGCCGAGCGGACGCGCTCGGAAATCATGTTGACGGCGCGGCGTGCGCTGAGAGCGGCACCCTCCTGCCAGCCGACGATGTGGCTGGTGTGATCGCCGGCGAAGTAGATGGGGCCGTCGGGCTGCGTGATGGTGTCGTAGCCGCTGGGGCCACCACCGTAACCGCGGATCCACGAGCCCTCGTTCCACTTCACGCGACGCCAGCCGCAGAACATGGGCTGAGTGAGTTCCTTGCCGTGGCCGGGGTGGATGCGCTCAAGCTGTGTGCGCGCCTTCTCAAACTTCTCCTGCGTGGAGAGCTTGCTGAAGCCCCAGTTGTTCTCTTCTTCGTACCCGGTCACGAGGATGCCGTTGGGCGCCATGAGGTTCGCGGACGGGTACCAGACGATGGTGGTCGGGCCGGGGTTCATGAAGGAGAGGCCGCCGTAGATGTTGTAGTCCTGCTCCCAGAACCGGCGCGACTGCCAGGCAATCTTGTACGCACCGGCGTAGGTGGAGCCGTCGACCGCGGTCTTGTACGCGGGGGAGAGATCGTTCGGGATCGACTTCAGGATGGTGAGCGGCATGGCGCAGATGAAGTAGTCCGCATGCACGGTCTTGGTGCCGCTGCCCTGCTTGTAGCTGATGTCGACACCGTTGGTGGTCTTCTTGATCTCGGTGACGGGAGCGTTGTAGACGATGGTCTTGCCAAGCGCTTTGTCGAAGGCGTAGGGGATGCGGTCCATGCCGCCGACGGGCTGCATCATGGTCGCCTGCCAGTCCCACGTCTCTTCGTAGAGCACGCCGGTCCAGAAGTTTTCGTCGAGCAGCGTGTGCATGTCCATGGGGTCGTCGATGACGCCGACGACGGGGCCGGCACCGGCGGGCGTCTTGTAGCCGGCGCGGTCGCTGCCGATGTACTTGCTGTTTTTGTCGAGGGGGCCGTAGACCTTGAGGAAGGTGAGCATGCGCTCGCGATCTTCCTTGGTCAGCTCCTGGTCGAGCGCGCCGTTGCTGATGGATTTTGCGAGGAGTTCGGAGACGTGGCCGCGGGTATCGTTCACCGCTTTGCGCTGCACGACGGGCTTGCCGCCGTTGGCATTGTCGTTCTGCAGGAAGGTGGAGCGGCTGGTGTTGATCTCGACTTCGAGCGGGACGTTCAGTTCGCGGCAGTAGCCGAGCATGGTGCCGTGTACGGATGGGAGACGCCCAGGTCCCATGTTCTGGTAGTTCGGGGCGTCCCAGGTACAGGTCTGCTTTTCGCCGCCGACGAACTCGACGTCGACGCCCTTACGCGCGGAGAAGTTGCGGCCGCCGGGACGGTGGCGGGCTTCGAGCAGGGTAACGTCATAGCCGAGCTTCTTTGCCTCGTACGCGGCGACCAGGCCGCCAATGCCAGCGCCGGCGATCACCAGCCGTACGCCCTTGCCGGAGCCCGCTGCTGCGGCGATCGGTTCGGCGAGCGTCGCCTTCATGGGCATGAGTCCAAGAGACTGCATGGTGGCGAAGGCGGCGGAGTATCCTCCGGCCTGTCCAACACGCATCAGGAAATTGCGACGGGTCATCGACATCTGTGACATGCTCCTGTGTTTCAACGAGTACGGGTAGGCGTTGTTGCCACGCATACGGGGAAGCGAGGCAACTGGTTCGTTGGCGCAACGTGCAGCGACTCAACCGCGCTGGAGAACGCGGGCGAGGGATGAAAATGTCAAGGGGTTACAGCCACAGTATGGCAGAAAATCCGAGTCTGTAAAGAGGCTGTGAATCCTGACCCGTGGCACGACGCCGCAGCGCGATTTCGAGCGCTAACCGAGGGGCGTTTGCGCGGGCGACTCCGGCACGGGCGGTTTCGGAGTCTTGTAGACGAAGTTGGTCAGGAGATAGCTCTGCACCGGGTGTTCGACCCAGCGATACGCAACGTAGGCCGCCAGCAGGATCAGGGCGTAGTAGATCCAGGGGTCGAACGCCTGCAGGTGCAGGTGCTCTGCCGCATGGTGGTCGTGCAGCACATTCCACAAGTTGAAGTGCAGAAGGTAGAGGCAGAAGCTGGCCCGGCCGAAGATGCCCATGGGCCCCCAACCGAAGGCACGCGAGATCCAGTGCACACCAGTGAGACCGACGATGAGCGTGGCGAAGACCGGTGTGAGCAGGCCACCGTGCAGAAGGACGTAGGGCAGGTGCGGAACGGCGAGATAGAAGCAGAGCACGATGAAGATGCCTGCGCCGATCGTCATCCAGAGCTTGGTGCGGTCCTGCAGCGCTCTTGCATTGTTCAGCCGGCCCAGCGTGACGCCCGCCATGAAGATGGGGACGTAGGCGAGCGGAGTGTATTTGTAGAGCCGCAGCCAGTACGCGGAGGAGTAGCGGTCGATGTTGGTGAGGTGGTCCGGATTCAGCGCCATGTAGGTGATGGGCAGGACCAACTCGCAGCACCAGAACGTGAAGAAAAGAATGAGCAGCTTCTGCGCGTCCTTTGGCCACCACTTTGCGCGATTGATGAACGGAAAGGCGAGATAGAGCATCGCTTCCGTAGAGAGCGTCCAGGCCACGGTGTTCCAAAAGGTGGCGAGCGTTGGGCTCCAGCCCTGCAGCAGCAGCGGCGTGAGGACAACGCCTGTCCAGAACTCGCCGTGCGGGCGCGCCAGCCACTCGGCATGCAACATGCCCAGCGAAACGAGAAGCGATAAAAGGTAGACGGGATAGAGGCGCGAGCCGCGAGCGGCGTAGAAGCGGCCGACCTTGATCGTGTCAGCCCGGTGCGCGTAGTTGTAGCTGAGCACGAAGCCGCTGATGAGAAGGAAGCAGCCGATGTAGGTGAATCCGGCCTCGATCATGGGCCGGATGTAGGTGGCGTGCGGCGGGGTGTAGTGAAAGAAGAGGATGCCCACCGCGAGAAAGGTGCGAATGCCGGTGAGGCCCGGAAGTGGTGGCTTGCGGTCCGGGGCCAGCATGTGCGGCAGCAGGTGCTTGTTCGCCTTGCTAGTTGCCACTGGCAACCGTGCCCTCCGGTACTGCCTGGCTCAGGGCGATGTTGCCGTTGACGGTGGCTTCGGGCAGCTTGCTGACGACGAGAGTGCCGAGGCGCTCTCCGCTGACGACGCGCACAATGTTGCCCTGCTCGCGCATGGAGAAGATCACCATGGGCATGCGGTTCTCATTGCAGAGGCTGACGGCGCTGGTATCCATGACGCGTAGGCCGCGCTGGATGATGTCCATGTAGGTAATGGTGTCGAACATGGTCGCGTCGGGATCCTTCTTGGGATCGGCGGTGTAGATGCCGTCGACGGACGTGGCCTTGAGCAGGACATCGGCGCGGATCTCCATGGCGCGCAGGGCCGCGGCGGTGTCGGTGGAGAAATAGGGATTGCCGGTGCCCGCGCCGAAGATGACGACGCGGCCTTTTTCGAGGTGGCGGATAGCGCGGCGGCGGATGTAGGGCTCGGCGATCTCGTGCATCTCGATGGCGGACATGACGCGGCAGTTGATGCCGAGCTTTTCGATCGCGTCCTGCAGGGCGATGGCGTTGATCACGGTGGACAGCATGCCCATGTGATCGGCGGCGACACGATCCATGTGGATGGCCTGCTCTGCGACGCCGCGGAAGAAGTTGCCGCCGCCGACGACGACGCCGACCTGGCAGCCGCTGTTGCAGAGTTCCGCAATTTCAGACGCGACGCGGCTGGCGAAGATGGCGTCGATGCCGAAGCCGCGACCCGCGGCCAACGCTTCCCCGGAGATTTTGAGAAGGACACGTTTGTACATGGTCGCCGCTCAGTATCTCACGCAGCCAAGGGTGTACCCTAAGCGGCCGCCGCGGGCAGAGCCTCAACGAAGCTGCTCTTGAGCTTGCGCAGACCTTCTCCGCCGCCGAAGCGAATGGTGAGTGTGTCGCCCTCCACGGACTTGACGACACCTTCTCCGAACTTGCTGTGGCGGACCACGGTGCCGGGCTGAAACTCGGATGAGGCTTGCAGCGTGGGAATGGTTTCGGGTGCGGTAGTGAAGAGTGTGCCGCTCATGGTTTCGACGCGGCGCGCCCCGCTGCGCTCGAGCATGGAGACGGCGGCCGGGCGTTCGGCGGTGCCCGTCTGGTTGACGCAGTTGTCGCAGGAACCGCATGGCTCGCCGAGAGGTTCGCCGAAGTATTCGCGCAACAACTGACGGCGGCAAGTGACGGACTCGGCGTAGTGCATCATTTCGTCAAGGCGGTTGCGGTCGCGCGCGGCGCGCTCCTCCGAGGTGTGGATGAGTTGCAGAACCTCGTCAGATGAGATGGCCGCGCTGGACTTGCGCAAGTAGCCGACGCGCTTCTTCTTGATGAGCTTGGCTTCGCGCAGCATCTGGAGCGTGACCTGCGTGTGACGCTGGCCGACGCCGGTTTCTTCGGCCAACTGCTTTGCCGACTTGGGTTCGGTGTCGCTAACAGCGGCGAGGAGCTGATCCATTTCCGCGGCCTTGGGATAGCGGCCGCGCGAGAAGAAGCTTTGGATGCGCTTGTCTTCCAGGCGGTAGAGCAGCACGGCACGCGCGGGCTCGCCGTCGCGGCCGGCCCGGCCGGCTTCCTGGAAATAGCTTTCGAGCGAGTCCGGGAACTCGTAGTGGTAGACGAAGCGGATGTCGGGCTTGTCGATGCCGAGGCCGAAGGCTTTCGTGGCGACCATCATGCGGAACTTGTCTGCCATGAAGTCGCGCTGGGCTTCTTCGCGAGCCTTCTTCGTCATGCGGCCGTGATATTTCCCAACAGCGATGCCTGCGTCGCAGAGGCGTTCGTAGAGTTCCTCAGTACTGCGCACGGAGGCGGTGTAGAGGATGCCGGTGCCCTTCTCGTCGGCCAGCAGTTGCGTGATGCGGTCGAGCTTGGCGTCGTTGTTGACGGTGGGGTGCACGGTGAGGAAGAGGTTGGTGCGCTCGGAGCCGACGTTGATGACGCGCGCGTCCGGAGCGTGCAGGACTTCGAGAATTTCCTTGGCGACGTCGGGCGTGGCGGTTGCGGTGAGCGCGAGCACGGGCGGGTTGCCGAGCTTCTTGCGGGCGAAGCCGAGGCCGAGATAGGCCGGGCGGAAGTCATGGCCCCACTGCGAGATGGTGTGCGCCTCGTCGACGACGAAAAGGGAAATGCCGTGCTCGTTCAGTTCGTCGAGGAACTCGCGGTTTTCCAGGCGCTCGGGTGTGACGTAGATGAGCCCGCGGCGGCCGCTGTGGATGTTGTCGTCGGCCTCGCGGCGCTCGCCGGCAGAGAGGGTGGAGTCGATCTTCTCGACGCCGATGGAGGCCTCCTGCGCGTGGCGCTGCTGGTCCTGCATGAGCGCGATGAGCGGCGAAATGACAAGCACCGGCTTGTCAAAAAAAAGCGCCGGGAGCTGGTAGGTGAGGCTCTTACCGGAGCCGGTGGGCATGATGGCCAGCGTGTCGCAGCCGGCGAAGACGGACTCGATCACGTCCTTCTGCGCGGAGCGGAAGCGGTCTACACCGAAGCGCTTCTTCGCCTCCTTGCGCAGCGCCGCCCAGGGCACGTCTTCGCCGAGCCGCGTGGGGTCGCAGCGGTGCTCGGCGGCGGGCGGAAGGGATGGCGCGCTCTCACGAGAAGAGCGCCTGCGGGAGGCTGGCTGGACCGGCTGATTCACTTCGAGATGGATGCGAAGACGAGGCGAAGGGCTACCCGGCGGCGGTTCGTGACGCTGGGCTCGCTCGATGAAGGTGCAAGGTGTGAGCGAATCTTTCGACGCACGGCGAACGGTCCGGCGGCGCTGTTGCATGCGCCGCCGGATCGGTGTTTGCTGATGCCAAATTGCTTACTGTTGAGCGGCTTTGGCTGCCGCTTCGACCTCGTCCCAGTCGGCCGCCGTGAGTTGGAGGTCCTGCGACTTCACGTTCTCTTCAAGGTGCTGGACAGAGGAAGTTCCCGGGATGGGGAGGATGACCGGGCTGCGATGCAGGAGCCAGGCGAGCGAGATCTGCGACACGGTGGCGTTGTGCTGCTTGGCGAACGTTTCGAGCGCGCCGCCAGGCTGGGCGAGCTTGCCGGCCGCGACCGGGAACCATGGGATGAAGGCGATGTTGTTCTGCTCGCAGTACTCGAGGGTTCGTTCGCTCTTGCGATTGCTGATGTTGTACTCATTCTGCACGGAGACGATCTTGACGACCTTGCTGGCCTGCTCGATCTCTTCGGGCGTGACCTCGGACAGGCCGACGTGACGGATTTTGCCCTGCTTCTGCAGCTTGGCAATGGGAGCGAGGGACTCCTCGACCGGCACCTTGGGATCGATGCGGTGCAACTGCCACAGGTCGATCGCGTCCTGCTTCAAGCGGCGCAGGCTCATGTAAACCTCCTGCTCGAGGTACTCGGGGCGGCCGACGGGCAGCCACTTGTTGGGGCCGGTGCGGACCAGGCCGCCCTTGGTGGCGATGATCATGCCTTGCGGATAGGGTGCGAGCGTTTCGCCGATGAGCTGCTCGCTGATGTACGGGCCGTAGCTGTCGGCGGTGTCGATGAAGTTGATGCCGAGTTCCGGGACGCGCCGCAGCACGGCCTTTGCGCCCTCCAGATCCTTGGGCGGACCCCAGATGCCCTCGCCGGTGATGCGCATGGCGCCGAAGCCGAGGCGGTTGATGGTGACGTCTCCGCCAAGCTGAAAGGTCTTGGAAAATGTCGTGTCGCTCATGAACTGTTGGATGCGAACGATGGCTCGCGGAAGCAGCGCGCTACGCATCGTGACGCGGACGCGTCCAATGGTGTGTGATCGATGCCGTTCATCGCCGCTGTGCTTCCCTGCTGCTGCTTTCCGTTGCAATCGCTGGTTTGCCCGGTGCTCTGCATGCGCAGGCGCGAACGCAGTTGCCGGCCGAGCGCGAACTGGGCAGCGGTTTGAAGCGGACTCGGCTCTACCTGAAGGACGGGACGTACCAGGTGGTGCTGAACTATCGCGTGGTGGGCAAGAACGTTGTCTACCGGTCGGCGGAGCGGGCGGGCGAACAGGAAGAGATCCCGGTGAACCTGGTGGACTTGGACGCGACCAAGCGATGGGAGGAGCAGCAGGCAAACGGAGGGCAAGTCCCCGCGACGCAGATCGACCCGGAGCTGGCGCGTGAGGAGGCAGACCGCGCCGCGCGCACGCCTCTGGTGGCTCCCAACCTGCACCTGCCGGACGACGACAGCGTGCTGGCGCTGGATACCTTTCACGGGCAGCCGCAATTGGCCGTTCTGCAGCAGACCAGCGGCGAGCTGAACCGGCAAACTGCGCACAATGTGGTGCGCGCGGCGGTGAACCCGTTCTCGACGGCGCACCAGTTGGTGGAGATCCCGGGTGAGCGCGCGGCGGTGCAACTGCACGTGCCGGACCCGGTGCTGTATGTGCGACTGGACGATGACAGCGGCGGCAAAAGCGATGAGGCGCCCGCGGGCGCGCTGGTGGTGGACACGCATGGCAACAAAGGCATCCCGCAGCCCAAGGTCTCTGCCGAAAGCCAGTACGTGATCGTGCGTGTGGATGTGCGGCGCGGCGAGCGGGTGGTGACCAGCTTCAGCATCAACCTGCTGGGGTCGGCGAAGCGCCAGGCCGACGTGGTAGCGACGACGACCGCGGTGATGCCGGGCGGCCACTGGCTAAAGATCACGCCGGCGGAGCCGTTGACGTTTGGCGAGTACGCGCTGATGGAAGTGCTGGATGCGCGCAACGTGAACCTGGGCGTGTGGGATTTTGGCGTCCACCCCACGGCGGGCGAGAATCGCGATGCGATCTTGCCCGAGGTGCCTCGCGCACCGGAGTTGGAGCGCCGGAGAGCTCGACCTTCGGCTTCGGAGTAGGGTTGATGCGGGCCGACTACGCGGCCATGCGGTGACGCGCCGCCTATGTGGGCTGGGTCATCCCGTTTGTTCTGCGGGTCAGGAGAGTGGCTGCAGGTGCGGTGAGTCGATGGTCTCCTCGCGCTTGTCGCCGTTCAAGCTTCGCGCGGGCTCTGCGGGCGCGGCGAGTTCGGAAGGGGCGCTCAGTTCGGGCTTGCGCCGGGGCGCCACTTCCTTGTTACGCGGGAACAGCAGACCCATGCCGGCGACCGCAATGTTGTCGCGCGAGATTTCCTTGGCGTTGTACATCATGGAGTCGGAGGCCTTGATCATGGCTTCCATGTCCGCGCCGTCATCGGGATAGCTGGCGAGGCCAAACGAGCCGCGTAGGCGCAGGTCGAGATTTTCGTTGTGCAGAAACGGCTCGTCGCGCAGGGCGTAGTAGAGCCGCTTGGTCATCTCGATCGCGGCCGCCTTGTTCAATCCCGGCAGCAGGAGCACGAACTCGTCACCGCCGTAGCGGAAGGCCGGGTTGCCACGGCCGGCGACGCGATGGATGAGGCCGCCTACCTCGCGCAGAAGACGGCTACCGACCAGGTGCCCGTAGTTGTCGTTGATCTGCTTGAAGTGGTCCAGGTCCATGAAGACGAGGCTGAAGGCGGAAGACTTCTGCGCGAACAGCTCGCCCATGAGGGTGTAGAGGTGCCGCGCGTTGAACAGGCCGGTGCAGTCGTCGGAGATGGAAAGTTCGTAGATGCGCTTCATGTCTTCGGCATTGCGCACCGCGATGGCGGAAAAGTCGCACAGGACACGAAGGAACTGGATGGAGCGATCGGAGAGGAGATCGATCTTCGGATTAAGCAACTGGACGACGCCGATGACGCCCTGCGCCGAAACGACCGGGACGCAAGCCATGGAGTGGACGTTGAGCCCCATCTGCTTGCTCCACTCGATCCAGCGGGGCTCCACGCTGGTGTCCGGTACGACCATGGGGCTGCCGGTGATGGCGACCCAGCCGGCGACGCCCTCGCCGAGCGGAACGCGGAGGCCCGAGAGCGAAGCGGCGTTTTCGCCGACGGAGATGGCGTAGAACAACTCCTGCCGCTGCTTGTCGATCAGCATCAGGGACCAGCGTTCCGGACCGATGAACTCCGCCATCTTGTTCATGACGCTGTTCAGGACCAGCTCGAGTTCCAGGTTGGATGTGAGGGCGCGTCCCAGCTCCACAAACAGGCGTGAGTAGTCCTGCTGCAGCGCACGCTCAAAAGCTAGCTGCTGCTCACGTTGTGATTTGCGGAAAAGCATAGACCCTGCCGAATTTACTCTGGAGATGGCTGAATCGGGGATGTGGCCGTACGGGGTATCTGTGGAAAGTATCCTCGCTAAGATCGCATCGCCATAACACTTTTGAGGGACAACGTGCGGGCGATTACAAAATCAGCCCCCAATATGCACCATACTGCGCGATGGCTTGAGAAAGCCAGCTTCGCCGATGTGATGCCGCTCCTCTTTTCCCAAAACGACAGAGCGGACGTACTCGCGCATTTCTGAAGTGGAAGCGCCGCGGAGCATGCGGCCGTGCAGGTCGTGGTCTGTCTGGGAGAAGAGACAGGTGCGGAGCTTGCCGTCGCTAGTTAGCCGAAGGCGGGAGCAGTGGCCGCAAAAGGGACGCGAAACGGGCGCGATGATGCCGAGTTCCGCCGAGCCATCGAGGAACTGGTAGCGGCGGGCGGTTTCACTGGGGTGGTTGGGTGGCAGAAGACGTACCGGCGAGACGCGGGACAGCCGCTCCACGATTTCCGCCTCGCGAACGACTGTGTCGGCAGCCCAGATGCGCTCCTCGTCGAGCGGCATGAACTCGATGAAGCGCAGGATGACTTGCTCGCGGCGAGCGAAGTCGCCGAACGCCTCGATCTGGTCGTCGTTCCAGCCGCGCATCAGAACGCAGTTGACCTTGATGGAGCCGAGACCGGCGTCCTGCGCCGCGTGGATGCCGTCGAGGACGCGCCCGAGTGAGTTGGGGATGCGCGTGATGCGCTCGAAGGCGTCGGGCGTGACCGCGTCCATGCTGACGGTGATGCGGTCGAGGCCGGCTTCTTTCAGGTCGCGCGCCATGCCCGCCAGCAGGTGGCCGTTGGTGGTCAGCGCGATCTCCACACCATTGTCCCGGTCCCCAGGGAAGGCTAGAGGCATGGATCGGACCTCGCGGACGAGGTCGAGCAGGCCGCGACGTAGCAGTGGCTCGCCGCCGGTGAGGCGGACTTTTTCGATGCCGAGGCCGACCAGCAGCCGGATCATGGCCGCGTAGGCCTCGATGCCGAGTTCTGCGAAGGCAGCTCCGTCAGTGCCGGTGCGGCAGTAGACACAACGGTAGTTGCAGCGATCTGTGATGGAAACGCGCAGATCCGTCATGACGCGGCCGAAGCGGTCCTGCAGCCGCTGTGGCTCAGCCGCTGGAAGCGGGATCGGCGTTACGACTTCCGGGATGGAGACGAGTGTGGCCAAGTCGTTCCTATTGGGATGCGTCCGGCTCGGTTTGGAAGCATGGGTGCCGGTTGTGGCGGGTCCGCTGCAAAGGGAAAGCCCGTGCAGAGGCACGGGCTGCGGATCGATCTGTCGGAAACCGACTAGTAGCTGATGAACTCTGTCGAACCGCGGCGGTTGGCAAGGCCATACGCAAAGCCACCCAGGGACAGCAGACCGGTGATGCAGGCCCAGTAGAACATGGGCCGCTGCAGGCCTGGCGAGTAGGTCAGGTCCTGCCCGACCCAGAGCGTGAGCAGGGTGGTGATGATGGCCGCCTGGAATCCGATCACCAGCCCGAGTTGACCACGGCGCCGGCGCGCATCCAGAGCTTCGACCTCCGCTGGGGTCAGGTTACGTTCTTGCACGGGCAGGCGAAGGTTAGCCATTGGGTCAGGAATCCTTTCAACGTCAGAGTACAACAGCGGGTGCAACTCACGCACGGTGTTCGCACAAGGATAGATGCAGTTGCCGGCCGATGTGGGGCTGGTCGTGAGCTCGTCAGTCCAGGAAGGCCATGGTCTTGATGCCGGCGATCTCGAAGCGCTTGCGGCAACGGATGTTGGTGCAGTTGGCGGTGTCGTCGCGCAGCACCATGTAGCTTTGCGCCTTGGCAAAGCGAGCGCGATCGCGGTCGTCGGCGCGGTTGGGCACCTGCTTCTTTTTGCGGCGGACGAGCCAGTTCAGAGCGTATTCCCCGGCCACGCCGCACTTGGTACACGTGAGCTGGTGCTTGCGCTGCTCTGTCTTTTCGTCGAAGAATTCGCGCTCTTCCATGGGCGTACAGCCCTCCCTGCAACATCTTATTCCCGGCGCGGGGTGCGCCAATGCGAAGCTAGGAGCAGGAACACACCATGAAGCGCCGACCGAAGATCTTTTCTGTCACCAAAGCCGTGAAAAGCAACGCGCGGGACCGCGTGGGTATGCCGCGTCCGGGGACGGCCCTGCCGGATGAGAAGACCAAGGCGGAGCACCGCGCGAGGAAGCACAAGGTGACGCTGAACAGACTCTTGCAGGAGAACGGAACTGAATCGTAGGGAGATTGCCGGAACGTGTCCCGGTAGGCGGCGCACCGTGCTCACAGGCGGACAGCAAGCGCAACGCTCATCGCTTCTGCTTCAAAACAGCTCAGGAGCCTACCAGATACGCCGGACATGGAATGCGTCGAGAGCTTCGTCGATGCTGAGGAGCGGGATGTCTGCGGCAAGCGAGGTCGCGGCGATGATGCGATCGAACGGGTCGCGATGATCCGCGACGAGACGCCCGGCACGAAGCGCGATCGCGGCACTCACCGGGACTGACGAAATGCCGGCTGCAACGAGAAGAGCTTCGTAATCGGCGTGAAGCTTCTCGCCGGATGGCAACTTGCCCAGACGGACTTTGTTCGCTAGCTCGAAAGCGCTGATGGCGGACACAAGCAGGGCGTTGGCCTCATCCGCGATGAGCGTCCGGGCACGCGCGCTAAGCTTGTCAGGAAATTCGATTGCCCAGATCAGAACATGCGTGTCGAGGAGGTAGGTCAAGCCCCACCTTCCCAGAGCACCAACTCCTCTTCGGGCAGAGGGTCCCAGAATGAGTCTGAAAATGTATACCCAGGATCTGCGATCAGGCCGAGCCGGCGAACCTTCGGCTGCTTGACTGGCTCGATGCGGGCGACCGGCGTTTTTTCGCGTCCGGAGGTGATGATGATTTCTTCGCCAGCTTGCGCCTTTTGAACGAGTTCTGAAAGGCGAGTTTTTGCTTCGAACATTGTCACCGTCATGAACGCCCTCCTAAGCTGCTAAGCTAGCTTAGCAGGATGGACAAGGAGCGGGATGAGTCAGAGCGCGATTCTGTTGGTGTTTGAGTTTGTAGCGCTCATCTTTGCGTTCTCCATCCATGAGGCTGCACACGCTTGGATGGCTTCGCGGTGCGGCGACCAGACGGCGCGCATGCTGGGCCGGGTGACCCTGAACCCGGTGCGGCACCTGGATCCTCTTGGGTCGGTGCTGCTGCCGCTGATCGCGGCGTTTACGCACCTGCCCCTGATTGGCTGGGCCAAGCCGACGCCCGTGGTTGGGCGCAACCTGCGGAATTACAAGCGGGACGACATCCTGGTGACGCTCGCGGGGCCGGGCGTGAACCTGCTGGTGGCGCTGGTAGCGCTGCTGATGATGGTGGTGGTCAAGCACTTCATCCCGGGTGGGGCTGAGGCCGTGGGCGCGTCGGTCACGCTGGCGTTGTTTGGCGGGGAGGACCGGCCGTCGGGATTGCTCTTCCCGCTGGTGCTGCTGCTGTTTTGCAGCATGCTGGTGAACCTGGGACTGGCGGTGTTCAATGTGATCCCGATACCGCCGCTGGATGGATCGCGCGTGCTGCGGCACTTTCTGCCGTACCACTGGCAAGAGAACTACGACCGCATTGGCGGGTACAGCCTGTTGCTGCTGATGCTGGTGGGCGGCCGGCTGATGAGCGTGCTGTTTACGCCGGTGCTGGGCACGTTTTTGAGCATGCTGATCAGCATGTAGCGCCGGGTCTGGCTTCTGTTTCCGCTACCATCTTGGTTGATGGAAACGAATACGAAGCGTCGCGTTCTGAGCGGCATGCGCCCGACCGGGCGGCTGCACCTGGGCAACTACATGGGTGCGCTGTACAACTGGGTGCGGTTGCAGCGGGAGTACTCCTGCTACTTCTTCATCGCCGACATTCATGCGCTGACGACGGATTACGCCGACCCGGGCGACATCCGGTCGAAGTCGTTTGAGGTGGCGTTGGACTTCCTGGGTGCCGGCCTCGATCCGGAGCAGTGCGTCATCTTTCGGCAAAGCGCGGTCCCGGCGCACTCCGAGCTGTACACGCTGTTTGGGATGATCACGCCGCTGGGCTGGCTGGAGCGCGTGCCGACGTACAAGGACCAGCAGGAGCAGCTTCGCGAAAAGGAACTGAACACGCACGGCTTCCTTGGCTATCCGCTGCTGCAGTCGGCGGACATTCTGCTGTACAAGCCTGACTTTGTGCCGGTGGGGCAGGACCAGGTGTCGCACGTGGAGCTGACACGCGAAGTGGCGCGCCGGTTCAACCAGTTGTACAGCTCTGCCGTGACGCCCGAGGTGGCTGCAGCGGCCAGCGACAAGGAGCGGATGAAGGCGGAGATCAGCGAGAACGTGATCGAGACCGAGCTGCTGCCAGAGCCGAAGGTCTTGCTGACGCCATCGCCGAAGCTGCCGGGGTTGGACGGCCGCAAGATGTCGAAGAGCTATGGGAACACGATCGGGCTGACGGACTCCGCGGAAGAGTTGAAGAAGAAGCTGCGGCCCATGGTCACGGATCCGGCGCGGGTGCGGCGGACCGATCCCGGCGACCCGGACAAGTGCCCGGTGGGCGATCTGCACAAGGTATTCAGCACGCCGGAGACGCTGGCGAAGGTGTACGACGGCTGCCGTAATGCGACGATCGGCTGCATCGAGTGCAAGGGCTGGTGTGCGGATTCGATTCTGCGGGAGATTGAGCCCATTGCCGAGCGGCGGCGCGGATTCGAGGCGCAACCCGCGCTGGTGCAGGACATTTTGACAACGGGAGCGGCGAAGGCGAGAGAGCAAGCGGACGCGACCATGGCCGAGGTGCGGGCCGCGATGGGCCTGTAATCGCTCGTTTCGATTGAGAACAGGAGCCGCGTTGCTGTCGGGACGCGGCTTCGTTGCATCTGACCATGTCGAACAGGAGCGATGCGATGAGTGATGTGTTTCCGAACGATCCGAAGCCGGTGCCGAACGATCCCGATGTGATTCCCGCAACGGACGCGGACCGCCGTCACGACTCGAACCTGGCGCCGCAGGGGCCGATGCAGACGGATATGCCAACGAATAACAAGTGGACGCCTGAGGGCGACCATGAGCCGGTCCCGAATATTCCGCCCTCCGCGACGGATCCGTACTAGGGCGGGACGCGGTCGCCGGCCGGAGCGAATCTGAGCGGGCCGGGATCTTCGGGCTGAGGGAGAAGCTGCGATTCTCTTCACATCCGGCATAGCGGGCCGCGATAATGGAACGGTCGATGCCCGAGCCGAACGTTCAAGACATCCCGGAGCAGAGCCAGCCGGATACCGCCGAGACTCCGGTCGCGTCCGCACCCCTCGTGCTGGAGCACCCGGCGCCTGCGCCGCCCAAACCTGTGCCGGCCCGGAAGAAAAAAGAGGACGCGAAGGAAGAGCTTTCGCAGTCGCCTTTCTCGATCACCGTCGGGCAGGTGTATGACGGGCCGATGGACCTATTGCTGGACCTGATTCGCAAGCAGGACATCGACATTTACGACATCCCGATTGCGAAAATTACGGCGCAGTTCCTGGCGTATACCGAGCAACTAAAGCAGCAGGATGTGGACTCGGCGGGCGACTTCATCTACACGGCTTCCCTGCTGATCCACATCAAGAGCAAGATGCTGTTGCCTCGCGAGGCCTCGCTGATTGCGAGCGGCGATGCGGAGGATCCACGGCGCGAACTGGTGGAGCGCCTGCTGGAGCACGAGCGCTTCAAGGCTGCCGCGCAGATGCTGCTGCAGAAGCAGCAGATTGAGGATGCAACCTGGACCAACCCCGGAGCGAAGGAGTTCACGCGCGTCGATGAGGGCGAGCGCGAGATCGCCGCGGACACAACGGACCTGGTTCGCGTATTCCAGGAGATCCTGGAGCGGATCCGCAAGCGGCCCGTGCTGAACGTGAACGAAGAGACGGTCACCGTGGCGCAGATGCTGGAGTACACCAAGCGCCGCCTGATGCTGGAAGATCGCCCGACCAGCCTGCGCAAACTGCTGCAGAACACGCACTCGCAACAGGCTTTGATTTGCATGTTCCTGGCGATGCTGGAACTGGTGCGACTGCAGGCCATTCTGCTGCGGCAAGGTCACAAGTTCGGCGACATCGTGATCAAGAAAACCGAGAACTTCGACGAAGTCCTGGCGCACCAGGAGCGCATGCGCGACGACTGGCGCTGAGCCTGGTCAGGCGGCCAGCTTGTCCTCTACGACCTGCTTCACTTCGCCTGGCGTTCTAAGATTCGGAAAGCTGTCGCGGAAGGTATTCGGGAGCCAGATGCCCTCATCGAGGAGAGGAAAGAAGAGCTCGTACCCAATTCCCGAAATCTCAATGTTGGAGAGAGCAGCGTCCGAGGCAGCCTCGAAGCCGCGGTAGTGAAGCGGATCCAGCGCGATCTCCAGTCCTGTCGAAAGCTTCACGATGATACGTCGCCAGTTCTGATCGAAGCGCACGTCCGTGGCACTGGGATAGCAGCCGGTCTCGTCCTCCCACCGCTGCTCCGCAGCCCGAAGTTCCTCTTCGGCGATCTCCGCACTCATTGGTGTACCTCTTTCCAAGCTTCGCATAAGACTTCGACATTGGCTTCGATGAAGTTCTGCACGCGAGACAGCACCTGACCCGCCATGTGCTTCCGGGCGCGTAAACTGGCCCGCCGTTCAGCACAGTGCAACCAGAATGAAGCAGACTGGCTTCCGTCAGTCGCATGCACATGCGGTGGCCCATGATCGTCGGTATAGATCATGATGCGGAATGCTCCGAAGCGGAGAATGGTGGGCATGACTAGACGCGGCCGGCGAACTCGCGGGTCTCGGTGGAGATCTTGATGCGCTCGCCCTGTTTGACGAAGGGTGGGACGCGGAGGGTCATGCCGGTTTCGACCTTGGCGGCTTTGGTGCCGCTGCCGCTGGAGAAGTCGCCGCGGGCGGCTGGTTCGGTTTCGGTCACTTCGAGCTCGACGAAGATGGGGAGCTGCAGAGCGATGGGATTGCCGTTGTACTTGTGCATTTGCAGCATGAGACCTTCGGTGAGGAAGTCCGTTGCGTCGCCGACCTTGGCTTCGTCGAGCGTGAGTGTCTCGTAGCTTTCCTGGTCCATGAAGTGGTAGCCGTCGCCGTCGTTGTAGAGGAATGACGCTGGCACGAGCGAGACGTCCGGCTCTTTGAACTTGTCATTAGCTTTGAAGGTCTTGTCGAAGACGGCGCCGGTGATCAGGTTGCGCATCTTCAGGCGAACCAGCGTCTGGCCGCCGCGCGCGGTGGGCGTGCTTACGTCGGACTCCATGCAGACGTAGGGCGCGTCTTCGAACTCGAAGACCATCTTGCGCTTGATTTCGATTGCTTCCAGAAGTGCTGCCATGGTGTTCGCCTCCGTTCGCCCGAGGCGAATCATTAGCAGTATAGGCAGAGGCGCTGCCGGGAAGAAGCGATCAGGCGTGGTCGAGCAGGGCTCGATAGATCTGCTCTGTCTCTTCGTTCCAGCAGCAGAAGATGACCTGCTCGACGCCGCTGTCCGGCAGGTGCTCGCGCACGGTGGTCACGGCGATGTGCGCGGCGCGGTCGGGTGGGAAGTGGTAGATGCCGGTTGCGATGGCCGGAAAGGCGATGGACTTGCAGGCGTGCTTGCGGGCGAGCTGCATGCTGCGGCGATAGCAGCCGGCGAGCAGATCGTCTTCACCTTTAGTGCCGCCCTTCCACCGTGGGCCGACGGCGTGGAAGACCCACTTTGCCGGAAGCTTGAAGCCGGGCGTGGCTTTCGCATCACCCGTGGCGCAGCCGCCCAACAGCTCGCACGCGGCGAGCAGCTCTTTGCCGGCGGCGCGGTGGATGGCGCCGTCGACACCGCCGCCACCGAGGAGCGACTGGTTGGCCGCGTTCACGATCGCATCGACGTGCAGTTTCGTGATGTCGCCGCGGTGGATGAGCAGTTCGGCCATGTGCGGTTGGATGCGGTGCGATGCGCGTGCTGCAGGTTACGAGAGCTGCGCGCGTTTGATCGTCTTGCGGAAATCGAGGCCGTTCATCTCAACGGTGAGGCACATCTCCTGGATGCGCGAGAAGATGCGTTCGCCGACGCGGTCGCCCAGCGTCTCGCCGGATTTGCTGTCCCCACGCACCATGGCGGAGTGCTCATTGGGATAGTTGGTGGTGATGATGGTGGTACGGCGATCGTTGTACCGCGTGTTCAGGATGTGCTCGACCATTTCGCCGGTCCAGTCGGATCGCTTTTCGCGACCGAGTTCGTCCAGCACCAGAACGTCGGCCTGGAAGACGGGCGCGAGCACCTCGTACTCCGACTCGGAAGAGCGCTCGTTGTAGCTGTTCTGAATCGCCTTGAGCAAGGAGCGGTGGTCGTAGAAGAGGCCGACGGCGTTGTGCTCGGTAATGAGGGCGCGAAGCGTTGCGACCGCAAGATGGGTTTTGCCGGTGCCGATGCCACCGGTGATGAGCAGGCCGGTGCCGTCGTGGTCGGTGGACCAGCCGTCCACAAAACGGCGCAGCAGCATGGGCGCCATGCCGATGGAAGGGCTGCGGCCGGGGTAGCTGGTGAACGTCTCAAAGGTGCTGCTTTCGTGCCGGATGGGTATGTTGGCCTTTTCCATGGCGCGAAGGCCGCGCAGGTAGGAGCGGCAGACGCATGGCTCGGCGTAGCGGCGGCCCTGCTCGTCCTCCACGACGCGCATGCCCATGCCTTCGCAGATCTTGCACTTCTCTTCTTTGAGAGATCGAAGTAATGGGTCCATGGTCGCCTACTGGGCAATGGCTTGCCATTCAGCTTGCCGCTGAGCCGGACCTGGAAGGAGCAGCCAGCGAGCGAAGCAGATTGGCGAACTCTACCGCGTCATTCCGACGCGGCGTGCTTCTTCAGTATCGCAGGGCAGGCGATGTGGACGGGTGTGTGAAAACGGGAGCGGCTTGAGAGGCAGGAGGACTAGCGGGCGGTAAGGGCGGGAGCGTCGCCGGAGTCGGCGGTCAGGGTGATGGCCTGTTCCACGGCATTGGCGCGCTGGGCACGCTGGTGCTGCAGAACCATGGCGCCGTCCAGCAGAAGGGCGATCGCGATCATTGCTTTGACCATGCGCATGATGTTTGCCTCCTTTGCAACCGTTGGATCAGTCTGCTCCCCGGGCTAAGCACGTGCAATGGGAAAGATTTACGTGATTCCAGCACAAACCGCCTGCGAAGCGATCTGCCCTGAAGGTGGGATCGGGGGTGGCACATTGCCCTGCGGCGGGCGAACCGGTAGACTGGATCGAACGCGTAGTCGCTGCATCTGATATGCAGGACCTTCGCGGCCCGTGCGACAGGACGATCGATGTGGCGTGAGTTGGACCGCTGCAAGCGAACCGCACAGAAACCACAGGATTGCGAGACATCCGATGCCTAAGCAGGGAATTCACCCGAACTACAACGACACCACCGTCAAGTGCGCGTGCGGCAACAGCTTCCAGACCCGGTCGACCCACAAGGGCGACATCGTTCTGGAAATCTGCTCGGCTTGCCACCCGTTCTTCACGGGCAAGCAGAAGCTGATCGACACCGCCGGCCGTATCGAGCGCTTCAAGCGCAAGTACGCCGGTAAGGATGCCGCGACGGCGACCAAGTAAGCGGTTCCAAACGAGCCTGGAAAGCCCTCGCAGTCTGCGGGGGCTTTCTGTTGCACCATAGTGAGAGGCGCATGAAGAAGCACTGGGAAGAATGCGGGACTGCAGTTCTGGAGCGACCGGCCACGGCGGATGCCGCAGTTCCGGCCGAGTTCCACATTGGCCCGGTGCGGATTGCGCCCGCCACCGTGCTGGCTCCCATGGCGGGCGTGACCGACACGGTGTTCCGCCGCTTCATCAAGAACGCTTCCCTGTTCTCTGCTGCGTCCTCTGCCAACGTGAACGCTAATGTGGACACCGTCACGACGAATCAGCAGTCAGGCTGCGGCCTGATCATGACGGAATTCACGAGCGCCGACGGCCTGAGCCGCATGCGCGAGGTGAAACGCAAGCGCTACCTGACCTATTACGACGACGAGCACCCGATCAGCGCGCAACTGTTTGGATCGAATCCTGAAACGCTGGCCGACTCGGCGCGCATCTGCCAGGATGCCGGCTTCGACATTGTCGACCTGAACCTGGGCTGCCCGGCAAAGCGCGTGGTGAGTTGCAACGGCGGCAGCGGCCTGCTGCGTGACCTGCCGCACATCCAGACCATCTTCGAGAAGGTGCGTGCGGCGGTCACGATTCCTTTTACGGTCAAGTTCCGCATGGGTTGGTCGGACTCACAGATTGTGTGCGTTCCGCTGGCGAAAATGGCCGAGGACTGCGGCCTAAATGCAGTGGCATTGCACGCCCGCACGCGCGAGCAGGGCTACACCGGCGTTGCGCGTTGGGAGTGGATTGCGGCGGTCAAGGATGCAGTGAAGATCCCGGTGATTGGCAATGGCGACGTGCGCACGCCGGAGGACGCGGCGGCGATGGTTGCCGCGACCGCCTGCGATGCGGTGATGATCGGCCGCGCAGCTCCGGCGAATCCATGGATCTTCCGGCAAATCGCGGAGTACACGAGCAGCCGAGCGGCAACCGGCGTGGGCACGTATACGGTGGCGACGGAAGAGGATCGGCATGGCATGATCCGCACGTACTTCCGCATGCTGCTGGACGAGTTGGAGCAGGAGCACCCAGAGATCGACGTGCCGGAGCTGCCGAACTTCGAGTCGCTGAGCGTGGCCGAAAAGGACGCGCACAACCACCTGCGCCGGCTGAAGCGCGACCGCGAAAGCGCGCGCCGCGACGGCATGGGAAAGATGAAGCAGTTTGCGAGCTGGTTCACGCATGGCGTGGTGGGCGGTGGAGCGTTGCGCAAGGCGATCTTTGAAGCGAAGCGCGGCGATGAGGTGATGGCGGCGGTAGATCGCTTCTTTGCGACCCGCATGGAGGACCGCCTGCACGGCGAGGCGGCGCCCGAGCCGGCGTTTGCAGACGTGGGCGACAGCTAGAGCGTGCGTCCTATGCCGCGCGTGCATCGTAGCCTGTAGAGCGCACGTCGCGCGCACAGGAGATCGCAAATGCCGCTAGCCACGCAGTATGTTCCCAACGGGAACCGATACAAGCAGGCGGAGTACCGCCGTTGCGGCCGCAGCGGCATTGTGCTGCCGCCGATCTCGCTTGGGCTGTGGCAGAACTTTGGCGGTGCGGACGTTTTCGAGACGGGTCGCGCGATGCTGCGGCGCGCCTTTGATCGCGGTGTGACGCACTTTGACCTGGCGAACAACTACGGTCCGCCGTATGGCAGCGCCGAGGAGAACTTCGGCAAGGTCATGGCCGAGGACTTCCGCAACCTCCGGGATGATCTGATCATTTCTTCAAAGGCCGGCTGGGATATGTGGCCCGGACCGTACGGCATGGGCGGATCGAAGAAGTACCTGGTCGCGTCGCTGGATCAGAGCCTGCGCCGCATGGGTCTGGAGTACGTCGACATCTTCTACCACCACCGGCCCGACTTCGACTGCCCGATTGAGGAGACGGTCGAGGCGCTGGTGCAGATCGTGCGTCAAGGCAAGGCGCTGTATGTGGGCATCAGCAGCTACTCGCCGGAGCGCACCCGCGAAGTGTACAAGCTGCTTGCGGCGGAGGGCGTGAAGCTGTTCATTCACCAGCCCTCATACTCCATGCTGAACCGCTGGATCGAAGGCGAACTGCTGAACACGCTACAGGAACTGGGCGTGGGCTGCATTGCGTTCAGTCCGCTGGCGCAGGGATTGCTGACGAACAAGTACCTGAACGGCAAGCCAGAGAATGCGCGCGTGAACAGCGAGGTGGGATCGTTTCAGCAGACCATGCTGACGGAGGAGAACCTGCAGCGGGTTCGTGCGCTGAATGCGATTGCGGAGAAGCGCGGCCAGAGCCTGGCGCAAATGGCGATTGCTTGGTCGCTGCGCGATCCGCGGGTAACGACGTCGCTGATCGGTGCGCGCAATGTAGAGCAGTTGGATAACTCGCTGGATGCGCTGAAGAACCTGAAGTTCAGCGAGGAAGAGTTGAAGCAGATCGACGAGTTCGCAGTGGATACGCCGGCGATCGACCTGTGGCGCAGCGTGAGCACGCGGTAGCTGCGATCTGTTGCACGCTGCCGGGTTATGTCTCGCGTAAGCTTCTTTAGCCGAGCTTAGGCGCTACGTTGGCGAGTGATGACCCGCAGCGTGCGGCGCCACTGTTCGTGTAGGCCGAGCAGCGTCCAGTCCACTTCGCGCTTGAAGAAGCGGAGTACCTGTTCGGTCGCGGGGTGGATGCGCAGCGAGGGTGCGACCAGGAAGAGGCGCGGCGGATCGGGCGACAGGCGCACGCCGCCAAAGTAGCCGTGCTGCTGGAGCATGCCAAGGCTGGTCTGCGGATCGGCTGGTTGCACGTGGTGCCAGCGCACTCGGATCCAGTAATCGAGCCCTTGTAGCGCAAAGTGCAGGTCTTCGTTCGCCTTCAGCTCCAGCACGGCAAGGCGGCCGTCTCGCGTGACGCTGAGCAGGTCGAGCATGCCGCGGTCACCCGCCTGAAACGCGGGCACCTGCGGATATACGTGGTCGGGATCGAACTGTGCGAAGCTGCCCTGCCCTGCCGCGAGTGGGCCGATGTTCTGCCTTAGCACCGATTCGAGCCATGCCTCGGGCGCGGAGCGAAAGAGTGGGTCGTTGGGCGATCCGGACGGATGACGGCGCTCGAAAAGCTCCTGCAGGAAGGCACGAAGTTGTGGTTCCGTGGTGGGCGTGAGGAGCGTCTCGTTCGCGCCGGCACCGATGCTGATCTCCGCTTCGGAGGTGAAGCTGCGAGCGGCTGCGCGCATGCGGATGCGGGCGAACTCGAGGCCGTAGAGCAGGAGTGCGAGTTCTGATGAGGAGCGCAGGCGCTGCTCGACGAGCGGCTGTGCTGCAGCAGGCAAAAGTGCGAGCAGCGTGGCGAGCGGAGATGCAAAGCGTTCGCGTGCGGCCGCCTCGTCAGGCAGATGGATCAGGTGCGTGGAGAGGTTGCCGATGTCGGCGGGGTCGCGCTCTTCGATGTCCTCAGTCCGCGAGCTGAATTCGAAGAGCCGCCACTGCGCGGCATCGCTGCGCAGCCAGCCGAGGCGCGTGAGCGTGACCGTGGCGGTGCGCGATGGAACAAAGAGTAGAAGGCCCTGGAAGAGGCGCTTGCCGCCTGCGCGTTCGCGGCACAGTTGCAGCCACAGGATGCCGATGGTCAGGATGCCATCGATGGTGGCTTGCGATTCTTCGGCGTTTACACCGACTACGGCCCACGCCTGCTGGCCGCGATGCAGCGCGCCGCGCGCGTAGGCAGGGCCGAAGGAACGCTCAAGGTCCATCGCGGACTGCAACGGGTCGACGATCCAGTCCGGGAACTCGCGCTGCAACATGCGCTGCAGTACGGGAAGGAAACGCTGGCGCGTGCCCTCGCGGCTGGTGGGTGTGCGGCGCTCGGGCTGGGCGACGATCTCCAGCGTTTGCGGCTTCGTTTGGCCGAGGCGCAGCGTACTGAGCTTGAGCGTGTCGCGTCGCTGTGTGACCGCGACCACGCGCCGCGACAGGTTGCGCGTCTCGCTCCACAGTTGCAGGGTGCAACGGCCGGGCTGCTGCTGGATGCTGTATTGCGCGGCTTGCAAGTCGAACGCGATGCGGCCGTCCTCGAGCACGACGGCCTTGGGGTGCGCCAAGAGGAAGTCCTGCAGCAGCGCTGCGATCTCTTCCGGTGTTTGTTCCGCGCTCATCGTTCGTTGCGTTGCTGCGCTACCAGCCGCGCGCCTTTGCGAGCTCGGTGATGTGCGCCAGGTGGTGCCGCGAATGCCATGCGTAAAGCTGCGTGACTGCGTCGATCGTCCACGGTCCGCTCTCGGGGTGTTGAAAGGTGCGCTGCCACTGCTCTTCAGAGAGATGATCGAGCAGGTAGGCCCAGCGGGCGTGAACGCCTTCGAGCAGGGTCAACGAGAACTCGACCGGAGCTTCGCGGTCGTCGGGCAGGTCGGCCCACAGCTTTTCGTTGTAGGCCTGGATGGTCGGATTGTCCTCAGTTAATGCCTTGCGCAGGCGCGTGCTGGACTGGCCGTGCGAGTCGGCAATGTGGTGAACGAGCTGGCGCACCGTCCAACCGCCGTCGCGATAGGGGGTGTCGAGCTGTTCGTTGGTCCAGTTGGCCACGGCGGAGCGAAGCTGCTGCGGAAGCGAGCGAATGACTTCGACGGCACTGGAGCGTTCCGCGGCGGAGATTTGCGCCGGTCGCTGGAACTTCCCGATGGGATAGCGCGGATCGGCGATGCCGGTGATGCTGCCTGACTCTGCCGGTGCGGAACTCATGGCTCGAACCTAGCACAGCGGGCCGGCGTGGGCGCGTAAACTTGAGAACAGATGAGTTCAGCCGTCGACCAGAGTTCAACCGCCCGCTCCACCACCGTATTTCATCAGCAATTTGGGATTACCGATCGCCTGATCGAGCGCTGCCTTGCGGCCGCGCTGGAGCGTGGCGGCGACTTTGCCGAACTGTTCTTTGAGAGCACCGCGTCCAACGGCATCGGCGTGGATGAGGGCATCGTGAAGTCCGCCAGCCAGAGCCACAGCATGGGCTGCGGCGTGCGCGTGCTGAGTGGAGAGCGTACCGGCTACAGCTATACCGATGAGCTGACGGAAGAGAAGCTGCTGCATGCGGCGCGTACTGCTGCGCTGATTGCGCATTCGGTAGCGACGGCGGGCGTGCAGGGCCTTCGTGCGGCTCCATCGCATGATCTGTATCCCGCTGTCACGACTGATGTGGAGATTGCGCAGAAGCTGCAGTTGGTGCAGCGGGCAGATCGCGCAGCGCGCGCGTACGATCCGCGCATTGTGCAGGTGCGCGCGAGCTTTAGCGATGAGGTGCGACACATTCTCGTCGTTGCCAGCGACGGCACCTACGCGAGCGACGTGCAGCCGCTGAGCCGGTTCAGCGTTGGCGTGATCGCGAAAGATCCTGCAGCCGATGGCGGCAAGGGTGCCTCGGCGAGCGGCACCAGCGGTGGCGGTGGGCGTCGCGACTTTAGCTGGTACACGACGGAGCGCACGCCCGAGCACTATGCACAGGAGGCGGCACGGCAGGCGATCCTGCAATTGACGGCGCAGCCAGCGCCCGCTGGCGAGATGCCCGTGGTGCTTGGCCCGGGATGGCCTGGCGTGCTGATTCACGAGGCCGTGGGTCACGGACTGGAGGCGGACTTCAACCGCAAGAAGCAGTCGGCGTTTGCGGGGTTGATGGGACAGCGGGTGGGCACCGACAAGGTCACCGTCGCCGACAACGGAACCATGCCGAACCGGCGCGGGTCGTTGAACGTGGACGACGAAGGTGTGCCGACAGCGAACAATGTGCTGATCGAGAAGGGCATGCTGTGCCGGTACATGAGCGACAAGCTTTCGGCCAAGATGATGGGCACGCGATCGACGGGCAGCGGCCGTCGCGAGAGCTACGCGTCGATCCCGATGCCGCGCATGACGAACACGTACATGCTGCCGGGTGAGGACGATCCTGCGGACATTCTGCGCAGCGTGCAGAACGGCATCTACGCTGTGAACTTCTCGGGCGGTTCGGTCGACATCACGAATGGCAAATTCGTCTTTGCGGCGAACGAGGCTTACCTGATCGAAGACGGCAAGGTGACCGCGCCGGTGAAAGGCGTGATGCTGATTGGCGATGGTGCAACGGCGCTGACGCGCGTGAGCATGGTCGGGCATGATCTTGCGCTGGACGAAGGCGTAGGAACGTGCGGCAAGAAGGGCCAGGGCGTGCCGGTGTGTGTGGGAGCGCCGACGTTGAAGCTGGACCACATGACGGTGGGAGGCACGGGACGATGATGCAGATGACGAAAGAACGCACGCTGACCGCGCAGCTGGCGCAGGAAATTGTGGACCGCGCGATGCGTGCGGGGGCGACGGACGCCGAGGCCGTGGTGGTGGAGGGTGACGAGTTCCACACCAAGGTGCGTCTGGGCCAGGTGGAGACGTTGACTGAATCGCAGTCGCGCGCGGTGGGGCTGCGCGTGTTCATGGGGCAGCGCACGGCGTCGACCAGCACCAACGATCTGAGCGAAGCATCGCTGCAGCGGTTGGTGAAGGGCGCGGTGGAGCTGTCGCGCATCACGGAGGAAGATCCCTTTGCGGGTCTGCCGGATGCGAGCGAGTTCAGCGAGCGTCGCAACGGGGATGGACTGGGCCTGTTTTTCGACGACGTGTATTCCCTGCCCGCGCAGGAGCGCATTGAGATGGCGCGCGCGGTGGAGGCCGCCGCGATGGGTGCGGACGTTCGAATTCAGAACTCGGATGGCGGCACATTCACCGCAGCCACAAGCTGGCGCGCGATCGCCAACTCGCGAGGCTTTGTGGGGGAGTACCGCAAGAGCTACTGCGGCCTGGGCGTGACTCCGATTGCACAGGATGAGAGTGGCATGCAGCGCGATGGATGGTCGCACGCGGCGCGTACGCTGGCAAAGCTGGAGACGCCGGAAGAGGTAGGCCGCGAGGCAGCGAAGCGCGCCCTGCGCCGCCTGGGTGCGCGCAAGGTGAAGACGCAGCGCGCGACGATGGTGTTCGATCGCAACGTGTCGCGCGGCATCATCGGCGACATCTTCGACGCGGTGAATGGCGAGGCGGTATACCGGCACGCCAGCATGTTCGCGGACAAGCTGGGCGAGCAGATTGCGTCGCCGCTGATTACCGTGGTCGACGACGGAACGATGATGCTGGAACCTGGCCTGGCCGGCTTTGGCACCTTGCCCTTCGACGGGGATGGTCTGCCGATGCAGCGCAAGGTAATCGTGGACAAGGGCGTGCTGCAGACGTACGTGGCAAACACGTACACCGCGCGCAAGCTGAAGATGCGCTCGACCGGGAATGCCTCGCGCGGGCTGGCAGGAGCGCCGGGCATTGGCAGCGGCAACTTCTACCTGGAGCCCGGGACGCAGAGCCTGCGCGAGATGATCGCGGAGGTGCAGAGCGGCCTGTATGTGACGGAGACGCTGGGCAGCGGCGTGAACCTGGTGACGGGCGACTACTCGCAGGGCGCAAGTGGCCTGTGGATCGAGAATGGCGAGTTCACCGGTGCCGTGGAAGAGATCACGATCGCGGGCAATTTGAAAGACATGTACAAGAACATCGTCGCGGTGGCGAACGACCTGACGTTCCGTGGATCGTCGGCCAGCCCGGCGATTCGCGTGGAGGGCATGACCATTGCGGGCGCTTAAGGTTGCAGCGATGGTGTTGAGCGTGGCGACGGCGGGGGTTGCGCTGGCGCAGTTGCCCATCAAGCCTCCGCCGTTGCGTGCGTCGAAGCAGCCGGCGGTGAACGCAGCGGCAGCCGATGCGTGCCCTCTGACTGTCTTCATCGACGAGCAGGGCGCGCTGTACGACGATCATGCCGGAGCTCGCCATAGGGTGACAGAGACGGCGGTGCGGAACGACATACGGGCGGGATGCAAGGATAAGGGCGCAACGTCGAGCATTCGTGTGCAGCCCGGGCCGCACACGAAGTTCGGGCGGGTGCAGCAGGTGCTGAACCTGGTGCGCGACGCCGGACCCAACCTGCGGATCGCGACGGTTACGCCGCGCACTGCGCGATAGCCGCTGCCTCTAGGTGGCAACGTCCAGCAGCGATGCGACGCGTTGCGTGCTTTCCGCCGCCCACCGCGTGGCAGAGGCAAAGCCAAGCAGCAGCACGATGGACGCGCAGCCGCACATGAGCCAGTAGATGGGGTGCGTGGCAGGTGTGAAGTCGGTGCGCTGTGCGCGCATCTGGCTTGCAGCGACCACGGTCCCCGCGACCGCAACGCCGAGCGATGCGCCGACCTGTCGTCCTGTCGAGGCGACTGCAGCCGCCACACCCGCCTGCGCGCGGGGCATGCCGGAAACCGCGCTGTTGGTGATGGCAGGGTTGACCATGCCAAGGCCGATGCCGAAGAAGACGTAGCTGCCCAAGAGGTACAGCAGCGGCGTGGACGCGCTGAGTTGAGTGAGCATGAGCGCGCTCGCCAAGAACGCCGAACCTGCGATGAGCAGCGATGGCCGTGGGCCACGGCTGCCGACCAGGCGGCCCGAGAACGGCGCGGTGAGTACGATCATGGCCGCGAGCGGAAGCGTGTACAGACCGGTGCGGAAGGCAGGCAGGCCGCGCACCTGTTGAAGGTAGAGCGCGTTCAGAAACAGGAAGGACGCGAAGCACCCGAAGGCGCACAGCGCGATGACGACCGCTCCGCTGAAGGGGACGCTACGGAAGAAGCGCAGGTCGAGCAAGGGTTCGCGGCGGCGCGGCTCGTATAGGAGCAACGACGCGAACGACACGACCGCGAGACTGAGCAGACCAAGGATGCGTGGCGCGGTCCAGCCCGCGTGTGGCGCTTCGATGATGGCGTAGGTGAGCGAGGCGAGCGTGGTGAAGACGAGCGCCTGTCCCACAGGATCGAAGCGGCGGGCGTGAGGCGCTTTGGATTCCGGAACGAAGCGGGCGGCAAGCAGGATTGCGGCGACACCGATGGGTGCGTTGATCCAGAAGATGGAACGCCAGCCGATGGTTTGCGTGAGCGCACCACCGAGCAAGGGCCCGAGCGCGAGCGAGATGCCGGACACCGCTCCCCAGATGCCGACTGCACGCGCGCGAGCCCTGGCGTCCTGGAACGTGTTGGTGATGATGGACAGCGCGACCGGGTTGAGCATGGACGCACCGAGTCCCTGCAGCGCGCGGAACGCGATGAGCCCGCCGATGCTGGGAGCGGCGCTGCACAAAACGGAGCCGAGCGTGAAGATGGTGAGGCCGGTTTGGAAGGTGCGGCGGCGACCGTAGCGATCAGAGAGAGATCCAGCCAGCAAGAGAAAGCTGGCGACGACCAGCGTGTAGCTGTCCATGATCCACTGCATGCCCGACATGTTGCTGTGCAGCTCGCGACCGATGGAGGGCAGAGCGACGTTGACGATGGTCACGTCCATGCCGACCAGGAAGAGGCTCATGCAACAGATGGCGAGTACAAGATTTGGCCGGGTTGGGCCTGCAGCGGTTGCGGGCACAGCGGGTGAGGCAGCTTGTGGAAGTGTAGGCATGCGCTTCTACACTGATGCGTTCTGCGCTCCGTTCGACACACGCGAGTGCGACCGTGGCGGCTTCTGGGTAGGATGAGCGGGTGAGCGTTTCGCCAATCTTTGAGCACGAGTTGAGCTTCTCGCCGGAGCTGGCGACGGAAGTACTGCGTGCCGTGCCGGCGCGTGCGGGCGTGGTGGCGTTGTTTGGCCATAGCAGCACCGATCGGCCGTTCCTGATGCAGTCTGCCAACCTGCGTCGGCGCTTGCAGCGGCTGCTGTTACCACCGGAAGGCCAGACGAAGCGGCTGAACCTGCGGGATCGCGTTGCGCGCGTGGCGTGGCGCGAGACGGGCAGCGAACTGGAATCGCTGCTGCTGCTGTATCGAGCGATGCGGACCGTGTTCGGCGCGGATGAGGCTCGTCGCAAGCTGCGGCTGTCGCCGCCGTTTACGGTGCGCTACGCGGTGGAGAATCGCTTCCCTCGGATTTACGTGACGAACCACCTGCGGCGGCGATCGCTGCACACCACGTTTGGGCCGTTCGCGTCGCGGCTGGATGCGGAGCGGTATCGCGAAGCAGTGGAAGACCTGTTCGTGATCCGCAGATGCTTCCTGGAGCTGCACCCATCGCCGGATGACCCCGGCTGCATCTACGGCGAGATGCACAAGTGCATGGCGCCGTGCCAGCAGCGATGCACGGATGCGGAGTATCACCGCGAAGCAGAGCGCGCTTTGCAGTTTCTGAACACGGCTGGCCAGTCGCTGGCGGCGGAGCACGAAGCGGAACGCGACCGGGCCAGCGCAGACATGCTGTTTGAACAGGCAGCCGCGGCCCATGCGCGTGCGGCCAAGGCGAAGAGCACGGGCGCGATTGCGGATGCGCTGGTGGGACCGCTGGACAGGCTGCGGGCGGTGTTGCTGGTGCCGTTGCGCGTGGCGACCGACGTGCCGCAGGTGCAGGTGTTCCTGTTTGCGGATGGATGTCTGCGCGGGCCTGAACTTGTGTCGGTGCTGGGCGTTCGGTTGGCGAAGGAGCAGGTGGAGGTTGGGTCGAGCCTGTTTGCACAGCCGCGCATGATGGCTGCGGTTGCGCTGGATGCGCCCGGGCAGCACAGCGAGGCGAGCAGTGCGAATGCTGCGAACGCGGCGGAACTTTCGCCAGAGGAGCGCATGCTGGCTGTGATCGCAAAGCTGGAAGATACGGCTGGGGCGTCGGACACGGCGACGCTGGGCGATCACTTGGCCATGTTGCGGCGGTGGTATTACCGGCCCGAAAAGCAGCGGGCTGGCGTTCTGTTCCAGCCGGAGCGCGATGCGTGGCCCGTTCGCAAGCTGGTGCGGGCGGCGGCAAAGCTGGCCGCTCCGGAGCCACAGGTGCAGCCTGCACCGGCTGAGGGAGATGCCAGGAGCGAAGCCGACCCGCGGGCCAGCGTGGAACCGGTTACTTCTTCAGAACAACAGTAGTGGCGGCACGAGAAGCAGATCCTTCGCTCCACTCAGGATGACACTCATCTAATTACGCGTTCCGCGCTGAATATCCGTTCCGCGCGGAATCTCCGTGCGTTCGCGCCGAATCCGTCCGTTCCGCGCTGAGGACCCGTCTTCGCGTTGCGACGACTATGGGTTGTTGTCTGCGATGGCGTAGTAGCCCTTGCGCGCCTGAATCTTCACGTCGTTGCCGCAGGTGATGTTGATGGTGCGGAAGGTGCCGTCGATGTTGGCGTTCTTGGGCGTGTAGCTGAGCAGGTATTGCGTGCGCAGTTCGTCGGAGATCTGCTGGAAGTTTTCGTCCAGGTGCTTGCCGTTACCGCCGTTAATCACGCGGCCGCCGGTTTCCTTGGTCAACTGGTCCATGGCGCCGGCGCCGAAGCTCATGTTGTAGCCGCCGCCGAAGCCGAAGCCGCCCGTGTCGCGGATGAGGATGACATAGACAATGGTGTTGGCCTTCTGCGCGGCTTCGATCGCTTCTTTCAGCTTGACTTGCGATCCCTGGTCGTCACCGTCGGTGAGCATCACAACGACCTTGCGGCCCGCCTCCTGCCGCAGCTTGTCGTGGGTGGCCAGGTAGACGGCGTCGTACAGCAGCGTGCCGCGCGGCGTGCTGTTGCCGGTCACCGAGCCGGTGCCCGCGCCGGTGTTGATCTCTGCCTTGTCTAGGCCGCGGCGCAGTTCGCGCGTGGAGTTGGTGTAGTCGCTCAGAAGCTCGACGTTGATGTCGAAGTTGATGAGGAAGGCTTCGTCCTTGGACTTGATCACGTCGCGCAGGAAGTCGGCGGCGGCCTCTTTTTCGAGCGGCAGAACGCGTTCCATGGAGCCGGAGGTGTCGAGCAGGATGCCGATGGTGAGCGGCAGGTTCTTTTCCTGCGTGAAGTTCTTGATCGCCTGCTCTTCCTTGTTCTCGTAGACCTTGCAGTCGTCCTTGTGCAGGCCGGTCAGGTAGCCGCCCTTGTCGCGCGCGGAGAAGTAGGTGTTCACCAGGTTGGTGCGAACGCGGAGGGTTCCGCCCTGCGGCAGATCGTCGTCGGCCGGCGGTGGTGCGGAGCTGGCGGGCGGAGGTCCGCCGGGCGAGGGCGCCTCTTGCGCGCGCACGGCGGCGGGCAGAACGGCGAGTGTGGCAAGCAGGGCAGCGGAGAGGAGCGCACGCATACTTCACTTTGGACGAGTTCGGGGCCGGTTCGGTCTACCGAAGGCTGCCGCAGCAGAACGCGGCAGACGCGTGCTGGCTGCAAGCACCCGGGAGTGCCGTCCGTGCGTCCAACAGGCTGGTCCCCTTGGTAGTCTTGAGAGTGGTGAGGTTTTCCGTGAAGTTAGGCTTGGCAGCGGTGTTGGTGGCGGGAATGGTTGCAGGACAGGGTGCGCATGCACAGGCGTTGCCGGACGGGCCCGCGCCGCAGGCCGCCGGGGCTGCGAATCAGGCCGTGCCGGATAGCCCGACGCCCCAGACGCTGCCGGACGCCCGCTCCGTTGCGCCCGGCAAGGGCAGCAGCGCCAGCACAGACGTGGCTGTGGGCCCGGCCGGCGATGCGGACCCGAACGCGCCAGCGGCGACGCTACAGAACTCGCCGGCCAGCAGCGCCCTGCAGCAGAACGATCCGCAGGCCAACGTTGCGCCCGACGTGCAGCCGACCCTGGGCGCGGGTGGGCGCGTCGAAGATATCCCACTGATTCGCGCGCGTACAAACTTCGTGGAAATCCCGTTCACGGTGAAGGACAAGCACGGCAGCCTGGTTCCGGGCCTGACCTGGCGCGACGTGCAGGTATATGAAAACGGCGTGCGCAAGCACATCAGCCTGTTCAGCTCCGATCCGTACCCGCTGAGCGTGGCGTTTGTGATCGACCAGAGCCTGCCGTTTGAAGTGATGAAGCAGGTGAACTACAGCCTGGGCGCGGTGCAGGGTGCATTTTCGGCGTATGACGAAGTGGCCGTGTTTACCTATGCGAATGGCGTGAGCCGCCGCACGGAGTTCACCGGCGCGCAGAGCCCGCGGCTCGCCGCGGTGTTGGAGCAGAGCAAGTCCTCAGGCCGCGAGATGAACTACGTGACGGACGGTCCCCTGTCGCAGAACGTATCGATCAACAACGGTGCGCAGGCCAATCTGAATCCGCTTGGGAATGCAACGCATGGATCTCGTCCCACCGGCATCGAAAACAACCCGGTCAGGGAAGCGCACCCGCTGTACGATGCGGTGTTCGCTGCGGCGCAGGAATTGGCGAAGACCGATCCCAGGAAGAAGCGGCGCATCCTGTACGTGGTGAGCGACGGGCGGGAATCTGGATCGAAGATCCGCGAGAAGGAGCTGGTCCGGTACCTGCAGGGCCACCAGATTGCGGTGTACGGCACCGTGGTCGGCGATTCGGCTACGCCGTATGTCGGATTCCTGGATAAGTACCACATTCCGTTCACGCATCTGCGGGACAATGCCCTGCCCCGGCTGGCGGCGCTGACCGGCGGCGAGTCGATCTCGGAATTCCGCGTGAAGGGCATCGAACAGAGCTTTGCGCGCATTGGCGATGACGTTCGCCTGTCGTACACCATCGGCTATTACAGCAATGAGAACCTGGCGGACGGGAAGTATCGCAGCGTAGAAGTGCGCGTGCTGAAGCCGGACCTGGATGTGATCGCGAAGAAGGGCTATTACCCGACACCCTCGGCCCTGACGCCGACGTCTAACTCGACCAAGGTGACGATGGGTTCGCCAACTCCCGCGGCGACCCCACAGTAGAGCCGATTCATCGGAGCTTGACCCGGGCGGCATGCGTCGCCCGGTACTCTGAATCATCCAAACAAACATGACTGCTCTGTTCGCCAGCACGCTTGTGGGCGGCAACGCCCTGCCGGGCCTGCTGGCGGCGGCGCTGTGGGGCGGCGGAGACTTTGCCGGCAGCTATGCGGTGAAGCTGGGTGGCGGCACCGTGCGCGCCTCGTTGCGCGTGGTCGTGATCGGTCACCTGCTGAGCCTGCTGGCGCTGGTAGCGACGGGCTTGGCGCTGCACGTTCCGCTGCATGACCCACGAGTGCTGGTTTGGGCCCTGGTGGGCGGCGTGGTGAGCGGAACGGCGCTGATGGCGTTCTACCTGGCGCTGGCCAACGGGCACATGGGGGCGGGCGCGGCAGTGAGCGGCCTGCTGTGTGCCGCGATTCCGGCCGTCGTCTCTGCCCTGCAGGAGGGTGCGCCCGGTTGGAAACGGCTGGTCGGGTTCGGCCTGGCTGCCGCAGCTATCTGGCTGGTGGCCAGCGCCAGCAACCCGGAACACACGGATGAGGATCGAGCGACCGCGCGCAAGTCGATGCTGCTGAGTGTGCTAGGGGGCCTGGGCTTCGGGGTCTATTTTACGGCGTTGAAGTTCAGCAGCGGGGCGGGAGTGGTTTGGTCCACCGCTGCGGCCCGCGTGGGCAGTTGGGGCGTTTCTGCGTTGCTGCTGGCAGGTACCTTGCTGTTCGCGCGCCGGCGCAACGATGACATCGAGCCGCCTTCGCACATCTCGGCGCGGAACTTCTGGTGGATTCTGGGAGGCTCGCTGCTGGATCTTGGCGGCAATCTGGCGTTTGTCACGGCGACGCGCATGGGGCGGCTGGACGTGGCGGCGGTGCTGGCGTCCCTGTATCCCGCCGGTACGATCCTGCTGGCTGCGGGGCTGCTGCATGAAAAGACCAACACGCGGCAGAGAATGGGCATGGTGCTTGCCTTGCCTGCCGTGGTGCTGGTCACGCTGTAGCGCCAGGGCTACTTGTACTTGTTCACGATCTCCAGCTTCTTCACGTCGATCGTGGGCTTGGGATACGTCAGCTTCATCGATTCGAGCTTGTCTGCGATCACGGCCGAGATGGCCACATTGCGGTGCCACTTGTGGTCGGCGGGGATGACGTACCAAGGTGCATCCGCCGTGCTGGTGGCTTCGAAGATATCGTCGTAGGCTTTCTGGTAATCGCCCCACAGCTTCCGCTCGGCGAAGTCGCCTGCGGAGAGCTTCCAGTGTTTGTCCGGATCGTCGATACGGGCCTGCAGGCGCTTGCCCTGCTCCTCGAACGAGATGTGCAGGAAGAACTTGAGGATGTGGATGTCGTTCTGGAGGAGCATGGCCTCGAAGTCCGCGATCTCCCGAAAGCGATGTTTCGCCGTCTTGCCGTCGATGATGCCGTGAACGCGCGGCGCCAGCACATCTTCGTAGTGCGAGCGGTTGAAGATGCCGATGATGCCCCGGGCGGGCACGGCTGCATGCACGCGCCACAGAAAGTCGTGTTTTGCCTCAGTGGCGGTTGGAACTTTGAAAGAAGTTACGTTGCATCCCTGCGGATTGACGCCGTCGAAGATGGAGCGAATCGTTCCGTCCTTGCCGCTGGTGTCCATTCCCTGCAGAACAATCAGGAGAGCCTTTTGAGCGCCGGCGTAGAGCACTTCCTGCTGCTTGTCGAGCACGTCGCGATGCTTCTTCAGGGCTTCCTTGGCCTCGTCCGCGTCGGCAAAGTCGCCAGTGGCGTCGGTCGGAATCTTCTTGAGACGGAGCGGCTTGTCCGGGTCGATGCGAACTGCGGTTGCGTCCTTCACGCTATCCCTCACTTCCCTTACCTACGGTGCGATGTAAGGCAGCGACAGGAAGATGGCCACGGACATGGGAGGCTGACCGCTTCGGCGAATCCGCACATGCGAAAGGGCAGCCGAAGCTGCCCTGAGATTGCGAAAAGCCCGTGTTTACTTGGCCGTGTCCTTGGGATCGGGCGTGATGAGATGGGCGTCGTTCTTGGGTTCGTCGGTGACGCCCTTCATGCCTTCCTTGAAGCCGCGCAGGCCTTCGCCCAAACCTTTGCCCAGCTCGGGCAGCTTGCGGCCGCCGAACAGCACAAGCAGCACAACGCCGATGATCAGCAGGTGGGTTGGTTGAAATAGATCGCCCATGGGACACAGCCTCCGCGCGGGCAACCAAGGCTACCCGGACAATCGGTATTGTCGCACACTCGCGGTGCGTCCGGCTGGTGCGGGACGGCTCGCCTTTCCTCCTGGAGCGAGTCCGAACGGTATGATGAAACCTGGCGCGGCTTGTGCCCCTTGCCGGTTGTGCGATAGCGCGTCCGGATCAGGAGCAGAACGCCCGGCGCTGGTACTGTAGCCCGCGGAGGCGCCGCCGGGCCACTGTTTTGGAGGACCATGTCTAATTTCTTCTCCCGCGCTATGCTGGCCGGGCTTGTGGGTTCGGCCGCAATGGCGGGAACGGCGTTCGCCCAGGTATTCAAGCCGGCGGAGCCGGTCACCTACACGCAGAAGTACGAGGTCTTTGGTGGCCTGAACTTCTTGAACGGCCAGGCCGGTCAGAACCTGCCCAAGCGCTACAACCTAGGCGGTGGCGACGTGATGTTCACCGACTGGTTGACACCGCGTTTCGGCGTTGCGGGCGACGTGCGCTATGACGCTGGCACCACGCCGGTGTTCCCTTCCGGACAGGCGACCAGCCCGCCGGTGCAGACCCGGCCATTGGTCAGCCAGTTCATCTACATGGGCGGTGTGCAGTACCACTGGTTCGGCAACCACTTCGCCGGTGTGAACCTGCATGGCCTCGCTGGCGCGTCGAGCGGCCAGTTCGACCACAGCAACCCAGGTCTGCCCAAGCAGACGTTCACCGACGCGACGGGCTTGTATGCGAACCACACGGCATTCAACGGTGTGGTGGGTGGAAGCATCGACTTCAACCGGTCGGCACGCTGGGCGGTTCGCCTGCAGCCCGACCTGGTGTTTGAGAAGTTCGGAACCGAGCTGCGAGAATTTGTCTCGTTCTCTGGCGGTGTGGTGTATCGGTTCGGGGATCGCTAGATTTCGCAGAATCAGAAAGGGCCGGAGCAGATGCTCCGGCCCTTTCCATTGTTAGCGGATTACATGGTCTGCAGGAACTCCTGCGAGACCGGGTTTTCGTAGAGCGAGCCGTCGCGCGTGACGACAGTCAAGCCGCTTGGCGTGACGAAGTAGCGCTTGCGGTCTTCGTTTGCGTCGTAGCCGATCACCGTGCCGTCCGGGATGTGTACGTCGCGATCGATAATGGCGCGTCGGATGCGGCAGTGCCGGCCGACATTGACGTGCTGAAAGAGCAGCGACGAATCGATGTCGGAGTAGCTGTTCACGCGAACGTCCTGCGACAGCACAGATTGGCGCACCGCGGAGCCGGAGACGACGCAGCCAGGTGACACAACGGAGTTGATCGCCATCCCGGTACGGCCCATCTCGCCAAAGACGAACTTGGCGGGCGGATACTGCGTGGGGCGTGTGCGGATCGGCCAGTCACGGTCGTACAGGTTGAAGGTCGGCGCGACCGCACAGATGTCGATGTTGGCCTCGTAGTAGGCGTCCAGCGTGCCCACATCGCGCCAGTAAAGCGCTTCTTTGCGATTCTCGTCGACGAAGTTGAAGGCCTGGACCTTGTACCGGCCCAGCAGCTTCGGCAGGATGTTGTGGCCGAAGTCGTGCTTGGAGTCCGGGTCCTCCGCGTCAGCGATCAGCTCGGGAATCAGGACATCGGTATTGAACAGGTAGATGCCCATGGAGGCGTCGACCTTGTCTGCGTTGAAGGGCGAGCGGACGTCGGTAGTCTTCGGCTTCTCCTGGAAGCCGGTCACCTCGCCGGTCCGCGACACTTCGACCACGCCGAATTGCGAGACCTCGTCCGGATTGATGGGAAGCGTGGCGAGCGTGACGGCGGCGCCGCTGTCGCAGTGCTGCTGCATCATCAGGCCGTAGTTCATCTTGTAGATGTGATCGCCCGAGAGGATGAGCACGAACTTCGGCTCTTCCGAACCGATGGAGTAGATGTTCTGGTAGACGGCGTCGGCGGTGCCCTGATACCAACTCTTGTTCACGCGCTGCATGGGCGGCAGGATTTCCATGAACTCGCCCAATTCGCTCGCGACTGTGGTGCCCCAGCCTTCGCGAATGTGGCGGTTGAGCGACAACGCCTTGTACTGCGTCATGATGTAGACCTTGCGCAGGCCGCTGTTGATGCAGTTGGAGAGGGTGATATCGATGATGCGGTACTGACCGGCGAAAGGAACGGCGGGCTTCGCTCGTTCCCGCGTCAACGGAAAAAGGCGCTCACCAGCACCGCCGGCAAGCAGAACTCCAAGTGTGTCTCTCATGACGCTTTCACCCCAAGGGACCCAGTGCACTTTGCTGCGGGCACTGTGACAGTTGGGATTGGATGCTGAAAGGGGCCGAGATGGCAAGTGCAAGTTGATGGAAGCGCAGGAGACGCGGGCACGGCAACGCCCGGTAGCGCGAAGGGCCGCTTAGTCTTCGTTGTCAGCAGCCGACACGTCTTCGTCCGGCAGAGAGATACGCAGCGACTTCAGGAAGCTGACGTCGTTGCGGGTGAAACCGCCGGCGCTGGAGCCGTCGGACACTTCTTCTTCGGCGTCGGGGGTGTCACTTACCTGGTTGAGGCCGATGGTCGCTTCCAGCATCAGCATCACGTCAAAGCCTTCTTCGCGGATCTCACGAACCACGCCGGAGATGCTTTCCGAATCCGAGACGGACTCGTGGATGGCCTCGCCGAGTTGCTGGATCAGTTCCTTGATGCGTCCGTTCATCCCCACCCCGATTCCACGGCGTTTCGCCGGTATCTGTTCATTAGTACGCCACCGCGTCCGATGCTGCTACCGGCCAGGCGGTGGCGTTCCTCGCGACTGCTTCAGGCGTGGGTATTGTGGTCGGCCCAGGCGTGTTCCAACTGATCGGCCAGCAGCTCCACTGGCTGAATTCGCGAGCGCTGCCACACCAGAAATCCAGCGGCAGCGGCACACACACCACCCAGCGTCCAGATAAACGTTTTCATGCCCTTCCCAATCTCCCTGGCTGCGCAGGGTGCTGTTGCGATTCGGCACCGGTTCTGCCGCGTTTTCCTGTTGGATGCAGCCTGCGGCGGAATCGCTTGATGAGCGCGCTCGCGCAGGACGAGCGGTAAACGGCGGTGGGTACACTGGGGGCATGGACCGCGTGAGGCTGGGTCGGGTGCTGGGCCGCGGTGCGCGGATGGCAGCGCGCACGGTGTACGAGGCCGTGGATGCGGCCACTGCTGCCTCTCCGCAGAACGCACCGAGCCGGCCGGCAGGCGGCAGTGCACGCCCGGTGACACGGCCGGTTTCGCCGGCACCAGCGGTAGCGCGGACGGTGCGAGCAGCGGGCCGAGTGCAGGGATCTGCCCGGGCAGCCCGGAGCGGCGTGCTGACGCCGGTGAAGCGGGCTTCGCGGGCAGTGTCGCTGGAGATTGCAGGCAGCTTCTTTGGGCTGTTTGCACTGTCGTTTGCGGTTGCGGCGTGGCGGTTTCATGCCTCCGCCGGTGGGCAGCGGCTCTGGGTATACGTAGCCTTTGCCGCGATGTTTACGTACTTTGCGTGCAGCAGCTTTGTGCGTGCCAGACGCCTGACGCCCCGATAGCCGGGTCAGCGGCTTAGCGTTTGCGGCGGCTAGGGGCAGGAACCCCGGCGAGCACGGCGTCTCGCGCCACGGCGGCGGCAGGATCGATGGTGAAGTCGTAGACCACCAGCACGCCGGGCTTGGGTTGGTGCTGCACCGGCATCAGGACATACTCGCCAGGTTCGAGCGCCTGCCGCGGCGTCAGACGGGCCCATCCATCGGGCAACGTCTCCGCATTCAGGCAGAGCGTAGGCGGAGCGCACAACGTTCCCTGCGCGATCTGGGAAAACTGGATGTGGGGGACGACTCGATTGCCGCCGTTCAACGTGGCAGGTAAAAGGACCCACCCGGTGGGGTTTCCGCGTCCCGCGTCGCCGGTGTTTTCGGTGCGGTCGTTGGTATGGACGAAGAAGGTCGGCATAGTCGACCGGATTGCGGTGTGTGCACGAGCGCCGGCGAGGGTGTGGTTGGCTGGAGGCGCCGTTGCGACGCCCGGTGGCTCCGTGATAGCGGAATGGTGAACGGGCACGAGAGCGGGCTTGCCGTCGGGTGCTGTGTCCAAGGCCCAGGGAAGGTTGCCGTTGGGAACCTGGAGCCCGGGTGCGGCGGTGAGGTTGCCGCCTGAGACGGCGTAGGTGCCGGCCTTGGCCGCGGGCGCACTGCTGGTGCTGGGCGGAGTCGCCGTGGGATCGGCCGTTTGTGCGTGCCCGCTTGCCGTGCCGTACGCCAAAACGGCCACCGCGCACACACATAGGCGGACCGCAGCCCGCGACGGAAGCGAACAGAATACCGGCACGCCCATTCAGACGCGACATGGATGCCCGCCGTCGCAGTGAATGGTTGGAATATTTCGCAGTCACCCACGCCGGCACGTATATCGCGGTGCCGATCCGCCCGAATTCAGCGCAGGGACGCGCTGCTAGGATGAGTCTCGCAGGAGACTTTGCCCATGAGCGCCGAAACCAAACAGACCGTCGTAACCACACCGCCGGACGGCGCACTTTCGCTGGACCTGTCGGCACCGCCGCAGCAGTTGCTGCGCCGCACCGGCCTGTTTGGCACGCACAAAGACCTGCGTGCCAAGATGGTCGACTTCGGCGGATGGGAGATGCCGGTGGAGTACGCCGGCCTGGTTGCGGAGCACAACGCGGTGCGCACGGCAGTGGGCGTGTTCGACGTCTCGCACATGGGCTGCATCCAGTTGCGCGGACCGGGATCGCTGGACGCCGTGCAGTACCTGCTGATGAACGACGCGAGCCGCCTGCAGATCGGCCAGGCGCATTACAGCGCCATGCTGACGCCGCAGGGCACGTTTGTGGACGATGTGGTGCTGCACAAGCTGAGCGACAACGACTACCTGATCGTGATCAATGCAGGCACGCGTGAAAAAGACATCCGCTGGGTGCGGCAGCAGATCGGCCAGATGCCGCACTGCCACATCAGCGACTACAGCGACCTGTACACCCAGATCGCGATCCAGGGACCAAAAGCGGAAGCAACGCTGCAGAAGCTGACCGACGTGAACCTGAGCGCGATCAAGAACTACTGGTTCGCCTGGGGCAAGGTCGCAGGACAGTACAACGTGCTGATCGCGCGCACCGGCTACACGGGCGAAGACGGTTTCGAGATCTACGTGCCGAGCGATGAGAAGACCAGCGCTGACGTGTGGCGGCAGGTGTTCGAGGCGGGCGAGGAGTTCGGCATCAAGGCGTGCGGCCTGGGTGCCCGCAACACGCTGCGGCTGGAGTGCAGCATGGCGCTGTACGGGCACGAGATCAGCGACACGATCAACGTGTTTGAGGCCGGTCTGAACCGCTACTGCAAGCTGGACAAGCCAATGGACTTTGTCGGCAAGGCCGCGCTGCTGGCTGCGGGCGAGCCCCAGCGCAAGCTGGTCGGCCTGGAGATGGTCGATCGAGGCATTGCGCGCGACGGCTACCCCGTTCGCTCGCTGGAGGGCGAACCGCTTGGCGTGGTCACGAGCGGATCGCCGTCGCCGACGCTGAAGAAGAACATCGCGATGGCCTTTGTGCCGGCGGCGGAAGCGCAGCACGGCAATGTAGTTGCGGTGGAGATCCGCGGCCAACTGGTGAAGGCGCAGGTTGTTCCCACGCCCTTTTACAAGCGCGCGCGGAAGCTGCCGGAGAAGCAGGCCGAGGTTCTGAGTTAGAAGTTCTGAGTTAGACGATGCTGATCAGAGCGATCAGCGCAAGCCAGCCGGTCAGCAGCAGGCCATCCCGCGTGAGCAAGTTCTTCTGATTTGTCATGGCTGCTGAGAAGTACGCGAGAGTTGCTGTTCCGGTTCCCGGAACTTACGACCAGGAGGTCGTCATCAGCCTGCGTTCTGCAAGCGGCTCTGCGCGGCCAGGCCGAGCTTCTTCAGTGCAGATCGCAAGGCGGCGCGTTCGGCAGGGCATAGCGGCTGCATGAGCGCGTCGATGTCCTGTTCGTGCTTGGCGAAGAGCTTCTGAATCAGCGCGCGGCCGCAGGGCGTCAGGTCCACGGTGCGCACGCGACGGTCGGGGCCGTCGCTCTGCCGCTGCACCAGGCCGCGCTGCACCAGCCGATCCACCGCGGCGGTCATGCTGCTGTTGGCAAGCTGCACCTTTTCGCCGAGTTGGGAGATGCTCATGGCGCCCTTGTGCAAAAGGGCTTCGAGCAGGATGAAATCCGACAGGCCGATGCCCAGCGACGCGATGGACTGGTCCATGAGGGCCGCGAGCGAGCGATGCGCTTTCATCAGCACCAGCCAGACGCTGGCCGCCGTGGGCGCCGCCGCTGTCTCCTGCTCGGTTTGTTCGCCGTTCGCCATTTCGTTCGGTCAGTACTATTTCGTTCGGTCAGTACTTCAGTACTGATGTTACGCACTCACGTCGTTTTTGCATCCTGCGGCGGAACCGGCCACTTTTCCAGCAGGACGACGCGCCGGAGGCACCGGGCGCGAACAACGGCTTAGAATCGAGGTATGAGCTACCCGTCTTCGTACCGCTTCACCAAAGAGCATGAGTGGATTGAGGCCAACGGCACCGAAGCCACCATCGGCATCACGGACCACGCGCAGCACCTGCTGGGCGATATCGTTTTCGTCGACCTGCCCAAGGTTGGCGCGGCGCTGAAGCAGAAGGAGTCCTTCGGTTCGGTGGAGAGCGTGAAGGCCGTCAGTGATGTGTACGCCCCGGCCTCGGGCGAAGTCACGGCGATCAACGAGGACCTGACCAGCGCTCCGGAGAAGATCAACGAAGACGCGAACGGCACGTGGCTCATCAAGGCCACCCTGAGCAATCCGAGCGATCTGGACAGCTTGCTGAATGCCGCCGCTTACGAGCAGTACGTGAGCGAAGAGACCGGTCACTAAGCTTCACGGGAAGGAATAGCACCATGCGCTACTTGCCCAAGTCGCCCGCGGATCGCGAGGCGATGCTGAAGGAGATCGGCGCGGAGTCGATCGATACGCTGTTTGAGACCGTGCCCGCCGAGTACCGGCTGACGCGCGACCTGAAGGTGCCGCGGCAACACAGCGAGCACGAGGTGATCGAGGCGTTCAAGGCGTACGCCGCCGAGAACGCGACCGGCTACGCCAGCTTTCTGGGCGCGGGCGCATATCGCCACTACCGCCCGGTGTTGATCGACGTGCTCTCGCAGCGCGGCGAGTTCCTGACCAGCTACACGCCTTACCAGCCGGAGATTGCGCAGGGCACGCTGCAGGCGCTGTTCGAATTCCAGACGATGATCTGTGAACTGACGGGCATGGACATTGCCAACGCCAGCATGTACGACGGATCAACGGGTGCGGCCGAAGCCGTGATGATGGCCGTACGCGTGACCGGCCGCAGCGGCGCTGTGATCGCGCGCACCGTGCATCCGGAATACCGCGAGGTGCTCGGCACGTACGCGCAGCACCAGGGCATTCCGACGGCCGAGGTTGGCTATTTTGACAACGGTCGTGTGGATCTCTCTGCACTCGATGCAGCAATCACGGACGACACTGCTTGCGTTCTGATCCAGTCGCCCAACTTCTTCGGCACCATTGAAGACATTGCGGCGATTGCGGACGTCGTGCACGCGAAGGGTGCTTTGCTCATCGTATCGATCGCGGAGGCAGTCTCGCTTGGCATCGTCAAGCCGCCCAGGGAGGCCGATATCGTCTCGCTGGAGGCGCAGAGCTTTGGCGTTCCGGTTGGCTTTGGCGGACCGTACTGCGGCGTGATCGCGGCGAAGGAGAAGTTCCTGCGTCAGATGCCCGGCCGCCTAGTTGGCGAGGCGAAGGACACCGAAGGCCGTCGCGGCTTCGTGCTGACGCTGTCGACTCGTGAGCAGCACATCCGCCGGGAGAAGGCGACCAGCAACATCTGCACCAACCAGTCGCTGGTGGCGCTGATGGTGACGATCTTCCTGACCGTCTACGGCAAGGGTCTGCGCGAACTCGCCGAGCACAACCTGGCGAAGGCGCAGTACCTTTCGCAGGCGCTGACGAAGGACGACGGCGCTTCCCTGCTGTTCAACGGCGCTCCGCGTTTCAACGAGTTCGTGCTGAAGTCAGCAGCGACTGCGGAGGACAACAACGCCGCACTGCTGGAAGAAAAGATCATCGGCGGCCTGCCACTCGCGAAGTGGTACCCCGAACTTGGCGAGCACGCTTCGCTGTGGTGCGCGACCGAGCTTTCCACGCGGGCGCAGATGGATGCCGCGGCAAAGACGCTGAGTCAGCACGCTGAGCGTGACGCCGAACTTGCTCTGACCTAATTGCACGTTGGAGGCAGACGATCTGCCTCCGGCGATGTCTACCGAGGAAGGAGGAAGTATGAACATCGGACACGAAACGGAAAGCTCGCACGGTGGGTCTCGCCTCCAGCAGCAAACGGCACGAACTTCGGTGAAGCTTGCCGCGCTCGCCTTTGTCTGCAGTGCACTCGCATTGTTTGGTGGCAGCGCACGCGCGCAGAGCGTCACGGTTGATCCTTGCGCGACTGCGCCGCAAAGCTGTCCCACGCTTGTTTCGACCAGCGCGACAGCGCAGACACGCATTGCGAATACCGCGGTCGATGTGACTCTGGGCCTGACCGTAACGCAGACGGACCTGCCGGCCGCACAGCGGAGTCTTTCCACGCAGTCCAATCAACTGATCGCGTACCTGCGCGCCCAGGGTGTGCAGCGCCTGTTCACGAACAACGTCTCCTTCAGCCCGGAGACTCGCTTCCAGAAGAACGCCGCTGACAAGACCGTGGGCTACACCGGCAGCACCAGCGTGAGCTTTCGCACCACGCCTGACAAGGCCCCGGAGATCCTGAGCGCTGCGCTGAACAACGGCGCGAACACCATCAACAGCACCGTGTTCACGCCGACCGAGCAGCAGATGGAGGATGCCCGCCGCGATCTGGCCGCGCAGGCAACGAAGTCCGCCATGGCGGAGATTGAATCGATCGCGAAGGCGGTCAACTCGCACGTGGTCGCGTTGCGCGACATTCAGGTGGGCGCGGTGAGTGGCGGCGAGCCTCGGCCGATGCCGATGATGATGCGGGCGATGAAAGCGGACATGCCCGTCGCAGCTCCGATTGCGACGGCAGAGGGTGACCAGCAGATTTCGCTGACAGTCTCCGTGACGGCAGCGGTGGCGAAATGAACGAGCTGGCAGCGCTGGAAGGCGAGGAGCTGACGGCGGTCGAGTTCGTGGAGCGGTTCCTGCAGCTTCGCTTCGGTGAGTCGCTGCTGCGCCTGTATGTGTGGCCGGACGTTGCGGACGCGGACGGCATCTCGATCGCGTTCGGCGAGCCGGGCTACCGCGACGCGCTGTGCAGCCTGATTGGCGAGACGGCAGAGACGGCGGCGCTGGAAGAAGGGCGCTCGCTAACGGTGGAGTTTGAGAACGGAACACTGCTGGCGATGAGCCTGCGGGAAGAAGACGTGGACACGACGGAAGCCGGCAGCTTCACCGCTGCAGACGGCTCGACTGTCGAGTTCTAAGGAACGACGAACCAAGCAGACAGGAGCGAAACATGATCGGCAATCCCCATCGTTATGCGCTGCAACTGCAGTGGACCGGCAACCGCGGCGAAGGCACCAGCGGCTACCGGTCGTACGAGCGTTCGTATGATTTGAGCTCGGAAGGCAAGCCGACGCTTGCCGCTTCAGCAGACGCGACCTTCCACGGTGATCGAGCCAAGTGGAATCCGGAAGAGATGCTGTTGGGTGCGCTCTCCGGCTGCCACCTGCTCAGTTACTTGCACGTGTGCGCCGACGCCGGCATCTCTGTGCTGGAGTATCGCGACGACGCGAAAGGCGAGATGGTGCTGAATGAGGATGGCAGCGGCCGGTTCACGTCGGTCACGTTGCGCCCGCACGTTGTGATCGCAGAGGGCGGCGACGCGGAGAACGCGCAGATCCTGCACCACCTGGCGCATGAGAAATGCTTCATCGCGAACTCGGTCAACTTCCCTGTTTTGTGCGAGGCGACGATTGAGGTCCGCTCCGCCAACCTGCAGGACGCACCCGAAGCACGTCTGCAGCAAACGGTTTAGCAGCAAGGAGAAATGATGTCGGACGCATTTGTTGGAACGCCGCGCAAGGCGACCACGCACGTCAATCAGAACGAAGGCCTGATCTTCGAGAAGAGTTCGCCGGGCAAAAAGGCCTATCGGATGACGGAGCTCGACGTGCCGGCTGTGGACGCAGCGGCGCTGCTGGGCGATGCCGTGCGCGAAGACCTGGGCGTGATGCCGGAGCTGAGCGAGATCGAGATCGTGCGGCACTTCACCCGGCTGTCCACGTGGAACTACGCCATCGACCTGGGCATGTTTCCGCTGGGTAGCTGCACGATGAAGTACAACGGCCGCGTGAACGAAGCGGTGTCGCGGCTGGAAGGCATTGCCGAGGCGCATCCGTATCAGCCCGAGGCGCTAAGCCAGGGCTCGCTGCGCATCATGAAGACGCTGCAGGATTGCCTGCTGGAAATCACCGGCATGGACGCGATCACGCTGCAGCCAGCGGCGGGCGCACATGGCGAGTTCACCGGCATTCTGATGGTGCGTGCCTACCACGAGAGCAAGGGCAACGCCCGCAAGAAGGTGCTGGTGCCGGACTCGGCGCACGGCACGAATCCTGCGACCGCGGCGGTCGTTGGCTACCAGGTGCAAAACCTGAAGTCGAACGCAGAAGGCGCAGTCGACCTGGAAGAGCTGCGCAAGGCTGTCGATGAAGACACGGCGGCGCTGATGCTGACGAATCCTTCGACCATCGGCGTGTTTGAGTCGCAGATCCACGAGATCGCCGACATTCTGCATGCCAAGGGCGCGCTGCTGTACATGGACGGCGCGAACATGAACGCGCTGGTCGGCAAGACGCGGCCGGGCGACTTCGGCGCGGACGTGATGCACCTGAACCTGCACAAGACCTTCTCCACGCCGCACGGTGGTGGTGGCCCGGGCTCGGGGCCGGTGGCGTGTAAGGCGATCCTGGAGCCGTTTCTGCCGAAGCCGACCGTCGTCGAGAAAGCGGACGGGACGCTGGCGTTCGACTTCGATCGTCCGCAGTCGGTAGGTCGCGTGCGCATGTTCTACGGCAACTTCGGCATGTTTGTGCGCGCGCTGGCGTACACGCTGGCGAACGGCCCGGACGGTTTGCGGCAGACCACCGAAGACGCGGTGCTGAATGCGAACTACATTCGCGCGAAGCTGGAAGGCGTATTCGATTTGCCTTACAAGACTCGCTCGATGCACGAGGTTGTGTTCAGCGACAAGCTGCAGGCGAAGAACGGTGTGAAGACCGGCGACATCGGCAAGCGCCTGATCGACTACGGCTTCCACGCGTATACCGTCAGCTTTCCGATGATTGTGAGCGGCGCGATGATGATCGAGCCGACCGAGAGCGAGTCGCGCGAGGAGTTGGATTACTTGATCGATGCCTTGCAGCAGATTGCGCGCGAGGCGGAAGAGAATCCGGAGCTGGTCAAGACGGCGCCGCACTCTACGCGCATCCGGCGGCTGGACGAGACCGCGGCGGCGCGCAAGCCGGTGCTGCGCTGGAAGGCTCCGGCGGCGAGCGAATCGGTCGAGCCGGACGCGGCAGCGAAGGAGTGGTAGTTGAGCGTCTTCTGGGACCGCAAGGATGAGCTTGAGAAGTACGAGTTCATGATGGGCACGGAGCGGGGCCGCCTGGCGGTCTCGCTCGACGTGCTTACGGATGCGCTGGCGCTGGTTGGGCAGCATGGAGTTTACTGCGTGTCCAACCGCAATCCTTCGAAGCCGGCGCTGGACTTGCAGGCGGTGATGCAAGGCATCAACGATGCGAAGGAACTGATCGGCTCGGCGATGGAAGAGATGCGCAAGCGGCGGGACGCGGAACGCGCGTCAGGCGGCGACGCGGCAGTGTAAACTGCGTCTAGTGCACCCGTAGCTCAGCTGGATAGAGCGGCAGCCTCCGAAGCTGTAGGTCAGAAGTTCGAATCTTCTCGGGTGCACCATACCTCCCCCCCTCCTCAGTTTTGTAAGTTCTTCATTTTTGGTGGCTTGTGGCCGGCCGAGTGGCTAAGTTCTTCCTGCCAAAGAACTTAGGTGTAAGTTCCTCTGTTTATTCGAGTTAGGTGCGGAGTGCTGACCTACAGCGTCTTCCAGGTTCGCTAGTTTGTCTCTCTGCTTCCATTGTAGAAAGTTCGAGGGTAATTCTGCGCAGGGCGTAAGGTGCTGGCACAGTGCCACTTAGCTGCAGGCGGGGCTTGACAAGAATTTCGTGCAACAGAAAGCCCCGGCGCTGGCCGGGGCTTTCCTGTTGCTGCTTGCCTTGCAGTGTGGGCTAGAAGAAGAAGCGGCCCAGGAACTGCAGTTGGCGCGGTGTGTACAGGATGCCGGAGGTGCTGGTCTGCGCACCGAAGCCGGTCTGGGTGTAGGGGACGATGCAGCCGTCCGTTGCCGTTGCCGGGCAGGTAGTGGCTGCGCCGCCACTGCCGGCGGTGGTGCTGGTGCCAGCGGTCTGGTAGGTGGCGAAGGTCTGGTTTACGCCGAGCTGATTGCGATGGTTCGCGATGTTGAACGCTTCAGCGGCGATTTCGATGCGCATGCCTTCCCGGAGCGGGAACTCACGGGAGAGGCGCAGATCGGTATTGTGGACTCCCGGTCCCTTGAAGGCGTTGCGGGGAGCGACGGCGGTTGGAACACGACCGGGAGTGCCGGCGTTGTTCAGGGAGAGCTCGGCACCGGTGAGGCCACCGTCACCAATAACGGATACGGGTGAGTTGCTCATGAATGCGGTGAGCGGCAGACCCGTCTGTGCCGTGACCGTGGTGGTCAACTGCCAGCCGTTGGCCGCGTACGCAGCCAGCTTGTTGCCGATGGGGAAACGCGAGATTGCGACGAGGGAGCCGACGAAGCGGCCACGAACGTCGAGATCGGAGCGCGAATACTCAGCCGCGCGTCCCGCACGGTGACCGCGCGCGAACGGGTCGAAGGCCACGTCGGTTCCGTTGAAGGTTCCGTTTACGCCGGAGACCTGACCGCCGTCCATGGCGTGAGCCCAGGTGTAGTTGGCCAGGACCTGGAAGCTGCGGGAGAGCGGCTTCCTGAGGCTGACGGCAAGCGAGTTGTACCAGCTATTCACGTCAGAGAAGCCCGTGAGCATGGTGCCAGTGGTGGTGTAGAGGCGCCGAGTGTAGTACGGAGTGGGAATAACCTGCGACACGCCCTGTGCGTTGATGTAGGTGTAGTTGCGCACCACGGCAGAGGTGGGATCGACGTTGGTGTCAACAAAGATGGGCAGACGCATGCCGCGCGTACCAACATACCCAACGCTGAGGGTGGACCGGAGCGGCAACTGCTGCTCGACCGAGAGGTCGTAGGAGTGAGTGTAGGGATTGAGAAAGTTGGGGTCGTTGCCGCGGGCACCGAGAGTACCGGGGGGCAGGCCAGGGTTGACGGCCGGAGTGGCAGCACCGGTGACCTGATTGATGGGTGCCGGACCGGGCGGCGTGAAGGCCGGGATGCCGCCCTGGGGGGCGTAGCTGGCGTAGGTACCCGACTGCGTAAAGCAACGGTTTGTGCCGACGGCGGGGGTGCAGCCGGTGCCGGCAGCCACGTAGGGCGTATTCGGGTTGGTTATCGCGTTTACGTTGAACTGCTGCTGGAAGACACCGTTCTCGCGGCGGTTCGCGTAGAAGGTGGAGTTCGACGTGAGCGCGAAGAAGAGGCCGTAACCGCCGCGCACCACCATACCTTCGTGCGGCGTCCACGCGAAGCCGAAGCGCGGCGCAGCCATGTGGTAATCGATGTTGATGGTGCTGGTGTAGGTCTGCGCCACAGGCGAAGAGGTGTTCGGACGTTCCGGTTGAGGCACAAGCTGGACGTCGTACCGCGCGCCCATGCTGAGCAGAAGCTTGGGCGTGATCTTCCAGTCGTCCTGCACGAAGATGTCGAGATCCTTGTTCCAGAAATCGTCGGCACCAACGTGGGTGATGGGATCGTTCACCTGGGTGAAGCTGTTGTAGTGACGGCCGCCGTTGACCTGGTACACGTCCTGGATCCAGTTGGCGAAGTTGAACTCGGTGCTGCCGGTGCCGTAGGTGAAGGAACCATCGCCCTGAAAGAGGTTGGAGATCTGCTCGTGGATGAGGTTGATATCCACGCCGACCTTCAGGTTGTGCTTGCCACGAACGGTGTTGTAGATGTCGGTGATCTGCCAGCGGTGCTCATCCGGGAAGGCTCCGCGCGGAAGGGCGCTGGTTTCGCCGTACGAAGCAAGATTGGTGATGTTGATGGCCGGGCCGCCGGAGTTGGTGGACGCCGTTTCCAGATCGCGCGACCACTGGAAGTGCACGACGTTGGTCGCGGTGCTGGAAAGTGAGGTTTCCGCGTTGGCGAACAGGAAGCGCTCGTGGAAGTTGATGGTTCCGTTCTGCGAGACGCCACCGTTGTTGACGGTGGTGCTGCTGTTGTAGCCGTTGGGAATCTGCAGGTTTTCAAAGAGGAAGGACGCCGAAAGGTGTGTCTTGGACGTGGCCTGGAAATCGAGGCGCGGCAGGAAGATGTCCTGCTTGGTGTTGCGTTGGAAGGACCCTAGCTGGGTGCCGTTGATGAAGTTGACGGCGGCGCTGCACTGCGCTGCGGTGATGTTTGGGATCACCGAAGGAAAGATCGCCGAGCCGCGGGTCAGGTAGTTGCTGGTGCGGCCGTCGCACAGGGCGACGAGCTGCGAGATGTTCTGCGTCGCGGTGTTGTAGGTGGACAGGTAGGTGATGGGGTTGCGGCGACGATAGCCGTCGTACACGGCGTGGAAGAACATCTTGTCGCGGATGATGGGTCCGCCGACGGCTGCACCGAACTGGTGCTGCGTCTTGATGGGCTGCTGCAGCAACAGGGGGTTATTGCCGGTGCGGCCCTGGTACTTGTTCTGCGGATCAAGCGCATTGAAGCCGGGTGTGCGGTAGTACTCGTAGGCGTCGCCGTGGAAGGAGTTGGTGCCGGACTTGGTAATGGCGTTGATGACGCCGCCGGCGGCCTGGCCGAATTCGGCCGAGTAGCTGGAGGTGGCGGACTGGAATTCCTGGATGGCGTCGATGGGGAAGACGTAGGGAGCGCCGATGGAGCGGCCGCGAGCCTCAGAGAAGAAGGCCTGGTTGTTGTTGGCGCCGTCGACCAGGTTGGTGTTGTAGAGGCCGGAGATGCCGCGGAAGCTGAGCAGGCCCGAGTTGCCGTCGGGGACGACGTTGGGCGTGAGCAGAACGAAGTTGTCGAAACGGCGGCCGTTGACGGGCAGGTTGTTGACGAGGCGCTCGCCGACGACCTGGGACTGGTCGGTGCGATCGCTGTCGACCAGAACGGCATCGGTGGTGACGGTGACCTCCGACGATACGGAGCCGGCGGGCAGCGTGGCGTCTACGGTGTTGGTGTTGCCGACGGTGACCTGCACGTTCTTCTGGTCGACGCGGCCGAATCCGGAGCCGCTGATGATGACCTCGTAGGTGCCGGGCTGCAGGAAGGTGGCGGTGTAGTGGCCGTCGGAGTCGGTGGTGAGGTCCTTCTTGGCGCCTGTGCCGGTGTTGATGACGGTGACGGTGGCGCTGGGAACGACGGAACCGGCTGCGTCGCGGACGACGCCGGCGATGTTACCGAGAGCGGCGGTTTGCGCGAAGCCGGTGGCGGTTACGGCGGAAACCGCGAGGGCGGCAACGAATACACTCGCGCGCAGCTTGGAACAATGGGTCTTCAACTGGTTGGCTCCTGAAGGCTTGCACCCGGGGCTATCAGCGACGATCACCGGGGTAAAAAGTCGATGGTTCGGAACGAGCGAGGGCCCGGTTCTTTGGCGCTGTGCGCGGGTTTGCACACGACCGGTTCCCAGATTTAGGCGTTGCCTTCAGGATGAGTTAGCCGCAACGCCATGTCAAGCCAAGCGGATGAATTGTGCGCGAATGGCGTAGGCCGGTCCCGTGTGGCGCAAAGAGATGGCAGCCCGCGAACGGGCTGCCCTGGGTGTGCTGCAGGTACCAAGTGTTTTAGACGAGCTTGTCGGGGATGACGGCGTACTGCAGGAGGATTTCGAACGGGATGATGCGGAGGGTGTTCTCGTGCGTGGCCTCGAGGACGATGGGGCAGGGCGAGCCGGCCTCGTAAGCCTGAAGCCAGCGGGCAGCACAGACGCACCAGCGGTCGCCGGCGTGCAGGCCGGGGAAGCCGAAGTGGGGCGCCGGCGTGATGAGGTCGTTGCCCAGGCGGCGGGAGGCTTCGAGGAACTCGTCGGTGACGACGGCACAGACGGTGTGGACGCCGCGGTCGTCGGGGCCGGTGTTGCAGCAGCCGTCGCGGTAGAAGCCCGTGACCGGGTCAGTGCCGCAGGTCTGCAGGGGCTGACCGAGTACGTTGCGGGATTCGTCCTGTTCGTAGTCCTCTGAGGCCATGGCTCGCTCCTTTTGCGCGTTTGCAGGAATGCACAAAGCACGCTGCAGCCGACAGAAATTGATTGTAAGCGCGCCGGGTGCATGCTAGATTTCACGCGGCTTCAAGTAGGACGCGCACGTTGCAGTCTGCTGCTGCTGACTCCCCCGCGACGCATCCACGGTGGCCCGTTCCCTGAGTGGCCCGCAGTATTTCTTCCCGGATCTGTGCTGTAACACTGCGGGCACTCCCTTTCTTCCAAGCAGTTTCGTTTCGCGGTGTACGGCTGTCCGCGCGAAGTTGTTACGGCCCTTCTCGCACGTTGAGGAGTTATCTATGAACCCACCACGTATCAAACGCGCACACGGTGGTGTGCGCGGCGCAGACCTGTCCCGCGGTTCCCTGCTGTTTGACGGACCGTTTGGACGCATGTTTCGAACGCTGCCGGCAGCGGATTTCGGTGCGGACGAGGCAGCAAACAACAGCAACTTCGCAGCTCTGGCGTCGCAGATGAACGGTGACTTTGCGGCAAAGGATGGTCCCGACGCGGAGGAGAGCGGCATACCCGCGGCGTACACGTACCTCGGGCAGTTCATCGATCATGACCTGACGTTTGACCCGGCGAGCAGTCTGCAGAAACAGAACGATCCGGATGCGCTGGAGGATTACCGGACGCCGAAGTTCGACCTGGATAACGTGTATGGGCGCGGGCCGGACGACCAGCCATACATGTATTGCACAGGCACTGGCGTGAACGCAGCGCAACTGGTGCGCGGAACTGCGCTGACGGGTGCGGCGACGAATCCGAATGCGACGGACCTGCCGCGCGCCGCGAACGGACGCGCGATTATTGGCGACCCGCGCAACGACGAAAACAAGATCGTGTCGCAGATGCAGGGGTTGTTTCACCGTTTTCATAACCGCGTGGCGAAGGACAACCCCACGTGGCAGTTCCAGCGCGTGCAGCAGGAGGTGCGCTTCCACTACCAGTGGGTGGTGCTGCACGACTTTCTGGAGCGCATCGTGAGTAAGAAAGTGCTGGAAAAGGTGGTGCGCTTTGACGGTCATCGCACCAACATCACGACGGAGTTCTTTCATGCGCGGGACCTGGCGTATATGCCGCTGGAGTTTTCAGCGGCGTGCTACCGGTTTGGCCACTCGATGGTGCGGCCGGGCTACCGGTTGAACGATGGCGATGACGCTCTGCTGCCGATCTTTGCAGCGGGACCGTCGATGGCCGGTGGCAAGGCGACGGACCTGCGCGGCTTCGAACCGCCGCAGAGTGATCTTGCGATCGACTGGAACCGGTTTGCGGATCTTTCACCACTGGCATACGGGACGCTGGTGGACAATCCTGATCCGACGCTGCCGGCCAATCGGAACCGGCTGCAACTGGCGTACAAGATCGATACGTCGCTGGTGGGTGGGCTGTCGACGCTGCCGGATTCCGTGGCGAGCAATCCCAACATTCTGGCGCTGCGGAATTTGCAGCGTGGCTGGCGCATGCGTCTGCCGAGCGGGCAGGATGTTGCGCGTGCGATGGGCGTGATACCGCTCACGGATGACGAGATCAAGATCGGCAAATTCACTGGGGATCCGACCGATCTGAAGGGTTCGAATGCGGACTTTGGCGACGGCAGCTTTGCTAACAATTGTCCGCTGTGGATCTATACGTTGGCGGAGACGCGGCACCACGTGGAGAAGGTGAAGGTGGTGACCACCGAGGGCGACAAGTTCATCGACACGCCAAAGCTGGGCGCGGTGGGTGGACGCATTGTGGCCGAGACAATTGCCGGGCTAATCCAGTACGACTCGTACTCCTTTGTGAGCCTGGATCCGCTGTGGACGCCGACGCGCGATGTGGGCGCGGGCAAGCCTCGGTCGGTGAGTTATGCCGCGAGCGATGGGTCGTTCCGGTTGAAGGACCTGATTGCGGCGGCGCTGGGCGATGGCACGGCGACGGCGTGCTGAAGATGTGTCTGTGTTGCGAAAACTGCAAGGCCGCGGCGCATGAACGCCGCGGCCTCGGTTTTATTGGGTGCCGACTTATTGCGCGGTGAGGGCGAGTTGCTGCTGGTATTCCTCGTAGGGTCCCTTGTGGTCGGTGATGGTGCCGTTCTGGAAATGCCAGATGCGGGTGCCGACTTCTTCGATGAGGTCCTGGTCGTGGGTGACGAGAAGGACGGTGCCCTCGTATTTTTGCAGCGCCTGGTTGAGAGCGTTGATGGACTCGAGGTCGAGGTGGTTGGTGGGCTCGTCGAGGATGAGGATGTTGGGCTTCTGCAGCATGAGTTTGCAGAAGAGCAGGCGGGCTGCTTCGCCACCGGAGAGTGCGTCGGTCTTCTTCATGCCTTCTTCGCCGCGGAAGAGCATTTGGCCGAGGATGCCGCGGATCTCTTCCGTGGACTTCTTGGGGTCCCAGGAGTGCAGCCACTCGGCGACGGTGGTGCCGTCGGGGATGGCGGCGGTGTGGTCCTGCGCGAAGTAGCCGATCTGGGCCTCGTGGCCCCATTTGACCTCTCCCTGAGAGCGCGGGAAATCGCTGTCCTGCACGTCGGGCATGCCGGAGAGCAGCGACTTGATCAGCGTGGTCTTGCCGGTGCCGTTGCGACCCATGAGCATGACCTTGTCGCCGCGCATGAGGGCAGAGGTGAAGGGCTGGAAGACCGGGCCGGTGGTGCCGTCAGGCGCCGGCGTGTCATAGGTGTGCGTGACCGCGTTTACTTCGAGCACGTGCTTGCCGGAAGGGCGCGCCTGGTCAAAGCGGATGTAGGGGCGCTGGATGTTGGAGCGCGCGAGTTCAGTGGTGGCGAGGCGCTCCACTTCCTTCTTGCGGCTGTTGACCTGGGACGAACGCGTACCGGCAGAGAAGCGAGCGATGAAGTCGTTGAGTTGAGCGATCTTCTTTTCGCGCTCCTCGTTCTGCGACTCGATGCGGGTGCGGACGCTGGTCTTCTGGAGCACCATGTCGTCGTAGCCGCCGGGGTACGTGATGATCGTCTGATAGTCGATGTCGGCGATGTGGGTGCAGACCGCGTTGAGGAAGTGGCGGTCGTGCGAGATGGTGATGAGCGTGCCGCGATAGTTGAGCAGGAAGTCCTGGAGCCAGTGGATGGATTCGAGATCGAGGTAGTTTGTCGGTTCGTCCAGGAGCAGGGCTTCGGGGTCGCCGAAGAGTGCCTGCGCTAGAAGGACGCGGACTTTCTGACCGCCCTGGAGCTCGGACATCTTGCGCTCGTGGACGTCGTTGGGGATGTCGAGGCCCTGGAGCAGAATGGCGGCGTCGGACTCGGCTTCGTAGCCGTTTTCCTCGGCGACGGTGCCTTCGAGTTCGCCGAGGCGCATGCCGTCTTCGTCGGAGAGCTCGGCTTTGTTGTAGAGGGCCTCACGCTCTTCCAGGGCGGCCCACAGGGGGGCGTTGCCCATGATGACGGTGTCGATGACGCGGTAGTTGTCGAACTGGTACTGGTCCTGGCGCAGGATGCCGAGCTTGCGCGGACGGATGACGGTTCCCTTCTGGGCCTCGATCTCGCCGGTGAGGCACTTCATGAAGGTGGACTTGCCGGCGCCGTTGGGGCCGGTGAGGCCGTAGCGACGGCCTGCAATGAACTGGGTGGATACGTCCTCGAAAAGGATCTTCGAGCCGTATCGCATGGTGACGCCGGAGACGGATATCATTCCTATTTATTTTCTCATGGGGCGATTTCACCCGGATTTCGCAGGCTTTCGCCAGCGGCGCGTGGCGCATCTGACCGGAGATGGCAGCGAAGAAGGCAGCAGCGAAGAAGGCAGCAGCGAAGAAGGCAGCAGCGAAGAAGGCCGCGAAGGAGTTGACGCCGGCGCAGCAGGAGCGTGAGGCGAAGCGCAAGGCCAAGGAGAAGGTTACTAAGAAGAAAGCGGCGATGAAGGCTGCACGCGAGCGGCAGAAACAGGAAGCTGCCGAAGAGGCGGAGCGGCGGCTGATCGATCCGATGAGTTACTGCCGGATGCCTGCGACGGACGCCGACGGGTTGACGATGCCGCCCTTCCCTGCCGAGGCGATGCGGCTGGGATTCCCGGTGAAGGTGATGGGTGCGCCGGGCCTGAAGAGCAACGACACGCGCGGGTGGCGGCTGAATCCGCATCTGCGGGTGTCGCTGGGGTACCTGTGCGACATCTTTGCGTACCTGCGCAAGCACGACATTCGCATGTATCGCATGTCGAGCGACCTGGCGCCGTACCACACGCATCCGGACATGCCGCAGTTCCACGGAATGGTGGAGGAGAGTCGCGACGATCTGGCACACGTGGGCCGCATGGCTCGCGCGCAGGGACTGCGGCTGAGCTTTCATCCGTCGCAGTACATTGTGCTGAACAGTGACAACGAGACGCTGACGAAGAAGTCGATTGCAGATTTGGAGTCGCAGGCGACCATGCTGGATTACATGGAGCTAGGGCCTGAGGCGGTGATGGTCGTTCACGTGGGCGGAGCCTACGGCAACCGCGAGGTGGGCACGGCGAACTGGGTTAAGACGTGGCCGCGGCTGAGTGAGCGTGTGCAGCGGCGGTTGGTGCTGGAGAACGATGACATTCGCTTCAGCGCAGCGGATGTGCTGAGTGTGCACGAGCGGACGGGAGTCAAGTGCGTGTTTGACTATCAGCATCACTGGTGTTTCAACCCGGAGGGGTTGGGCATGGTGGAGACGCTGGAGCGCTTTCTGAAGACGTGGCCTGACGGTGTGCGGCCGAAGATGCACTACAGTTGCGCGCGGACGGAGATGCGCGAGATCAAGCGCAAGAGCAAAAAGACCGGGCTGATTGAGACGGTGCTGCAGCCGCCGATCTGGACCGGGCATGCGGACTTCAACAACCCGTTTGAGACGATCACGTTTCTGCGATCGATTCAGCATTTGGACACGGACATCATGCTGGAGTCGAAGGCGAAGGATTTGTCGCTGTTGCGGCTGCGGAATGACATTGCGAAGTATGCGCCGGACCTGGCGGCGCGGTACGCGATCAAGCTGGATGCACCGGTAGAGGATGCTGGCGAGATTGTGGAGGATGAGGCGGAGATGGTGGCGGAAGCGGCTTAGTTTGGAGTGTGTTGGTTGCAAGCGAACGGGGCACTCGATTTGAGTGCCCCGTTTGTTGTTGGTTCAGTGCCGGTGCGGAGGAAAGCAGGTCCTTCGCTTCGCTCAGGATGACACTGCATGGGGGTGATGGGAGGCGCGTCGGTGGCCGATGGGGCGCACTTAGTGGCTGACGGTGCCCCAGTTGACTACGAGGTTGTAGGCGTTGACTGTGCCGATGCCGGTGGCGAAGTCCCAGCCGGTGGTGGTGCCGTAGGCCGGCTGGTAGCTGGTGGTGGAAGTAGAGAGGACGCCGTTGGTTCCGCTGGGACGGTAGCAGTTGTGGGTGCCGGTGCAGTTCACGTCGATGTCGCCCTGCTTGACGTCGTAGAACGTGCAGCCGGAGGTGCCGGAGGCGCCGTTGGTGGAGTTGCAATTGCTATTGCCGGTGCTTCCGTATTCAGCCCTTGCCAGGTTGTAGTAAGTGGGGTTGGGATTGCCCCAGGCGGAGCCGGTCTTCTGGTTTACCAGCGCCTGCATGGCAGCCATGATGGGCGACGCGAATGAGGTGCCACCGGCGCCCGACCAGGTGCTGGGAGCGCCCGAGCAGGAGGTGCCGCCGTTTGCGGTGTCGGTGTAGCAGTAGACGTAGTAGTGGCCCCAGACGCCGTTGGCGGCGAAGAGGCTTACGTCTGGGATGTCACGCACGCCGTCGGAGGGGACGCCGAGCAGACCCGTCTGGAAGCTGGGCTTTGCCGTTCCCTTGCAGGTGCCGCTGACCACGCCGGTGGTCGAAGCCTTGCCGGTGGCGCAGCCGGACGGCCCGCCCGAGCCGGAGCCCGTGGTGAGGTAGTACTGCTTGCCGGTCGTTGAGTTGCAGAAGCCCGAGGTGCCGTAGGTGGTGGAGTAACCGGACTTACTGGCGATGAGCTGCGAAGCGCAGGAGTCATTCCACGGGATCTCAGGGATGTAGCTCTTGGCCGAGGCAAAGGTGCTGGTGTTGGTGGAGTTCCAGTAGCTGGAGTTGGTGCCGGCGTAGGTGTCGCCGAAGTCGGTGCCGCCGACGGCTACGTTGTAGGGCGTGCTGGCAAAGCCGGAGACGGCAATGCCGTGCGTCGCCTTGGTGGCGTTGGCGTCAGAGCTGGCTGCGCCCTCATCGCCGGAGGACACGAAGACGGAGATGCCTTCCGCGACGGCGTTCTTATAGGCCGAGGCGTAGGCGGCGTTGGCAGATGCGCCGTTCTCGCTCTCCGACTCGCCGTAGCTGATGGAGACGATCTTGGGCGGGTTCGACGAGTTGATGAGGTTGTTGAGCGCGATGAGGCCGCCAAAAGTGGTGCTGGTGTCCGCACAGGAGGCGAGCACGATGGCGGCGGACGGAGCGGCGGCGGAGGCCCACTCTGCGTCGAGAATCGCTTCGCCGTCGGCGGCGTTAACGCCCGGGTTGGTGCAGTTGCCGGGATGCTGCTGGGTGAAGGAGCCAGAGGTGTAGGAGGACAAGCCGAACGTCTTGCGGAAGGTCGTCCAGTCGGCCGTCGAGTAGACGTTGGTGTCTTCGATGACGACGATGGTCTGGCCCTGGCCCGAGACGCCGGACGAGAAGAGCGGGTTCAGGTTGTAGATGGTGGCCAGATCGCCGGGGACGACCGCCTGGTAGGTGCTGCCGCTGGAGGTATAGGTGTAGTCGGGATGGACCGCGCCGGCGGCGGAGACGGCGGTACCTTCAGTGGTCTGCTGGCCGGTGCGTGGGTCGAAGTGCGAGGGGTGGATGGCGTGGTGAAGCTGGTGCGGACGGAAGTCGTTGAGGCTGGCGATGCCTTCGACGACTCCGGCGATCGCGCTGGGAATGGACGGATCGCTGGTATTGGCGAGGTGGTTGGCGCCGTCGACCGAGAGGCGATGCATGGAAGTGCGGAAGGCAGACTTAACCTGGCCCGCGGTGCCCGAGAAGTCGATGGTCATGCCGGTGGCGGCGACCGAGTTGACGCTGAAGCCCTGCGACTTGAGCCACCCGGTCACGGCCGCGATGTCGGCCTCTGCCGGGCCGTATTCGCTGCCAAGCTGAGCGGCGGTGAGCCAGTGGTGGTAGTTGGACGAGGTGCTGTCGTTGAGCGTTGCGATGTAGGCGTCGAGGGCGGCTTCCTGCTGGGGCGAGCGCTTGAGCTGCAGGATCATGTGTTCCAGGGGAAGCGTCGCGTTGGCTTCACCGCGGTCGTTGGCGGGGTCTGCGGCCGCGGAGCGCACGTTGCCGGCAAGGACAGTGCGGACGTCTTCCTGAATGGGGCCGCGGATGAGGGTGCGAGCGGCGAGTGAGCCTTGTGCAGAGGCCGCGGACGAGGCGATGGCGAAGCCGGAAATTGCTGCAAGGGACAGACGTGCGTGATGCCGGAATGACATGAAGACGGTCTCCTGAAAGCTGCTGCAAACCTGTGGGCGGCGCGATTGGCATCGTGCGCACGCTGGCGAAGCGGATGGGCAGACCGGGTGAGATGGTGCAGTGTGCCGGATGATACGTCGGCTGGCGCCGCGACGTCCACAACTGCTGCACAGCGGGCTTTTACGCCACGCAAACGGGTTCGCGCGCAGACAGGGCACGGGCGATGCGGCCGATCTGGGCGCGATGGTGGTCGTGGTGCAGACGGAGAAAGAGGACAGTCTCCGGCAGGGTGAACCATGCGCCCTTGGGGTGGGCAAAGACGGGAGATTTGAGTTGCGGCCCACGCGCGTGCTCGAGAAAGCTGCGCCACTGCTCGCGGATGGACTGCCACTCCGCCATGGCCTGGTCGGCGTTGGCGTTCTCGTCGGGGAGGACACCGGGAACTTCCGCCGGAACCTTGACCCGCAGGGGTGCGCGCATGACGTTGCGCACGATGAGCGAACCCACACGGTCGCGCAGCTTGATGGAGGCTTCGTCGGTCTCGGCCATCTTGTGCTTGACGGCTTCCAGCACTTCGCGCTCCACGTTGGCGACATGGCTGATCAGTTCGGCCGCGGACCAGCTATTGGCGGAGGGGCGCTCGTTCAGGCGCGCCGCCGGAATCCCGCTCAGTTGATCGAGCATGGCGGACTTGCTGTTCTCCAGCGCACGGAAGCGCCGCTGCAGGATGGGAAGCATGGATGGTGAAGGGATGCGCGCCGCGTCCCCCGCGCTGTATGCCTTGAAGCGACGCACCGGAACGACGCACTTCGGCAGTCGGTGGAGCCGCGTGTTCTAGCGCAAGATGCTGTCGATGGGCTGCAACGGCAGCGGGAGAGGAGTTCTGCCCAGAATCTGGAGCAGGCTGATCTCAACCGTGCGGGCCATCGCGGATAGCGGAAGAGCGTTGAGGCCGTTGCCGAAGGGCTCCTGAAGGTCGTCGCCCAGCGTGTCCAGCCCGAAGAAGGCATAGGCGACGAGGGAGCAGAACAGGATGGTGCCGTAGTGGAACGTCTGCGCCAGGCCGAATGGCAGCAGGAAACAGAAGGCGTAGGCGGTGCGATGGAGCAGAAGCGTGTAGGTGAACGGAGTGGGTGTGCCCTTGATGCGTTCACAGGCGACCTGGATCGCAGCCAGTTCCGTGAGACGCTCGTCGAAACGGCAGTACAGCATCTCGCCGAAGTTGCCGCGGCGCATCATGGAGGCGTAAACGGCCGCAAGCTGTTGCAACATGCTGTCGGGCAGATTGCGCAGAGTGACGGCTGACGCGGGCGGCGGTAGAGCGTACGCGGCTGCCTCTGCAGGCGTGGGCTGATCGCGCAGGTGCGCCATGAGGCTATAGGTGTAAGCGATTTGATGCAAGATGGCGTTCTCGGCTAGCGCCTGGTCTGAGTCAGGAGCGGTCTGCCGGGTGAGGCGAGCCAGGGAACGCTGGACGCCGATGAGTGCGCCGAGTTGGCGCCGCGCCTCCCACCAGCGCTCGTAGCAGGCGCTGTTGCGGAAGCCAAGAAAGATGGAAAGCGCGATGCCGAGCAGAGTGAACGGAGCCACGCTGAAGCTGCGGAAGGTGGCAGGCCAGCGCTGGCTGGCTGCCACGACCCACGCGGAGAACGCCGCGACACTGAGCACCTGCCAGACGATCTGGCGCAGAATGGACAGCCGGTATATGACGAAGAGCTGCCACACACTGGGGCGGTCGCGGACGATCATGCGGGCAAGTATTCCATAGCGATTCGCGGGATTCGCTAACCGCGGAGCGCGTTGATAAGGCGGGTGACGGCGCCGGAGTCGATGGCGTGGGCCGCGAGCTCTCTGCCGTGAACGAGCGAGTCCGCGATGCCTGCAATTTGCAGGACGGCGGCTGCGTTGAGAAGGACGATGTCCCGGCGAGGTGAGCTTGCGGAGCCGGGGCTTCCGGCGGCGAAGATTTCGAGCAGGATGGCGGCGTTTTCGCGGGCGTCACCGCCCTGGAGAAAGTCAGTGGAGGGCGTGAGGCCGGCGTCCTCGGGGCGCAGCGTCTGCACGTGGACCTCGGGGCCGTGCACGGTGGCGACGGTGCTAGGGCCGGAGAGTGCGAGTTCGTCGAGACCACCGGTTGCGCCTTCGCCGTGGACCACCATGGCGCTGTGCATGTGGGCGGAGGTGGCGAGGGCCTCGGCGACGAGCGGGACGGCCTGTGCCGAGTAGACGCCGAGCACCTGGCGGCGAGCGCCCGCAGGGTTGGTCATGGGGCCGAGCAGGTTGAAGACGGTGCGGAACGGAAGGGCGCGGCGCACCGGCGCGACGATGCGCATGGCGGGGTGCATGCGGGTGGCGAGGAGGAACGCGAAACCGTGACGGCGGATAGCTTCGGCGGCGGATTCGGGCGTGTGCTCGATGGGGATGCCGAGAGCTTCGAGCACGTCGGCCGAGCCGCAGCGCGAGGTGATGCTGCGGTTGCCGTGCTTGGCGACGCGGGCGCCGGCGGCCGCCGCGACGAGCGCCGTGGCGGTGGAGATATTGAAGGTGCCGCTTGCGTCGCCGCCGGTGCCGCAAGTGTCGACGAGGGTGTCGCGCTCGGCGTCGGTGAGCGGGAGGGTGATGGAGGCCTCGCGCATGGCCTGGGCGAAGCCGGCGAGTTCGGCGGCGGTTTCGCCACGCTCGTGCAAGGCGGTGAGGAGGTCCGTCATCTCCTGCGGGGAGAACTCACCGGCGAGCAGGGATTGCATGAGGTCGCGGGCGTCGTCGAGCGACAGAGCTTCGCTTTCGGCCGTAACGCTGAGCAGCAGTTGATCCGCGGTCATTCTGATGTATTGTCCCATTGTGCGCGGTGGCGTTGCGATAACCGCACTGATGTGCGGAGTTCGTTTGCCGGTCGTACTTTTGGGTGCGGTACCCTTGAGCCGTCTCCGCGTTGAACGCGGGCGGGAGCTGTACGGCAATGAAGATTCACGAGTACCAGGCGAAAGAGATCCTGCGGAAGTACGGCGTTCCCGTGCCCGATGGCGAGATGGTGACGACGCTGGAGCAGGCCGACACCGAAAGCAAGAAGCTGTTCAGCGGCGGCAATCCGGTGGTCGTGGTCAAGGCGCAGATCCACGCCGGTGGACGCGGCAAGGGCGGCGGCGTGAAGGTGACCAAGGACCTGGAAGGCGCGAATGCGGCGGCCAAGGCGATCCTGGGCATGCAGCTGGTGACGCACCAGACCGGGCCCGCGGGACAGAAGGTGCAGCGTCTGTTGATCGAGCAGGGATCGGCGATCGAGCGCGAGCTTTACCTGGGCATTGTGCTGGACCGCGCGACGAGCAAGCTGACGATGATGGCGTCGCAGGCCGGCGGCATGGAGATTGAAGAGGTCGCGGCGAAGACGCCGGAGGCCATCTATAAGGAAGCGATCGAGCCGGCGCTGGGACTGCAGCCGTGGCAGGCGCGCAACCTGGCGTTCAAGCTGGGGCTGAGCGGGCCGCAGATCAACCAGGCGGTCGGCTTCATGCTGGGGTTGTACAAGGCGTTCGTCGAGACGGATTGCTCGCTGATGGAGATCAATCCGCTGGTCACGACGAAGGACGGCAAGCTGCTGGCGCTGGATTGCAAGATCAACTTCGACGACAACGCCCTGTATCGGCACAAGGACCTGAAAGAGCTGCGCGACATCGCGGAGGAAGATCCGCTTGAAGTGGAAGCGAGCAAGGATTCGCTGAACTACATCAAGCTGGACGGCAACATTGCCTGCATGGTGAACGGTGCGGGCCTGGCGATGGCGACGATGGACATCATCCAGTACGCGGGCGGATCGCCGGCGAACTTTCTGGATGTGGGCGGCGGCGCGAACCAGCAGCAGATTGAGGCAGCGTTCGCGATTCTGCTGGCAGACAAGAACGTGAAGTGCATCTTCATCAACATCTTTGGCGGCATTCTGCGCGTGGATGTGCTGGCGACTGCGGTGGTTGCGGCAGCAAAGAACCTGAACGTCACGCTGCCTCTTGTTCTGCGGCTTGAGGGGACCAACGTGGAAGAGGGTCGCAAGATTCTGCAAGAGTCAGGGATCAAGTACGCGGTTGGCGAAACCATGGCGGAAGCAGCAAAGCTGGCGGTCGAAGCCGCGAACGGGAGCAAGTAATGGCGGTTTTGGTTGATAAGAACACGCGGCTGATTGTGCAGGGCATTACCGGGCGGGAGGGGTTGTTCCACGCCAAGGGATGTGCGGAGTACGGCACGAATGTTGTGGGCGGTGTGACGCCGGGTAAGGGTGGCACGACGGTTGAGGGCTTCCCTGTGTTCAACACCGTTCAGGAAGCGGTGAAGGAGACGGGCGCGAATGTGTCGGTCATCTTTGTGCCGCCACCGTTCGCTGCCGACGGCATCCTGGAGGCCGTTGCGGCGGAGCTGCCGCTCGTGATCTGCATCACGGAAGGCATTCCGACGCTGGACATGGTGAAGGCGTGGGACGTGGTGAAGGCGTCGAAGTCGCGGCTGGTTGGGCCGAACTGCCCGGGCGTGATCTCGCCGGGCAAGGCCAAGGTCGGCATTATGCCGGGCCGCATCCACAAGGAAGGCAACGTGGGGATTGTATCGCGGTCGGGCACGCTGACCTACGAGGCCGTCTATCAGTTGACGACGCGCGGCATCGGGCAGTCGACCGCGATCGGCATCGGTGGCGACCCGATCATTGGGACCAACCACGTGGCGGCGCTGAAGCTGCTGAACGAAGACCCCGAGACCGAGGCGATCATCATGATCGGCGAGATCGGCGGGACGGCGGAAGAGGCCGCTGCGGCGTACATCAAGGAGAACGTGAAGAAGCCGGTGGTCGGCTTTATCGCGGGGCAGACCGCGCCTCCTGGACGCCGCATGGGTCACGCGGGCGCGATCATCAGCGGTGGCGAGGGCACGGCCGAGAGCAAGATGGCGGCGATGGCCGAGGCAGGCATCCACGTGGTGAAGTCGCCGGCAGAGATCGGCGAGACCATGGCTCGAGTTCTGGGCAAGGGGTAGCCTCGGTCTTCCTCGAACTGCGTCGCCCACGAGCGACAATATGCGGCGTTCCTGCACGGTAGCAGGCCTTTGCTGCTGGAACGAATGTCGGATTTCTGTTTTCTGCCTGCAGTCAAACTGCTGCAGCTTCCGTGCATCCCACCATTTGCGGACGTTATTCCGCAAGCATGATGGGATCCGAGCAAGTCCAATCCGGAAGCGAGACGGCAAAGGTGCCGGTGTGGTCCGACGATGGTCTGCTAGACCAGATCGACACACCCATCTATTGCGTGAATCGCAAAGGCGAATGCCGCCGTTTCAATCGCGCGGCAGAGCGCCTGTTCGGCTACTCGCAGGCGGAACTGCTCGGTCGGAACCTGCACGAGGTGCTGCACAACCGGCGGCCGGACGGAAGCCCCTTTCCGCAGGAAGAGTGCAGGCTCGTCGGTGAGATCCGCCCCGGAAACACGGTGACCGGCATTCTGGAAGTGATGTGGTCGCGTGCCGGGGAGGCGCTGCCGGTGGAGTGCAGCGTGGCGGCGGTCACCATGGGTGGCGAGGCCGGCTCCGTGATCACGATGAAAGACCTGCGGCCGCAGCAACAGGCCGAGGCGTCTCTCCTCTCCTTGCAGGAAGAGGCGGCCGAAGTGCTGAGGCAGAGAGACGTGGCCTCGCGCATGGAGCGCGAGATGGCCCTGGCCGAGGCCAATCGGCAGCGGTACATCGCATCGCAGTTGGAGCACACAGCCGCAGCTCAAATTCGGGAACAGCAGGACCTGCTCGACTCCGTGGTTCAGACAACGCCCGTGGGGATTGCGGTGCTGGACGAAAACCTGCGCTTCCGCTGGCACAATCCCGCATATGAGGTGATGCTGCGTAGCGCCGGGGCTCCCGTACCTGCGCCTGGCGTATCGTTCCTGGAGGTAGTGTCTGCCTCGCCCGAAGTGGAAGCGATCCTGCGCGAGGTGCAGCGGACCGGGGTTCCGTTCCAGGCGTCAGCGTATGCCTATGACACCCTGCCGAATGGTCGCACCTATTGGAACTGGTCACTGAAGCGACTGCCAACTCGCGAACTGCTGGTGACCGCGCAGAACGTGACGGAGCAGACCCTGTCGCAGCAGGCGCTGGTGGAGTCGGACAAGATGGCCGCGGTGGGACGGCTGGCCGCCTCCATCTCGCACGAGATCAACAATCCGCTGGAGGCGGTGACTAACCTGTTGTACCTGCTGCACGGCGCGCCGGAGTTGTCGGAAGAGTCGCGCAGCTACATTGAGACGGCGGAGACTGAGCTGTCGCGCGTGTCGCGGATTGCGTCGGAGACGTTGCGCTTTCATCGCCACGCGGTGGAAGCGGTACACCGCACGCCCAAGCAACTGGTGGATCCGGTGCTGGCGCTGTATGCGGGCAAGCTGAAGTCGTCGCGGGTGCAGGTGTCTACGGACTACGACGCGGCCCCGCCGGTGAAGACGTTCGAGGGAGACGTCCGGCAGATCCTGAACAACCTGATCGGCAATGCGATCGACGCCATGCAGCGGGGCGGCGACCTGCGCGTTCGCACGCGGCCCGCAATCTGCCCTCGCACGGGGCGCAAGGGGCTTCGCATTTCTGTGATCGACAGCGGGCACGGCATGAGCCCGGAGACCGCGGCTCACATCTTCGAGCCGTTCTATACGACCAAGGGCGCTTCGGGTTCCGGCCTGGGGCTATGGATTTCACACACGCTCGCGGAGCGGCAGGGTGGCAAGCTCATGGTGCGCTCTTGTCATGCGAATAACCCCCTCGGCAAGCCTTCGGGGACGACGTTTTCGCTGTTCATACCGAGCCAGGATCAGGCCCCGCAGGCTGCGACGATACAATAAGAAAACCCTACTTCCAGTCGCAGGAGCATCATGTCGCAGCGCACCTTCAGCATTGTTAAGCCGGACGCAGTCCGCAACGGCCATACCGGCGCCATTCTGGCCGAGATCGAAAAGGCCGGATTCAAGATTGTCGCCATCAAGAAGATGTCGCTGAGCGTGGAGCAGGCCGAGGGCTTCTACCACGTGCACGCCGAGCGCCCGTTCTTTGGCGAACTGACCAAGTTCATGGCCAGCGGACCGATTTTTCCGATGGTGTTGGAGAAGGACAACGCGATTGCCGACCTGCGCAAGGTGATGGGCGCGACCAACCCGGCCAACGCCGAGGAAGGCACCATCCGCAAGAAGTTTGCGACGTCCATCGGTGAGAATGCGATCCACGGATCGGATGCGGAAGATACGGCCGCATTTGAGATTGGGTACTTCTTTGCCGGTTACGAACTGAAGTAAATCCGTTCAAGTTTCGGGAAGTGGGAGGCGCTATGCGCCTCCCGCTTTGCTTTGGTGCTGGCGTGGACAGAAGCGGAGATAGACCTTCAAGGAGATTCCTGCTTCTGAGCGGGAACGATTCCCTGCTGCATCGCGTAGAGTGTCTCAGCGCTCTTTGCCTCGTGAGGGAACATGATTCGTTCGATCAGCCTGATTCTGTTGAGCGCTCTTGCTCCGTGCGGGCTCGCCCAGTCGCCCACTGCCCTGACCGGCCACTGGCTGATGACAGGCGACAATCACGGCACGACCTTCTACATGCCGTTGGACCTGGTGGAGAAGGGTAGTCAACTTACCGGCAAGATCGGCGGAGACGCGTTGCATGGCGAGGTGCACGCTCAATCCGTTCACTTCACCGCGCGCGACGAAGACAACAACACCGGCGAGGTGAACGCAACGCTTGCGGATGGCAAGCTGACCGGAACACTTCTCTCAACCGACGCGCACAACCCGGCCCACTCGGACCGCCTCACCTTTGTGGCTGTGCTGTCGCCGCGGGTGACAAGCGGGACGCCGAAACGACACGAGTTTGTCCCGACCGTGTTTTACCGGGACTATTCACCCTTGCATCCAGTGGTGCTTACGGTGAATCCCGGAGACACCATTCACACGACGACAGTGGATGCCGGTGGGAATGACGAGCATGGCGACAAACGCGTGGCCGGCGGGAATCCGCAGACCGGGCCGTTCTACGTGAATGGCGCTGAGCCGGGCGACACGCTGGTGGTGCGCATTGTGCACCTGAAGCTGAACCGGGATTGGGCCGAGTCGGACGACAACCTTGATCCGCGGGCACTGAGCGCCGACCTTGCGGTCAGGATGAAGGACAATCACAACAACATCAAGTGGCATCTGGATCTGGCGAAGGGCACAGCTTCTCCCGACAAGCCCGGGGAGCACATGCGGACGTTTGCGATCCCGGTGAGCCCGATGCTGGGTTGCGTTGCGACGGCGGTTGGGCCTGGCGGATCTGCTCCGCGGACGCAGGACAGCGGCAGCTTTGGTGGCAACATGGACTTCAACGGTGTGACGGATGGTGCGACGCTGTACCTGCCGGTGAGCGTCCCCGGCGCGCTGCTCTACGTTGGTGATGGTCACGCTCTGCAGGGCGACGGCGAGTTGAACGGCAATGCGCTGGAAACGTCGATGGACGTGGAAGTCACGGTGGACTTGATTCGAGGGAAGCGCATACACAACCGCATCGAGACGCCGACGGAGATCATCGCGATGGGACTTGACGGTTCGATCGACGATGCGTTCCGTGACGCGACGAGCAACATGGCGGGCTGGATTATGGACCAGTACAAGCTGACGCCGTCTGAGACGTCGCAGTTTTTGGGCGTCGCCGCTGACTACCACGTGAGCGAAGTCGCGGACAGGAACGCGGGTGTGGTGCTGAAGATCGCGAAGTCGAAACTGAGCACGCTCGCCGCCCCAAAGGCGATGAGCGGCGAGGATCCGTCCGTGCCGCAGATCTCACGATGAAATAGCGGAATGTCTGGTGCGCTGGAACAAGTGGCTGTCGTCTGTCCGCTACCTCCAGCGCTTGAGGCCGGCTACGCGCTGAAGTTGCGGAGGAGTTGCGGGCGTTCGGCTTGCAGCTTGAGGCAGAGTTCGCCGAAGAGGCCGTTGGCCCAGGCGAACCAGGGGCGGGTGTACTTGCTGGGGTCGTCCTTGTAGAACGACTCGTGCATGAAGTGTGTGCCGTTGGTGGTGTTCACGAGGGTACGGAGGCACTGCGTGATTTCGGCGTCGCTGGAGCTGGTGAGCGCGCGGAAGAGGATGGCCATAGGCCAGATGTGGCCGAGGCCGATGTGCGGGCCGCCGATTCCCTCGCCTGCTGAGCCGCGGAAGAAGTAGGGGTTGTCGAAGCTGAGCGCGAAGGCGCGCGTGCGCTGGTAGAGCGGATCGTTCTGCGGCACGAGTTGCAGGTAGGCGAGCGAAGCGAGGCCGGGGGCATTGGCGTCGTCCATGGCGACCGAGTTGCCGTAGCCGTCGACCTCGTACGCGTAGATCTGGCCGTGCTTGGGGTGCTGGATGATGCCGTGCGCCTGGACCGCTTGGCGCACCTCGCCGGCGAAGGACTTGGCTTCACTGGCGAGGGCGTCGTCGTGCAGGACGGTGGAGGCGATCTCTGCGATGCGGTCTAGCGTGACGGCGGCGAACAGGTTGGCAGGGATGAATTGCGGGAAGATGCAGGCGTCGTCGGACGGGCGGAAGCCGGAGCAGATGAGGCCGTTAGGGCGGGTGGGATTTCCATAGCCGCCGAGGGGCAGCGAGTCGGTGGGGTTCGCGGCGGCGCGCTGGAAGTGATAGGGGCCGAGGTTCTCCTTGCGCTGCTGTTCGCGGAAGGTCTGGACGATGCGGCGCGCGGCCTGGTGCCAGGTGTCGTCGAAGGCGGCGGGATTGTTGGAGGCCTTCCAGAAGCCGTGCGCGAGGCGGACTACGTAGCAGAGCGAGTCGATCTCCCACTTGCGCTCGGCGACGCCGGGCTTCATGTCGGTGTCGTCGTGCAGGGCCCAGTCGAGCGCGTGATCGCCGGGGTGGCGGGTAAAGGCGTTGGCGTAGGGGTCGAGCAGGACGAGGCGGGCGTGGTGACGCACAACGCCCTCGACCAGGTCGCTGACGGTCTTGTCGATGCGCGTGAGCGGGAGGTAGACCCACATCTGCGCGGCAGAATCGCGGAGCCACATGGCATCGATGTCACCGGTGATGACGTAGGTGTCGGGATGGCCGTCGCGCGTGGACGGGAAGACGGTGGTGTCGAGCGTGTTGGGAAAGCAGTTCTCGAAGGTCTGCTGGAGAACCGTGCTGCTTGTGGCGGTGCGGAAGCTCTCGATGGCGCGCTCGACCGTGATGGAGGTGAAGCGGCGCTTCGCAACCGGAGGGCGGCCGGAGAGACCGGAGAAGGCCGCGGTGCTGTACTGGCCGGACAGGGCGGAGGTGGTGGCGAGAGCGGAGGCGCCGAGCAGGAGGTCTCTACGGTTCATCACCTTGGATGGTAGACCGGAATGCAACCGGCTTGCCTAGGACTTAGGTCTTGCTTGTGGAAGGTGCGCCGAAAGTGAGAACCCCACCTTGCGCGCTGAGAGACCGCGCAAGGTGGGGCCGGTGGTCTGAGTGGAAGTGCGGGTTAGAAGCCGGGGTCGCTGATTTTGCGCTCGGTGATGTTGGGGCTGTACTTCTGGATCGCGGGCCGGATCTCCGCGGCTTTGCCTACGACGACGAGAACGAGGTCTTTGCTGTCGGGGTAGTCGTGGGCGAGCAGGCGCTTTGCGTCGTCCGGCGTGGTCTGTTGTGTCTTAACAAGACTCTGGTTGAAGGCATCGCGGGTGATGCCATAGAGCTCGTTGCGGGCGAGCGTGGCGGCGACAGCCTGAGCGGTTTCGAGCTCTGGCGGAAGCGTGCCGGCGATGGTGTTCTTGGCGCTGAGGAGCTGGTTGCTGGTGAAGCCCTGCGCACGCGCCGTGTCGAGGACTTCGAGCGTTTTGTCGATGGCAGGACCGGTGGTCGCGTTGCGGGTAAACGTAGCGATGGTGAAGGGGCCGGCGACGCGGTTTTCGCTGAAGCTGGAGCTGGCGCCGTAGGTGTAGCCGGTCTTGATGCGGAGCTCCGTGTTGAGCAGCGAAGTGAAGCGGCCGCCGAAGAGTTCGTTGACCACATCAAGCTGGCCGCGATCGGGGTCGGTGGCGTTGATGCCGATGTTGCCGACTGCGAAGTAGGACTGCGTGGCGTCCGGCTTGTCGACCAGCAGCACGCGGCGACCCTTGAGCGGTGCCATGGCGGTGAGCGGTGCGGGCGCGGGTGCCTTGCCCTGCCAGCCGGCAAATGCGGCATCGAGAGCCGAGCGCATGGCGCGGGCGTCGAAGTCGCCGGAGACGGCAAGGATGGCGTTCGCCGGGGTGTAGTTGGTCTTGTAGAACGCGAGCACGTCCTCGCGGGTGATGTGCTTCAGGGAGTTTTCGTCTCCGCTGGAGGGACGGCCGTATGGATTGTTGCCGTAGAGAAAGGCCCGGTAGTAGAAGCCGAGGACGGCCTGTGGATTGTCCTTGGCGGAGCGCACGGCGTCCTGCCGCTGGGCGAGCAGCTTGGTGAACTCCGCCTCTGGGAAGGTGGGGTGCAACACGGTGTCAGTGAACAGCGCGAGCGCGGTGGCCTGGTCCTTCTTGAGGAAGTTGGTCGAGACCTGGGACGAGTCGAGCAGGACGCCCGCGCCGTACTGCATGCCTATGCTGTCGATGGCGTTCGAGAACTGCTCCGCGGTGTGCGAGGCGGTGCCACGGCGCAGGAGAGCGGCGGTGATGGAGGCGAGGCCTTCCTTACCGACGGGATCGGCGACGGAACCGGAACGCAGGACGAGGTTGACGGCGACCAGAGGCACCTCATGCTTTTCGAGCAGGAGGATGGTCATGCCGTTGGGGGCGACATAGCGCTCGTACGCTGGCAAGACGTAGGGCTTGGGCGGCGGCGTGACGATGTGCTGAGACGGAGGCTGGGTAGGCTGCGCGGATGGCTGTGGCGCGGATTGGGCGAGTGCCGCCGCGGACAGGGTGAGGGTGGTGGCGGTGACTGCCAGTAAACGCGCGATCATTGCGCACCTCCTTCGGGCGTGCCCTGCGCGGGCGCAGACGGATCGACCGCGGTGGCATCGGGGACGAGCGTGGCAACGGTGCGGTTCGAGGGAATGAGGTATTTGTTCAGGACGCGCTGGACGTCTGCGGCGGTGACGGCGTTGATGAGCTTCTCCTGATCGTTGACGTGGGTCCAACTGCCGAAGAAGACCTCGGCGACGCCGATGGCCTGGGCGCGGCCGGCGATGGTCTGCTGCTCGCGGTAGAGCTGGGCGATGATCTGGTTCTTGGCCTTGCTGAGCTCTGCGGCATCGACGGGCGCGGTGCGCAGCTTGTCGAGCTCAGCGTAGATGGCGGCTTCGACCTTCTGCGGAGCGACGCCGGCGCGGGGCTGCTGCTGGATGGTGAACAGGCCCGGGTCCATGGTGTCGTCCTGGCCGGAGCCGATGCTGAGCGCCAGTTGCTGGCCGTCGACCAGCGCACGGTACAGGCGCGAGCTTTGGCCGGTGGTCAGGATGCTGTCGAGCACGGTGAGCGGGTAGTAGTCGGGGCTCTTCACGTCGACCGTGTGCCAGGCGATGAATTGCAGCGGCAGCTCGGCGGGCTTGTGCACCTCGACCCGGCGTTCGCCGTGCTGCGGCATTTCCTTGGTGCGGACGGGCGGCGGCGTGGCATGCGCGGGGATGGTGCCGAAGTCCTTTTCGGCAATGGCGAAGACGTCGGCCGCCTTGACGTTGCCGACGATGACCATGGTGGCGTTGCCGGGAGCGTAGCCCATGGCGTGATAGCTCTTCAGATCGTCGATGGTCCAGCCCTCGATGTCGGAGGGCCAGCCGACGACGGGCCAGTGGTACGGCGCGCTCATGTAGGCCGCGGCGCGCAGAGATTCTTCCAGCGTGCCGGGGTTGCTGTTGTCGGTGCGGAGGCGCCGCTCGGAGTAGACGACCTGGCGCTCGCTTTCAACCACGGAGGGGATGAAGGCGAGGTTTTCCATGCGGTCGGACTCGGCGTCGAGGACGAGCGGGAGAGCGCCGGAGGGCGTCCAGTCCTGGTACACCGTGGTGTCGGTGTTGGTGTAGGCGTTATTGGTGCCGCCGGCGTTGTCGAGCGCAGCATCGAACTCGCCCTTGCCGTAGCGCTTGGCGCCGTTGAACATCATGTGTTCGAAGAAGTGCGAGAGCCCCGTGATGCCTTCGTGTTCGTTGCGGGAGCCGACCCGGTAGAAGGTGTAGCAGGCGATGTTGGGAATGGAATTGTCTTCCTGGACCAGGATTTTCATTCCGTTCGAGAGCGTCTTGCTCTCGACGTGGATCTGCGCCTGGGCGGAGTGCGCGCCGAACGCGGCAAGCACGGCGGAAAGCGCCAGCAGGAGGCGTGGCGCCGTGCGTGGGAACAAGCTTTGCATGCAGCAAACCCTCAGATGAGCCAATGTAGCTGCATGATACCGAAGGCAGCCTGAGGGTGAGACGGCACGGGAAGGCCGAGGTGTGCGACGCCGCCTAGAAGTGGGCGGAAAAGCCGCTGGATACGCGGACGTCGCGCTGCAGGTTGAGCTGGCCGTTGGGCAGGTACGTTTGCACGTAATCGGCCTGAACGACGCGGAAGCCGATCTTGCGGCCTACGCGCCAGTCGATGCCGGCTCCGCCTTCGAGAGCGAGGCTCTCCGCGTTCTTGGTCGTGCCGTTGGGCCCGGGGAAGATGCTGTTGAAGCCCTTCACCTTGCCGCCGAGGCCCTCCACGAAGACCTGGAGGCGTTTGGGGGCGCGGCTTTCGCTGCCGGTGCCGGTGGTGTAGCGCAGGCCGCCCAGGTAGGTGTACTCGGCCAGATCGATGTGCGGGGCGATGTTGGGAGCACGCATGAAGGACGCGTCGCCGACCAGGCCGAGGCCGTGGAAGACGTTCCAGTAGAGGTTGCCGCTGATGCCCGTCATCTGGAAGAAGTTGGAGGTTCCGGTGACGGTCTTGGACCGCTGCACGCTGTAGAGAACGGCGAGATCCCAGCGCTGCTCGGACTCGACGCCGCCGTATGCGCCGGGGCGAGATCCACCGGAGCCGGCGAAGCGACTGACGAAGCTGCTGCGCTGCGCGGAGGCAACGATCACCGAGGCAAGGCAGAGCAGGATGGCGGCGATGACGCGCCACCACAGATGACGGCAGGGGACGGAGAGAGTACGCATTACTGAACCTCCAGCGTGACCGTCGCGGCATGGCTGAGCGATCCGCTGTTTGCGGTGAGCGTCAGTGTGGAAGTGGTCTGACCGGAACCGTCGTAGTAGCCGATGCCCGCACCACAGCCTGTGGTGGACAGCAGAACGGCGGTAGCGAAGATGACTGTGGCGAGCAGGCCGGCGGCTCTGGTGCGGAGAAAACCCTGCCGCAGTCGCCTGGTGAACGGAAGCAGCAGAAGCGCGACGGCAACGACGGAGGAGCCGCGCTGGAGCGGCGAACGCTCTACCTGGCTCTTGAGCGCGGGCACGGTGACGGCAAGTGTGACGTTCGTTGCGCCCGAGCCGCTGGCGACCGTGGAGGGCGTAAGCGTGTAGGTTGCGCCCGCGGGAAGGCCGGTAAGCGTGAAGCTGACCGGACCAACCAGGGTGGCGGCGACGGTCGGCGAGACCGTGAAGTGGTACGTACCCACGGAGCCGCGCAGCACCGATTGCGTGCCCGATGTGTTTGCGGCCACGGCAAGCGTGAAGTCGGCAACGACCTCCGTGACGGTGGCACTGCTGCCGGTGTAGTTCGCGTCACCGCTGTAGACGGCGGTGATGGTCTGCGATCCGGCGGGCAAGGTGTTGAGGCTGAAGGTGGCGCTTCCGGTGGCATCGACCGGGGCGCTGCCGAGCACGCTGGAGCCGCTGGTGAACTGCACGGTTCCGGACGGCGCGGGCGATCCGCCGGTGACGTGCGCGGTGAACGTAACCGCGGTGTTGAGCAGCACTGGCGTGGCTGACGAGGTGAGCGTGGTGGAGGATGTGCCGCGGGTTACGGTGATGGTCGCGGTTGCGGAGCCGCCGCGATAGTTGGTGGCGTCAGACGGGGTAAAGCTGGCGACTACCGGGTAGGTGCCGGCGGGCAGAACCGTGCCGGCGGTGATCGCCGTGCCGCCGGTGGTGTACACCAGGGTGCCGGGAACCGCTGCGCCGTTTGCGGTTGCGGTTGCATTCAGCGTTGCACCCAGAGCATTTCCGGAGGTGACACTGCCGCCCGCGAACGTGACCGTGACGGTTGCCGGATTGACGGTGATCGTAGCGGTGGCGGAACCGGCGCGATAGGTGTTGCCGTCGGTCGGCGTGAAGGTGGCAAGGACGGTATAGGTTCCGACCGGAAGCGAGCTAGTGGCAGAGAGCGTCGTTCCGTTCGTGGTGTAGACGAAGGTGCCGGGAATCGCGGCCCCATTAGAGGTTGCGGTTGCGTTCAGGGCGCTGCCCAGGCCGGTGCCGTAGGTGGTGGTGCCGCCGGCAAAGGTGATGGTGGACGTGGTCAGGTCGCGCACGGTCAGCACCACGGAGGCGGTGACCGTGACGTTGCCGTAGTGATCGGTGTCGGTCGGGACAAAGGTGACAGTGAGCGTGGCCGGACCGACCGGGAGTACTGTGCCCGCGGTGGGCATGTACGTGTAAGTGCCGGCGAGCGGCTGGCCGTTGGGGTCGAGCGCCACCGCGTTGAGCTGGTTCTTGCCCAGCGGCGTCCCGACATTGATCGGCGCCGGCGTGTTCCAGACCAGTTTGGCTACCGGGCGTACCGAGATGACAGTTTGGGTGAGTTGGGGCGCAGGCGCGTAGTCGGAATTGCCGGGCTGGTTGGCCGCGACAACGATGGTGCCAACGCCGGTGACGACAAGCTGATTGTTGACGATGGTTCCCGGACCGGAGAGCACGGAGAAGACAACGGGAAGTCCCGTCTGCGTCGCGGGGTTCGTAACGGTGCTAACCGCGGTGCCGATGAGCGGAATGGGTGGCACGCCGTAGTTGACGGGGCTGGGAAGCTGGCCGAAGTTCACGATGATCTGCGGTGCCGGCTGCACTACGACCTGCAGATCCTGCTGCAAGGGCAGGAAGTTGGTGTCGCCCGGGTAGCTGAGCTGGAGCTTGTAGGTACCACCGTGCAGCATGCCGAGGGGCGCGTTCTCGTCGATGCTGTTTACGCGATCGGCAGAGTTGGAGGTGCCGGTCACAACGACGTTGCCGTTGCTGTCGAACAGTGTGTAGGTGACGACTCCCGAGGGCAGAGCGATGCCGGTGCCGGAGTACTGCCCGGACAGAACGTAGGTAGCGCGAATGTCCTGCCCGTACTCATAGGTGGGCAGGGACGCGGTGTAAACCGAGGCGGCGCGTGCCACGGTGACGTCGATGGTGGTGTTCTGGGTGCTGGCGGCGTAGTAGCTGTCGCCCGAGTAGGAAACCGCGTACGTGTGGCTGCCGGTGGAGGGGTGGACGACGGTGTAGTTGCCGTTGCCACCGCTCAGCGTTGCGGTGCCCAGGGTGGTGGACCCTTCGGTGAAGGTGAGAGTGCCGGTGGGCGTGGGCCCGGTGTGGGTCGCGTCGTAGACGGAGACGTTGAGCGAGACGGGCTGGCCGTACACGGGGCCGGTGGGCAGAGAGACCAGCGCGATGGAAGCAGGTGCTGTGCCCGGAGCCGCGCCTGCGGCGCCCTGCACAGCGATGGCGTGCGTGATCTGCGCTGCGGGTGCAGCGGCAGAGGAAGTGGAGGCAGCGGCGCTGGCGCTTTCCGTGAGCACCACGCGGCTGGAGATGTTGCCCGAAGTGGTCGGCTTGAACTTGACCTGGAGGGTGCAGGCCGCGCCCGGTGCGAGCGACTGTGCCGCGCTGCTGGCAGACAGTTGCGGGCACGTCTGCGCGTCGCCGAGCGGGAAGTCCGCGGTGGTGCTGGGGTTGGTTCCAGCGGCGGGCGTGGCAAGGGTGAGCGGGGCGTTGCCGCGGTTCGTCAGAGTGACGGTCTGCACGCTGTCGGAGCTGGTCTGCCCCACCGGCGTCTGCGCAAAGGTGAGGGTGGAGCTGGCGGCGCTGAACTCCGCGACGGTGGAGGCGTCAGCGCTGGTGAGAAGGAGGACGCTGCCGTCGCGAAGCGCCGCAGGGCTGACCGTGCCGGAGCGGAAGCGGGTTTCGGAGGTTGCCAGGACCGAGTGAGTGGTGCCGGTGGAAGCGTCGATGCGCCGCAGTCCCGAGGCGGCCTCGGCGAAGGTCAGGTCGCCGAGCGCGTCGACCGTGATGCCAGAGAGTGTGCCGAGCGCAGCGGTGTTGGCCGCGGCGCCGTCGCCGCAGGGCGTGTGGGCGCAGGCGGTGCCGGTGCCTGCGACGGTGCTGAGGATGCCGGTTGACGCGTCCACTCGGCGGATGCGGGAGGATGCGGCGTCGACGATGTAGAGGTCGCCGGCGGCATCGGACGCGAGAGCCGTGACGGAGCCGAACTGGGCGTGGACGAGGGTCTGGCCGTCGCCGCAGGTTGCGGTTGGATCGGTGCAGGCAGCGTTGGCCGCGAGGGCGGTCCAGACGCCGTTGTCCAGACGTTCCAGAGCGGTGCCGAAAGCGGCAATGAGGCGGCCTTGCGCGTCGACGGTGATCGCTGAAGCCGGGGCGGAGGCACCTGCGGTGGTTGGCAGCGGGGCAATGGCGGTGACGGCGGTTGTTCCGGGGTCGACCCGCGAAATGCTGCCGCTCGCGCTGAGGAGGTACACGGTGCCGTCCACATCGGCGGCGAGGGAGGCAACCGGGTCGGAGGCCGGCAGACCGGTCGCAACCACGGAAGTCGTTCCGCTGACCGGGTCTACCTGCAAGATCTGGCCGGTGGAGCGGTCGGCGAGGTAGGCTACCCCGCTTGCCGAGGTGGTGAGCGCCGTAAAGCTGTGCGGTCCGGCGGAGGCGATGGCAACCGTGGAGACCACGCCGGGAGTGAAGGCCGCGGACGAGCCCACGCCGGTGCCAATGAGCCGCGCGGTGGCGAGGGTGCGTCCGTTGGCACCGGGCAGCGAAACCTGGCCGGAGACCGTTCCTGGAGCCTGCGGCGCAAAGCCGACGGCAAGCGTACAGGTGTCGCCGGCGGCGTAGGTTTGCTGAGCCGAGCAGGTGCCGCCCGGAAGGATGGTGAACTCAGACGTTGCCGTGGGTGCAAGCGCGACGCCTGCGGAACGCAGGGTCAGCGTGACCGTCTTCGCCGAGGAAACTGCACCGACCGCCACGGCTGGGAAAGCCGTGGTTGCGGGTGCGGACGACGATACGGTCTGGGCCGGTGCTGTTTGGGCGGCTGCCCGGTTCAGACCCGGCAGCAATGCCAAAGCAAAAGCGGCGCACGCAGAGGCGTACACACGGAAATGGGGGCGTGACATAGGTCGGCCTCGCATACCAGTGGTCGGTGCACGCCATCCCGGCGAATCGATTACCGGGGGACCTTACCTGTGTGCCGCGTTCATCACACTCCACCGGGGACGTGGGCGCCATGACCAAAGCTGGTGAATTACCTATTGGGTAAGGGAGGGCGATGGTGTGCCGATATCCCCCAAAGGCGGCACACCCGCGCAGAAGTGCCTCAGCGATACACACAGGTGTATTGCTTTCAGGCACTTGCCTGCTTCCAACAGGGTTGCGGTCTACAGCGGAGGTGTTAGCGGGCCTTGCTGCCGAGCCAGGCCGCGCGGAACTGCTGCTGTGCCGGTGTGAGGGCGGTTCCGGCCGTCTCGACGGCAACCAGCTCAAAGCGATTCGGCGGCGCAAGCGTGACGGAGGTGTTCACTTCTTGCCCGCCGCGGCGCCGGACGACGATCGCGACGGAGTCCCCGGCCTTGTGCGCTGCGACGAGCTTGCCCAGGTCGTCCGCGGACGTGAGAGCTTTACCGTCGAGCGAGACGATTGCATCGCCGCGGTCGATGCCAGCCTGGTAGGCGGGCGAACCGGTCGTGACCGCAGCCTGGATGACGAATCCGTTCTCCTGCTTTTCCAGGCGGGAGATACCGAGGAATGGCGGCCCGCTGACGGGGCGCAGATCGAAGCCGGCACGGAGCAGCAGCGAACGGTAGTCCAGCTTGTCGGTGCCGGCCATATAGCGGCGCACGAAGTCGGCGGCAAAGGCGGGATCGCCGCTGACGGTGGCAAGCTGCTGCTGCACGTCTGCCAGGGTGTAGGGATGGCCGACGAGACCGGGTGCGGGGCCGCCCGGCTTGCCGTAGGCGCGCCACATAGCACGCATGAAGTCATCCAGGGTTACGCGGCCGTTCGTGCGATCGCGCAGGGACAGGTCCAGACCAAGCGCGACGACTTCACCGTCGGTGTAGTAGGAGACGAAGGTGTTGTTGAAGTCCGTGGGAAAGAGATCGCTGGCGCCGTCGACAAACGGAGCCAGGCGGCTCATGTCGACGGGAGAGCGGTACGAGCTCCCGGGCGTGTGCAGAACGTAGCTGAGCGCGCCGGCATACGCGCCCATGCCCTCCGCAGTGGATGCCAGGCCAGAGCGGATCAAGGCGAGCTCTCCGTAGTACTGGGTGAAGCCCTCGGCAATGAACATCTCGCCCGACATGTTGACGTCGGCGAAGTTGAAGGGTTCCAGCCCCTCGGGACGGATGCGTTCCACGTTCCAGTTGTGGAAGTACTCGTGCGCGAGCGTCTGCAGGCTGAGCCGGTGGCCGGTCATCACGGTGCTGTTGCGGTGCTCCATGCCGTCGCCGTTGTCCCAGGGTTCGGCGTCGGCCAGGAAGGTGTAGGCGCCGGGTTCGTACTCGGGCAATTCTCCGAAGACGGCCTGCTCTTCCCGCACGATCTTCTCCGCACCGGCGAAGTAGGCGGCGGCCTCGGCATCGGAGGCGTTGCTGTGCGCGACCACGCGGATCGTCTGCGTCTTACCGCCGGGTGCAATCGGAGACACAGTGAACGTGTGCAGGCGGAAGTGACTCAGCTCTGCGGGGCTGTCCATGAGGTACTGCAGGTTGGGCGCGGTAAAGGTGTGCGGGTCCGCGGTGGGGTAAAGCTGTGTCGCAACCTGCCAGTCCGAGCCTTGCGGCAGCGTGAACGTTATGCGGACCGGGGCGTCGTCCAGGCCGTGCGCCCACAGGATGGTTGCCGGCCAGTTCAGGTGGGCGTGGGTGGCGTCGACGGCCATGAAGGTGCCGTCCACTCGATCGCCGAAGAGGTGATAGGTGACACGCACAGTGCCGTGATGGCCCGAGACCCGCCAGGTGCGCGGATTGGGTCGCGCGATCTCGAGCGGCTGCCCGTTCTCGTCCGTGAAGCGCTCTTCGAAGAGGTTGCTGGCGAACTCAAAGGCTGCATAGCGGCCCGGTGAAGAGCGGCTCATCTGCACGTCCAGCGGGCCTGCGGGAACGTTGTGGAAGACGGCGTCCACGTTGACCACGTGGTGGATCGCGTCGGGAAAAGCCAGGTGGTACTCGACGGTAGGCGCCGCCTGGGCCGAGAGGTGGGACGGCGCGAGCGCAACCAGAACGACTCCCGCGCAAAGGCGCGCGACACACCAGGGCAACGATGGCATTTTCACGATGGGGACATGATACGACGTCTGTGGCGAGGCGCTTGCTTGGGTCTGCTGAGGGGCAACTGACGCTGTTTCTGAGCGGGCGAGTTCTTTTGCGGGGTGTGTCCGCTATAATCAACTTCGTTCGCCGCCCAACCCAAGTTGGGCCGGCACGCCGCGGAGAGTTGGCCGAGTGGCTGAAGGCGGCGGTTTGCTAAACCGTTATAGGGTCAAAAGCTCTATCGGGGGTTCGAATCCCCCACTCTCCGCCACTTTTCCCTCTTAGCAATTGAGCTGCCCGTGCCGCTACGCATGACATGCGAGGCGCTACGGTGCTGCGTGTGAGGCGTTTCCGCTTCCGGGCTGCTTAGGCTTCCACTCGATTGTTTGCGGCGACGCGGCCGTACCATTTACCGGAGTCCTTTACGGTCCGGGTCTGGTCGCGGAAATCGACATAGGTCATGCCGTACCGTTCCGCATAGCCATCGGCCCACTCGAAGTTATCCAGGAGGCTCCAGGCGTGGAAGGCGCGAACGCGTGCCCCGTCCGCGATGGCGCGAGACAGCTCCCTGAGTTCGTCGCGGAAGAAGGCGATGCGGCGCGGGTCCGGAACGCTTCCGTTTGTCTCTGCGTAGGGAGCGTCGAGGTAGCTGCAACCGCTCTCGGTGATCTCGATGATGGGGTGGTCGTACTCGCGGCTGATGCGGGTGACCAGGTCGTAGATGCCGCGCGGCCAGACCTCCAGGCCGCCGTCGGTCAGCGGGCCTTCTGCAGGCATTTCCGATTGGAGCTGTGTCCACGGATCTCCGCCGTGGGCAGTGTCCTGCGTTTCGGTCGCGACCGTGCCGGTGCTGCCGGTTGCGGATCCCCGCGCGTCTGAGACGACGCGCCGCGTGTAGTAGTGGAAGCCGAGCCAGTCCAGCGGCACCTGCATGATCTTGTCGTCGCCGCTGCGGAAGCCCATCTGCTCATACGGAGTTGGAACGACGAAGGCGTTGGGGTACCGGCCGCGCATGGCGGTCTCGAGAAAATACAGGTTGTTGAAGGCGTGATAGCGCTCTGCCGCGGCGCGGTCCTCAGCGCTCTGCGTTTTGGGGTAGGCCGGCGACATGCCGTAAGCGCTGCCCACCTGTGCCTTGGACGACGCAGCCTTGATGGATCGGAACGACTCGCCCTGTGCCAGATTGATGGTGTGCGCCGCTTTGAGGAAGTCTGTGTAGCTTGCCCGGCCCGGCGGAAAGCTGCCGACGGCGTAGCCGAGATAGGCCACCGTCCAGGGCATGTTGAAGGGCGCCCAAATGGTGAGGCGGTCACCCAGGTGCTTGGCGAGGATGCCGGCGTACTCGGCGAAGTATCCGGCGAGGTCGCGGTTGGGCCAGCCGCCGCGGTCTTCCAGCGCCTGAGGCAGGTCCCAATGATAGAGCGTGCAGAAGGGGCGTATGCCGGCTTCAAGCGCGGCGTCGACGACGCGGCTGTAGTGGTCCAGTCCCTTCGGGTTGGGAGCGCCGGTGCCGCTGGGCTGAATGCGCGGCCAGGAGATGGAGAATCGATAGCTCTTCTGGTTGAGCTGCTTCAGGATCGCGATGTCTTCGCGATAACGGTGGTAGTGGTCGCATGCCACGTCGGCCGTTGCGGCACCCTTGATCTTGCCAGGCGTGTGGCAGAAACGGTCCCAGATGGATTCGCCTTTGCCGTCTTCCCTCCATGCGCCCTCTACCTGGAACGCCGCGGTGGCCATGCCCCATAGGAAGTTGGGTGGAAAAGCACCGGCATTAGCAGGCGCGGAAGGGAGCGCATGTGCAGCACCGGGCAGAAGACTGCCGCCTGCCGCCGCCATGGAGTGTTGCAAAAAAGACCGGCGATCCATTCAGGGGTGCCACCTTCCCGTTGCGTCTGCCTCAGAGTCTCACGGGAAGGTCGGCCGGTGTGCAGCGGATTCGCGGAGACTTTCATGACTCGAACGCCGTGCAGCGCTCGTGCAGCCGCAGGAATGAGAGGCAGGAGTAGCCCTGGTGCGGTTGGGTCAGCGGCAGAGTGTGGCTTTTCTCCATCGCGAGGAACGGGAGCGTGAGGATGGGCGCGACAGGCGGGCCAGCGCGAGCCTGCAGCTTCGGAGCAGGCGGGAGCGGTGGGCAATGGGGGTGAGCGAGGTCTGCCTTTGGGAGATCTCCTGTTGCGTTTGGAGGAAGCAAAGACGGTACGGGATCATGGGGCTCGCTTTCTGAGGGCTAGACCAGGTGCCAGGCCATGGCGTGTTCCCGCGCAAAGCCTGCGTCGGGGATTGCAGCCGCGGTTGCGGCGTTGTGCGGGAAGAACTCGGCGTGCAGCAGGCGGACGGCGTGGTCGACCTCTGCCTCGGTCAGCAGCAGGTTCATGCTGATGCGGTTCGCTCCGAGTGAGATCATGCCGACCTCGATCTCGCGAAGGCACTGCATGGCACGGGATGCGACACCCGGTCGTTCCTGAAAGTCCCCGACGAGACACACCAGCGCGCGCTTCGCTTCCGTTGCGACGTCAGCGAAGGCTTGGAGGTCCGGGACGATGGAGCTGAGATCTTCGGTCTGCTCCAGGGCGATGGAGATGCTTACCTCGCTACTAGCGAGCATGTTGGCCGACGCTCCGTGGCGGTCGAGCACTTCAAAGACACGGCGCAGAAATCCATGCGACGCGAGAAGCCGTCGAGAGGTGACGTGCAGCACGGTCAACCGCCGCTTGACGGCGATGCTGGTGAGCGCGCGGCCGGTGGCGGGCGGTGCCGCGGTGATCACGGTACCCTCGTTGGCCGGATCGCGCGAGTTCAAGACCCAGACGGGAACGCCCGTTTCGACTGCCGGAAGGATGGTTGCCGGGTGCAGAACCTTGGCGCCGAAGTAGGCCAGTTCCGAAGCCTGCTCGAAACTGATGGAGCGGAGGCGTGTCGCGTCGGGACAGATGCGCGGATCGGTGGTCATGACGCCGTTCACGTCGGTCCAGATCTCGATGGCGCTGGCGCGCAGGGCGCGGCCCAGCAGCGCCGCAGTGTAGTCGCTGCCGCCGCGGCCGAGCGTGGTGGTGATGCCGCCCGCGGTGGCGGCGATGAAGCCGCCGAGAATGGGAACAGCCTCTACCTGCACGAGCGGAAGCACATGGGCCTGCGCCGCGGCGGCGATCAGGTCAGGCTGCGGTGTGGCGCGACCGAATCGATCGTCGGTGATGATGCAGGTGCGAGCGTCGACCAGGGCGCTGCTGATGCCGCGATGCTCAAACGCCTGCGCCACGATGAGCGACGAAAGCCGCTCACCAAAGCTGGCGATGAGGTCTGTGGTGCGGGCGGTCAGTTCGCCTACGGCGTTGATGCCGCCGAGCACGACATCGAGTTGCGCGAAGAGCGTGTCGAGATCGGCGAGGAGCGCAGGCAGCTTGCGACCGACCAGGCCGGCTGCCACGTCGTGGTGGCGCACTCGCAACGCGGCGGTGAGCGCAACGGCGTCGGCCAGCCTGCCTTCGACGGCGTGCTGTGCGGCCGCGATTAGCTCGTCGGTGACACGGGCCATGGCCGAGACGACCACCACGGGACGCAACCTGCGATCGCGCCGGCCCTTGACGATGTCGATGGTGCGCTGGATGGCGGGAGCATCCTCAACCGAGGTGCCTCCGAACTTCATTACAACGAGCGGTCTACTTCCACTGTCGTCCGTCACGAGCCTGCTGCCTCCGTGTCTATAGACAACGGTAGAAGCTCGCACATAAGGAAGGCATAAGGGGACAGAATCGCAGCCGCGCAAGCTTTGCGGCAGCGGCCTCCGTGCATCGCATAGGGAGGCCGCCGATCCGAAAACTAGTTGGTCGAGTCGCGAAGCGCCTTGACGCGGTCGTGCGAGGCCTGGATTGAGGGCTGCTGCTGCAGCAGCACGGAGCGGACCGAGCCCGTGACCTCGCTGCTTTCCAGAGCTTCCTGGTAGGCCTTCTTGGCGGCATCTTCGCCCTGTTCCGCCGTCACCAGCAGCGTGTGATCGCCGCCGCCCAGATTGGCTTTCAGGTCTCCCCAGATGCGGTGCGTGGTGCCGGAGACGGTTCCGCCAACATCTTCCGATAGGCCCGCGGCCGCGGCCACTTCGCGCGCGAACGTCGCACGGGTCGAGGCTTCCTTGAGGAAGAAGCTCTTCGCCTCGGGATTCTTCAGGTGCTCACCGATGTCCGCATAGCCACGGGCACCATCGTTCAAGACCTGGATCACAGTTTTTACAAGCGTACTCACTTCAGCCATAGCACAAGCTCCTCTGAGGCATAGGAGCGGTGACCGCGACTGGAGGTTGGCCGTTCGCGGGCGAGGCGCGAAGCGGCGTGTGGGGCTGCGAGGCGATGGGCTGTACCTCGCCCGCTCTGATGTTCGCGTTTGTTCCGATTGCCGAGTGACGCGATGTTGAGGAGGTACGCAAGTCGAGCAGCGGCTTTCTTCTCCTGCGCAACGGCGCATCTTTCCGGACCTCGCGGGGCGACGGCGACCCTGGGCATTCGGTACAGTGGGCGATGTGTCAACCTCTGCGGACGCGTACCTTGCACGAATCTCAACAGCGGTGCCGCAGCACGAGGTACACGACGCATTCCTGAAGTTTGCGCACGGCATGCTGCAGGACCCGCGCAGCCGCGCTCTGTTGCTGCGCATGGCGGAACGCGCCGGAATCGAGCGGCGATACTCGCCGCTGAGTGTCAGCGGGCCGAGCGAGAACGAGGTGGATGCCTATGCGCTCTATCGCCTGGGTAGCTTCCCTGCCACTGCGGAGCGCATGAGGCTCTTCAAGCAATTTGCTCCTGCGCTGATGCGGCGCGCCGTGAAAGGCCTGGCACTTTCCCCCGAGGAGCGGGCGCGGGTTCGCCATGTGATCGTGACCACCTGCACCGGCTTCTACGCGCCGGGGCTCGACTTTGACGTAGTGGACGCGCTGGAGCTGCACCCCGGCGTGGAGCGAACCATGCTCGGGTTCATGGGCTGCTATGCGGCGATCAACGGACTGAAGCAGGCGCGGCACCTGGTGCGTTCCGAGCCGGACCATGACGTGGTGCTGGTGAACCTGGAACTGTGTACGCTGCACCTGCAGGAGACGCAGGACCTGAACAAAGTGTTGTCGTTCCTGATCTTCGGCGATGGCTGCGCCGCGTCGCTGATCACGTCGAAGCCGGGCGGGCTTCGCATGGACAGCTTCAGGGCTGTGCGGCTGGAAGGCACGGCCGACCTGATCACGTGGAACATTGGTGACCAGGGATTCGACATGGTGCTGTCAGGCCAGGTGCCTGCAGCGGTTGGCGATGCCCTGCGACTGCACCGTGAAGAACTGGTTGAAAACGAGACGACGCTCTGGGCCGTGCACCCCGGTGGCCGGTCGGTGCTGGATGCGGTGGAGCAGGCGCTGGATCTGCCTGCGGCCGCGATGGAGCATTCGCGGGCGGTGCTACGCGATCACGGGAACATGTCGTCGGCCACGGTGATGTTTGTGCTGCAATCGATCCTGCGTTCCGCTCGGGCTGGGGAGCACGGCTGTGCGATGTCGTTTGGACCGGGACTGACGGCGGAAACGATGCGATTCGTCGCGGCAGGAGTGCGATGACGTTTGACGAGCGCGCGCACCTGACGGAGCTCATGGATGAACCCTGCACCTATGAGGAGTTCCGTGCCTGCCTGAGCGACCTGGCACGCGTGAACCGGTGGACGCGTGCCTACCAGCCAACGCTCGAGTGGCTGCAACAGGTGGTGCGGCCCGGCGCTGAACCGATTCACATTGTGGATGTGGGTTGCGGCGGCGGAGACATGCTGCGAGAGGTGGAGCGCTGGGCTGAGCGCGAAGGCATTGCCGTGATGCTGACGGGCGTCGACCTGAACCCGTATGCCGCGCGGGCTGCACGGGAGTTCACGCCTGCGGGGTCGCGCATCGAGTGGGTCACGGCGGACGCGTTCTCATTTACGCCGCGCGCTCCCATCGATTGCGTGATCAGTTCGCTCTTCACACATCACCTGGGCGACGACGAGATCGCAAACTTCGTGCGCTGGATGGAGCAGGTGGCGAGCCGCGGATGGTTTATCAACGACCTCCATCGCGAACGGGTTCCATACTTCGGATTCCAGGTGCTGGCGACCCTGATGCGCCTGCACCCATTTGTGCGGTCTGACGGACCGGTCTCCATCCGGCGGGCCTTCCGAGAGGACGATTGGAAGCGCTACCTGTCCGCGGGCGGTGTGAGCTTCGACTCCGTGCGTGTCCTGCCGTTTCGACCGGCGCGTCTGTGCGTTGCGAGGGTGAAGGCATGATCGCGGATGAGGCTCCGCTGATACTTGGCGGAGGTCCCGCGGGAAGCATGGTGGCGCTGAAGTTGGCGCGCGCGGGCCGGCAAGTGACGCTGCTGGAAAAGAGCAAGGAAGCACACGACAAGGTTTGCGGCGACTTCTTGAGCCGCGAGTCGCTGGGGTATCTCGAGAGCGTCGGGCTGTCTCCGGAGACGCTGGGTGCCGTGCCGATCCGAACCGTGCGCGTGGTCACGCCGAAGTTTCAGAAGGAGAGCGCGCTGCCCTTCCCTGCATGGTCGCTGACGCGGCGCGTGCTGGATGAAGCTCTGCTGACAGAAGCGGCACGACAGGGTGCGGAGGTGGTGCGCGACGCGCACGTTGCATCGCTGCTGCACGAGGACGCTGCGTGGATTGCAGTGTTGCGCGACGGGCGACGATGGTGCGCGCGCAACGCCGTGCTGGCCACCGGCAAGCTGGACGTGAACGGGTGGCCGCGGCCGGAAGGAACGCAGCCGGGCCTGGTCGCGTTCAAGATGTACTTCTGCCTGAGCGAGGAGCAACAGACGGAGCTGGGCGACGCGGTAGAGCTGGCCTTCTATCCCGGCGGATATACCGGGTTGCAGCGCGTGGAAAGTGGCAGGGCCAATCTGACTATCCTGGTGGATGGGAGACATCTGCGCGCGAGCGGATCGCAGTGGACCGCGGTGTTGCAATCGGTGCTGGACGCGTCGCCGCACCTGCAGCACCGGTTGAGAGGCGCGGTGGAGATGTTGCCTAAGCCGCTGACGGCTTCACGTATTCCGTATGGTCACGTGCAGCGCGACGGCGAGGATGGTTTGTGGCGAGTGGGAGACCAGGCCGCGGTGATTCCCTCGCTGTGCGGCGATGGGACGGCGATTGCTCTACACTGCGGAGCGCTGGCCGCGGCCTGCATGCTTCGCGGCGACGGTGCCCCGGCCTACCAGCGCAGGCTGCACCGGCAGGTCTCGACGCGGGTAGGGCTGGCGACGGGGATCTCGCGGCTGATGGTCGGGCATCCGGCCGCATCTGACTGCCTGCGGGTGTTTCCCGGCCTCCTGCGCACGGTGGCGATGCTGACACGGATCTCCGACAGCGCACTCGAGGAGACGCGGAAGATCGCCGAGCAGGCCACCAAGGGATGAGCAATGACTGACATCGAACAGGAATGCATTCGCCGCATTGCAGAGGCCAAGGGTCTTCCTCTGCATGCTGTCCACCTTGGCACGGCCCTGGACGCGATCGGAGTCGATTCGCTGGATCGCGTGAGCCTGTCGTTTGACCTGGAGGAGCAGTACGGGATCCAGATCCCCGAAAGCAAACTGCAGAGCATCCAGACGGTGGCCGACGTGGCCACCGCGGTGCAGGAGGCGATGCCCCGAACGGCTGGGGCAGGCGCGAAGGGCCCGGGACCCGATGGTGACGCCTCGGTTGGCTCCGCTTGAGGCGCGTTGTTGTCACCGGAGCGGGATGCATCAGCGCCATCGGGAACGATGTCGCTACCTTTGCGGAAAACCTGTTTGCCGGCAGGACCGGCATTGCCGACCTCACGGATTTCCCCGCGGGCGATCTGCGCTTTTCCAAGGTGGCGGCGGTTCGTGACTTTGTTGCGTCGGAGTGGGTGAGCGCGGCGCAACGGCAGGTTGCGGAACGCACCGCTCAGTTCGCGCTGGCAGCGGCGCGACAGGCGATCTCCGCTTCCGGGTTGTTGGCGAGCATTTCGGGCGAGGACGTGGCGGTGATCCTTGGCTGCTCCACCGGCGGCCGCACGGCGGAGGAGCCGGAGACGGCGAAGCTGTACACGCAGGGCGGACGCGTGCATCCGCTGACCGTGCCACGCACCATGGCCAGCAGCGGCACCAGTCTGGTGTGCATGGAACACGGCCTGACCGGGCCGGCGTACACGGTCACGACAGCATGTGCGTCCGCGACGCACGCCATCGGGCAGGCCTTTCACATGGTGCGTTCGGGCACCGTGCGAGCGGCAGTGACAGGCGGCCATGAAGCTCCGCTGACCTACGGCTTTCTGAAGAGTTGGGACAGCCTGCACGTGGTCTCGTCGACGGTGTGCCGGCCCTTTGCGAAGGATCGGGACGGCATGACCCTGGGCGAGGGTGCCGCCGTGTTCACGCTGGAGGCGATGGACGAAGCGGTGGATCGCGGAGCCACGATCCTGGCGGAAATTGTTGGCTTCGGCATGTCGTCAGACGCGAGCCACATCACGCAGCCGCACGCAGCCGGCCCCGCCGCCGCGATGACCCGCGCGCTGCGCGATGCAGGTGCGGCGGCGCAAGACGTTGGCTATGTGAATGCGCATGGCACCGGGACCGAAGCAAACGACCGCGTGGAGGCGCAGGCGCTGCTCGAGGTATTTGGCGAGGCCGGGAGGGAGCTGCCGGTCAGCTCTACGAAGAGCCTGCACGGGCACGCGATGGGAGCGTCTGGCGCGCTGGAGTTTCTGGCCACGTGCCTGGCGGTGCAGCGGGGCACAGCGCCCGCAGCTGTGCCGTGCGCCGAGCTGGACGAGGCTCTCGGACTGCGGGGAATCCTTCGCGAGAATCAGGCGCTGGACAAGCCGGTTGCGCTATCCAACTCGTTTGCGTTCGGAGGCCTGAACGGCGTGATCGCGGTGCGCCGATTCGAAGCGGGTTCATAGGCCTGGATTCATTGGCGTGCTGTTGGACAGCTTCACACGCTGAAGAACGTTGCAGCCAGGAGAGAGCACGGCGACGGCCTCTACGCTTCACCGTTGCGGCGAAGTTGCCGGCCTTCGCGAATCGTCTGCACGATGCCTCCCAGCCGGCGAGCGAATCCGCTGGCATACATGGACCGCACCACGGCCAGCAGCAGACCAACCTGCGCGGGCCTGGGTTCGCCATAGTGCGAAAGCTTGGACGACCGCTGCACAGAGACTGTCTTGACCGCGGTCATCTCCAGCAGACCCTCCGCGCCCTGGGTCGCGCCGAAGCCGCTGAGCCGGCGACCGCTGAAGGGAACACGCGGATCGGCTGACGGAAAGATGAGGTCGTTGATGAAGACGGAGCCGACCTCCAGCCGGTTCGCCAGCGTGCGGCACTCGTCTTCCCTGCCGAAGATCGAAGCCGTGAGGCCGAAGGGACATTGCTTCTCCGCAGCCAGCACCTCATCGATGGTGGCAGCGGGGATGAGCGTGATGACCGGCGCGAAGATGTCTTCCTGCGCGATGGCCATGGCGGCACTGCCGTTCTCGACCAGGATGGGGCGGACACTGCCTTCCGTTTCGTCCTGGTGAATCATTGCGCCGCTGTCCGCGGCCTGCTGAAGCAGGCGGCTCAGGCGCTGGCGTGTTCCCTGCGCGAGGGCGACGGGAGCGATGGCGCGGAAGGCTTGGCGAAGTTGTTGCACAAGCTGCTGCGTCTGCTGCGCGGATGCACCCACGTAGAACAGCCGCCGCGGTGCCATGCAGGTGCAGGAGCCATTCAGCCGCATGCCAAAGCTGATCGCCCGCACCACGCGGCCGAGATCGGCCCCGGGGAGAACGATCACCGCGTCACAGCCGGAAAGCTCCACGACGGCCGGCGTGAGGTGGTCCGCCAACTGGTGCAGCAAGGCGCGACCGGACGTGGCAGAGCCGGTGAGAAATACCTTGTTGACGCCGCTGGCAATCGCCTGCTGTGCGGCGGCAACCGACTCGTCCGTGACGCGCAACAGGCCGTCTGGCAGGCCGGCACGCTGGAGGATGGCAGCAAAGCGGTTTGCGATCGCCGCGCCGCCGAGACCCGGCTTCCAGATGACCGCGTTGCCGGCCGCAAACGCCTGCACTGTCTGCACCCCGGGCAAGAACAACGGGTAGTTCGACGGCCCGATCACGAGCACGGTACCGAGCGGCACACGGAGGACTTCGCTGTGTACACCGCTCATCCACAGCGGCAGGCCCCGCCGGTTCGGCTTGCGCGGGCGCAGCAGCCGCTCCGCGGCGGTCTCCAGGTAACGCATGGCGGCCAGCAGCGGCAGCACTTCGGACGAAAGCGAGTCCAGCGGCACACGCGAGCCGGAACTGTCCTCGGCGAAGATAAGGTCCCGCGCGTTCTCAGCCAGGAGGCTTCGAGCGCGGGCCAGAACTTTGATTCGATCGCGGACTCGAAGTGCCGCCCACTGCTGCTGTGCCTGTGTTGCTTGTTCTTCGCCCACATTTGAAAGCTAGACCGTAGCCGCTGCGGAGGCAAACGCGATTCGTTCCCAAAGCAAAAGGCAGGGCCGCAAATTGCGACCCTGCCCGAGTGGCCCCACTTTGCCGGTTTAGAACGTGTAATGCAGTTGAAGTTGAATGATGCGCGGCAGACTGCGCGTGTTGGTGATCTGGCCGAAGTTAGTGTCCGTCACCGTATTGTCGGGATTGCCATAGCTGGCGATGTTCAACGCGTTGAAGGCGTCCGCACGGAAGCCCAAGGCCTGCCGCTCGGTGATGTGGAAGTCCTTGAATGCGGAGAAGTCTACCTGGCGATAGCCGGGCGTACGCTCCGATCCCACAGCAGCGGTACCGAAGCTGTTTGGAAGCTCCGGACCATACGCGCAGGTGCCATTGAAGGAGCCAGTGCATGGTGTAGCGGACGGGTCTGTACCGAACCAGTTCTGCACAGTACGGTTGACAACCCGCAGCTTGCGGTACTGGTTCGCCCGCTGCTGGCCGTAGCTGTTGGCATTACTGTTATCGGGCGAGTAGATCGTGATCGGGAAACCCGAGTAGATCGTCGCCGAAGAGGACACGGCCCATCCGCCCAACGCAAGGTCGACAAGGCGATTGGTCGAGTTACCGAACTGCTTGCCGCGCCCGAACGGAACCTCATACAGGACCAGTGCCGTGAAGTTGTGGCGCACGTCCGTTGCTGACGGGCCGTAGTCGGCGCGGCTGTTATACGCATCCTGCCACGCACCGTTGTGCACCTGGGTGTTGGCAGCACCATAGTTTCCGGCGCTATTGGTCATAGCACGGCTGTACGTGTAGTTGAGCGTGTAGGTGAAGCCGTACTCGCCGCGGTCGCGCAGTGTTGCTTGGCCGCCGTTGTAGTTCATCATGGCGTTCGATTCGGTGACCAGCAGCTTGGAGCCCTGCCCAACGAGCCCTGCGAACGGAGTGGTCGTTGCCGCTGTGACAGTTCCGCCGTTCTGGGCAAGCAACTGAATCTGCGCTGAAGTCAATTCGTTCGCGTTGCGGTAGTCCGCAAGGTGCTGACCGGTTTCGCCAACGTAACTCACGGCGAGCGAGAGCTTGTTGTTGAGCTCGTACTCGGTCGTCAGATTGAACTCGTGCAGATACGCAGGACGAATGTGCTGCGGCCACGCACCGAAGCTGGCACCGCCGGTGTTGATGCCGTTGATGCTGAAGCCATTGGCGGCGTGGATGGGAGCACCGGGGCTGTACGCGATGTTCGCGGCCGGATCTGCAGCGGTGGGCGTCGCTGCATTTGGCTGCGAGTACACCAGAAACGGGCTCTGGTACGTGAGGCGCTGGTTGTTGGCATCGCCTTCGAAGAAGCTGGTAGTGCCGTAGCCGCCGCGGAAGACAAGGCGCTGCTTGGCTTGATAAGCAAAACCGAAGCGCGGCTGAATCTGGTCCGTCGTGGGCTGGTAGCACGAGATGTTGTCGCACACGAGCGAGCCCGCCGGAGCTCCGTTCGGAACGGAACCGGCATACTCCACCTTGCCCATGTTGGGACCGTCCAGCAGAACGTTGGCGGTCTTGTTGTTGACCTCGTTCCAGCGCTGGTCGTACTCGTAGCGGACGCCGAAGTTCAGGGTCAACTTGTCCGTGGCTTTCCAGTCATCCTGGAAGAAACCTGCGGTCCGCCACTGCCGGTTGCCGACCAGGCCGCTGCCGCCAGGGATGGCGATGCTGTCCTGGTTAGCGCGATCCAGAACGAAATCAGCACCGCTGTAGCCAGTGTCGGTGCCGTTCGGGCCGGTGAAAATGCCGTTGTAATTGAACTGTCCTGTGGAACCCTGTGCGCCAGACAGAGCATAGTTCTGCTGATAACGGATCGCCTGTACGCCCACGCTGAAGGTGTGGCGACCGTGTTGGATGGTCAGGTTGTCGTAGTACGAGAAGGTGTTGTCGCGCAGGATCTGCGGCGCGCCTGGCGAGCCGATAGAGCTGAAGTTGTCGCCGATGCCCTGGTTGGAGAAGCCCACGTACTGCTGGGTTCCGAACGGGATGCCGACGACCTTGTTTCCTGTGAGGCCAAAGACGCCGGTGGGGTCGGTGGGTACACCCTGATCCCAACGCACGCGCAGGAAGCCGACCCGGGCTTCGTTCACGATGGTTGGCGAGAAGGTGTGGACCCAGGAGGTGCCAAACATCTTCGTGGGAAACGAGTTCTGTGAGGGGAAGCTGAGCGCGAGCACGGCGACGTTGCCGTCATACGCGTCAGACTGCGCGTAGAAGCCTGTGATTTTATCTTCCGCGCGGGGATCCCACTCGATCTTCACGTCGCCCTGATTGCTTGCGAGAAAGGTCCGGGTCGGTCCTACGAAATTGTTCTGCACCAAGCCGTCGACCGGGGTGGCGTTGGGCAGCGGGTACAGCTCAGGATGGGCAAACAAGTAGCGGGCCACTGGGCTGACGATCGGCACCTGATTGTTGACGTAGGGAGCGAAGTTGTTCTGCGTGTCGTAGAGCTGCTTGGGCACGGCGGAGAAGTCGCCGTTGCGCATCGCCTGCGTGAAGACGCTGGCGGTGCCGGTACCGCCCTGGTGGCGGCGATTGCCTTGGTAGTCCACGAAGAAGAACAGCTTGTCGCGCTTGATCGGGCCACCAAAGGTGCCACCGAACTGTGTCTGCGTGAACGGATTGATGGGCTGGATGTCCGCCGGGTTCGGGTGATTCTTGTTGGCCCAGGAGTTGGCGTTCAGCTTGTCGCTTTCCAGGTAGGCAAAGGCCGAGCCGTGGAACTGGTTGGTGCCGCTCTTCAAGATGCTGACGATGTCGCCGCCGTTGACGTTGCCATAGCTGGCGGGCGCATTGGCCGTGATCACGCGCACTTCGGCAAGCGCATCGGGCGACGGGTTGTAGCCGATCAGGTTGTTCTGACCTTCGTTCTGATCGATGCCGTCGAGCGTGTAGTTGTTTGCTTGGGCGCGGTTGCCGTTTACGGCGACGATGCCGTTGTTGTACGTGTTGCGCTCCAGCGCGTTGCCGCCGGTCAGGCCGCCAGGATCGGTGTTGACCGCGCCGGGCTGGAAGAGAGTGACGGAGGAAAAGTTGCGACCGTTGAGCGGAATGGTGGCGATCTGCTGTTCGGACAGCGACAGGCCGATGGTGCCGTCGGAGGTGTCCAGGATGGGCTGCGTCGCCGCGGTGACATCTACCGTGGTGCTTGCGTTCACGGTCACGTGCGCGTCGATCTTGGCGACTTGACCGATTTCAAGCTGGAACTGCGGCACGGTCAGCGGAGCGAAGCCGGTGGCCTCGACCTCCACGCGATAGGCGCCGATGGGGAGAAAGCGGACCGAGTACACACCAGCATCGTTACTGGTGGCCGGAGTTCGGACGCCGGTCGTGACGTTCACTACCGTTACGGTCGCGCCGGGTACCGCGGCACCACTCGGGTCAAGAACCGTACCCGTGACCGTACCGGTAACCGTTTGCGCTTCCGCTGCCGCAAACGACATACAGGCCACCGCTGCCAGCGACCAATACCTTGTTGCTCTTCCAAACTGCATTTGCACTGCCTCCAAAAAGGGACTGCTCGATCGTTGTGTTCACACAGAAATGCCTTCCCGAATCAGGGAAGGAGTGAAGGATCCGTCTGTGCGGATATCTTCCGGAACGGCCCGAACTATGCTCGGAGCCGACGAGAGATTAGACGGCACGATCGGCGTCGAAGTTTCTCTTTCCCGACGTGCAAGCCCGGGGTCCTTCGCCAGCATGACGATGAACGGACGCTGCTTTGTGAAACGATTTGAGACACGCGCTCTGGATGCCCGACCCGGACGCGGCCTACAATCGCTTGCATGTCCTGGAGCCTGCACCTGCGCACCGCCGTCGCGGCCGCCCTGCTTACCTGCCCTGCCTTGCTTCCTGCCCAGCAGTTGATTAACGGCTACGAGCCCAAATGGTGGAAGGAAGCGGTGGTGTACCAGGTGTATCCGCGCTCGTTTAAAGACAACAACGGTGACGGCATTGGCGATCTGCCGGGCATCACGTCCAAGCTGGACTACCTGCAAAAGCTGGGCGTGAATGTGATCTGGTTGAGCCCGCATTTCGACTCTCCCAATGCCGATAACGGATACGACATTCGTGATTATGAAAAGGTGATGACGGAGTTCGGCACCATGGCCGACTTCGACAGCCTGCTGGCCGGCGTGAAGCAGCGCAAGATGCGCCTGATTATCGACCTGGTGGTCAACCACACCTCCGACGAGAACAAGTGGTTCGTCGAGTCGCGCAGCAGCAAGACGAATCCCTATCGCGACTTCTACATCTGGCGGCCGGGCCATACGCTGCCTGACGGCACACGCACGCCGCCCAACAACTACCCGTCGTACTTCAGTGGATCAGCGTGGACGCTGGATCCGAAGACGAACGAGTACTACCTGCATTACTTTGCGGCCAAGCAGCCGGACCTGAACTGGGCCAATCCCAAGGTGCGCCACGAGGTGTACGACATCATGCGGTTCTGGCTGGACAAGGGCATTTCCGGCTTTCGCATGGACGTGATCCCGCTCATCTCAAAGCCGACCGGCATGCCTGACCTGACGGCGGAGCAACTGAAAGCTCCACCGAATGCGTATGCCAATGGACCGCACCTGGCCGAGTACTTGCAGGAGATGAACCGCGAGGTGCTTTCGAAGTACGACGATATGTCTGTGGGCGAGGCGACCGGAACCACGCTGGCGCAGACGAACGCGCTGGTGGATGACCGTCGCCATGAGCTGAACATGATCTTCAACTTCGACGCGATCAAGCTGGGCCGCGGCGACTTCGGCCCGAGTTCCCTGGGCGCGTGGTCCTTGCCCGACCTGAAGGCCATCTATGACGCTCACGCAACGGTGCTGACCAAGCACGATTGGGATACAGTCTTTCTTTCCAACCACGACAACCCGCGCGTCGTTTCCACGTTCGGCGACGACTCGACGGACGCTCTGCGCACTGCGTCGGCCAAGCTGCTGGAGACGATGATCCTAACGCTGCGCGGCACGCCGTTCCTGTACGAAGGCGACGAGCTGGGGATGACGAACTACCCTTTCAAGAAGCTGTCCGACTACGACGACATCGCCATCAAAAACGCGTACAAAGCCGAGGTAGAGACCGGCAAGATTTCGGCGGAGGCGTTCCTGGCCTCGCAGGCGAAGACTACGCGCGACAACGCACGTACGCCCATGCAGTGGGACAGCTCGCCGGAGGGTGGGTTCACCACCGGCAACCACCCGTGGCTTGCCGTGAACCCGAACTACAAGACGATCAATGCGGCGGCCGAAGATAGCGATCCCAACTCGGTGCTGAACTATGTGCGGGCTTTGCTGAAGCTGCGCAGCGGCACGAAGGCCTTTGTGTACGGCGATTACCACGACCTGGATCCGAAGGACGCGCACGTGTACGCCTACACGCGCGAACTGGGCCCGGAGAAGTACCTGGTCGTCGAGAACTTCACGTCCAGCCCCGTGACCTACACGCTGCCGGGCGGCGTGAAAGCCTCTACGTTGCTGCTCTCGGATTACGCGAACAGCAAGGAGGCGAACACGTCAACGCTGCGGCTTGCGCCGTGGGAGAGCCGGATTTATAAGCAGTAGATTCGAGGCTGGCGTTCGATCGCCCAGGCAGCGATACGTGGGTCTCTAAGTAGCCGTCGAAAAAAGTAAGGCATAGCTCTCGCTATGCCTTACTTTTTCTGTCACTCAGGACTAATTAGAAGACCACGTCTACCGTCCAGATATCCCACTCGTCCACTTCGGCCGCCTGCATGTTCGCGAGCGTGCCAGAGGCCGGCACCATCGATTCCAGGAACCACTTGGCGCGCTGCAACAGGCGCTTGCGGTCGTCGAGGCCGTTGGTGCCGCCGTTGATCTTGCGCGTGATGCCGACAACATCGTCCTTGTCGGCCAGTGTGTTCAGCGCATGCGTCTGCCAGAACCAGATAGCGGCCTGTACGGCAAGCGCGGGATCGTCGCAGATGCGGCGCGGCGCATCGCCGGTGGTGAAGTCCGCGGCAACCGACTTGCCGAAGGCGATGTAGTTTGCCCGGCCGGTGAGTTGGATCAAGCCGCGGCCCTTGAAGCGCGGGCCGTCCCCTGGCTGCGTGTTGCCCAGATCTTTGCGGCCTTCGTAAGCTTCGCCGCTGGCAATCTCTTCCGTGTAGCGCAGCTCTCCACTCTCGTGGCCAACCTGTGCCAGGAAGTGGCTGCGGCGCAGCGGACTGTTGATGTCCGCCGCGCTCATGGCCGCGACCAGCGGAGCGAAGAACCGCGCAATGGTCGTGGCCGGCGCGTGGACATATATGCCCTGCAGCCGTGCGGCTGAAAAACCTGTGGCCATGCCCTGCCGCAGCGCGCGCAGGGTCGAGCCCTGCCGTGGGTCGTTCCCCGCTTCGGGGGTGACGAGGCCCGCTGTGTCGTGACCGCCCAGTACACCGTGCTGGTAGAGCTCGATCGCAGCAATCGTGCCCGGGCCGCACACGCCGTCCGCGGCCATCGCAGGCGATGCTTGGGGCGAGTTCATCTGCAAGAGGAGCTGGACGGTCCGCACATCGTCCCGGCTGTTGGTGCCGCCTCGCCCCACCGTTGCCGCGATGCACATGCGCCTGACGGTAGCACAGCGTGGCGAAAGATTTCTTCGCACAGCAACGCGATTGGTTTTACTCTCACATCTCGTGCGCCGCGCGGGCACCTGACCCGCGCCGCCCCTGGAGGTGAACCACCCTACAATGCCTGCAACCGCCACTCTCGCCGAAGCCCGCCCGAGGAAGCATTCCTCCCTGCGCAAGATGCGCCTGATGCCCCTGTTGGCCGCCACGTACTTCATGGTCTCCGGTGGACCGTACGGCCTGGAGGACATCATCGGCGATGCCGGCTACGGCCGCGCCCTCCTCATCCTTCTGCTGTTGCCGTTTGTGTGGAGCCTCCCCACGTCGCTGATGCTGGGCGAACTGTCCGCGGCGATTCCGGTTGAGGGTGGCTTTTACGCCTGGGTGCGTCGCGCCATCGGGCCGTTCTGGGGTTTTCAGGAGGCCTGGCTTTCGCTGGCGTCTTCCATCTTTGACATGGCGATCTACCCGACCACGTTTGTGCTCTACCTGGGGCACCTGGCGCCCGCGCTAACTGCAGGGCATCGTGGCCTCTTCATCAAGCTTGCGGTCGTGGCGCTGGCCACGTTGTGGAACCTGCGCGGCGCTGCGTCCGTGGGGCATGGTTCGGTGTGGATGTGGGTGGTCGCGCTTTCACCGTTTCTGATCCTGGTAGGCCTGGGTGGGTGGATGGGGCTCCACGCCGGGCACGCCGCGATGGGTCCGCCGGCGCGTCTGGCGCTGGGCCCGGCCATCCTGGTGGCCATGTGGAACTACATGGGCTTCGACAACGCCAGCACCATTGCGAATGAAGTGCACGAACCGCAGCGCACCTACCCCCGCGCCATGCTGCTGGCCGCGCTGATGATCATGCTGACGTACCTGCTGCCGATTGGTGCCGTGGCGTGGGCGGGCATCGCGCCCGATCGCTTCTCCACCGGCGCATGGGTCGACGCGGCGCGCCTGCTGGGCGGGCCCGCGCTGGCCGTCGCCGTTGTGCTCGCAGGATCACTGGACAGCATGGGCACATTCAACGCGCTCACGCTCAGCTACACGCGCCTGCCGTACGCGATGGCGTGCGACGGACTGTTGCCGCGCGTGTTCACGCTGCGCAACAAGCGCGACGTGCCGTGGGTGGCCCTGCTGGCGTGCTCAGTGGGATGGGCGCTTGCGTTTGGACTCACGTTTGAGCGTCTTATCACCATCGACCTGCTGCTGTGGGGTTTGTCGCTGGTGCTGGAGTTCGCTGCGCTGGTTCGCCTGCGCGTGACGGAGCCAGACCTGCCCCGCCCCTTCCGCATCCCCGGACCCCTTGCGGTGCCGATCCTGCTGGGGGTTGGTCCAACTGCGCTGATTGCCTTTGCCTTGTGGACAGCGAGGGATGAACGCGCGGCAGGCATGCCGGCCGCGCTGTTTGCAATGCTGATCGCCTTGGCAGGCCTACCAGTGTATGCCCTGTTGCGGCGCCGCAAAACCGCATAGCCGCACACGCGTTGATTCACAAAGCAGAGGGGGCGACCTCATTGGTCGCCCCCTCTCTGTCGCTTAGCTCTGGATCTTCAGCACATATGCATATGGATTCGGTTTGTCCGGAGGCACCGTCACGACCAGCGCTTCCCCGGTCTGCTGAAAGTTCAGCGGGGCGGTTGCGCCGATCAGATCCACGCGCTGAACAGGCCGCGGCAGAGCATGTTCACCGCCGCGACGCAGCGTCTTGATGCGAACTGTGCCGTCCATGGGCCATGCCAGCACGAAGGCGTAGAGCATGTCGCCTTTGCGGGTGAAGCGAATGTCTTCTGCCGTGTGCGGCCGCGTCTTTTCGCTGAAGTCTTTCGTGATCGGCTCCGGCGGCCCCTCGCCGTAGACGTCGTACGGTCGTGTGCCGTAGATCGCTTCGCCATGCTGCGGAACCCACGACGCCAGCGCCTGCAGAAAGGCGTGCTCGTCTTCGTCGATGGCGCCATTGCCGCGGACCGGGATGCTGAGCAGCAGATTGCCGTTCTTGCTGATCACGTCGATCAGCATGGCGATCACCACCTCCGGCGTTTTGTAGCGGTGCTGCTCGAAGATGCGGCGGTCGTAGTGCCAGTCGCCAATGCAGGTGTCGGTCTGCCACGGCTCGGCAAGGATCTCGGTCGAGCGAGAACGTTCGATATCCAGCGTGAACGCGCCGGCGTGCTCGGGCGTGGGTTTCTTCGCGAAGATCACGCCCTGCTGCGACCCATTTCGCGCGATCGAGCTGTTGTAGAAATGCGCCGTTACATCGAGGCCCTTCTGCCCCAGGGGGATCTCTTCGTCGTCGAAGTAGACCAGGTCCGGTTCGTACTTATCGAACAGATCGCGCGTGCGCATGGCCCAGTGCTGCGCGAATTGTGGGTTTTCCGGCGGATCCTCTTCGTGCCACTTGCCGTCGTGCGCATCGTGCCACGCCCTCTGCGCTGCAATGGTGTTGATGCCGTCGGGAATGACCAGATTGCGGCCGCTATACAGCTCCTGCGGGTCGTAGCCCTGCCACCATTTGCCGTTGCCATCGGCCTTGGTCAGCGTGTACGCGTCATAGCGAACGTTCGCCTTTGGCCCGATGGCGTCGTAGCCGTATGCGGTCTGGAACCAGTGCCACGCGTGCGAGCTGTGGTTACTGACACCGAATCGCATGCCGTGCGCCTTCGCCACGCGCCGCCACTCGCCAATGATGTCGCGCTTGGGCCCGATGCGCGTTGAGTTCCACGAGTGGTACGTCGAGTCGTAGTTGTCGAAGTTGTCGTGGTGATTGGCCAGCGCAAAGAAGTACTTCGCGCCCGCAGCCTGGTAAAGCTGCATCAGTTGCTCGGGCTGCCACTGGTCCACCTTCCAAAGGTGATCGAGTTGCATGAAGCCGAACTCCGACGGGTGGCCGTAGTTCTTCACGTGGAAGTCGTAGGTGTCGTCACCCTGCATGTACATTTTGCGGGCGTACCAGTCCCCGTGCTCGGGAACGCACTGCGCGCTCCAGTGGGCCCAGATGCCAAATTTGACGTCGCGAAACCACTCGGGCGTGCGGTACTGCTTCAGCGATTCCCACGTTGGCTGAAACGGCCCGGAGGCAATTGGCTGCTGCCCAAACAGGGATCCGGCCCGGCTAACCGCGGCTGCGGCAGCCGCACTCTTCAGCAAACCTCTGCGTGACAAACGTCCTGACATGCGGACCATAGTACGCCCTGCTATATACGTTTACCTGAACGCGAATCGCTGACCTTCATCCATGCAACTTCGGCGCAAAGAACCGGGCTCGGCCATAGCCGAGCCCAATCGTTTGAATGCGGAATGAACTACTTCGCGTTCTTCGCCTTGTATGCAGCGACGGACTTTTCGATGACCTCGCGCGCATACTTCACGTCGCGCCATCCCTGGATTTCAACCTTCTTGCCTTCCAAGTCCTTGTAGGTAGAAAAGAAGTGAACGATCTCCTTCAGCTTGTGCGGGTGAATCTGCTCATAGCTGTTGATGTCGAAGTAGCGCGGGTTTGCGCAGCCGACCGCCAGGATCTTTTCGTCGCCCTCGCCGCCGTCAATCATCTCCATCAAGCCGATTGGACGCACTTCCTGCAGGCAGCCGGGGAAGCTGGGTTCGTCGACCAGCACCAGCACGTCCAGCGGATCGCCGTCGTCGCCCAGCGTGGACGGCAGAAAGCCGTAGTCACCGGGATAGTGCACCGGCGAGTACAGGTTGCGATCGAGTTTGAAGACATGGAGCTGCTTGTCGTACTCGTACTTCATCTTCCCTTCGTAAGGGATTTCAATGATCGCGTTCACGACCTCAGGCGCCTTTGCGCCCAACGGCAACTCCAGATAATTCGGCATCGATGTTCTCGTCCAGATTCAAAAAGTAATACCGGCTTAGCCGGTCGTGCTTCCCTCACCTGCTCCCAGCCATTTGCCGGGCGCAGGTTCCGCGTAAAACGGCGCAGAAACGGCAGCAACCCCACGAGCATACCCGCTCTTTCCGATTTCGGCCAATGACCCAACTCGGTCAGTTGACGAACACACGGATTACACTAGCCCCATGCGTGCTCACGTTTACGTCACCCTGAAGCCCACTGTGCTCGACGCACAGGGTCAGACCATCGCCAACGCTCTTCGCCGCATGCAGCACCCGGGCGTCGAATCCGTGCGCCAGGGGAAGTACTTCGTGCTCACGCTGGCCGATACGCTCTCGACCGACGACGCCAAGGCCGAGGTGGAGCGCATCGCCTCTGGCGTTCTGACCAATCCGGTCATTGAGGACTACACCTTCCGCATCGAGTAGATGTAAGAGGCGCATGACTTCCAGACGCAACTTCCTGAAGAACGCCGCAGCTTGCGCGCCGGCCTCCGTCCTTGCGCAGGCATCGTCCTCTGGGCAAGGCATGCCGCCGCCGTCTTACAGCATCGCCGACCTTCCGCAGCACTATGACGTCGACCGTTCCGTCATCAATCTGGAAAACGCCTACTGGGGCGTGATGCCGCGTGAGACTGCCGCCGCGTATGCCGAGAACATTCAGTACGTGAATCGACTGAATTCTGTTTTTGCGCGCAACACGTTGGCCGATCACACGATGAACGCGCAGTTCGACGACGCCCGTGCCAGCATCGCTTCCCTGTTGCACTGCGACACGGAAGAGATCGCGCTGACCCGCTCCGGCTCCGACGGCCTGCAGAGCCTGATCGTGAATTACAACCTGTTGAAGCCAGGCGACGCGGTGATTTACTGCGACCTGGACTACGACGCCATGATCTTCGCGATGGAGTACCTGCAGGAGCGGCGCGGCGCGCAGATTGTCCGCTTCACCATGCCCGAGCCGGCGACCACGGCCAACATTTTGGCCGCGTACGAAGACGTTCTGAAGCGCACGCCGAACGCGAAGCTGCTTTTGGTCACGCATGTCTCAAACCGGACCGGGCTGGTTACGCCCGTGCGCGAGATCGTGGCCATGGCACGCGCACGCGGCGTGGACACCATCGTCGATGCCGCGCACGGCATTGGCTGCCTGGACGTGACGCTGCCCGACTTCGGCGCGGACTTCGTCGGCTGGTCCATGCACAAGTGGCTCGCCGCGCCGCTCGGCACCGGTGCCGTGTACATCCGCAAATCGCGCATCCCCGACATTGAGATCGCGTTCGACAATCACGACGTGCCGACCGACGACATTCGCGCGCGCATCCCCGCGGGCACGGTGAACTTCGCCGCATTCATGACGATTCCCGCCGCTATCGACTTTCATCGCAAGGTCGGCCCCGCAGCCAAGGAGCGGCAGCTACGCACGCTGCGCAATCGCTGGGTCGACGCTGCCCGCAGCATCCCTGGTGTAGGGATCACCGTGCCCGACGACCCGGCGCGCTACTGTGCCATCACCAGCTTTCGCCTGCGCGGCATGCACACCGACGCCGAGGCCGAACGCGTGCAGCACGTTCTGTTGCAAAAGCACAACGTCCACACGGTTGCCCGCAAAGGCGTTCATCAAGGGCCGGTGATTCGTGTGACACCTGCGCTCTTCAACACGCTCGCCGATTGCGATGCACTCGTGCGGGCGCTGGAAGCCGAACAGAATCTCTTCGCGTAGAACTGACAGGCCGATTCTCACGCGCAAGAACAAAGTCGCCCTCGATGCGCTTCAGGTAGCCGGGCTATGCTGAGAGAGGCATGGGTGCGTTGCGTCTTGATAACCTGACAATCCTGTTGTGTTTGCTGGCGTCCGCCTTTCTGTTTGCATGCTCTTTCGGAGCAGTGTGGGTCAGCAACCGGCGTAGCAGGAGCGCCGGACACTTCAGCCTGGCCTTTACTGCCGGCGCACTCAGTTGCTTCCTCTTCACGTTCGTTCAGGCCAACGGATGGTGGGGCATCTTCCTCAACACAGTGGTGGGCGACACCCTGGTGAGCGTCTTCACATCCTTGCTGCACGTTGGGATACGAAGGCAGATCGGTTTGTCGCGCCACCACCAGTTGATCGCGACACTGCCGGTTGTCCCGTTCTGTTGCCTCGTCTTCTTCACGGAGCATCGCGATTCCATGCTGGCGCGGATCCTGGTGCTCGCTCTGTATGGCGTTGCAATTAGGACCTGGGTGGGCATCGATCTGCTGAAGAGCGGCAGGCCTGGGACGCAACGGGCCTTGGCATACGTGATGTTCCTGTTTGGCGCGCTCAGCCTTTGGCAGGGGTTAGGGACCATCGCCGTCGGGGCGCCCGCAGATTACATGCGAGCCGACCTGGTCCAGTCATCCGTACTCTTTCTCTTTCTGCTCTTCGTACTCGCTTCAGGCCTTCTGCTCTTTTTGTTGTTGAACGATGACCTGGTGCAGCGGCTGGAACATGATGCCGAGCGCGATTTTCTTACAGGCGCGTTGAATCGCCGCGGCTTCGAACGCGCCCTGATAGCGGAACTGGAACGCAGTGCGCGCCATCGGCAGGCGCTGGTGCTTGGCCTGTTGGATCTGGATCACTTCAAGCGCATCAACGACACCAACGGACATGCCGAAGGTGACCGCATCCTGTGTGAAATCACCCGGGTCGCTACCGCATCGATTCGTCCCTATGACTACCTGGGACGCTTCGGCGGAGATGAGTTTGTCCTTCTGCTGCCCGGAACTAGTTTGGGTGAGGCGAAGGCAGTCGCGGAGCGCATCCGCGCAGAGATTGCAGCGCGTCTGCAGTCCGTCTCCATCAGCATCGGACTCACCGCAGGCGTCGCGAGTGACAGCATGGACAGCATTGTGCGGCGCGCCGATGAAGCTCTGTACCGGGCCAAGCAGGACGGGCGAAACGCAATCGCTCTTGCCTGAGCCTTGCCTGTTACTGCGTGACGCCTACGCTGTTCAACCCGCTAACCGATGCGATGTGCTCGTGCGGCTCTGTACGACCAACATACGTTCCGGCCTAGCGCGCAGACTCAGCGCACCAGCACATCCAGCATCAGGATTGCTGCGATCGCAAGTGCCGCGATGCGCACCCGATGCCTTCCGTCCCAGATGCGGTGGATGCGTTGCCAATTGGGCGCACCCTGGGCGATGCGAGTGTTGAGTGGCACCAGCACAAACAGCGAGATCACCGAGGTCAACACCCAGATCGCGTCCGCGGCCAGCAAGAGATCGCGTCCTGCCTCATGCCAGCGCAGCCACGTCTGCACAAACAGCAGCAAGGTGCACACGGGATACCAGACCGGCATCACGCGTCCCATCACAAGCGCGAATCTGCTGAGCATCTTCAACTGCGCTTCGGCTTCCAGCCGCCACGCCGCTGGATTGACAAAGGCGGAGACAGAGAACTCGACGCCAACCACGGTAACAACCAGAAAGACGGTAACTACGTTCAAGATATGCATCGGCATGCTCCTGTTGACTCCTTGGCTTCAGACGCCGTCCAATCGAACCTGATGCAAAAAGCAACACTGACAAAGATGTCAGCGGAGGCGGAGTGATGGGCGTGTCGAAGAAGGAGATCTCGCCGTGCCCCATCGACGTGACGCTGAGCGTGATCGACGGCCGATGGAAAGGCACGATTATGTGGCGACTGCTGGACGGGCCGATGCGAACCAGCGAACTCCGCAAGAGCATTCCTGAGATCACGGAGCGCATGCTGATCCGTCACCTACGAGACATGACCGCCAGCGGCATCCTGCACCGGCAGCAAGACCAGCAATCGTCTGTGCGAGTGCAATACTCGATCACGCCCTATGGCATGACCCTGGTGCCCGTGCTGGACGCGCTTTGCACCTGGGGACGGCAGCACCTTCAACGGCAGATCTCTTCGTAAAGGAGGCTTCATCTCTCACGCAACTTCATCCACGGCACTGGTCCGCTTCCGCATGCCGGAGAGCCTCGACCTGATGCGACGGCGTCATGAGCTAGCAGAACTGCGCAAGCTGCTGTTGAGCCGCGAGCAGACGCTGGGCGAACTGCGCGCGCACTTGATCAGCTTTGAGGGCCGTTACCTGCGGCAGGTGGGCCTGCTGTATCGGCGGCTGGATGAGTGGGAGCAAAAGATTGCGGAGCTGCACGGCAGAGCCGCGGAACCCGAGAGCGAGTCTGACGAGTGGCACGCGGAAGATGTATCCAACTCGTTCGATCCCCTGGTGTTGAAGACCGCCTACCGCGACCTGGTGAAGCTACTGCATCCCGACTTCGCCGCCGATGCCGACGACGAGCAACGCCGCACTTACCTAATGTCGCTCGCCAATGAGGCATACCGGCGGCAAGACATTGCTGCGATCCGGCGCATGCTCAGCGGCTATGATCCGGCACTCGATCTTACTTCCGCGAGAAGCTCGCACGAGGAAGCAGTGCGCCTTTCCGCCATGATCTTTCAAGTGACGCAGGACCTGGAGGCCGCAAACCTGCAGATTGAGGAGTTGCAACGCTCCGAATCTGCGAAGCTGCAACAACGCACGTTAGAAGCCGCCCGGCAGGGCCGCGACCTACTGGCGGAAATGGCCGCACGCGTGAACGGCAGCATTGGTCTTGCCATGCGGCGGTATGAACTGGACCTGTCACGCAAGCAGCGACCGTCGAAGGGTATGAGCGTGGAATCTCTGGTAACGGCCGAGATCAAGCTGTGACCCCGAGATAGGAGTGACACGCCTCAGCTCCGGCTAGACCGAACGCTGGCCTAGTAAGCTCAGGTATGTCTCCAGATGCGCTGCGACCCTTCAAGTAAGGGAGCCACCTGGTCTCGCGGATGGTACGGCATTCACCAACAAGATGCTTGACACTCGGGGACGCCCTACTTAGTCTTCTTCTGCTACTAAATAGTCATAGAGAAATTGTTCCAACTTTGCACTTCGTCTGTGTTTAGTGTGCTGGACCTTGGAGAGAACGTTGCAAATTCAGTATCGGGATCCGTCCCTTCCGGAACGCAGGCGATCGACAGATACCTGGGCGTACCACTTCGCTGCGATCATCCAATCCGCGGAAATCGCGATTGTCAGCAAGGATCTCGACGGCATTGTGACGAGTTGGAATCCAGCCGCAGAGCAGATCTTCGGGTATACGGCCCAGGAGATGATCGGGCAATCCATACGCCGGGTGTTTCCGCCCGACCGGCTCTGGGAAGAGGATCTGATCCTGAGCAAAGTTCGCAACGGGCAGCATGTGCACCATTACGAATCGCAACGCGTGACGAAGTCTGGCATGGCGATCACCGTAGCCCTAACGATCTCGCCGATCAGTGACGCCTCCGGCAAGATCATCGGCGCATCGAAGATCGCTCGTGACGTCTCAGAGGAGCGGGAGTTCCGGCGTGCTGTGGAGCGCGCAAAAGATCAGTTCATTTCCAATGTGTCTCACGAATTGCGCACGCCGCTCACCAGCATCAAGGCAGCCCTGAAGTTACTGGAAATGGGTGGTAGCCGAAACGACGATCCACGTTCCGCCGCGCTCTTCCGCATCGCGAATGATAATGCGGAACGCCTTCTGCGCCTGGTAGATGACTTGCTCGACTTCCAGCGGCTGGAGGCGAAGACGACGATCGACCTTCGCACGTGCCGCATTACGGAGGTGGTGCGCCCCGCGGTGGAGTCGGTGAGCGCACTCGGCGAGTTGCGGAGCGTGGAACTGCTCTGTGACATGGCGGAGGTGAGCGATGACACGGCTGTCATGGCCGATCCGACCCGCTTACAACAGGTGCTGCTCAACCTGCTGGCGAACGCACTCAAACACTCCCCGCGCGAAAGCAAGATCCAGATCAAGGTGGCGCCGGAAGGCAACGATCTGTCCATCCGAGTGATCGACGAGGGCAGCGGCATACCCGAGGATCAGCTGGAACGAATCTTCGAGCGGTTCGAGCAGGTGGATAAGACGGACGCGCGGCATGAGGGCGGGGTTGGGCTTGGCCTTGCCATCAGCCGAAACATCGTGGAGCAGCACGGTGGCAGGATCTGGGCCGAACGGAACGATGCCAAAAAGCCGGGAGCGCCTGGATCCACGTTTACGTTGATCCTGCCGTGCGCAGCCGTTCTGTAAACCGGCGCTGTGGAACTTCGCGTGAGCCACGGCAGCAGTTCAGCTTCTCGCGCCGGCAGTGCGGAAGCGATCTGCGCTTCTGCGCCGTAGGCGATTCACGAGCAGACCGGGCTGGCTAGGATGCAGGCCGCTTCCCTTGCATCCACACAACCGCTATCCTCATCCCACACACCATGCGCACGCTCCGCGCCACTTTCGCAGCCCTTGTGGGCGCCGTCTTCGCCCTGGGTCTGTACCTGGCTTGGTTCTTCAAGTTCACCGGGCAAAGCAGCCCGTGGGAAGGCGCCAGTGTCGGCTTCATAGTGCTGACCGGCGTGATCGCCGCCGTGTGCGGCCTGCTAGGCGGCCTGGCGGGCGCCCTGCTGGCGCCGGAGACGCCCCGAGGTACCGCGGACGCAATCGCGGCCCTGATCGCATTGGGTGCTGCCTTCGCCGAAACACACACGCCCGGCCAGCACCACTACCCACAGGCGCTCGCTCTGCTCGTTGCCGCGCCCGCCGCCTATGTCGCAGGCCGCCTGCGCCGCCCGGCTCCCGCGGTTTCGCGATAGGCTGCACCAGCGGCGTACAACTGAAGTATGTCGACGCTGACTCGCCGAACATTTCTCGCGCAGACCCTCGCCGCATCCGCCACGCTCGCCATCACGGCACAGGATCCGACCGGCACCCTTCCCTCCGCAACACTCCGTCTGCCGGCCGGACCCGCCGGACCCAAAGTGCCGCACGACTTCATCGGCCTCTCGTACGAGGTGATGCAGTTGGAGGACCCCACCTTCTTCTCTCCGGCGAACGTCGGCTTGGTTCAGCAGTTTCGGAATCTCAGCCCACACGGCGTTCTGCGGCTGGGCGGCAACACCAGCGAGTTCTCTTGGTGGAAGGCGACGCCCGACCAGCAGCCGCCCCACCGCGTGGGCAATGTGAATGATCCGGGAGAGCCGCCACCGACGACGATTTACGCTGTAACCCCGGAGGCCATCCGCAACCTGCGCGGGTTCCTGGATGCGACCAGCTGGACCTGCATCTACGGTTTGAATCTGGGCTACGGCACGGTGGAGACCGATGTGGCAGAGGCGACCTTTGTCTACGAAACGCTGGGCTCGCGGCTGCAGTACTTTCAGGTGGGCAACGAGGTCGACCTATTCAGCCGACACCTGCGCGATAAGAACACATGGAACGTGGACACGTACCTGCAGAACTGGCTGCAGATCGCCCGAGCCGTTCAGAAAGCCTGCCCCAACGCCAGCTTCGGCCTGCCCGACGTGGCGAGCGACGTGACCTGGCTCACACAGATCGCGGAACGCTGGCCATCGCTGCCGGACAAGCCGCACGTGACGACGCTTTCGCACCACTACTATGCGGGCGGTCCTCCGGCTAATCCGAAGCTCACGGCCGAGAGCCTGCTGGTCGCTTCGCCCAAGGTCAGGCAGGATGCCGAGTTGACGAAAGCGGCGGCAGATCGCATGGGACTCCGCTACCGCATGACCGAAGGCAACACCTGTTACCAGGGCGGCAAACCCGGCGTGAGCGACGTGTTCGCCGCCGCGTTATGGGGTGCGGAGTACGCATTTCATCTGATGCAGGCCGGCTACAGCGGCCTGAATCTGCACGGCGGCTCCGGGCACGCACAGGCCGTGAGCGTGGGAGGCAGCCTGCGCGGCGAGGCGCTGATGCCGGACCCGAATGCACCGCATCCCAAGCCGTTCTACACGCCCATTGCGAACGAGGGAACGCTGGCCGGGTCGGGCGTGGACGGCAAGCTGAACGGTACCTATGTGCTGGAACCCGTGGGTGCCGGCTTGAAGTTTGCCGCAGCCTTTGCTGGGTGCCAGATGGTCCCGGTCACGCTGGAGTCGAATTTGAACGTCAGCGCTTACGCAGCGCGGCGCGCGGACGGCAAGGTTCTTGTCGCGATCCTGAACAAGAAACCCTCACAGGTACTGTCATTGACCGCGCCAAACTTCCAAACATTGGCGACGCTTACTGGTGCTTCGCTGGAGGCACACGCGGCGCAGGTGAGCGCTGTAGTCCGCGAGACCAGCAGCAGGCGGAGTTCCGCCGGGCAGACGTTCCTGCTGCCGCCGCACTTCGCGACACTGATCGTCCTGGAATAGCGCGGCAGTGCCGTCCGCTCGCGCAAAGGAGAAGCGCGACCACTTCACAGCGGTCGCGCCCTCGTTCCTGCGTGCGATTCAATTACTGCGGCAGACCGGCAGCGTCGGCCTTTGCGTTGGCCTTGTCCTGGTCCTTGGCGGCCTTCTTCGCCTCATGCGTTCCGAGTGCCTTAGCGGTGTGCTTATCGGCCTTGGCCTGTTCCTTGTAGGCCTTCTTGGTAGCGCCAGAGTTCAGCTTTGCCGCTTCCTGGTCTGCTTTGTGATCGATCTTGGCCTGCGCTTGGTCGACCTTGCGCTGATCCTGGTTCGTGGTGTCCTGCTGGGCAACAAGTGTTCCGGTGGCGAGAAAGGCCGCGAGCGTGAACGCTGCAAAGGTGTGCTTGCGCATTGTGAGTCAATCTCCTCATTTGTAAGATGTCGTTTCCGCGGCAACGGTATGCGTCAGAAGTTTCACGGATCGGGTAGTTTTGGGAGATGCGTTGGCAGATTCGGATTGCGCTCTGGGCAGTGGGGATCGTTGTCGGCAGCTTTGTCCTTGACCAACTGATCTGGACCCTGAGCGGATCGCCCGTTCGGCAGGTCGAAGTCAGGGTGCTGACAACGATGGAGCTGAAGAACCACAAGGAAGATTACGGCACGCCTAACACCCAGGTGATCGCCTGTGAGGCGTCGCTGTTGCCCTTTCCAGGCTCAGGGGGCTGGAGTAGACCTTGCTGGTGGCTCCAAAGGCACAGCGAGGTCATCCGGCGCTACTAGCCGCTCTGAGTACCGGACGCGGGTATTCGACCCCGGCGCTCACTGGAAGCGTGGGCGATGCCGCTCTTTGACTGCAAAGCCTGCGAAGTTGGCTGCTCACAGCATCCCGGCTTCGCGGATTGGCGTCCCAAGCAGCAAAGTCGGCGCTCCCCCCAACGAGGCGCCGCTTTCTCAGTCACATCATTCAGCACACAGGAAACAGGAGATAGCACGTGAAACGTCTCGTTTTCCCCATCGCCGCAGCCATGCTGGTGGCGGCCTTCTCAACTCAGGCAAGAGCCACTCCGTACACCGTCTTGGTCAGCGGGCCGGGCGTCAGCGGAACCATCACGCTCAACTACGGAACCACGACGGATTCCAAGACTCCTTCGGGTTACGAGATCACGGGCGTCAGCGGAACCTTTACGGACACGAACAACGGGCTGAACATCGTGAACGGCACCATTACGGGCTTGGAAAGTCTGAACCGGACGGCGCCGGAACCGACGAACCATCTGGCTCCGAACGACTTCAGCGCTTACGCCGTGGCGCAGCCGTTCGGGCCGGAGCAGAGCACCGCGCTGCACTATGACAACCTGTTCTATCCGACGGGCTCGCCGCAGACTGCGACGGATTATCCGTTCTCGGGTGGCGTGCTTGATATCTACGGCGTGCTGTTTGATGTGGACGGCTACGTGGTCAACCTTTGGAGCAACGGCGTGCAGCCGGTGATCGGGCTCAACTACGGTGTGGCGGTTGCCAATCACGATCAGGCGTTCGATTACGTGCAGCCGGCTGGGGTGGTTCCGACGCCGGAACCTGCTTCGCTGTCCCTGCTGGGCACGGGTGCGATCGCATTGCTGTCACGCCGGCGGTGGTTGCGCAGGAGCTGACTACGGAGCCTTCGAAGCCCGTCCTTCTTCGCTGGATTGAAGGACGGGTTTCGGAACTGATCTGAGCCATGCGCAAAGGTTGAGTGCTGCGAGGCCGTGGTGCGGCACTTAATTGGCTGCGGGTGGGCCGCCGGCCGCGGCGGGGTTGACGGTGACGTTGTGGAAGCTGTCGATCTGCCACGTGCTGTTGTTCCTGGACAGGACGAGCTGGAGCTTTACGTGGACTGAGCCGTCGGGAAAGAGTGGCGTGCCGGGCGGCGTGGAACTCATCTTGGAGAGGACGCCGTCGACGTCGGCGATGGCGACGTCGGGCCGGACGAACTTCAGGTGGCCGAGTGTGAACTCGTTGTGGCTGCCTTTGTAGATTGTGGCGAAGATGCGCTGGTGTTGCGCTTCGAAGGGTGCGCGGCCGTAGGTTTGCATGCCGATGATGTTGGTGAAGCTGCCGTCTTCGGCGAAGGTCGAGGCGAAGGCGTGGGCGTCGCCGCGATTCCAGGCGTCGGCAAGGTTCTGGATGATGGTTAGGATGGCCGCTCGGTTCGCGTCCTGCTGCGCGGTGGCGGCGGCTGGAGCGGCGATGGGAAGAAGTGCGGCGAGGAACAGCAAGGACGAGCGAAGCGCGACGTACATGGAGCTTCTCCTGGGTGTGGCGGAATAGTATCAGGTCCCAGATCTGCTGCCAGCGCTTTGGCTACCCCCTCCCGTGAGTTTTGCAAGTTCTTCATTCGAGGTGGGTTGGCTTTAGGATGCCCTGTAAGTTCCTCTTTCCCGGGAACTTAGGCGTAAGTTATTCTTCTCTCGCGAATTAGCTGTTCTTAACTTCTGTTGGTTTCCTCTATCTCTATTGTAGAGATTGGAAGCGATATCCATGCCAACTATAAGTTGTTGCTGTGGCTTAGCTTAGGTCTGAGAGGGGCTTGACAGCATTGCTATTGTGCGGGGGCTGGCGGTCTTGCAGCGGGCATGTGGCCGCCTACGTCTATCAGGAGCAGGCCGGAGTATTTGCCCGGGGCGAGGGCGGCGACGACCATCAGGTACTCGTTGCCGCGCTGGAAGACGCCGTAGCGAACGTCTTCGGTGACGGCGGCCATGGTGTCGATGGTGAGATTGCTGTAGGGCGAGGCGGTGGCGTCGATGAGCGGCTGGGCCAGCTCCATGACGAACTGGTAGCCGCCGCAGCCTTTGCCGATGCAGGTGTAAACCGCCGTGTAGTGGGCGGCGACGAGCTGGTCGCGCGTGCGGTTGAAGGCGGCGAAGGTGGAGGTGGAGGGTGGGCCGGAGAAGGCCACCTTGTCCACGGCGCCGGTTGCGGTGACGGTCTTCTGGAAGTGGTCCTGCACGTTGGAGTTGTAGGGGCCGAGCGGCACCTTGAACTCGTCGGAGTCGGTGTGGGAGGCGGCGACGATGATGCTGTTCGCGGGCCGCGGCGCCACGGGCCAGTCCACGCTGCCGGGGTAGTCACTGGTGGGCATTTGCGCCGAGACAGGAAGCGCTATCACCAGGGTGGCGAGCAGAAGGCGGACAGAGGCTTGCATGCGCACCAGTCTAGTGCAGATGCCTCCCACGAGGGATCAGCTAAACTCTTTCCCCCTTGAGCGGCCGGAGCTTAATCGTTGGTTGCGGCGATCGCGATGTTCGCGCGAGACCCACCTCGCAAAGAACGCGCTGTATGAAACACCTGTGCGATTAGGCGGAGGTAGGGTCTACCGATCATCCGCTGTGCACAAGCGGATGTAGCGCGTAAGCTCCTTAAGCGGACCTTCTGATAGGTTGATTGTGAGCTTTTCCGCGTCAGTAGGCCGACTCATAAAACCTAAGAAGACATGAAGCCCTCACAGAGACTCCAACTCCGACGCAAGTTCAGCGAGTTACTCCTAAGCAGCATCTCCAACCTACCAGCGTTCCAAGGAGGGTGGATATCACATCTCCAAAGCATCAGAACGTCACAGATCTCCGACCAGCAAGACCTCACAAGAGCATTGTCAGACGAGGATGCTCCGCAGCTTGAGCTCACGGATCTCTTTCTCACTGAAGTGTTCTTTGTTGAGCACTTCGCAGACCTTCAAAAGCAGATGCGCCGGCTGTTCCCGCTAGATCCTTACAAGTTGGCGTCTAGTCATGATCCGCTAGAAGAATCGGACTCGATGAACGCTGGTCGTTGGTCATTTGTCGGCAGTCTACTTGGCGAAAATAAATTTTTTCCCCTTCAAAGCGCAATAGTTAGTGATATGCCCAACGAAGTAGAACGAGTCGACATCGAGCTGTATAAGCTGATCCCTTCTGCGTGGGTACTCGTTTTTCGCGCAAGACTTAAGCCAGCGGCATCAGAGGCTTTGAACAATATTCTAAGAAGGCCTCCGCTCGGTTGGGTGACTCTTGCCACTTGGTTCCCTTTCGGAAGATTTGCCTGGGCCCATGGTGGAACGTCGTCTGAAAACGCAGCAAAGGATCTTGTTCGACAGGAACTCAGCTCAATAAAGCGCAAGGTTTCGATCTTCGTTGGTCACCATTTCACTGGATTCTTCTGGAAATCCGGCAGAGATACTCTGCCCGTAATCGAGCAGTTATGGGTTAAGCAAGAGGCGCGGGAATTTGGAGCGACAGACTCTGCGAAGCAGGTTCGGCTTTGGCCACGCATAGTCTTCCCGGACAGCGGCCATTGGGACCGGTATGTGTATAAGAATTGGGAGGTCATCCCGAGGACTCACACCTCAGATGCAAGACTTACGAAATACAGCATCGAGGCAAACGAGGACGATCTCTACTCAATCGATCAACATTGCGGGGCTTCGCTCTCCGCTAGTTATGCAATTTTAGAAGTCGTTCTGAGCTTAAGGCGCCGGCTCGAGAGTATACGCAGCCCGATCTATTCCCTATATCGCAAGCGGCAAAACGCAAAGCATCTTGCGAAGACCCTGGCTCTCCATCGGGATGCCCTCACATCCGCGTATGATCTTCAGCGATTGGCGCTTGAGAAGAAGCAAATTCGATCAAGGACTTGGTTATTTGACATTAATCTGTTCTGCTCGTCAGAACCGAATCACCGATCCGAAGCCCTGGGCAAAAGGCTAGAACTTATTGCCGACTCCTTGCTTTTGGAGAGCCGTGATTACGCAGATTTGCTACTAAAACGGAATGAAACCGAAGCTGCCAACCGCAATCTTCAAATAATGCTATCGCTTCAGAGACGAACATACGCGGTCACTGTGCTCGCACTCACAATCAGCCTTTGTGCCCTGATCGGCTCTAAGGGAATACGCAAAGCAGTCAATCTGGCGAAGGACAGATTGAGTTCCGCACACACGCTAAAGAGCGCGCCACTCGCGCAAGACCTCGTGCGAAGATTCAGATGATTGTTATTTGAGCGGGGGCGGTTTCGCTCAAAAGCGAGCTAATTAGCTGAAGACCGCGTGATGGTGGCGCGCTCTCTAACGCTATAGAGAATGAACAATCGAGAAAGCTAGCTCCGGATGCAATATTCCCGCCTTGATAGATGATCTCACTTCGAATGAAACTCAGCTCGTACAGACTGAAACCTTGCGCATCCGCTTTAGCAAAGGCGACATCTCCCAGATTCGCTTGGCAATCACGATAAACAAGCCTGACACGCGTCAACATGCTTCCCATGCCCAATGTAAGGTGACCGTCTCTAACGCCCAACGGCATCGGTATAGGAGAGAGGGGCACCTTCGCTACCTGCTTGCTGGAGCAAGGCGGAAGACCATCACGAGTTTCGGAAAACTTGGCGGTGGTGACTAATGAAACAGTTTGCCAATACGCGGCATCTTGCTTGGTGCGTTCGTCGCTTCGAGCCAAAGAGAGGCTGACTGTATTAACGACGGCCCTGGGCATTGAGGTGCGTGTTTTTGCCGCTAGACGGAAGAGCGTCTGTGTTTCCTGAATGGTGACTGCTGTAGGTCGCGCGTCAGCCTTTGCATACGCACGGTCCAAGAGTTTGACGAGCTCCTCTTGGATGGTCCGCCTGACATTTTCTATGTCTCCGCGCTGCTTGACTTCTTCTTCTTTGATATTGGCTATATCGCTGCGCATTGTCGCAAGGTCCCCAGCAACGTAGTACCTAACTCCTCCGAACAGCGCGGCGGGAATTCCGAGGATTAGTACTACGAATCCAATACGCTTGCCCCAGACGTCAAGCCAAGCTGGACCTTGCTGGTTGGCACCTGTCCGCTGATTCACGACTTGACCACTGTAGGAAGCCTTCTTGCGTGCCATTCCCGCACCCTAACACGTGCTACTCGACGGTGACGCTCTTCGCGAGGTTGCGAGGTTGGTCTACGTCGCAGCCTCGGCGGACGGCGATGTGGTAGGCGAGGAGTTGGAGGGGGACGACTTCGAGGATGGGGAGGAGGAGGTCGGGGGCGGCGGGGATATGGAGGGTGTGTTCGACGAGGCCCTCGATTTCGTGGTCGCCTTCGGTGGCGATGGCGATGACGCGGCCGGAGCGGGCGGTGACTTCCTGGATGTTGGAGAGAGTCTTTTCGTACTTGAGGACGGAGGTTGGGTCTGCCGGGTCCTTGGTGGCGATGCAGACGACGGGGAGGTGCTCGTCGATGAGGGCGTTGGGGCCGTGCTTCATTTCGCCGGCGGGGTAGCCCTCGGCGTGGATGTAGCTGATCTCTTTGAGTTTGAGGGCGCCTTCGAGGGCGATGGGGTAGTGGATGCCGCGGCCGAGGAAGAGGAAGTCGCTGGCCGGGGAGAACTGCCTGGCGAGGTCGTGGCAGCGGTCGTCGAGGACGCGGAGGATCTCTTCGAGCTTGGCGGGGATTTTGGCGAGTTCGTCGACGTAGTGGCGGGACTGGTCGGGCGTGACGGTGCCGCGCTGCTGGCCGAGGTAGAGCGCCAGGGTGAAGAGCGCGGTGAGCTGGGCGGTGAAGGCCTTGGTGGAGGCGACACCGATCTCTGGCCCGGCGTTGGTGGTGATGACGCCCTGTGCCTTGCGGGTGATGGCGGAGCCGACGACGTTGCAGATGGCGAGGGTGGGTGTGCCCTTGGAGATCATCTCGGACTGGGCGGCGATGGTGTCTGCGGTTTCGCCGGACTGGGTGATGAGCAGGCCGAGGGAGCCGGGGATGGGGTCGCGGTAGCGGTACTCGGAGGCGTAGTCGACGTCGACGGGGAGGCGGGCGAGCCGCTCGATCATGAACTTGCCGGCGAGGCCGGCGTGCCAGGAGGTGCCGCAGGCGGCGATGGTCATGGTCGCGGCGTTGCGGAGGTCTTCGGTTGAGAGCTTGAGGTCGGGGAGGAAGACGTCGCCGGAGTCGAGCGAGACGCGGCCGAGGGTGGTGTCGCGGACGGCGCGTGGCTGCTCGTTGATCTCCTTGAGCATGAAGTGCTTGTAGCCGGCTTTTTCGGCCTGGATCGGGTCCCAGGTGATGCGCTGGGGCGGGCGGGAGAGTTCGTTGCCTTCGAAGTCGGTGAAGCGGGCGCCCTGTGGGGTAAGGATGGCGCAGTCGCCGTCGTGGAGGAAGACGATGTCGCGGGTGTGGTGGAGGATGCCGGGGACGTCGGAGGCGACGAAGTATTCGCCGTCGCCGATTCCGATGACGGCGGGCGGGCCGGAGCGGGCGGCGACGAGCTTGTTGGGCTCGTGCGCGGAGAGGACGCCGATGGCGAAGGCGCCGGTGAGGCGCTTGACGGCGCGGCGGACGGCTTCTTCGAGGGGGAGGCTGTCGGCCGCGGTGGAGACGATGGCTTCGGATTCGTTGGCGGCGACGGGGCTGCCCTGGTGCTTCCCTGCTGCCTGGTTCAGCTCGTCTTCGATGAGGTGGGCGATGATTTCGGTGTCGGTTTCGGAGAGGAAGTGGTGGCCGCGGGCGATGAGCTGCTGCTTGAGCGCGAGGTAGTTTTCGACGATGCCGTTGTGCACGACGACTAGGGTGCCGGAGCCGTCGCGGTGCGGATGGGCGTTCTCCTCAGTGGGGCGGCCGTGGGTGGCCCAGCGGGTGTGGCCGATGCCGTAGGTGCCCTCGAGCGGGCGGTCGCGTAGGACGGCCTCGAGATTGCTGAGCTTGCCGGGGGCGCGGCGAACGTCGAGGTGGGTGGGGTCGGCGGGGTTGCCGGCGACGGCGATGCCGGCGGAGTCGTAGCCGCGATATTCGAGGCGGCGCAGGCCTTCAACGATGAGGGGGACGACTGACTTAGGACCGATGTATCCGACGATGCCGCACATTTGTGCAGTGTAGATGGAGATGAGGGCGGCTGAGGTGTGGAATCTACGGCGGAGGGGCTACAACTTTTTGGTCCGCACCTTGCCAGTCGCCAGGTCGATTTGCACTAGGTCGCCGGTGTCGCGCCTGAAGTCGAGAGTCCGGTTGTCGGAGGATAGAGACCATGTGCCTCCGGAGTACCACTGGGGAGAGAAGTCCATCTGGAGCTCGGGCCGCGTTGGCGGTGGAATGATCTCGTGCAGAGGGATGTTTCGAACCAGCACACCGGCGTTTGGACCATCGTATTTGCCGGGTGCCTCAACAACTTTCTCGCAACACCGATAGATCTGCACCGCAGCTCCGGAGGCAGGCAAGTTGTTGCCGATGAGGACCAGGAACTGAGCATCACTTGTGACGAACAGGTGCTCACAGGCGGGAATATAGCCGTCCGCCTGGCGCTTGAAGCTGATCGTCCAAGTTGAGTACGGCTCCAACGTGGAATCAGGCCAATACTGTGTCCGGCCTTTGACTCTTAGTGATTGATTCCATTCCTTCAGTGGAGTCGTAACTCGATACGTCGAGCTGAGTACCTTGCGAATGTGGGACGGGTCCGGATCGTCATAGGTCAGGTCGCGCGTGACGAGTACGTGGCCGTCACCGGAGAGTGCGCTGCCCACGCAGGACGGCATTGCCCCTGCGCGAGCAGTCATCGAGCCGTAGAACAACGTGAAAAGTGCAAAGGCGATGCCGACAGTGCGCACGAGATTTCCCTTTCACTGCTTTGGACTGACGCCCTCGCCTTTCGGTGGGGCCGCCGGGGCGTAGGCCGTGGGTGTGTCGGGGTCTGCGGGGTTCAGGCGGTGTTTGGGCGGAAGGGGGCCGGTGAAGCCGACGGGGACCTGAAGCTGCTCGCGGGGGCTGCCGTCGCCGAAGCGGCGATGGAGGAACGGGATCTTATGGCCGTCGAGGATTTCGGCGGCGAAGTGTGAGGCAGGGCGGGTGGCGAAGCCGGTGAGGGCGTTGGTGGTGCCGCGCTGGATGGTGAAGCGGGGATCCTGATTGGGGTACCAGAAGGCGTAGGCGACGAGCGAGCCGGAGAAGCCGCTGAGGATGCCGGTGGGCGAGGCGGTGCGGTGGCCGTCGGCACCGTGGCGGGCGGAGAAGTCGGCGAGGGCGGCGTTCCAGATTTTCTGGCGCAGGGTGCAGCCGTGGCAGATGAGGTAGCGATTGTCCTCGTGCAGGAGGGCGCCAAAGGTGTAGCGGGTGCCCTGGTTGATGACGCGCTGGCCATAGGCCGCGCCGAAGCGCTTGCCGAAGCCGGCGGCATCGTTGTCCCAGTAGATGAGGTCAGGACGCTCTTTGTACTGGCGGTAAATCGCACTGATGACGGTTCCGCCGATGGCGGCGGGGGAGATGAGGCCTGCGCCGAAGGAGTGGAGGCGTTCGCCTTCGGTCTGTGAGCGGTAGTGGCGGCCGTTGACCAGAGGCAGAGGATTGGCTTGGTCGGTAGATGCAGCGGCGGAAGGTGCGTCCGGCAGGGCTTGAGAGGCGGCAGGCAGCGTGCAAAGGAGCAGCAGGAGTGGCAGAGAAGATCGCAACGGGGTCTCCGTGTCGGAAATTGGCAGTCCGTTCATAGACGCGTGAAGGGGTCGGCAAGGTTCAACCGGATGTGGCAGGAGCGGGCGCGAGCATGGGCAGAGTGCGGAGTCAGGCGTCAGCCTGACCCTGCGTGATGCTGGGAGGCACTGAGCGTGCTGATGCATAACATGCAAGAAAGCCAATGTATACACATGCATATCGCGCATAGTTATGCATGTTTGCTGTTTTTGGGCGCATTCACGCTAGATTCACTGGACAGGTGAGGGTAAGTTCCGGGAAACTAAAAGTAAGTCGAGCCAAACGTACTTCCTCGACATTGGATATTTGTATGCTTCACAAGAAGATAGTGACTTCGATCCAGGAGCGTTCTACCGAGCGGGCCGGTTTGCAATTGGTGCCGAAAGGTCACACGGCTGCGGCACCTGCCACCAAGGCCTGGCCTGAGCTATTGAGCATTTCGGCGCGGCGTTGTTCAGCCTTTTTTGCCGAGGCCGCGGTTCTGGTGCTGGTGTTCGGCGTTCTGGACTTTTTTATGCAGCACGGCCGCATTGAAGGCGGATGGGTGCTGGGTGCATTTGCCATTTCGGTGGCGTTGCTGATGGCGAGCGTTGGGACGGAGTTTTCTGCGCGGCGCTGGCTTGGAGCGCAGCCCTAGCGTTGCTCACCTGGAAGATGAAGAGGCCGAGTGATCTCGGCCTCTTTCTGTTTGTGGGTTTCCTGGATTGAGGGGCGCTACGCGGCTACGGTGGCCAGAGTTACCGCGAAGTAGTTTTGTGGGTCGGTGTAAGTGTGAGTTACCGCGAAACCACCTTCCCGGAGTAAGTGGCGGATGCTATCCGGAGTGAACTTGTAACTGTTCTCCGTGTGAATGCTCTCGCCGGCCTGGAAGGGGATGCTGAGATTGAGGCTGGGGATAGAGACCTGTTGCGTTCGGGTGCTCCGGAGGTGCATCTCGATGCGCGAAGCTTCGCGGTTGTAGCGGGCGACGTGACGGAAGGTGCTGAGGTCGAAGCCCGCGCCGAGTTCGCGATTGAGGCGGCGAAGCATGTTGAGGTTGAAGGCCTCGGTGACGCGATCGGCGTCGCAGTAAGCGGCTTCGAGGATTGCCGTGTCTTTGACCAGGTCGGTGCCGAGCAGAAGGGTGTCGCCGGGACGGAGCTGGGCGCGGAGGTTCCGGAGGATGGCCACGGCCTCGTCGTGGCCGAAGTTGCCGATGGACGAGCCGATGTACAGCGCCAGGGTGGGGCCGTCGTGCAGGGCGATGGCGAGGTCGTCGGTGACGTAATTGGCAACCTGGGGCTGCAGGTTGACCTGGGGCAGGGTCTCCGTGAGGGTGAGGCAGGCCTCGGCGATGGCGGACTCCGAGACGTCGATGGGCAGGTACTCGGTTTCGCCTTGGGCGCGAACGGCAGCGGCGAGCAGGATGCCCGTCTTGGTGGCGGTGCCGGCGCCGAGTTCGAGCAGGCGCAGCCGACCAGCGCCGTCCGGGGTGGGCTGGCCGTCGCCGGTCGCCTGATGCCAGGACTGGAAGGCGGCAGCGATGATGCGGTCGGCCTCGGCCTGGAAAATGGCGCGCTCTGTGCGGGTGAGGTAGTACTCCGGCAGAAGGGTGATCTGTTCGAAGAGGCGGGAGCCCTCGGCGTCGTAGAAGAGCCACGCTGGCAGGGACTTGCGGGGTGCCGTGAGGCCTTCGCGAACGGCGGCGGCGATGGCGGAGTTGGCGGGTGCGAGTGCGGTGGCCGGCGTCTCTGGAGGGGCGGAGAAGGTGCTCATTAAGGGTGTTTCCTGGTTACGAATTGGTGCGCAGAGGTGGGTATAAGGCGCGTGAGCTATGTAACGTCGGCCAAAGAGCAGGTCCTTCGCTGCGCCCGGATGACACCTTTCGACCTTGCGGACGGCGCCGTTGCCCGGGGTGATCCAGCGGATTAGAAAGCTCGGGCGAGGCGGATGCCGCTGAACTGCCAGCGGGTGGCGGGCGAAAAGAAGTTGCGATAAGTGGCGCGGGCGTGGGTTTGTGGCGTGACGCAGGAGGCGCCGCGGAGAATGACCTGGCTGGACATGAACTTGCCGTTGTATTCGCCGAGGGCGCCAGGCAGGGGTTTGTAGCCGGGGTAACCGATGTAGGGGGTGGCGGTCCACTGCCAGCAGGGGCCGAGGAGTTGCGAGAGGGATTCGGTCGTGGCGGGAGTGGGATGGAGGGTGTTGGATTCGAGGAGGTTGGGCGTGTCCTGCTGAGCGGGGAAGAACGAGGATGGTTCGCTGAGCTCAGGATGGCTCTGCCGCTGTAACTCGTTGGCTTGATGGACGGTGGCGTGCTCCCATTCGGCTTCGGTGGGGAGTCGACAACCACGCCAGCGGGCGAAGGCGTCGGCTTCGAAGAGGCTGACGTGACAGACGGGCGTGTCGAGCAGCTCCGCGAGGTTGCGCCAGCCGCCGAGGGTGAAGACGCGCCAGCCGTGCGGGTCGTCGTGCGACCGCTGCCAGTAGAGCGGGGCCTGCCAGGCTTCGTGCTCGACGGTGTCCCAGCCTTCGGAGAGCCAGAGTTCGGGGCGGCTGTAGCCGTTGTCGTTGAGGAAGGCGAGGTATTCGCCGCAGGTAGTGAGCCGGTTGGCGATGGCGTAGGGCTGCAGGTAGACCTGGTGCCGCGGCGTCTCGTTGTCGAAGCAGAAGTCGAGCGGGTCCGCGGAGTTGAGCGGGTAGCCGATGTCGACGAGACCGCCTTCGAGGTCAATCCACTGCTGCGCGGGCGCCTGCCCGTCGAAGGCATCGGGCGATTGCGCGCGGAAGGCGGGCTGCAGCGGGTTGGTGAAGAAGGCGTGCTTGATGTCGGTGAGCGCGAGTTCAAGGTGCTGCTGCTCGTGATTGAGGCCGAGCGTGATGCGACGGAGGACGCTGTCGAGGTCGGCGGCCGGGAGGTCGGGGTTAGCGAGCAGGCTGGCGATGGCGGCGTCGACGTGGGCGCGGTAGGCGAGGATTTGGTCGAGCGACGGGCGCGAGAAGGAGGCGCGCAGCTTCTTTTCGGGGATCTCTTCGCCCAGGGACTTGTAATAACTGTTGAACAGCCAGTGGAAGTCGGGGTGGAAGGGCCGGTAGGCGGGCGCGAACGGAGAGAGGACGAAGGTTTCAAAGAACCAACTGGTGTGCGCCTGGTGCCACTTGACCGGGCTCGCCTCCGGGCAGGACTGGACCATCTGGTCCTCTGCCGAGAGCGTGGCGCAGAGGCTGGAGGTGGCGGCACGGACGGTTCGGTAGTGCTGCGCGAGTTGCAGTGCGGCGGCGGAAAGGCTCGGTGCGGCAGGCGTGGTTGCCATGGAAGGGTCTCTGGATAGAACGGGATGGGATGTGGCTTTGGATGCACCGGGAGGACGCCTGGACCTCTTTTTTGAGGCAGCAGACTCCGGCAGCAGAACTGGGACCAGCATGATGCAAGGGTAAGGGCGGTGTCGAGAGGCAGGCGCGTAGCCGTAAAGCGATGCGGAACATCTGACATCTTCCCAAGAAGAAGCTGTGGGATTAGACTGCAGGCACCGGAACCAGTGCAGCCCGATCGCCGGACCCGGACAAAGGCCGAGTGAGGTGCGTCTTCCCTAAGACGTTTGACCGGCAACTCGAATGGCGAACAACGCCGCCCGCCGCGGCAGAGCGGGCGCGCCCGGATGCGCCGGTGGCTGGAAGCGCGGCTTCCCTTTCACAACGGATTCAACTGGCATGGAGAGGGGCGGCGGGAGCGCTTGCCAGCGTGCTGGCACCTGGAGAGTGCCAGGTGTGCGGTGGCGGCTTGCTGGACCTGTCCCGGGTAGCCGTGTGCGAGAGATGCCTGGAGAGCGTGCGACCGGAGACTCTGCCGTGCTGCCATCTGTGCGGCGAACGGTGTGCCGTGGAGGAGATTGCTGGGGCGGGGTTTGGTCGTGCAGCCGACTTGCGGTGTGAGGCCTGCAGCGCCGAGGCGCCGGGATTTGCGCGGGCGTTCGCGTTTGGGCCTTATAGCGGAAACCTGCGCGCGCTGATCCGGCTGCATAAGTTCGAGGGGACGCAGGAACTGGCGGTTCCACTGGGTGCCCGGCTGGCCACGGTGTTGCGGAGCGTTGCCGCGGAGACTGAGGCTCCGGTACTGCATGTTGTTGCTGTGCCGCTGTTTGGATCGCGGCGGCGCTACAACCAGAGCGAACAGATGGCCGACGCGGCACTGCGGGAGCTACGGCGGAGCGGCGAGGCGGGGCGGTTTCTTGCAGCGCACCGAGTCCTGCGGCGCGTGCGCGCGACGGAAAGCCAGAGCCATCTGACCCCGGCACAGCGGAAGAAGAATGTTCGCGGCGCGTTTGCCGTACGTGGCGACGTGATCGGATGGACCGCCGTGGTGGTGGACGACGTGTACACCACCGGTGCTACCGCAGCGGAGTGCACGCGGACGTTGCGGGAGGCGGGCGCCGCCAATGTTTACGTGGTGACGCTGGCTCGAACGCAGCCGGAACGAGTGGAGCGTTGGGGCGCGTTGGACTTGGGTTAGCTGAGGGCTGAGCCACGCGGTGGCGGGCTACGAGTAGAGGACCGAGGAGGTAGGGGACGATGATGTCGAGCAAAGTGCGCAAGCAGAAGTCGCTGGCAAAGTGCCACGCCCTGCACGCGGGAAGCGCACGGGATGAGCTGGGGCGGGAACGGCAGCGGGGAGCGACGCCGCTGCAGACGCCTGTGTTGGTACTGAATGCGTCGTATGAGCCGATCAATATATGTGGAGCTCGGCGGGCGCTGGTGCTGGTGCTCAAAGGCATTGCCCGCACTGAAGAGGAACAGGGCTCGACGTTGCATGCCGCGCGAGTGAAGATGGCGCTGCCGTCGGTGATCCGATTGCTGGAATACCGGCGGATTCCGCACCAGACGCGGGCTCTGTCGCGCAAGAATATTCTGTTGCGCGACCGCAATACGTGCCAGTACTGTGGGGCGATACTAAGCGCCAGCGAGATGACGCTGGATCACGTGCTGCCGCGATCGAAGGGTGGGCTGTCCACCTGGGAGAACCTAGTGGCGTGCTGCCACGACTGCAACCGGCGCAAGGGAAACCAGTTGCTGCACGAGCTGACGGACATGCAGTTGCAGAGAGAGCCCCGTCCGTTCACGCTGCACACATCGCGGCACATCATGCGTATGCTGGGATCGGCGGATGCGAACTGGAGGAAATACCTGTATTTCGAGGCGGAGTAAAGGGCTGCTGTGATGTCGATAAACGACGGTTCGACGTCATAAAGCGATACACAGATTGCTAGAGTTTGATTATTGACTTAGGAAGGTGGGTGACTGATAAGTTAGAGTAAGTGAGGCTGGCAAGCCTAATTACATCAGTAACTTCCATCACTGTACAAGTTTGCAACACTTATAACTTGCTCGACACAGTGCTGTCTCCAAACTAAGGTGGTTCTTGTCAGGCGGATAACACAACCGCCAAGCAAACAAGGAGACTACCCATGAAGACCCTGCGCACCGTTGCTATCGCCCTCGCCCTCACCGCCGCCGCCACTGTTGCTTCGCTTCCCTCAGTGAACGCTGGCGACACGACCGCCAAAGGCAAGGTAATGCAGGCTTCTGCTCCTGTTCCGACGTGCCCCCCGGGAGACCCGAACGCTTGCGGTATGTTCAGCCGCTAAGCTCCGCTCTTCCTCTCGAGATTTAGGTTAGAGTTTCCTTTCTGACACGGGCTTGAGTATGCTCCTTCTAGGAGGAGCCTCGCCCGTGTTCAGTGTCCAGTGGAACTCGCCACTCGGGTCGCTCGATCTGCTCCTCGGCGTTATCACGTTTGCTCTTCTAATCCGTTCGCGATCCCTGAAATCCTACTGGCCGCTTCTGTACATTGTGCTGTGGCAGATCCTGCCATTCCTTACGTTTCAGTGGTTGCACGATTCGAAGCCCTTCCCTGCCGTCATCTGCTACGACATCTACTTCTATTGCTACTGGTCATCGTTCGCCTGCGCTGCAGCTTGTTCCGTGCTGCTAACGTACACGATCTTCCAGGAGGCGCTGAAGCCATTGAAAGGGCTGCAGAGTCTTGGCCAAGTGATGTATCGATGGGTCCTTGGAATCTCCTTCCTCGTGATCGTGAGCAGTGCTTTAGGATCGACGGCCAGCAGCGATCTGCCGATGATCCGCGTCGTGAGCGAGTTGATGCGGCTGAGCGGCCTGTTGGTGATGTGCCTCCTCATCTTCGTGGGTTTCACGATCAGACCGCTCGGGCTCAGCCTTCGAAGCCGGACGTTTGGGGTGAGTGTTGGAATGGCGGCAGCGATGGTCGCTTACATGCTGCTGACCGGCCCGCTGTTTGTGAAGCGGTACCTGTACGCTTCCGGTAATACGCTGATGACGGCGGCTGGCTTGATCTCCCAGTTGATTTGGATCTGGTACTTCGCCGTGCCGGAGCCGCAACGCAAGTTCCTGCTGCTGCCGACGACCTCACCGTTTCACCAGTGGAACCTGGTTTCGGAGCGGATGGGGTATGACCCGGGATATGTTGCGATTGGCGGGATTGCTCCTGACGCGCTGAGTGGATCGGAGCGCGAGGTGTTTGAGCGGATCGCCGCGCAGGACACCGGAAGATTGCCGCGACTGCAAGAAGTCGGCGGGGAGAGTCCGATCCCGGCGGGTTGGAGTTCCGCGACGGCCGAGGCGACCGAGCGGTTCAGCCGGGCCTGGGATTTCCGGTACGTCGAAGAAGAGGCGATCAAAAAGGAAAAGCGGGATCAGGCGCATTCCTAGTTCGTTGTTGCTCGGAATCCGACTTCAGAGAAATGCCAAACAGTGCGAGAGAGATCGTGTGTCAGTGCAGGCCGACAAGCCTGCACTCAAAGCCGCATTGCACACGAGATCGTTTCCGCTTGACCTGAGGATTGCCAATTGGAACGCTCGTTTTGCAAGTCTCCTGAGCAAATGATCCTTTACTGAGGAAGCAGCAGTCCAATCTGCGTGCCGGCTCGCCGTAGCTGGTCGGTGAGGCGGAAACAACTAAGCTCAGGTTGGCCGAACTTACAATTCAAGCCACGCTAAGCATGGCTCAGTGGACCAAGCACCCAAGATAGAGACAAGAAGAACGGCCGCTCCGAAGAGCGGCCTTTCGAGCGTTACGAGTAAGTGGAAGTAAGTGCTTCGACTTACCGCTCCGAGCGCTTCCAGTTAATGAGATCGCCCAGGGTGGTCGAGGAAGAGGAGTTCGAGGAAGAGTTGCGGTCGCTCGAGGGCTGCTTGTAGCTCTCGACCTCTTCGCGGCTGGCTTCTTCGCCGATACCACGAAGGCTGAGACCGACCTTCTTCTCTTCGGGGCTCATCTTCACGATCTTGAACTCGTGCTCAGAGCCAACCTCGAGGTTGACCTGCTTGCCGAACTCGTCGACCGCTTCGGACACGTGGCAGAGACCCTCAACACCCTCGGCGAGTTCGACAAAGGCGCCAAACTGCGCGGTACGGAGCACCTTGCCCTTGACGACGTCGCCGGTGCGGTGCTGCGCGAAGAAGGTGTCCCAGACATCGGGCTCGAGCTGCTTGACGCCGAGCGACAGGCGACGGTTCTCCGGCTCGACGCCGAGAACGACAGCGCGAACCTTTTCGCCCTTCTTCAGGACTTCCGACGGGTGCTTGACGCGCTTGGTCCAGCTCAGGTTCGAGACGTGGACGAGGCCGTCGATGCCGTCTTCGATCTCGATGAAGGCGCCGAAGTCGGTCAGGTTGCGAACGCGACCCTCAACGGTTGCGCCGATGGGGTACTTGTTCTCAAGCTGCTCCCAGGGGTTGTCCTGGAGCTGCTTCATGCCGAGCGAGATGCGGCGGTCGTTCGGGTTCACCGCGAGGATGATGGTGTCGACCTCGTCGCCGGGCTTGACCATCTTCGACGGGTGCTTCATCCGCTTGGACCAGGTCATCTCCGAGACGTGGACGAGACCTTCGATGCCCTGCTCGAGCTCAACGAACGCGCCGTAATCGGTGACGGAGAGAACGCGGCCCTTGACCTGGGCGCCGATGGGGTAACGCTCGATGGCGTCGAGCCACGGGTCAGGCGTGAGCTGTTTGAAGCCGAGCGAAACGCGCTGCTTATCCTTGTCGAACTTGAGAACCTTGACCTGGATCTCATCGCCGACCTGGACGAGGTCGCGCGGGTGGGTCAGACGACCCCAGCTCATGTCGGTGATGTGGAGCAGGCCGTCGAGGCCGCCGAGGTCGACGAACGCGCCGTAGTCGGTCAGGTTCTTGACGGTGCCGGTGAGGATGGTTCCCTCTTCCAGCGTCTCGAGCGTGACGGACTTGCGGGCGTTCTGCTCTTCCTCAAGGATTTCCTTGCGGGAGACGACGACGTTGCCGCGCTTCTTGTTCAGCTTGATGACGCGGACGTCGAGCGGCTGGCCAAGGTAAGTGTCGAGGTTGCGGACCGGACGGATCTCGACCTGCGAGCCCGGCAGGAACGCCTTGACGCCGATGTCGACGGTGAGGCCGCCCTTGACGCGGGAGAGGACGGTGCCGGTGACCGGGGTCTTCTCGATGGCAGCCTTCTCAAGCTGGTCCCACAGGCGGTGGCGCTGCGCCTTTTCGTAGGAGACGAGATAGCCGCCTTCGGACTCCTCGCGCTCCACAACGACTTCGACGGCATCGCCCACGGCAAGCTTGGGCTCGCCAGTGTGGTCGACAACCTGCTCTTTGGGGATCAGGCCTTCGCTCTTCAGACCGATGTCGACCACCACGTGCTTGTCGGTGATCTTGATCACGGTACCGGTGACGACCTTGTCCTCTTCCATGGCGGAAGCGGCGGCAGCCTTGTCTTCGGCCTGCTCGCGGTCAAACGACTCGAGGGCGGCAGCGAAGTCAGCGGCGTCATAGTCGATGTCGTCGGGACCAGCGTTGATCGAGTCCACAGCGGTCGGCTCTGGCGTGACGAGGTGGTTTGCGCCCACGGGGGCGTTGTCCACGGCGTCCGTCACGGGGCCATTGGCTTCGGCGACGTGGGCCGTGTGGTCGGTGTTTTCCGCGTGATTTTCTGCGGTTTCAGAGGTCGGCATGGTTTCCAGATCGGTGCTCAGGGGTTTGCTCTCAGGTAAAAGTGTTGGATCGTAGTCGGGATGGGGAGAGAGACGGCAGGAATCCCACGAAAGTTGCAGGCGACGCAACGGCGTGACCTTCCGGCCACGGTTGCTTCGTATGCGAGATGTGAGGTGTCGCTGGCGGTCTCGTCGCGCCCAAGCTCAAACTTAGTATAGCGCTGTGAAAAACTTGGGGTCAATGCGAGGGGGGTGCGAGGAAAGCGGTTGCTGGCGACACCTTGTGCCAACCTGCGGATCTGGGCTGGCGGGGGTCGGGGCAGGACGGCTGCGCCAGGCGCCGGGCTGCCGCATACTGAAGGCACATGGATCAACTTTGGACTCCCTGGCGGTACGCCTACACAACGGGACAGGGCACCTCGGCGCGGAAGGGCGTACCGGCGGAGCTGACGGATTTTCCGGATGACCACGGGTCGGTGTTTCTGAACCTGATCGGGGCCGTGCAGTGGGCAGAACGGAGCGGCAGGATGAGTCGGGTCGCGGCCGAGCGCGCCGGAAATGTGCTGCTGCAGGCCGAGTGGAACTTTGTCTGCCTGAATGCATTTCCCTACACCAGCGGACACCTGATGGTGGTGCCGTACGAGCGGGTGGCGTCACTGGCTGCGTTGCCGGCGGAAGCAGCAGCCGAAATGATGAGCCTGGCGCGGCGGATGGAGACCGCTCTGCGGTCGGTCTACCGGCCGGATGGAATCAACCTGGGGATGAACCTGGGAGAGGCGGCCGGAGCGGGCGTGGCGGATCACCTGCACCTACATATGTTGCCGCGGTGGGTTGGGGATACGAACTTCATGACGGTGGTCGGCGAAACGCGTGTGCTTCCGGAGGTGTTGGCCGATACCTGGGCCAGGCTGCGGAAGGCGCTGGGAGAAGCTGTGGAGTAGCGACAAGACGGATCGCTGGAGTGCCCGAGGTTCGCCCGGGTTGCTTGTGTGATGAACAGTTTGTTGACTGGCGTACAACTTTGGTACTCCGGTGAGCATCTTTCTTGGTAACAAGAGAGGGCATCCCATGACCTGGAAGCCGCTTTCCCCGTCCAATCGACTCCTTCCGTTCCGGAACGCCTGTGGCAGTTCAAACCGGACCAACCTGTTAGACAGACTGCAAAACTTCAATCAACTGCAAAGCCGGCCCAAGGTGGCAGAGGTGCCTCCTACCGCAACGGGCTCGGTCGAAGAGCAGGATGCAGTACTGAGCGGGATGACTCGCTCGCTGCACCGCCGTCTAAGCGCGCTGAACCTGCCGACAATGAACTCCGTGACTGGACAACGCCGCGTCGCTTGATTGCCATCCGTATGTAGGGATTGATCTCTGTTCCTCCCCCAGACCACGAAAGCCGCTCCCATCGGGAGCGGCTTTTGCATTTGGGGTTGAGTTTGACCGTTATTGCGGTGGTGTCTGCGGAGCGGGTGTGGACTGCCGACGTGCTCGTTCGGCCTCCTGCCGCGCCCTCGCTCCTTCCCGCTGCGCCTCCTCCCTGGCGCGTTCGGCCTCACGCTGTGCCTGCTGGCGCTCCTGCTCGGCCTCCTTGCGGGCCTGTGCTGCGTCGCGAAGGGCCTCCTGGCGTGTGCGGTCGGCTTCGGCGCGAGCCTGTTCGGCCTGACGCTGGCCCTCCGCGCGGGCCTGCGCGGCTTCCTTCAGAGCGTCAGCACGAGCCTGTGCGGCTTCCTTCAGGGCTTCGTCCTTTGCGCGGCTAGCTTCCTTTTGCGCGTCGGCGATCTCCTTCTGCGCGTCCTTCAGGCTCTGGCGAGCGTCGGGCGGCAGATTTGCGAGGGCAGACATGGGCGGAACCGGCGGCACTGGCGAGACCGGCGCCATGGGCGCCATCGGAACCTGGCCGTTGCGCTCCAGCGCGATGTTGCCGTGCGTCGTCATGAGGTGAATTGCCGGTCCACCCGAGCCGACCGCGGCGGAAAGAGTGCCACGGCGCGAAGAGTTCGCAGAGGTGTTTGTCGTCGTCCCGCTGTTGGGGAAGTTGTTCTCCACGGTGCCGTCGCTGGTCTCGGCGGCAAGGGTGAAGTGGGCGGAAGCGGGTAGCGACAGGGTGACGTCGCCATCGCGATTGTCCACGTTGATGGCACCGACCGGGGCAACGGCCGTGATGTCGACGCTGCCGCTGCTGTTGGTCACCTGCAGGTCGCCGGTGACTCGATCCAACGTGATGTTGCGGCTGCGAGTGTGAACGGCGAGAGGGCCGCTGGCTCCGCGGGCGGTGAACTCATCGTCGGAGTCGAAGGAGACCTCGCCGTCGACGCGTTGCGCGGCGAAGTTGATGCGGCCGGCGTTGTAGGTGACGGGGCCGGAGACGTGCTGCAGGTGACCGCTCCCGAAGAACTGCCCATTGACGTTGACGGTGCCGTTGATGTCGTTGAGGTTGACCTCGTCGCCGCTGCCGGAGAGTTGAATGGCGCCCTGAACGCTATGGATCTGCACGGAGCCATGGCGAGCGTTGCAGCGGACCTGCACGTCGCCTGTGATTGCCGCCACGTCGACATCGCCGCGGTTGGCGTTGATGGCGACCGGAGCGTGGAAGCTGTGTACGGCGGCGTCGCCGTGGTTGGAGTTGAGAACGATGTGGACGCCGCGCGGCACAGTCAGGCTGAGTGCGGCGGAGCTGTGGTCGGAACTGGCGATGCGAAGGACCAGCTCCGAGTCAGTGCCGGTGAACTGGGGCGTGAGATCGGACAGCATGCTGGCCGCCCGGTCGTCGGTGTTGGCGAAAACTTCCTTGTGCTCAGACAGGTGAATCAGGCCGTCATCGCTGGTGCCGTCGACGGTGACGTCGCCGTGGTCGTTGTGGATCTCAAGCGTGCCGTTGGCGGCGATGCTGTGGGTGACGGCCGCGGCGTCTTCTTCATGCTTGGAGCCGAAGATCTGGTTCAGGGTTTCGCCCGTGAAGCCCAGGGTCCAGTTGTCGCCGACGCGGTGCAAGCCGCCCTGGGCAGCGAGGCCGAAGAGCGAGATCAGGATCAGCAGCCATACCGTGCTGCCACCGACGGCGAAGCGCATGGGAACCCCGCGATTCCTGGTCGTCGCGCGGGCGATGCCCCACTCCACCAGCCGGAGAACGCCGGCAGCGATGAGGACCAGAGGCCACCAGCGCGCAAACCAGCTCAGCAGGAGAGACAAGGCGATGTGCCCGCTGTAGACCATGAGTGCGACGACAGCGATGCCGATGAGCAGCAGCGGCCCGATGATCGACTGGGCACGGTTGCTGCGGCGGTAGGCGCGAAGCTGGGCGCGCTGTGCCTCAGTAGCCAAGCGGGCCTGCTGCTTGGCGGCGCGGACCTGCTGGCGGGACGCTTCGCGCTGGTACTGCGTCCACGCCTTGGCCTGTTCGCGCTGGGCGCGGGCCTGGTCTTTCTGTGCCTGCGCCCAGGCACGCTCCTGCTCGCGGCGGACGCGGGGATCCGTCGAGAAGGGCTGGGTGTAGGGCTGGTTACGCGGGTCGCCGGGCGGGAAGGGACCGGTGGGACCGCCGGGGTTCGAGGGCGGTGGAGTGTTGGGAGGGGTCGACATGGCTAGCGAACCTCCTCTTCGTTGCTGGCGGACGAGGTGGACTCGGACCTGGTGCTATAGGAGGCCGAAGGAGCGGCGGCTGCAGGCACAGGGCCATAGCCGTCACGGAACGCGGGCGGCTCAAGCAGCATGCGGTTGTAGAGAGCCCGGTCGGCAATCTGGAGCAGGCCGAAGAGAATCAGCAGGTACGGCCAGAGATAGTTCCAGGAGGTCACGCCCGCTCCTGCAATGGTTTGCAGGACGCCGACCACAAGCACGGTGAGACCGAAACGGGCCTGGTGAAGCAGGCTCCACTGATATGCCGCGGTGCCCGGCTGGTACAGCTTGCGCGTGACCGAGGTCTGCGTGACAAGAAGAATCGTGCCGAAGACGAAGCAGCTTGCCGCGCCGAAGATGTAGCCGCGCCAGTAGAAGTTGTGAGCCAGCGAGCCGGCCAGAGCGACGATGCCCAGGCCGATGAGCCAGATGGCACCAACCGGAATGCCGGAAGCCGCGGCAGCCGGAGGCATGGGCGGAATGGCCGCAGGATCGTACGGAGCGTACGTGGCCTGATAGCCAACGGGCGCGCCGGTCGCATCCGCAGTGGCCTGACGGCGAACCGCCTCGGGGTAATCGGGGTGCCATGGTGGCGGCATGGTGACACCCGGGAAGGTCGCAGGCGGGACATACGCACCGGGAGCCGCGGCGTAGGGTGCTGCGGTGTACGCGGGGCCGTCGGTGACGGGTGCAGCGGCGGGCGCTGCAGGGTCGACCACGGGGCCGGCGTAGGGATTCGAGGTGCGTGCCGGGTCAGCCGCAGAGGCGCTGCCGGGGGCGGGGCGAGCCATGAAGTCGCCCCAGTTTGGGTTGGACGGCACGCCGAACCGCTCGCCGATGTTGTTGAGGCCGAAGGGATCGGGCGCGACCAGGCCGTCGCGGCGGGCGCGGGCGGTTTGGTACGCGTCGAAGACCATGTAGAAGATCCAGCCCGCGACGAACAGACCGAAGATGTCCAGGTGTTCGGCGATCTTGGTCAGCACGGCGAAGATGATGATGTGCGCAACACCCTTGGCGAACTGGCCGTTGTACATGGCGCCAACGCCGGGGATGAAGCCCAGCAGGGCGGCCAGACCGGGGTTAGGACTGCCGGGTGGCGGCGGCACAGGGATCGGGCCGGGCGCACCGTAGCCGGGCGGCGGAGGGGCGTATCCCGGAGGCGGCGGCGGTACGTAGCCGGGAGCGGCGTAGGGATCGGCGCCTTGGTTGGCGGATGTGTAGCCGCTGCCCGGTGCGGTGTAGTTGCCTTCCTGGTGATACGAGCCAGCAGGCTGGCCGGCGGAGTAGCCGGGCGCGCTGGAGGAGGTGCTATCGCCGGAGTTACCGGTGTAGGCGCCCGGGGTGCCGGCTTCGTTGAAGTTGGAATCGTAATTGCCGTTCATACGCGAGCTCCTTCTCCGCGATTGCCGGCTGCGGACGCCGCTGGAAGCAGGGACTGAACAGGAAGGAGCATGGCCGAGGGCCGAAGCGGTTCACGGGGCTCTGGTTGAGGACGGGGCGCGTGGAGGCGAGAGTGCGACTTGTTGCCGGCACCTGGATCGGGCTGCGGATCCTGCTTCGCCGGGGCTGGAGCGGGCTTGCCGGCGTTGCGATCGTCATCGGCCTGCCGCATCTCGTTGACGCGGGATTCGAGCTCGTAGACGATGCGGAGATTGTCGTAGTAGCGGACTACGCGCGCCTTGCCGGCCCAGAAGCTGTGATTGATGCTGGTTGGCGAAAGGCTGCTGAAGCGGAAGTCGCGCGGCGAGATGCCGAGCAGGTTCATGGTGAGCGCGATGGAGAAGAACGCCATGGCGGCTGTCATGGCAAAGCGCGGCTGCATGGCTGCGTGCACGATGCGCTGGTGCCACTTACGGCGTTCCGGCTGCCGGAACGGGAGCACGGTTGCCAGGTGGCCGGCGGGGTAGTCGTTGCGCGGAAGCCCGACGAGGATGGTTTCGCCGCGGCGAATGGGAAGGGCGACCTCTGGATTGCCGGAGGTTTGCGCCAGGATGCGGGTGAGCAGAAGCGAGGACGGCTCGGGCGGGTCGGACTTGAGGTCCTCAAGAAAGCTGAGGCCTTCGAGTGCGTCCGCGTAGACGCGGGAGCAACCGGGGCAGCCGGCCAGGTGGAGATCGAACTGGGTCTGATCGTCGGGCAGGAGGGCGCCGTCGATGGCGTCCTGGATCATGCGCTCGCACTGCGCGCAGGTGAGCCTGCTGCTGGGAACGCGGGCGGTCGCGGGATGGAGCATGTCGTCGTTCATTGGGCGGCACCTCCAGTGGCAGCGGAGCGGGTGACGCCTTCGCGCTGCAGAATACGGGCGAGCTCGGCACGGCCGCGGCTGATACGGCTTTTCACTGTACCCTCCGGAACGCGCAGAACCTGGGCGATCTCTTTGTAATCCAGATCTTCCAGATCGCGGAGGATGACCGCCTCGCGAAGTTCGGGCGAGATCTGCTTGAGCGCGACCTGGATGCGTGCACGCATCTGGCGGCGGGCAACGGTTTCGAACTGGTCGACGCGGTTGTCGGCGAGCTGGTCGGCGCGGGTGGGGCCGTCGCCCTCGTCGCCCAGGCTGACGTCGAGCGAGTCGGTGGCGCGGTCCTGGCGGGTGCGGCGGAAGTGGTCGACCAGCAGGTTGCGGGTGAGCGTGACGATCCAGGTCTGGAAGGCGCCCTTGGACGGGTCAAAGCTCGACAGCGAGCGATAGAGCTTGATGAAGACGTCCTGGGTCAGGTCTTCGGCGTCGGTCTGGGAGCCGGTGAAGCGATAGCAGATGCCGTAGATGCGGCGGTGCTGCAGGCGCACCAATTGCTGCCAGGCACCGGCATCGCCTGAGATGCAGGCCAGGGCGAGTTCCCGAAGCTGTTCCTGCTCCGCGGCGCGAGCAGGGTCCAGTGAGGCAGCGGATTTCGCAGGGTGGGACGCGACACGGTCGGGCTCACCGGAGGTGGGGTCTTGCACAAAGCTCACGACGGACTCGGCTTGGGATTTTTCGAGTGTAACGCGGTGCGGAACCGGTGGGCCGCCGGACGGAGCCGGAGCTGGCCGAGCGGGACGCCTGGAGGGCTGCGATGGCACCGCCGGGGTCGCGGGCCAGAGCGTCGGCACGGGGGCGAACGGTGGAAGCGAGATGGGCAGGGTAGCCATGGAAGTGATATACGCAGGCCGCAGGCCTCCGGTTCCATGCCGGCGCTTCCGGGCGTCGAGCGATACACTCGGCGGTATGCGCCGCCTTGCTTGTGTGTTACTTGCTTTGTCTTCGGTATCGATGTGTGCCCAGAAATACGGCTGGTTGGGAACCTGGACGACGGCAAACATGCCAATGGGTGAGACAGAGCGGGCGAAGCTGCACCTGGGGCAGGAGACGGTCACGGTGCGGCAGGTGGTTCACCTGAGCCAGGGCGGGAAGATGGCACGGGTGACGTTTACGAATGAGTTCGGGACGGCACCGCTCGAGATTTCGTCGGCGCACGTGGCGTTCCTGGCGGCGGGATCGAAGATCCTGGTCAATACGGATAAGCCGCTGCTGTTCCACGGGCAGGCTGGTGTGACGATTCCGGCGGGCGGTTTTGCGGCGAGCGACGCCGTGACGCAGGTGACGCCAGCGTACGGCGAGATGGTCATCACGATGGTGCTGCCGGCGCAGGCCATTCCTGTGGTGACGCAGCACAGCCTCGGCCTGACGGCGACCTACATCGTGCCGGGCGAACGGGTGAGCGACGAGCAGTTTGCGCCGCCGAGCACGCCTCCGCCGGGGCTGACGGCGCCGGATGTGACGGCGCCCGTTCAGCAGGCGGATCGAAAGGCAACGCCGATTGTGAAACAGGTTGGGCCCTCCGCTGCCACGACCCAGGGTGATGCGGCGGGATCGCCGACCATCGTGAGCTCGTATCTGTTTCTGAAGGACGTGGAGGTAGACGCCGGGAAGAAGTCGAAGGCGGTGGTCTGCTTTGGCGATTCGATCACGGACGGGATGGGGTCGACACCGGAAACGGACCGCCGTTACCCGGACCAGTTCAGCGGATTGCTGAGCGCGACCAAGCACGAGGTCAATGTGGCCGTGCTGAACGCGGGCATCAGCGGCAACCGGCTGTTGCAGGACGGCGCCGGGCCAAAGGCGAGCGACCGGTTTGACCGCGACGTGCTGAGCCAGGCCGGGGTGACCCACGTGATTGTGCTGGAAGGGATCAACGATATTGGGCACGGCGGCGTGACGGCGCAGCAGGTGATCGATGCCCTGACAGCGCTGGCCCAGCGCGCCCATGCCAAGGGGCTGAAGATTTTCGGTGGGACACTGACGCCGTACGAAGGGGCGAAGTACTACACGCCCGAGGGCGAAGCGATCCGGCAGCAGGTGAATGCGTTTGTGCGGGCGAACACCGCTTTCGACGGCGTGATCGACTTCGACAAGGCGACGCAGGACCCGCAGCACCCAACGCAGTTCCTGCCCAAGAATGACCATGGCGATCACCTGCACCCGAGCGATCTGGGTTACACGGCGATGGCGTCGGCGATCAACGTGAAGTGGTTCCGAAAGAAGTAGGGATCGCGCCCTGATCTGTTAGGCAAGCCATGGATCGAGCGCCGGGTGAGTGGGGCATTGATTGTCCACTTTGACGGAACCATTGGACTGCTTGCTTTTGTTGACGACGCACAGGTATGTTTCACGGCACTTATATGAAGCCGGCATCCTACCTCCTGAATCATGTCGCAATTCGTGGAACCTCGAAGTAGCGTGTCCGGCTCGCAGGACACATCGAGAAAGCCCTGGGGCACCGGAGGCTTTCTTTCGCGTTTGGGCGGAGAGATTCGGCCAACGCTGAAGATCGGCGGGCCGCTCGCACTTGGAGAGCTGGGCTGGATGTCGACCTATATCGTCGACGCCCTGATGATTGGCAGGCTGCCGCACTCGGCGCTGGCGATTGCGGCGAGCTCGCTGGGAAACACGATCTACTACGCGATCGTCTTCTTCGTGATCTACCTGTTGAACGGCATGGAAGCGATGGTGCCGCAGGCTGTGGGCCGGGGAGATCGCGGAGAAGGTGTGCGGCTGCTGGGGCAGTCGTTCTGGATTGTGCTGATTGGCACGCCGGTGGTGATGGGAGCGACGATGGCTTCCCTGCTGCTGCTGCCGCACTTCGGAACACCTCCTGAGGTTGTGGCGGAGGCGCGGACATATCTGAACGCGCTGATCTGGTCGACAGGTCCATTGCTGGCTTACATGGCGCTGCGCCGGTACCTGCAGGGCATTAGCCGGGTGTTGCTGGTAAGTGTGAGCCTGATCACGGCTGGCGTGGTGAACTGGGCCGGCGATTGGGCCTTTTTGTTCGGCCACCTGGGTCTACGGCCGATGGGAGTGGCTGGTTCCGGCTGGGGCACCTGCGTGGTCCGCGTGTGGATGCTGCTGCTGCTGGTGGTGGGGGTTGCGCACGCGTTGCGGCACGAAGGCTTGCGCTTCGAGTGGTCGATGTTGCGGCCGGATTGGTCGCGGTTGCGGCCGATGCTGAAGATCGGTTTGCCGAGCGGCATTGATTTTTCGCTGGACCTGTTGCAGGCGACGGCGCTGGGTGTGCTGGCCGCGAAGCTGGGAACGACCCTGCTGGCGGCCAACCAGGTGGTGCTGGACCTGACCGCATTTCTGTATATGGTGCCAACCGGTTTGAGCTATGCGGCGATCATTCGCGTGGGCCAGGGCTATGGGCGAATGGAGCTTCGGCAGATTCGGCGGTCCATTACGACAGTGGTGGCGCTGAGCGCAGGATTCACCCTGCTGGTAGCGATCCCGTATGTGGGCTGGAGCCGTGTGTGGGCCGGCATGTACACGAATGATTCCGCGGTGGCAGCGGCCGCGGCGCCCCTGTTCCTTTTTTGCGCGGTGGGATTGCTGGCGGACTCGATCGCGGTGAGTTATGCCGGTGCGCTGACCGGGTTGAGTGACACGCGATCGCCGCTGGTTGCGAACCTGATCGGCAACTGGGTGTTGGGCGTTCCAACGGCGTGGTGGCTCGGCGTTCACATGGGGTTTGGTTTGCGTGGCATCTGGTTCGGACGCATTGTTGGATCCACGGTTCCCGTACTGATTCAGAGCCTGGCGTGGAACTATCACATGCGAAAGCTGGCGCGGACGAGCGAACCGGCAAAGCTGCCGATTATGATTCCTTCCCCGGCGAAGTAAACCTGTGCGCCCGTGGGCTGAGCCGATTCACACAAACGCGGGGGAGGAAAGTTTGCACCGACCGGGCTACCAAAATTTCTTTCCTCGGCCTGTAAGAACGCGTATGTTCAACGTCAACCGCGACCCCGAGTCCCGATTCGCGCCTGTGCGGAACCGGGATAGCAAACGAGATGCGGGCGCAGACCTTTCACTCTAACCCTGTTGTTCTTTGAGGCCTGACCGTATGTACTCTGTGTGCAAACGCTTTCTCTTCTCCTGTGTGCGCCCCGGGACGGTGGCGTTTCTGCCGCTGCTGCTGAGCGCAAGTGCTGTGACGATGCAGGCGCAGTCGGTGCTGGGAAGCATTACCGGAAGCGTGAAGGATGCGAGCGGCGCGGCGATTCCCAACGCCACTGTGCGGCTGCACCGCACCGAGACGAACACAGACCGGACTGTGCTGGCGGACCGCGACGGCAACTTCACGGCGCTGAATGTGGACGCGGGAACGTACGACATCACCGTTACCTCAGCCGGATTTGCAAGCAAGATAGCGACGGGCGTGCGGCTGGACGCGCGGCAGCAGTTGCGCTATGACGCGACGCTCAGCGTGAGCACGACCAACGACACCGTGACGGTGAACGCAAGCGATGCGGGCGTGATCAACACGGAGAACGCGCAGGTGAGCGCGAGCCTGTCGCCGCAAGCGGTGCTGGACCTGCCGGCGAACTATCGCGGCGCGGGATCGACCAGTCCGCTGAACGTGGTGCAGACCCTGCCGGGCGTGCAGCCGGATTCGGCGAGCTATCCGCCCGCACCCAGCACGCATCCGGCGCCTTCGCTGCGGTTCAGCATTCAGGGTGGCCTGCCGTCGCAGACAGAGACGACGATCGATGGCATCTCCGCACAGAACCAGACGAGCAACAACATTCAGGGCGACGCGTTTCCGTCGGCGGAGTCGATTGCGGAGATCCGCGTGGACGGCGTGAACAACAATGCCGAGTACGGCCAGCCGGGCGAGATCACGATCGTTACGAAGTCCGGAACGAACCATGTACACGGATCGGGCTTCTGGTACTTCCAGAACTCGGCGTTCGATGCGGTGCCGTACCAGGGCTATGTGCCGCCAGGGCAGACGCCGCTGAAGCCGAAGAAGGTGGCGAACGATTTCGGCGCGACCATCAGTGGGCCGGTGGTGCTCCCGCATCTGTACAACGGACGCGACAAGACGTTCTTCTCCGGGACGTATGAGGGCCTGCGATATCCGCAGTCGAGCATCCTGCAGGCATCGGTTCCGACGGTGCGGATGAAGCAGGGTGACCTGTCGCAGGAGGAGCCGACGACGCAGTTGCAGAACCCGTTTACGGGTGGCGTGTACGCTGGCAATCGCGTGCCAATCAATGCGAGCTCGGCCGCGTTTTTGGCGCTGTACCCGGACCCGAACGTGGATGCGAATCTGTCGCTGAACCAGGCAGTGGCGCAGAACGGATTCAATTACATCAGCACGCGGCGCGACGACATCAGCTCGAACCAGTTCGACGTGCGTGGCGACCAGACGCTGGGCGACAAGATCAGCTTCTTCGGGCGGTACACGTTCAAGAACATCGACCAGGTGCAGCCGGCGGATCTCCTGTTGCCGAACTCGACTGCGTTTGCGCACTATCGCATCTTTGCGTCGAGCCTAAACTATGCGATTTCGCCGCGGGTTGCGAACGAGTTTCGCTTTGGCTTCACGCTGGAGCAGGATGGCAACCAGAACCCATTCAACGGGCAGGGCTTTACCAAGGGCACGGGGCTGAACGTGGCGGCAAACCAGCAGACGCCGTTCTTCAATGGGCTGCCGCATCTGCAGTTCAACGGTGGCGACGATCCGGTGTATTCGATCGGATCGCGGCTAGGGTATGACGAGGCGTCGCACCTGTACCAGTACGTGGATAACCTGACGCTGCAACTGGGACAGCACACGGTACGGGTGGGCTTCGACATCCGCCACCTGCTGGCCCACACGGAAGCGGGCGGCGAGACGTCCTCCATCAACTACGGCAACTTCAACTTCGACCCGAACAACACTGCCACGGGCAATCAGTGGGCGGACTTCCTGATCGGTGTGCCGTACTACACGCAGGGCAACACGATCAGCCGCGACAACGACGGTTCGGCCAATGCGTATGCGTTCTATGCCGAGGATTCGTGGAAGGCGACGCCAAACCTGAATGTGAACTTTGGCCTGCGGTACGAGTACCATCCGCCGCTCGCTGCAGCGGGTGGACTGGCGGGCAACTTCGACCCGAGTGTTCCGCGGACGGGTCGCATCATCTACCCGACGGGCGCCGAGGGTACGCTGGCGGCAGAGGAACTGGCCAGCTTCAACGCCTGCCCAAGAGCGGGCGTGAACCAGCCATATGCGACGGCGTCGATCCAAGGCGTGGGCTGCACACCGCTGGTGTCCAGCTCTGAGGCTGGGCTGCCGCTGGGTCTACGCAAGGCGCCGAAGCTGCGCTTCGAGCCGCGCATCGGCTTTGCGTATCGGCCGTTCGGGAACGACCGCACGTCGATCCGTGGCGGAGCGGGGTATTACAACATCACCACGACGGGCGCGCTGTTCTATGCGATCGCGCAGACGCTGCAGGACAACTACCAGACTTTTACGAACTCGTATGGAACCGGCACCGGGAGCGCGGTGACGCCGGGACAAACAGCTCCACTGATTGTGTTCCCCAACACGAGCGCCTCGAACCAGTTTGTTGCGACACCGCAAAGCGTGTACTTCTATGCCGCGATCGACACCAACTGGCACGATCCCTATTCGCTGCAGACGGACCTGTCGATCGATCACGACTTCGGCAAGGGCTTCGGCGCCCGGGTGAGCTATGTGGGCATGCACACGTGGCACCTGATTTGGCAGCCACAGTTCAACCAACTGCCGTTCTCGACCACGCGGCTTGCGGCTGACGCGTACAACATCAGCAAGAATCCCACACTGCCTGAAGTGCCGTTCCCGAACTTCAACCAGATCACGCGGCGCGCTACCGGGGCCGACTCGGACTACCGCTCGCTGCAGGGCGAGTTGCACCGGCGCATGCTGAACGGCATTTCGCTGGATGCGGTGTACACCTACGCGAAGAACCTGAGCGATAACCAGGGCAGCAATGTGAACTTCAGCTCTGCCGGGTTTGTGGACGAGCAGGGTGGATATAACGCGACGGACAGCACGAACCCGCGGCAGGATTATGGCAACGTGACCGGTACGCGGCGGCACCGGCTGCTGCTGACTGGCATTACGGAAGTTCCGGTGGGCCGAGGCAGAAAGTTCGGTGGCGGGATGAACCGCTTCGCAGACCTGGCGGTGGGTGGATGGCAGTTGGCGAACATCTTCGTCATGCAGAGTGGGCCGTTCCTGACGGCGTACCTGCCGGCGGGTGCGATCGATCCTTCGGGAACCGGGTCCAGCACCTACCCGGGCGGCAGTGCACCGTCGCGGCCGGATCGTATTGCGAATGCGAACACCAGCCGGCACAACCGCAACCAGTGGTTCAACACGGCGGCGTTTGCCTGCCCGGGTGGCGGAACCTTTGCGGATATCCAGGCCGGGAACTGCGGTGTGGGCGTGACGTCGCTGCCAATCGGCCGGTTTGGCACGGAGCATGTTGGCGACCTGGAGGGGCCGGGGACGGTGTCACTGTCGACGGGGTTGAGCAAGAACTTTGCCATCACGGAGCGGGTGAAGCTGCGCGCGGAGGGCACGTTTACCAATGTGCTGAATCACACCAACCTGGCCGACCCGGTGCTGGATTTGACCAACGCGAGCTTTGGGCAGATTACGCAGGCGCGTGGGTCGGACTTTAGCGGCAATCGGACGGGGCAGGTGTCGATGCGGCTGGAGTTCTAGGTCGTTTCTGTAGGAAGAAGGAACGGCCCGGCTTAGGCCGGGTCTTTTCCGTTGATTCTTTTTGGTGGCGCGGACGACTGGTTTGCGGGTGCGCTAAGAGAGCAGATCCTTCGCTGCGCTCAGGATGACACTGCTGAGGGGCGCGTGCCGTGCGGGTGTGAGATCAGGCGGTGCGTTCGCTGTCGCGCTGGCGGAAGTTCATGGTCTGGATGAAGGCGCGGCTCTGGCGGGTTCCGGGGCGGAGCAGAACGGGCAGCGAACGCAGGACGCCGGCGGTGTACCAGACGGAGCAGAGCACGTCGAGTGTGCGAGCGGGTTGTCGGCGGATGCGGGCGACGGCGAGTTGCGGCAGGTCGCGGAGCAGGAGCGCGGCCACGCGGCCAAGTGCAAGCCGCGCGATGGCGCGCGCGGCGGGGCGGCTGGCTGCGGCCGGGGCGGTTGCGGTCGTCACAGGTCTGGGCGCGGTCGGTGCGGGGTTCGAGCCCAGATGGAGCATGCGGGTGTCGCCCGAGGCGATGCGCATGGCGGTCCAGCGGAGGGCGTGGCGGGTGAGACGGCGCTCGGGGATGATGTGGCCCATGCGGGCGGCCGGCGTGAACCAGAGCGTGTGCCCCGCGGCGAGCGCGCGCTGGAAGAGGTCGCGGTCTTCCCCGCCCTCAGTCAGGTTTGTGTTGAAGCCGCCGAGTTGGCGCACGGCGTTGGCGCGCATGAGGACGTTGTTGGTGGCGGGAAAGGTGCCGCGCGGGAACGGGCCTTCGGGCTGCTGGAGGCCGGCTTCGCCGAGCAGGCGTCGGGCGCGCGGGCCGAAGTTGCTGAGCGGAACGCCTGCCGGGAGGCGAAGGTACATGGAACCGCCGACGAAGTCCGCGGAGGAGCGATGGGCGGCGGCGTAGAGCTCGGTGAGCCAGTCGGGGTCGGCGATCTGGTCGTCGTCGCAGCAGGCGAGCCAGGTGCCGCGGCTGTTCTGGACCAGCAGGTTGCGCGCGGCGGCGATGCCGGTGCCATGGCCGGGGACGAGCGTGACGGGAAAGTCGGCGCGACGCTGGAAGCTGCGAAGCCGCTGCGGTGTGTCGTCGGTGGAGCGGTCGTCGACGATCACGAATTCGGTGCGGAAAGGCGCTGCCTGGGCCTGCGGCAGAAGGTGGTCAAGGGCCTGCTGCAACAGGGCGCCGCGGGAGCAGGTGGCGACGGTAATGGAAACATCGATGGGACGGGGTTCCATGCTGGAGGTCCATGGTAGCTGGCGCGGGGGTGCAAGGCACTTCCACTTTCGCTCGGCCCTGGGCGCGGAGGGCGCAGCCAGGCGGGGCGCCTGACCGGCGTCTGCCCGTATTTCCTTATAATCGGCGGGTGCGCCTCGTGTGGTGGTTCCGTTCCGTTCTGGTCCTTTTGGTCTTCGTAGTGCCGGCGTTGCGGGCGCAAGGCGATGCCGGCGGGCGCGTTCTGCTGGTGCTGCCGTTTGACAACCGCAGCGGGCAGGCGAACCTGGATTGGGTGGGCGAGTCGTTTGCGGAGACGATCGATCAGCGGCTGAGTTCGGCTGGGTACCTGACGATCAGCCGGGCGGATCGCGATTACGCGCTGGACCACCTGGGTCTGCCGGTGGGGTTCCGGCCGTCGCGAGCGACCACGCTCCGCATTGCACAGACGCTGGACGCCGAATACGTGGTGGTGGGCCGGTTCAACCTGGTGAACGGCAACGTGGAGGCCGAGGCGCAGGTGATCCAGGTGAACCAGTTGCGCATGAGCCAGCCGCTGAAGGAGAGCAACAGCCTGCAGCGGCTGCTGGACCTGGAGAACTCGATTGCGTGGCGATGTGCGCGCGAGATCGATCCGCATTTTTCAGTGGCGGTGAGCACGTTCCAGGCGGCATCGCAGAACATTCGGCTGGACGCGTATGAGAACTACATTCGCGGAATCGTGGCGCAGAGCCCGGACGAACGCATCAAGCGGCTGAAGGCGGCGGTGGCAGCGCAGCCGAACTACACCGCGGCGGTACTGGCGCTGGGGCGTGCCCAGTACGCGGCGCGCGATTACGACGCGGCGGCGGCGACGCTGGCCAAGGTGCCCGCGACGGATCCGGCGGCGCTGGAGGCGAACTTCTACCGCGGTCTGTCGCGGTTCAACTACGCCAAATATGCAGAGGCCGAGGCTGCGTTTGCCTTTGTGGCGAACCGGCTGCCGCTGCCCGAAGTGGTGAATGACCAGGGTGTGGCGCAGGCTCGTCAGAAGAAGGACGGGACGGCGCTGCTGCAGCGTGCTTCGATCGCCGATCCGCAGGACCCGGACTACCACTACAACATTGCGGTGTCGTTGCGGCGGCGCGGGAATCTGCCGCAGGCGCGGGCGGAGGCAGACCAGGCGCTGAAGCTGCGTCCGCAGGATCAGGAAGCCAAGCTGCTGGATGGGGTGCTGGCAGGAACGACACCGCCGCCGCCGGGATATGACCCGCAGGAACGCATTCGGCGCACCTACAGCGAGGCGGGTGTGCGGCAGGCCGCGTTCCAACTGGACCAGATGCGTGAGGCCAAGAACGAGTCACTGCCGCCAGCGGCGCGTGCGATCACGCTGGCGCAGTCGGGGCAGGAATACCTGAACAACGGCCTCTTGCTGGAGGCGGAGCGCGAGTTCCAGCAGGCGATTGCCGCGGACCCGCGGTCGCCGGACGCGCACCTGGGTCTGGCGCTGGTGCGCGAGCGCAGTTCCAACGCGGCCGAGGCCCGGGCGGAGGCTCAGCAGTCCGTTTCGCTGAAGCCTACGGTTGCGGCTTACCTGTTGCTGGCGCGGCTGGATATGCAGGCCAACCAGTTGCCGGCGAGCGCGCAGGACACCGCGAACGCGCTACGCATGGAGCCGAACAACGCAGCGGCCCTGGCGATGCGGCAGGCGCTGCAGTCGCGCGGACAGGCATTGCCGTGAGACCGAGCAAGTCGAGGCGGCGACGCCTGGAAGGCCTGCTGCTGTTGCTGCTGGCAGTGCTGCTTTGCGGCGCACACTTGCGTGCAGACGGGCTGGGCGCTGGTGCGGCAGCCGCGAATGTCCCACGGTCGACGGTGGTGACCGTGATGCTGCACGACACGATTCAGCCGGTGAGCGCCGGTATGTTGCAGCAGGAGTTGGACGCGGCCAACGCGCGCAAACCAGACGCGATTCTGGTGGACCTGAGCACGCCGGGCGGCATGGAGGACAGCGCGAGGCAGATGGTGCGCAGCATCCAGGCGTCGCGGGCGCCGGTGCTGGTGTTTGTGCATGAGGCCGGGACGAAGGTGGCCGGCGAAGGTGTGCGGGTGCTGCTGGCGGGCCAGGCCGCGGTGATGGATCCGGGAACGCGGCTGGTGGGACTGCAGTTTGCGCATCGTGCCTCGGCAGCGGTGCGGGCCGCGCGCGAGGCGGAGAGCCGAGCCCTGCAGCAGGCTGTTGCCGAAGCATTGGCGCGCAAGGGACGGAATGCCGATGAAGCCGTGGCGCTGCTGTCCTCGGGGGTGCCGATCTCTCCCGAACAGGCGATGGACGCGGGTCTGCTGGACGCGGTGACCAGCCGGGACGAGGTTGCGCTGCGTGCGATGCGTCCCAACGACCCGGAAGCGGCCGCGAAGCTGGGCGCGGCCAAGGTGGTGAACCTGCCCATGACGCCGCGGCAGCACCTGTTGCGCGCCCTGCTGAACCCCGATCTGACGGTGCTGCTGCTAACGCTGGGGGCGCTGCTGATCCTGCTGGAGATCAATACGCCGGGAACGATTGTGCCGGGTGCGGCGGGCGTTCTGCTGGTGTTGCTGAGCCTGTATGCGCTGTTGTTGATGCCGCTGCGGTGGCAGGGCGTAATTCTGCTGGTGATCTCTGTGGGGTTGCTGCTGGCGGAAACCCAGTTCGCGCGGGGAAGCGCCTATGGGGTAGCGGCGGTGGGTACGCTGACGCTGGGGCTGCGGCTGCTGGTGCGTGGGCCGGTGCCGGAGATGGAAGTGGACTGGAGCACCAGCATCGGCGCGGGGCTTGGGTTTGGCGGGATTACGGCAGGACTGGTGCTGCTGGGCGTTCGGGCGCGGCGGGCCAAGGTGCGGACCGGCGCGGACGCCATGCTGGGATGGCTGGCCGTGGCGCAAACTCCTCTGGAGCCAACCGGCGAGGTCCTAGTGCGCGGGGAGCTGTGGCGCGCGCGCCTGAGCGAAGGCAATACCTACCTGCCGGCCGGCGAGTGCGTGAAGGTGCAGAGCAGCGACGGCATGACGCTGGAGGTGGCGCCCATGGGCCAGCAACTGCAGGAGATGGAAACTGCGCAAACAGCCCTGTGATGCCGGGGCCGGGGTCGCGACCGGGCACCCTTCGGGGCTCGATGCATGGAGAGTGGTTCCCTTTTCCCGGGTTGCGGCGTTGACGTGTATGCCCGGGCGGAGTCCCTCAGATAGACTTCAAGGTGCGAGGATTTTTGCTGTTGGCCTTCCCAGTGCGTCCGTTTCGATCGTTTCCCGTGCTGCTTAGCGCGGTGCTGTTTACAGGTGGTGTGGTTTCAAGCGCGGCGGCACAGGCCGACCCGGGTGCGGCGCCGCAGACGCGGTTCGACCGTGTGCTGAGCCATTTCGATTTTGCGGCTTCGGCTGTAGGCGAGTTCGACACGACCGTCAACGGGCCCGTTCAGAACAAACTGGCCGTCACACCGAATAGCCTGACGGAACATCCGTCCAGCACGGTGGGTGCGATGGGAACCATCCGGTTTCAGAAGTCGCCGTGGGTCGGTGGCGAGTTCAACTACCGTTGGGCAAAGTACAACTACACGTTCACGTTCGCGAACGATCCGCAAAATCTGCTGAAGTTCTATACCCAGAACACGGCGAACGAGTACACGGTGGGGTACATCGCCCACCCTGCCCACCAACTGTTCGGGTTCAAGCCGTTTGTGGGCGCAGGTGCGGGAACGGTGGAGTTCAAGCCGTCGCGTTCCAGCGGCAGCGGCCTGCCGGTGCAGGCGCGCGCGGCGTACTACTACACCGTGGGGGGCGACACGCCTTTTTCGGGCGACCGGTTCGGCTTGCGGCTGGGCTTCCGGCAGGTGTTCTACCTGGCTCCCGACTTCGGCCAGAATTACCTGTACATCAAGAAGCTTGCGATCTCTTCGCAGCCAACCGTTGGCTTCTACGTGCACTTCTAACCTGACGCGGCCCTTCTCTGGCTGCTGAGCCATAATCCTTGATAAACCGCTCGACCGACGACCTGGACGACTTGACGCTGCCGCAGCGGCCCCGCCGGCCGGATCCGCGCGCCGACATGCGAAGTGATGCGCGAGCGAGCGCGCGAGAGGACCTGCGGGACGATATGGCAGCGGACGAACGCGAGTTCACCCTGAGCACGGGAACGGTGCTGGGCCTGTTTTTCGGCCTGGCGCTGATCTGCGCTGTATTTTTTGGGTTCGGCTACAGCATGGGTAAGAAATCCGCGACGGCGGCTGCGGTTGCCGTGGCAGATGCCAACACCGGTGCGGATACGGCGGATGCGGCCGCGGCGGGCAGCACGCCATCGGCAAATAAGCCCTCTGCCGGATCGCCTGCCATCCAGGAAATCCCGGGGTACCAGGGGCAGAAGGGCGCGGACACGTCCGCACGCACTCCAGCCGCTCCGGCGAAGGTGGCTCCTGCGACGACGGCCACCTCTGTAACGGTTCCGATGGACGACTCGGCTGCGCCAGCCAAGGCAAAGAAGCCGGCCGCGAGCGATCCGGACGGGCAGGTGGTGGGCGACGGGCCGAAAGCTACGCTGACTCGGCCGGTGCTGACGCCAGCGACTCCCGCGGCACAGACGACGGCTGTTCCCGCCGTGGCTGCAGGCGGGACGGTGTACGTGCAGATTTCGGCTGTGAGTCACAAGGAAGACGCCGATACGCTGATGGCGGCGCTGCGGCGGCGTGGGTACAGCGTGTTTACGCGCCCCAGCGACACGGACAAGCTGATCCACGTGCAGGTGGGGCCGTTTGCGAATAAGAAGGATGCCGAGGTGATGCGGCAGAAGCTGCTGGGTGATGGGTACAACGCGATTCTGAAGTAGGATCGGTTTTTCGAGATGAGACAAGGCCCGCTTCTGGCGGGCCTTATTGCGTTATGCGGTTGCGTTGGCTGCTTCGGCGGGCAAGGGGTGCATGTGCTCGGGCAGGGCGCTCAGGATGCTTTCGCGCACGGCTCGCAGGAGATTGTTGCGGTCGGGGTGGTCGGCGGGCGAGACGGGCGGCAGGAAGCGGATGTGCGCGGTGCCGGGTGTTATGGCGGCGCTTCCCTTCTGCATCATCTGCTCGGTGCCCCACAGGGCGATGGGGACGATGGGTGCGCCGGTGGACTGGGCGAGATGGAACGGGCCTCGCTTGAAGGGCAGAAGGCGGCCGGTGCGGGAGCGTGTGCCCTCGATGAAGACGAGGAGCGAGAGGCCGGACTGGATCGCTTCCGCAGCGGCCTTGGCGGCCTGCACGGCGGAGCGGCGGTCGCCGTCGCGTTCGACCGGGACGAACTTGCCCATCTTCATGGCCGGGCCGAGGACGGGGATCTTCATGAGCGATTTTTTGAGCATGATGGATGGCGTGCCGGGCAGCATCGGAACGAGCGCCGGCGGGTCTAGGTTCGAGACGTGGTTCGCCATGAAGATGCAGGGGCGGTCGGTGGGAATGTTCTCACGGCCCCGCACGTCGAATCTGATACCGGCGGCGACCAGGCCGAGGTGCGCGATGCGCTGGCCGGCGCGGTACATCCAGCCAACGTCGCGCGTGGCGAGCGTGAGCGGCATGCCGATGAGGCCGGCGGGAACGCCGAGCGCGGTGAAGACGGTGACGGCTTTGGCGGTAGAGAAAAGGGACATTGCTTTGCGATTGGATTCCGTGCGGAGATGTGTCGCTGCGAAGGAACTAGATCCTTCGCTGCGCTCAGGATGACACTGGTGAGGCTTAGGTGGTGCTCTCTGCGGAACGTGTTGCGGCGATCGCGGCTGGCAGTTTGGTGTAGATGCCGCCGAAGCCGCCGTTCGAGAGGATGGCGACGACGTCGCCCTGCTGGAGCGTGGGGGCGAGGGTGGTGCTGATAGTGTCGGCGTCGGGCAGGAGCTGGGCCGGGGTGCCGCGCTGGTTCAGGGCGGCGACGACGCGCTGGGGTTCGAGGCGCTCCTCGGCCGGGATGCTCTCCTGCTTGAAGACGGCGGCGAGCACGACTTCGTTGGCGGCGGTTAGGGACTCGATCAGGTCCTGCTCGAAGACGTTGCGGCGCAGGGTTGCGGAACGCGGCTCGACCACGGCGATGAGGCGGCGGCCGGGGTAGGCGGAGCGCAGGGCGCGCAGGGTTTCGCGGATGGCGGTGGGGTGGTGCGCGAAGTCGTCAATGACGGTGATCCCGTGCGCCTCGGAGCGGACCTCCAGGCGGCGCTTGACGCTGCGGAATGTGCGAAGGGCTTCAGTGATGGATTCGGCGTCGACGCCCTGCCCTGCCGCGAGAGCGGCCGCGGCGGTGGCGTTGAGCGCGTTGTGTTCGCCGGCCATGGGGAGTTCGAGGTCGGCGAAGTGCTGGCCCTGGCGGAGGAGCGTCCAGCGGCTGCGGGCGCCGGGCTGGAAGTTCGTAATCTGCCAGTGCGAGCTGGCCTCAAAGCCGTAGCGCTCGACCGGGCAGAAGGCACGGGCGACGCACTCGGTGACGTTGTCGCTGCGATCGAAGGCGACGATGCGGCCGCGCCGCGGGAGTAAGTTCACGAGGCGCTTGAAGGCGGTCTTGACCTGGGCGAGGTCGGCATAGATGTCGGCGTGGTCGAACTCGACGTGGGTGAGGATGAGCGCGTCCGGAAAGTAGTGGAGGAACTTGGGGCCCTTGTCGAAGAAGGCGGTGTCGTACTCGTCGCCTTCGAGGATGAAGGGGCGAGTGTCCGGGTTCACGCGGTAGCTGGTGCCGAAGTTCTCTGCGACGCCGCCGACGAGGAAGCTGGGGGCGAAGCGTGGGTCGCGGCGGGAGGCGACCTCGTAGATCCACGTGAGCATGCTGGTGGTGGTGGTCTTGCCGTGCGTTCCGCTGACGACGAGCGACTCGCGCTGCTGCAGGAACTCGTCGTGGATCATGGCGGCCATGCTGCAGAACGGGATGCGCTGGTCGAGGACGTACTCGAGCTCGGGGTTGCCGCGGGAGATGGCGTTGCCGACGACGACGAGGTCGGGCCGGGGCTCGAGGTTCGCCTCGTCAAAGGGCTGCAGCAGAGGGATGTTCATGGCGGCGAGCTGGTCGCTCATGGGCGGGTAGGCGCCGGCGTCGGACCCGGTGATGCGGTGGCCCTGCGCTTGGAGCATGCCGGCGAGTGAGGCCATAGCGGTGCCGCAGATGCCGATGAGGTGGATGTGACGAGGAGCTTGGGAGGACGGCATCGGTTCAGTGTAGCGAGTTGCCGCCGGGAGTCGGCAAGCTGCGAAGCAGTGGGAGCGGGAGAACGCAGGTTGGCTAGGAGACGGCGGATTCGAGGATGCGCAGCTCCGGTTCGCCGTCGAGGTCGAGTTCGGTTTCGACGTTGAGCGGGAGCGTGATGTTGGGTGTGTTGACGTGGCCACAGCCCAGACCGATGGCGATCGGACCGGCGAAGTCGCGTAGGTTGTGCAACAAGGCGGCGAGCAGGAGGGCGCTTTCGCGGGCGCGCTCTTCGGCGGAAATGGTGGTGAGGCACTGCTCCATGTCGCCCAGGACGATGGCCTGAACGCGGTCGAGAATGCCGGCGTAGCGGAGGTGGAGGAGCATGCGGTCCCACTGGTAGGGGTGGGTGCCGACCTCTTCGAGGAAGAGGATGCTGTCGCCCGCAGGCGGGGTGAGCGCCCATGGCGTGCCCAGCGAGTCGTTGAGCAGGGCAAGGCAGCCGCCGAAGAGGGTGCCTCGCGCGGTCTGGGTATGCTTGCCCGGGCGAAGGAGGCGCAGGCCGTCCGGGGGGCCAAGCGACCACGGCTCGGTTTGCGTAAGCGCGTTGCGGAAGCTGCGGACGTCAACGCCTTTATCGACGCTATCGCCGCGGGCGAAGTCGGGCGAGATCATTGGGCCGTAGAACGTGCCCAGACCGCAGGTTTGGGCGAACCACAGGTGCAGCGTGGTGGGATCACTGAAGCCGAGAAAGGGCTTGGGATTCTGCCGGATGAGGTCGGCATTGAGGTGCGGCAGAAGTTCGGCTGTGCCCCAGCCTCCGCGTGTGCAGAACACCGCGCCGATGGTCGGGTCGGCGAAAGCGTTGTGCAGGTCGGCCACACGCGCGGCGATGTTGCCCGCGAAGTAGATAGGACCCTGGGCGAGAGCCGACGGAAAGAGCACCGGCTGGTAGCCGAGGGTGGCGAGGCACTGGAGGCCGCGTTCGACCATCTGTGGCTTGGGCGCGCCCGCGGGCGAGATGATGGCGATGCGGGCGCCGGGCTGGAGTGCGGGCGGCTTGATCATGCAGAGACCCCACGCAAAGCGGACACAGCGTTGCCGGTGCAGACGATGCGGGCAGGGCCGGTCAGGCGCATCGGCTGGTCGCTTGCGGGCCAGTGTATCCGTTGCGGGCCGCCGATGCTGCTGGCGGTCAGCAGACGCGCGCAGTTGCGCAGGGTGATGGCTGCGGTTGCGGCGGCACAGGTGCCGGTGCCGGAGGAGTGAGTGGGGCCGACGCCGCGCTCGTAGATGCGGAACTGGATCTCCGTGGGGCTGATGATACGAACGAACTCGACGTTGGTCTGGCCGGGGAAATCGCGGTGGGTGCAGAGATAGGCACCGAGTGCCTCCCAGGTGTGACCGTAGGTGCGGAAATCCTGGTCGACGGTGAAGAGGACGAAGTGCGGGTTGCCGACGTTGACCACGGCTCCCTGCACTGGACCAATGCCGTGGAGATCGACGGTGCGCTCCTGGATGGTGGGCACGCCCATGTCGGTCTCAATCAGGAAGTCGGCGTCGTCGCACTCGACCACGTTGCAGGTGCGCACGCCGCCATGAGTTTCGATGGTGGTGGACTTGAGCCCTTCGGAGTAGGCGATCCAGGCAGCGACGCACCGGGTGCCGTTGCCGCTGAGCTCTGCTTCTGAGCCGTCGGCATTGAACAGGCGGAGGAAGAAGGAGCCGTCCGCGCGGCGATCGACGAACTCGATGCCGTCGGCACCGATGCCGTAATGGCGCGAGCAGAGCTCGCGGGCGAGGGCGGCATGCTGACCGTTCGCCACGGATTCTTCGAGGATGAGGAAGTCGTTACCGCAAGCGTGCGCTTTGACGAAGGGGATCATGGTGTGTAGATGTCAGACCGATAGATGCGCGCGCAAGGCTGACCGGTGTGACAGAGGATCTCGATTTCTGACAAACCTTGCGGATGGGCGGCAACAGCAGCCGCGACAGGGTCGTTGTCCAGAGCGATCACGATGTTGGCGTGCTGGGCGGGAGCGCTCTTTGCGGCGTTGAAGCGTTGCGAATCGAGCGGTGAGACGAGGCGGCGCAGAGGGATGCCGGCGTCCTGCACAGCTCCGATGTGATCGGTGGTGTCGAACATGATGGTCGCGTCGGACGGTGCGCGGTTCAGCTCTGCCGCGAGAGATTTCTCAAACGGGATGCGGGTGCGCGAGTTGACGACGGCCTCATCGAAGACGAGCGGCGGCCGACCGACCCAGGTCCACGGGGTCTTGTGGAAGACCGCCTGGATGAAGGTGCCGACCGTGCCGAACATGATGAACGTATTGACAGTGATGAGGATGAGCGACGCGGGATAGAGCGCATCTGCTAGGCGTTTGTTGCGCGCGTTAGAGGGTGTGGGTTGCGCGTCGCGGCGCAGCCACTGGCTCAACTGCCAGATGGCAAAGGTGCCGAAGATTGCGAAGGCGGGGAGCAGCTCCATGCCGTAGCGCGAGTTGTACCAGGCGTGCGGGTACACCTGTGGGATGAAGATGGGCACTGAGCTCCACGCGATGGAGTACATGTAGAACGGCAGCGGCACCCAGAGCAGCAGCGCGATGCGGTTCGCCTTTTGCTTTGCAAGCAGCCAGGCACCGGCGATGGATCCGAAGAAGAGCGCGAAGCCGGACTCCCAGAACGCGGCGTCAAGCTGGGCGGCGCGGGTGAAGTATAGGAACGCGTAGAGCGGGTTGTGCCAGCCGTGGTAGCGGCCCGCGCTGGGTGGGCTGGTCTTCTTTTCAATTGCGGCGGCGGAGTAGGGTCCGCGCAGGAAGTCGAGCCAGTCGCCTTCGTACTTTGCGTTGTAAAGGAACCAGAGGATCGGCCCGGCGACGGTGATGACGGTGCTGATGGCGAAGGCGGTGGTGGTCTGCCGGCGCGTTTCGGGCGCGCTGCGGAACCAGGCGACGGCGAGGACGAGCCAAGCCGCGGCGCCGACGATCCAGCCGTCGTAACGCGTGAGCACCATGGCCAGCGTGAGTACGCTGCTGACGATCATGCGCGTGCGCGCGGTGTGCAGCTTGGCACTGCGAAGGGCGTCCGCGGCCTCAAGGGTGATGACCGTGGACCAGACGAAGAGCGCGAGGAACAGCGGCTCTGTCATGGCGGTGGTGGACAGGTACAGCAGGTTGGGGTTGAGCGCGACGAATGCGGTCGCCGCAAAGGCCCAGTTGGGCGGCATGAGTCGGCGCGCAAGGCGATACAGACCCAGGTTGCCGAGGATGTAGGCTGCGGCGCTGGGGAACGTTCCGGCGATGCCGGATTGCCACCAGTCCATGCGCTGCACGAACGGCAGCAGAAGCAGATGAGGCAGCGGGAGCCAGACGCCGCCGAGTTGTGCCAGGCCGGGGTAGCGCGCGTCCAGGATGCGGCGGGCGATGCCGAGGTGCGCGACGGCGTCGCCGTAAAGGAGCAGCCAGCCGTTCTTTGCGCAGATGAGAAAGGCCAGCAGGGTGAGAATGAGCGATGCCATGGCGATGGGCATCAGTTCGGTGCGGTGAACGGGGTAGATGCCGTTCGGGTCACGATTGAGAAGCTCTGGCGCGAGGCGGCGGGGCGCTCGCGACGGTCTGCGCAGGCTTGCGTCCTTGCGGCCCGGCGCGGTGTAGGTGCGTGACTTGCTCATTGCAACCTTCAGACTAAATGGCGCTGGAGGCGTCGCGTGAGAGTGGCGCGCAGCGGAGCGTCCACAAAGCGGACGGCTAGCCAGGAAAGGACGAGGAGGGTGGGCAGGTACACGATGCCCATCGTTAGCGTGGGCGGGGCGGCCTTGCCCGGCGCGTGCCGATAGATTCCCGCGAAGACGAAGTACAGCGGGATGTGGAGGAGGTACACCGGGTAGGAGATCGCGCCGAGGAACTTGCAGACGGATGTGGCGCGCGGGCCCGGCGTGGAGGATGCGGCGAGCAGAACAAGCAGCGGGAAGGCCAGAAGCGCGCAGACGATGTCAATGACGACCAGGTGCGCGGAGGACATGGGCAGGGCGAAGATGCCGCACAGGATGACGGTGCTGAGGAGGCCGGCTGCGGGTATCGAGCGCCGGCGCGAGTGCCACACGCGGTAGAGGAGCATGCCGGTGACGTAGCCGAAGGCAAGCCGAAAGACGGCGAAGGAAGCGATTGGCCGGATGGAACCGAAGTTGAGATGTCCAACGCGAACGGCGGTCCAGGCGACGCCAACGGCCGCGCATGAGGCGACGAGCGCGAGCTGCGTGCTGCTGCGGCGCCGCAGGAAGAGCGCGTGGCCCAGGTTGCCGATGCCCTCCAGGAGGATGGACCAGCTTGGAAAGTTGAGCGGGAAAAGCCACATGTCGCTGGGGAACGAGGGCAGGAACACGAGGCCCAGTGCAAGCCGCGCGAGCATGCGATGCGAGGAGCCGGTTTGAAACCCGATGGGAAGAAAGGCAGCGCCGAAGCCAAAGAGCAGCGTGAGCGAATAGACCGGGTACAGGCGAATGAAGCGGACCAGAAGAAAGCTGCGCGTGGGCCAACCGCGACCGAGGCGATCGCCATAGGCATAGGCCAGGACGAAGCCGCTAAGCATGAAGAAGAAATCGACCGCAAGATAGCCGTGCGCCAGACGAATGGGCCCAAGCAGGCCCGGCACGTGGAAGAGAATGACGGCAAGTGCGGCGACGCCGCGCAAGCCGTCGAGCGTGGCAAAGGTGTGCGGCTTGCTGCGGCCCGGGGCGCGTTGCGCGGGCCCCGCGGAGCTGTCCTGGCCCGTACCGATCACTGCGCCTGGGACAGATCGCGCTCGCACACGACCCTGCTGCCGCGCCGGACGTAGTAATAGATCTGAACGTCGGCGGTGAGGTGGACGAGGGCGAGTTGGGCGCGTTCCTGCGGCGTGACGATCAGCGGTGCGCTGCAAAGCCGGTAATCGCGGGCGAACTCGGGCGCGGCAACGATCTCAGAATCACCGAGGGTGAGCCAGCCCTTGGCAAGCTGGCCGCTGGGTGGGCCCAGCAGAAGCACGTCGGGGTGACGGCGGAGGACGCTCAGGCCATCGCCTTTCAGGTGGCCGACGACGACGGGATGCTTTGCAGGGTCGATGGGGACCGGATTGCGGCGAGCGATCTCATAGTCGTTCAGGCCAAGCATGTCGATGTAGTTCAGATCGTCATCGACGTAGGGCATGGCTCCGGCGACGTTGAGGCCGACGAGCGAACCGGCGGGAATGAGCGCGCGCATGGAGTTGCCGACGATAGTGCCGGCGAGGCTGGATGAACTTTCATAGCGCGGGTTCAGGATTTCGTTGCGGAACTGGAGCGCGGAGGTGACCAGAAAGAGTGCAGCCACGCTGGAGGCGAGAGCCGGGGTGGAGAGGGCGCCGATTTGCAAGAGGCCGATGACGCTGGCCAAGGCGAAGATGGGCACCAGCGTGACCATGAAGCGCGCGGCGAACATGTGGTCGCCGCCGGTGGTCACGATATAGGCGGCCATGATGAGGAGCCAGAGCCAGAGCGCAAGCGAGAGGCGCGAAACGCGTCGGCGGAGAAGCTGGACGACGGCGATGAGGAAGAGGATCTCAGCGGGATACGGAGCGAGCTTGAGATAGATCTTCCAGTAGAGCAGGCCGTTGCGAACACGCCAGCCGAGCGGGATGCCGTAGACCTTTGCGTAGTAGGTGTTGGGCAGAGGCGCGTGGAAGTAGAGTTCGCGAAAGATTTGCCATGGGACCAGGGAGGCCACGACTATGAGGCCGGAGAGAACGACGTCGATGACACGCTGGCGAAGCGGCGCTTTGGACAGCAGGAGTACGGCGAGTAGCGCGGCAATGGCTGCTACCGCTCCGTCCATGCGGGTGAACGCGGCGATGCCGAGCAGGACGCCGCCCCACAGCAGATCGCGGCGGTTGGAAGACTCAAGGTAGTCGAAGCAGAAGAGCGTGCCTGCGGTGCAGAGTGCAGCGAATGGGACGGCCTCAAGGCCGCCGAGATCCCACACGAGCAGGGGAAACGAAACTGCGACGGCGCACGTGGTGAGCACGGCGGCGAGTTGGCCGAAGCGAGCGCGCGTCCAGCGCCACAGGAACGCGAGCAGAACGATGTGCCCGGCGAAGCTGATGAGACGAACGGCGAGGCGGTCGGCTACGTGCAGCTTGAGAAGGGCCGCGACCGCGAAGACGTGAAGCGGGCTGGTGAAGCCCTCGACCGGTGGACCGGCGATGTTCCAGCGCGGGCCGAGCCCCTGTGCAAGGTGCCGTGCGTAGCGGAGCGTGATGTCGGTGTCGTCGTAGAACCAGGCGTGGTTGTACCAGAGGCAGAGCGCCACGAGAACGGCGGTTGTCGCAACCAGAACGGAGCTGAGCCTGTTGTCGGCTTGTCGCGACAGCATGTGCCCCTTATACCATTCGTGGGCGTGCGAGACGGGGTGAGTCAACGGCACAGCTTGGCGAGCTTGTCATAGGGCTTGGTGTCGGGCGCGACGGTTTCGTCGCGGGATTCGAGCAGGAGCTCAGTGAAGCTGCCGCCATCCTTGTCGCCATGGTCGGGATCGAGCCGGTAAGCCTTGTCGTTGAGAGCGTGCGGCATGGTGACGAAGGTGAAGCCGCGCTTGCGATAGAGTTCGAGGAGTTCGGGCAGCATCTTCGCGTCGAATGCGCCGATGTGCATGAGCAGAACGTACGGGATGTCGCGATGGAAGGCCTGCTGCGATAGACCCCGGTAGACCGTGATGTAGTGATCCGCGGTTTCCAGATAGGAGTCGTGCAGGTACTTGAGAGCTTCCGGGTCGTTCTTGGCGGAGCAGCGAGCGTACGGATCGTTCCAGAGGTAGTCTTCAAAGTCCATCGAGACTTCGGCGATGCGGAAGCCGCGGGCGGCGAGGCCGGCACGAACGGCGCGGCGCTTTTCGATCGTGTCGCCTTCGTGAAGGAAGGGGTAGCGCAGCCACTGCTGGTGCTGGCCCTTTGGGTCGATCTGGTTGAGCAGGGTCTGGTTGCGATCGACGTCGGCAAGGAATTGCTCGGCGGTCTGGTCGTTCAGGTCGGTGTGGGCCCAGGTGTGGTTGCCGAGCGGCTGCCGCGCTTTCAGCCAGGCTTGCAGCACCTGCAAGGTGGGTGGCGCGTCAACGGTGCGAACGCCATTGACGAAGCCGTAGATGGGCGGCAGGTGCTCGCGGTGGAATGTGTCGAGGAAGCTCTGCGCGACCTGCTGCCGCGTGACGCCGGGCGGGAGTTCGCCGTGGGCAGGCAGGTCGTCGACCGTGATGGCGAGTTGGAGCTTCTGCGCAGGCGCAGCGACAGTGGCGATGGTAAGTGCGACTGCCGCTGCCAACGATCCGAGGGTGCGGCCCTTCACTTCGCGTCCGGCTTCAGTTCGCCGTCGAGGTGCGAGATTTCGACGAAGAGACGGAAGCGTTCCTCGATCTCCTCGCGCGTCGTGCGGGCGAGGCGGTCGGTGCCGAACTCTTCAACCGCGAACGAGCCCATGACGCCGCCGTAGAAGAGCGCCTTGCGCAGAACGGCGGGCGTGAGCTGCGGCTGCGAAGCGATGTAGCCATAGAAGCCGCCGGCGAAGCTGTCGCCCGCGCCAGTGGGATCGACGACGGTTTCGATGGGCAGAGCGGGAGCGCGGAAGGGCTTGGGTGTTCCCTGCTCGCCCGTGAACGAGCGCTCGCTGAAGAAGGCGGTCGCGCCGTACTCGCCATGCTTGATGACGAGCGACTTGGGGCCGAGCTCCATGACGCGCTTGGCGGCGGCGACCAGGTTGTGCTCGCCGCTCAGCAGACGCGCTTCGGTGTCGTTGATGATCAAGATGTCGAGCTCGCGCAAAACCTTCAAGAGGTTGTCGCGGTGGTCGTTGATCCAGTAGTTCATGGTGTCGCCGGCGACGAGCTTCACGTTCGGTAACTGCTGGCGAACCCGCAACTGCAGCACGGGATCGATGTTGGCGAGGAAGAGGTAGTCGGAGTCGGCGTAGCTGGCGGGGATCTTCGGAGCGAAGGTGCCGAAGACGTTCAGGTCGGTGCCGAGGGTCTTGGCCTCGCTCATCGCGCCTTCGTACGCGCCGGTCCAGTGGAAGGAGAGGCCATCGGCGTGCTCGATGCCGGAGGTGTCGATGCCCTTCGAGCGCATCACATCTTCGTGCTCAGCAGTGAAGTCTTTCCCAACTACGCCGACGACGCGTACGGGCGTGAAAAACGAAGCAGCAAGCGAGAAATGTGTTGCGGCGCCACCAAGAATTTTCTCGCGATGACCTGTGGGCGTTGTTAGGGTATCGAAGGCAACGGAACCGACTACAAGGATGGACATTGGACCTCGCTTTTGAAGGTACGTTATAACCCCGGTCAGCGAAAGTTCAGCGGGACAGATTGGAATTGCAGGCCTTAGAACACGCAAGTACAGTGTTCGCATCCATGATGAAGCTCTTTGCTGCTCTGTGTACCTTTTTCCTTCTCTGCCCATCCATGCTGCATGCGCAAGCGGCGTCGGCATCGCGGTCCTGCCCGATCCGAAGCACACCTCTCAGCGAGGCGGATCTGCTGCTAAGTCGTAGTCAACCCAAAGAGGCACAGGCGATTTACAAAACGCTGCTGCAGAAAAGCCCGACGGACGAGTACGCGAGGCTGGGCTTCATCCGGTCCATGCTCGAACAATCTCAGGTTGCAGAAGCAAGCCGCGAATCAACCGCATTTGTGAAGGATCGACCGGCGAGTGGGCTGGCCCAGCTTGCGGCGTTTGAGGTCGCATACCGTAGGGGTGACATCGAGGAGGCATTCGCTCATGTGAAGCGGGCCTTGGCGTTGGCGCCCTGCGATGGTCAAGCCGACATGGGATTGGCTCAGATGTATCAAATGACGGGCCTGTATGCCACGGCGGCCCACTTCATTCGGCTGGCACACATGCTGGACCCGCAGAATCAATTCATCACGCGGGAATGGATCGGCACTTTGCCGAGGGAAGAGCGCCTGCCCGCGCTCACAGCGTTCCTTCAGTCGAATCCGCCGGTGTCCGATCGCGTGCTGCGCACATTGGAGGATCGCGAGGAAGATCTGAAAGCGCAAAAGTCGGGTGAGTGCCGGGTTGTGTCTTCGACCGACGCGGCAGAGGCACCGTTTACTGCAATCTACGGCGGGAACGGGAACCGTCCTGTGGCGTACGGACTCGAGGTTCAATTCAACAACAAGAAGCGAGTCATGCAGATCGACACTAGCGCAAATGGATTCTTGCTCACCACCGCCGCGGCTCACGCCCTAGGACTTCAGCCGGACACCGCGGCCAAGCCGGGCGCGAAAGGCAACGAAGGGGCGCGTGACGAGTACGTGACGCACGTGCACAGCATTCGACTCGGTGCGATGGAGTTGCAGAACTGCAAGGTGCGTGTTGTGAAGGGCGACGGCCCGGTGGCGAACGGCGTGATCGGGATGGCGCTATTTCGACGCTGGCTCGTCACCCTGGACTATCCGGGAGCGAGGTTGCGGCTGGCGGCGCTGCCTGTCAATCCACGGGCACCCGCATTGAGCGCCGATACCGACCCGGATGATGAAATGCCGCAGGACGCGTACATCGCTCCGGGCATGGAGGACTGGGTACACGTGGTGCGCATCGGAAACGAACTGCTGCTGCCGTCATCGCTGAAACCGAATGGTCCGCTGCACTACATGGTCATGGAGACTGGTGCGTTGAATAGCACGCTTTCCCCAACGATGGGCAAAGAAGCAGGCACGTTGCGTGCCACGAGCTACCGGAACGCCAATCCTGCCGCGACGGGCACCCTATACGTAACCCAGGACACCCCTCTGTACATCGGCAACCTGCACCTGCTTCCGGACTCCTATTTCTGCACTGACCTCGAATACGTCTCAAAAGGGCTGAACTTCGATATCGGCGGCTTCTTCGGCCTGAACACGCTACAGCGGCTTACCATCCAGATCGACTATCGAGACGATTTGGTGAAGCTGACCTATGACCCGAAACGAGATGTGGTGCGGTTCTAGCTAGCTTCGCTGCGTTAGCCCTCGTACTTGTCGAGGAAGATGGCGAGCTTCTCGCGGGTGGCGGCGGGGATGAGTTTCTTGTCGGTCATGATGGCGTACTTAAGGGCGCTGGCGCACGGGGTGTCGCTGTTGGATTTGGGCAGGGCTCGGATGGCGCCGGCGAGGACGCGCTGGGCGTTGGCCGTGTTCTCGTGGATGACCTTGATGACCTGGTCGACGGTGACGTCGTCGTGGCCTTCGTACCAGCAGTCGTAGTCGGTGACCATGGCGAGGGTGGCGTAGCTGATCTCGGCTTCGCGGGCCAGCTTGGCTTCCTGCAGGTTGGTCATGCCGATCACGTCCGCGCCCCAGGATCGGTAGAGGTTCGACTCGGCGCGGGTGGAGAACTGCGGGCCTTCCATGTTGACGTAGGTGCCGCCCAGCTTGCCGACGACGCCTGCGTCATCGCAGCCCTGCTTGAAAGCTTTTGCTGCGACGGCGCAGACGGGATCGCCGAAGGCCACGTGGCCGACGATGCCGTCGCCGAAGAAGGTGGCGTTGCGGGCAAAGGTCCGATCGATGAACTGATCGGGGATGACGAAGTCGGTGGGCTTGTGCTCGGCCTTGAGCGAGCCGACGGCGCTGATGGAGAGGATGAACTCGACGCCGAGCGACTTCATCGCGTAGATGTTGGCGCGGAAGTTCAGCTCTGATGGCAGGATCCGGTGGCCGCGGCCGTGGCGAGCCAGAAAGGCGACCTTGCGGCCCTCGAGCGTGCCCAGCACGATGGTCTCAGACGGTGCGCCAAAGGGCGTATCAACGGTGATCTCGGTGGTGTCTGTGAGGCCGGGCATGTTGTAGAGCCCGCTGCCGCCGATGATGCCGATCTCTGCCTGCTGCTGTGCCACGTGTGTCGTCTCCCTGCGGGTGCGCGTGTGACTGCACCGTTGCTGAGTATAAGCGGTGTGGCCCGCGAGACTTAGTTGTCCCTGTCGTTGTCGTCTCCGTAGGTTTCGAAGAGTTTGTCGGCGTCGCGCGTGGGCATGCCCTGAAGGGTGACCAGGTCCTTCTGCACGGTGGCCCACTCTTGCGGCTTGTGCTTCACGGAGTAAGCCAGGCTCGTGTTGCTGAAATAGTTGAGGATCTCGGTCTTGACGCCGGGGGGCACGGGCTCGTTGGGCATGGCGGTGAGCCGATGCAGCAGGCGCGCGTAGGTCTGGTCGGTAAGAGGGTACCCCGCAGGCTGCACGACGTTTCCGGTGTCCAGGTCTCGATTGGCGAGCGGATGGTTGGGATCGCGCTGAGCCTGCGGCGGTGCGAGTGAGCGGAACATGGACGCCGGCAACGTGGAGTGCGTGTCCGCAGCGGCAGCGGTAGCAGCGCTGGGCACGGTTGTGGGCGGCGGAGTGAAGCGGTGCAGCGTGCGGTTGAGAGCGTCGGTCGCGCGGATCACGCTCTTCACGTATTCGACTTCGGTCTGGTCCGTAGGGCCTTTGACAGACACGAACTTGATGGGGCCTACCTTGGGCAGGATGTACAGCAGACCGGCGAGGCAGTAGGTGCCGATGCCCGCTTTTTTGCGGTAGTCATCCCAATGATTGTTGGTGGCTACCTGCTGCAGTTCGCGTTCCATGCGCTGGAAGTCGGCGTCCTGCACGTCTGCCGGTTCTTTGTGGCGGTGAAGAAGCGTGACGGCGTAGGCGATGCGCGGAAGAAAGCTGCGGACGGAAAAGCGATAGCCGCTGACGTTGATGCGGCGGCCGCGACGCTGGGTGAAATCTTCGCCGAGGCCGTAGGTCTGGTAGAAGGCGAGGGCGAGCTGCTTAGTGGGCACCTGAAGCCCGATCTGGCGAAGGTAGTGCACGGGAGCGAAGCGGTGGTGCGCGATCTCGTTGACGTCGAAGGCGAATTCGGTGCGCACATGTTGGCTGGGCCCCTGGGCGTAGTTCACGGAGTCGCCGTAGAGGGCGCGCAGCTTCGGGAACTCGACCGGCACCGAGCGGTTTGTCGCTTCGGAGTGGCCCACGGTATCGCCCACGTAGTGCGACAGGGCGCCGACGGCAAAGGCGAGTTCGTCGGCGTTGCCGGCGTTCCGGAAAAGATTGACGACGAAGTCGCCGGAGCGGACGTAATGCGTGAGGTCGGAGAAGAACTCATCGCCGAACGGGTAGTAGCCGATGTCCTGGATGACGCAGCCGCCGTAGGCGTAGGCACGCGCTTCCTGAAGCTGCGCCGCGGTGAGCGTGGGGTAGCGGCTGCGCAGGAGCGGAACGATGGAGCTGTCCCAGGTGAGGTCGATGAGTTGTTCGTGGGTCAGGACGGAGTAAGCGTGCGCCGCGGGAGTGGCGGCCAGCAAACAAGCCGCGAGGAGCAGACTGAGGCGCTTGCGCATGTCGATGAGAGGCTACAGCAACGCGGTGGGTTGTAGCGAGTTGCCGAGGAAGCGCGCGATCTTAACAAGTGCCCATACCCCTGGGGCATTGAGCTGGTGAGCGCTGTCTGCTATCGCAGGCTGAGCGGGACGATGTTGACCACCGTGGCAAGCCGGTTGTGCAGTTCGCCCGCTACGGGTAATTGGTTCGAGAGGCCTGCGTTTTGCAGCACGCCGTTGCCCTGCACCTCTCGCAGCTTCGCTTCCAATTGCTTTGCGAGGTCAAGCGGGAAACCCTCGCTGATGAAGACGGTGCGGTCGTCGAGCGTGAGCAGGATGTCGCCCTCTTCGCTGGTAAAGCGCAGGTGGTCGATGTCGACGTCGGTGCCGGTGGTGACCTGCTGCAGATGCTCGTACTTGCGCGGCAACTGGGTCGCGTAGACGCGCAGGAAGGAGCGCGCCGAGTCGGCGTTCTTCCAGCGCGAAAGGTAAAGCAGGCCGAGCGAAGCGGTGCTGGCCTTCTGCGCCGGCGTCACGTCTTTCTTCTGCGCGGCGTAGTAGATGCCGCCGTCCCAGTTGAGGGAGAGCGGACCGGCGATCTGTGCACCGCCGAAAAGTTCAGTGAGCATGCGGACGTCCAGCTCGCCCATGACGCCTATGTCGTAGGCGTTCCACTGCTTGTCGAGCAGCGGGTGAATGTCGGGTATGGCGAGCACGGGCACCGGAACGTGGTTCAGGTAGTCGTCGGGATGCAGGATTTCGTGCGAACTGGAGGGCGGGCGATCGAGCGCGCCGGCAAAGGCTGCATCGACACCGTTGCGCTGCAGGATCGCCTGCTCAAAGGTGACGCCGTTGGTGTACGGAAAGAGGAGGGATTGCTGCAGGACGAGCGGAGCGCGGGCGAGGATGGGTGAGCCGCTGGTATCGGACCCCATCTGGGCCAGGCGATCGCCCATCTGCGGAACGTCGCGGAGGGTCTTGCCGGTGTCGCGGATGCTGTAGTCGATGAAGGTGACCATGGCCTGGCCTTCGGTGACGGCCTGGCGCGCGGTGGAGGCCTCGTCGGTCTGGATGTGCAGGTTGTCCTCGCGCTCGTTGTGGCTCATCTCCTCGGGCTGTGGGTCGTTCCACTTCTCAAGGCCTACGCGGTTGTCCTGCAGAGCGTGGGTCAGCTCGTGTGCGATGACGGGCTTCTGCTCGTCGGGCTTGACCCAGTCGAGCAGGTTCATGGTGCGCGTCTTGGGTTCGTAGAAGCCGGCGACCTGCTCGCTGAGCAGTGACAGCAGGAACGGCTGCAGATCGAAGTCGCGGTCGAGCAGGCCGAACTTCTTCAGGACCAGCTCCGCGCGCTGCATGCGGCGCGTGCCTTCATCCTCGGCCATCTTGCGGCGAAGGATCTCGGTGACTTCGGCGCGGGTGTGGATGGCGCGCTTGATCGGCTTGTTGTTGGCGAGGTGCGTGTCTTTGCTGACAAAGGCCAGGATGCCGTCGACGGAGGCGAGCAGATCGTCGGCCTGCGCCTTGGTCAGATGGGTGTCGGCGTCGGACGGGGCGGGCTTAGGGGTGCCGGTCTGGGTTTCCGCGTTGCGCTGTGCGGACTTCTGCGCGCCCTCGGTGCCGGGCTTGGGAGCGACAGGAGCGGAGGCCTGGGCGAAGACTGTGGTGGCGGCAAGCGCGATTGGCAGCAGAAGCGAAACGCGGCGGAACGGCAGAGCTGAGGGCACTAGGAGAGGTCCTTTGGAAGGCGGCGGCGAGCGCTGCAGCGCGCGACGAGGCGTATCCTCAGTGTATGGGAGCGCTTGTGCCGGAGGCGACGCTGACAGGAACGGAAGGCTTGCGCGCACTGCGCTCTGGCGCGGGATGGACGCGGCTGGACGATCGCGGCTGGATCGCGGTGACGGGCGAGGACCGCGTGCGCTGGCTGAACGGCATGGTCACGAACAGCGTGCAGGCGCTGCAGCCAGGACAGGGCGCGTATGCGTTTCTGCTGAACGCGCAGGGACGCATCCAGGGCGATGCGACCGTCTGGTGCGAGGCGAACCGCCTCTTGCTGGAGACGGACCTTGCCCAGGTGAAGCCGATGATGGAGCTGCTGGACCGCTTCATCATCATGGACGACGTGGAGCTGGAGGACCTGACCGGGGACATGCATGGCTTGCTGGTCGCCGGGCCGCGGTCGGCGGAACTGCTGGCCGAGGCTGGGCTGGATGTGCCGCGCTCCGAGGAACTGACCCGGACGGAACGGCAGTGGGACTTTTCGCCGGTACAGGTTGTTCGGGCCTACAGCCCTGCTGTTCCACGCTATGAGATCTGGATGAGTTCTGCCGCAGCGCAGAAGGCTGACGTGAGCGCGTGGATGCAGGGCATCTCGCCAGTTGGGCGTGAGAGCTTTGAGCTGTTTCGGGTCGTGGAAGGTGTGCCGCGGTTTGGAGTGGACATCCGCGACAGGGACCTGCCGCAGGAGACGGCGCAGACGCGGGCGCTGCACTTCAGCAAAGGATGCTATCTGGGCCAGGAGATTGTGGAGCGCATCCGGTCGCGCGGGCAGGTGCACCGCACGTTTGCGCAGTTTGTGCTGGAGGGCGATGCGCCCGCTGCCGGGACCGAGCTGCTGGCCGAAGAGAAGCCGGTCGGAGTACTGACGAGCGTGAGTGCAGAGCCGATCGACGGAGCGACGCTTGCGCTGGGCGGAACGACACTTGCTCTGGGCTATGTGCGGCGCGAGGCAATCGAGCGCAGGCTGCCGCTGTCGTATGCAGGCGGAACCGCACGCGTGCGATTGGAAGCTCTGGACGGCAAGGCTGCATCCAACGCTTGAGATTTTGCGCGCGTGCCGCATGCACGACGCTTTTACGCCGGGAAGGACATTACCGTCATGGCCGAGCAAGACAAGCCATTTGTTGTGAACGATCGCCGCAAGTTCCGCATGGACGGCGAGTTGCGCGAGCCAGCGCCCGAACGCACGGAGAACGCGGAAAGTGCGGAGACGCCCGGCGGACCGCCGGCGACGGCCTTCTCTGCCGCTGAACCGACGCCGGAAAAGCACGCGGATGGGGGCAAGGTGATCTCGTTTGCAGACGCCGCGGCGCAGCACGAGCACACCCACACGGACCGCCCGCGCACCACCGAGCACGCAAGCGAGCCGATTCCCTTCCATTCGCACACCGTCACGCCGGAGCCGGAACCGGGCGAGAACGCCAGCGCAAGTGCAGGCGACGAGAACCTGCCTCCTCCGCCTACGGCGGAAGAGATGGAGCAGGTGAAGCGCGCCTACGACAGCACCGCCGAGCGGCTGGACACGGTAATGCGCGCCAGCAACCCTGGTGGCGAGCATATGCCGCCCATGGACTTCACGCGGCTGGTGCAGTCCGTGTACATGAGCGCGATGGTGCAGATGGGCGCGGGCACGCCGCAGGGCGAGCAGGCACGCGTAGACCTGATGGGCGCCAAGCAGAGCATCGACATGCTGAGCACGATCGCCGAGAAGTCCAAGGGCAATCTGGACAGCCGCGAGCAGTTGCTGATCGACTCCGCGCTGTTTGAGTTGCGGATGGGATTCCTGGAGATTACGCAGTTGCTGGCGCGGCAGGCGCAGACCCGGCAGCCAGGCCCCGGAGGTTTCAGCGGATCGGGCGGCTTTAGCGGTGGCCCCGGCGGCTTTGGCGGACCCGGTGGAACGACCGGCGGCGGCCCGCGCATCGTTTCCTAGGCGCGCGGCCGGATGGGAACGTTGAACGCGAAGCTTACCTTTCTTGGAACCGGAACCAGCATGGGTGTGCCCACGCTGGGTTGCGATTGCGCGGTGTGCACGTCTGCAGATGTGCGCAACGTGCGGACGCGTTCGTCGATCGCGCTGGAGTACGCGGGACGCGTGGTGCTGATCGATACAGGCCCGGACTTTCGGCAGCAGATGCTGCGCAGCGGCCTGCGCCAGGTGGATGCGGTGCTGTACACGCATGGGCATGCCGACCACGTGCTTGGCTTTGACGACCTGCGGCCGCTTACCTTTGGGCGCGGCGGACCCGTGCCGGTGTATGCCGACGATCCGACCGCCGACGTACTGGAGCGTGTGTTTGAGTACACGTTTCGCAAGGTGGACAAGTATCCGACCAGCGCCAAGGTGGCACTGCACCGGTTGAGTGCGGAGCCGGGCACGGCAGTGTCGCTGTTTGGAGCGTCGTTCGAGCGGATCCCGATGATCCATGGGCGGAACAGCATTGGCGGGTACCGGTTTGGCCAGGCCGCCTACCTGACGGATATGAGCGACTTGCCCGAGGCGAGCTTTGACCGCCTGCACGGGCTGGACGTGGTGGTGCTGGATGCCCTGCGACGCGAGCCGCACCCCAGCCACAGTCACCTGGAAAACAGCGTGCGGATCGCGGAGAAGATCGGCGCGCGGCGCACGTTCTTTACCCACATTGCGCACGAGCTGGACCATGCGGAAGTAGCAGCCGAGTTGCCGCCGCATATTCAGCCGGCATACGACGGGCTGCAACTGGAGTTCGTCATCGCATGAGCTTTGTAGCGCAAAGTGAGGTTTCTCCGTCAGCGTGCGCGGTCTTCCGCAGCATCGATTCGGTGCCTGAAGATTTCGGTCCGAGCGTTGTGACGGTGGGTAATTTCGATGGGGTGCACTGCGGCCATCGTCGCGTGATCGGCGAAGTCGTCGCGCGCGCCCGGGCGCTGCAGGCGAAGGCTGTGCTGGTCACGCTGGACCCGCACCCTGCCGTGATCCTTCGGCCCGATCAAGCGCCGAAGCTGATTACGCCGACGCCGGAGAAGCTGCGGTTGCTGTTGCAGACCGGGCTGGATGCGGTGCTGGTGATTCCCTTCACTGCCGAGCTGGCGCGTACCAGCGCGCGGGAGTTCGCCGCGACCGTGCTGCGCGATCGGTTGCGCGCCGTGGAAGTGTACGAGGGCGAGAACTTCCGTTTCGGCTACCAGGCCGAGGCCGATATCGCAGGCCTGAGCGAACTTGGGCGAGAGTTCGGATTTCGCGTGGAGGCGTTCCAACCGGTCAAGATCGCGCGTGGCGTGGTTTCGTCGTCGCGCATTCGACAGGCGATTGCCGCGGGCGACCTGACCACGGCCAGGCACCTGCTGGGGCGAAGCTTTGCGGTGCAAAGTACGCCAGCGCGCGGCCGCGGGTACGGCACCCAGTACGCCGTTCCCACCGTGAACCTGGCAACGTACGAAGACCTGCTGCCAGCGAACGGTGTGTACGTGACCGAGATGCGTATCGGCACGGGCGAGGAAGTAGTGACGTTTGAGAGCGTCACGAATGTTGGGAACCGGCCGACGTTCGGACCGGACAGCTTTGCGGTGGAAAGCTTCCTCTTCCGGTTTCGCCCGATCGCACTTGGGGAAAGCACGCCGGTTCGGCTCACATTTCTGAAGCGGTTACGGGAAGAGCGCAAGTGGCCCTCGCCCGAGGCTCTGAAGGCACAGATCGGCCGGGATGTGGCGCGAGCCGAGCGATGGTTCGCGCTGCGGCGGGCGCTCGGCGGAGCTTCGCAGGGGTAGACGCGCCTGTGCTTCACACAGGGCCGAAGCGGTCTGAAGCAGCAGGAATTAGGAACTGGCTGGACTTGCGGGCGTGGCCGCTCGCGGTCGGAACGTGATCCAGGTACATGCCGCATTTTGCTGCGATGAAGTTGAAAGCTTCGCAAAATCGACACGGCACAGGGATTGCCTGCGTTCACAGCGAACTAGGATTTTCCCTAGTCAGTGGCGGCTGTGGCCGTCGTCTATGACGGTATTGGCAGCACTAGGGGAAGGGGGCACTCGGCCATTTCGAGGGCCCCTATTTTTGGCCTCAGGAGGCGTCCGGCAGCCGTTCGCCGGTAATGCGTTCGCACGCATCGATAAACTTCTGCTGCGACTCCTGCCGCTGCGCATCTGGCAGTACTTTGCTCTCGCGCAGGTGGTAGAAGTAGCGGCCCGTGACAGTGGCAGCAGGATCGTCACTGGTGGCAAGCCACACCTGAGTGAGATGCCCCTGTTCCAGGTCGTCGCTGGCGCCGGGGCCGCCCATCTTGGTCTGCACCCAGCCGGGTGTCATTGCATTGCTCAGCACGTTGGGCCACCGTCTGGCGATTGCGAAGGCGAGCAAGACGTTGTGCAGCTTGGAATCAGAGTAGGCCTGGTGCCCACTCCAGGGACGCGAGTCCCAGTTCAGATCCTGAAGGCTCGGATCGCCCTGCAGGTGAAGCCCGGAACTGACGTAGACCAGACGCGTTGGTGCAGGCATCAGCGCAGTAAGCAGGTAGGGCGCCACGCTGTTGATGGCGAAGAGATGGGCCAGGCCATCCTCAGTCACAATGCGCTTCGGCTCACGGTAACCAATGGCAGCGTTATGGATCACAGCGTGAAACCGGCCGGTGGCGTTGGCCTGCTCCGCCACACTGCGGGTCTGCCGCAGGCTGGACAGGTCGCCGGTGAGCACGGCTTCTGCCTGCGGAAGTTTGCGCCGGGTCTCTTCTGCGCGCTGTTCGTTGCGTGCGTGCAGAACGACGGAGTGACCTTGTTCGAGGAGCAGCTTGGCGGCCATCAAGCCCAAGCCATCCGAGGAGCCGGTGATGAAGATGCGAGCCATCGCTACTCGTTTACTGAGGCGGAGCCGTTGCGGGCCGCTGGGTCTTGGGTGGCGTCTGCGGTCGAGTGCTCAGAGGAGTCGCTGTAGCACCTGTGCCCGCGGGAGGGGTGTAGGGGCGATAGGGTCCGAAGGGCGATGCAACCAGGCCGGAACGGGGCGTCGTAGCAGCCGGCGCGGGCGATGTGCGTGGGGAAGGCGCTGCGGCGGGAGAGGGCTGTGAATCCGCCGGAGCTGCATCCGAAGGAGCGTCAGACGGTAGGGCGTCGGGCGACGGAGCATCCGCTGGTGGCGCGGCCGACTTCGGCCCGTTGTCGTCGCCCGAGTCTTCCGAATCGTCGCTGTCTTCTTCCTTCTTCGGAGCAGGAGCGGTCGAGGCGCTGTTGTCCGTCGTGACGTCGAGTTGCTTCTTGAGCGCGCCGCTCGGGAACTGTTCGTTGGGCGTGCGCGCGATGGCAACCTTCATGAAGTTGATCCACGCCGGCAGAGCGGCCTTGGCGCCCTGTTCCTTGTCGCCGAGCGTCTGGCGATTGTCGTAGCCGATCCACGTGCCACAGGTGACAGAGGGCGAGAAGCCGATGAACCAGGCGTCGGTGAAGCCGTTGGTAGTGCCGGTTTTGCCACCGATCGGGTGCTTCAGTTCGGCACCGGCGCGGGCCGCGGTGCCGAAGGTGGGAACGGCCTTGAGAAGGGTCATCATGGTGCGCGCGGTTTCGACGCTGATGACCTCTTTGGCGCGTGCGGCGTTGGAGCGCAGCGGCACGCCGTCGGACTGCACGACCCGGCGGATCACATGCGGCTCCACGCGGATGCCGTCGTTGGGAAAGACCGCGTAGGCGGCCACCTGCTCGTTGAGCGTAATAGACGCGGCACCGAGCGCGACGGGCAGAAACGCCGGAATGGTTTCGGTGATGCCGAAGCGGTGCGCGACTTCGATGACCTTCTTGATGCCGACCTTGTTGGCGAGCTTCAGCGCCGGAATGTTGCGCGACTGCGCAAAGGCGGAGACAAGGCTCATGGTGCCGGCGTAGTTGGGCTCGTAGTTGTGGGGCGTGTACGGGCCGTTGGGCGTGTAGAAGCTGGTGGGCGCGTCGACGATGGTGTCGTAGGGCTTGGCGCCGGCTTCGACAGCGGCGGTGTAGACGTAAGGCTTGAACGACGATCCGACCTGGCGCTGGGCCTGCGTGGCGCGGTTGAACTGCGACAGGTTGAAGTCGCGGCCGCCGACCATGGCGAGCACTTCGCCGTTGGAGTTGTCCATGGCCATCATGCTGCTCTGCGCGCCGGAGTCCTGCTGCAGCGAGGCATGCATGGTGCCGGCTTCCGGAGCATCTTCGACGCGGACGTAGACGATGTCTCCGCGCTGGAGAATGCTGGCTGCGGAGACCGTGGTCCATGCCCAGTCCCGGGGCAGGATTTCGGCGTAGCGCTTGCCGATGCGCACAAGGATGTGGCGCGCGTTCACGTCCATGACCAGGGCGTGGATGTAGCCGCCGGTCTGGGGCGTGTCGACCCAGTCCGGGTGGTTGTAGGTGTCCAGCTCCTGACCCTGGGCGAGCACGTTCTGCAGCTTGCCCTTCCAGCCGTGGCGACGCTCGTAATCAGCCAGGTTGTCGAGCACGGACTTCTCAGCCGCCTGCTGCAGGTCGAGGTCAAGAGTCGTGTACACGCGCATGCCGCTGCCGTGTACCTGGTCGGTGCCGTACTCCTGCTCCAGCTGGCGCCGGACCTCTTCCACGAAGTAAGGCGCAACGGTGACCGGCGCCGGCTCAATGTGCAGTTGCAGCGGCGTGGACACGGCCTGCTGGTAGGCGTCCTGCGTGATCTTGCCGTCTTTCAGCATCTCGCTTAGCACCAGATTGCGCCGCTTGATGGCGCGATCGGGGTGGCGGAGAGGCGAGTAGCCGTTGGGATTCTTGGGCAGGCCGGCCAGCAGCGCGGCTTCGGCCAGCGACAGGTCGTGCAGGTGCTTCGAGAAGTAGTGCTCGCTGCCGGCTTCGAAGCCGTAATTGCCGCTGCCCAGGTAGATCTGGTTGGCGTACAGCGTGAAGATCTGTTCCTTGGTGAAGTGGCGCTCAATCTGAATGGAGAGCAGCACCTCCTGCAGCTTGCGGGTAAAGGTCTGCTCAAACGAGAGGAACAGGTTGCGCGACAACTGCATGGTGAGCGTGGACGCGCCCTGGCGGCGGCCCTTGCTGCGGATGTCTACGATGGCCGCGCCCACCGCGCGGAAGAGATTGATGCCGGCGTTGCTTTCAAAGCTCTTGTCTTCGATGGACAGAATCGCATCGTGCAGGACGGGCGGGATGTCCTGGTAGCCGACGACGATGCGCTTTTCCAGAGCGAAGGAGCCGAAGGTCCGGCCGTGGATGTCGAGCAGTTCGGTGGTAGTGCTGGGCCGGTAATGCTCCAGGTCTTCGATCTGGGGCAGGTCGGTGACGGAGACGAGCGTGAGGCCGGCCAGCGCGCCGAAAACCGCCGACATGGCCAGCAGGCTGAGGAAGATGGCGCGGCGCGCCTTCCGGCGCGTGGGAAACCAGCGGTACCACCGCTCGCGGAGGCTGTGGGGCAGCCACGCCGGAACGTAGCCGCGCTCCGACGCAGGCCGGGTGGGCGGCGCAGCCGTATCTCGGCGGGCTCCGCTTTCGGGTTCGCGAGTGGGAAGCGTAGCCACAGCAAAGCTTACGGTATCATGCGGCCGCCACCGAGAACGGGCGACTCCGGCGCTGGTTCAGCAATCTTAGAACGTGAGGTGCGGTGATGAACGTAGTTGGCTGGATTGTGATGGCTTTTGTATTAGGTGTCCTGTTTGGCCGGTTGACATCGCGCAGCGGTACGTCTGGTCATGCACATCCGCTTGCGCCAGGCTCGCCGGATCTGGATTTGGGACGGCCCTCAGCTATCTCCTCGGCGGATGCCCCGGGTGGCCCTTATGCCGTGACGCTGCTGGATCAGGGATCTAACCTGATCCGAACCATCAAAATGGTGCGCGAGGTCAAGCACCTAGGCCTGAAGGATGCCAAGGACTTTGTGGAATCAGCGCCGCGTCCGCTGATCCGGGTTGCGTCCGCGGACCAGGCGAACGCGATCGTACGCGCGTTTCAGGGTGTTGCGTCGGTGCGGGTGGACGGCCCCGAAGGTGTGCACGAGGTCAAGGACTATGGCTATAGCCAGTTTCCTCCGCCGAACCGTGACACGACTTCCGCAGGCTAGACCAGGGCGGTCTGGGCGAACTTTTTCACCATTGCGAGCAGGAGCTTGCGGTCGGATTCGGTCAGGTGCGCGCTGTACCGCTGAATCTGGGTGAGGAAGCGAATGTCGTCTTCGCTGAGCGACAGCGACTGCATGTCACGCGCGATTGCCTCTTCGGCGAAAAACTGGCTGAGCGGCAGGCCCAGCGCGCCGGCGATCTTCTGCAGCGTGTCCAGCGACGGAACAGTGTGGCCGTTCTCCACGCGCGACAGGTAGCAGCGCAGCAGGCCGGTACGCTTCTCCACATCGCCCTGCGACATGCCCTTCTGGAGGCGGTACCCACGGATTGTCGAACCGATATTCATTGCCGCGGGGACCGGTGTTTCCTCCGGCGGGGCGTTCCGCGCCGGAAACATCATGTGCATGTCAGCCATTGACCGTAAAGTAACGACCAGTTATGGCAGTGGCAAGAACATTCGTCGCAATCAGCGCTCCTGGAACCTCTGCGGATGCGTATCCAGCCTGAGGCTTGCCGAGCTGGTGACGAGAGATTGCAATGACCGCCGTCATGTCAGTTTAGGTGCTGTATGTACTAAAAGATTATCCCAGGCGCAGCCGAAAGAACGCGAACTCCGGACCGAGATTCCGGTTGTAACGAGCGAACGGTTCGAAGCCGAGGGACTGGTACAGGCGAACCGCATTGGGCATTGCGGCCGGCAAGGTGTCCAGCAGCAACTGGAAGGCGCCGAACTGCCGGGCCGTTGCCGCGGAGGCCTGGATGAGCGCGGCACCCGTGCCACATCCGCGAGCCCCTGGGGCAACGTAGAGCCGCTTCATCTCTGCGCTGCGTGGCGGCGCAGCAAGACGGTGCACGGCGGCACAGCCCACCGCTTCGGTTCCCATCCAGGCGATTAGCAGCGTGGAGGACTGGCGATCGTACCGCTGCGGCACGAGCGCCAGCTCCGGCGCACGATCGATGGAGCGAATCGACTCCGGGACCGCGGGATTCGCTGCGAGCCAGGCGAAGTACCCGGTGAGCAGGCGGATGGCGACTTCCCTGTCCTGCGGCCACTCCGCCGGGCGAACTTCAATGTGCTGGCCTGTCATCCGCTGCTGCCCGTCAGCCGATTGCCTGAATCTGCAAGTTGAGCGCGCCCTGATCGCTGACTGTTGCGACCGCGTCGCGCAGCGATGCGACGCGCCACGTTGCCTCTTTGAGGTCTTCGAGTTGGTGCGTGCCGAGCACGCCAAGAACGCGCGATCCGGCGGCTAGGCCTGCGGATACACCGGCCGGCGCGTCCTCCACGACGATGCAGTCCTGCGGTGGTAGGCCCAGGATTTCAGCGCCGCGGCGATACGGCTCGGGGTGCGGCTTGCCATTGACCACGTCTTCGGCAGCGATGAGTCGCTCGGGGGCGGGCAGGCCGGCGATGCGGAGCCGCGCCAGCATCAGCCGGCGCGTGGCGCTGGTGACGATGGTCCAGCGATCGGCAGGAAGGCTCTTCAGCAGTTCGGGCACGCCGGCGAGCACGCGGAGATCTTCCGTGTCTTCGATCTCCAGGTCTTCGATCAGGCGCAGACCTTCTTGTGGATCGATGTCGGGCTTGATCTGCTGGATGATTTCGATGGCGCGGGTGCCATGCGGGATTTCGAACGTATCGGCGCCAGGGATTCCATAGTGCCGGCACCATTTGCGCCAGCAGCGGCGGACCGAACCGATGGAGGAGATCAGCACCCCATCCATGTCAAAGAGCAGACCGCGAGTCGTGATGTTTTCTTGCATGCTAGGACGATTGTAGTGAGCGAGGAATGAGCACCCGATGGTGGGCCAGGTGCAGCGACGCAAGTAAGAGGGCACGGCTGCTGCCGTGCCCTCTTGGAATTGCCGAGCGTTGTTGCCTAGAACCGGTAGAAGAAACCGGCCGCTGGCATCGCCTGGTGGATCCACGCGTTGCTGCGAAGGCTGCTCATGTAGTAATCCGGGGCCTTGTAGAAGAGGCTGTGCTCCTCGATGCGGATGCCGAAGTTCTTGGCGCGCTTGGAGGTGAAGTCGAAGCCGACGTTGGCCATGTAGGTGCCGCGCCACTGGTCGCCAAGCACCTCGTTCAGGCCGTTGCCGGCGGGCGGCTGGATGCGGGTGGAGCGGAAGTAAATGCCGCCGCCGCCAACGACGACGAAGGGCTGCACCCAGGGCGTCTTGATGTGAAAGACGTAGCCAGCGGTCGCTTCGTGCTGCTCCATGGGCCGGTTCAGGGCCGTAGGGGCGTTGGCGGCAAAGCGGTAGTGCTCGGTGTACTTCTGGTAGCCGTAATCAAGCTCGATGCCGGCCCAGGAGACGGGATGCTCACGGATGTTCGCGAGGAAGCCTGCGTTGAAGCTCTGGCCCACCTGGGTCGGTCCCTGCTCGTCGATGTTCTGCTGCAGGCGGCCGGTGGCGAGACCGGCGAGGTCGAACCCGTGCGTGTGCCAGTAGCTGTGGCTTTCCGCCGGAGCGGCATAGCCGGGCGTGCCCGAACCGTACTGCTGAGACGCGGTGGCTTGAGCGGGCGCGGGTGCGTCCACGGGGGAGTCGCTGCTGCTGTATGCGGCGGTGGCGACTGGGGCGTTGCTGGCCAATTGAAGCTGCTGCGGGGCGGCCTGTGCAAGGGCGCTCGGCACCGGCACGGCCATGCAGCCTGCTACGGCAAAAGCTAGCGCAAAGCGCTGCATGTGTGTCGTCGTTTCCATCTGTTCTCCTTCACATCGACTGCGATGTGACGACGCACGCCGGCATTTACTTTGCGATACAAAGTATGTTGTGCAACATGCCTGTTGCGTCGTTTGTTACTGGGATGCGAACGACTTACTCGCCGCACGCGACAAACCGCGACAAGCAATTTGGTTGTAGTCCAAGAACGCAGGAAAATCGCCTGCATTCTGACCAATGTTCGCTGTTCGAACAGGGATTCACAAGCCCGGAAAAGGTCGCAACAAAATGGGTAACTCCCCAGGTACAACTTAGGAGTTACTTGCCTTGCAGGACAAACGTTTCAGCAGCCTTGAGGATGCGAGTTACATTCTCTGGCGATGAGCTCTCGCAGTAGACACGAAGCAACGGCTCAGTGCCGCTGGCGCGCAAGAGCAGCCACGTTTCCGCAGGCGCTGGCGTGCTGCCCTGCCTGGCCGCGTCTTCGGGGATCTCCAGAAAGAATTTGAAGCCGTCCAGGTTTTCCGTGCGCAGGACCCTGAAGCCCGCGAAGTCGGAAACGCCGCTCGACGCGCGCTGAATGGCGGACTGCTTGAGGCGGTCGTCTATGTGCATGTCGATGCGGCCGTAATGGTGCTCGCCGAACTCCGCCTGCAGCGATGCGACGAGCTCGCCGAGTGTCTTCTTCTCGTCGGCCATCACGTTGGCGATCAGCAGCGCGTTGAGGATGCCGTCGCGCTCCGGAAGGTGTTTGCTGATGCCGATGCCACCGGATTCTTCACCGCCGACCAGGATGTCTTCCGAGAGCATGAGATCGCAGACGTACTTGAAACCGATGCCGTGCTCGTGCAGCTTGCGGCCGTACCTGGCGGCGATGCGGTCGAGCATCTTTGTCGTGTTGAAGGCGCGGGTCACATCGCCGGGCCACTGTTTGCGCTCGAGCAACCAGCGCAGAAGAATGGCGAAGATCTTGTGCGCGTCGACCACATTGCCGTGCTCATCGACGCTGCCGATGCGATCGGCATCGCCATCGGTGATCAGGCCGGCGTCGCAGCCCTCGGCGACAACGCGTTCTTGCGTCAGCGAGATGTGCGGCAGGATGGGCTCGGGATTGATGCCGGGAAAGTTCGGGTTGCGCTCGGAACGGATCTCAACTGCTGGAACGCCGGCGCGGTCGAAGATGCCCTTGAGCACGCCTGCTCCCGCGCCGAACATGCTGTCGATGAGGAAGCGATAGCCCGAAGCCTGGATGGCGGGCAGGTCGGCGAAGGCCTCGACCGCGGCGATGTAGTTGGGAAGGAAGTCAACGCGGGTGATCGCCGCGGGCTCTGCGGCCTGGGGAAGGTCCGCGCCTAGGTACTGCTCGATCTGCTTGATGATGCCGGGCGAGCCGGAGCCGCCGTAGCTGGCCTTGTACTTCACCCCGTTCCACTGCGCGGGGTTGTGCGATGAGGTGATCATGATGCCACCCGCGCAGCCGCGGTGACGCACGCCATAGCTGAGTGCGGGTGTGGGCGTTACGTCCTGCGCAAGCTGCACGGGAATGCCAGCGTTGGCGAGCACTTCTGCGACGACCTGCGCAAATTGCGGCGAACTGAAGCGCGTGTCGAACCCGATGCATACGCCTTTGCTGGCGTCTTCGTGGCGCAACACGTAGTTCGCGATGGCGGCAGCGGCGACGCGGACGTTGCTGTAGGTGAAATCGTCGGCGATGATGCCGCGCCAGCCATCCGTACCGAATTTGACAGCGCTGAATGTTGCGGAGGTGGACGGGAGGGGCGACGCGGTCTGGTTGCTCATAGCCAGCACCGATTATCCGACAGTGCTCCCGTGAAAGGAACCTGGCGATGTGGTCTGCAGCCGAATCGGGCCTGGAAGCAACGGCGCAAAGGCCTGGCTAAACGAGTTCGTGGCGCGCGTGCTTGACCAGCTCTTTAACCACGCGGCCAACTTCCTGCGAGTGCGCGCGGGTGGTCACCAGAAGGGCGTCGTCCGTTTGCACGACGACAAGATCTTTCACGCCCAGCAGAGCCACGGTGAGCCCCGGCGCGTAGACATAGTTCCCGCTGGCGTCCAGTTGCAGAGTGCTGGAGGACTCGACGACGTTGTTGTTGCCGATGTCCTGGATGTGCTGCAGGTGGTGCTCGTGCAGCGCGCTCCAACTGCCCAGGTCGTTCCATCCAAAGTCGGCCGGCAGGCAGTAGATGTTGCTCTTGCCTTCGCCCTTGAAGGAGCGCGATTCGAGGATGGCAAAGTCGATGCTGATGTTTTCGACGGTGGGATACTGCTCGGCAAAGACGCGATCGAAGTCGGGCGTGCCGAACGCGTCGGCGATGGCGAGGATGGGTGCGAGCATCGAATTGCAGTGTTCGCGGAAGGCGTTGATCAGGGTCTGCGCGGACCACAGGAACATGCCGCTGTTCCAGGTGTAATTGCCGGCGGAGAGGAACTTGCGGGCATGCGCGAAATCCGGCTTCTCGGTGAAGCGTCGGACCGCGTGAACTTCGAAAGGCTCGCTTCCGAAGCTGACCGCAACGCCTTCTTCGATGTAGCCGTAACCCGTCTCAGGCCGCGTGGGCGGAGCGCCGAGAACGACGATGTTTTCGCCGGCGGCTGCCACTTGGATGGCCTGCTGCATGCGCTCCACGAACTTCGCGTCGTCCAGCACCACGTGATCGGACGGGAAGATACCGAGCACGGTCTGCGGATTGCTCTTGGCCAGGATGGCGGCGGCCAGCAGGCAGGCAGGAGCGGTGTTGCGCGCGGCGGGTTCACGCAGGATGCGCGCAGCCGGTACGTTGGGCAACTGCTTGCCGATCGTCTCCGCCAGCAAGTCGTTGGTGATGACCAGAAAGGTGGAGTCCTGAGCAAGCGGGCGCAGGCGCTCCACGGTTTGCTGAATCATCGTCTCCTCGCCAGACAAGGCCAGCACCTGCTTGGCGCGGGCTTTGCGAGAACGCGGCCAGAAGCGGGTGCCGCTGCCGCCGGCGAGGATGACGGGAACGAAGTCGATGTTGGTTGGCGGTTGCATGCGTGACTTGAGCAGTGTAGTCAAAGAACGGCGGCGAGCGGAATAGCACGGAGGCTTTCCAAGGGGACTCGTTTAGGTGAGCGAGGCGAAGAAAGTGCGCATACGCTCAAGACCCTTATCGACCACGCTGGACGAAACGGCATACGAAAGCCGGATGTGGTCGGCGGTGCCGAAGGGCTCGCCGGGAACGCAGACCACGTGAGCCTCGCTTAGCAGGCGCGCGGCAACGTCGGACGCGGAGTTCACGCCGCCCTTGCCGAAGAAGGCGCTGACGTTGGGATACACGTAGAACGCGCCCTGCGGCACGGTGCAGGTGAGACCCGGGATGCTCTGGAAGCCCTCCAGAACGCGGTCGCGGATTTCGATGTAGCCCGCGCGCATGTCGGCCACGCACTGCTGCGATCCGCTGAGCGCGGCGATGGAGGCGTGCTGCACCATGGTGTTGGTGTTGCTGGTGGACTGCGACTGCAGCTTGTTGATGGCCGCGATGATCGGCTTGGGAGCCAGCGCGAAGCCGGCACGCCAGCCGGTCATGGCGTATGTCTTTGAGAGTGAGCCGAGCACAACGATGTGCTCCTTGCATTCGGTCACGCTGGCGCCGCTGACCGGCTCGCCGTCGAAGCAGAGGTAGACGTAGCACTCGTCCAGCAGGGCGTAGATGCCGCGCTCGTGGGCCAGGCGCACGATGCTGTAGAGGTCGTCCTTGGCCATGATCGCGCCGCTGGGGTTCGACGGCGAGTTCAGGATGATGGCGCGCGTTTTGGGTGTGATCGCGGCCTCAATCATGGCAGCGGTCACGCGGAAGTTCTCCACCTCGCTGGTTTCGACGAAGACGGGAACGCCGCCCGCGAACTGGATGATGTCCTTGTACGAGACCCACGCCGGGGTGGGCACAATGACCTCGTCGCCGTGGTCGATCAGCACCTCGATCGCGTTGAACAGTGCCAGCTTGCCGCCGGTGGTGAAGCTGCACTCTTCCGGCGCGTAGTTCGTGCCGAAATCGGCAGCGTGGCGGTCGACGATGGCGCGGCGAATCTCCGGGATGCCGGCAACGGCGGTGTAGCGCGTGTAGTTCTTTTCGATCGCCTGGATCGCGGCCTGCTTGATGTGCTCGGGCGTGCTGAAGTGCGGCTCGCCGGCACCGAAATCGGCCAGGTCGATGCCCTGCGACTTGAGGCGAAGCGCCTCCGCGGTAATGGCCATGGTGGCCGAAACCTCAATGCGGTTGATGCGTTCGGAGAGTGTGTGCGCGGCAGGAGCGGCGGTCGCGGTAGCCATGCGTATAGTGTCGCAGATCGTCAGCGGGCAAGGCGAGAAGCTGTTCTGCTTCCGACAGGCCGACTTGTCAGGAGCTGAGTGAAATCTGTGCAGGGCACCCGTAGACTGCTCTCATGTTCAGCCGCGGTTACAGATAATGAAATCGTTAACTCTCGCAGGCTCGACACTCATCGCGCTAGGACTTATTGCATTCTCGTTGGGCGAAAGGCTCTTTTACTTCGACGATTACACCCTCTACCTGTGGCTGATAGGGCTCGGCCTAGTGTCGTTTACAGTTGGTGCAATTGGCTGGTCGATTCTCCTGAAAAAGCAAGAGCGAAGAAGGATGGGTGCTTTCCTTATCCTGTGCCCAACAGCTCTTGTTCTACTCGTTGGATCTTTCAACCCCAACGTACACGGGATCTTCCCGCTATTCTTCATAACACTCGTTCCGATCTGGCTTCTGGGAGTAATCGTTCTACTGACTTCATTCAGGTAAAACTCCGCCATCGGCTCTTGCACTCATAAAGTGACTTGAAGCTTTATCGAGCTAAGTTGTGATGAACGTCTTGCGCCACCGACGCTTGGCAAACCGCTCAGCAACTAAGTGCTAGCGCCGGTCTCCGGCGGAGCGATGTTCGCCGGCACCTTGCTGCGCAGGCGCTGCATCACCTCAGGTGGAACGAGCGAGTTGATGTCGCCGCCGAGTTGGAAGACGCCCTTGATGAGGCGCGACGAGACGTAGGTGTACTTCTCCGCCGGTTGCATGAAGACGGTCTCAAGCTGCGGGTCCAGCTTGCGGTTCATCATTGCCATCTGGAACTCGTACTCGTAGTCACTTACGGCGCGGATGCCACGCAGCACCGCGGTCGCGCCCTGCTGGCGTGCGAAATCGACCAGCAGGCCGTCGAAGGTGGCGACCGTCACGTTGCCGAAGGGGCGTGTGATCTCCGCCAGCATTTCCGCGCGCTCCTGCGTGGTGAACAGCGGAGCGCCCTTGCTGGAGTTGCGCAGCACGGCGACGATGAGCCGGTCGAAGATGCGTGACCCGCGCATGCAGATGTCGAGGTGGCCGTTCGTCGGCGGATCGAAGGTTCCGGGGTAGATTGCGGTGACTTGCGGCATAGCTACTTCGTCCCTTGGCTCCGCTTGCGCGCGGCTTCGAACTCGTCTCCGGGCTGCCAGGCGACGCTGCCCTGCTGCTGCATGACCAGCCAGCCCAGTTCAAAGCCGAAGCGGGCCATGCGGGCGTTGCCGCGGAAGTCCATGGAGTCTTCGTACTTGTCGGCGGGCGTGTGGTAGCGCTCGGCGGTGTACTGCTCGGCCTGCTGCCTGCCCCAGGCGTCGTCGTGGTCGCGGAACATCGTGCCCTCGCCGATGCTGAAGGCGGGCACGCCCACGCGCGCCAGCGAGAAGTGATCCGAACGATAGTAGTGGCCGGCCATCGGGAACTTGTCCGGCTCCAGTTGCAGGCCTTCCTTCGCAGCCAGCGCCTCCACCAGCGGATACACGGTGGTGCGTTCGGCGCCGTGCACCTCGGCGCTACGCACGTCGCCCACGGGCAGCAGGGCGTCGTAGTTCAGGTCAAGCTGGATGTCCCGCGCGGGCACGGGCGGATGTTCGCCCAGGTACTGCGATCCGAGCAGCCCCTGCTCCTCTGCCGTGACACAGGCGAAGTAGACGTCGTGCGGCGGCGTGGCTTTCTTTTCCGCGAAGGCGCGGGCAAGTTCCAGCACGATCGCCGTACCGGTGGCGTTGTCGTTAGCGCCGTGGAAGACCGGGTCGCCCTGACGCGAGCGGTCGATGCCGAAGTGGTCCCAGTGGCCGGTGTAGAGCACCGCACCGCTGCCGGGCTTTGCGCCAGCCAGCTTGCCGACCACGTTGGCCGAGTCGTACTCGCGCACCTTGCTGACGATGTGCGCCTCGAGCTTGACCGGCAGCGGCATCGCCTTGAAGCCGCGCTGATTGCTGGCGTCGATGGCCTGATCAGCGGTCATGCCGATGCTGGCCAGCAACTTGTCTGCCTCGGACTGCTGAATCCAACTTGCCGCGGTCAGGCGCGCGTTCGGGTCGCCGCGCAAGTAGCTGTGCTCGCCCGACCACGAGTTCTGCACTACCTGCCACGGATAGCTGGCCAGGTCGGTCCGATGGATGATGAGCGCGCCAACAGCGCCGTGGCGGCCTGCCTCTTCGAACTTGTAGGTCCAGCGGCCGTAGTAGGTGAGCGCCTCGCCCTTGAAGAACTTCACATCGGTCGACGGTGGTTCGTTGACCACGATCAGCACCACTTTGCCGCGCACGTCGACACCGGCGTAGTCGTCCCAGCCGTACTCCGGCGCGACGATGCCGTGGCCGACAAAGACGATGGGCGCATCGACCTGTGCCGTGGGCATGTGACGCTGGTTGTTCACCACGAAGTCAGAGCCAAAGGTGAGGTCGGTCGGCGTGGTGGTTTTCGATCCCGACTGCGGCACAAAGCGGAAGTGCGTCTCCGCCGCGACCGGCGTCACGCCGACCAGTGGCACCGCCTGCACAAACGTGCCGTGATCGCCCGCGGGTTGCAGGCCGTACTTCTTGAACTGCTCCACGAGGTATGCGGTGGTCTTTTCGCCGCCGGGCTGACCGGGGCCGCGGCCCTCGTAGGCGTCGCTGCTGATCAGCTTAACGGTGGCGCGCAGATGTTCGGGATCGATGCTGTTGGCCTCGGCCTGTGCGGCTGGCAGCAGCGTGCTCTGTTGCGCGGAGACAGTGGCGCACATGGCGAGCGACGAAACGAGAAGAATGGCACGAACAGCGCGCATGCGATGGACCCTCGGAACGAAGTGCGAAGACACACCGAGTGTACGGCAGCGCGGACGATTGCCTTAGCGCAGGGACGTGGCGAACGGCCGGATCGTCCACGCCTGCATGTGCACCTCCGCCGCGTAGTGCAGCACCGGCGGGCGGTCTGGCAGCGTGAATCCGAACGCGCCTGGGAGGCCGTTGTGCTGGAACTCCGCTTCGGCGTTTTCCAGTTGCCATGGCAGGTGGTGGATCTCGCCAGCCCAGACCCGGCCCAGGTAGCGGTTGAAGAAGGCGTAGCGCCCGGTGAGGAAGCGGCGCAGGTCGTCTTGTGGGCTCTCGGTGCCCAGCGAACGATAGCTGGCGGCGAACTCAGCGGGACGGCTGAGCAGGCGACGCGACGTGTAATGCGTGGTGCTGCCCTGCTGCTGCATGCGCATGCGTGCCCAGAAGTACGGCAGGCCAAATGCCACGCGCGCACCGGTCACCGCCAGCAGCGATCCCGCGTCGAGCGAAAAGAAATACACGCCGGCGCGGCCGTCGGGCGCGAGGACGTAGGTGCGCAAATTGAGTTCTGGAAAGGCCCGCGCCGTGGGAACGCCCAGGGCGTGCTCACCGATGGTCCGGAAGCGCACCTGATCCATGAGGAACGGAACGACACCGAGCCAGGCCCAGCCGTCGAACGTGTCGACTCGCAAACCGCGCGGCAGCCGCTGTTGCACTGCCTCGGCCGGAACGGGCCAGTGCGCGAAGAGCAGACGCGACCAGCGCTGGCGCAAACGCCACGGCCGCTGCGGCATGGGCCAGGGCCGGTGCGCGGTGTGTACCGATGAGTCCACGCCTGTACAGATGCCAGGATTCAACCGCACTGTTGCGAGCGGCGCGCCGGTTACCGACTCGATAGCACGAAGCGGTTTCCGTCTCCGTCCAGGAAAATGGCCGACGTACCCCACTGCTCTTGCTTCGGCTCCTGCTCGAACTGCACGCCCTTGCCCTTCAGGATGGCCGCGGTTGCGCGGACGTCGTCACACCATAGCGACATGGGTTGAAAGCTGCCGATGCGGTCCTCGTGACCCGGCGGCGTAAACAGGACGAGACCCGTTTCGGCGCCACTGAAGGCGAGTTCGATCCACCGCTGCGTGGGACTGAACGCCTGGTCGGTCTGCACGCGCATGCCTAGCTTTTCCGTGTAGAAGTGCAAAGCCCTGTCCTGGTCAAGCACCGGGATGCTCACAAACTTGATGCCTCGAATCATGCTGTCTTCTCCTGCCTGCGAGGATGGCACCCGCGCCCGGACAACACAATGTGCTACTCCGTCCTATACCATTCAACGGTATAGATGGGCGATCTGAAGATCGACGAATACGTGCATAGCGTGCTGCTGCGAGATCTGGTGGGGCACGACCACCGGCCTGCCGCTTTCCTCACTTATCTGTGGCTGACCTTAGAGGAGCAGCGCCGCGGAGACTCTGTGGCGATCAGCTATGCCAGCCTTGCGGAAGAGCTTGGGATCTCGCGATCGGCGGCGCAAACCGCAATCGCCTGGCTGCTGCAGCGCAAACTGCTCACTGTGCAACGCGAGCACATTACCGCGACGCCGGTGTACACGACGCATCAGCCGTGGTCCCGGCTGCGCCGGGACCGTTCGATCTAACACTTGCTGTACCGGACTACTGCGCCGGAAGCTCGCGGATGCGGATGTTCCGGAAGTGCACGGTATCGCCGTGGTCCTGCAGCAGGATGTGACCGTTGGGAGCATCCGCAAAGCCAGAGAAGTGGGTGAACTTGCTTTGCGTGAAGGCCGCCTTGAAGTCCTGCGAGGCGCGATCGTACTGCAGCACCTTTACGCCGTTCAACCAGTGTTCGCCGTGATTGCCGCGAACCACGATGCGCGCGGTGTTCCAGACGCCGGGGCCGCGGTAGGCGCCCGCCGTGTGCGACGGCAGAATGTCATAGAGCGATGCCGTCCTACGGTCGCCGTCATGGCCCAGCTTCGCGTCGGGGTGCTTGTCGTCGTCCAGGATCTGGTATTCGAAACCGAGCTGGTGATCGTGCGCCGCCGCATTCACCTGGTCGTTGACGAAGTACTTAATGCCGCTATTGCCGCCGGGCTCGATGTTGAAGTCCGCGAGGAGCTCGAAGTTGGTGAAGGTGCGGTCGGTCACAACGTCGCCCTGGTGGTGCGCGCTCTTCTGCAGCGTCAGGACGCCGTCCTGGATGAGCACGCCGGTGACCGGCTCTCCCGTCGCGGCGACATGCCAGCCGTTCATGTCTTTGCCGTCGAACAACAGTTGCCATCCGGCCTTCTGCTGCGCGGGAGTCAGTTGGTTCTCCTGTGCCATGGACGGTGCCAGAGCGGAGCTGGCAGTGAGGAAGGCGATGACGACTGCTTGTGAGAAAAGTCTCATGCCGGATCAGCATACGCCGCGCTATCCTTGGGTGCATGCCCGACAACCTGCCTGACGTCCCGGCCAGCGGGAGCCCCGCAGTCACCGCCGCGACCGAGGTGTACGCCATTCACGGCGCCGATCCGGAGGTGCTGGCGTATGCGATGGCGAAGTATTCGCGCAGTGCCCTGACCCTGCGTGAATCGCTGAAAGAGATCAGCGCGCAACGCGCCGAGCAGTTCCTGAACACGTTCTATTTCCAGTACGGTCACCGCTCCATCGCCGACCTGGCGCACGTTGCCTTTGCCGTGGAGCGGCTGAGCCTCCTGGCTGCGATCGCCCTAGTCGACGAGCCGCGCTGGGATGGGCAGGAGCGCTCCACGCGCTACCAGGACTTCCGCAAGTCCGGCTACTACACGCCTCGGCTCGACGACTCGGCGAAGGCGGAGCTGTACCGCTCGACCATCACGCACCTGTTCGACAGCTACCAGGCTGTGGGCGAAGGCATGCTGCAGGAGCTGAAGCAGCACACACCGCGGCCCTCGACCATGGACGAGGCAGCGTATACGCGCACCTTGCGGGCCCGCGCCTTTGACATGGCGCGCTACCTGTTGCCGCTGGCGACGAATACGTCGCTGGGCCAGATCACCAACGCGCGCACGCTGGAGCAACAGATCGCCCGCCTGCTGGGCAGCGAGTACGGCGAGATACGCGAGCTGGGCGAGCGGCTTCGCGAGGCCGCCAGCGGTTCCGCCTGGAACCCGACGGGCGACACGAGGGAGGTGAAGGTTGCGCCGACCCTGGTGAAGTACACGGCACCGAGTAACTTCGCAGCGCAAAGCAAGCTGGCACTCACCGAGGCCGCGCGATCTCTGATGGGGGACGCGCCCATTGCGGCGATGCCGGCTGAGTCTCCCAACGTGGAGCTGATCGTAACGCCGCCCGGCGAGCGGCTCTCACTGGAAATCGACCTTGCAACGTCCCTGCTGTATCCGCACACGCATTACCGCTACGCGCAGTTGCGGGAAGCGGTGCGCAGCCTGCCGGAGCAGCGCATCCTGGAGCTCGTGTCGCTCGGCACCGTGCACCGCGGCCGGCATGACGAGTTGCCGCGCGCCTTTGCCGCGGCGAACGGTTTGCGTTTCGACATCCTGATGGATGTGGGCGGCTTCCGCGACATGCACCGGCACCGCCGCTGCGTGCAGTTGCTGCAGGACTACACGTCTGCGCACGGCTTCGATACGCCAGACTTCCCGGGTCAGCCGCCCGTCAGCGGGTCGGCGGTGGCGGCGGTATTTGCGGAAGGTATGGAATCGGCCATGCACGCGTACGCCCGGCTGGGGGGAGCCACTGTGCCGGACACGGTGGCCACCGCTTCTGCGGAGGGCTCGAAGCTGCAAGCGCACTCGGCGGCTGCTGTTCCCGTCCCGGAGTTCCGCGCGAATGGCTCCCTGGGCATGACGTGGGGCAAACCCCTGGCATCGCCGGCCGACGGTCTCGACTTCCCCACCGACCCGAAACCGACGACTGTAGCCGCAAACCCGGACGCAGCCTATGTGCTGCCGCTGGCCACGCGCTGCCGCTCGCTGTTCGCCATGGACTTTGCGCAGGCGGTGTACATCAGCGAACTGCGCTCCACGCCGGCCGGCCATTGGAGCTATCGCAACGTCGCCTGGCAGATGTTTCAGGCGGTGCAGCGGCAGTATCCGGGGCTGGCGGAACACTTCCGCATCCGCGATCCACACGAGCCGGTGGACCTGCTGCAGCGGTAGGCTGGCGGCAGGAAATGCCGCAAAGATGGTGCACCATTGCTTCGCTTTTTCTTTGCTCTACTCCTGTTTCGGGTGCTACGATTTTCTTAGGATTGCGAGGGTTGTAACGGCATGGCAGACGATCGCGGCAGAGCCATAGAGCTGGCGCTGGCCGGCATTGAAAAGCAGTTTGGCAAAGGTTCCATCATGAAGCTGGGGGCGAAGGACGCCATCGTTCCCATCTCCGTGATCTCCACCGGTTCCATCAGCTTCGACGCGGCGCTTGGCGTGGGCGGAGTTCCCCGCGGCCGCGTAGTTGAGATCTACGGCCCGGAATCATCCGGTAAGACGACCATCACGCTGCAGATCGTGGCGGAAGCGCAGAAGCAGGGCGGTATCTGCGCGTTTGTGGACGCCGAGCACGCGCTGGACCCCGTCTACGCGCGCAAGCTGGGCGTGGACACGGACAACCTGCTGATTTCGCAACCGGACTACGGCGAGCAGGCGTTGGAGATCACCGAGGCGCTGGTCCGCTCCGGCGCGATCGACGTTCTCGTCGTCGACTCGGTCGCGGCGCTCGTCCCCAAGGCCGAACTCGACGGCGAAATGGGCGACTCGCACGTGGGTCTGCAGGCTCGTCTCATGTCGCAGGCACTGCGTAAGCTGACCGGTACAGTCTCAAAGTCGCGCACCTGCCTCATCTTCATCAACCAGATCCGCGAAAAGATCGGCGTCATGTTCGGCAACCCCGAAACGACGACCGGTGGCCGCGCTCTGAAGTTCTACTCGTCGGTGCGCGTGGACATCCGCCGCATCGGTGCGGTGAAGGAAGGCGACGTGGTCGTGGGATCGCGCACCAAGACCAAGATCGTGAAGAACAAGGTCGCCGCTCCGTTCCGTGAGGCTGAGTTTGACATCCTGTATGGCGAAGGCATCAGCCGCGAGGGCGACGTGCTCGACCTGGCGGTGCTGCACAACATCGTGGACAAGAGCGGCGCGTGGTACAGCTACGCGGGCGAGCGCATCGGACAGGGTCGTGAGAACGTCCGCAACTTCCTGAAGACCAACAAGGACGTCTTCGGCCGCATGGACGCGGAACTGCGCGCCAAGCTGAAGATCGGTGCGGCCTCGACCGCACCGGTTCCAGATGCTCCAGCGGACGGCGAAGCCAAGGCTGTGGAAGCCGTCGGCGGACGCAAGGGTCGCGGGTAAGTAAACCTTTTCAAGCAACGGGCGAGGCTGCGGCCTCGCCCGTTTGTTTATGACCACGGCAGCCTCGCACAGAGGAGCCGCTGGCGCGATCCCGCTTCGTATACTGTTCAGCGGAAGAGAGGTATGGCACACATGGCAGGTTTCGAAGGGCGCGTTGCGCTGGTCACGGGAGCATCGCAGGGCATCGGACGCGCCGTCGCGATCGAGCTCGGACGCGCGGGTGCCACGGTCGCGCTGGCCGCACGCAACGAGAGCAAGCTGGCCGAGGTGAAATCCGAGATCGAGGCTGCAGGTGGCAAGGCCGAGAGCTTCGCGCTCGACGTTGCGAGCGAAGACTCCATCAAGTCTGTCGCCAAGGAGATCGTCGCCAGGCTCGGTGCTGTCCACATCCTGGTCAACAACGCCGGCGTGACGAAGGACGGCCTCGTCCTGCGCATGAAGACCGCCGACTGGAATGACGTGCTGACGACAAACCTGACCGGTGCCTTTCTGCTGACGCAGGCGCTGCTGCAGCCCATGATGAAGGCTCGCTGGGGCCGCGTGATCAACATCACCTCCGTTGTGGGCGAGACCGGACAGGCCGGACAGGCGAACTACGCCGCCAGCAAGGCCGGCATGATCGGCCTGACCAAGTCGCTGGCGCGTGAGTTCGCCAGCCGCGGCATCACCGTAAACGCCGTCGCGCCCGGCTACATCGAAACCGCGATGACCGCCGTTCTGAACGACGACCAGAAGAACGCCATGCTGAGCGTGGTGCCCCTGGGCCGCGCCGGTGCCGACGCCGACATCGCCGCCGCCGTGCGCTTCCTCGCCTCCGACGACGCGAGCTATATCACCGGGCACACGCTCGACGTGAACGGCGGCATGTACATGGGCTAAGTGCCCTCGATCGCACGAGGCCAACGACGCCCGCCTGCTACGGCGGGCGTTGCGCGTTACAACGAGCGCAGCAGCCGGGCACTCCTACCTTTCAGGAGCCTGCTCGTGCTGAACACCTTCGCCATTGTGTCCATTGTCATCGCCGTGATTTGCGCGATCACCATCGCAGCAGACGAGTTCCGGCGGCCGCAGAAGATGGGCGTGATGAACGTGGTCTGGCCCGTCACCGCGCTCTACTTCAGCGTCTTCGCCGCTTGGGCGTACTTCCGCTTTGGTCGCGCCAAGCCGAAGAGCGAACCCATGCCGATGCAAATGGGTAGCAGGCAAGGCGATGGCATGTCGGAGGCAAAGCAACCGCCCGATCCGAACTGGACGCAGGTCGCCACCGGCACCAGCCATTGCGGCGCCGGTTGCATGCTGGCAGATCTCGTCTCAGAGTTCGGCATCGCCGCCGCAGGGATCACGCTCTTTGGATCGATGCTGTGGGCGGAGTACGCGATCGACTTCGCGGCCGCCTGGGCGCTTGGCATCGTCTTTCAGTACTTCGCCCTGCGCCCCATGCGGCACGACCTGAGCGCAGGCGGCGTGATCCTGGCCGCCATCAAGGCCGACACGCTCTCAATCCTCTGCTTCCAGGTCGGCATGTACGCGTGGATGGCGCTGACCTACTTCGTCTTCTTCCCTGCACCGCATATCACGCCGTTCCAGCCCGGCTACTGGCTGATGATGCAGATCGCGATGATCTTCGGCTTCCTGACCAGCTATCCGATGAATCGCTGGCTGATCCGCCACGGCCTCAAAGAAGCGATGTAGCTAACGTTCGCGACCGGCGAGCAGCGCCTCAACGCGCAGCAGGTCTTCTTCCGTGTCCACTCCGACGGTGTCAAAGTCGACAGCTTCCACGTAGAGGCTCAAGCCGTTCTCCAAGAGGCGAAGCTGCTCCAGCCGCTCCGTTTGCTCCAGCGCCGTTGGGTGCAAGCCCGCAAACCGCAGCAGCGCCGCGCGGCGGTAGGCGTACAGCCCCAGGTGCTTCCAGTACGGCGGATGTGTGCCGTCGCGATCGTAAGGGATGGTCGCGCGAGAGAAATATAGTGCCCGGCCGTCAGAGGCAGTCACGACCTTGACTGCATTCGGGTTGGTGATGTTCGCGGCGGAGCACGGCGTCTTCACGGTCGACACCTCCACGTGGCTGCCCAGCAGAAACGGCCGCAGTAGCGCGTCGATGTGGGCGGGCTCCAGCAGCGGCTCGTCCCCTTGCACATTCACGTAGAGATCGGCCGGAACGCTCTGGGCCACGGCGTACATGCGGTCGGTGCCGCTGGGCAGTTCCGGGTCAGTCCGCTGGTAGTGCCAGCCCTGTTGTTCGCACAGCTCGGCAACCTCGTCCGAGTCGACCGCGACAATCACCTGCTGGAATTGTGGACAGCACTGTGCCGCCTCCACCACCCAGTGCAACAGCGGCCGGCCCAGCAGAGGCCGCACCACTTTGCGCGGCAGGCGGGTCGAGGCAAGGCGCGCTGGAATGACCGCAACAATGCGGCCAAGCGACGAGAAGTCCGAAGAGGGTGCGACAGGTGCGGTGATTGGTTTGGCTCCAACTGGTCTGTTCCGGTAGACTACTGGAAGCAGCGAACCGGCCGTGGCGCACCCGCGCCCAAGCGAGGCCGCCGCAGCGTCACCCCGGCGGTGTAGCTCAGATGGTTAGAGCGACGGACTCATAACCCGTAGGTCAGTGGTTCGATTCCACTCACCGCCACCATAAACCCTTCTCACCAGATATCGCAGAGTCTCTCAACTTTAGAGATTCCGAAGGAAACAGCCGCTTCCTCGTCTCAGACGGTATCACAACTTCTTTTGACTTCTCACATTATTTGGGGGCAGAATCGGGGGTAAGTTGACTCGCAGCAAATCTGCTGCCCCAAAACTGCCCCACCATGCCCCTAACAGATGCCACGATTCGACAGTTGAAGCCCGCGGAGAAGCCTCGCAAGGTCTCAGACGGCAAGGGCCTCTACGTCGAGGTCATGCCAACCGGGGGCAAGCTGTGGCGCCTCAAGTACCGCATCCACGGCAAGGAAAAGCGAATCAGCCTGGGCACGTTCCCGGAAACGGGCTTGAAGGTCGCGCGCGAAAGCCGCGACGAGGCACGTGCCCTCATTGCTAAGGGCATCGACCCCAGCGCCCATCGGAAGGCCACGAAGCGTACCGCCAAGGAACGAGCGGCGAACGACTTTGAAGCGATCGCACGGGAGTGGTTCGCTATGACCGGCGCCGTGTGGGCCGACACTCACCGAGATCGCGTCCTGCGCCGGCTGGAGCGGGACGTCTTCCCTGCCCTTGGCCCACGTCCCATTTCCGAAATTACACCGCCAGAAATCCTTCAGGTGCTCCGGCGCATTGAGAAACGCACGGTTGAAACTGCGCACCGCGCCATGCGTAGCTGTGGCCAGATCTTCCGCTATGGGATCGCTACAGGCAGGTGCACCACCGACCCCACCCGCGACCTCCGCGGCGCACTCTCGACCGACAAGGGCGGCAGCCACTTTGCTGCGACGACGGAGCCGAAACGTCTCGGGCAGATTCTCACGATGCTGGACGCCTATCCCGGAACGCCTGTCGTCCGCGCTGCCCTGCAGCTTGCGCCGCTCGTGTTCGTACGTCCCGGCGAGCTACGAAAGGCGGAGTGGTCGCAATTCGACCTGGACGAGGCTACCTGGCAGTTCACCTCAAGCAAGACCAAACAGCCGCATATAGTCCCGCTGGCGACGCAAGCAGTTGCCATCTTGCGTGAGCTGCACAAGCACACCGGAGGCGGCCGCCTCGTCTTCCCTGGCGCCCGTAGCAGCGGCCGGCCGATGTCCGACAATGCCCTGTTGGTTGCGATGCGATCGATGGAGATCGGACAGGACGAGCTGACAACGCACGGCTTCCGTGCCGTCGCACGAACCATTCTCGATGAGACGCTGGGCTTCCGGCCGGATGTGATCGAGCACCAGCTCGCCCACAAGGTCAAAGACCCGCTGGGCCGCGCGTACAACCGAACGCAGCATTTGCCGGAGCGCCGCCGCATGATGCAGGAATGGGCGGATTACCTGAACACTCTGCGGGGGAAGGCTGGGACGAGTGCACGATGATCGAAACACAACTCCGATTCGCTATACGCCTTTACAGAAGGCGATCATGTGCCTGAGGCAGGACATCCTAGATCTCAGCGCAAGGCTCAAACCATACCCAAAGCCCGGAATTGGCTTAACCATCGAGGAGCGCTTTGATCACACCATTTCAGGTGCGGGAAGAAAGTGGCTTGACGATTTACAGGAAAAGTACGCCATTGACATCCAGCCACGCGTTGCTGAAGTGCTAAGGCAGTTCGAAGTGACCGAGGGCAGGAAAGTCGACACGATTAGGCGCGTAGGCGCCACTGAGGGCCAGAAGCACGAAACGTTGCAAGCTTATCTGGAGCCTGAGTCAGGTACTGAGCCGCCAGTCTACCTGCCTCCCCACGGCATGAGCTTGGACAAATTGGCCAAAGATCTTTTCGGTCTGGTCGGCGAAATTACGGCGGCGGCTTCGAAAACTTCAACCTCTAAGGCTACAGGTAACGCTAAACGAAATGCGGAAGCGGTAAAGAAGTTCGATGAGATACGCGCCGCAGCCAATCATAAAGTAGGCCCTAAAGAGGCCGCGCCTCGAGTCTTCAAAGAGATGGGCGACGCATTCACGTCCGAGAGCGGTTGCTTTGAGGTGCTGAAAGACCACAATAAGTGGCGTGACGAAGGGTAGAAGGTCCGTTTACCCCTTTTTTACCCCCTTATCACCCCACACCTACCCTTTGCTTGGCCTCTAGATTGACCTCAGTTCCGCAAAGTACCGCAGGGGCTTAGGAGGTCATCTATGGAGCAGCGATACATTCGCCTCCCCAGAGTTCAAGAGCTATACGCGCCCGTGAGCAAGCCCACTATCTATCGGTGGATTGCGGAGGGTCGCTTCCCTCGCCCGCACAAACTGCCAGGTGGTCGCGCTGTCGCGTGGCTTGAGAGCGAAGTCGTGGCCTGCTTGCAAGGGGAAGCGGCCTGAAACGAAAGGCGCCCTGCCAGGCGCCTCTCAGAAGGAGTCATTGCGATGAGTCTGAATCTACCAGCAGGCGCGCCGGTAGCGCCACAACGATCTGACAATCAGCCGCGCTTCGTGCTCAAGTGCGGGTCGCTTTTCCTAGGCCTTGAAGGTGCACCGCGTGTGGCATCCGCAGATCGCGCTCGCAAGATGAATAAGAGCGAGGCCGAAGTCGCTCTGAAGCTGCTGACGCGGCGAAATGCGGCGTTCGTGATGCCGTGGACGATCGAGCCCGCAAACGCGGAAGGCGGTGGCGAATGAGCGCGCTACAGAGGTTCCCTTGGCCGCTGACTCAGGAGCGCATCGAAGTGCTCGCGAACGTGCTGTATGAGCACGTTGACGTGTTGAATCGCTTACACCCAGGTAGCGCCAAAGCGGAGAGGGCACACCAACTCATCAATGACCTCCGCGGGCACTCCGTTGCCGCCGGCGCCGAAGATCCGTTTCCCTACATGGGTTACGAGCCGGCCTTTGCGGACACACCAGTACCCGCGTGGCCGGATGCGCGCTTTTTGCAGTTCGAAGACATGGAGGCGAAGGCATGAGAAGTCCTGCTTTTCGCTTCTACGCTGGCGATTTCCTCAGCTCTCCGACCGTGCAGGCCATGGACCTGCACGAGATCGGGAGTTACACGGTGCTGCTGCTCACTGCCTGGATGAACGATCGTCACGGCTACCTTCCCGACAATGACGAGATGCTGCGGCGGTGGGCGCGCATGTCCAGAGAGCAATGGTCAGAAAGCCGGGAGATCCTCCTGAGCAAGTTCCCCGTAGTCGAAGACGGCTGGCGAGCCAACCCGCGCATGGTTACTGAGGCGGAGAAGCAGGCAGCTTTCAGCGAATCACAGTCGGCGAAGGGAAAGAGGGGCGGCCGCCCGAGAAAAGCCGAAGAGAAGCCGGGGCTTTCTTCAGAAAATCCACAGCTTTCCCCGGGTAGAGCCAACCAGATGCCGAGTGCTGGCGCTGACGCGATAGGCCAGACGATCAGAGGCGAAGAAAAAGCCGGGGCTTCTGAGTCGAAAGCTGGAGCTTCGAAAACAGAAAGCCCAGAAAAGCCTTCCGTTTCCGTTACCGTTACCGCCTTCGGTAGCTCTTCTTCTTACGAAGAAGAGAGTAAGAGCGCTGACGCGGACACTCCCGCTCGGAAACGGACCACGACAGGGCAACAGGACAGACCGGACGGACCTGCAACGGCAGAAGAGCTCAAGGAAACAGGACTTGAGCCGGAAGACTTCTCGGCCTACATGGCAGTGCGGCGGAAAAAGCGCTGCGCGTTCATCGACACCGCCACTCGTGAGCGTTGGATCTCCAGGTTCCGCAACTTCTACGCCGAGGGCAAAGACACGCGAGACATGCTGCACCAGATGATCGAAGGGCAATGGCAGGGCGTTGTAGCCGAGAAGTGGAAACAGCGGCGGCAGGACCTCGTCGCCTGTGACGATCCTGCCCTCGTCTGGCCTGAGTTGTACGGCAACGGGAACGGGAGGCTCCAGTGAGCGCGACACCTCAGCAGATCGAGGTCTACTTCCTGCAGCGCCTGGATCCGTACCGCATCCGGCACAGCCGCGGCAACGAGTACCGCAGCCGTTGCCCCTTTCATGGCGGCAGCAACGTGACGGCCCTCGCTGTAAACCTCGAAGACGGCCTGTACTTCTGCCACGCGTGCGGAGCTAAAGGGAAGGGCATTGGCGAGTTCGAGATGCACCTGCAAAAGGCGGAAAGCGGAAGCATGCCGCCGATCGCGGATGCTTTACGCGCTGCTGAGCAGGTCGTGGGCACACCGTTCGAGCGGCGGGTGCACCAGGAGCCGGTCATTGGGAAGCGCAGCGGCTGGAACCGCAAGCAGGCGCGGGATCGGTACATCTACACCGACGAGACCGGAAACGAGATGTTCAGTGTCTGGCGCTTTGTCGACGCAGCCGGGAACAAAGTCACGCCGCCCGACCATCCATGCGGCTGCTCGCCAGATAGCGAGTGTCAAGAATGTGAAGGCGGTCGCGTCTGGGGGAGCAAAGGCGTTCGGCGCGTCCTCTACCGTCTGCCGGACGTGCTGCAGTCACTCGTCGTGTTCGTGGTCGAAGGGGAAAAGAATTGCAACGATCTGTCACGCGCGCTCGGCACATACCTTGCCAAGGCCCGTGGCTTGGCCGTAGGCGCGCTAACAGTGGATCGGGTAGGGGTAACCTGCAATCCGGGTGGCGCGAAGGCCTGGAAGCCCGAATACGGCTATGGAAGATACTTCCAAGGCAAGATCGTCATCAAGCTTGGCGACAACGATGAATCCGGTCGGCAGCACGACGAAGACGTTTGCCGGGATGTGGCTCCATTCGCCTCACAGGTATTCCGGCTCGCGCTCCCGGTTGGCGAAGGGGAGGACATCTCCGACTTTCTGCAGGAGCATACCGTCGAGGACCTGCTTCAATTACTGCCGAACCGTGTCGCCTGGCAGCAGCCGGCACCGCAACACGCGCTGGTCAAAGACAACCTGGTTCCGCGGGCGCTGCTGGTAAAGCCCTCCGAGCTGGTGCGGAACGAGTCTGAAGGCGGCGACTGGCTGGTAGATCGGTTGATCCCGCGCAACAGTCGCGGCCTCGTGATCGCGCCGCCGAAGACGGGAAAAAGCTTTTTCTTCCTCGACTTGGCGATTGCGCTGGCGACTTGCGGCCGGGTGCTTTCGCTTCCCTCGCTTGGCCGCCCTGTCCGTACCGCGATCATCTCTCGCGAGGATGGACCCCAACTCGTAAGCGAACGCCTTCGCGGCCTCGCGCGCGGCCGAAACCTCGATTGGAGCGATGTAGACCGGAACATCCGGATCAACACCGTGCAGCAATCGCAGACGTTCCGGATCGACAACGACGAAGACCTGACCGAAATGGCGGAGTGGCTGCGCGGTGAGGGTATCGAGTTCACGGTGCTCGACGTGCTGAACAAGCTGCATGGCGGCGAAGAGAACTCCGCGAACGACATGACCAAGGTAATGGCGCGATTCGATGAACTGGCTCGGCTTTCCGGTTCTCAGGTGTGCGTCATCCATCACACGAACAAAGGCGGGGGCGCGCGCGGATCCAGTTCGATCGCGGGCTGGGCAGACACGATATTCCGGCTGGAGAGCGACGAATCCGATGAGCGCTTGAAGCGCCTGTTTGTGCAAACCAAGTTCGGCAGCACACCGACCCCGCGGCTGATGCGCTACGTGGAAGACACGGCGGCGCGTTCGTCTCGGATCGAGATGGTGGTGCAACGGTGAGCAGCGGCATGGATCGAAAGACCTTTTACGAGTGGATCGGTGAACGCTGCTACGTGTCACTGCGTGTGGCCGGAAATGTGGCGCGGCTATGGATTTCCTACGAGCGTTTCTGCCTACAAGCCGGCGTTACCGCCGAGAAGCTCGCCTTCACTCAGGCCATTGCAACCGAGTTCAGCGTGAACGGCGGGCTGGCCGCAGGTGTGTGCCTACTGGTCGACTCCACAGCGTTCGGCAAGGCATACCCGGAACAATGGCGGCAAAGCGCCGTAACAACCCACAGGCTGCGTCGCAAGGCCCAGGACAGCCCGATAGACCACCCGGGTATCGAGAGCCCAGCACTGGGCAGGTCTGTGCGAATGGAGGCGGCATGAGCAGAGACATTTTGCTGGTCGGCGAAGCTCTCACGAACCGACAGTGGAGCTTCGCTGCCGTCTTCCCGGATTGGAATGCGGCTGGGCATTGGCTGAAGCAGGCGAACAAGGATGGCGAACGACGCGTGAGGGAGTTCGTCGCACGTGGCGGCGCTGTCTACTCCGGAGAGGCAGATGCTCTGAGCGGCCAGACTCAGGGCGGATTAAGGGCGGAATCTATCAGCGCCGCGGTCCCTGAGAACAGGGGAGAAACAGGGCCGCAGCCACTCTCGAAGGCAGCCACCGCGCATACTGCCACGCTCGTGCAGCAGTGCGAGACACCGGATGGTAGCTTCGCCGAAATCGCGATCATGCACTCTATCCCGCGCCCCAAAGAAAGGGTCAATTGATCCATGGCGAACCAAACGACACGAACCGAACAGAAGACGACTGCCTTCCTGAGGGCTCTTTCCGAGTGCGGTAACATATCCGACGCCTGCCGCATGTCCGGTGTTCCCAGGGCCACTGCCTATCAATGGCGCGATGCGGACGCGGACTTTGCGGAAGACTGGCGCAAAGCGAGAGCGATGGGCCTCGAGGTCCTTGAGGATGAGGCGCTGCGACGCGCTTACACCGGAGTGGATCGGCCCGTATACCAGGGCGGCAAGCAGGTGGGCAGCACCCGTGAGTACAGCGACACGCTCCTCATCTTCCTGCTGAAAGGCGCGAAGCCTGAAACTTACCGTGATAACGCCAAGGTGGAGCATGCCGGCGGTGTGGGGATCACGCTCATCCACAGCATCCCGCGGCCCAGCGGAACAAACAATGGCGGCAACTAGGACAAGCTGGACGCCTTAAAAGCAGCCCTGCTAACAGGAGCGCTTCAGAACCGGAGGACGCAGAAGATGAATCAAGCAACGACGAACCGCAATCCACCAGAACAGCACCGTTTCCAGCCCGGGCAGTCCGGAAACCCTTCCGGCCGACCGAAGAAAGCTCCGATCACCGACTACCTCAGGGAGCAGCTAGATCGGGCCATCCCCGCGGGCATGCTCGACAAACTCCGACCAGAAGAGCGTTCTTTCCTTGGCGAACTCTTCGGGACGTCACCCACATTTGGGCATATGGTGGCGTTCAAGACCATCCAGCAGGCGTGCAAAGGGGATGTGTTTGCATTGCGCGAGCTTCTGGACCGTGTCGAGGGCAAAGTGACGAGAACGGTAGAGCACGCGGGAGAGGTTGGGATCCGCACCATCTTAATCCCGCAACGGACCCAGACAGCAGTGAGCCAGCCGCCTGCTGCGCCGGAATGGGAGTAAGCGATGCCAAACCTCGGAAAGCTTATCGTCCACGAGCGGATGCGCCGAGGAATCGGGCCGGAGCCCTTCGCCGACGCGTGCGGTATCAGCCGGCAGACGCTGTACAGGATCGAAACTGGCGAGTGCGAACCGTCGCTGCCATCTCTGCGGAAGATCGCTCGCGTGCTGCACGTTTCGCCTGGAAAGCTGCTTGACCTCGGCGCGTAACACATTCGTTACGAACAGGAACAAAAAGCCGTGCTTGGCTGCATAGTGTTCTTGAAGAGTCTTTGATCGCAGAGAGGGAGCAATGCGCAGCGAGACTGTCGACACACTTCTGACTGCACCCATCGTCGCGAAGATGCTCGGCACATCGACCCGAAGCGTCCGCCACATGGTGCGAGATCGCCAGCTTAAGCCATTGCGGCTGCCGCATGTGCGAGGGTTCCGCTTTCAGCGCTCGGCGGTACAGCAGCTCATCGACAGCGCAGTCGACACCAGCGGAGCGCATAAGTGCGCTCTTGGCGCATAGGAGGTAACATGGGTAGCTCTGGAGTGAAGAACGACGCTCTGTTCTCTTATGGTACCAACAGCAATACTGCCAATCGGTCCTTGGGTCAGATCTCGCCCCTTCTTGCAACGGAACTGACCGGCAGCGACGGCTACACGCCCACGCAGCTATCAGACCTGTACACCGGTGCGGCGCAATCTTCCGGCGGCGGGCAGGCGGCGGCAGTGGGCGCCGGCAATCTGTTCGCGGCTCGCGACAACAATGCGGGCGGCTTTGGAGCATCGATTGCAGATGCTGCGCGGATGGCTGGAGACCGCAACGCAAGCACGGCATTGCAGATTCAGAATCAGAACACCGGCCTTGAGAACCAACGTCAGCAGTCTGCGCTTTCGCAGCTTTCCGACCTCTACACGTCGTCTGACCAGCAAGCCAATTCCTACCTCAACACCGCCAACCAGGCAGCACGTCCGTTCTGGCAGCAGATGCTTCTCGGTGGCATCCAGGCAGCAGGAGCAGCGGCACCGACCATCGGCAGGGCTGCGGGTCTAGAGGGCTAGATGGCTGTCGGGACGAGATCTCTCAAGCTCCGTCCTGGCTTAATCGCCGCAGTCACCATATTGCTCTTCTCTGGAGCTGCCGTGAACGCACAGTGGCCCACAGCTGACTACGTGCCCGCCGCTGCCTTATATTCCTACAACGGCACAAACTACTCGGCTCTTACCACAACCGGCACAGCCGGCCAGGCTGCAGACAATCAGCCCGGGATCGGGATTTTGGCTACAACGCTACCACGAAGAAGTGGTGTCCCTGCGGGCCATCGAATCCGTGCCTGGGCGCGGGCGGCAGTGGCGGCGGAACGCCGAGCGGCAATGCGGGCGGCGACCTCTCGGGAACGTACCCGAATCCTTCTGTAGCGAGCACGGGCGGCAAAACCTTCGCGCCTTCCGCTACGACAGACACAACGAATGCAAGCAACATCACGAGCGGAAGCATCCCCTATCCGCGCGTGCATCGGCCATCAGCACCGGGCTTGCTGCGGCTGGTATCATCACGAACACCGCCAAGAAAGGCAATGTGAACCTCACCTACACGGGCACCGCTCGTGCTGGACCGGGCGCGAACACAGTGCAACAGCAGCAGGCTGTATCTGTGTCGACGCCTTCTACCTGGTCGATGCCAATAGGGCCGCCCCCAGACAGCACACACAACATGCTCGCCTTCACCCTTACGAACGGCGTGTATGTGGGCGCATGGGTGTCGACTTCTTGCGCTGTGACCACTGGCACCGTCCCGGGTGAATGGTTCTTCAATGAAGGTTCGGGAACGGCCTCAGCAAATCAGGGTACCGGCCCCGTCATGAACATCGCGAATGGGACTTGGACCGCGCAAGCCGGCCTGAGTGGCGGCGCGCTCGTCTTCAACGGCTCTACGAATTCCTCAACGCATACCACGGCTTCTGCGTCAGGCACGGCATTAAGTCTCGCTTCCGGCCACCCGATGGGCGCGTGTGGATACTATGCACCGATGTCGACGGCGCTCTACTCGCGTGTCGTCGAATCGAAAGCAAGCACGGGCAGCAGCAACGGTGTCTCGGGGATGGGAGTTCGGGCTTCAGAGGGATGATCGCAATTCGGGACATCATGGAAGGGCTCGCGTCTCCGGTACGGATCAAGCCTTCAAAACTGCTCGCTACGCGAGCAACGTGCAGCAGGGTCGAGGTTGCGCACTCTGCTGGTCCAACAAGCTCCCATCGGCGCGCCCGCAGATGTTTTCGCATTGTGGACATATACGCAGATAATGTTCGTTTCATCAATGATCTACGATTCACTTGATTTTTACGTCTGGTACATGACGCAGGCAAACGCTGACCTTGGGTAATCTCCTTGGTGATTACTACAACGCATTACCTGTGCTGCTGCCTGGCGACAATACCTGATGGTCACGAGACATACATGGACGCAAAGAGACCCGTCACTTTCCCCCTCCGCCTACCGGCATCAGTTCGCCGTCAAGCTGAACTCGATGCGAAACGCGATGGCGTCTCACTAAACCAATTCATAACGATGGCGACAATCGAGAAGCTCACGCGTAACGCGGATCGAGTCCAAGATCCCACTTCCGCTTCAAATGACCAATGGCGCCGATAATGCAGTTTGTTGCTTCGACTCGGTCTTCTGTTCGGTTCGTGGCCTCTCGAAGTTGATATCACTAATGATATTGTCTGGGATGTTAGACATCACCTGAGATATCGAGCATGATGTCGCCTGTGATTTCACCACGCCTGTGGGATGTTCGCCAGTAATTGATCTGTCTAGATTCACTCCATGGTTCAGAGTGATCGCGCGACTTCCCCACGCTCCATTGCCTACAAACCCGAGTTAGAAGGTATACGTGCGATAGCTTTTGGCATCGTGTTCCTGGTCCACTACAGTACGCATAACGCGAACCTGCATAGTCATTCTCGTCTTGCGTATCCATGGCTTCTAGCGTGCCAGTTGTCATACTGCGCCGTACCGATCTTCTTCGCTCTCTCTGGCTACTTGATCACTGGTGTTCTTCTGAGCACTCGCGAGAAAGCAAACTACTTCAGCGTGTTCTATATGCGACGGCTCCTGCGAATCGCGCCTTTGTACTATGCGGTTCTGTGTGGATGTGCTCTCGTGGCCCTGGCAATGCATACTGGACTGCGTCTACGGCTCATTCTCCTTTTGGTTCATCTGCACAATTTTTGGCTGACCGACGATTTCTATGCAATCAACCCGATGATGAACCTAGGCCACTTTTGGTCACTTGCAGTCGAAGAGCAGTTTTACCTTCTTTGGCCTGTCGCGATATTTCTCGTTAGGAATGATCGATCGCTGCTGCGCCTCTGCTACTTTGCCATCTTCTTATCGCTATCCGCTCGCCTTGCGTGGTGGTGGTGGGCGATGCCATACCCGACTTTCGGCAATGTAAATTCGGTCTTTCGGTGTGACGCGCTTATCCTCGGTGCGATTCTCGCGATTTCCGAGAGAAAGCATAAGAATCTGGTAGAGAAACTCGCGTTTCCAGCCATCTTGTGTCTTGTCATCAGCTGCTGCGCCGTATTGGGGCGCGCCTTCTATTCAGGCACCAGCATGCCCGTAGAGCCTTTCGGCGTAGCCTTTATCTCTCCCCTCCTGTCGGTAATGGGTATCGCTCTGGTGATTCTGGCGATGAACAAATCCTCCGTCGTGCATCGTGTCTGCTCTCAGAAGTGGGCGGTCAGCTTCGGCAAGCGAAGCTACGGGTTGTATGTCATCCACCAGCTCTTCCTTCTAGTGACCTTGGACCGCGTAATACCATGGCTCGCGCGTAGTTGCGGTCGTCCGATCGCTCACATTCTCGGAGTTCTGCTGGCCCTTATAGCGACCTGCTGCGTGGCTGAGTTCGGCTATCGCTTCATAGAACTGCCAGGTGCGGGTTTGAAGAGGTATTTACCCTATCGCGACCAACCTAGAGTTCAGAGCTATCCGACAGGCCTTGGGCTGACGACATCGTAGTCATCGTCCTGGTTGTAATCAGTCCCGTTGTCGTCTTTCCTAAACAGCAGGCCTGTTCACCAATCAGCTGCTCAAGTGATTGAGTAGGCGGCGCGTCGCAGTATCACACCCACAAGGAAGAGCATGCACTTTCTACACGTAATACGTTCCATGCGAAAAGAGGGAGGCGGTCCCGCAGAAGGGCTTCGAATCCTTGCAGAGGGCTATCGCCAGGCCGGGCACACTATGGAGATCGCAACGTTGGATCCGCCCGGAGAAGCAACTACAGATGTCCTGGCGCCTGTGCATGCTTTGGGAGTGAAAAGCGATGGATTTGGCTTCTCCCCTCACCTCCGCCCGTGGTTGCGAACGAATGCTCATCGATTCGATGTGACTTTAGTTGACGGACTGTGGCAGTACCACGGCTACGCCGTACTCCGGGAGCTCGCAGGAAAGCACCCCTACGTTGTCTTTCCACATGGCATGCTGGATCCTTGGTTCAACAAAGAATATCGATTGAAGCACCTGAAGAAGCTGCCCTATTGGCTCCTGATAGAGCGCTTCCTACTCAACAAGGCAAACAGGGTTCTGTTTACGACAGATCGGGAACTGACATTGTCTGGCACCAGCTTTCCAGGTGCTCGCTGGAAATCGAGCGTCATACCATACGGTACGCCCGGACCTCTTGGAGATGCAGCGGATGAAGTTGGCGCCTTCCGATGCGCAGTTCCTGAAATCGGGGAAGAATCCTTCCTCCTCTTCATGGGAAGGCTGCATGCTAAAAAGGGCTGCGATCTCCTACTGCGAGCGTATGCCTCCGTCCATGAACACGTCAACCTGCCTCGATTGGTCTTTGCGGGCCCCGATTCTGTCGGTTGGAAAGCCTCGCTAGAAGAGCTTTCAAGAGACCTTGGGATCCAGGATCGAGTACTTTGGCCAGGCATGCTCGTCGGCCCAGAGAAGTGGGGCGCTCTGCGTTCCGCTGAGGCTTTGGTCTTACCATCCCATCAGGAAAACTTCGGCTTAGTTGTAGCAGAGGCATTGAGTTGCGGAACCCCAGTCCTCATCTCAGATCAGGTGAATATTCACGAGGATATTGTCGTGGAGAACTGCGGGTTGAGCGAACCGGACACTATGGAAGGCACCAGGCGGCTGCTCACGCGTTGGGCAAATACCAGACCATCAAGGCGCGCCCACATGCGAGAACGCGCGGTTCGGTGTTGGCGCAAACACTTCGACAGTGCCCAAACTGCTGCCAGCATCGCATCAATGTGCTCAGGTGTAATTCGTCACGAGAAATCGTCTGCGCGGCATCCGGAGTCGAAGTACCGCATGTCGGCGCACCTCCCGACTTAGACCAGTGTCTATCACACGAATTCCAGCGTAATCGTAATCTGCGCTTTCCTCCCTCAAGTCTCATCGGCCAACAAGCAAAGATTGCAGCCGTTGTATTGGATCCATCCGACCTAAAGGCGACCAGACACAAGCATGCGACCTTCTGTTCAATTCGTCTGTGTGTTCCGAAACAGCGACCAACGCCTGACTGTCATGTCGGATTTTAGGAACATCGGAGTACCTGCACCGGCGATAGCTGTCACTGACAGCAATTATCTTTTGAATCTCGTGCTGGATGAGCCGATGGTAGCGAATCTTAGCAATCCAAGAATCTGCTGTCCTTGGGGCAAGGGGCGCGTGGAGCACGACTGCTTCGCTGTTTCGATCGTAGCGGAGTCCAAACAAGTCGCCGGCGTCGAGTTGGTATTGGCGATTCACAGTGTCCAGAGGGTCGCTCTTAGCGACTTCGTGGCGAGTCCACAGGCTTGGGATGCCGCCTACTGCAGGTTCAATCGTTGGACTGGAACCAGAACTGCGCATACAAGCTGCAGCGAAGGTACTCACAGCAAGAACACGATCCGGACGTGCCATCTATTCACCTCCATTAAGAAGGAGTAAGAGTGTTTCTTCTCTCGTCGCTTTCCATCTACCCCAACGTCTCAAATCGGCCAGACGAGATTCGTTGGATTTCGTTGTGGCAATCGTTCAAACGATTGCTTCTGACCTCCAAGGAGAAGACACTCGTGATCTCGCTCGACCAGTTCGGTTGTGTCTGGTGTGAGGTACGTCATGGTGGTCTGCGCTTCGTCCGCTGCTTCGAAGGAGTGGTCCAAGCCGCTGAGGAACTGCGCCAAGTCGGATTGATCTCATCAGCGTATTGCCTGGAGATTACTTCCGGTCTGAACGGAACTGCCGTCGCGAATTTACACCGAGATTATGACGTCAGTTTCCTTCCGTGGCTTGGGTTCGACATGGACACCGAGTGAATACACCGGGCCGAAAAATGCATCATCTCGCGCGACGGAAAACAGATCGCCACTCAGGCAAGAGCGGCGACTCTGAGCGCCTTTCGCTCTTCCCGCCATCCTTGTAGTTGCTGCATCGCGGACGCACTGCGTCGCAGGACGGAGACATCATGCTCAAGCTTTATAGATTTAGCATTGCAATTATCGGTTGGATCATGCTCGTTACAGCGCTGCTCGGCTGGGATATACATCGCAACGGCTGTTCGCTCTGGACAAGGTAGCAGATCATCCCTGATTCGCTTTCCGCCGCGATGCGTTGTCAGCTAACTTTCACGAGCCGTAGAGCGCTAGAGCGGTTTCCGCATTTCAGATCGACGGCGTGGACGTTTCGCGTTTGGGCAGTCTTGCAGCTTACGCACAGACACCTTGCGGTCGGCAGGTTTCTATACAGGAGCTATACTTCGTTCCTTTGTCGAAGGTGAGGCAGTAGAAATATGTCTTCGTCCAAACGCATCTACCTAGTAGAAGATGACGAACTTGTTGCTGAAACCTTGGGCATAATCCTCGAGCGATCGGGTTACGTCATCACGACGTATGCGGACGCTGAAAGCGCTATTTTCCAGGTCGTTCAATCTGCTCCGGATCTGGTCTTGTCTGACGTTTCGCTCGCCGGCAAGATGACAGGGTTCGAGCTGGCAGACGAGATAGCAGGAAGCTACCCTGAAGTCAAAGTGATGCTAATGAGTGGAGCGGCCGACGTCCCTGGATTGTTAGGCAAGCAGCTGCCACCCAGCATGCCATATCGGGTGCATGCAAAGCCGATCTTGCCTATGTGGTTGCTCGGTGAGCTCGCAAGAGTGCTCGCCGAGGTTCCTTGCGGAGGAACACAGTCTGAAGATTCTCCTGGAGCCAGCCCTTCTCATTCGACGTCCTCTATATCAAACCCAAGCCAGGGTAAGAAGCTGACATCGTAGTCGGGAGGCAGCTCGATTCTCTTCGGGCTATCAAATCTGCGGAACAGTCGAGGTCGGACCGCATCTGAGACAAGGCCGAGATCCGAAAGCACTTCCGATGCTTGCTCAAGGTTCTCAAAGCAGCGAATGAGGCGAAAGCGATGAAGACGCAGTTCGAACGAAACCTCGGCATTGTCTGCTGAGGCGTCTGAAATGGGCGCCGCGCTTGTGAGCGTGAAGGTCATGCAGCACGCCTAAGCAGCACGGTTCCGCGGAATCACTTCAGTCTTTGCGAGCGGCCCATTGCGCCAGAACAAGATCAAGTCAATCCTGTAGGTGCCGTTCTCTGTGTCGCCGACCTCAAGCACACGACCCCATGCCTCACCTCGACTTCTCAAGGCCTCGCAGATGCCGCTGGCGTCGGGTCCGGTAAGCAGACCGACCAGTTCCCCGGGCTTGACCGTGATCCACACTGCACAGTCACCATGTGGCATCCGGCTCTCTACCAATTCCAACCTTTGCAAGCGGTGCAGCTTGAGCAGGGTTGAAAAGTTGGGATCAGCTTCGATGGCGGCTCGGGTGTCTTCAATGACAAGCGCGCAAGTGTTCGCTGAATGCCGTTTCGCTTCGGAATCGAGAACTGTGCTCAGAAGCGATTTGGGTTTGGGATTTGGTCGAGTCCGCTGCACGGTACGGCCGCTGCGCACGAAGGCGACGAAGAATTTGCGAACTGATGTGAACAAAGGCATTTGAGACCTGGAAAGTGCAAGGGAGTGGAACGCGATACGCGGCAAGTCGTGCTTGACCGTCTTTGCTAAAACGTCGTGTGCGGAGTCTATTGTCGTTAGCCCTTCACTGAATCCTGCTATCGACGACATCTCACCGAGCCTCATCCTCCGCAAAATTCAACACGTCTCCCGTGCTGAAGCGGATCGATCCGCATGCATCGGTTCGGCCTTCTTCAGCACGGGATCACCAAGGCCTGGGATCCGAGGGGACGTGCGAAACGCAGTATAGGCGAACTAAGCTGAAGCCCAGCTTAAGAAGCTGCGCCCTCTGGGAAGCCCCAGATGTGCCCTCTCCTTGCTTCTCGCAGGCAACCGCCTGGACCCTTCGTCGATGTGGCGCGCCGCGCATCCATGCAGGAAACAAGCAGCTTGTCGAGACTAGCTCGAAAGTTGTACCTGTTGTGTCGCCAATCGTACCGACTGGGTCGCGAGGTGGCGAGTATTGCTATCTCAGATTTGACTGTGGTTTGGCGTCACAAGTGAGGAGGTAAGCATGACACCTGAATGGAAGAAGGATCAGTCGACCAAAGGCAAACGCGTCGGTAGAGACGCGGACGAAATGAGGCAAATCATTCTTGAGCACATGGCGGAACTAGAACCGAAGAGCCCACTGTTCTTCGAACTCGCGTGTCTCGCTAACCTTTATAGCCGCATCTCGGAAAGGCCCTCCGAGATCTCAGCGAACGAGTGATCTTTTCGCGCAAGAGGTCTCGCACCCGCTCAGCCTGTTCGGGGTGGAGAGCGCCTAAACCGTCACTCTGCTCTCGTGCGTGGCTCCCGCCGTGTGATTAGCGTTCGCGGCAGGCAGCATCTCTGAATCAGCGGCTGTTCGGCTCGACAAACTCAGCCGGTGTTGCCGGTGAGGTATCCCACAAGCCCGCGAACGCGAACGGCTGGCCGTCTGCTATGCCTATTCTCATACTTCGGATTGTTCTTGGCCCGGATCTTGTGCCACTCGTAGAACGAACCAGTTGCGCCACATCCCGGCTTTCTCGATGCCCTCGGCACAGCGTTGAAGGTCGTAGGAGGAAACTTCTCACTCGGCTTCTGCCACGAAGGGATGAAGCCCCAACCGGCAGGTATGAGTTCCCGGTCTCCGCTGTCCCGGTTCATTCGGATGATCGGCTGTGTTGTGGTGAGCCGGATGTCGTCGTCGGGTGCGAAGTTTAGGTCTGAGAGGTCGCCCACAGCGGCATGGAACACCTCCGCGATCCTCTGCTTGTCGGAACGGCGACGGTAGCGACCACACATGCGGAAAGTTTAGCGGACACACAAAACGATGCGTGAGCCGCACAAGGTCGCCTTTTCAGCTTCTATTGCCGACAAGAGAACGTCAGAAACCGACGTACGCTGGGCGCACATCACATCAGGAGTTTCCCCCTTGCGCCTACGCCTTTTCGCGGCTGCCACAGCCATGCTTGCCTTCAGCCTTGCTGCCAAAGCTGATTCTCTAATCGGCAACACCGTCTCTTGTAACCAGACCAACTCAAACTCTGGCCTTGCCTGCAGTAGCGCAACAGCTACGGTTGGCTCTGGCGCTGAGTTTACCGTCTCTAACCCCTCCCTGTCCTTTACAGAGAACTTCAGCGCCAACTCTCTTGTTCTCACCTTCGGCCAAGATTTTATGTACGCATTGACCCAGGTGACGAACACGGATTTGACGACTCCATTCACATCTGCTCTGTTTCAAAGCACGACGGGAACAGACTTCAATAGCAGCGACTTTTCTCTCACAAACGGAAATCTGAATATATCGCTTGTAGGAGTGACGGTCGCCGCAGGAAGCACAATCACCTTCGCAATCGACACAGCTGCCACACCTGAACCGTCCAGCCTCGCTCTTCTCGGCACAGGTGTGCTCGGTGTGATCGGTGCTGCACGTCGTCGCTTCGCTGCCTAGCAAGGGAACAGCAGAACGTGACAGAAGGCCCAGGCGCGATGCCTGGGCCTTTATGTTAATGCTGTCCGGGATACCAGACGGAGGCTTTCGGTAGCCAAGATGGTGGAGCAACCGGAAGGACATTCTCAGCATGCAAGACGAAGACGATAAGGTCGTCACTGATCGCCTTGCGCAAGACAGCTTGTAGGGCCTTCGTCACGGTCGCATCATCACCGGTGCTTTCACCGCCATACAGCCCAGGAGCTAAGAAGACGTTGCGAGAGCCGATCTTCCAATCCTTGGTGAATCCATGTTCTTCCATGAGGTCCGTTATGACTTGGTCTAGCTCGGACTGTACGCCCGCTGGAACATGTACATGTACGAGGAAGCGGCCCATCGAACGATGCTAACGAATGTCAAACCGAGATCAGGGGACATCTGGCTACAGAGAGGAAAAAGATCTGACGCTGCCAGGATTACGACGCGTCTAGACGGCTCGCGGCAGGCGGGATAACCTGATGGCTGCCTAGCTTGGAATTTTTCATAGCAGATCAACTCCTAAGTGATGGCCAAGGCGTCGGGTGTAGACACATCCGGCGCCTTGCTGTTTCAGCACAACCTGCCTCCGTGGCTCTACAGCACGAGCAAGCCCCGATCAGCACGGCCCAACCAAGCCTGCTCATGTCTACAGCTTTGTCATAGCGGCCGATCTTCATTGCGAGCCGGGCCGTGACCGCTTCAGGCGTTCGTACTGTCCAGGCAAGAGTCGCAGGCGCACCATGCCACGCCGGGTAGAGAACAGCTTTCGTTCCATCTCGCTCTCTGCATGCATGGGCTGGTAGCTGGCATTGACGATCCTATAGAGCGGTTCCTGTGTCTTATACCGGCCCGTCCAGGGCAGAGCTGTCATGCCATCTGCCTCGGTGAACGTCACGCGATAGTGGTTCGTTGCGAGATCGAAGTCGAACGCCATGATGACGACTTTGAGTTGTGCTTCCATGCAGCGAAGGCAGAGCCGTGCGCCTGTGCAGCCGTCCTCCCTGGGAGGCAGCATGTTGCGGCATTTGCAGCAGATTGCGCCCCGTTCGATCTGCCGGATTGTGGATGCTCTCGGCCCACCCATGTACGCCAGTATAGGCGAACATAAGGCGAACCCAATCCACAGGCCATTCCGTGTCCCGCTCAACTTCCTACAACGGCGTTTATCGGGAGCTATCCAGCGATGGGCGATAGAATCGCCGGATCGAACAAGAGCGAGTCCTGCATGCCTAGAACAAAGGTTCTCAAAGGAGTTGCACACAACCTTGGTAGCTCCTTCACCAGCTCGATGAACTACTCCGAAGACGATTACTCGTTGGGACATATCCTGCGTTTTGCACGGCAGAGCGGAGAGGACACCTTGACAATTGACCTGCTCAGCGGTCGAGGTAGCCCAGCAACACTCCTGCAAAAGCCTCTTTCCGCTTTGCCGGATTGGTATTCGAAGATGTTCCTCCGCTTGGTCCAGAGCGCCGGGTCAGACAGAGAGCTGATCCAATCCGCCACTCTTACTTTGTCTTACGATCTGCAGCGTACCCTGCCGAGTCCGATTCCAAGGGAGCCACAGAGCCCTTACATTTGCGACGTTTCGATACGTGATACACGCGGCAGAGATTACGCTGCACACTTTGAGGGATGGTGGTTCATCGAACTTATGAACTGAACCGACCGGCCAAGGCATCTGCTCGTAAATGGTGGAATCCAAGCGCCTGGTTGCGCTCACGTAGAGCAGAGTAGCGGCTTGGTCCCGACAAGTCGGCTTGTGGGCAGTGGTCCGGCCAGGAGAGCCGTACCCGATCCGAATCGCTCGTCAGCTTCCCACAACGGCGTTTATCAGGACTTGCGCCTCGCGCTGACTCGAGCTGACATCAGGCGCCAAGTACCCGCATGGCAGTTGAGGCGGTGCGGTTTCAACCTGCTTACCTGCATCCTATGGTGGAGGTTCAGAATATGAGCAAAGAAGCAAACGTCGCAACGCAGAAGAAGATGGGCGAAATCATTAACAGCCATGACTTTGAACGATTGACTGAAGTCTTTGATCCGGCTGTCAAGGACAATGATCCTGCAGACGATCAAGGTCCCGGCCCACAGGGCTTTGTGCAGTGGTTTACGCAGTTTCATTCAGCGTTTCCAGACTTCAAGATTGCCGTCGAACATATGCTTGCGGATGAGAACAACGTGGGTTTTGCATACACCATCACTGGAACGCAGGATGGTCCGTTCAACGGCATCCCTGCAACAGGAAAAAAGATCAAAGTTCGCGGTATGCAGATATCGAAGTTCAACTCGGACGCAAAGATTGTTGAGCGCTGGGGAGCCTCGCACGAGGTGGGAATTTTGCAGCAGATCGGTGCGATGAAGCCGGTCGCTCACCTTGATGAGCCGCCCGTTGTCTCGACGCCGGCATCCACCGGAACTATCTAGTCGAGAATATGCGACCAAAGAGGAGCGCTCAGGATTCGGAGCGCTCCTCATCACTCAGAGAGATCGATCCTGCTAAGTCGGCTTCTCGGAAGTGATTCTGGTCCGACCATCGTGCCAGCTGCTCGAAGTCTCCACTTTCCACAACGGCGTTTGTCGTTAGTCGCCAACGAAAACAGACTTGCGCTTACGATCAATTCAGCTTTGGACACATCGGTTCTACTACGTAAAACGGCTCGGGTGTCGAGTTTTTCTCTTCGGAGTACTTCACATACCAGACGACTGCTGGTTGCGGTATGCCCTGCTTTTGAAGGATAAAAGCGAGTGAATATGTACCATTGCCTCTGCCGTGAAATGAAAACGCACGATCTTCCTTCTGGTAGACGGTAGCTGTTCCGTCCTGAGTCTTTCCATGCTCCTCGTGGACGACGTCGTGTACGGTCTGCCGTTCTAGAACGGCGCCATCTTTAGATCGAAGCTCCACGATGATCTGTTCGTCCAGATCGTAAACCGAGGGGTTGTTGCAGAGATCACCAACACATATATGTACCGTTCCGCAGAGGCAGGACACCCTTCGTGGTCGGTGCCTGAGGCTAGTGCAGTCAGAAGGCTGTGTCGCCTGACAAGCAGCTGTATGAACGGAAAGAAGCAGCAGGAACAAGTTGCGGAACGTGCAGCTCACCCAATCATGCTAGCCGAATCCATTAGTCCTGGTAAGTCGGCTTCTCGTCAGTTGAGAAGGAAAGCCGCTCCGGGACGGCTCAAAGTCCTCCCTACCGACGACAATGGCGTTCATCAGGACTTACCCCGGCTAGTGCGCTACAGTCTCCGTATGCGATCTGGGCAGACACAGCTCTGATGAATATGGATTTTCAAGGCGAGGGACATGATCCGCTGCAGAAGGCCTTAGCGGAACGGGCACCTTTCTTACATTCCTGGATCGGATCAGGACATCAGACACGCCTTCAGCGCGCAGGGTTCCTCCTGCTCTCGCTCTTTGTATTTGCTATAGGAACGACGATGTGGTGGGACTTCTTCAGGGATCCTTCTGGACGAGGCACTCTGGTGATCCTCATAGGGTCGCTTCCCCTTGCACTCGGACTTTCCGGGATCGCCAAGGCAATCCGCTCCTGACCGCCGCGCCCTCTCTCAATCTCGATAAGTCGGCTTCTCGGAAGTGACGCCCGTCGATCCCCACAACGGCGTATCTCAGGACCTATCCGGCCCGGCGTGCGCGCTTACGGCGAACGCGCACAGCCCTGGGAAGTCGATGATGTCAGCTCTGCGCCGGATTACGTGACAGGTGCCCGCGTTTCGCCCGATATCGTACACTGGCGGCACTTTGCGCCACAGATCATTTCTACCTCGCCTAGGTTCCAGGAGGCCTGCGCCCTTATGTGCAACATCGGTTCGCTAAAGCTCTTCTTTTCGTCCTTCAATCCTGAACCGGCTGTTGTTCACGAACCTCGCTGCCGCTTGCTGTGGCTCTTTCTGGCGGCGGTGATGTGCGTCGGCGCCCGCGCGCAGACCTTCAAGATTGCCGACCCCGGACCGGGGGTCGTGCCTATCAAGGGAACGTGGCAGTTCCACACCGGCGACGATCCGTCGTGGGCCAACCCGGCGTTCAACGACTCTGGCTGGCAGGCCATTACGTCGGAGGAGCCCTGGGGCGCGCAGGGGCATCCCGGCTACACCGGCTATGCCTGGTACCGCAAGCGGCTGGAGATCGGCCCGGGCAGCAAGCCGCTGGGCCTCTTCATCCCTGAGTCCGATGGCGCGTATGAGGTGTACTGGAACGGGCAACTGATCGGCAGCTCCGGCCGCCTGCCGCCGCACGCAGTCTGGTATTACTACGGACAGGACGGTATCTTTCCGCTGAGCAACGGCGAGGCTACCGCGGGCGTCCTCGCCCTGCGCTTCTGGGTGCCTCCTTTATCAACGGTAGGCGATCCGGCAGACGGAGGACTGCATGGCGCGCCGCGGCTGGGCCGCGTCTCCCTCTTGCAGCAGCAGTCGCAGCTCGCCTCCCTCCGCCGCGTGGACAGACGTCTTCCAGCCACCATCTCTGCGTTCCTGATCGGCGCCGGAGGACTGATCAGCTTCCTGCTCTTTCTGCGGGGGCGCCGAGACTGGCTCTATCTCTGGCTGGCGCTCCTGCTGTTCTCGTACCCGCTCGCAGCTCTGGCATCCGTATCGACACGAAGCGTACCCTTCGTGACGGATGAGCTGTTACAGCAGATCAAGGTGCTGTGCGAAGACGTCGGGCTCTGGTTGACGCTGCTCTGGATCTTCGGCTTGAACACGAGCAGGCGATGGCGCGTGATCACCGCAGCCGTGATCGCCGTCGTTGTGACGGCGAGCCTCATCGACTCCAGCACCCTTTGGTTCTGGCAGACTGCCGGCCCGGGGATCCTTCGCACGGACTTTGTAACGACGGAAATCTCCACAGCGATGTGTTTCTTCCCTGTCTTCCTGGTCGGCTTCGGGCTGGCCCGCAAGAAGACCTCATCGCTGGTTCCTCTGGGCTTGATCGCGGCTATCTACGGTGCCTGGTCACCTGCTCTCAATTTCGCAGGCTCCTTCTGGCCAGCCGTCGAGGAGCGCATGGTCCGTTGGGGATTGACGATAGGGACGTATCATTTCTCAGCATTCGCGCTGCTTGGCTGGCTGTTGATTCTTACGCTGGCCGTCCCGGTCGTGCGGCGACAGATGGAGGAGGGCCACCGCCAGGCGCACCTGGAAGCGGAGATGCGTTCCGCGCAGGAGTTGCAAAACGTCCTGATCCCGGAGGAGATCCCGTCCGTCCCCGGCCTGGCCGTGGCCAGCGTCTACAAGCCCGCGGCGGAGGTGGGCGGTGACTTCTTCCAAGTGATTCCGCCGGACCCGGACGACCCCGGTGCAGGCACGCTCATCATCGTGGGCGACGTGAGCGGCAAGGGGCTCAAGGCCGCCATGACTGTCTCCCTCATCGTCGGCACGCTGCGCACGCTGGCCGAGGCCACCCGCAGCCCTGCCGCGATTCTCGCGGGGCTGAACCGCCGCCTGCTGGGCCGCACCCAGGGCGGCTTCGCTACCTGCCTGGTGTTGCGGCTTGACGCGGACGGCACGGCGACACTGGCGAATGCCGGGCACCTGTCGCCCTTCCGCGATGGCGTGGAGTGGAAGGTGCCGGCATCGCTGCCGCTGGGGCTTGTTGCCGATGCGTTGTACGACGAGGAACACACGCGTTTCGGAGAGGGTGAGACGTTGACGCTGATGACCGATGGCGTGCTGGAGGCGCGGAACCACGAAGGCGAATTGTACGGCTTTGAACGCGTGGCGGCGCTGATGCGCGAAAGGCCAAGCGCCGAGCGGGTGGCCGAGACGGCGTGCAGCTTCGGGCAGGATGACGACATTACGGTGGTGTCCGTCGCCCGCGAAGGGACGCGCGAGCCGCTGCGGGTAACCGGCCTACTAACCGTAAGCGCCTGAGCTTCAGGCCTGGCTGTTCAACGCCGAAGGGCCACTCTCATCTTTCCACCCGCCTTCGCGACCAGATCGGTAACGGGAAGTCGGCTTGTCGGAAGTGATCCGGTCAGAGCAGATCGTCCGGGAACAAAAAATGGGGACTCCGTTTCCAGAGTCCCTCTTCTCCCAGGTCTGTGTTTGCTTTTCCTCTTACATTTTGATGCAGAGCTGCCATAGCAGCATCCCCCGACAGAGGCAGACAACTGTGACGCTCTACGTGCGTATTCGGTAATGCCACAAAAGGGGCATCTCGCGGTTGCGCTGAGTGAAAACTACTTGTCGGCTTATTGCGTCCCTTATATGACACCTCTTCTCCCAGGTTGAAGGTGTGACCTCACAGAGCGAGTCTTCGAGCGCACCGCTAGACGGATGCGACAGGCTGGCATGTAAAGGGAACGTGATGACAAAAGCTATCGAGACCCTCGCGGCTACATTTCGAGAGATGCCCTCAGATTGGCTTCGGAACAGTTGGCCCGCGATGGATAGTGCCAGCGCTTACGCTGCTAAAGCTGTGCTGGATGAGCGTGGCGAACCCAATACAGTACCCCTCAGAGCATACGGACCTGCCGAGTGACCAGGATCTCCTACTAGGCAATCAGCTAGGAGAGGGCTTTCACTGGAGCGGGAGGTCAGCTAACACGTGCTACTTTGGGGAGTTATGGATACCCAAAGCATCATCGAAGCTCTAGATCGAGAGATTAATCGTCTCAAGCAGGCCCGCGCCATCCTTGAGACACTGCCGAACTCTGAACCAACGAAGCGCGGTCCCGGTCGCCCCAAGAGCAGCACGGTTACGGCTGCGCCGAAGAAGCGGATCATGAGCGCTGAGGCAAGGGCAAGGATTGCCGCCGCTCAGAAGAAGCGTTGGGCTGCACAGGGCAAGAGCAAAGCCTAAACCACACGAGCTGCCACCGAGTTCGCCGCGTCTGTAGTCGAACGATGATTGCTTCCGAAGCGGCAGTTGTCCTTATCTGCGTGGAAGCTCAGCGGGGCATAATGGATCCCGCTGCTATAGTTTGCGCATGCTTTCAACTGGTGTGCTGGGCGAGCTGAAGGCCGGCGTGCGTCTTTTTCTGTACTCGTTGGTGTTCTGCTTGGCGATGTCTCCTGTATGCGGCGCTCAAAGCGCGCCAGCAGAAAAGCCCTCCGCTACGTCTCCGGAACCCTCACAGCGTTCAGTGCCGTCGGCATTGGCAGCGGCACACGCCTATTTCCGGGCTATGGAAATTCCATACCGGAGACGACCTTGCCTGGGCGCAACCGGGTTTCGATGACCACAACTGGGAGCAGCTTCCCCGCGACCATCTTCTGTATCGTCGGGCTGCCACCACGCGCTGGCATTCGGGGAGCTCGCTTCTGGTGGCGCATCTCTCTTTCATGGAGAGCTCTGCGGCTTCGACCGGCTTAGCCAACTGATGCAGCAGCGGCCCAGCCGAACACGTCGCAAACACGGCGGCAAGCTTTCTTCAGGATGATGACATTACTGTGCTCATCGTCATGCGATTGGCAAGTGCCTGAGCCAGATTTCACCGTCGAATGCGATTATGGTGGACCGATCGCCCCCGAGCCAGATTGCGATGATAAGTCTTCTCGGAAGTCATAGAGCGATGCTGCGCGAATAGCCCGTGAACCACTGGCATCCCTAGGCGATCGCGAGGAGGCGATGGCCTCTGGCTGTGCTCATGCGAACGACTCAATTGGCGCATGTATTCACGCACAACGTGATCAGCGAAATGCGACTTCTTAGTTAAAGCTCGGCAGATGTGAGACATGCCGTTGGCCCCTTCGTTGATCGCTGGACAAGGGAAAGGCGAGACGGGGAGTAGCACCGCATGGCTTTTTACTGGGAAGGTGATCATCTGCTGGACGACGGCGGTCCGTTCGATCCAAAACAGTTTCGGCAGCTCATTCGTGAACACATGAAGAAGGTCCCGGCCGATTCTGCTGAGTATGCCGAGCTGGATTATTTGCAAGCAATGTATGCAGGGGAAGAAGAGGAGACATAGCAGATCAGCGCATTGCTGCGTAGCTTGGTCCGGTCGACTCGACAAACTTCCATGAGATTGCTTGCGGCCTGCTAGACTCGCGCCAATGAATGCCTCGGCGGACGACAACTCGGCTGCCAAACTGTCTCTCTGCATCTCCATGTGCAATCTCGAAAGAACAGCGGATACGTTGCGACGTTGCCTCTCAGCAACTACGAGCATCGTTTCGAAGGAGAAGCTGCAAAACTCGCTCAAGGAAGTCGAACTTTCGCTAGACTTCGCACGCCATGCCTTGGCGGCTTGCTCTCTGTAGAGAGCACTACTAGCAATCAACTTGAGGTATTTCTGAGCCTCATGCGATCGACGGGGCTGATCGTACTGTGCCGAATGACTCGCCACACGTGTCGTTCCTACCGGCGGAGAGACAGAACCTCCTAGACCTTTATTGCGTTGCGGCCATCAGCTTCAAGCCCTTGGTTTCGCGTTCAATCATGGCGTCGATGCCGTCAAGATCAAGGTCAGTCGCGGATTGGACAACCCGCTCAGCCTTGGCTTGAGACGGGCGATATCGCACGGCAAGTTTCTGCGGCTGTTTGGAACCTCGTCTTGTTTGGAGCAGCTTCGCCAGTCGAGCCGGACGAATCGCTAGGTCGTCAGCGAACGCAATCAGAGGGTCCCGCTGCGTGTCAGCGAGACCGGTGTGGTCGATGGATGCTGCAATCTGAAAGACCGCCCCGGCGTGTTCCCCTTGCGACTTGCCTTGTACCGACTCTCGCCTGGTCGCAATCAGAGCGCGGGATTGCGAGAGGATAGCGTTGCTGACAGCGTTCTCGCTCCACTTTGGGCCGCCCAGCATCACGCCTGCGTACATCATCTTCGCTTGCGATGTGCCGACGCCTGATGTGAGCATGGCCTCGAAGAACATGCGATGAACAGCACGCCAGGGTCTCGTCCGGACATCGCAGTACCAGTCGTGAACGACAGATGCGTCGCGGTACTTTCCTTCGAAGGGTCCGCCAAGAAGAGTCCAAAGAAAGCGCGGGATCGAAGCGCCATCGACCCGGGCTTCGGCAGGAACGTCCCAGCGCAGTTCCGCGATGTCAATGTAGGCGAATGGCTCCTCAATCTGCATGTTGCGGCCATCGCTCAGCCAGGTTGCGACGACCTTCCCCTCGTAGTGCCCCGTCATTGCAGCAGGATAGCTCCCGACGGTGGTCAGAGGCGTGTGAGAAAAGCCAGCAGCCGCGGATCGTCGTTCCAAGTTCGACGATGCTTTGCGGGACTGAGCTTTTCCAGGTCTTCCCGGAAGCGTTCTGGTGTGAGCGCCAGGAACTCCTCTGCTTTACGAAGATCCGCATAGCCCATATAGGTTGAGAGTGCCGGGAGCAGCACATTGAGGTCTGCCCCTTGCTGAATCCAGCTCTCGATCCTGTGAACTGCAAAGGTATAACGGAAATCCTGAAGCCTTGGCGGTTTCCCTCCGATGTCGTTCCCAGTTTTCACCTGTTGGGTGAGGCGCTGGAAGCGCGCCCCCAGATAGGCGCGAGACAATGGCGAGCCATGTCGATTGCACAGGAGAACGTCATCAGCTCGCTTTCCGCCAATCACCCTTCTCAGGAGCTTTGCCAGCGGGACCGCCACTGGGATCCAGCGCTTCGTGGCGCTAGAGCCCAAGCCGATGATCCGGCGTTGAAGATCCAGATCAGAGACTCGTAAGCGCAATACCTCAGTTGCGGTCGCACCTGTGGCGTAGAGCAGTAGCAAAGCGATGCGAAGTGTCTCTGCGTCACAACTGAAACTGGTCGATTGACAAACGACGGCGCCCTCCAGCAGCGCGCGTATCTCATCCTTGGTGTAAATGCGGGGCGGCCTCTGCTCTCGATTCCTCGGAAGGGGCGCCAGGCAAAGATCTTGAGTGCGTCCAAGTGCTTGCTGGTGAGCAAAGAAGCACTTTATCCCACTGAACACGCTCGCCCTGGTTGATGCCGCTCGCCCGGGCCTGCTCACGTGGGTCACAACCAAGTCCTGTGTGACGTCCGCGAGAGCGATATCGCCGCAACAGCGGCAGAAAGCCTTGAGGGTTGCCGCGCTGCTTATGGCGGTCGAGCCGACTGCTCGCCGATAGGCAAGGTACTGGTCGACAGCGACTGCAAGCTTCAAACAAGCCCCGAGAGGTCGAAATCGGCGACTCGCCGCAGCGCCCGTTCGTCCGAGCGGGCATAGATACTCACGCTGCTCAAGTCACGATGACCAAGGAATAAAGCGATGCCTTGCAGAGACGTTCCTCGTCGAAGCAGTTCAGTCGCGCAAGCGTGCCTCAGTGCGTGTAGACCCCAATCGCGCTGAAACGCGCCCGTCGCCCGCATGACTTTACGCATGGACGGTCCGAGGTTCTCAGCCGGTCTATGCGGCCGATGAAGAGTGAGAAACACGTGCCGGTGATTCGTGTGAGGGCGAACCTCTCGAAGGTAGCGGATGATCGCATCGCCAACTTCGGGCTGAATTGGGAACGTCTGCACACGGCCGCGCTTTGCACGTCGGATTGTCAACGTTCCTTGCCCCCAGTCGAAATCATCCAGTTTCAACCTCGCAAGCTCACACCGCCTGAGCCCGTAGATCGAAGCAAGGAAGAGGATGGCCCTTGCGCGGCACTCCGAGGGCACAGAAGGGTCGAGCGCCTTGAGCATCCGACGAACCTCTTTCCATGGTGGCCCGCTTGGGCTTGTGCCTCGTCGAAGCACCGGCCCGGTCTGTATGGTCCGGCTCAGGCCGGTCTTGGACCAACCCCGTCGTTCGGCAAAGCAGAAGAACATGCGAAGGGATCGACCGGCATTGGCCACCGTGCGGCGGCTCCATCCCGCCAAGGTCTGCGCAGCTAAAAAGTCCTGCACATGGTTCGGGGTGATCTCGTCCAAGCAGTTTCCTTGTCGATCCGACCAGTCCAGGAACGCAGCAATTGGAGGCAGGCTGCTCCGTACGGTAACGGGTGAGTACCTTCCTTCGGAGAGTAGAGCGGCTTCAAAGGCGGACAGCAACGCAGCGGAGGGGCGCTCGCCCGACCTCCCCTCCGTGTATAGGCCCAAGAACCGGAACCAGCTTCGAGCGGCCGCGGAAAACTCTTTCCGGGCGCCGGCTCCCGCACCCGATCTTCGCTGAGTGAGCGCAGAGGCTATCTCCCGCTTCCCAATGCGGCCTTCCAGCCCAGGTCGAACAGCTTCCTCAACAACCAAGATCGACGAGGCACGCTCGGCGATGTACCTCTTGCTATGTCCTGCTGTTTCCAACGTCATGAGGTAGCATTCCCGCTCCTGAAGACGTGGTGCTGTGAGGTGACGTGTGAGAGCGTCCCGATGGATGAACAAACTGCGGATCGTTGGCGCGGTTTCCAGTCCGACTGACACGGAGAGAGCCTCTTAGTGCGCGCTGCTATTCTTGCGAGCATGTCCATAGACCGGACGCCTGAAGAGTTCACGGATTATGTGAAGCGCCTGGAAGTGCTTGCGTGGCATCTTGTGGGCGAGACGGAAGAGTACGAAGCACTGATGGAGGATGGGAAAGCGAACGGGCGCACCTATGTACAGGCACTCGAATTGTTGGTGCTCACGAAAAGTGGTGGGATTGATTAGGTAGCCTTGAGCATGCTCGACAGGAGACAGAGACTCCTGATCGCGCGTACATCCTGGGGCTTAAAGGCGCAGCGAGCGCGGCGGGATTGCTGCGCTTCAGGGCGCTGCTCGATCCATGACGGCATTGTAAAGACACTCGGAGCACTTGTTGGGGTTGCTGGCGCTGGCTTGTCCGCACAGAGGGCATGGGCGACGGGACATCCACGATTTATAGAACGCCCGGAGCCGCTCAACCAGAAGTCGCGCCGACATGAACGAATCCTACCAGAGAGAGAACAGCGGTTGAAGCACCCGTGCAGTTCTTCCTCTTGTCGGCCACACCTGCCAGCATCAGCAGATCATGCGGGCGGTAAATACGCTGACCAGCATTCGAATATGGGTTTGCTCCCCAGCAAGATTTAGTGATTGCAGCACCTGGGAGGTGCTGCTGTTGAGGTTCTTAGCTGGGGCGAGAAGTCACGGAACACCTACGTACTGCGTAACCTTAAGGAAAGCTTAAGAGTAACTTACTCTAGAAGCACTGGGCTTCCCATGACAGCGGCTGAAACGCTTTGAGCGCAGCCATCCAGCTTATTTGGGGCGTCGGTTGGTGTCCAGTTCACCCGCAATTACCAGCACCGGGCCTACCCCCATACGCAAAGGCGAGGCGCACGTCTACGCGCTCGATGGTCTGCGCGGCGTTGCGATCCTTATGGTGTTTTTCCACCACCATAGGCTGTTTTCGCATGGTTGGACGGGGGTCGACATCTTCTTCGTTCTCTCCGGGTATCTGATTACCTCGGGCCTACGTACCGCGCGTCATGAGCCGCACTTCTGGAAACGCTTTTACGTGAAAAGGGCTGCGAGAATTTTGCCGCCCCTCCTTCTTGCCTTGTTGGTATGCGAGGTTTTCTACCGGCCCGTCCATAGCAAGTTTGCGTTTTACGTGTTCACCTTGGGCGACTACGCGAGCGCATCCGCTCGCTTCGCGATTCCTTCCATCCTGGTGCTGTGGTCCCTGGCTGTGGAAGAGCACTTCTACCTACTTCAGCCGTTCGCCATCCGGTATCTGAGCAGAAGATCTTGCGCTGTGCTGTTTGTGATTGTCCTGGCTTGCGAACCGATTCTGCGCGCGATCTTCAGTTCCGAGCACAATGCGCCATACATCTACTTCTTCACGCCGTTTCGCCTGGACGGGCTCTCAGCCGGGGCACTGCTCGCGCTCTTGCTGGAGAACCAAACCGCGAAGATGCATGTGCAACGCTTCGCCAGCTACTACGGCATCGCCGTCGCAGCGATAGCTCTGGGTCTTTCCATTCGCTTCCCTGTACTTTCCATCACGCGATGAATTCGCGCCTGTTCGACAGCATCGGATTTACTCTCGTCGCATTCGGATCAATGGCGCTGATTGCCTACGTGCTCACGCATCCCGAGTCCTTCGTCTCGCGTGTTCTGCGGTGGCGCGTGCTGGGCTTTCTGGGCACCATCAGCTATGGCATGTACCTCTTTCACCTCTTCTTTCTGGACGCGGCGCGGAGGCTGTTTCGGATGACAGAACATCAAGCTGTAGTCATCACGCTTCCTCTTACGATCCTTGCCTGCTGGCTTTCGTACCGTTACTACGAACGCCCGCTTGTCCTGTACGGGCGCAAATGGCTTGACCGCCAGGGGTACAGTAGGGCCTCCCACGAAGGATCTAGCAGCCTTGGGACTTCTCCGGCGCCAGAGATTTCGCAGCGAGGTGAAGCCTTGCCGAGTTAGCTGACTGAGGGAGCTATTTGCTGTTCAGCAACTCGGGATGATTGTTGCGAACATTCCCGACGTCTTTGCTCACCGGCCGCTTGCTCATCTCAGCCGCGGGGAACGGCTTCAGCAGGTGGACGGGCGCCGGGCCCTCGCGCAGGAGCCATTCGTCCCAGTCGCTTTCGTGCAGGATGACGGGCATGCGGTTGTGCACGTCGCGGGTCACGTCGTTCGGCTCCGTGGTCAGAATCGTGAAGCTCTGCAGCCAGGTCTCGTCCGCTTTGTTGTGCCATTCTTCCCATAGACCGGCGAAGGCGAAGGTCTGCGCTTCGGCCGCGTGCGGCGCGTGGACCTTCAAGGCGTACGTCTGCTTCGCGGCCTTGGCTGGCTTCTTCGCCGTGATGTCCGGCTCGGATCCGCAGCGCATCAGCGCTCCATCTCAGGTCCCGCATGCGGCCCACCAGCTCGGGAGGCATCAGCACAGTCACGATACAAGGCGTACGCTTGAAGTGAGCCCGTAGGACGCAGCCCCCCTCTCGCTCAGTAGTTCGCAATTTCTCCCGCTAAATGGATGGCGGCACTCCCTTGCGATTTCCTCCAAGGAACTTACCCGTGGCCTTTCCCCATTCGAACCTTCTTCTCGCATCACTACCAGCCGATGTGCAGGCTAAACTGTCTGCCGATCTCGAACCTGTTCTCCTTCCCGTCAACACCGTCCTCTTCGAGCCTGAACAGACCCCTCGTTATGTCCACTTCATAACTTCTGGCGTCGCGTCGCTCGTCACTCAGATGGCCGCCGGCGAAGGGGTCGAGGTTGGTCTACTCGGACGCGAGGGACTTCTCGGCAGTCTTCAATTGCTTGGACCACATCGGGGATCAGCTCGATGCTTCATGCAGATTGGGGGCAGCGGCCTTCGAATGGACTTTCGAAAGTTCCAGAAGGCCTTCCTAGAGAACCCAGACCTGCATCGTTTGGTCCTGCAGCATGTTCAGTACGACGGTCTGAACCTTGGGCAGCTTGCAGCGTGCAACCGGGTTCACGAGATTGAAGAACGTTTAGCCCGATGGCTATTGATGGTCGAGGATCGTCTTGGAGAGCCGGATCTGCCGCTTACCCAAGAGTTCCTTGGGCAGATGCTCGGGGCTCAGCGATCAACCGTAACATTAGTCGCCGGAACGCTGCAGCGCGACGGCCTGATTGAATATCACCGAGGGCATGTCAAGATCGTGGATCGGCCCGCCCTTGAGAATGCTGCCTGTGAGTGTTACTCAATCACTCGCAAGCTCTTTCAGAACCTCTATCAAGGAGAGCGGGGTGCCGTCCCGAGAGACGGCCTGCGAACGTCGCACTGATAGCGTCCCTGCTGGGTCTCATCAAGCCCTTAATAAACCGGCAACGGAGCGTTGGTGCGATTCATTCTCATGAAATTTTCGATTCGTGAGACGCTGCGCACAAGTATCTCAACTATTGCGGCATGGGTACGACTTGAGGATTGCGATGCATTCCGCCCTGTCGTGCAGCAGGAGCCAGTGGCTGACGGGAGGCCCTTTGTGTTCGGGCTGGGATGGCAGAAGCACATACTCCAGCCTTCGTCCGGTGCCCACGTCAGAGCGGCATGCAGCGCAGTCCATGGAACCCCAGAGACGGGCCAGCAGTGGGCGCAGAGACGGAGCCCGCGGATCGATGCGTCGCGCGCCGGTAGGTAGCCTAGGCAGGCCGCGCAGGTTTCGCCGCGGCACATGGCTAGGTGCTGCTCCAGGTCGATACCGAGGTTGGGCGATGCCGTCGCGAAACCTATGCTTGCCATGAGGCGAAGGATAGGCGAAACCGCTGTGGAGGGCTGTGGAAACGGCAGGTAGGCTGGTTCTATGGCTGAAACCACACTGCAGGCCCGGGTCAATATAGTCGCATTTTGGTCACCACGCAGCGATCATTTGGCTTTGCTTTCTGATCGGAGCTGCAGCCACGAATCATTCGATTCAGCGATGACATCTTCAAACTTTCTGAAGAGGGCATCTACTTCTTCTTGCTTAATGTCTGTGCCACCTAACATCAAATAGTCCAAGCTGGCCTTGATGGAAAGTAACTGCGCGTGTGTCCTGGTGTACTTGACCCATAATCCTCTATGGTCGAAGAACGCTTCCCATGCGCCAAACACAGTGACAAGCGCACTGAAGCAGAGCGCGGTGTTCTTCAGGTAAAGCATCGCGTTCTTCGAATCTGGTGCTTGAATTCCCAAAAAAATGGTCGTCAGGGCGCTAAGAGTTGTGCCGGCGATGTGGAGCCAAAAGGCCTTCTGCTTGTTCTGTCGGCGTCGAGCTTGGAACGATTCGATCCTGCCCGTAAGCATAGTCGCCAGGCACTGTGCCCTACTTTCCGCGGGCGCGACGATCTGCGATTGAGGATCCGGGGTCACGTCGAATGCTCCTAGCTGAATGTGTGAGCTTTATATCAACGCACAGCCGAAATTCCACCAACCTTTTCGCTGTCAGCGAGGATGTTTTCAGCGCGCGGTACACGTGAAGGACCAAACAGTTCTGCCTTGGTCCGGTCCATTACGACGCACAGAACGAACGGGACGGAACGGGCAGGCCAGAAACGCGTCCCCCCTGTGCCGAGTCCGGCGGGCGTCCTCGCACGTGGGGTAGGGGGTCGAAATCCGTCAGCGCAGGCGCCCGCCGAGACCGGGCCCCTGGCAATTTTTCGCATCCACAATTCGTTTTTGCGGCTCCAAATACAGAAGGGCCCCAGCTGCGCTGGAGCCCTCCATAGATTGCGTGATCTTGCTACTTCTTCAACGATTCCGCTGCTTTGCGCAGCACTGCGAAATCACGGCTGCCGAGAGGACGAGGTTCGGCGCCTTCTTTCTTGGAACTTCCAGTCTTGTTGCTCAACTCTCGATATGTCTGCCCGATTCGCGGGGTCCGCAGTGCTTCTCGGTAAAGGACCGTGCTGCTCATTTTTGATTGCTCCTGGTAGTCAGATTGCCAGATCTGCGTCGCGATTCAGCAATTACGATTCAACCGCACCTGCTGCAGGTTGTGCGCCGTCAACAACCGGCGCTTCTTCGTCATCCTCATGGTCGAGCTTCGGAATTGTCAACGCCAAAAGAAGTGGCTCAGGAGTCGTCAGATGCTTTGGTTCCCAGTGCTCACGAACGAATTCGCCCAAGGTCACCAAATCTTTAGACGGTTTCTCGACAGATTTGAAGATTTCTGTCGCTTCTTTGCGATCGATAACGAAGCCATGAGTCGGGTAGGCAGCGACGAGCCTGGCAAGCCCACCGGGCTTCAAATGGTTCGCTCCAAGTCGAGAGCCGTACTCGCTTGCGATGCGCATCGCGCGATCAAATTCTGCAACGCGCATGGGATCTATTTGACTGAAGATCTCACCGAACAGACTCGTTGCCATCCGCGTCGCGATCTCGGACGCGCCCTTCGTTCCGAAGAGCAAATCTTGATTGAAGCGCAGTTCTTTGAAGCAGTCCTCGAAATACTTGATCGAAAGATCTCTGATCGATTCGATCGCATGCATGGGCGTGAGACTAGAGCTTCGCTCTCCGACCTCATCGCCTTTTCGCAGCTGCACGTCAATAGGCCCAAGTTCGGCAAAGTCGGACATGATCAAGTGGGTAGCGCCAGTTGCGAGAATCGTTCCGGCTGATTTACAGCGCGAATCGACGAACAGGTAGAACTTACCGGCGTCCTTCGGCTCGACGTCTGGCTGATCTCCATTGCCACGGTTGATTCCGTACTCTTCTTGCAAGCAACGCGCGATTCGATATGCTGCGTTCGGATCGCCACCCAAGGTGGTCAACACAAGCAGCACGTTCGGGCGCTTCTTGTAAGCTTTGCAGCGTGCAATGAAGTGATCATCGAACGGTCGATCAATCGATCCTACATAGAGGAGGATGTCAGCGTCGTAGGCATCTCTCACTGCCTTTAGAAGCTTTTCAAACACGTTTAGCGCCATATGAGTTTGGTGGAAGGGTACCAGCTTTAACGGTTTTGCGTAATTATCCGTCTGAATTCGTCAAGGCACTTTATTCTCTGGTCCAAGCTCCATTGCGTGCGTAGTGCCAGGTCCGCACGAGCGGGTTCTTCGAAGGGTGCAGGTAGCTGCGGGTCGTCTTGGTCTCGACCTGGTCGAACGTCAGAAGCGCACCGCGCAACCCTCGACGGCCTCTCTTCGCGGCATCGGCAACGGCTTCCGAGGGAGCGCCGCTGCGTCCGCTTCGACCTGACCCCCGACGCTTACGACAAGCCTTCAAACTGACTGCGCTGCCGGCCACGCTATCGTGAGCCGGCGGGCCTCGCGCTCGGCAAGGCTGACCCGCTGGGCCGGCCAGAGTCGGCCGTCGCGACAGTCGAGAGGCTGATTCGCTCAGCGCACGCCAAGTTGTCAGGGCGCCTAAAACGAATCAGCAGGACCGCTGCGGCCGTCCGCGACGCCAAGGCAGAAGTCGAAAAGGCCAAAGAGGCGGTCGAGCAGCAGTTCGTTGAAATCGAGAGGCTACGCAAGGAGTTCATCGAAGCCAACGATGTCCAGCAGGTGCACCTGAGCGCACGGAACGCAGCCGAGGCGCGACTTGCGGAAGCTGAGAAGCGTTACAACTTCTACACCGCCGAAGCCGTGTACCACCCCTTCTAGATGCCGATGCGTGCCGCACGTCCGTGCGCGCATCCCGGCTGCCGTGGTACCGCAGCGATCGGACTCTTTTGCAGCTCCCACGCAAACTCCCTTCGCGCGACCCGGCCCTACGACGACTGGCGCGGATCTCCCCGGGAACGCGGCTACGACCGCGACTGGGCGGTGGTCCGCGTCCAGGCGCTTGAACGGGACAGCTATGAGTGCCAGTGGTGCAAAGCCCCGGCCGACTCAAGCGCGCCACCGATGTGCACCACATCGTTCCGATCCGGGTCGCTCCCTGGCTCCGCCTGGTCCTGAGCAATCTGGTCTCGCTCTGCAAAGAGTGCCACTCCAGCATCACAGCCCGGCGCGACTCAACCTTCGCGCACAGGAGATCCGTTTGACCGCTGCAGGCAAGATCCGCCGAGCCTTCCGTCACAAGCACGAGCGCGCCACCATGCTGCGCTACAGCCAAACCCGCGCCGGCCAGCACGCCACCGAGGCGCAGATCCGCGCGGCAAGCCGCCAACTGCTCATGAATCACACCGCCGCGCTCCGCCGCGACGGCGTGATTGCCGCACCCTAGCAGCCGTGGACTCAATACTTAACTACTTCGAAGCAGCCACTTCGTTACGGCGTAGAGTAGAGACCGTGCAGCGTAAGCACAGGCCAGCAAGACATGCCACCAGTAATAGATCTTTGCAGCGCGTGGTCCAAATTCTGGCACGAGGATGGTTGTAAATTCCTCTTCTAAGTCGCCGACCAGACCTTCGCGAAACCGGCCAGGCACGAGAAGCAGCAGATACTTAGCGGCTTTGGGCGGCTTTTGAGCCTGTCTCAGCTCGTCAGGCAACCCAGCGTGATGACCCAGAGTTATGGCTTGGAGGGACATGCTGGCGTGCTTCGAGAGCGTTACAGCGAACTTGAAGAACTGAAGCGCAAGTCTGACCTTGAGTGACTCGCTGCTTGTGATTTGCTGTCCAGCAATGGTATGGAAGTGTTCTGCATCGATCACATGCAGGTCGGCGCTGATCCGCGAATGCCCTTGTTCATACACGTACAGATTCCCGTGTTGCTTCCTTACCGCCTCGTCGAGGAACACATAGGATCCGTGGACAAATTCTGCATTGTTCGATTCCTTTTTCGCTCGCCCCATTACGCACCTCCAAAGAGAGGTTCGAGCCCATGGGCCATCGCGGCTCTGGCTGCATAAGAATTGCGCAGTCCAGCTTGGCCAGCCGCCTCGACTTTGAAGAACTTCTTGGCTCGACCTCCCCGCTCTGGAGTGGATTCACCATAGCGAGATGAAACGAAACCCTTCTGCTCCATGCGGTCCAATGTGGTTGATATGGCCCCTATCGAACACGAGCGACCGATCCTCGCTTGGATCTCTTGCTGTATCGCGAATCCATAAGCGTTCGCACCCAATCGAAGGACCGCCAAGAGGACGATCTGTTCAAATTCACCTAACCAATCCTTTTCTGACATCGGCACCCACCTCGCTTACTACAATGTAGTAAATGATTGTAGTGGTGGTCAAGTCTTCCATTCAAAGCCGCGCGCCTTTAGTCGCGCGGTAAGACAAAAGACCGTGGCTGTGGTCGCAGCTCCTCATGCCGCTGGACCCGCTTCGGCGTAGATCCCGGGGAGATGCACCACAGCCACAGGTGCCGCTTCGATCAGAGCTCGACTCCTTGCACCGTCTGCCGGAAATCTTTTTCCTGAAGCGCCTTGGCGATCTTGAGCACATCCTCACGAAGAAGTGTCAGAGCTTCCTTGAGATTTTCGCCAGCAAATTCCTCGCGCTCGACGTCTTCGAGTCTTTGTTCCATGGCCTTGATGTCTAATTCCGAAAGCGGCATTGCCTCTCCTCCTAAGTAGCTCTTGAAAGTGTATGCCGCGACCTCAGACCCCTATCTCCATCGGTGAAGCCACAGGCGCTAAAGAGCACAACCCTGGCCGCTACGAAGGGCGCAAAAACGCTCCGAAGCCGGATCCGGAGCTGGGCCCCGCGCCGAACTACTTCGACGACGTCGATCGAGACTTCTGGAACGAGGTCGCCGGGACGACGGCGCCTGGTGTCCTTACCAAAGCCGATCGCATCCTGGTCGAAGTCACGGCCAGGCTCCTCCGCAAATTCCGCGACAAGAATCCCCAGACGGGCGGTCTGAAGCCGGTCGAACTGGGTCACCTCCGCGCATGCCTGGGCAGCATGGGCCTCGCTCCCGCCGATCGTGGCCGGGTGACTGGTTCCGATGCCTCGAAGAAAGAAGCAGACGCCGCCGAGCGCTTCCTCGCTCGACGAAAAGATACGGCCGTCAACTGACGTAAGCCTGACCGCAACCGTGGTCCAGATCGATCCGCGCGTCCAGCACGCGCTCGACGCGATCGATTACGCCGAACGGATCCATCGCGGCGACATCCCTGCCTGCATGTGGGTGCGCCTCGCGTATGAGCGCTTCCTCAAGGACCCGAAGAGAGCAAGGATCCGGCTTACCCCTACCGCTTCGATTACGAAGCGGCCGGCGACATCTGCGAGTGGCTGGAGCTCATGCCGCACGTGGACGGCAACTGGGGCTCGCCGACGATCGTTCTCGAGCTCTGGCAGAAGTTCATCTGGCCAACGTCTTTGGCTGGCTCGGCAAGGAAGACGGCCTCCGGCGTTTTCAGAAGGTCTACATCTCCGTCCCGCGTAAGAACGCGAAGACGACGATGGTGGCCTGCGTCCTGCTGTATTGCCTCCTCTGCGACGGCGAACATGGCGCGCAGGTCTATGATGGCACCAACAAGCTCGAACAGGCGGATGCTGCCTGCTCTCGCACCGCGTGGGCATAGGCAGAACTTTGATCGAGCCAAGATCTGTGCAAAGCGTCGTTCCCGCTCTTCGCGGTCCCCTGGCGCGCAGCTCCAATAGTTGAAGCCTGACGTGTCTTCGAGAAGAACATCCGCCCTCTGAAATCTTGTTGCAAGCAAGTGCCGCCGTACCGGATGAGACATGCGCCCCGTGAAGCTGAAGAGCAGATCCTTCGAGGTCGCAGCCTGGCACTGGACCGCGGCGATGTGGTGGCCCGAGAGCTCGTATGAACCCGTGACGCACCGGCCTTTATTCCACCAACACGCTTGCGCCGACTCGTAGATCCCGCGATTGAAGAGCACGGGAGTGTCGCGATATGAGACGGTAAAGCACTTCTCCGGAAAGCGATCGATGAGGGGCTGGTGGATTGTCTGCGCGACGTACTCCTCCTGGCCCATCTCGTTGCCGATGCCGCCTATGAGGATCAGATCGGCCGCTTCCGGCGTATCTATTAGCGGGTGGCGGCCATCGGAGCAGCTGTGCACGCGTTTCAGGTTGGTGGCGACCTTCTCCGCTTCTGCGTTGGGATAAGCCGCGAGAAAGATCTTCTGAGGCGCAGTTCTGCCGTTGTAGTCGGCCATGTGTACCCGCGAACCTTTCTGCTTTGTCGTGTTCTGAGCGTGGTGGGCTACGCAGCCCAATGGTGAGCAGCGGGAGCCCGTTCTAAGCAGCCCCTAGATCAGTTAGGCGGCTAGGAACTCGTCGAAGTGCTTCTGGTTCCCAGGTGGTCGAGCGTTCGGCTTACTAACAACTGTCTGCACACGGCTTTCGGCAAGAAGGCGGGACGCCATACCACCGCTTCCCAGACGCTTCAGCATGTCCCCTAAGTCCCGCGAATCGAGCGACCGCGAAGCCCAATGCACGAGACGGAGAAAGCCAGCATCGCTCATGCAGCCCTTACGCTGATTGCAGGAAGCGCAGCTCAGAGCTAAGTTGTGCAGGCCGAGTGGACCGAACCAGGGCCATCCGAACGGGATTCGATGATCGACCACGAAGGTTGAGACGTTCAGGAAGCAATTGCAATACGCGCACTGGACGACACGCTCCAGACTGCCTAAACGAGAAAGCAACCACGTCGAGAACTGCTGTTGCGTGAAGGGCAGGCAGGCGCCGGCAAAAGCGAGCTTTGCGGAGTCGGCTCGCCTCCCTGCTACCCGCTTCCCCATGAAGAAGTAGATCGCGGATGCGCGATCGTCAAAGATCCGCTGAAGTTCTGCTGAAGGCATGGCGAACGCTCACGCTTCCGCTTCAGCAGACGCGCCAGCGAAGATCAGGGCGCTCGCGTTCTCTGCACGCGGCTGTGCGCTTCGCCGGACAACCGCCAGCATCGGAACACTCTTGCTGCCTACGAGTAGTTCCAGAGGCAGATCGCGCTCCGCTTTGCGCGTGCTGCTCCATACGTCGCGAAGGGTGAGCGGCTTCATGCGGCCTTCCGTGCGGAGCGCTTTGCCGCACCGTGTGTATCCGCATTGCACCACACGACACCGATCGGGATGGCGGAACTCGTGAAAGAGCCATGCTTCATTGTGGTGTAGCCGTCATTGGTGACACGCAACAGATGCAGCACTGCATCAGCGTCCATCGCTAGGATCACGTCGCCGCTCTGGATTTGCCTTTGGACATGAATGCCCACAGTGCGTTCAGCGACATCTTCGGTTGCGCGACCCCACATGGCTTTGTCAAGGATTTTGAGACCAAAGTGCGTCTCAGGTGTCGGACTCGGCGTCGAATCCGGCGATTTGCCGGAATAGACGAAGAGGCCGTCCCACCAAGAAGTCTCGAATCGTTTGGCGTTCTTCGTTGCGGACTTCAAGCTCGCGCCACGGGTACCTGAGCCGCCCTGCGTGAAGTAGACAATCCCATCTTCTCCCTGTAGCAACGCTGTGTACGGAGTCGCGCAGCCGACCACGGTGATCTCGAGTACGAGATCTTCGCCGACCGGGCCCTCTGTCCAAGACTGGAAAGCGTCGACGTCTGGTGTGAGGCAAATCCGACCCTCTGCGGTCTTGGTGAAACGGCGAATCACCTGGCAATCGCAAACGTGCAATTCGTCTGGCCAGCAGCCACCCTGCTCCGCAATGGCCTCTTCTTCGGGCTTACCGCGCTTGCGGAGCGACACGTAAGCGCAAACAACATCGCCAGGTTCGGGTTCACGCTTTTCGTCGAAGATGATGTAGCGGTCTTTGGGGTGAGCTGTCCCCATCGCATCATTCGAGGGAGCGGCAGCACCGAAGTCATGCCGGCCAAGCCGGCGACCTTCGATGAAGCCGAAAGGTCTTGCAAGCACGAAGTCGCTCGTTTCATCTTGGGACGTCGTCTGAGTGGGTTTGGTCGTACTGATAACTTGAAGGGTAGCCATGGGAGTCTCCTATCGACTTCTGTGGTTAGCCCCTTCGAGTGGTCGCACACTCGGACGGGGCGGTTAAGGTTGAGGCGCCGCGATGACGCCTATCCGATCTGATGAAGGGGCAGGTTTGGGGGCATGCTGCCAACGTCGATAATCAGAACGCCTGTGACTACAAGGATTTTCCGCTTCTATTCGTTAGCACTCACCGCCACCACAATCGCCCTTAGATGAAGCGCGTGCTCTGCTCGCAGAGAGCATCGATCCCGTTCGCCCACTCATAAGCTGCGAAGCGGACGCGACGCAGCGGACGCCAGTAAGTTCGGATCCATCGAACGGAAGAGGTTTGCATAGACAGGAGCGGTCTGGGCTGTCAACGCTGTCAGAGACGGTTCATCTTTCGGATGACGAGCTTCAATCCTGACCAGATCTCATCGACTGCGCACACCTTTACATCAACTAGCCCGAGCGGAAACGCTTCTGCCCGCACCGTCTCATCGGAGATGTCCGTTGTCTTTCCGGATGACTTCTTTGGCCACGAGACCCAGATCATCCCGTTCGGCGCAAGAAACTGTCTTGCTTCAGCCAACCTGCTTGCCAGCTCGCATCTCAGCGTGACAAAAATATGCACCATCTGCAGGTCCGGGACCGGATGGCTGAACAAGGCCGGACGGGAGCCGCTTGACGCGATGTCCGCAGACACGCTGTCCGGCATGCCAACTCGCCATGTCTTTTGGCCGTCCACCACTCCGAGCTTCTTGGCCAACGGCGTTCCTGAGTACCCCGACGGCATGGCGAGAGTTTACAGCCACCACAGGCGAAGGACAGATGCCGAACCTAAGCAGGCTATCGAAAGTGTCCAGAACCTCAGTGACGAGAATGGCGCGTCTAGTTACTTACTTCAGAAACTCTGGCGTTGCTCGACGTCAGAGTCGTGATGCACCATCCATTCATGTCGAAATACCTGATCTCATTCCCCAGTGAAGCCATGGTCCTTACGGACGAAGAACTCGAAGTGGTTTCCGCGGAAGCTCACGCAGTTATTGAGGAAGCCAAAGCTGCGGGAGTCTATGTGTTCGGCGGTGGTATCGAGGAGCAAGTCGATCCGGTACTGGTCTCCGCGGATGGTTCGGTATCAAGCGACATCTATCCCGGCAGCGATCTGCGAGGCGGATTCACAGTGTTGGAGCTACCGACGCGAGCGGACGCCATCGAATGGGCCAGAAAACTTGCGGTGAGTTGCCGCTGCTCGCAGGAGCTCCGCGAGTTCATGTACGACCCGGCAAGCTAGACCGGCTGTGCCGACGGGAACGCCGGGAAGCGAGCCAGCTTCGGGTACGGCCGTTTCGGTTGTAAGCCGGGCCGCTACGCTGCGCCTCTACTTGTACACAGAACTCAGGCGCGAGACGAAGCTCGGCCTCAGATAAGATCGCCAACTTTCGTCCAGCAGTAGCGGTGCTTCAGTTCGTTCCGGAAAAGTCCAAACATTCGCGAATCTACACCGCAGTGCCTGGACGACTCAGATAAGCGAATCCGAAGATCGCGAGGCAGAGTCGAAGGTTCGGTAACTCTTCAGAGGTCGGCCTTCTCGCAAGAAGATGTCGAACCGCTGTATTTCCACTTGCATGCTTGTCGAGGAGGCTATCCTCACTCCATGCGTCGACTTGTTGGCTTGCTGCTGAGTGTTGTTGGTCTTTGCTCGCCTTCCCTTGCCATGGCTGCGGACCCGGCAGGGCCGCCTGCTCCGGTGCGGCATGAGTATGTTCTGCGGAACTTCCGTACGGAGTCAGGTGCGGTGTTGCCCGAGGCCCGGTTGGTGTACGGCACGACGGGCACGCTGAATGCAGATCGCTCCAATGCCGTACTTCTGCCATCGCACTACATGGCGAACATGAATGGGTATGGCTTCCTGGTGAAGTCTGCTGCGTTTCCCGAGGGTGCGCTCGACCCCTCGAAACTTTTCCTCATCACCACGGAGCTGTTCGGCAATGGCCGGAGCTCGTCTCCGTCGAATACGCCTCCGCCGTTTGATGGTCCGCGCTTCCCAGTCATGACCATCCGCGACAACGTTGAGGCGGTACACCAGATGCTGACTGAGGAGTTGCACATCCAGCATCTGCGGGCGGTCATCGGCTTTTCGATGGGCGCGCAGCAGGCATTTCAGTGGGCGGTCAGCTATCCCACATTCATGGATCGAGCCGTCGCCACCAGCGGAACAGCCAAAACCTATGGCCATGGCATCGTGCGACTGGAAGGCCAAATTGCTGCGCTTACCGCCGACCCCGCCTTCATGAACGGCAACTACAAGACAGAACCGGCCAAAGGGTTAGAGGCGTTTGGCATGGTGTGGGCCGGCTGGCTCTACTCGCAGGAGTGGTGGCGCAAAGAACTGTGGCGGACCGCATCGCCTCCGGGAACCACCTTTGAGCAGTACATGTTCAGCTTTCGTAAACGCTTCAACGCAGACGCGAACGACTACATCCTGCAGGCCCGTACCTGGGAGTCGAATGACGTAGGCAAGACCTTGCTTGTTGACGGTCGTCCTGCGGCCTTCCAAGGAGATGTAGAGAAAGCTCTACGCTCCGTCAAGGTGCCGTTCCTCTATATGCCATCAGCAACCGACTTGTACTTTCCACTGGAAGATGCAACGTACGAAGCAGCGTTCCTGCCGCACGGCAAACTGCTACCAATCCCATCACTCTGGGGCCATCCCGCGGGCGCAGGTGCCAGTCCAGCGGACAAGCTCTTCCTGAATCGGCAGATTGCAGCATTCTTGAGCGAGTAAAGCGACGCTGTATCGATAGATCGCCTTCTCGGCTGTTCCCGCTTCGATAGACCGACTTACGGTATGGCCGGGGAAGGAAAGACTATCGGCCTGGCCCATTTGCCGCCGCTGCTCGCATCCCGTTCTCAATGGACGGGCCCAGCTCCGCGCCCTGCAGATCGGGTCTTTGCTCTTGCAACAGGTGTTGCGCTGCCACAAAGTGAGCCGCCGCCTCGGACTTTCGTCCCACCGCCAACAGAGCCCACCCCAGAGCCAGCTCCACTGGGGCGACACCCGGCGCTGTTTGCTCAGCCGTTTGCATCACGGCGAGCGCCTCATTGGGCAGTCCCGCCTTGCTGAGTTCTGAAGATCGCCGGATGGACACCCAAGCCGACGCCAGGGGTACCGGGAACTCCCCCTCGTAGACATACACTCCGTCTTGCAAGATGGTCTTGGGTTTGAGAGTGCGAAACGCCTCAAATGGGTTGAGTGCGTCTCCATCCCCGGACTCTACGCCTTCCAGAACGCTCTCGCTGATCAGAACCGTCCCTCGGATGGTAGGGGGAACATCCATTGGTAGTTGAAACCACCACAATCCGCTGCGAGTAGGTAGTCGCTTGCACTGTATTCCGTAGTCCTGTGGCTGCACTGCGCCGTCGGCAAAGTAGGCGAACCAGCAATCCTGCACATGGTTGTCATCCAGGTACGCCCGCACTGTCTTCAACTGCTGGCCCCAATCCACGTTGGAATCGCTTAGGTACCGCCGTACCGCTAAAGGGCCACCCATCGCCTCGTTTCCATAGGCCATGTATGCCGGTGCTACACGCAGGCTGGTTCCCACTTGGCAAAGCGCCAGAAGAGCGGCAACTCCCATCCACATCGGCCCGCGCTGGGACAAGCGCCAGCACACAACGCCGGCAAGCACATAGAGAAATGGATAGATCGGCATCATGTGCCGCGCACCGATGTCGAAGCGTGAGCTCGTGATGACTAAGAAATAGAAGACCACTGGCAGAAGCAAGAACAGCAACGCCTGCTTTTCGCGTCGTCCGGAGCTGCGGAACGCGATCGGCGCCAGGGCAAGCAGCGCAAGAAACGGCAAGGTGGACTTGATCAGAAACGCTAACGGAAAATACCCGGCACGACCATGCCGGTAAACATGCCCCAGCATGTATGCCAGGTAGTCCCACTCCTTGTGTTTCGTGTCGGCGAGGCCCCAGAGAAAAGCTTCGGGCAGCACGCGGAACCGGGCGAGAAAGAGCAGCAGGCCGGCAGTGCCTTTGCCGTGTATGGAAGCCGCATACGTGGCCAGCGTTGGTGAGATCGGCAGTCCTGCCCCCGCCGGCGCGTACCGGAAGCCGTAAAACGCCCAAACCGTCACCCATCCGGTGAGGGCCACCAAGCACCAGCCTCCTAGTCCGCGCCAAAGCGTCGCCCGGCTACGTTCCCGCCATGCTTCTGCGACGACCAGAACGAGAAGGATGGGCAGCAAGAGAACACCGGTAAATTTGGTCACCAGCGTCAATCCCGTAAGCAGTGCCGTGAGGCACAGCCAGACCACGTGACGCTGTCTGGCCCATTCCAGCCCAGCCATGACTGTTGCGAACATCAGACAGGCGCACGGCACATCGGTGGAAATTAACGTGCCATGCGCGAGCACGAGCGGGTCGAACGTGAAAAGCAGCAACCCCATCAAGCCTGCGCCGGCACCAAAGAGACTTCGGCCCGTGAAGAACACCAGCAACGCCAGCGTGAGCGGGAACAAGGTGCACACAAGCCGAGCCGGGATAAGCAGGCGGTCGCCGCCGTTCTGAAAAAGAAAGGTCCGGCCCTCCAGGAAGGCGCTCAGTTCGCGCGAGTTGCCTTCAGGGGCCGGCATCGCCGGGTGGAGCCGTACCAGCGGCAATGCCGCCAACACTTTCACCAAGGGTGGAACTTCGGCGTTCGCTCGGTAGTCGCGCTCGGTCAGAATCCTGTAACCGTCATAAAGGTGGTGTGCCTCATCCCAATTGGCTGAGTACAACCGCGCTACGCGCGTCAGCTGTATCGCGAACACAGCCAGGAGAACAAAAGCTACAACTCCGTACACGAATGTTGTGGGTCGAACAGGTTCCGGTCGGTGCGGGCGGTCCACCATGCCGCAAGAATACAGAGCATGACGTTTCCCACTTTTAGCGACCACGTAACGACGGCGCCGAGGGTGAGTTCATGCTGCGTAGGTCTTTGCGGAAAGTACGGTGCGTCGGAAACGTTGTTTCATCACGTGGAACTCGAGTCCCGCCCCACGCGCGAAATTATGTTGCCAGATGACGACAAACGTTCTAATCTTCGACTTGCTACAGAGGGCGCTAGACTCTCTGGGCTGCAGCACCGACCTATTCCCAGGCCTGGGTTAACAAGTATTTCCCCTGAGGCCCCCATGCAGCACGTTAACCACTTTCTGTCTTTACCGCTCGATCTTCACGCCGAACTGTGTCGGTACGCCCAACTTCGTGGGATGAGCCTTTCGGACATCCTCTTCGAATCCATTGTCACTGCCGCCGAGGAGCACCGCTTCCACTTGGAAGCGCACAGTGTGCAACGGGCGTTCCACCGTGCGCCCGAACTACTTTGCGCTTGATTCGCTATCTCTAAGCACCCCCGTTTCGAAACCGAGCCAGGGCAGGTAGCTGACATCGGAGTTACGGGAAGACGGGCCCCGGCCTTCGTCGAGGCGCGATCCGTTGCAACACAGCTCACACCAGACACAACGGACGCATCGAGTCAGATCGAGGCTGTTTCCGTATAGAAGATTGTGCGCTAGCTGTGGCTGAGTGGCTTCGGTTCCTTCGACTCTGTTGCCTCGCTACTTATTTCTTGCGCCAGAACAGGATCAGATCGACTCGGTAGGTGCCCACTGCCGTATTCCCAACAGCGAGCACTCGTCCCCACGCCTCACCGCTGCGGGTCAACGCGTCACAGATGCTGCGCGCGTCAGGGCCGCTAAGCACAGCGACCCGACCAGCGGGCTCGACCATGATGCGGATGGCACAATCACCATTGTGAATTCGGCTCTCTACCAGGCGCAGTCTCTGCCATCTGCGCAGCTTCAGCAAGATCGAGAGTGCGGGGTCAGACTCGATGGCCGTTCTGGGCTCCTCAATTACCAGCGAACACATACCAGCAGACGGCTGTCCCGCTTCGGATTGGTGAACTTTGCTGAGTGCAGATGCCTTCGCAGATGGCGGAGTCCGCTTACGGCCATTCACGCCGGGATGCATGAAGCCACCGAAATAATCTGTTACTGCGGAGAAGAAATGCATAATGCACGACCTAGGCAGCGCAAATGAGTTGATTGCGATATCGCGGCAAGTCATGCTTGACCGTCTTCGCTAACCCATCGTGTGAGGAGTCTATGTTCAGCAACCGTTCACTGAATCCTGCTAAAGGCCACACGTCACCGAGGCTTCAGTCTCCGCGGAATGGGACACGTCTCCCGTGCTGAAGCGATTCGATTCGCATGCGATTCGGACCTCTTCAGCACGGGATCACCAAGGCCTGGGATCCGAGGGTCGACGTGCGAAGCGCAGTATAGGCGAACCAGAATGAAGATCAGCTTAAGAAGCGGAAAGCTCTGACTTTGCATCACACGCGCGATGCTGTACAGAAGATCGCTCAAAGAGTTTGTTACGAATGAGCAGAGCTCACTTCCCACGCAGGTCTTTATAGCTTGGTGTGGACCTCATCCATCTGCCGGCCTTTTACGTTGAATTCGCGGGAAAGCGCGACGCCGTAGAGGCTGTTCGGAGGCGTCAGCTTGGGCCGGCGATCCAACGGACACATATGCGTCTAGAATGTTTTCCGAAATGACTAGTGACGTCCACAACCACGACCTCCGGTCAGCCGAATTGATCCTGGAGAACGACGCGCGGTTGCGACTGCAGTTGGACGGTGCCCATGTCGGCCTGTTCGAGTGGGATCTCGTTACGGGTCAATCGCGATGGTCGACGGGCTTCTATCTTTTGCATGGGCTTGAGCCTAGCCAAGAGGCGAGCTACACACTTTGGCGCGACCAGGTCCATCCAGACGACATCGATCGGGTGGAGGCCGCGATCCAGGATAGTTTGGCAAAGCCCCAAGAACTCGACGTGGACTACCGCATCGTCCATCCGTCTGGGGATCTCCGATGGACACGCCTTCAGGCGCAGACGATGCGTGACCCTCAGGGCCGCCCCTTGAGCATGACGGGACACTGCGGCGATGTCACCAGGCGCAAGCTCGCCGATGCTGCTTTGCTTCAGAGTGAGAAACTTGCGGTCGCAGGTCGCATGAGTGCGGCTCTCGCGCACGAGATCAACAACCCTCTCGAGGCTGCCTTCAATCTCCTGTATCTGGCCCGCGGTATGGCGTCCCAAGCTTCTCAAGCCGACCTGCTCGACCAGACAATGGAACAGTTGCAGAGAGTGTCGGAGATCAGTCAACAGACACTGAGGTTTGCGCGCCCATCAAAGCCGAAATTCGTGAGAGTGATCGAGGTGATTGAATCCACGTTGCGGCTTGTTGGTCCGAAACTGAGCATGGGCGCGGTTCAAGTGAAGACCGATTTCCAGGCGTCACCTCAACTTCTGTGTTCACCCGGAGAGTTGCAGCAGATTCTGACGAACCTGTTGAACAACGCCGCCGAAGCCGGTCGCCAGCCGAAAACCGTGACCGTGAGAGTCCGAACGCAGAACGATGCAAACGAAGGAAACCCTGGCGAGATCCGCATCACAATTTCCGATAACGGACCGGGTATGACGCCGGAAACACTCAGACGGATCCGGGAGCCGTTCTACACGACGAAGCAAGGTTATGGAACAGGTTTGGGGATGTGGGTAGTGCAGGAACTCGTCTCCAAGCTGAACGGCAAGCTGACCATCAAGAGTTCTGTCGGTGACCGTTGGCATGGCACAACATTTTCTATAGTTCTGCCGATGACTCCGGCGGAGACCGAGCAGTCGTGAGTTCTTCTCCTCTAGATGGATGACTTTATTCCTTGGTGTGACGGACGCAGGCCCGCTGCAAGGAACGGGCCTGCTCACATCGCCGCAGTTCTACTCAAGGTGCGCCGTATCTAACGCTCACGACTAATCGTTACGAGCGATGCCGAACTACGAACGGCGGAGGCGGCGAGACGCCATACCGACGAGCCCCGTTGCGAGCAACACGATCGAAGTCGGCTCTGGCGTAACTGCTGCCGGAAGGGTCGAGATATCTCCGATGGCGAACGAGGCGTTCGGATTGCTGCCGCTCAGCGTCAGGGACGTGATCGGAGCGTTGAGAGCAAATTGCGCAACGCCACCCGGCTCTGCAAAGTTCAGGCTATCCAGCACGGCCGCCACCGTCAGCGTCTGGCCGGTGTTCGCCGTCAGCGTGAACGAATCCGTGGTGCTGAACAGATCCAGGATCGCGAACGGGATCACAATCGTGCCGCTTACCGGAGCCGAGAACGCGATGTTCAACGGATCGTTCGCGAAGAAATTGTTATCCAGCAGCGCGGTGTTGAACGGCAGCAGGCCCGTCGTGTCCTGCACCTGGAATTCACCGGTGGCGGAGGTAAAGCTCGCGGTCACACCAACCGAGGTGATGGTTAGCGGCAAGGTCGCACCGCTGAAGTTTTCCAACGCGAACGTGGAAGCGTGCGCGCTGGCGCCGAGCGACAAGGCAGCAACGGAAGCAACGAAAAGAGCGCGAAACAACATAACTATCTCCATTTCTGTGGGGGAAGAAATCAGCGCCCGCGAGGGTTTGCGGGACGGCATCGGATCGTCACTGTAGCGGAGACGGGCTCATGATCCCGCCCCCAGTCCAAAGCGCGTTGGGGCCGCGCTCCAGGTGATAGCTCTTGCCTAACGTGCGGTCGTACAGCTCGCCGTAGTTGCCGACCGCCGCGATGACCGGCACGGCCCAATCACTGGACAGCCCAAGTGCCTGTCCCACCGAACGATCCGAGCCCAACAGACGGCGCGCCGCCAGATCGGTTCGCCTGGTCGCGTCGTTCACGTTGCCCTGGGTAATGCCGAGAGCCTCGGCTTCGACCAGCGCGCTCAGGGTCATGTCGACCAGCAGTGCAAACTGCGGATCGCCGGAGTGGTACGCCGGCGCAACGGGCTCAAGACCGAACCGCTCGGGCAGGAAGACAAATTCTGGTGCGCTGGCGGGAAAGTCAGCCCGCGATTCGGCCAGGCGTGACTCCATGGCCGTACCCGCAGCGCAGTGCGCCACGGCGACCGACGCGTCCATCTCGCCTTGCTCGGAGTGTGCCTGCAGGCCATAGGTGATCTTGCGATCGCTCATGTAGTCACGCAGCCGCTGCTCGGCCGGGGTCAGGTTCATTGCACAGATCAGGTTGTCGCGCAGGTCCTCAACGGTCTTGAAGTGTGCCGCCGCAGGCACCATGAAGCGCTGCGTGTCATAGAAGACCGGGTGACCGAAGGTGACGCCATACTGCATGGCCGCCTCGGCCGACGGGGATAGGCCGACCACCAGATGGACCTGCAAATCTTTCAGCGCCTGCAGCGCTTCCGCCTCGGCGGGAAAGGTACGCACTTCGACCGGAGCCTTGGGCCCCAGCACGGCGACCGCGACGGCCTCGCAGAAGCCCTTGCCCAGAGATGACAGGTCGCCGTGTTCTCCCTGGCCATCCCAGTCGTCGGTGGCTTCGACCACGCCACAGACCAGGCGGCCGGCGTTGTGAATTGCCGGCACGATCGCAAGCGCGCTTCCCTGTTTATTGAAGGGCGCGGGTACATTCGAAGCCGCTGCGGACGCGGGCGCTGCGGTTGATACGGCGGACGTCTTCTTCGCAACCGGCTGAGCGGTTGCGCATATACCGGTCAGTGCAAGAACAAGGGGAAGATAGCGGAGCATGGTCTCTCGAGCGGGGTTGTGGAGAGGCAGGACGATGTGATCGTCCTGCCCTCCTCGTTTGCTGGCGTGTGGCTTGCGCGGCCTGGGGTGAGCGGTTGCGCTCTTACGGAACCCAGGTCGTCGAAGTCGGTGTTCCCGGCGACTGTGATGGCCGCGGGTTCACGTCCAGCGGATACGGGTCGGTAGGGATTCCCGCCTGGTATGCCGCCGCGGAGACGAAGTCCGTGGGCAGCACACCGATGGCCTGGCAAGCACCGTTGGTGTAGCCGTTCGGAGAAAAGCCAGCGGTTGCCAGGTGCGGCAGCGTGTTGATCTGCATTGGCGAGAACGAGGCCACCAAGGGGTCGATTGGCGAGTTGTTCTGCATGCGCGCGTAGTCGAACGCTTCCGTCAGATCGCCCAAGGCATTGTTGGGATCGTCGGATGGCCCGAGGTTTGCTTGGCCGAGGTTCGCCTGCCCCAGAGCACGCGCATGCGCCTCGTCGGGCAGGTTCGCCAGCGGTACCAAGTTGTAGAGCTCGTCGATGAACTTGATCAGAGAACCGTGCTCGCTGTACTGGTGCGAGATGCTTCCCTGCAGCGACCACGGCGAGATCACCAGTGTTGGAATGCGCGGACCCGCGTCCAGAATGCTACCGTCGGCCAGCACCGTACGCGGCTTCACCTGCTCGTGATCGTAGAAGCCATCCGTCTCGTCATACGTGATGATGATGGCGCTCTGGCTCCAGTAGGGGCTGGCCGCGATGGCACTGATCGCCTGCGCCGCAAACCCTTCACTAATCTGGTGGTCCGAGTACGCCGGGTGATCGTCGTTACCGATGAAGGCGTGCTGAATGCCAGGCGTGGGATCAACCGGCACCAGGCCCTGGTTGTTGCTGTAACCGCCGCGCAGGTAGAAGACTCCACCGGTGTTCGGCAGCGTCCGGTTGTTGACGGCGCTGAGGAAGTCCGCGGCGCCGTGCAGGTTGTTGTTGAGCACCTTGGTGTTGTCGGCCAGGTAGCCGAAGTACTGCGGTCCGTTGTGGTGCAACACGTAGCCGGTGTACAGGCCGGGGTTGTTGGTCGGGTTCGGTGTGCCGGTGCCCTGCGGTTCGTACGGGTCGGGCGCGTCGTTGCCGTTGAAGCCCTGCTGGTACCAGCCCCACGGCACGGCCTGGTTCTTCGCCGCGATGGTAAACACGTCGTGCTGCACGTCGGCGAGGTCGGCCTTGGGGTTCTGGTCCGCCTGAATCGTCTGACCGATCGTCTGCCCCATGAACGACAGCGGCAGCGTGGCAAACGTCAGGTTCAGCGAGGGGTTTGAGGCGCTCTCGTCGAAGTTATAGGGCGGCTTGACGGCGCTGGGATCCTTCAGCGATCCGGGGAACGGTCCCGGGTCCGCGATGATCGGCACATAGGCGTTGCTGTTGCCAGTGGGACCGGAGTACGTCGCGCCCTTCACGTTGGGGAAGGCAGGATTTGCATAGGTGATGGTTGGTGCTTCGTTCGGGTGCTCCGCCCACTGGGTCTCTCCGCTCTGGCCGGCGATGATGGCAATCGCGTTCGGTGTCGAGGGGCCGACGGTCGTCTGGTGGAAGTTGTCGAACAGAACGAAGTTCTTCGCCCATGACCACATGAACGGGATGGTGTCGCAGTCCAGATGGCTCAGGTCGGTCTCAGCCTGCTGCTTCTGCGCCAGAGTTACGGAGGTCGGTGCCGCGCCGTTCGACTTCACGATGTTGCCGTTCGCGTCGGTGGTCAGGCCTTCCTGGTTCATCGCGTAACGGTCGTTCGCTGCGACGGTGCCGTTCAGGTGCAGATCGTTGGCCATGCCCTGGTGGCTGTGATCCACGCTGACCAGGTCAGCCGGATAGATCTGCCGCTGCGCGCCGCCGCTGCCGTATCCGCCTACCTGCACTGCCTGCGGCATCAGGAAGGGCGTCTGCGTCACGGTGTTTAGCGACGTATCCAGGTAACGCTGGGTGAAGTTAGCCGTCTGGTTCGCGGCAGTAAGTCCGGCGGGCGCGGAATACAAGCCGTTCGCACCGGGGAAGGTACCGAAGAAATGGTCGAACGACTCGTTCTCATGGAAGATCACGAACACGTACTTCACATGCGTCTGCAGCAGAGCGATCTTCTGCTGCAGGGTCAGTTGCGGCTGCGGTGAAGCCTGCGTTGCTGCGGGCGGCAAAGGAGCCGCACTGACAATCCCTGTGCTGTTGGCGACGAGTGCCGCCATGCCGACTGTGGACAAAGCTTTCCTGAACCAAATGCGCCCTGACATTCTCTCTCTGCTCCTGTTTGCCGGATCAAGTGAGATCAGTAGCGCATGAGCCTCGTGCGCCTTCAATGGGACAGGCCCATTCCGAACGCTGAATTCACCAGCATTTGACACGCAGCGAAAGACCAACAAACGGTTGACTTCAGCAATTCACGCTTTGTCGTCTCGCTGCGACAGCATAGGTTCGCAGTCGATGTACAGTGCGCTCCGTCGTAGCGCGATTGCGTGGGGCGCAACGGGCGGCGGGAACAGGCGTATGCTATCCGGAAGCGTGCGGCGTCTAATACCGCAGTGCGTTCTGCCGCTTTTGCCTGAGGTGCCGTTTCTGTGCCCAAATCGTTGAAGATTTCGTTACTTGCCGTCTCTGCCGCGCTGCTGTTGACCGTGTTTCTGGGCGCGAACCTGAGCGGGGTCCACGCCGCCACCGGATCCGATAAAGAAGGCGCGTACCGTCAGATCCACGTGTACGGCGAGGTCCTGCAGCACATCCAGTCGGACTACGTGGAAGAGCCAAAGATGGCGGTGGTCACCACGGGCGCCCTGCGCGGCCTGGTGGAAACGCTCGATTCCAGCTCCAGCTACATGCCGGCGGACGAGTACAAGCTGTACAAGGCCAACGTGTTCGGCAAAGGCACGCTGGGCATGACGGTGGCCAAGCGCGGCTACTATGCCGTGATCGTCAGCACCGTGAACGGCGGCCCCGCGGACAAGGCCGGCTTGAACGACGGCGACGTGATCGAATCCATCGGCGACATTAGCACGCACGACCTGTCCGTTGCCAGCATCCAGAACAAGCTGGCAGGGCAGCCGGGCACCAACGTGACTCTCTTTGTCATCCGTCCCCGTCACTCGCGGCCTGAGAAGATGCAGTTGACGCTGAGCGACCTGCAGCCGGTTCCGGTGGCGGAAACATTCTACGAACAGAACAGCATCCTGTACCTGAAGCCTGCCATCATCGATCGCGACCACGTGCAGCAGATCGAGCAGAAACTGAAGGCCATGAACCGTACCAATACGAAAAAGGTGCTGCTGGATCTGCGGGACGTGTCGACAGGCACTGAGGCGGACGGCCTGCGCCTGGCGAACCTCTTCATCAAGAACGGAACGCTGGCAACGCTGGAAGGGCAGAAGTTCAACCGGCAGACGTTTACGGCCGAGCCGGGCAAATCGGTGAACAGCTCGGCGCCCCTGGTGGCGATCGTGAATCGCGGCACCGCCGGACCTGCGGAGCTGGTGGCCGGCGCACTGCTGGACTCCAAGCGTGCCGACGTGGTGGGCGAGAAGACCTTTGGCCAAGGCAGTGAGTTGAAGACCTTCGAGATGCCGGACGGCTCTGCCGTAATCCTGTCCGTCGCCAAGTACCACACCCCCGCTGGCAAGAAGCTGCAGGACGAGGGCGTAGTGCCGAACATTCTGGTGGCCCAGGACATGGGCGATCAGGCCGCTGCGGGCGCGGACGACGAGGACGAAGACTCGACCGATAGCCAGGTGAGCAATGCCTCGCAGACGGTGAATGCGAGCAAGCCATCGCTGCCTCAGGGCAAGCAGCCGGTGATCGTGGATGAGCAGCTGAATAAGGCGCTGGACATGCTGAAGGGCAAGAACGCCTAAGCCGAAGTGCAGGACGACCAGGAAAATGAGGAAGGCCCGCCAGATCGGCGGGCCTTCTTTTGCGTCATGTACTCCTCAAAGACGCCCCGAACTGGTGCCCGGAGAACAGACTAGGCTAGCCCTCTGACGAACTTCGCAATCATCACCAGAATGAGAGCGGAGGCTCCAAAGACCAGCCGCTGGCGTTCCAGGTAACGTTGCCGCCCCAGCGTCATCGCGCTCAGCAGCGGTACACCCAGCAGGAGACCGCAGATGAAGCCGCCCAGATGCGCCCGGTTGTCGATGTGGATGGGCAGAAAGCTCTGAAAAGCCGACCCGAGCCCGATCAGGAGATTGATCCCGGCGAAGTTGATCACCGAGCGGCGTAGCGCGTGCAGTTCCGCCAGGGGAACGCCGCCGCGGCCGTTGCGTGGCTCAGCCAGCCGACGGTTCGACAGCAGGACAATCAGGATGCCGGCAATGCCAAATACAGCGCCGGACGCGCCGGCACCCACGATGCCGTAGTTGCGAAACCAGACGTCTGTGGCCACCGACAGCAGGTTCCCCGCCGCTCCGGTCAGCAGGTAAACCGAGATCATGCCGAAAAAGCCCAGCAGCGGTTCGCCCAGGAGCCCCAGGTTCCACAGGCACCACATGTTGGTCAGCAGGTGAACCATTCCCACGTGCACGAACATGGCGGTCAGGATGCGCCACCATTGCCCTCCCAGGACGACAAACTCGGCGTTGTTGGCGCCGAAACGGATCAACTGATACTCCGTGGGAGATTGCGCGCTTACCCCGTGCAGGACCATCCACAGGAAAACGGCGATGTTCGCTGCCAGGAGGACGTAGGTGGCTGGCGCTCGGAGAAAGCGCTCCACCCGGAAGGAGGCTTGCCGGCGGCCGGGTAGTTGCTGGGGCGCTGTGACCGGCTGGCCGGTAGGGTAGGTGGGGACGGGAGCAGCGAAGCCGCTAAACTCGCGTTCCGGCACGGCCGATTCGGGGTGGCCCGGTTCCGATGAGTTCAGGGAGTTCACGCTTATCCGGCTCGGATGCGAAAGTTCGCGCTGCGGAGGCCCGAATGGCCTACAGCCGCTGCCGGCCGGTTGCCAGGCGACGCTGCTGCACGGTGTTGTGGATCAGCATGGGCGCAGGCGTCATGAGAGCGACCATGATCCACAGCAGCAGGCTGAAGAGCAGACCGCCGAGCGCGACCGTCTGCAGCGTGACCGCAAACGAGAGGTGGGCGGTGTGCAGGCTGGCCAAGGCGGTCTGGCCCCAAGGCGCGCGGTGAATAATCGCGGTGGCCAGCAGGAAGGCGAAGAAGCTGAGCGTAAAGAGCGCCAGCAGCACCACATCGATGGTGCGGTGCAGGCGCTGGCGCGCGCGGCAGTGATAGCAGTCCAGCAAATGTGCTTCGTAGTCAGTGCGCGTTGCGGGCGACACCTCCGACAAGTCATAGCGCCAGCCGGAGAGAATGGTGCCGACCACCTGGTCGTTGCATCCCTCGGGCGTTCCCAGCAGAGCGGCGGTGGCGCTTCGCGCGGCAGCATCCTGCAGATACCCAGCGGGCTTGGCCGTGCTCTGATTCATCGTCACGTCATTCATCTTACGAGAGTTTGACTCTCCAAAGCCAGTCAAGGATGCGGCCCTGGGCCTCTCCGGTGATTCGTTGGTCACAGGCATTTCTAGAGACAAAGGCTCGCGAGCGGCTCTGCCTGCGGTGCCAGCAGGATGCGATTGCCGAGCAGGCTCAGGCGATCGCCCACAGCGGCTTCTGCCGCCCGCCGCGCCAGGTCCGGTTGATTGTTGCTTTCAGACAGGTGAGCCAGCACCACGTAGGCCGCGCCGCCGTCGTAGTCGCGCAACAGAAACTCCGCGCATGCATCGTTGGACAGGTGACCGACCCGGGACAGCACGCGCTGCTTTACGCTCCACGGGTACGGCCCGTCACGCAACATCTCCAGGTCGTGATTCGATTCCAGCAGAAGGATGTCGCAGTTGCGCAGCGCCAGCTTCACGTTGGGCGGCATGTAGCCGAGGTCGGTTGCAAATCCGATGCGCAGCCCCTCCGCCGCGAAGACGAAACCGCAGGGGTCGGCGGCGTCGTGCGGAATGGTGAAGGGTGTGATGTCGATGTCCCCGATCGCCAGATGCCGGCCCGCCTGGAAGTACTCGACGGCCGGCAGGAAGCTGGGATTCTGGCGGATACTCTCCCGCAGAGCCTTGCTGGTGTCCTCGCACAGGTCGTCTTCGGCGGCGGCTGCCAGCGCGCTGGCAGGATCGGTCGTCGCGTCGGGGGTCGTGCTCGCGTTGCCTAGCCTCGGCGGCAGATCGGGCAGCCTTTCCGCCTCCGCATGAACGTGGACGGCGCTCGCCGCCAGCGGTTCCCCATGCTCCGCGGCAGAAGCGACGAACTCTGGAATCTCACCAGTCGGAGCGTCGCTCAGGAAGAAATGATCGTCCGGCGCGTCGTTCAGCACCCCGGGCATGGTGGCAATCTGATGAGCCAGTGCCTGCGCTTCGAGCCGTTCCTGCTTCTCGCGACGCTGCTGCTCCAGCCACTGCTTGTAGCTGACGGTGGTCTTGGGGGTCATCTGGCGCACCCAAGCGCGATGCGTCTGCTCGGTAAAGTACACCGGAATGTTCAGCTTACGCGCCAGCACCGGGAGTCCACTGACGTGGTCGGCGTGCTCGTGCGTGATCAGAATGGCGTCCAGGCCGGACGGATCTTCGCCCACCTGGTGCATGCGCCGCATCAATTCGCGGCACGAAAGGCCAGCGTCAACTAAAATGCGAGTGCGCGAGGAGGCGATTACAGCGCTATTGCCTTTGGACCCCGAGGCGAGCACTGTCATCCGCATCATTGGGCTAGTTTACTGAAGAGTAACGTGGAAAAGCGAACCAGGATCAGTGCTTCCCAGGCACATTTACGCCTAATCGTTGCTGCGCAGCGGCGCCAGGAACTTGACTGTGCTCTTCATCACCACCTCATCCCGCTGGTTGAGCGTAAGCGTGTAGATGGTGACCAGGCCCAGCTCCGGGCGATTCTTGCTGCGCCGCAAGCCGATGACCTCCGTCTCCGTGCGGAGCTGATCGTTGGGGCGCACCGGTTCGGTCCATCGAATCTCCTCGACACCGGCGCCGATCATGCCGCCGTGGACGCGGATCGTGTCCACACGCATGCGCATGACGATAGCCGCAGTGAGCCAGCCGCTGGCCGCTAGGCCTCTGAAGAAGCTGCTCTTACCCGCGTTCTCGTCCAGGTGGAACGGCTGCGGGTCGTACTTCTCGGCGAATTCCATGATTTCCTTGGCGGACACGCGCACCGGCTCGGCAGACTGGAACTTCTGACCCAGGTGGAAATCCTCGAAATACAACTCCGTGTCCATGCTCTTCTCTCTCCTGTTCGCTTGTTCAGATGCGTGGCGCGGAACGCCGCTGCAGGACCGCTGCCGCTCTAGGTGCCAGACCCGTGGGTGCGCAGAATGGACGACATGCGCGTGACACGGTCGGCATTGCCGGAAAGCTTGCTGCCATCGTGATCCTCGCCGCGCGTGCCGTTGTGCTCCGCTGCCGGATCCCCGCAGCGCACCACCTCCAGCAGCAGCACGGTAATGTTATCTCCGCCACCCAGCAGGTTCGCGGCGTCCACCAGAACGCGGGCGGCGTGATCCAGGTTGTGGCGGTGGCGCTCCACGATGCTCAAAATGTCGGCATCCGAGAGGTCGCGATTCAAGCCGTCCGTACACAACAGCAGCAGGTCGCCGGAACGGCAGGGGTGCTCGGCGCACTCCGGAGCCACCTCCCGCTGCGACCCCACTACGCGGGTGATCACGTTGCGCAGGTGGGAGCGGCGGGCCTCCGCCTCGGTGATCTCTCCGTTCCGAATCTGCTCTTCCACCACCGAGTGATCGCCGGTCAGGCGCTCGATGCTTCCGGCCCGGATGCGGTAGCAGCGCGAATCGCCGACGTGCGTAACCCATACGCTGCCGCGCTGGGGAACCGTTTGCAACGCAACCAGGGTGGTGCCCATCCCGCGCAGACGGCGGTCCCGGGTAGACATGCCATATACGGTCCGGTTGGCCGCGCTCACAGCCTGCTCCAGGTCGTGGGCGGAGATTTCGCCGGAGAAGCGCTGCTTCAGCTCCGCCAGAAATGACGCTGCGGTCTCGCGTGAAGCGATCTCGCCACCGGCCGCCCCGCCCATGCCGTCACACACCACATAGCTGCCCGTCTCAGGGTTGGCACCGCAAGCGTCTTCATTGTTCGCCCGTACACGGCCCACGTCCGTCAACATGCTGTACCGGGTTTCGAGTGAAGCGAGCATGGGCAGCAGGGCGAAGGTGGAACAAGCCTCACGATACACAATGGGGGCGGCGATGTGCCTAATTCTGCTGGACGATCGCCGGGTCGGCGAGCCGGATCACCGGCGTTCCGCTGGCCGGCACGGTGACCGGCAGGGCCTGCGGCAGGTACGGCATCAGCTCGGCGGTCTTGCGCCAGTTCAGCTTCCAGTGATTGTCCAGCGCGATCAACAGGTAATTGCCCGGCAGCACGTTTAGGAACTGAAAGCCCCCGTCCAGATCGCTCTGATCGGCCCGGAACAGGTCTTCGCTGGTATCCGCGCCTGCGGGCACAAGCACGACCAGCGATCCCGGATGGACATGGCCGTCGCGTGCGTGAACCTCGCCGTCGACCTCGGGGGAGTAGCGCGCAACGGTGACCTCCACCTGCCCGGGTGTGCCGCCATCGACGCGCAGCAGCCTGGAAGCGACTGCCTTGCCACCGACGGAAAGCCGGTTCACGTTCCAGGTCTCCCCTTCCTGCTGCACGACGACGCGGTATTGCCCTGGCGGAACGTCGGCGAAATGAGCCACACCTCCCTCCACCTTGCCGGGCGAAAGGTCCTGGGGGAATCGACCGTTGCCGGGGCGGCGAAGGAGTACGTTGGCGCCGTCGAGGGTCGCGCCTGTCACACTACGCAGCGTTAGGTCCAAGCTGGTCGAGCCTTCTCCGCTGACCGGCAGACTGACGGTCGCCGGGCCGGAAGACAGGCTGACAGGAAGCCCTGACGCCGAGTCTCCAACACGTCCCATGGACCGCAAGGTGTACTGCCCGGGCGCAAGTCCCGACAGGATGACGGTATCGCCGACGCGACTGGAGGTTACCGAGCCTGCCCCCTGATCGGTTCCGAATGTCCTTGAGAAAAGCATGGGAAACTGCTGCCTTCCACCTTGGGGAGCTCCATCTGACGGCGGCATCTGCACCGTAAGCGTGAGCGCAGGCTCGGCCTGCAGCACAATGTTCGCGCTGGCCCGGCTGCCCGGCTTCAGAGCGATGGGAGCGGCGCCCTGCTCCGTCGTCGCATGCGGATAGAACGTGGTCGGATACGCCACGTTCAGCGCAGGATCGATGGAGGTGCGGTACGGTAGCCGGTCCTCGTTCGCCTGCACCTGTGGATGGACGGCGTACCACGGCGTCGCCGTCACCGCCACGTAGTAGCGCCCCGGCCGCACGTTCGTGAAATCGTACTGGCCATCCTCATCGGTCTGCTGCGAGTTGGCAATCCGCATGCGCGAGGCCCCGTCGGCACCGGTGCTGACGGGCAGCGGGTCGTCACTCGTATCGCGATACAGCATCACGTTGGCTCGAACCGGCTCGCCGGTGTCGTCCAGGATGCGGCCGTGCAGGGACGCCTCGGGCACCAGGTTGAAATCGAGGTGATCCGTGGGCAGCTCTGCGCCGGTCACAATAGCCGAGCTGAGATTCTCATGCTGCAGGTAGAACGCGCCGAGATACCCGGACGCCGTCGCACGCAGCGTGTAGCGGCCCGCGCCGGGCGCGAGCAGCGAGTAGCGGCCCTCGGCATCCGTCTGCGCCGTTTGATTGGCGGCCGCCTGCGCCGACCGTCGACCGTTGCGCACCTGGGGTGCCAGCGTGAGCTGGGCATTGGGGATGCCATGACCATCCACGCTGCTGACCACCCGCCCGGCAAGTAGCTGCCCCTGCGCCGTGACAGCCGGTGCGGTTCGCGCCGTTGTAATGCCCTGCTGCCCTGCGGAGTTCGAGCCGCACACCAGGAGACCCACAAGTGCGGCCGTGCAAACTGCACGGCGCAACGACAGGTGCCAAAGCAAATCGACCTGCGGGGCGGAGATTCGCTTCATGGCAGGTCCGTTCCGTCGGCGCCGACCAGCTCTGCCTGCACCTGCGCCGTTTGCCCCGCCATGACCGTCACCGCTCCGCCGCGCGAGGCGAAGGGCCGCATGGCCTGCGGATCGCGGTACGGCAGCGTGTCCGGGCGGTCCGCCGGAACGGCCAGAACGCGGTACGACCCGGGCGGCACATTGCTCACCTCAAACCTGCCCGTGCCCGCGGCAAACCCGTACACCACGTGACCCGATCCGTCCGTGGGCAGGATGAAGATACGCGCAGCCTGCACTCCTGCGGTGTTCAGGTCCACGGTGCCGGAGACGGTGCCGGCGTCATCGCGCAACGTGACCTGGATGGGTGCAGTGTGGCCCGAGTCGTTCACCACCAGCGCGTTCGTCAAGAGGTCAACACCGTCGCACGTGAGCGAGGCGATGTAGCCCTGGCCCATCTCGGCGCCCTGCAGGTAGTAGCGACCTGGAACCACATTGCGCAGCATCGGTCCCTCCGGCGTGTTTTCCATGGTCGCCATGCTCCCCATCATCGGCTCTTCGTTGCGTGCGGACAGGAAAAAGCCCGGTGTCGCTCCGGGTGTCGAGTCTCTCGCGATGGACGTCACCGTAGCGGACCCATTGCTGCCCACGTTGGTCCGCTCGTCGCGCACAAGTACCTGGATGGACTGCAACGGTGTGAGCCCCACGGGAGCGTGCACCACGGGTGCTCCCGCTACGTGCAACGGAACCTGTGCCGCGGAGCGTTGCGCTGCGAACTCGGTGATGGAGATGGTGTAGTTCCCGTCCGGCAGCGCGCCTTCCACGGCGGAGTTACGTGCATTCCAGCCAAGTTGGTACAGCGGAACTCCCACTCCCGACGCAACCGTCACGTTCGCGTTCGCGTTGGGTGGCAGGCCCTGCACCGGGATGCTGATGCTGTAGTACGGCACCGCTCGCAGATGCAGGTTGGCGGGCACGGACTGTCCCGCAACCAGGTGCAGCTTGGTCGCAACGTCGAGGGTCGCGGTGCCTCCCAGAAACACCGGGGAGTACTGCTGCGTGACTGCCGCCGAGCTATTGAACCCGCCCGGAGACCACTCCGAAGTAGCCAGTGTGTAGTCGCCCGGTTGCAGATCGATGAAGTGAAAGGTTCCGTCTTCCGCGACAGGGTGCGCCCCCGCAAACTGCCAGCCCGGCCGGCCATCCTGCGCGGAGTAGCGCAGCAGTTGCACTCGCAGCCCGCGAAAACTCTCCGCACCGCTCACCGAGACGCTGCCGCGAATGCTGGCCGAAGGCATGAGCCGCAGAACCACGTTGCGGGTGCTTGCCGTACTGTCGAGCGCGACATTGACCCCGCCCCGGGATCGGAGGAAGCCCGGACGCTGCGCCATGAGGACCACGCTGCTGCCCAACGTTCCCGAGGTGGAACCATAGAGCGTGATCCCACCCGGCCCGCCAGACGTGGTGGGCTGGGACGTGCCCGTCTGCGCCGCCGCCTGCGCTGCCGGGACGCTGACATCGAGCGTGAACTGGCCCTCAGAGTTGGTCATGGTCGCAAGCCGCCGGTCGGCGGAGACAACCAGGGCCCGACCGATAGGACGCCCCGTAGCGCCGTTCACCACCGCCCCGTGCAGGTGATAGATCGTGTCGGTGGTGCTCTGCGCCTGACCGCTAGCCGCCAGAAGCGCGCCGATCACCGCGTACCTGCAGATGGAAAGCCTTCGCATACGGGAACTCGCCTGGAGCATGGACGCAGATCTCCCCCTGAATGTACTCCGGGGCAGGGCGAATTGTGCGTGGGACGGAGCACCAGTGGTAGGAAGTGGTCGCGCAATTGGTCGCGCATGGGCCAACTCGGTCGAGTTCAACAAATGCGAAGAGCCGAGGCATGAAGCCCCGGCTCTTTCGGTGGAATGTCCGTCCGGTACTACCGGTCGTTCGCTGCCGCGATCTTTTCTTCGGCCACACGGATTTCGGCGCGGGCGTATTCGTACTTCTCCGAGTCGTCGCCGGCCTGGTTCCAGTCTTCCTGCGCCTTGGCGAGGTCCTGCTGGGCCTGTGCGGCATTGATTTCCTGCGGCTTCATCGCAGTCTCTGCGAGGATCGTGACGCGCTCCGGCAGAACTTCAACAAATCCCCATGCCACGAAGAACTTGGCGTCGGCAGACTGTCCGCCGTGCAGCCGGACCTCGCCGGCGCCCAGTTCGGCGAGCAGCGGAGCCGCGCCGTAGAGCGCCTCCATGTAGCCGGAGAGTGCCGGAAGCTCGACCGCGTCGGCCGTGGTGTCGATCAACACGCGATCGGGCGTGACGATGCGAACGATCAGCTGCCCGGAGGTTGGAGTTGTGTCTGCCATAGATCGGTTCTCGTGTTGCTCTCGTTAGGGTCGCTGCTCCCGCTGTTCACGCATACCTGCCGCGAACAACGAGAGCAACGAACAACGGTTCTTAGGCGTTTGCCTTCATCTTCTCGGCCGCCTCGATGACTTCCTCGATGCCGCCCTTCATGTAGAAGGCCTGCTCCGGGATGTCGTCGTGCTTGCCTTCGATGATTTCCTTGAAGGAACGAACGGTGTCGGCCACCTTGACGTACTTGCCGGGGTTGCCGGTGAAGACTTCGGCCACGTGGAAGGGTTGCGACAGGAAGCGCTGCACCTTGCGGGCGCGGGCCACCGTGATCTTGTCCTCTTCCGACAGTTCGTCGATACCCAGGATGGCGATGATGTCCTGCAGGTCCTTGTAGCGCTGCAGAATACCCTTCACGGCCTGGGCGGTGTTGTAGTGCTCGTCGCCCACAACGCGCGGCGACAGAATGCGCGAGGTGGAAGCCAGCGGATCGACGGCCGGGTAGATACCGATTTCCGTGAGCGCACGGTTGAGCACGGTGGTCGCGTCCAGGTGGGCAAACGTCGTTGCCGGAGCAGGATCGGTCAAGTCGTCGGCGGGCACGTAAATGGCCTGCACCGAGGTGACCGAACCCTTCTTGGTCGACGTGATGCGCTCCTGCAGCTGACCCATCTCGGTCGCCAGGTTCGGCTGGTAACCCACGGCGCTCGGCATACGGCCCAGCAGCGTCGATACCTCAGAACCCGCCTGCGTGAAGCGAAAGATGTTGTCGATGAAGAGCAGCGTATCCGCGCCTTCCACGTCGCGGAAGTGTTCCGCGATGGTCAGGCCGGTCAGCGCCACGCGCAGACGCGCTCCTGGAGGCTCGGTCATCTGGCCGTAGATCAACGCGGCCTTGGACTTGCGCCAATCGTGCGGATCGATCACGCCCGACTCCTGGAACTCCATCCAGAGGTCGTTGCCCTCACGGGTGCGCTCGCCGACGCCGGCGAACACCGAGAAGCCACCGTGCTGCATGGCGACGTTGTTGATCAGCTCCTGAATCAGAACCGTCTTGCCCACGCCGGCGCCGCCGAACAGACCGATCTTGCCGCCCTTCAAGAAGGGCTGGATCAGGTCGACGACCTTGATGCCGGTCTCGAACATCTCTTCCGAGGTGGCCTGCTCGTCAAATGCGGGAGCCTGGCGGTGGATCGGAGCGCGAGCCGACGTCTGCACCGGGCCCAGCTGGTCGACCGGCTCGCCGATCACGTTGAGCACGCGTCCCAGGGTTTCGCGGCCCACGGGAACCATGATCGGGCCGCCGGTATCGACAGCCTTCATGCCTCGCACCATGCCTTCGGTTGCTTCCATGGCAACCGTACGCACTCGGCCCTCGCCCAGGTGCTGCTGCACCTCAACGATGACGGAGAGCGGGTTGGGAATGTCGAAGCCTTCGCTGGTGATGCGGAGCGCCTGATAGATCGGCGGCATGTGATGCTCGTCGAACTGGACGTCCACGGCGGGGCCGCTGATCTGGATGACTCTGCCTACGTTTTCTGCCATAACTCTCTCTTTGTGCGTGGTGCGGTTTACAGCGCCGACGCGCCTGAAACGATTTCGATGATTTCTTTGGTGATCGCTGCCTGGCGGACCCGGTTCATGGTCAGCGTAAGCGAGTCGATCATGTCGCTGGCGTTGCTGCTGGCCGAATCCATTGCGGTCATGCGGGCCGCGTGCTCGGAAGCAGCGGACTCCAGCAGCGCGTGATAGATCTGCGTCGTGACATAGCGCGGCAGCAGGTGGCGGAACAGCTTGGCCGGATCCTCGTCGTAGGTGTAATCGACGTCGGCCGTACCGAAGGTCTTGGCTTCCTTCTCCTGCGCGGTCTCTTCCGGGGTGTTCAGCGAGATGCCCGACTCGGCCGCGGCGCGTCCGGCCGCTTCCTTCTGCTCTTCGGTCATTTCGTCCAGAGCGGTGATCTCCGGCGATCCCAGCTTACGAATCGGCAGCAGCTTCTCGACGACGACGCGCTGCGCGATGACCGACTTGAATTCGTTGTAGACCAGGTAGACGGCGTCGATCTCGCTGCGCTCGTATCGGTCGATGATCGAGTGCGCTGCCTTGTCGACCTCCACAAAGTCCAGCTTGGCCAGCAGCTCCGAGCGGTCGTAGGTGACCTCGACCGGATGGTTGCGGTGGCGGACGTCTTCGATGTGGTGGGACAGGCCGTTGTCGTAGGTCTGGTCGATGTGCTCCCAAGTCGCTTCCGGGTAGCGGCGCTTGAAGTAATCGCGCGCCTTGCGGCCGACCGTCTCCACGTCGACGCAATGGTCGGTCCCGTGACCATGGCGCGAGTCGATGAACTTCTGCGCTGCCTTGCCGACGTTCGCGTTGAAGGCGCCTGCGAAACCCTTGTCACCTGCCACCACGAGCACGAGCGAGGTCTTCTCTTCGCGCTCGACCAGGAGGGCGTGCAGGTCACCGGCAGTGGCGGAGTCGGCACCTTCGCCATACAGGTTGGCGCGGCGCACCAGCGATTGCAGCACGTTGGCCAGCATCTGCGCGTAGGGACGCGCCTGCATGGCACGCTCCTGCGCACGACGCAGCTTGGCAGCCGACACCATCTTCATGGCCTTGGTGATCTGCCGCGTGTTTTTTACGGAGCGGATGCGCCGCTTGAGATCCAGTACGTTTGCCATCTATCGACTTTGCTTCTCTTCGAGGCGCGTTCGCCGCACCTCGACCTCTATCAAAACTTTCGAGCACTTTCAGGACGGCTTGCCGCCTAGAACTCTGGAACCGTCTCTCCGCTTTCGGTGCCGTTCGCTGACAGCCAGCGAAGCTCCTCTTCCAGAACGAACAACCGGGCGTCCTGGCTTTCGGCGACTGCTTCCAGTTGAGCGAGACGCGAGCGGAGCGACTGCACCTGTCGGCGAAGGAAGAACACGGTCGGCAGAAGGAACCCAACCAGAAGCCCCGCCGTCCACGTCAACGCAATCGCCGCTGCGCTCATCTCGTCCTCTTATGCCGTCGCCAGTGCCGGCTGCTTGTCTGTGCTGTTCGCATCCACGAACGACTTCTTGTAGTCGTTCACGGCGTCGGTCAGCCGCTTCTTGATGTCGTCGTCCAGGGCCTTCTTGGTCGCGATGTCGTCCAGGACCTGCTTGCCCGTAGTGCCCATGTACTGGTGGAAGCCGTTTTCGAACGCCTGAATCTGCTTCACATCAACATCGTCCAGCAGGCCATTCGTACCGGCGAAGATGATGCTGACCTGCTGCGCCGCTGTGAGCGGGTGGAACTGCGGCTGCTTTAGAATCTCCACCAGGCGCTGGCCACGGTTGAGCTGCTTCTGCGTTGCAGGATCCAGATCCGAACCGAACTGCGCGAAGGCAGCGAGTTCGCGGTACTGCGCCAGATCGAGCTTCAGCGTTGCACCCACCTGCTTGGTCGCCTTGGTCGCCGCGGCAAAGCCCACACGCGATACCGACAGACCGACGTTGACGGCGGGGCGGATACCCGAGTTGAACAGATCGGTTTCCACAAAGATCTGGCCGTCGGTGATCGAGATCACGTTGGTCGGGATGTACGCGGACACGTCGCCTGCCTGCGTCTCGATGATCGGCAGAGCCGTCAGCGAACCGCCGCCCAGCTTGTCGGACACCTTGGACGAACGCTCGAGCAGACGCGAGTGGAGGTAGAACACATCGCCGGGGTACGCCTCACGGCCTGGCGGACGGCGCAAGAGCAGCGAGATCTCGCGGTACGCCGCAGCGTGCTTCGACAGATCGTCGTAGATGATCAGCGCGTGCTTGCCGTTGTCACGGAAGTACTCGCCCATTGCGGTCGCGGCATAGGGTGCCAGGTACGACATCGGAGCCGGCTCGGACGCGGTCGCGGCAACCACGATCGTGTATGCCATGGCGCCGTACTGCTCCAGGGTCTGCACCACCTGCGCCACGGACGAACGCTTCTGGCCGACTGCGCAGTAGATGCAGATCAGGTCGTTCTTGGCCGAGTTGATGATCGTGTCCAGAGCGATGGCGGTCTTGCCGGTCTGGCGGTCGCCGATCAGCAGCTCACGCTGACCACGGCCGATCGGGATCATGGTGTCGATGGCCTTCAGGCCGGTCGCCATGGGCTCGGTCACCGACTTACGGTCGATGACGCCGGGAGCGAGACGCTCTACCGGAAGGGAGTGCGGCGTGTCGATCGGCCCCTTGTCGTCTATGGGCTGGCCAAGCGCGTTGACCACGCGGCCGATCAGGGCATCGCCCACGGGCACGCTCATGATCTTTCCGGTGCGCTTAACCTCATCGCCTTCGCTGATCTCGGTAAAGTCGCCCAGCAGAACCGCGCCGACCTGGTCTTCGTCCAGGTTCATGGCAAGGCCGGAAACGCCCTTGGGGAACTCGATGAGTTCGCCGGCCATGACCTTGTCAAGGCCGTGAATGCGCGCGATGCCGTCGCCGAGCGAGATGATGGTGCCGACCTCGTCGACTGCCACCTTGGTCTCGTAGTTCTCAATCTGCTGCCGGAGCAGTTCGGTGATTTCGTCTGCCTTGAGCTGTGCCATGATTCCTTTGCTCTTTCCTTGCGTACTGCCCTTGCGTGTTGCGAATCTCTTGCGTTTCACCAGCCCGGGGCTGGTTGGCGGCGCTTACGCTCCGGCCAAATGCTCTTTCATCTGTTCCAATTGACCGCGGACCGAGCCATCGTACACTCGCGAGCCCAGCCGGATCACTGCGCCGCCCAGCAGGCTGGCGTCTTCGCTCCAGCGCACGCGGACGTTGGACCCGGCAAGCTCTCCGGCCTTCCACTGCAGCAGGTTGCGCTCGTCCTCCGCCAGCGGCTTGGCCGAAACGATCTCGACCTCGGCAACGCCGTTGGCAGCGTCTGCCATCGCCTGGTACTCCGCGACGACGTCGTCCAGCGAACCAAGACGCTCGTGGTCCATCAGAACGGCTAGGAAGTTACGGACCGTCTTGTCGATGCCGATGCGGCCAGCCACGGCGTCGAGCACCTTGAGCTTGTCGTGCTGCTCGAGCGAAGGATTGGAGAGGAACTCACGGAGTTCGCGGCTGTTATGGAGCGTGGACGAAAAGTCCGCGAGCTGCTGGCGAACCTGGTCGTTGTTCAGGCCCTGCGCCTGGGCGACCTGCTGAAATGCGCGTGCGTAGCGAAGCTCAAAGGCAGCCATTTAGTTTGTGCTCCCCTGGCCGAGCTTTGCGGCGAAGTTCTGGATCAAGGCGCGATCGTCCGCGTCGGAAATCTCGAGCCGGCTGGCGGCGCGATCGACCGCAACACCCGCGGCATAGGCGCGCAAATTGCGCTGCGCCTGTGCGGAAGCGGCTGCGATTTCCTGCTCTGCGGATTTCAGGATGCGCTCTGTTTCTTCCGCGATGTGCTGCTTCGTCCGGGCTTCTTCTTCGGCCGACTCACGCTCGCTTTCGGCGCGGATCGAGGCGATCTCGTCGTCGAGCTTGGACAAACGAGCCTCCACCGCGCTCAGCCGGGCGTTGGCGGCATCCGTTGCTACCCGCGCGTCCACAATGTGCTTCTGGATGCCTTCCGTGCGGGCACGGAAGGTCTTCGGCAGGGCCTTCGCCAGGGCGTACAGGATGGCACCGGCCAGAACGGCAAAGTTGAGCCAGTTGAACGCCGTCTGCGCCGCCTGGGGAGACATGCCCATCATGCCGCCCAGTTTCTTCACCACGGGCGAGGGCTCCTTAAGCGCCTCAGCCGCGTCCTTCTTCTCCGCAGGCTCCGTACCATTCAGGGCGGAGGTGGGTTCTGCCCGCTGCCCGGAGGCCGTGGAAGGAGCCGCTGGTGACGACGTCGTGCCCTCAACGCGCTGCGCGTGGGCCGGGCTGATGGTGACCAGAGCGGCGGACAGAACTGCAAGCGCGACAAACTTCAGCTTCATGCCTGCACCCCGTAACCCTGCTGTGCCCGGTGCGGCAGAATGGCCGCGACGATGCGATCGGAAAGCGCGTCGGCGCCGGACTCAATCTGCTGGCGAGCCTGGTCGCCAGCGGCGGTAACAGAATCCCGGGCAGCCGTAATGGACCGCTGTGCCTGCTCGCGGGCTGCAGCAATAGCATGGTCGCGGGCGTCGGCATTCGCCTTCTGCCGGGCAGCACGCGCCTCGAAGATCTTGCCACGGGCCTCGCGAAGACGCTGCTCGTAGTCGGCCGACTTGGCTTCTGCGGCGGCAATGGCGCGGTTCGCCTCGTCCATGGCGCCGCCCGTGCGGGCGTGGCGCTGGGCTAGAACCTTCGCAAGCGGGCGCTTTACCAGCGCGGAGTACGCCAGCAGCAGCAGCAAAAAGAAGCAAACCGTCGGGATGGAACCGAGCACAAGTTCGCCAAGTTGATTCAGAATCTCTTGCATGGAATGTCTTTAGGGCGTTGTTCCCGCGTTTCAGGAAGCTGTCCGGAAGGAGCCGGCGCGGGACGCGGCAACCCCTCTTTTATAGCAGAGCAGCCCTGGAGCGGCAATGAAACGCCGCCTCGGGCAGACGGTTATCGTGGCTGGACGTTGCCCGGCAGCCCGGTGCGCATAGCACTCCCCAACCGCGCCGCGAATTGGCGCTGCCATCGCAAGGTTTGGCTGGCATACGGCCGCGACCGGCGTACACTGAAGTTATTCCTCGGCCCGACTCAGGGCCAGACAAGCCGCCGCTCCCGGGACCCACCTCCACTCCCCCGAGCGACGGCTTGTTTTATGCCTGCGAGATCTCCTACGCAGCTTTTGCGCGCTTACAGGCCGCGATAGCTGCCGCCGTCGACCAGGATGGTCTGCCCGGTGGTGCTTGCCGCTTGCGCGGAGCAAAGCCAGACCGCGGTGGCCGCGACCTCCTCCAGCGTTGCCATGCGGCCAGACGGCGTTCCCGCGACCGCGCTCGCCACGGCATCGTCATAGCTCGTCCTGTGCAGGGCCGCCTGTCCGCGCAGAACCTCGCGCGTGCGCTCGCTGTCCACGTAGCCCGGCCCTACTGCGTTGGCGGTGATGCCGTCCTTCGCGAACTCATTGCTCAAGCTGCGTAGCAGTCCCGCAACGCCGGGCCGCAAGGCATTGGAGATGACCAGCCCCGGTGCCGGCTGCTTGGACGTGTACGACGTGACGGCGACGATCCGGCCGAAGCGGCCGCGCTGCATATGCGGAATGGCCGCCTGCGCAATGGCCACGACCGAGCGCAGGTTCGAGGCAAAGGCGGCGTCCCACTCGGCGGTTGTGGTTTCAAGAAAACTCTTTGCCGGAGGCCCGCCGGCATTCGGTACAGCGATATCGAGCCGCCCGAAGTGCGCCGCCGCCCATTGCACAAAGGCCCGCAGAGCGCCGTCGTCCCGCACGTCCACCGCGCATTGCTCGACCTCTACGCCGAACTTCGCACGGATTGCATCGGCACTCTCCTTCAATGCGTCGGTACCTCGCGCACACAGTGCCAGCGACACACCTTCCGCGGCAAGCGCCTGCGCGATTGCCAGCCCGATGCCTTTGCTTGCGCCGCACACTACGGCAACGCGCCCCTGCAGATGCAGATCCATAACCCTATCGTAGGGTGCGCGCCCGGTGCCGCGCTCGCAGAGCCTGCAGTTGGCCGAGGGTTGCGTGCAGGAATGGAACCAGTGCGCACCCGATTGCGATAGGCTCATCCGCATGAGCGAGATCGCAAGCCGCGCCACCACGCAACAGTACAGCTTTGACACCATGCCGCTGGAGCAGATGAGCCCGACGATCGCCCGCCAGTTCGTCACCGGAGACGGTGCCATGCTCGCCCGTATCGTCCTGGAGAAGGGCGCCGTTGTGCCCGAACACAGCCACCACAACGAACAGATCAGCTACATCCTGGAAGGTGCTCTGCGGTTCGTGGTGGGTGGGGAGGAGCGGGTGGTGCGCGCGGGCGAGGTCCTAGTCATTCCGGGCAATGTGCCGCATTCCGCTGAGGCGCTGGAACGCACGGTCGATCTGGATGTGTTCACCCCGCCACGCCAGGACTGGATCACGGGCGACGACGCCTACCTGCGGCGGTAGACGTCATGCGGCGTTTGCAGAATCAGCCGTGGGCGGTGCGGTAGCGTGGACGCTCCTCGGGGCTCGTCTCCGGCAACGCACTCGCATCGTGAACCTGGAAGCGGCGATAGCGCTGCAGCAGCGAGGACGGGCCACGCGCGGTGAAATAGATCAGGTTGCCCTCAAACCGCTTGTTCTCCAGGAAGGCTCCGCCTTCCAGCGCCGCGATGGTGCGGCCCTCGCGCTGGGGGATGCGGAAGTAAGCGGTAGCGGTCGGATCCGGGGCCTCGGCGCCGCCGATCCGATCTTCGATGGCCGCGGTCAGCCGGTCCAAGCCTTCTCCGGTTCGTGCGGAGACCGCGATGGCGTCCTTACCCAGCGAGCCAAGCAGGATTTCGCGCTCCGGCTCACTCAGCAGGTCGATCTTGTTGAAAACCTGCAGCGTCGGCGTCTGTGCAACGTCCAGCTCCGAGAGCACGGCCTCCACCTGGGCCTTCTGCTCGGCATTCATCGGCGAAGACGCGTCCCGCACGTGCAACAGCAGCTCCGCACGTTCCACCTCTTCCAGCGTGGCTCGAAAGCTGGTGACGAGCGTGTGTGGCAGGTTGCGGATAAAGCCGACCGTATCGCTCAACAGCACCTTGCGGCGCGACGGCAGAGACAGGTGGCGCAGCTTGGGATCGAGCGTGGCAAACATGCGGCTGCTGGCTAGCACGCCGGCGTCGGTTAGCGCGTTGAACAGCGTGCTCTTCCCCGCATTTGTATACCCGACGAGCGCGACCGTAGGCACGGGTACAGCCTCGCGCCGCTGACGCTGCTGACGGCGGTTACGGCGCACCTGCTCCAGTTGCGCTTTCAGCCGGTCGATACGTTCGCGGATGCGGCGGCGGTCGGTCTCCAGCTTGGTTTCACCGGGGCCTCGCGTGCCGATGCCGCCGCCCAGCTGCGACATCGCTTTGCCGCGACCCGCCAGCCGCGGCAACTGGTACTCCAACTGCGCCAGCTCTACCTGCAACTGGCCTTCGCGGGTGCGGGCGTGGCGGGCAAAGATGTCCAGTATCAACTGCGTGCGATCGATCACGCGAACGGGCAACAGGTCGTTCAGGTTGCGCGTTTGCGAGGGCGTGAGGTCGTGGTCGAACAGGACGAGGTTGGCGCCCGTGGACTGCACCACGGCCTCGACCTCTTCCACCTTGCCGGGACCGATGAGGGTGCTGATTTCCGCGCGAGGACGCCGCTGGGTCAGCGTCGCGGCGATGTGCGCTCCGGCAGACGTCGCGAGTTCCTGGAACTCAGCGAGCGCGGCTTCGAAGTCAAGATCGGGAGCTTCGGCTTCGACCGGTGCATCGTGCTCGTCCACCTCGTCCAGGCTATTGGCGTGCAACGAAGCGGAGCGGCGGGCCAGCGCGGCCGCATGGGTCAGCTTGCGGCGTTCGCCGGTCAGCTCCACGCTTACCAGCACGGCGCGGTCTTCCACGATCGCCGTGGTGTGTCCGCCGGTATCAGCATGTGAAGCTGCAGTTTCCAGCCGCGTTCCTTCGCGCGCAGCGGAGCGGCGGCGCGACGGGATGCGAGCGGTCGCCACGCCTAAACGCCTGTGGGACTGGTGGGCGGCGTGTTGTCCTGCGGCGCCGCGCCTTCGCCACGAGCCAGCGGCGGACCGCTGTGCGTGTGGTGCCCGCGCGTGCTCACCACCGTGGAAATGGCGTGCTTGAAGATCAATTGCTCCTGCGCGTTGTTTTCCAGGAGCACGGAGTACTTATCGAAAGAGCGGATCTTGCCCGTCAGCTTTACACCGCTGACCAGGTAGATGGTGATCGCGCTCTTGTCTTTGCGCACCGTGTTTAGAAAGGTGTCCTGGATATTCTGGGCCGGCTTGTTGTCCATAGTGCCGATCTCTCCCGCGCTTATCGGATAGCCCGACATCGCTGCTTGTACTGCCCTAACAAGAGCCGGAACGGCGGTCGGGAACGTGTTCCCCGAACTCTGCACCCCGCCCGGCAGATTGAACTCACGTTCCGTGTAACGAACAAAGAGTTCAAGGCTTCCCACAATACAAAACTGCTTTGCAGCTTGCAACCGTGAGTGCAAGGGCCAGCGAGGCCGGTGCACCTTCTGCAACATTAGACGCCACGTCTCCGCTTGTGTTGCGTCCTCACGCCGACAGACCCGCTATCCTATACGTCGTGTCGTCCGAAGCAGTTCCCGTTCTCGATCTGAGCCGTCAGTACGCCGCGCTGGGCGCGGAGATTCAAGCCGCGGTCGCCGATGTTTGCAGTGCTGGCCGGTTCGTTCTGGGTCAGGAAGTTCGCGCTTTCGAGCAGGCCGTGGAGCGCGATTACCGGATCACGGGAGCGATCGGCTGCGCTAGCGGAACGGACGCCCTGTGGCTGGCCATGGCCGCTCTCGGCATCGGTCCGGGAGACGCGGTAATCACCACGCCGTTCTCCTTTTTCGCCACGGCCAGCAGCATCCTGCGCGTGGGCGCCACGCCCGTCTTTGCGGACATCGACCCGGTCAGCATGAACCTGTCGGCCAGCAGCGTGGCAGAGGTGCTCCGCGAGCACACAGGCGACCGAATCCGCGCCATCCTACCGGTGCACCTGTACGGTCAATGCGCGGATTGGGACGCACTTTCTGCCTTAGCAGCAGAGCACGGGCTGACGCTGGTGGAAGACGCCGCACAGGCATTCGGTGCAAGCTGGCGCGGTGTGTACGCCGGCGCGCTGGGCGACACTGCCGCCTTCAGCTTCTACCCGACTAAGAACCTGAGCGCCTGGGGCGACGCCGGCATGACCACCGCGCGCGACGCCGCTGTGGCCGAACGCGCCACGGCCCTGCGCGCGCACGGCATGCGCCGTCGCTACTACCACGATGAGGTGGGCTGGAACTCGCGGCTGGACACCGTGCAGGCGGCGGTGCTGCTGATCAAGCTGAAGCACATTGCGCACTGGAACCAGCAGCGCGCCCGCGTGGCCGCGCGCTATACCGATCTGCTGACTGCGGCGGGCATCACCGGCAGCGTGAGGGACGGCGCCGTGTTGCTGCCCACTGCGGACCCGCGCGGCACCCACGTGTGGCACCAGTACGTGATTCGCACGCTGCGTCGCGACGATCTGCGCGCGCACCTGGCCGAGCGCAAGATCGGCTCCGAAATCTACTACCCGCTCTGCCTTCACCAGCAGGACGCCCTCGAGCATCTCGGCTACAAAACTGGGCAGTTCCCCGAATCGGAGAAGGCGGCTGCAACCGTGCTCGCGCTGCCGATCTACCCGGAACTGCGCGAAGACGAGCAGGACCGCGTCGTCGAGGCGATTGCCAGCTTTTTCAGATAAGCGCCAGCGCCTCGCGGGCTCGTAGGTTTGCCAACTCCCGCAAACGAAGTTGTACAGTCGTGACTCAGAGTTCGCTTACAAGTGCGGGAGGCCTTCGTTGCTTAGGACAGACGAACATGTGATCGTTCCGTTCAAGCTAAGGTCGTTTCTGCTCTTCCTTCTGGCTTTTCTTGTCTTGACAGCACCCTTATGGTGGCCTTTCGTGCGGCACCCTTCGGCACCGCACCGCACCGTCCAGACTGGATCAGGAACACATTAGGAGACCTTCGAACGCGGACGCACGGGGGCCAGCGATCAATGCAACGGATACCATGAATGCCATGCAGCAGCGAGCGGTTCCCGTCGGCAACGTCGTCTTTGCAAACAACGCACCGCTTGCGCTGATTGCCGGTCCTTGCCAGATGGAGTCGCGTGCCCACGCGCTGGAAACGGCGCAGGCGCTGCGCGAGATCGCCGCTCGTGTTGGCATCGGCCTGATTTACAAATCGAGCTTCGACAAGGCAAACCGCACCAGCGGTTCCGCACGCCGGGGTATCGGCCTCGATCAGTCGCTGCCGATCTTCGCCGAAATCCGCAGCGACCTGGGCTTGCCCGTGCTGACCGACGTACATGAAAGCTGGCAATGCGCTCCCGTAGCGCAGGCTGTCGATGTGTTGCAGATCCCCGCATTCCTCTGCCGGCAGACCGACCTGCTGCTCGCCGCCGCCGCAACCGGCCGCACGGTGAACGTGAAGAAAGGCCAGTTCCTTTCACCCGATGACATGACCAACGTGGCCGGCAAGCTGGCGGGCGCGACCGGCGGTGTTCTGCTGACGGAACGGGGCACCAGTTTCGGCTACAACACCCTGGTCAGCGACATGCGCGCGCTGCCCACCATGGCGCGCAACACGGGCCTGCCGGTCATCTTTGACGCCACCCACTCGGTGCAGCAGCCCGGTGGTCTAGGCGGGGCCAGTGGCGGCCAGCGCGAGTTCGTCCCGGTGCTGGCGCGGGCAGCCGTGGCGGTTGGCGTGGCGGGCGTCTTCATCGAGACGCACCCCGACCCGGACCATGCTCCGTCCGACGGCCCGAATATGCTGCCGCTGTTGCAGATGGAAGCCGTGCTGCGCGACCTGATTGCGTTCGACCGGCTGGCCAAGGGCCTGACAGCGCCTGGCCTGCCGCCGTTGAGCGCTCCGCTCGATTTGGCCGGGCAGCGCCCCGCCGATCCACCGCCGGGAGGCTACGAGATCGCCGCGACCACCTACGAGGTCGAGGCCGAGCCGATGCGGTACATTCGCAAGGATCCGAACGAGGTGTCGTCCTGAGCGAAGTGGACTTCACGGGCGCACTGGAAGGCTCGCGCGACGCACTCTCGGCCATCGAGACAGTGACCTGCGAACTGCGCGGCCTCCAGCAGCTTCGCGACGCTCTCGGCGGTGCGCTGGGCGAGACGTTCAGCACGGCGGTGCAGGTGCTGGCAGCAGTGACCGGCCGCATCCTGGTCACAGGCGTTGGCAAGAGCGGCCACATCGCTCGCAAGATCGCCGGAACCTTCGCCTCGACCGGACGGCCCGCGCACTTTCTGCATCCGGCGGACGCCAGCCACGGCGACCTCGGCACCGTTCGTCCGGAAGACGCGGTGTATGCGCTCTCCTGGTCGGGCGAGTCCGCGGAGTTAGCCGATCTGCTGGCGTACACGCGACGCTTTCGCGTTCCGCTGATCGCTGCCACTGCCTGCCCGGACTCAACGCTGGGCCGCGCGGCCGACGTGACGCTGGCGCTGCCGCACGCGGACGAAGCCTGCCCGGACTCCTTGGCGCCCACCACCAGCACGACCATGCAACTGGCGCTGGGCGACGCGCTTGCCGTGGCTCTGCTTGCACGCTCCGGTTTCACGGCCGACGACTTCCGCAACTACCACCCCGGCGGCAAGCTGGGCAGCCGCCTGTTGCGCGTTCGAGACCTGATGCACACGGGCGACGAAGTTCCGACCGTTAGCGCTGACGTAAGCCTAAGCGAGGCCATCGTTCGCATGACCAGCGGCCGCTTCGGCGTGACCGGCCTCATCAATGCTGACGGTTCCCTGCTAGGCATCCTCACCGACGGAGACCTGCGCCGTGCCTTCAACAGCGGCATGCACGACCGGCCCGCTCGCGAGGCGATGACCCGGCACCCGCGCACAGCGGAGCCCGAAACCCTGGCCACCGCTGCCTTGGCCGAGATGAACGAGCGCCGCATCACCAGCTTGTTCGTCGTGGAAAGCGGCCGCCCCATCGGCATTCTGCATATCCACGACCTGCTTCGAGCCGGGCTGGTCTAGCTGCTACGTGATGCTGCTCATGGCATAGCCCTGCACGCCTTCCAGCACGTAGCCCTCGGGCAGCACCAGCGTCGCGGGTGATTCCTTGCCATAGACCCGCGCGGTCAGCACAGCGCGGTCGGCCACAAAGACCTCCACCACAGAGTGATCCGCGTAGGCATGAATGGTGAACTGGTCGGGCAGAGGACGGTCGAAGGCAATCTCCTTGCCGGCCCACTGCAGGCCACCATCGCCGCGCGCCACGATCAAGACCGCGTTCGCAACGCCCTGCGGTGTGTGCGCCGACGATCCCTTTGCCACCGTCAGCACCATCTCGTTCTGGAACAGCGCGGGCCCGCCCAGATCGCGAATGTTCGGAACGGCTTCGCCGGCACGCAGTGCATTCACCTCGCGCGCCAGGCGGAAGCGAAGCTGGTTGCCGTCCAGCGTGAGCACGCGCGGCAGGCTCATGCAGCCGGCCCATCCCGCTTTGGCGAACTCCGCCTCGGGGCGGTCTTCGGTGATCCAGCCCCAAAGCACGCGATTACCGGCGGCGTCGGTCTGCGTCTTCGGCGCGTAGTAGGGGCCGTGGTTCAGCACGCCTTCGCTCTCGGGGGTCCACGTCATGGTGGACTTGTCGAGCGTGCCCACCTGCCACACGGGCGTGCGGCCGGCCGGCGTACCGGTGGAGTGGATCAGCACGTGCTTGTTGCCGAGCGGGAAGAAGTCCGGGCACTCCCACATCTCGCCGGTGTTCACGGTGTCTTTCTCGTCGGACCCAGTCCATTTCCCCTGCGCGAAGACCTTCACGAATTGCCACTGCTTCAGGTCAGGCGACTTGTAGAGCAGGACGTCCCCACCCCGCTTGTACTCGCCGCTGGCCAGCAGCATGTACCAGCCGTCGGCCTCGCGCCACGGTGTTGGATCGCGGAAGCCGGTCACGTGCATGCCGGGCGGCGGAGAGGCGACGACCACGCCCTGCTTCTGCCATGTGTCCAGCTTCATGTCCGGGTCGGCCGCGGCGAGCGAGGTGGGCGTGGCGAGGCACTGCTGCTCGCGCTCCGGCGGCTTCGAGTAGCTGATGGTGGCCAGCTCTGGCGTGGATTCGGAAACGCAGGTGTAGACGATCTTCGGAACGGGCCGGCCGGTGGACTTGTCGAGCACCATGGAGCCGGTGAAGACGCCGTAGCTGTCCGGTCCACCGGGCGTGGGTGCCAGTGCGATCGGGCGGTCGGTCCAGTGGACCATGTCGGTGCTCACGGCGTGCGCCCAATGCATGTCGCCCCAAACGCTTGCGCCGGGGTTGTACTGGAAAAACATGTGGTATCGGCCGTCAAAGTACACCGGTGCGCAAGGGTCGTTCATCCAGCCGCGGCGCGGCATCAGGTGATAGCGCGGTCGCAGAGGGTCGCTATCGATCTGCGGCTGCGGCGGGAACTCCGGTGCCAGTGCCTTGGCAAGGCGCGAAAGAGATAACGCGGCCGCAGTGCCGGTAGCAATTTCGAGGAGACGACGGCGGGTCAGCATGGGCTATCCGATTGTCCGCCCGCGACCCAGGCGTGGCAAGCTGCGCCTGCGGAGGGCGGTCTTGGGTGCGGCATATGGAACGATCTTTTTCTGTTGCGACAGACCCAAGCCATCGGCACAATGGGGCAGATCGGAGGCTCTGATGCGCACCGTCGTCCTGGCTTCTCTGCTGGGCGCTGCCCTGCTCCCGCCCTCCATGCTGCCGCAGACCGACGCGCCAGCGCAGACGGATACTGCAAAACAATCGACCGAGCCTCGCGACCACTCATCGAAGCACCCTGTTCGAAAACACCGAGCGAAGAGATCCAGCCACAGCGAGCCGGACAACTCCAACCCGCCGACGTTTGGGGACGCGAAGCCGGACTCGGCTGGCAACAAGCCGAAGCCATAGCAGCGAAGTTCTGGGGACACAATGAAGTGGAGCGATCTACCGCAGCGTTGGAAGCCCTGGCTGGACCTGCTGCAAAGCGTCGGTACGATCGTGGCGCTCGTGGCGGGCGCGTACTGGTTCTATCTGCAACGCAGCACTGTGCCGCAGATTCGGCTGGAACAGATCGTGACTCAACGGCCACTCGCCGGCGCCGACGATCGGACGCTGATCACGGTTGAGGTACGCACCACGAATGTCGGCAAAGTGAAGGTGGACCTGACCGGCGGCACCATGGACATTCACCAGCTCAACCCAACGGGCAGACGCGACCCGTTTACGATGGTGCAACTCGGTGACCTGACGCTGGAGCCGGGAGAGACGGATCAATCCCTGTTTCAGACGTTTGTCTTCGTGAACTCGGTGAAAACCATCCAGGTTCACTCGGCCTACAAGGTTCCGGCCAGCAAGGAAATGTACTGGAACCTGTACAGCCCGGTGGATCTTGGCGAGAAGGCTGCCGGCAAGGAGACCGCAAGTACGACGGTGGCACAGCGTTAGTCCGCCGTTACCGCCGCTTCTTGCCCTTCTTGTCTTTCTTTTCCTCGGGCGCCAACTGCGCTTCCGCCGGCGGCGTGGTGCCGGGCGGCAGCACGCGGCGCGTGTTGTTGCCTTCCAAGCGGTAGGTCTTCGTGATGAGCTGATTCTTCGGCGGCGTCCACATTCCCGTCTGCGGATTCGGCTGCGGCAGCGGCGCGCCCGCGGCCAGCACGGTGTAGCTGTAGCTGGGCGCCGGGCCAACGAAAGGCGATCCCTTTTGCGGGTTCGTCGTGCCTGGGTCCGTGCCGATCTTTACCGGCAGGTAGCCGAGAATATTGCGGTCGCGATTGGCGCCTTCGTAGCGGTGGTGCTTGGTGTTCCAGTAGAAGACGCGCAACTGGTTGAAGTCGTACGGCAGGCCGGCCTTGAACGGACTGAGCACGACGACGTAGTTGGGAACGTCCTTGCTGGCGCCCTCGATCTCCGGGTCGTTCACCATGTTCAGCACGTACGCGCCGACAATGCGCTGGTTCTCCGCGTAGCGCGCGACCGAATCCGGCACGTCCACGTCGAGCATGCGGCTCAGCATCCAGCCGGTGTGACCGTGGGTGTCGCGGACCAGCCACCAGTCTTCCATGGGCGGCGGCTCCGGAGCCTCGGGAGCAGCGGCTGCAACCGGTGTAGCTTTGCCTTTGCCTTTGCCGGCCGGAACCGGCGTAGGGGCCACCGGCATACCGGGCGGCTGCGGCTTCAGCGTGCTGGCGCGTGCCAGCAGCTTCAATTTGTCGCCTTCGTCCAGGCGGTAGAGCTTGTCGGTATCGCGGCCCGGTTTGGTATGGAGGTACACGTCGTCGCGCACCACGCCGCTGGCCACGGGAACGTCCTTCTCGTGCTGCGCGTTCAAGTCGTCGAACTCTTTGGAGACGGCCTCGGTCGCGACCGCTTTTTCGTCGATCCAACCCACCTCGCCCTTATCGGTGCGGACCTGGTAGAAGCGCTTGTTCGACTGCAGGATCTCGAGCCGCTGACCGTTGCTGACATTGCCGGTGCGATTGGAAACGGCAGCGATGCGGTCGCGCAGAAAGGTCGACTTGGCCGTGACGTACACGTAGTGCGTCAGGATCTTCGGCTTCATGCTGCTGCAGCCGACGAGCGACGCGGCGGCCAGCAGCGCCGGCAACGCAGTTGAGGTGCGAAGGCGGCACAGCAGAAGGGGTCGTTTCAGCAGGTTCATCGTACCGATTCAGGGTAGCATCGGCCGGTTTTGCACCGAGGCGGGCGCCTAGTGCGAAAGCGCGACGAAGCTTGCTCCCGTTCCGGTGGCGCTGGAGCTGACCACGTACAGGCGGCCCGGGTTGGTGGAGTCGAAGCCGTAGAGTGTCAGGTCGGGCGACCCGCCAGAAGCCGCCACCAGCACCCACTTGCCTGACGAATCGATGCCGATGGACGTGGCACCGATGCCGGACGAGAACGGCGAGCCCGGCACCGCGGTCAGGGCTTCGTTTGTGTCGATGGAGTATCCGGTGACCGTGCTGTCTGCCTGGTTGGTCACGTAGACGTACGTTCCCGCGCTGTTGACGGCGACGCTGGTGGGCGTGTTGCCGGTGCCGTAGATCTTTGTCGTGGTGGGCGTAAGGGCACCGTTGCTGGCGACCGACTCCACGAGAAGGCCCTGCGAGTTGCCGGTACGGGTCAGGAACAGGTACTTGCCCGTGGGATCCCAAGCCAAGCCGCGATCGGCCGTGAGCGAGTCGACGGCCGGCGTCGTGGAGAGTTGCGAGAAGGCCCCACTCGACGTGTTGAAGTTGAACAGGATTTGGCCGCCCACACCCATCGCAGCCGCCACAATCGTTCCCGCGGGGTTGATGCGCAGGTGGTACGGAATCGTGCCGCTATTGGGGAGCGTGAAGCCGATGCCCTGCTGTGCCGTCAACGCGCCGGTGGTGCTGTTGATCGAAAACAGGTCGATGCCCTGGCCGCTGCCGTCGAGCACCATAAGCCAGTTGCCGTCAGGCGAGACCTGCATGTCGGTCACGTTGGCGTTCACCAGCGCCGATCCGCTGTTCAGGGAGGTCAGCACTCCCGTGGACGAGATGCTGTAGCCGAAGATTTCGGACGCATTCCCGACGTAGAGGAAGCCGTTGTTGCGGCTGACAGCCGCCGCGGTCGGCTGGCTCGTCGAGATGGAGATTGGCGATCCGGACAGGGCCGCGAGCGCGCCTGCCGACGAAATGCCCAGGCCGGCCACGCTGCCGCCTTGGCTGTTCACGACAAAGGCATAGTTGTTCGCGCTGGTGCCGCTGCCGCCGGAGCTGTCGCACGAGCTGTCGTGGAAGAAGCTTCCGCAGCCGCTGCTGTTCGTGTTCGTAAAGAACGAGCTGCCACACCCGCTAAGACCCGGCAAAGCAAGCAGGGACAAGGCGGCAAGAAACGGGAGCGTGTGGCGGCGCATGACGATTGGACGGGGCTGCACGCGGTTTGGAGGCGTACTCTGGGCCACTAATTCGGCCGGCGCTGGCAGTCGGCGCACAAGCCGATCACGTCGATGCTCAGCCGCTCCACGGCAAACCCGTTGGACAGGCGCTCGGAATATGCGGGCAGGCCCAACTCTTCGGGGGCGCAGTCCTGGATCTGTTTGCAGACGCTGCACACCAGGTGGTGGTGCGGATGGCTGTTCATCTCAACCCGCAAGGTGCCGTGGTGCATGGAAAGCTGGCGAAAGACGCCGCTTTCCACAAACAGGTGAATATTCTTGTACACCGTAGCCAGCGAGATCGTAGGCAACCGGCGCTTCACGACGGCGTACACCTCTTCCGGAGACGGGTGGCCGTGCATGCCCTGCATGGTCTCGTACAGCACCTGGCGCTGATGGGTAACGGCAATGCCGTGTTCCGCGCACAGGCTCCGAAATGTAACGGCCGTGTCGTGCATGTCCAGCATTCAGTAGAAAAGCTGGCCGGGGCGCTGTCAAGGCAGTTGCGGCGCGTTGCGAGCCGGGCCTCCAACGCCTATGCTGGCTGCGACACAGCTCCGCACCGGAGCCGGGGAGACTCACGTTTTGATTCGAAACGCCCAACGCCTTCTGCTCCACCTGACGATGCTTGCCGTGGTCTTCGGGATCCTGCCCGGCACCGCTCTGCTGGCCGCGGGTAAACCACGGTCTCGCTGGACGCCGGACCAGGCGACTGCTTACATGCAGCGTCAGCCGTACCCGGTCGGAGCGAATTTCCTGCCCAAGAACTCGATCAACGAGCTGGAGATGTGGCAGGCGGCAACGTTCGATCCCAGCGAGATTGACACGGAGCTCGGCAGGGCGCAGGGCATCGGGATGACGACGATGCGCGTCTTTCTCCACGACCTGCTGTGGCAGGGCGACTCGGCCGGCCTCCTGCAGCGCATGGAACAGTTCCTGGCGATCAGCAAGAAGCACGGCATCAAGCCCGTGTTCGTGCTGTTCGATAGCTGCTGGGATCCCAACCCGCGGCTCGGGCAGCAGCACGCTCCCATTCCGGGTGTTCACAACAGCGGATGGGTGCAGGCGCCCGGCGTCGCGCTGGCTGACCCGGCGCAGCACAAGCGCTTCGAGGCATATGTGAAGGGCGTCGTCGGTCACTTCGCCAATGACGACCGCATCCTGGCCTGGGATGTTTGGAACGAGCCGGACAACGGTGGTGGCGGCAACTACGCGGACAACCTGCCGGACAAGGTAGCGCTGATGGATGCGATGCTGCCGGAGGTGTTCGCCTGGGCGCGCGCCGAGGGGCCGAGCCAGCCGCTGACCAGCGGCATCTGGCACGACGAAGCGACCTGGAGCGATCCGTCGAAGTGGACCGCGACGGAGAAGATTCAGCTCTCCGAGAGCGACATCATCAGCTTCCACAACTACGACTGGCCGGAGAAGTTCCAGGCGCGTATCGATTCGCTGAAGCCGCTGGGGCGGCCGCTGCTATGCACCGAGTACATGGCGCGCGGCAACGGCTCGACCTTCGACGGAAACCTGCCAGTGGCCGCGAAGAACAACGTGGGCGCGATCAACTGGGGCCTGGTGCAGGGTAAGGAACAGACCAACCTGCCCTGGGATAGCTGGGCCCATCCGTACACCGACCGCGAACCGCCCATCTGGTTTCACGACGTCTTTTACTCGGACGGACGGCCATATCGGGAGGCCGAGGTGAACCTGATCCGGCAGATCAGCCAGGAGAAGAACGCGGCGAAGTAGCACCTGTAAGGGTCGGCAGCAAAGAGGGCGCGGCAGATGCCGCGCCCCTGCCTCTGATGCCCTGCTCTACTTCGTGGTGTCCGTGACAAACACCTGGTCCGGCTTAGGACCGAGGAAGCGGTAAAGCGCGAACTGGCGCGAGGTTTGGTTCCGCAACTCGAACAGGAGATCGGCGCGGTTGGATGCATCCGCGTCCACAGCGTCGACAAGGCGGTAGCGCGGCGCGCGGTCCAGGTGCGCAGCGTCGGTAACGGAGCGCAAGCCGACGATCAGCTTGCCATCGGGATCGCGCTGGGCAACCACCGTGACAAAGCGCACGGGAGCCGCACCCGTGGTGGCAGTCTGTGCGGTGTAGACGTACGTAAGCGGAGCGTCAAAGCTGAGCGTGTACGCCGCGATCTGCTCGTTCTGCAGGGCGTCGTTGCCAGTTGAGGCCGAAGCTAGCGGCTTGCGCGCTGCTGGACTCCTTCGTGTCGCTGCAGCCGACCGGGGCCGAACTGCGGCCGCGCCTTTGTTCGGGGCCGCCGGAGCGGCGCCACCCGGTGCAGGACCTGCGGCATCTGTGGCCAGCGATGGGTTGTGCAACACGGCCTGGGCAAGGGTCCGCATTTCGCCCAGTGCGGCGGTGCGTTCCTGCTCGCTCGCGAAGGGCGTGCTGAAGTCGTGCGTGGGGCGGTCTTTGGGGTCGGAAACGGCCACGGTCAGGTGCAGGTCGGGTGGCAGGCCCGGCGCGGCAACCGCCTGCAAGTCGGGCATGGACGCCGCTTGAGTGACAGCCGGTGCGCTGGCGGAGGCGCCGGTGTTGCGGCGGAGTTCCGGCCGGCCGTTGTCCGCGATCACGCCGTTCGACGCGGCTGTGGTCGAGGCGCTGACTGTTCCCGCCGAACCGTGCACGCTGTTGGCGCTGTTCACCTCAGATGGGTCGGGCGGAATGTCGATGTCGGAGTCACCGGCAGCCTTGCGCTTGATCACCGGGCGGTCCGGGTCGTCTGCCGGCCCTTTGCCGGCGGCGGTCACGCTCGACGTTTCCTTGGGGCGCTTGGACTTCGGTCCTCCCGTCGTGTCCTCGGGGCGGCGCCGCAGCGTGGGCCGGTCGGGATTCGGAGCCTTGGGGTCGCGGTTGTCGTCATCGGGCAGGCTTACGCGTTGCGCGCGATCGGCGTCGGGGTCCACGTCAGAGGTGTCGCGCGGGTTACGGGTCTTGCTTTGCGAGGAGTCGGACGGAGTGCTGCCGAAATGCGGCTTGCCGTCGTCCTGCACGGGGTAGGCGTGCTGGGTATGGCGCGCGGGGGACTTCGAAATCGCCGTCGTCGTGGGCGCCTTTTCCGGCACGAACTTGCCATAGCCGAACCAGGCCACGTCGAAGGGAACGGTCACCTCGGCGCTGGAGCCGCGCAGGTTCTTGGCGAAGGCAAGATCCAGGTCGCCCAGCGGCTCACCGGCGTGCTGCAACTGGTAGATGTTGCCGGTGTCGAGCGCGAACGGGATCGGCCGCGCCAGGTAGGTGCCCGCGTTTTCGAAGTGGCCGCCAATGAAGAGCGACACGGGGATGAGGCGGGCGGCGGTGGGCTTCTTCAGGTCGCCCGCGTACTCGTAGACGGCGACGGCGCGGGTGACGGGCTCGGACTTCTGCACCTTGTGGATCTGGGCGTGGAGAGGTGCCATCGTGAACGGAAGAGTCACTGCGGCGAAGGCAAGCGTGAAGGAGCGTGCGCGGGGCATCAGGAAGTTGGACGAGTTGTGGCGGGCAAAGGTGACGCCGCGCTGTGCAGGGGCTAGGTGCGGCTCAGGCGAGCAGGACGGGATCGCCAACCCGGAGCGGCCCGGGCGTGACCACGGCGGCGTAGATGCCGAGCCGGCCTTCGTGGTGGCGGTCCAGGTGTTTCATCAGGGTTGGGTCGGGTTCGCTGGTTTCGGGATCGAGCGTGACGACTCGGCAGCGCGGGATGCGTTCCAGCAGGCGCAAGCGGCAGGTTCCGCCGATCCGGAGCGTGCGGCCGGGCAGGGCGTCTTCCGGAAAACTCTCGGCGTTGCCCCTGGTGAGTTCGTGGGAGGCGTCCACGGTAAAAGTGAGGACCAGGTTGGAGCGGAAGCGCCGGGGATCGACGCTCTTGCCGAAAGTTCGATTGAGCACCGCGAGAGTTTGCGTGGAGACGAGGGAGATGGGACGAACGTCGGTGTAGGGGCCGGTGCCGGGATCCTGCTGGAGCGTCATGCGGTTCTGCTGCGGCAGATTCTGCTCCAGGTTGGTCAGCAGCGCCGGGTCGTCCGCGTTGAAGGTGAAGCCGCCGGGTGTTCGAATCTCGGCTCCGTTACCGCTAACGTGGGCACTGTACAGCAGCATCGCCGCGCGTTCGCGGCTGGTCAGGCGTGGTTTGCCCACCGGAGCGCCGCTGCTCACGAGGGCGTAGCGGCGGTCGCCGGCGATGCCGTCCGCCAGCACTTCGAGTGAGTCCACCTGCTCACCGCGCATGCTCTTGACCGGGTAGCGCCAGAGCTCGGCGATGTGGGCGATGGCGGTGCCGTCCGGCATCAGTGCGCGGCGGCCTCGTCTTCGTTGTGCTGCAACGTGAGCGAAATCAGGATGGTGACGAGCAGGATCGCAAAGATGATGGCCAGCGAGGCGAGCGGCGTGAACTCAAACCACGGGTCGATGATCATCTTGATCGCCGCAAAGGCGAGCACCGCGGCCAGGCCGTAGTGCAGGTACTTCAGCTTGGCCAGGGCGTGCGCCAGGACGAAGAAGAGCGAACGCAGGCCCATGACGGCGAGGATGTTCGACGTGTACGCGATGAAGGTGTGGCGCGTGATGGACAGCACCGCGGGAATCGAATCGAGCGCAAAGACGAAATCCGTGAAGGCGATGGCGATTAGTGCCAGCAGAAGGACGGTCGGCGCGCGGTGGCCGTTTTCCTGGACGAAGAAGCCGTCCTGCGACTCGGAAAATGTGGTCTTCGACTCGAGCCACTGCTGCCACTTCGGCTTCGCAGGTTTGTCATGCTTCTGCGGCAGCACCAGACGGATCGCGGCAATCAGCAGAAGCACCGCAAAGATGTAGGTGACCCAGGCGAAGCGGTCCAGCAGCTTGACGCCCGCGACGATAAACGCAGCACGCATAACGACCGCGCCCAGAATGCCCCAGAAGAGCACCTTGCGCTGCTTGTCCGGCTTGACCTGAAAGCTTTGGAACAGCAGAAGAAAGACGAAGAGGTTGTCGATGGAGAGCGACTCTTCAAGAGCGAAGCCGGCAAAGAACTCCTGCGAAAGCTGGTGATCGAGCGTCGCATACAGGTAGCCGCCGAACAGCACGCCACTGGTGAGCCAGAGCGCGGTAGCGGCGTACGCCCGCGCCGGACTCTGCTTACGCAGCAAGAGGAACTCCACACCCAGGGCGACGAGCAGGAGGACGTGGAAGACGACCCAATGGGTCACGTTGGCGTGCGGCATCTAGTCGGTTGGATGTGTCTGCGAATGATCCGGCTGTAGGTGCCGAGGGCGAATGACGGTGCCGCCATTCACCGTCGGGGGCGATAGGGTGAGAATTTCCTGCAGATACTCTACAAGTTCGATCTCCCGCCCCCGCCCCAGTCCGGCACTCAGCCTCGCCAGAAAGAGACACACAAAGGTGATGACACAGCCCGCGATGGGCACCCCGACACTCCCGCGATCGCTCGAGAACAGCCAAAAAGCAAGAAGGCACAGATCAACGATTAGCGCTGCCGGAACAATGACCCGAAGAGTTCCGGGATAGGCGAACGCGCCGACTAAATTCGTGCCTTGCGGAGCCTCCTCATAGATCAAGGAAAGCTGCCGATTCACTTGCCCCGCACTGAAGAAGCGAAACCCGCGATTTTCAAACCAGGCTTCATGCTCACCAACCCGACCTACGATGCCGATCTGCGGGAGCAGCAGGGCGTCCGAACCGGCCACTTCACGGCGAAGACGCTCGATCAATTGCCGACGATTCAGCCGCGTTTCAATCCTGACGGGCGTCTCTGGCAGAAACACTGGTCCTTCTTCAATGCGCTGAGATATCAACTTTTGATACTGGTCCGGACAGCAAACCTTGCTACAGCAGATTCTTCGCTGCGCTCAGGATGACATTGCTGTGGTGGTTCGGACTATGCATTGATCCTCAAGCTACGCAGCGGCAGGCAAGTTCTTTTTGCGTGCCGGGTGCACCATATAGGCGACACCGATGCTGATCAGGTAAAGCACCAGCATGGGCATGGCGAAGAGGCACATGCTGAGCGGATCGGGCAGCGGGCAGATGATGGCCGCGATGATAAAGATGACCAGGATGGCATAGCGGGCGTTGCGGATGAGGAACTTCGCGTCGGTGATGCCAAAGAGCGCGAGAAAGAAGACGACGACTGGCAGCTCAAAGCTGACGCCAAGACCGAAGATGATCGCGGAGAAGAAGCCCGTGTAGTCGTCGATGGTGATGATCGGGTGAAAGCGGTGGCCGAAGTCGCCGATGAGCACCTTGAGCGCGCCGGGCAGCACCCAGTGGTAGCCGAACCAGGCTCCGCCCAGAAAGAGGAACACGGTCGTGAACATGAACGGCCAGACGTACTTCTTCTCGTGCGCGTAGAGGCCGGGCGAGATGAAGAGCCACACCTGGTAGAGAATGTAGGGCGCTGCGAGGATGCCGCCGCCGTAGAGCGCCGTCTTAAGGTAGAGGTTCAGGCCGTCGGTGGGGTGGGTGAAGTTGAGCTGGTACTTCGCGACGTCCATGGGGTGCTGCACGATGTCGAAGAGCCGCTCGTGGAAGTAGTAGGCGACGCAGAAGCCGATGAGCAGGGCGATGGCGGAATGGATGAGGCGCGCGCGAAGCTCGGCCAGATGCTCCATGAGCGACATGCCGGGCAGTTCGGCACGGTCGGAGACGGCGGTTTTTACGTTGTCGATGACGTCGGGCATTGAGAAGTCTGGGTTCCGAGTGATGGTTGCGGGTTCTAAACGTGCGTGGCGCGCTCGCCCTCGCCCACCATGGCGGGCTGGCTGCGGTCAGGTGGTGGCGGAAGCTCGGCTGCGGGCTCTTCACTGCTCGATCCGGCGCCGAGCGAGGTCTGGCTGAGGGCGCCGCCGATGCTGTGCTCCGGGATCTCCGCCGCGGGTTCAGCAGGCGCGTAGCTGCGGGTGCGGGCCGAGCTTTCCATGGGCAGGCCGCTGGACGGCGGCATCATCTTGAGCTCGCCGGATTCGGCAATGGGCTGGACAGACGCGACCGCCGCCTCTGCTGCTTCGGGTGCGACCTCAGAGACCGGCGCCGGCATATGCGGGTGCGGCGGGTCCTCGACCGGAACGGCCGCAGGCGTTGGAGGCTGGAGCGCGGCGACCTTGGCCTGGTGCTCCTTTTGCTCTTCCAGGCGCAGTTCGTCTTCCATCTGCATGCGGAAGTCGTTGGAGGCTTTGCGGAACTCGGCCATCAGCTTGCCAAGCTGCCGAGCCAGTTGCGGCAGCTTCTTGGGGCCTAAGAGCATGAGCGCCAGCACAAAGATAAAGATGGAATCGCCCATGCTTGGCATACAGCGAATGATAAAGCAGCGGCGCGGGCGGCTGCGGCGGATGGTGTCGGCAGGTGAGTTCCCGGGCGTTTAGTGGGGGCGGTCGGGACGGGTGAACCGCTCGTCCAGCGGCTGGCGCTCGCTGGCATCCTGCTCGGGGGTACGCCAGGAGGTGATGGCGGACTGACCCTGCTCCCAGCACAGCAGAACGACTTCATCGTCGAGCTGGAAGGGGAACTCCAGCAGGCCGCGCTGCAGGTCGTTCACCGAAACGCCGATCTCTTCGATCTCCTGCAAGGTGTCGCGGGCCTCGGCGACGGCCTTTTCCTGCTCACTTTTCAGCCTGGCCACATGCAAGAGGTCCACATGCATGCCGCCGTTGACAAAGATGGCCTGGTGAAGCGACTGCAGGGCGTGTTCCCGCGCCGTAGCTTGACCGGCAGCGGCTTGCGCGCGTTCCAGCAGCGAGGTCAGAACGGGCAACAGGGTTTGCGCTTCGGGAAGAGTGAACGTGCGCATCTGGTACTACGATAGCGGAGCCCGGCGCCTGTGTTGCGCGCCGGCAGCATCAGCCAAGCTGCTCCCCTGCCCTGACCTGGTGGCCGCGCAGGAACTCGGCCGCGGGCATGCGCTTCTTGCCTTCCATCTGGACCTCGTCCAGGGACAGCGCGGAGCCGTTGCCACATGCCACGAGCATGCCGGGGCTGTTCAGATGGTCACCCACTGCAAGGACGGTGCCGGGGATGGCCGACGGACGGGATGCCGCCAGGCGCATGCTGTGGACGATCAGCTTCTTGCCACGTATTGCGGTGAACGCACCCGGCCAGGGCTGGAAGCCGCGGAACCGGGCGTGGATGCTGGCGGCCGGCAGGGTCCAGTCGATCCGCGCGTCGTCGCGGGTGAGCGGGCGGGCGTGGGTGGCCAACGCGTTGTTTTGCGGCTCGGGATGGATCGTGCCGGCTTCGAGGCCTACAAGCGCTTCGACCATCAGGTCCGCGCCCAAGTGGGAGAGGGAAAGGAATAGGTCGGCTGAGGTGGTTTCCGGCGTGATCGGGACCGCCCGCCGCAGCAGCATGGGGCCGGTGTCGAGCCCGGCGTCGAGGCGCATTATGGTCACGCCTGTTTCCTCGTCTCCCGCTGCGATGGCCCACTGAATAGGTGCGGCGCCGCGCCAGCGCGGCAAAAGAGAACCGTGGCCGTTGAGGCAGCCGAAGCCTGGCAGGTCGAGCATCCATTGCGGCAGGATGCGGCCGTAGGCGACCACGATGATGGCGTCCGGCTGGATGGCCTCCAGTTGGGCACGCAGGGCTTCGTTGGTCTTGATCTTTTCGGGCTGCTCGACGGGGATGCCGTGGGCCAGCGCGGCGGCTTTGACTGGGGTCGGCGCAACGGTGGCGTCGCGGCCGACGGGGCGGTCCGGCTGCGACAGCGCTAACGCAACGTCATGGCCAGCCGCGACGAGAGCTTCCAGCGTGGGCACGGCGAACTGGGGCGTTCCGCAGAAGACCAGCTTCATCTGCCCTGCCTACTTACCACTCGCCGTTGCGGATGGCCTTGCGGATTTTGCGCAGGGTCAGGTCGCGCTTGAGGCGGCTAAGGCGGTCGATGAAGAGGACGCCGTCCAGGTGGTCGAGCTCGTGCTGCATGGCGCGGCCCAGCAGCTCGGCGCCGCTGACCTCAAACCAGTTGCCGTCGATGTCCTGCGCGCGCACGACCACGCTGGCGTCGCGGGAGACCTTGTCGCGGATGTCGGGCAGCGAAAGGCAGCCCTCTTCCTCGTGGGTCTTGCCGCCCTCGCGGGAGATGATCTCCGGGTTGATGAGGACGAGCTTCTGGTCGGGTTCCTTGCCGAAGGAGACGTCGATCACGGTGATGCGCTTGAGGATGCCGATCTGTGGCGCGGCCAGGCCGATGCCCTCCGCGGCGTACATGCTCTCCCACATGTCGTCGACCAGCTTGCGCAGGTCCGCGTCGAAAGCGGTAACGGTCTCCGCCTTTTGCGCGAGGACGGGGTCGGGATACTTCACGATCGGGTAAATCATCTTCGCTTGTTAGTTTACGTGCGTAAGCCGCGAGGTGTGACGGTCCGAACGTTAGTAGGCGGCGAGCTGTTCGCGGTAGCTCTTCAGGTTGCGGGAGGTTTCCTGCAGGCTGTCGCCGCCGAACTTTTCGAGCATGAGGCGCGCCAGGGTGAGGGCGACCATGGCTTCCGCGGCCACGCCGGCGGCTGGCACCACGCAGACGTCGCTGCGCTCGTAGGCCGCCTTGACCGGTTCGCGGCTTTCGAAGCTGACGGAGCCGAGCGGCCGGCGGAGAGTGCTGATTGGCTTCAGGTAGCCGCGTACGGTTACGTCTTCGCCGTTAGAGATGCCGCCCTCGATGCCGCCGGCGTTGTTGCGCTCGCGGGTGAAGCGGGTGCCGGAGCCGTTGGCCTCGTCGGCATAGCTGATGGCGTCGTGCACGGTGGAGCCCATGCTTTCGGCAGCGGTAACGCCGCGGCCGAGTTCGACGGCTTTGACCGCCTGCAGGCTCATGACTGCCTGGGCGAGCAGACCGTCCAGGCGCTCGTCCCAGTTGGCGTGGGTGCCGATGCCGACGGGAACGCCGTGCGCGACCACTTCGAAGACGCCGCCGACGGTGTCGCCGGTGCGCAGGGCGCGATCGACCTCGCCCTTCATCTGCTGCTCGACCTCCGGGTCGATGCAGTTCAGCAGGACGGTCTCACGGGCGGTGCTGCTGACGATTTCTTCCCACTGGTAGCCGCGCGTAAGCTCGACGGCACCGACGCGGACTACGTGCGAGAGCACCTCCACGCCGAGTTCACGCAAGAGCAGCTTGGCAAGCGAACCGGCGGCGACGCGGGCGGAGCTTTCGCGGGCGCTGGCACGTTCCAGAACGTAGCGGGCGTCGCGGAAGTTGTACTTGAGCGCGCCGGGCAGGTCGGCGTGGCCGGGGCGCGGACTGGCCACAGCCTTGTGCTTCGCTGGGTCGCCCGCGCCTACGGGCAGGATCTCTTCCCAGTTCTTCCAGTCGCGGTTGGCGATGGTGAGGGCGATGGGGGCTCCAATGGTTGCGCCGTGACGAACGCCGCTGAGGATGTGGGCTGTGTCCGTCTCGATGCGCATGCGACCGCCGCGGCCGTAGCCCTGCTGGCGGCGCCACAGTTCGCGCGCCACAAACGTCTCATCCACAGGAACGCCGGCGGGCATGCCGCTGAGGAGTGCGACCAGCGCTTCTCCATGGCTTTCTCCGGCTGTCGCAAATCGCAGCAATCTGTTCCTCTTCTCTGCCTGGTTTCGGTCGATGTTGATTTTATCGAAGTGTCCGGACGGCGTTCTTGAAGAAATCCGGCCATCGCCAGGGCCGGTGCAACGAAAGTTGCAGTAGCTCTCACGGATGTGGAGTAAAGCAGTTGTAACTTGATGGATAGCGTAACCCTATGCCGCTGAGCGCGTTAAAGCCGGTACCGGAATGGCTCGACCTGAGAACGGTCGCACGGGAGACGCACCGGCTGACGTTGCGCGGCAACCTGCCGTTGCGCTTCCCCGCACCGTTGGAGGAGCTCTTCAACGAGGAGCGCGCGGTCCAGAAGCAACGGCAGATCGTCAACATGGGGCTTCTGGCAATCCTGGTCTTCGACATGTTCCTGGTGGGCGATTACCTGGTCGCACCGGAGCAGGTTGGTCTGGCAATGTTTGTACGCCTGGGCGTTGTCACGCCGGTGGTACTGGCTGCACTGTGGCTGCTGTGGAAACGGCCTGTTTCCGCGATCACGCAGGACCTGTTCTCGCTTTCGTATTGCATTCTGTGTTGCCTGGCGACCCTGCACCTGCACCACTTCAGCTTTGCTTCCGCAACAATTCAGGCTGGCCTGGAAACTCTGCTGTTGCTGGTGGTGATGAACACGATGCTGCGCCCAGACCTGTGGGCGGCGGCGCTGGGCACCGTCGTGTGCTGTGGCATGTTCTTTGGCTTTCTGGTGCTAACTCACATGTTCACGCGGGCGGAGCAGTGGACGTTGGCGGGACAGGTCTTCTGGTGCGCCACACTGACGCTTCTGGCAAACAATCGGCTGCTGCGTGAACAGCGCTTTTCTTGGTTGCTGCAGGTGCGCGGACGCATCCAACGTCAGTCGCTGACCGAAGAGAATCGCGAACTTCTAAGCCTCTCTTTGCAGGATCACCTGACCGGCATTCCGAATCGCGCAGCGTACGAAAGGCGGCTGACCGAATTGTGGAGCCGCGTTGTCGAAACCGGTGAGTGGATCGCCGTGGTCATGGTCGATGTGGACTACTTCAAGCAGGTGAACGACAGCTTCGGGCACCTGTACGGAGACCGAGTTTTGCAGCGTATCGCCAAGCTGCTGGAGCAGAGCATGCGCGCGGAGCTGGATTTCGTGGCCCGCTACGGCGGCGAAGAGTTCGTAGTTTTGCTGCCGGGCTCCAACCTGGAATCGGGCGTGCAGGTTGCTGAACGTATCCGCGTGCTGGTGCAGGTGGCGGGTTCGCCAGCAGTCACACGAGGAGATGCACCGCTGCCAATGGACGTGAAGTGGTCCACGGTCTCGTGTGGCGTGGCCGCAATACAGCCGGGCCCGACCGACGACCCCAAGAGCCTCGTGGACGCCGCCGATGCCGCGCTGTACCTGGCTAAGCAAACAGGCCGCAACCGCGTTTGCACCCCCGGAGCCCTTACGCTCGTACAAAGGGCTTAGCGCACCTGCAGCTCGTCGTCGTGTACCGCGGCGTTCGCGTGCGGCACAGCAGCCTTCCCCGTTCTCAGGCGCTACACTTCTTGCACCCATCATCTTGCAAGAGGTTGCCCTGTGTCCCTGCGCTTGTCCGCCCTGTTCCGGTCTGCACTTGCCGTCTCGTTTTTTGCTTCCGTTGCAGGCCCGGTTTGGTCCGGGAGTGCCTTCGCGCAGGAGCAGCGTGCCGACGCCGTTCGCAGCGAAGCCTGGGTGCGCGCGCACTACAACAAGTACGAGTACCGCATTCCGATGCGCGACGGCGCAAAGCTGTTTGTGAGTGTGCTGGAGCCGCAGCCTGGCGCGTTCAAAGACCACGGGCCGTACCCATTTCTGATGACGCGCACGCCGTACTCCTGTGGACCGTATGGCGAAGACCACTACCCGCGCGCCGCCACGTACTCCGATGAACTGGCAACCAGCGGCTACATCTTTGTGTGCCAGGACGTGCGCGGGCGCTACCAGTCAGAAGGCGTGTTCCAGGAGATGGCGCCGCACATCGATGAGAAGAAATCGCCCAAGGACGTGGATCCCTCGAGCGACATGTACGACACGGTCGAGTGGCTCCTGAAGCACATTCCGAACAACAACGGGCGCGTGGGCATCACGGGTATCAGCTACCCGGGGTTCTACACTTCGGCCTCGATCATCGATTCCCACCCGGCGATCAAGGCCGCGAGCCCGCAGGCGCCGATGACGGACCTGTTCCTGGCCGCAGATGATGCGTACCACGGTGGTGGATTCATGCTGGCGGCCAATTTCGGCTTCTATACCGAGTTCTTCCCGCAGAAGACGCCGGTGTTCCCCGAAGGCGAACGCTCGGAGTTCGCGTACGGCACGAACGACATGTACGAGTTCTACCTGCACGCCGGCAACCTGGCCGCGCTGAACGCGATGCTGACGAAGCACGGTGCGGAGTCGCTGTTCACGGACCAGATGGTGCATGACACGTACGACAGCTACTGGCAACCGCGCAGCCTGCAGAATCATATGCGCAACGTGAAGACGCCGGTGATGACCGTGGGCGGATGGTTCGACGCGGAAGACCTGACCGGGCCGCTGATGACGTTCCACGCCATCGATAAGTTCAACCCGGAGCTGGGCGCGACCAACACCGTGGTTATCGGGCCATGGGTGCATGGCGGATGGGCGCGGAGCGACGGCGACCGATTGGGCGATGTGACCTTTGGCGCGAAGACGGGCGAGTTCTTCCGCAAGGACATCCAGTTCCCGTTTTTCGAGCACTACCTGAAGGACGCGCCGTCTCAGCCGTTGCCCAAGGCGTATGTGTTTGAAACGGGCACCAACGCCTGGCGCAAGTATGACCAGTGGCCGCCCAAGCCAGCAGCGGCGAAGATGCTGTACTTCCACGCGAACGGCACGCTCAGCTTTGACGCTCCGACCGCTGGTGATTGGTACGCTGAAGGGCGAAACAAAAAAGGCGAGTTTGGCCCGATTTTTCCGAACGATTCGGACAGCTATGTGAGCGATCCGGCGCACCCGGTGCCGTACACCAGCTACACCACGAACACGGTGCCGCAGCGCTACATGGACGACGACCAGCGCTTTGCCAGCCGTCGGCCCGACGTGCTGGTGTACACCAGCGCTCCACTCACCGAAGACGTGACGATCGCGGGGCCGATCTCGCCGAAGCTGCACATCAGCTCCACGGGCACCGACTCCGACTTTGTGGTGAAGCTGATCGATGTGTACCCGTATGACTATCCCAATCCGGAGGCAGCGGACCCGGCGCAGGGCAAGCGCATTCTGGGCGAGGCTCCGCTGCTGATTGGCGGGTACCAGCAACTGGTGCGCGGCGAGCCGTTTCGGGCGAAGTTCCGCAACGGCCTGACCGAAAAGCCGGTAGCGCTGAAGCCGGGCGAGGTGACGCCGCTGAACTTCAGCATGCCCGACGTGAACCATACCTTCCGCAAGGGCCACCGCATCATGGTGCAGGTGCAGAGTTCGTGGTTCCCACTGGTTGACCGCAACCCGCAGACGTTTACCGATATCCCGACTGCACGGCCCGACCAGTTTGTGAAAGCCACGGAGACGATCTACACCGGGGCGGCGAACCCCAGCGGAGTGGAAGTGCTGGTGATGCCAGCGCGGTAGGTTCACCTGTCTACACGGCCAACGGCATCATTTTTGCCTCGCGCCGCTGCCGTTTGTTGCCGTACATCAGAGCATCGGCGTGCTCCAGGACATCTTCGATGGAGCGATTGGCGCAGGTGTGATCGTAGTACACCGCGCCAACGCTCAGGGCGATGCGGAACGGTCGCTGGCCGCGCTGATTGTCGATGCGCAGGAGATCGGTGAGCCGCTCCCGCAGCGTAGCTTCCGACTCCGGCGTGACGTTCCGCACCAGAGCGGCAAACTCGTCGCCGCCCATGCGGCACACAGTATCCGATTCGCGGAAGACCTGCCGCAGTAAAGCGGCCACGTCCTTCAGCGCGGCGTCGCCGGCGCGGTGTCCATAGGTGTCGTTGATGTGCTTGAAGTTGTCGACGTCGAAGTAGAAGAGCAACAGCGCGGACTTGCGACGGCGCATGATCTCCATCTGCTTTTCGGCTAGCAGCAGAAAGGCGCGGCGGTTGTACAAGCCGGTCAACGCATCGATGGAGATGAGCTTGCGCAGGTGTGCCTGGCGGCGCAGAAACGCGACCCAGGCGAGCATGCCGAGCGCGGTGGCGCCCAAGGCTCCGCTGAGCCACAGGGCGTGCATTGCGGTCCACCAGGGTGCCCGCTGGAGCAGCGTGACATCTTCCTGGGAGCGCAGGCGCAGCAGAAAGCCTTCGGTGTCGGTGTCGTCGCCGGTTGCTTCGCACACGCCGCGCAACTGCAGCACGCTGCCGCGCTGCCACGGGATCGTGCGGCTGGCCTGCATGGGCAAATAGGCACGGAAGAGCAGGTTGTCGCTCTTGAGAAACAGCGTGGCGTCGTGCAGGCCAGGTGTGAAATCGACCAGCGTTCCGGCCGTTTGCAGCAACATGCCATCGCACGCTGTCGATTCCGCGTCGTCCGAGCGGGCAACGACTTCTGTCGCGCTGCGAAGCGCCCGGGGCGTGACGGTGCCGGTGCCGACCCGCTGGAACCGGGATGCCAGCAGCGTGGGTACACCGCCGGTGACGGCGGGGAAGCCGACCACCACGACGGTTGTGTTCAGCGCGGGTTGCTCCTGCTTGTCCACTACAAAGGCTGCACCGCTGCCGTCCTGCAGGAAGAAGCCACGGTGAGGCTCGACCAGCGTGACGGTTCCCTGCACCTCCACCTGGCCCGCGTTGCGTGTGGCATGGCTGTATTGCGCCAGGCCGGCAATGGGGCGGAACGGAACGTCGTACGGGTCTGCCGGCGCAGCATGGGTGACGACGAAGTCGGCACGCGACGTGGTGATAAAGCGGATGCCGGCAAACTGCCGCCGCTTGTTCCAGATGGTGGCGCACACGGCACGCATGCGGATCGTCGCGCCGGTGAACGACTCCCAGGCGAAGTTCGGCTCCGGGGCGACGACTCGAACCGGCGTGGGCTCCCCGGCTCCCATGTTTAGCAGCAGCCTGACCGTCAGGTGCTCCGCCAGGACCTTGCGCTCTACGGCGCGGACCTCGCCCTCGACCTCCACCCACTCGCTGTCCTGGCCGCCCCAGCCCAGGTCGGCGGCGTGCATGTGCGATGGCACTGGCAGCGGCCCATGCCCTAAGACGCGAACGGAGGCCCGGTTCACCGTGGGCGCAAAGTCGCCCGGCGAGGTGACGCCGTCTACAGCGACGCGGTCGCCCGGTCGCAGTTCCGGGCCGCCGGGTGCACGGTTGACCGCAATGCCGCCGGTCACGTCCTCCAGGAAGAACGAGTTCTTCCAGCCGCCGGAAACCGTGACCACGCCGGTCAGGTGCACGGGTTCGGCCTCCGCGGCCTCCGACGGATTCAGCAAGTGGACTTCGCGCGCGGTGGTTCGCGGTTGCACGATATCAGCGTGGGCAATGCTGGATCCTGACAGGGACACTGCCAGGGCCGTAAGGAGCAGGGCTAGAAGTTCGCGAAGATGCGTCCGGCTGTGCAAGGTTCCCTTCGTCACAATTCATCCCTTCTGCCTGCTGCCGGATCGGTCCCGGTCCATGGGTTGCCCAATGCCTCTATCGGCGCTGCAGCAATGTGCGACAGGAGGAATTTGCGGACGGCCCAGGGTTGCCGCCGCCGTAGCTGGCTGACACACTTGAAGCATGGCTTTGCATCTGGAACGTTCGCAGGAACTGCAACAACGCGCGGAGGCGCTGATCCCGGGCGGGGTGGACTCGCCGGTGCGCGCATTTCGCGCCGTGGGCGGACATCCGCCGTTTGTAGAGCGCGCCGAGGGAGCGTACCTGTACGACGCGGATGGCAACCGTTACCTGGACTACTTTGGATCGTGGGGGCCGATGATCCTGGGCCATGCCGCGCCGGCGGTGATCGAGGCGGTGCGCGAGGCGGCGCTCCGGTCGACGAGCTTCGGCGCGTCCACCGCGGCCGAAGCCGAACTGGCGGAACTGGTTACGCGCGCGGTGCCGTCCATCCAAAAGCTGCGATTTGTTTCGTCGGGGACGGAAGCCGTGATGAGCGCGATCCGCCTGGCGCGGGCGTTTACTGGGCGCAACCGCATCGTGAAATTTGAAGGCTGCTATCACGGCCACTCCGACGCCTTGCTGGTGAAGGCCGGGTCAGGCGTGGCGACGCTGGGCATTCCGGGATCGGCTGGCGTGCCGGTGGAAACGACGCAGTTCACCACGGCACTGCGCTACAACGACCTCGACGAGGTGGAGACGCTGTTTGCGCGTCACCCCGGCGAGGTCGCCTGCGTGATCCTGGAACCGGTGGTGGGCAACGCCGGCACCATCCTGCCAGAGCCCGGATTCCTGGAGGGCCTGCGCGAGATTACGCGGCGTGAGGGAGCCCTGCTGATCCTGGACGAGGTGATGACCGGGTTCCGGCTCTCGTTAGGCGGTGCGCAGCAGATTTACGGGATTACGCCGGACCTGACGACGCTAGGCAAGATCATCGGCGGCGGTTTGCCCGTGGGCGCCTTTGGCGGCCGCGCGGAGATCATGGATATGCTGGCGCCGCTGGGCCCGGTCTATCAGGCCGGAACGCTGAGTGGTAATCCGCTGGCGATGGCGGCCGGCATTGCGCAGTTGAGCGCGCTGCACGCGGCTGGGGCTGAGTTTTACGATCGGCTGGCGGAGACGACCCGGCAGATCGCGGATGGTGTGCAGGAGATCGCGGAGGAGTTGGGTGTGCCGCTGGTGACCAACCGCATCGGCAGCATGTTTACTTGGTTTTTCCGCGACAGCAGCGATTCGGACGTGGTGATCGACTTTGACGATGCCGCGCGATCGCTGACCGAGCGCTTCGGCGTGTTTCACCGCGCCATGCTGGAACGCGGCGTGTGGCTGCCGCCCTCGCAGTATGAGGCGGCGTTTGTCTCTGCCGCCCATGGCGCGGCGGAGGTGGAAGCAACGCTGGCCGCAGCGCGCGAGGCGCTGATGGTGGCGCAGGCTGCACTGCCGACGCCCGAACCGCTGACCGCGTAGGCATCACCGCTCTGGGAGGATTTCACATGCCGTGCAAATCTGCCCTGCTACCCTAAAGTTCTGCAACCAGCCCGCAAGGAAGCCGCGCACGTGAAGCCTGCCGCCGAGTCGAAACCCGATCTCCGCACCCCAGCCGCCACCGGTACAAAGTCCGTTACGTACGCCGACGCCGGCGTTGACATTACGGAGGGCGACCGCACCAAGCAGCGCATCAAGATGCTTGCGCGTAAGACCTTCAATAAACAGGTGCTGAGCGAAATCGGCGGGTTCGGTGGCCTGTTTGGGCTGGACCTGGCGAAGTTTCCGAACCCGGTGCTGGTCAGCTCGGCCGACGGCGTTGGTACCAAGCTGAAGGTGGCGTTTGAGCTTGGCATTCACCACACGGTGGGTGCCGACCTGGTGAACCACTGCGTCAACGACATTGCGGTGCAGGGTGCGACACCGCTGTTCTTTCTGGACTACCTGGCGACCGGCAAGCTGGAAGGCTCGGTGTGCGAGACGGTGGTGAGCGGCTTGTCTGAAGCGTGCAAGGCGAACGGATGCGCCCTGATTGGCGGCGAGACGGCGCAGATGCCCGGCTTCTATGCCGATGGCGAGTACGACCTGGCCGGCTTCATCGTGGGCGTGGTGAACCGCGACGAGATCATCACCGGAGCGACGATTGAGCCGGGCGATTGTCTGATCGGCCTGCCCAGCAACGGCCTGCACACAAATGGATACTCGCTGGCACGCAAGCTGCTGTTTGAGGTGGCGAAGTACGGGCCGACGCAGTATGTGAACGAGCTGGAAGACAAGACCGGCGCGGCGCTGATGCGGCAACACCGCAGCTACCTGCCGATTCTGCGCAAGCTATGGACGGCCGGCATTGTTCGCGGCATGGCCCACATCACAGGCGGCGGGATCACGGAGAACCTGCCGCGCATCCTGCCCAAGGGCACGGCCGCACAGGTGGAGTTGAGCAGTTGGCAGGTGCCTCCGCTCTTCCAGCATCTGCAGCAACTGGGCGACGTGGCGCAGGACGAGATGCTGCGCACCTTCAACATGGGCATCGGCATGATCGTGGTGGTGCCTGCGGATTCGGTGAAGAAGGCCAAGGCGATCCTGAACCGCGCGAATGAGCGATTTTCGCTGATCGGACGCATCGTGCGCGGCGAACGCCGTGTGCAGTACGTGTGATGGAAGCAGCGAGTCAGCAGGTTAGCGATTCAGCAAGTCCGCGTCCCGCCAAGGTGCGGCTTGGGGTGCTGCTGAGCGGACGCGGATCGAACTTCATCAACATCGCCGACAGCATTGAGCGTGGTGAACTGCGCGGATGCGAGATCGCGCTGGTTCTTTCCAACATTGCCGATGCACCCGGTCTGGCTGCCGCACGCGAGCGTGGTTTGCCTGCCGTGGCGCAGCCCAGCCGTGGCGTGCCGCGCGAGGAGCATGACCGCGCGATGCTGGCACACCTGCAGCAGCATGGCGTGGAATACGTGATCCTGGCGGGTTACATGCGCGTGCTCACGCCGGAATTTCTGCGGACTTTTCCGCAGCGGGTGCTGAACATCCATCCGTCGCTCTTGCCCAGCTTTCCGGGGCTTCATGCGCAGCAGCAGGCGCTGGAGTATGGAGTGAAAGTGGCGGGATGCACGGTGCACTTTGTGGATGATGCCGTAGATCACGGTGTGATCGTGATGCAGCGACTGGTGCGCGTGCGCGAGAACGACACGGTGGAGCGGCTGTCCGCGCGCATCCTGCAACAGGAGCACCGATTGTACCCGGAGGCGATTGCGCGCGTGTTGAGCGGAAGGTATGAAGTGCGCGGACGGCAGTACCTGCCGAAGTAAGAAAGCAGGCGAACAAAATGGGGCAGAACGAATGCGTTCTGCCCCGTTTTGCCGCACATGTGCCGGTGCGTTTAGACGGTGACTGCCTGCTGCCCGGCTTCCTGCAGGATCACCTTGAAGTCCAGCTTTCTGCGGCCGCGGAAGACCGTTACCGTGACCGTGTCGCCGCTCTTGTGGGAATTCATGGCGGCGCTCAGGTCCTGCGCATTGGTGATCTGTTGCCCGTCGATGGCGATGATTAGGTCGCCCCCAAGTGCGACGGGCGTGTTGCCAAGGTAGCCACGCTGGGTGCCGCCCTTCAGACCGGCGCGATCTGCGGCGCCGCCCGGGATGGCGCGCTCAATGAGCACGCCGTAGTCGGCCTGCAGGCCCATCTGCTCTGCCAGGTCCGGCCCGATTTCCAACGACACAATGCCCAGCGACGGACGCCGCACGTGACCATACTTCGCATAGTCGTCGAGGGCAGCGCGTGCCGTGTTGATGGGAATGGCGAAGCCGACGCCGGCGCTCTGGTCGGCGTTGTTGGACGCGATCAGCGTGTTGATGCCGATGACCTGACCGCGCGAGTTCAATAAGGGTCCGCCCGAGTTGCCGGGGTTGATTGCCGCGTCGGTCTGGATCGCGTTGTCGATAGCGGAATTATTGGGGCCGCGCACCGAACGCATAGCACTGATAATGCCGCGCGTCATAGTGCCGGCAAGCCCGAACGGGTTGCCGATGGCGAAGACCTTCTGCCCCACCTGCAGGTTGTTGCTGTTCGCGAGTTCGACAGGCTGCAGGTTAGGTGCGTTGATCTTCAGCAGGGCAAGGTCGTGCTGCTTGTCGACGGTGAGCACCTGTGCCTTGTACTTGTGCTTGTCGTAGAGCTGCACTTCGAGCTGAGCACCGCCTTCGCCCACCACGTGATTGTTGGTGAGGATAAGGCCCTGCTTGTCGAGGATGAAGCCCGAGCCCTGGCCCTGCTGCGGCACGGGGCCGTAGAAGAAATCGAACTGCACCTGGGTCGAGGTGATGTTGACCACGCTGGGCAGCACGCGCTTGTACACCGCGATGTTGTTCTGCTCTTCGGCGTCGTACGCTGGCTGCGCGTCCGCAACCTTCAACTGCATGGGGCCGACCGGGCCGGCGATGGCATCGAGGTGCGACTCCGCCGCAGCAGGTGCCAGCCTGCTGACCAGGGCATCCACCGTGCCTGCCGCCCACCAGTGCTGTGTCAGCTCAAAGAAGCCGGCCACCAGCAGCACCACCAGAAGAACCCGTCTCGCTTTCATCCTGCTCTGTTCCCCCACCCTTCCATGGTACGGATGCGCCATACGCGCGAGCCGCTTCCTGCTATGTTCAGCCGCCGTGGCGCGTACGCCGCGCCGCTTCGTCCCGCAAATCCTTCCAAACTTCCGTCACCGCTTGTCGCAGGTCCTCGAGCGTTCCCTCGTTCGGAATGGCGAAGTCGGAAAGCGCTGCTTTACGCTCATCCGTCCACTGGGCCCGCATGCGGTTGCGCGCATCTGCCTCTGCGGCAGCGCGCCCTGTGTCACTAGACGCGTGCGCGCTGGCAAAGTAGCGGTCTACATACCGCTGAATCCGCAGGCTTTCGGGAGCGGTGACGAGGACAACGCGATCGAACCGGGAGCGCCATGGCGTGGCGTCGCCCGGAGAGGCGGCGTGCTTTGTCTCAAACACCAGGGCCGATTCGACCATGGCCACGCCGCTGGGGTGCTCCTCGCCGATGCGACGCATCCACTCAGCCTGTGCGGCGATCACTGCAGGGTGAATGATGCTGTTCAGATCTTCCGCACGATCCTGTGCGAACGCGAGGGTTGCAAGCGTGGCCCGGTTCAGCGAACCGTCGGCCTGCAGGACACCCGGGCCAAATTGTTCCACGATGCGCTGATACACGGACTCGCCCGGCTGCATCATGGCCCGTGCCACTTCGTCGCTTTGCGAGACAAAGCAGCCAAGTTCACGAAAGATGTGCGCGACGGTCGACTTGCCGCTGCCCAGACCGCCCGTGAGCGCAACGCGCAGCATGCTAGGCGAACTCGAGGACGTCGGTTGGCAGGCTGCGCCGCATGCGCGCGGCCTTCACGGTGTTGTGCATGAGCATGGCGATGGTCAAGGCCCCCACGCCGCCCGGCACCGGCGTGTAGGCGCTGGATCTCAAGTAACTTTGCGGTGCAAAGTCGCCAACCAGCACGGAGCCGCGCTTGTCAAAGGCGGCCAGTTTGGCGGCGTTGCCCGGGAACAGGCGCTCGACGTCTTCGCGGCGATCCAGCCGATTGATACCGACGTCGATCAGCACTGCGCCTTCCGCGACCATGTCCGGAGTGATCAGACCGGGCACACCGGTGGCGACCACGAGGATTTCTGCGCGGCGCGTGTACTCGCGCAGGTCGCGCGTTTCCTTATGACAGACGGCGACGGTCGCGCCCGCGTTCAACAGAAGTGTGCTCATGGGCTTGCCTACGATGTCGCTGCGGCCAACCATGACGCAGTCGCGACCGCGCACGGCGATGCCGCTGCGTTGGAGCACTTGCATGACGCCCGCCGGGGTGCATGGCACAAGCGACTCCTGGCCGATGGTGAGCCGGCCCACATTGACCGGGTGGAATCCATCCACGTCCTTCAAGGGGTCGACCGCTTCAAGAATGGCGCGTGTGTCGATGTGCCGCGGCAGGGGAAGCTGGACCAGGATGCCGTCGACCGCATCGTCCTCATTCAGTTGCTGCAGGATGCCGAGCAACTCGGCCTGGCTTGTGTCCACGCCGAGGGTGATCAGGTTGCTGGCGATGCCGAGTTCGGCGGAGGACTTTACCTTGCTGCGAACGTAGATCTCGCTGGCAGGATCGCTGCCCACCAGAACCACGGTAAGCCCTGGAACTGCGCCTGCTTCTGCGAGAGATCGGACCTCTCGACCGACCTCTTCCTTGATCTCCGCCGCAATGGCGACACCGTCCAGTACCCGTGCACTCATATCACTCAGGATATCGAAGCGGAGGCTACGTCGTGTTATGTCGTTGTACAGTCTGCTTCTTCGCCCTAAGAGGCGACAACTCGCCGAGAACTCTCACGTCTAATCTCGCAAGCCGAAGGAAGCAGCCAGGTATTGCGCTTCCTGAAAGGGGGCACCATGGAGCAAAAACCAGCAATCGCATTGAACGTGCCCACTACTAGCGGTTTTGCGCAGCAGGACCTAGCTTCCTTGCGGGAGGAGCTGTTGCGGGCGGGGCTGGATAACTGGCAGGCAGGCGAACTGATCACCAGCTTCCTGGCCGCTCGCGGCTTTGGCGTGTCCGCGCGGGAAGCGCGCAAGGTGGCGGGACGCATCGAGTCGGCAAGTTGCTCCCTTGATTGCATGCGGCACGAACTGGGCCAGCTTGCCCTGCCGATGTAGTTGCTTGATTGCGTCTGCGTGAGAAGTTCGCGCTTCCCTGCGCTAGCAGTCTAAGCGAGACCTCCACGGAGCCTAGCGCTACTCGTATTTGAGTGTTTCCACGGGATCAAGTGCCGCCGCGCGATTCGCAGGTACCGTGCCGAAGATGACGCCAACCAGGGTGCTGGTGCTGAGCGCGATCACCGCGGACCACGGTGACACCGGGATATGGAACGGCGTGAGAAAGCTGATGCTGAGCGGCAGCGCAAGCCCCAGCAGAGTGCCGATCAGACCTCCACCGAGTGACAGGGTAACGGCCTCGGTCAGGAACTGCATCCGAACCTCGCGCCGCGTAGCTCCCAGAGCTTTGCGGATGCCGATCTCGCGGATGCGAGCGCTCACGTTGGCAAGCATGCTGTTCATGATGCCCACGCCGCTGACCACCAGCGTAATGAACGCGGCCGCGGTGAGTACGTAGGTCAGCGAGGTCGCGATCTGGCCCATCACTTCCAGCACGTCGACCAGCGTTTGCGCCTTGTACACGCTGGTGGGTTTATGGCGCGACTGGATGATGCGCGTGATCTTGTCGGCGCCGCTGGTCACGTCCATGGGGTCGCGCATGGTGAAGAAGATTTCCTTCACGTCGTCGCGGCCTGTGAAGTAGCGCGCCACTGGGTACGGGATGAGCGCTGTCTGGTCGCTGAGTTCCGACTGGCCGAAGTCGGTGATGCGCAGCTTGGCGACGCCAACCACGGTGAACGGAATACCGACGATGGTGAAAGTCTGCCCCACGGCATTCTGGGCGGAACCGTACAGCGCCTTGGCAAAGGGCTCGATTAGAACGCAGACCTTCTCATGCGCGATAGCGTCCTGGTCGTCGAAGAAGCGGCCGGCGACGACGGCCAGGTTGCGCACGTCCTTGTACTGAGGCGATACGCCCAGCAGCAGCGCGTCCTTGGTACGACCCTCGCCCATGCTGATTGCGGCATGCGTTTCTAGCATCGGCGACGAGTAGGCGATGCCGGGAACGGCTTCGCGAACGGCATCTTCGTCTTCACGGGTCATGTAGTCCGGCGTAGACGTGTTGTTGGGACCGATGGTGGTGCCGCCGCTGTACTGCATCTCGACCAGGTTTGGACCAAGGCTGCTGATGGTCTGGATGGCGTATTGCTTGCCGGTGAGCCCGACCGTCACCACGAGCACAATGGAAGCGGAGCCGATGATCATGCCCAGCATGGTGAGCAGCGAACGCACCTTGCTGGCGCGGAAGCTGTCAATGGCAAGCTGCAACGTCTCGCTGAAGACCATGCTGGTCTTCGCGGAGCGGAGCGTACCTTCGAACGATCCCTGCTGTTGTGCCGTTGTCGCCACTGCTTAGCATCCTACTCGCCGGGGTTGGCTACCGACGGGTAACCTGCGCGGTACGGCGCCCTTAGAGTGCACTCGACGCCTCCATATCAGACGCGCCTGTCTCGCCGGTCGTCGCACCTTTCCGATAGAACCGCTACACTGGGCGTTGAGCGGGAGGAGTGGCCGAGTGGTTTAAGGCTCTCGTCTTGAAAACGAGCGTGCCTGAGAGGGCACCGGGGGTTCGAATCCCTCCTCCTCCGCCACCTGCCTGTTTCGACCAAGCCAGCACAGTTCACGGCATTTCAAAGAATATGGACGATTTACCGGTCGGCTGCCCGTCCGGTTCGTTCCCGTCCCGACAACTCGGGCGTTCTCTGGTTCTGTGCGCTACGATGAGGCAGAATTGAGGCGCCGCAGAGACATCGGGGCGAAGGGACTTATGGCCGGAAATGAGAAGGATGAACGGGAAACGCTAACTACCCTGCAGAAGCTCAGCCGCCGTGCGTTTCTCTCCCGTGCCGGAGCGGCGGGCGTGGCAACGGCCGCTGCCGGCGTGGCCGCACCTGCGGCAATTGCTGCCACACAGAGCCAGGCCGCCAGCGCGTCGGCGTCTACCGCACCGGCGGCGCCTGCAGGTACGGTTCCGGTGACGCTGAAAGTGAACGGAACGACGCACCAGGTGAATATCGACCCACGTGCGACGGTGCTGGACACCCTGCGCGAGACGCTGCACCTGACCGGGACGAAGAAGGGCTGCGACCACGGTCAGTGTGGTGCCTGCACGATCCACGTGAACGGCAAGCGTGCTAATAGTTGCCTGCTCTTTGCGGCCATGCACCAGGACGCTGAGATCACCACCATTGAAGGTCTTGGCACTCCGGATCACATGCACCCGATGCAGGCTGCCTTTGTCGAGCACGATGGCTATCAGTGCGGATACTGCACCAGCGGCCAGATCATGAGCAGCGTCGCGATGCTGAAGGAGCCGATCGGTCCCCACGATGCGGACGTGAAAGAGGCCCTGAGCGGCAACATCTGCCGTTGCGGAGCTTACCCCAACATTGTGGCCGCCGTGCAGGCGTGCCGGCGCAGCGGAACTCTAGCGTAAGGAGCCCGACCATCCATGCAGCCCTTTGAACTTGTAACCGTCACGACGGTTCCGGATGCGGTGAAGGCTCAGGCCGCTTCGTCCACCGCGCAACAGGGTGCACCGGTTCGCTTCATCGCGGGCGGGACCAACCTGGTCGACTACATGAAGCTGAACGTGGAGACGCCACGCCAGCTCGTAGACATCAATCGCCTGCCGCTTACTTCAATCGAAGCCACGCCCGACGGTGGGTTGAAGATCGGTGCGTTGGCGACCAACAGCGATGTGGCTCACAATGAGCGGGTCAAGCGCGATTACCCGGTGCTGTCGCAGGCGCTGCTGGCTGGCGCATCCACGCAGTTGCGGAACATGGCAACGACTGGTGGCAATCTGCTGCAGAAGACACGTTGCGTTTACTACCGAGATACAGCGTTCGGCTGCAACAAGAGGCAGCCTGGTACCGGTTGTTCTGCGCTTGGCGGACACAACCGGATGCTCGCGATCCTGGGAACGAGCGAGCACTGCATCGCCACCAATCCCTCTGATCAGAACGTAGCCCTGGCTGCACTCGCAGCCGAGATACACGTGACGGGCAACAAGGGCGATCGCAGCATTCCCATTGGCGACTTCTTTTTGCAGCCAGGCAAGACGCCAGAGCGTGAGACGGTGCTGGAGCCGGGTGACTTGATCACACACGTCACGCTGCCCGCGGTGCCGACGGGCTGCCGCAGCCTGTACCTGAAGTTGCGCGATCGCGCCTCCTACGAATTCGCACTGGCTTCGGCGGCGATTTTGCTCAAGCAGAGTGGAGGCCGCATCGAGTTTGTCCGCGTAGCCTTGGGTGGCGTCGGCACGGTTCCGTGGCGCTCGCGGGAAGCGGAGCAGGTGTTGCAAGGGAAGCCCGCAACCCCGGCGAACTTTCGCGCGGCGGCAGAGGCTGCGCTGCGCCACAGCAAGCCGCAATCGCAGAACGGATTCAAAGTGGAACTCGCAAAGCGCTGCCTTACCCATGCACTCACGCAGGCAACGGCGCAGGCCTAAAGGACTCTAAGCATGTTTACTCAGCAGCAGCAGAAAGCTCCCGAAGAGGTCCGCGAAAGCTCCGTCATCGGTAAGCCCACTCCGCGCATCGACGGCCCGCTGAAGACCACAGGCTCGGCGATGTACTCGTCGGACCACAACTTCCCCGGCTTGGTGTATGCGTGGCCTACCACCGCCACCATCGCCAGCGGCACGGTGCAGCAGATCGACACGGCCGCAGCGCAGAAGATGCCCGGTGTTCTGGCCGTGTACACGCACGAGAACCTGGACAAGCTGTACCGCGTTCCGCCCGCGTCGGGCTTCAGCATGATCATCGACGAGCACCGTCCAGCGCTGGAAGACAACGTGGTGCGCTACTGGGGCCAGTACGTTGCCGTTGCTGTGGCGGAAACGCTGGAGCAGGCGCGAGCCGCAGCCGAAGCCGTCAAAGTCACTTACGCGAAGACGCCTCACAATACGGCGGAGGCCCTGCTGGCGGCACCCAATCGCGAGGCCCCGAAGAAGCCACAGCCTGAAGATCCAAAAACCGCAAAGCCGGCCGAAGGCAAAGCGAAGCAGGTGACGAAGCGCGGTGACACGGGCGCTGCTCTGCAGGCCGCCGCTGTGAAGCATGACGCGGTCTACAGCACGCCGCCCGAGACGCACAATCCAATCGAGCTGCACGCTTCGGTCGCCGTGTATGACAACGGTCGCTTCACGCTGTACGAAACCTCTCAGGCCGTCATGAACCATCGTGACGTGATGGCAGCAACGCTCGGCGTCCCACCGGATCGCGTTCAGGTGATCACTCGCTATCTTGGCTCCGGTTTCGGTGGCAAGCTTTGGCCGTGGCCACACGCCGGTCTGGCGGCCGCATGCGCTCGCAGCCTGAACCGCCCGGTGAAGCTGGTGGTCAGCCGATCCATGATGTTTGAGAGCGTCGGCCATCGGCCCCCGATCGACCAGCGCATCCAGCTTGCGGCCGACAGCTCAGGCAAGCTCACCGCGATCCAGCATGATTACGCCAACCACACCAGCATTGAAGACGACTACGACGAGGGTTGCGGGGAGGCGACCGGCCTGCTGTACTCCTGCCCCAACGTGCTGGCCACCAGCAGCCTGGTGCGGCGCAACGTGGGCACACCCACGAGCATGCGCGGCCCCGGCGCGGTGCCCGGCCTATTTGCGTTAGAGTCCGCGATGGACGAGCTCGCAATCAAGTTGAAGATGGATCCGATCAAGCTGCGGCAGATGAATGAGCCAGAGGTTGACGAAACGGACGGCAAACCGTTCTCCTCGCGGCATCTGCAGGAGTGTCTGTCGGTCGGCGCCGAAAAGTTCGGCTGGGCCAAACGCAACCCGGTGGTCGGCTCCATGAAGAACTCCTCCGGCCAGACACTCGGCTGGGGCGTGGCCGCCTGCACCTGGGGCGCCATGAAGATGGATGCGGAAGTCACGGTAGAGATACGGAGCGACGGAACAGCGCGCGTGGCAACCGGGTCACAGGACGTTGGTACCGGAACCTACACCGTACTCGCCCAGCTGGTTGCGCATGAGACAGGCGTTCCTGTCGACAAGGTCGAAGTGGTTCTTGGCGATTCGTCGTTGCCGGCGGGACCGATCAGCGGTGGCTCGTGGGCCACTGCGTCCCTGGTTCCCGCGGCCCTGAATGCTGCGAAGAATGCGACGAAGTCCGTGCTCAACATCGCGACGCAAACCGATGGCAGCCCGTTCAAAGGACGCAAGCAGGAGGAGCTCGAGTGTGCCGATGGCATCATCCGAGTCAAGGGCCAGCCCTCGCCTTCGCTTAGCGCTTCGCAGGCACTCAGCCTGGCGAGAGTACGAGCCGTGAACGCCAACGCGAAATCGCAGGGACTGTTCGGCGACAGTAATTCCAAGTTCTCCTTTCACAGCTACGGCGCGCAGTTCGCTGAGGTCACGTGGGAGCCAGAGATTGCGCGCCTCCGGGTGAGCCGCATCGTGACTGTCATCGACGCCGGACGCATGATCAATCCCCGTGCTGCGCGCAACCAGATCGAAGGTGCTGTTGTGATGGGAGTGGGCATGGCGATGCTGGAGGCCACGGAGTACGACCAGCGCTTCGGTGCACCCATCAACAACAATCTTGCGGACTACATCGTCGCCGTTCACGCGGACTGCCCGGCCATCGACGTCACGTTCCTCGATCACCCCGACTTCAACCTGAACGAGGTTGGCGCGCGGGGAGTGGGCGAGATCGGCCTGGCGGGAGTCGCCCCGGCCATCACCAACGCGGTGTATCACGCGACCGGATTTCGCGCGCGGAAGCTACCTGTTCGGATTGAAGATCTAATCGCCTAAACGGCGGTCTGAGGAGTCACAGTGCTCGGTGAGAGGCTAGCTGAGTCACCGAGCTAGCTTTCGAGCTTCTGTGTGGCGGTCGCGGTTGGCGATTCGTACCTTCGCATTTACTAGCTGCTTAGCGCGGCAAAAAGTCTAGAGGTGGTCCATGGTCTTGGCGGCCCGGAGAAACCCTGCCTTCGCAGCCGTTCGAACATAGGCGCGTTGCATCTGCTTTCTCAAGCGGAGGTCGCCGACTTGGAGCTTCGTGATTCGCAGGTCCATCTCGGAGCGACATTGCCGCTCGCAGAAGCGCGCGCGATCGCTCCATCCAGCAAGACTTCTGCCCTGCGGCGATCGCCCTGGGCGGCAGAGAGGCGCGCGAAGACGGGGATGAAGTCCGACTCAAGTGTGACATCGCCAGTCTGCGCGGCCTTTGCCTTCGCTGAACGGAAGTGCCGTTGAGCCTCCGCAAGATCTCCAGCTAAAAGCAGAGATCTCGTCCACGCAAGTTCAACGGAGACTGCGTCTTCGATCTGCTTCTTCGCGACGAAGAAGTCGAGTAGCTCGGACAGGCGGGACGCGGGTTGAATTGGCTGCCCGTCATCCAAATCGAAGAGGACACCGGAAATCTTCGTCTCCGCCAGAGCGACCGCCTCGTGGTTCGCTTGACGCAATTCTGCGGACCGGTTCAGCTCCGCGCGTGCGCTCGCTTCATCCCCGCATCGTGCAGCACATGCGCATCCGCGCGGAGCGCTGCGCCGAGCAGCTTCGGCTGGCCAAGTTTCTGCGATATCTCGATGGCTTGCTGATAGTCTGCGTGCGCTTCGGCAAGTTTGCCAGTGAGCCAGGACAAATGCGCCTCGCCCATCAAGGGCTTCAATGCGTTAGCTGCCTGGCCCTCGCCGGAATAGATCGCGTAGGCCTTGCTGTAATCCTGTCCCGCCTCGCGCAGCTTATTCTGCTGCACCAGCAGGCTGCCAAGGTTGGTGTAGACGCGAGCAACTTCACGCGTGTCATGCAGCCGTTCACGCAGCTTGAGACTCGCGATGTATGAGGCCTTCGCTGCCTCAGGATGCCCAAGCTCATTCTGGATGAGACCGATGTTGTTGAGCTCCGAGGCCACGCTTGGCGTGTTCTCGACACGCTGGAACATCCGCATCGCTTCCGTGTAGTGCTTCAGAGCTTCCTCCGCGTCGCCCACATCCATGGCGATGATCCCAAGATCGTTCTCGGCAACTCCGAGACGCTGGTCGTCGCCGACCTGTGCAAAGATCGCCTTCGCTTCGGTGTATGCGCTCTTGGCGTCGGCATACTTGGCGTGATCTTCAAGAAAGTTTCCGGTCGAGACCAGCATGATGCCCCGACCCTTGATGTCACCGGCTGCAGAGAATAAGTCCTCAGCTTGCTGCGCTGCCGCGAGACCTTCATCGACTCTGCTGAGCGACTCCAGCGCGGAAGCGCGAGCCGCCTGCGCCTGCGCCATCAACTGCGTTGCCTTGCGTTCGCGGCTGGCAGCGTACACGGCGTCCGCGCTGCGCAATGCGTCCGTGTGCTTCCCGAGAGACTCCTGCACCTTGGAAACGAGAAGCTCTATGCGCGGGTCGGCTCCGAGCAGCGAACGCATGGACGAGGCCGATCGCAGCGTGACCAACGCGTCCTGCGGCTGGTTGGCAGCGAACTGCGATTCCGCGAGGCCGAGGACATAATCGACATTGTCGGGGTCGTAATCCCGCAGGGTCCTGTACACGGCTATGGCCGCCGGCCGCTGGTGCCTGATTTCGTTTGCGGGAGCTTGCACAGCAAGCCGGGTTCGCACGGGAAAACCTGCCGAGAGTGTGACAGCTTTGTCCGCTTCATCAACGGCCCGCCCGCGGTAGCCGAGCATGTCCCAGGCGCGTGCCAGCGCTACATGGATCAGCGGCGAGCCTGGCTCAACGGCGGCAGCTTGCAAAAGTTTCACCTGTGCCGGAACCGGTTCCAGGCTCTGTAGATCCTCCAGTCCGGCGGCGTAGAGACGCACGGCCTTTGGCTGGTTGGGAAGAAGGCTGGGCGTTGCGGCCAAGGTCTGCTTCAAGGGCAGCAGACGAGCTACGTTGACAGCCATCTGCTGCGTCGCTTCGCCTAGCCCGCCGGCGGTGGTGTCCAGCGGCTGCTCGGATAGTCGCTGCTCACCTCGAAACCGCTCCAAGCTGGCCACCAGGCGCAGGCTCCCTGCCCCGCCCTGTCCGATAGGGGCTTGTGCTGCAGAGGCGTTTTCCGTCAGCAGGTACTCCACATTCAGCAGCCTTGCCACCTGAGCGCGCTGTTGCGGTAATAGGCGGGAGGAAGGCTTGAGGCCCAGGTCGCGCATGGCCTGTGCCACCGCTTCCGGTGGAGCGATGCGCACCTGGTCTCCGCTGGAAAGTTCATTGCTCAAAGCTTCCTGAGCGGCGGAGCCAAATCCTTCAAGACCGGAGTCGCTAACTGGAACGACAGCTAGTGACGGACGCGAGTGCTCCATCGGCACAGGCGGCACAACTGCATGCGACCGATGAAGCCACAAGGTACCGGCACCAAAGAGCAAAACGGTGCTCGCTGCGACGAGAGATCGTGCGACCACCTCTCGGTGCGCGCGCCATGCGCGCCGCGCGAGATAGCGCCGCGAGAAGGCCAGCGTCACATCACCCTTACTCAGCCGCTGCAGCTCCGCCTTGAACGCTTCCATGGTTTCGTATCGCTGTTCAGTAACGGGCTCCATAGCCCGACCAATCACAGCATCGAGTGCAGAGGGGAGGAGACCGGTAAAGCGGGCTCGAGCAGCGCGGCTGGGAAGAGCCGGCTGGCTGGTTTGGAAAAGACGCTCCATCTCCGCCGTGCTCAGTCCGGTCAGTTGAAAGGGAGGTCCACCCGTGAACAGGACATACGCCAGCACGCCGACAGAGTAGATGTCGGAACGAAAGCTGATCGCCGAAGTACCGGCAATCTGCTCCGGGCTCGCGTAGGTTGGCGTCGCAAAGCGAAACTGCGTGACTGTCTGCTCCGGATGCTGCGAATCTGGGGCAGACAGTCGCGCAATGCCGAAGTCCAGCAGTTTCAGTTCTCCCCGCGCACTGACCAGGACATTGCCGGGTTTGATATCGCGGTGGATCACCCCGTGCGAGTGAGCATGCGCCAGTGCGTCGCACAAGGTGATGAGGAGATCGAGGATGTGTGGCAGATCGAGGGTGTTGCGTTCCGCATAGACATCGATGGGCTCACCGTCGACGTACTCCATGACAAGGAAAGGCTGATCTTCGTCCGTGGTGCCAGCATCCAGGAGAGTCACGATCGCGGGGTGCTGCAGACGTGCGAGGATCCGGGTCTCGTGACGAAAGCGTCGCGTAAACTCCTCGCGCGCCAGGACGGACTGAATGACTTTGATTGCAACCGTGCGCTCATACAGAGTGTCCGCACGTCGTGCGAGCAGCACCAGGCCCATGCCGCCACGGCCCAGTTCCGCTTCCACCACATATGCCCCGCTCTTTTCTTTCCCGACAAGCGTTCACTCTACTTTCGTAAATTGCTACCACCGCTGCGCCGCCCGACTTCGACTTGCCACCGCACGGATCCGATAACTTCTCAGAGGCATTTGCCCATCGCCGGCTAGGGCGTCTGCCGAACTGCGGTTGTTTCGTGTGAGAGCACCGGGTACCACTTTGGGGAGAGTCTGCTCTCGCCCGCGTCACTAACCAGCAGCTCATGCGTCTGTGAATATGAACACGCGCGTTGGCCATCCAAGGCCGCTGGAGGCACAACTTGATTCACCTTCGATCCAAGGCTCTGATGCTGTGCCTCCTCATCCCCCTTGCTTTACAGAAAGCGCGTCCGCAGCTGCTTCCCGCCGATCGGCAGTCAGAGGTAGAGCAGATCGCGCATCGCCTCGCTGAGATGACTGAAAAGCGCAAAGCTGCACTCACGAGCTACGAGAGTCGGAGGGTAATGACCGTGACCTACCAGGGTGCGCTCAGCCAAGGCGAGGCGACGGAGACCGTGGCTATGACCTTTACCGCACCCGCAACGAAGCAGTTCACGATCCTGTCCGCAACAGGAGCGCAAATCATCCGCGACAGTGTCTTCCAGCGAGCGCTTACTGCCGAGCAAACGGCTGCCGGTGCTGCCGCACAAAAAGCGTCTGCGCTTACTTTGGAGAACTACACGATGGTGCTCGTTGGCCGCGAACAACTTCCGGCCGGCACTTGCCTGGTCTTGGACGTAACGCCAAAAGTAGCAAGCGAGTTCACCTACGCTGGGCGTGTGTGGGTAAACATGACCGACTATGCTGTCGTGCGCATACAGGGAAAGCCAGCGGTGAACCCCTCTCCTTGGATCACCGAAGGAGAGTTCACCACGGACTTCCAGAAGGTCGGTGACTTCTACTTCCCGCTCAAAACAGTTTCCAGCAGCAATCTTCCGCTTGGCCTTCGCGCCCAGCTCACGATCCAATACGGCTCCTATCACATCCTCGGCGCCACCCCTTTGCGCAAGTGACCGCGACATATCCGAGGACGGCATACCTCGTCACGTCCTACAACGGCGTTTGTGAAGGCTAATTCCGTTGGCAGTCATTTGTCGCCACGACGCTTGTCTATTCATGGCCTCGCACCAGATCAAGCATGCTGGATGCGCTGAACGCGAATATGGCGCGCATCTGGATCTCCGCCACTCCGTTGACGAAGATCATCAGCAACAGGTTCAGGTGACGGATATTACGCGAAGCGATCTGATCGGGTTTGGGGATGCGAGTTTCTACAGCTGATCTCTAGAAGGTGTAGCGCGCACCGAACTGGAACTGGCGAGGTGTGTTCGCCGCGCCGAACACGGCACCGAAGCCGGTCAACACGGTTGGGTCCGTTACAGCATCTGGGTTCCAGAAGACGTTGGGGTAACCATACTGCACGGTGTTGGTCACGTTGTACCCGGCGACCTCGAGCCGCAGGTTGGTCTCGTGTGGCATGGCGAAGGTCTTGTAGAGCGAGGCGTCCAGATTGTGGGCGCCATCAGTGCGCACGTTGGACAAGTAAGCCGGTGCGGTTCCGGCGGCGAACTGGCTTGCTGGCTGCGAGAAGCACGAGGGCGAGAACCACTGCTCGGCGGTGTGCGGCGCACCCTGGCTGGCATTGCAGGTCAGGTCGACGCGCTGATTAAAGTACGGATTGCCGGTTCCCACCGGGGCCGCGATAGGCACGCCACTGCTGAGGTACACAATGGTGTTGACGGTCCAACCACCCAGCAGCGAGTTTGTTACGCCATGCAGATTGAGCAGTTTGCCTTTACCAATGGGAAGGTCGTAGGAAATCTGCGAGTTGAACTGGAACTTCACATCCTGCGGAGAGACGGCGCGCTCGAGATTCAGATTGCGCCAGTCCTGCGGACTACCGGAGTGATAGCCGACAAAGTTCAGCGGCGTGTAGCTGGCATCGGTCAGAAGCTTGCTCCAGGTGAAGCTGTTGATCATCGTCAGGCCGTTGCTGAGCCGCTTTTCAACCTTGGTCTGGAGTGAGTTGTAGCTTGAGTCCGCAACAGGAAATCCGTTCACGGTCACGCCATGGTTGAACGATCCGTTCGAGAACTGCGGGTAGGGCAGCAGCGACATCCACAATGGCACGGTGCTGGATCCGGCGTACGGATTGGTGGCGGGCAGGATCGGGTTCCACTTGTTTGCGACCATCTGACAACCGGCACTGCCGTCTACGCAGAGCTGTGTGCCGTACTGCGCGATGGTCTGAATGGGAAGCGTATTCAGGTCGATTGAGCCTAGCGAGAGGAACAGACCGCGACTGCCGACGTATGCCAGCGTGAACACCGTGTGGCCTGGGAACTGCTGCTCGACTCCGAAGTTGTAGTTGTAGGTGGTTAGCGTTCGCGGGTTGGGCAGCACGGTACTCAGGCCCACGCCGATGTTGGTGGCAGGACCCGCAGCAGAGCCTTGCGGGATGACAACGCCGTTCGGGAATGGATTGCTCAGCGGATTGAGCAGCACCGTGTTGCCGTCGCTGTTGTATTGCGTGGCGTTCCACGTGGTGGATGAGGTGAAGCCGTCACTGTCGAATGAGGTGTTCGCGACCATGTTGGCGCTGGGGCCGTAGTAGATGCCGGCACCGCTGCGCACGACTGTGCCGGGCATGGGCTCCCAAGCGAAGCTGGCACGCGGGCCGATGTCTTTCCAATTTGTATTGAAGGGCGAGCGGCGATCTCCACCCACGAAGCGTTCCCCACCGGTGAGTGCGACGCCGTTCACGGTGTAGGCCAGGGTCGGGTCGAAGTACTCCAGGCGATTGTGCCGTTCGGTGCGGCCGCCAAAGATCTCCCAGCGCACACCCACGGTTGCGGTGAACTTTGGCGTGACGTGGTAGACATCCTGCACAAACGTTGCGTAATACGGGCTTGCCACGGCGCCAAACAGGTCTTTGGTGAAGTTGTCGGCCTCGTTGCCGGGTGCTGAACCCATGCCGATCAGGAAGCTTGCCCAGTCGCTGCCGTCTCCGGCAAACGTGGTGGAACTGGTTGCGGTTTTATCGAAGCTGTACGCGCCCGCTGGAAAGGCAGGCTGTCCCAGGTTCATGAACTTCTTCTGGTACTCAAAGCCGGCGCTCAACTCGTGCTTGCCCAATAGGTGCGTGATGGACGCGCTGGCATCGCTGTTCTCGCTGACAAAGATGAAGTTGTCATAGTTGCCGGTGCCACCCACTGGAGCCGTGTCAGAGAACGTGATGAGCGGGATTTGCTTGAAGACGACCTGGTCGGCCAGCGACTGGGGAAAACCGGCGGTCGTGATGTTGTAGTTGTCCTGGCGCGGATCGCCTGTCTGTTTCTCGTTGTGGCGGGTAAAGGAATAACGAAGCTGCAGCAGTAATTTTGGTGACAGCGTGATGTCGTCGCCGATGAGGATGTTGTTCGTCGTGGTCAGATTCACGTAGTACAGCGGGTTGAACATGTTGGCATCGCCGTACTGATTACTGTTTCCTTGCTGCGTGTGGCCATACGAGTAGCGACCGAAGATGCGGTTGCTGCTGTTGGGGGCGAAGTCGATGCGAGCATCGCCTTTCTGCGCGTGCAACGGAGCCAGACCCGAGGTGGTCAGGTTGTTGGTGTGGAAGGGTCCCAGGCCGGCGGTGTTGGGCAGCGGCAGCTTGTCAGAGAAGTACTTCGCGACGGGGTCGATGTTTGCCGCCGGAACGATGTTGTTGGCGAAGGGCTGACGAAGGCCCGTGTTGGGGTCGTCGGGCAGCAGCGGGTTATAGATGGTGAAGCTGTCGGCCGAGAAGTCGCCGGTGCGCTCGGCAGCAGTGGGTACCGTGTAGCTGCCCGTTTCCAAATAGGCCTGCTGCGTGGCTTCGTAGTCGCCGAAGAAGAAGAGCTTGTCCCGGAGAATGGGACCGCTGATCGCTCCGCCCTCCTGGTAGCGGTGGTAGTCGGGCGTACCCACGCCAGGGTTGGCGCGCTTGAAGAAGAAGTCGTTCGCCGCCACAGCGTTGGGCCGGAAGTAACCGAAGGCGTCGCCGTGAAAGCTGTTGCCTCCCGACTTGGTGACCAAGCTGATCACGCCGCCGCCACCGCTGGCATAGCTGGCCGGAGTGTTCTGCGTTTCCACGCGGAACTCTGCAACACCATCCTGCGGCACCTGGAATGCGGGCATGATGGTCGCGATGTTGTTTTCAGCAACGCCGATGGGACTGCCATCGAGCATGAAGTAGACGTTCCCCTGCAGCGACCCGTTGATGGTGTAGGAAGAGACGTCGATGCCTGTGCGCGCGTTGTTGATGCTCTGCAGGTCAGACGAGTTCGCGGTGCCATTGGCCGGTGATACGCCTGTGCTGAGCTGTACCAATTGGTAGACGTTGCGGGTGAGCAGCGGAACACGGTCGATGGTCTCCGCCGGAATGAGCTGACCGACGGTTGCGCTGGAGGTATTGATCGGCGAATCTGAGGCGTCGACAGTGACGGTTTCGTTGACGCTGCTGATCGGCAGGTGCACGTTGATGCTGTTGGTCTGGTCCACGGTGACCACCACGTTCTTTTGCAGAACTGTGTTGAAGCCCGGGTGCGTCACGGTGAGTTCGTAGGTGCCGGGAGCGACCGAGACGAAGCTGTAGACGCCGGAGTGAGAGCTTGCCGCTTTCTGGACGAGGCCCGTCTTGACTTCCCGAAGTTCGATCGCAGCGTCAGGAACGACGGCTCCCGCAGTGTCGGTCACGGTACCGCTGACGCCTCCACGGCCAGCCTGGGCGAACGTGGTAACGGCGAAAACCGTGCAGCATGCTGCTGCCACGAGGGGAAGAAGATGCCGCGAGCTACGTCCTGCCATGAAGGCCTCCAGGAGAGAACTTTTTTGCTGCTTCCGGCTATTCAAACCTTTGAATAAGTGTGAATAGCAGATATAGTTCCGCAGTGAAGGCGTGTCAAGCTTTTCGTTCACTTGATTTCTACAACACTCCTAAACAGGCAGGGGCCACACCAGATGCCGCAGCGAAAATCCGGCCACGTGACGCTGAGCGATGTGGCACGCGCCACGGGCTTTTCCGTGTCCACGGTGTCGATCACGTTGAGCGAGGCGCCGCTTTCGGCAAACGTTGCAGCGTCCACACGGGAAAAGATCCGAGCCACAGCGGCCAAGCTGGGCTACCACCCCGACGCGCGCGCGCGTTCGTTGCGCAAGCAAAGCTCCGGCACGGTCGGCGTGCTGGCGTTCGATCTTTCCGATCCCTTTTGTATGCCGGTCGTGCAGGGAATACAGTACGGTCTGCAAGAGACGGCCTATCTGCCGCTGGTAATGGACGCGCACACGGAGCGCAACGTCTTCGATCACTCTCTGCGGCTGATGCTGGAACGCCGTGTGGATGGAGTGATCGTGATCGCAAGCTGGACCTTTGACGAGGCCAGCCTGCTTGCGGACATCAAGAAAAACGCGGTTCCGATGCTGATCATTGGGCGCGATCTGACCCACAGCGGCGTGACGTCGTACCTGTTGGACAACGAAGAGGGCGGCTATCTGGCCATGAAGCATCTGCTGGAACTGGGACACCGGAAGATCGCGGTGATCCGCGGCCCGGGCGAGATGTTTGACAGCGCTCCGCGGTGGGAAGGCATGCAGCGTGCCGCGGCGGAGGCAGGTGTGAGATTACTGCCAGAGCTTACGCCGCAACTGCCGATGCTGGGCAGCCCCGGCGATGCGTTTGAAGGCGGTCGCACGATCGTTGCGGAACTGCTGAAGACGAAGCAGACCTTCACTGCGGTGACTGCGTTTGATGACATGACAGCGCTGGGTGTGGTGCGTGGCTTGTACGAGGCCGGACGATCGGTACCGGAAGACTGTTCCGTGGTGGGCTTTGACGATGTGCTGCCTGCCCTGGTGGCCACTCCGCCCATCACCACTGTGCGGCAGCCGATGCGCGAGATGGGACTGCAAGCGGTAGAACGCATGCTGAGCCTGCTGCAGAAACCCGCAGGAACACAGCGAGTTGGCAAGTTCTCCAGTCCACCACAACTGGTGTTGCGCGCGTCCACGGCTCGCATTGCGGGCAGAAAGCGAGCTTCGCATTGACCCCGCCAGTCCTCATCCATCTCTGCTCCCGGAACCAAACCACGCGCTGGAGATCTGCCATGCATCGCAATCGTCTGCTGTTCCTGCTTGTTGTGTTCGTCTGCTTGAGCTCACCCATCTTTGCGGCGGAGACCGCATTCCATGAGGGTTGGCAGCTGCACACGGGCTGTGGCTTGCAGGAGGATGGAGCAAAGCTCTCTTCGGTGTCGTACAGCGCGGAGGGTTGGCTGCCTACTGCCGTGCCGGCCACGGTGTTGGCGGCACAGGTGTCTGCGGGCCAGTATCCCGACCCCTATTTCGGTAACAATCTGCGCAAGCTTCCGGGCATGGGCTATCCCGTTGGCAGGAACTTTGCAAACCTGCCGATGCCCGAGGACAGCCCGTATCGCTGCGGCTGGTGGTACCGCAAACAGTTCGCCGCACGGCCGGAGAAGGGCCGGCGCACCTGGCTGCATTTTGGCGGCATCAACTATCGCGGCGAGCTGTGGGTGAATGGCAAGCTGATCGCCGGCAAGGATGCGATCGCTGGAGCGTATCGCATCTACGACTTCGACGTGACCGACGCGCTGCAACCCGGCAAAGACAACGTGGTTGCGCTGCAGGTATTTGCGCCGACGGAGAAGGATCTCGGAATTAATTGGGTCGACTGGAATCCGGCACCGCCCGACAAAGATATGGGCTTGTGGGGCGCTGTTTCGATGGTGACCACGGGCGATGTGGTGCTGAACAGTCCCATGGTCGTGACACACTTTGCTGACAACGCGCTGCGCGCCGCTGACCTGACCGTTTACGCGGAAGCGCAGAACGCGACGGCCGAGGCGAAGTCTGCTGTGATCCGAGGAACGGTAGCGGGTCACCCTGTGGAGCAGAAGGTGCAGCTCGCCGCTCACGAGACTCGCACTGTGACGTTCGCGCCCGTGCACGTGACGGATCCCAAGCCGTGGTGGCCGAAGCAGATGGGAGAACCGCACCTGGAGCAGTTGAGCCTGGCCGTCAGCGTGTCTGGAGTGAAGACGGACGATAAGCAGATCTCGTTCGGCGTCCGCGAGATGACTTCGGAGCTGACGGGCAATGGCAGCCGCCTGTTTCGCGTGAATGGCAAGCCAATCCTGATTCGTGGCGCTGGCTGGTCGCAGGACATGCTGCTGCGAACAGATAGCCAGAAGCTGCGGGATCAGATGGACCTGGTGCAGGCGATGAACCTGAACACGATTCGGCTTGAGGGCAAGCTGGAAGTGGATGAGTTCTTCAGGCTCGCGGATGAGCGCGGCATCTTGGTGATGCTGGGTTGGTGCTGCTGCGACAAGTGGGAGCAGTGGTCGACGTGGACCGACGATGACCTGAAGATCGCGTCGAAATCGTTGCAGGATCAGTTGCTGCGACTGCGCAGCCATGCCAGCCTGCTGGTCTGGTTGAATGGCAGCGACAATGCGCCGCCGCCGAAGGTGGAGCGCGCCTATCTGGATGTGGAGGCGGCAACACACTGGCCCAATCCGATACTCAGTGCTGCATCCTCACAGAACACAGCAGTGAGCGGAGCAAATGGCGTGAAGATGACCGGGCCGTATGACTACGTGGAGCCAGGCTACTGGTACGTGGACCAGCGGTACGGTGGCGCGTGGGGCTTCAACACGGAAACGAGTCCCGGCCCTGCGATTCCCTCGCTGGCGAGCCGGAAGAAGTTCCTGAGCGATCCGGAGGCGTGGCCTCCCACCGATGACTGGCGCCTGCACAACGGCAGTGGTGAGTTCGCGACGCTCAACGTGTTCGACAACGCGATGGCCGCCATCTATGGCAAGCCGACCTCTGCTGCCGAGTACGAGCGCATGGGGCAGACGCTCACCTACGATTCCGAACGTGCCATGTTTGAGGCATACACGCGCAGCAAGTACCAGGCTACCGGCGTGGTGCAGTGGATGCTGAACAATGCTTGGCCCTCGATGATCTGGCACTTGTACGACTACTACCTGGATGCCGGCGCAGGATACTTCGCGACGCGCAAGGCGTGTGAACCTCTGCACATCCAATACGCGTACGATGATCGCGGCATCGACGTGGTGAACAGCACCTACGCCGCATCTGGGCCGCTGCACGCAGCGGTGAGCGTGCGTGACCTGGCATGGAAGGAGCTGTACCGCAACGAACAGGACGTGACCCTTGCCGCAGACAGCGTTCAGCAGGTGACAACCGTGCCTGTCGCGCTATACCGCAGCGGGCAGCGCATCCTCTTTCTCGACCTCGCCTTGCGTGACAGCAAAGGCGAGGAGGTAAGCCACAACGTGTATTGGGTGCCGACGACGCTGACCAGCTTTGACTGGTACGGAACCAATTACACGCACACCCCGGCAGATCGCTACGAAGACCTGGCGGCGTTGACTCGGCTGCCTGCAGCGCAGGTTGAGACGCACATTGCGTTGCGAAACGCAGACAAGCATACGGCAAAGGTGACGTTACGCAATCCATCCAGCAATCTTGCGTTTCAGGTTCACGTGGCGGCTCGTACCGCGGCCGGCGACCTGGTGGCGCCGGTGATGTGGTCCGACAACTGGATTGAGATCGCGCCGGGAGGAACCGTCGTGCTCACGGGTGTTCTGCCGCAATCTTTGCCGAGCGATCTAGTGTTTGAGGTGGAGGGCTGGAACGTTGCACATGCCACCCTGAAGGCGGCGGAGTGACGCGTGAGTGACGCTACAGAACATGGCGGGCTTCGGAGATCGCTGCGCCTTTCAGACCTGGTGCTCTACGGCATCATCCTGATTCAGCCCACGGCGCCGATGCCCGTCTTCGGCGTAATCCAGACCACGGCGCACGGCCACGTGGTCACCGCGATTCTGCTGGCAATGATCGCAATGCTGTTCACCAGCGTGAGCTACGGTCGGATGGCGCAGATTCATCCCCAGGGTGGATCGGCGTTCCTGTATGTCGGCAAGGAAGTGCACACCGGAGCGGGCTACCTTACGGGCTGGTGTCTGGTGATGGATTACGTGTTGAATCCGCTCATCTGTACCATCTGGTGCAGCCGTGCGGCAATCAACTTCTTGCCGGGCATTCCGTACATCGCGTGGGCCATCTTTTTCGCAGCGTTCTTCACACTGGTCAACTGCCTGGGAGTCGAAACGTCCGCTCGCATCAATCGCGGTATGGCGCTCGCGCTGGGCCTGGTGATCGTGCTGGTCCTGGGCGCCGCGGTGCGATGGTTGTTGCATTTGCCTGCGATCACATCGCAGTTCCTGATGGCACCTTTCTATGATCCGCGACACTTTCAGATGTCCGGGCTCCTTCGCGGGACGTCGATCGCGGTGCTCACGTACATCGGCTTCGACGGCATCTCCACGCTGAGCGACGAAGCGGTTCGGCCCAGCCGAGACATTCCACGCGCGATCATCTTTACGTGCCTGCTAACGGGCGTGCTGGCGGCTATTGAGGTGTATGTGGCGCAGTTGGCCTGGCCGATCACGACCGCCTTCCCAGACGTGGATACCGCATACGTTCACGTGATGCAGCGTCTGGGCGGCGCAGCACTGTTCATCATCGTGAATGCGGCGCTACTTGTTGCCAATATCGGGTCTGGCATGGCGTCGCAACTGGGTGCGGCGCGCTTGCTGTACGCCATGGGACAGGATGGAGCATTGCCCCGCACCTTCTTCGGATCGGTTTCGCTGAAGAGTCGTGTGCCGCGCAACAATGTTCTGCTCATCGGTGCGCTGTCGCTGGCCGGAGCTTTGCTGTTCAGCTATGCACTCGGAACAGAGTTGCTGAATTATGGCGCGCTGCTCGCCTTCATGGGAGTGAACCTTGCCTGCATCATTCACGCCGTGCGCCAGCGCAGGGCCGATCTGTGGCGGTGGGTACTTCCATCCGCGGCTGGACTGCTCACCTGCCTGCTGCTTTGGATCAACCTGAGTCCGCTTGCCTTGACGGTTGGAACCGTCTGGGCTCTGTCTGGCATTGCGCTTTGGCTGGTTCGAGGACGCTCTACGACGTTGCCCGCATAAGGAGGAACGATGCATTCAACTTCGCGTTCTTTTCTGCACACAGTTGCTTTGCTGTGCATCGCTCCTGCGGTCGTGCTGCACGCCGCGGACGACGCCAAGAAGCCCGCCCCGAAGCCGTGGATGAACACGAAGCTGACTGCCGACCAGAGGGCCGACCTGCTGCTGCACACGCTCACGCTGGATGAAAAGATTCAACTTCTGCACGGCACCGGAGACCCACACGACGGGCGGCCCGACCCGCTGGCGCGCGATGGCAACGGCGGGTCCGGATACGTTCCGGGTTTTCCTGACAAGGACTTTCCGGGACTGCAGATCATCGATTCAGCGAGCGGCGTGTGCTATTCGGCGGGCAGCGGCCGCTACTCCACTGCCCTGCCCGCAAATATCGCGCTGGCCAGTTCGTGGGACACCCAGCTCGCGGAGCGCTACGGTGCCATGATCGGGCAGGAGCTGCGCAACCTGGGTTACAACATGACTTTAGGCGGCGGCGTGAACCTGACCCGCGAGCCACGCGACGGACGTACGTTTGAATATCAGGGCGAAGATCCCCTGCTTGCTGGAACGATGGTGGGTCACCTGATTCGCGGCGTGCAATCGACGCACGTCGTCGGGCACATCAAGCACTTCGCCGTGAACGACGAGGAGAGTGGCCGGCATGCAATCTCGTCGGAAATCAGCGAGCGAGCGATGCGCGAGACAGACCTGCTCGCCTTCCAGACCGGCATTGCGATCGGCCATCCCGGAGCCGTGATGTGCGCCTACAACCGCGTGAACGGCACCTACGCCTGCGAGAACGACTTCTTGTTAAAGACGGTGCTGAAAGGCGAGTGGAAGTATCCGGGCTTCGTGATCTCGGACTGGCTTGCCACGCATTCCACGGTGGCCGCTTCGCGAGCGGGCCTGGACCAGGAGCAGCCCAGCAACGTCTTCTTCGGCCCGGCGCTGAAGCAGGCTGTTGAGCACGGGCAGGTGTCGCAACGCGAAGTGGATGACCACGCGCACCGCGTATTGCGCTCGATGTTCGAGGCAGGCGTGGTGGACGATCCGCCGCAGAAGCAGGTTCCGGATGTTTTTGCTCATGCCCGCCTGGCGCGAGAGGTCGAACGCAAGAGCATCGTCCTTCTGCGCAACGAACATGCGCTGCTTCCCCTGGACGCGAGCCGACCGCAACGCATCCTGGTCGTAGGCCGCAATGCGAACGTGGGCATGATCTCCGGCGGTGGATCGGCACAGGTCGATCCGCCCAGCGGCAACGCGATCGGCGATATTCCCGCGAAGGAGCGGAAGCAGGATTGGCAGAAGGCGGTTTGGTTCCCGGATGCGCCGCTAGATGCTGTGCGAGAAGCCGCACCTTCCGCCGCCGTCGCCTTCGACGACGGAACAGATCTTGCACGCGTCAGTCGCGCAGCGGCAGCGGCGGACGTTGTGCTCGTGTACGCATACCAGTACATGTCGGAGGGCGTGGACCTGCCAACGCTTGCTCTGCCCGACTCACAAGATGCGCTGATTGCGGCGGTCGCCAAGTCGAATCCTCACACGGCAGTCGTGCTGGAGACGGGTGGCCCCGTGCTGATGCCGTGGCTTGACCAGGTGGGCGGAGTGCTGGAGACCTGGTTCAGCGGAACATCGGGTGCCGAGGCGATCGCGGATACTTTGTTCGGCAAAGTGAACCCATCAGCAAAGCTCCCGGTCACCTTCCCACGCAGTGACGCCGACCTGCCCCATCCCCAGCTAGCCTCGCCGCCTGCAGCGTCGCAGGAAGACTGGAGTGATGAGGCGAAGATGTCGCGCAAACTGCTTGCCGGCCTGCCTTCCTACCCGATCGCCTACGACGAAGGCTTGCAGGTGGGCTATCGCTGGTACGACCAGCAGCATAAGCCGGTGCTCTACCCGTTCGGCTTCGGCCTGTCATATACGTCGTTCGAGTACTCGTCGCTGGGAGTGGAACAAGGCAACACGATCCGCGTGACCTTCACGGTCCGAAATACCGGGACGCGAGCGGGTGACGAGGTCGCGCAGGTCTATGCAGCCATGCCTTCGAACACAGGAGAACCGCCCAAACGCCTGATTGGATGGGCCAAGGTGCACGTTGAGAGTGGCTCGACAGCAAGCGTAGTTGTGGACGTACCCAAGGAACGCCTCGGCATCTGGAGCGAGACCGACCATCGCTGGACCATTGCGAAGGGAAGATATGGCATCTCTGCCGGACCAGACTCCGGCCACCTCTCGCTCACGACGGAAATCGATTTGAGCAAAGTCAATTACTGATATCCAGGGGACTGCAAACGGGCGCTCTTCGTAGATCCCGTTGGCGGCAGACTCATCAGACACTGAGTGCATCTCTCCGCAACTGCGAGTGGACTGGGTGCAGCATGCTGCACTAATCCAGATGTTTCAACAGATAAGGTCCAGTGCGGCTGTTCTTAACTCTTGAAATCACCTCCGGTGTGCCCTCCGCCAACACCTTTCCACCTTCATCTCCCGCTCCGGGCCCCATGTCGATCACCCAATCGGCGCCGGCGATCACCTGCATGTCGTGCTCGACTGTCACCACCGTATTTCCCGCATCCACAAGCTTCCGCAACTGTCGTTGCAACCGGTCCACGTCAGCCGGATGCAGCCCGGTCGTCGGCTCGTCCAGCACATACAGTGTCCGGCCACTCTGTGCCCGCTGTAACTCGGTCGCCAGCTTCACTCGTTGCGCCTCTCCGCCCGATAACTCCGTAGCTGCCTGGCCCAGACGAAGGTACCCCAGCCCAACCTCCTGCAGCGTCTCGAGAGCTCGCGCAATCGTCGCTTCCTCTGCGAAGAACTCAGCGGCCATATCCACCGTCATCCCCAGCACATCTGCCACGCTCTTCCCGCGGTACAGCACCTCCAATGTCTTCGCGTTGAAACGTGCCCCGTGGCACGTGGGGCACGGGCTGTACACGCTCGGCAGAAACAGCAGTTCCACACAGACGAAACCCTCGCCTGCGCACGTCTCGCACCGGCCTTTTGCCACGTTGAATGAGAACCGTCCCGCATCGTAGCGCCGCGATCGCGCCAGCTTGGTTTCTGCAAATATCCGACGCACATGATCGAACAGCCCTGTATAGGTCGCCATATTCGACCGTGGTGTCCTGCCGATCGGCTTCTGATCTACCACCACCAGCCGACGTATCTCCTCCACGCCTTCGACGACTCGTCCGCCTATCACGCTCACAACGGCTTCGGACGGGCCATCCCCCGCCTCTTCGTCCTGAATGTCGATGGTCTGCCCCAACCGCGTCGCCACCAGTTCTACAAGGGCCTGGCTCACCAGAGTCGACTTACCAGACCCTGACACACCCGTCACCGCGGTCAACACCCCAAGCGGAAATCTTGCTTCTATATCCAGAAGATTGTTTCGCGTCACGCCCTGCAAGGTCAGCCAGCCCGATGGCGGTCGCCGCTCCGCATCATCGACCGTTGCGGGTGCAAACAGATAGCGACGAGTCTCCGAGCGCTCAACAGCACGCAAACCTTCTGGGGGGCCGGAATACAAGATCTCGCCGCCCTTTTCGCCGGCCCCTGGCCCCACATCGACGATCCAGTCCGCCCGCCGCACCACGTCCAACTCGTGCTCCACCACAAAGAGTGAATTGCCACTTTGCTTTAGAGCGTCCAGCGCGTCCAACAGCGCCGCCGTATCCGCCGGATGTAATCCCGCAGAAGGCTCGTCCAGCACGTACACCACACCGAACAGATTCGAGTGCAACTGCGTCGCAAGGCGCAACCGCTGCAACTCACCCGGCGACAACGTTGGCGTGCTGCGCTCAAGCGACAAATATCCGAGCCCCAGATTCAACAAGACCTTGAGTCTGTCCCCGATCTCACAGGTGATGCGCCGCGTCACTTCTTTCTTTTCCGGATTGGCAGGATGAGCGTTCCCGCCGGCTCTCCCATACGGCTCGATGACCGCCGCCAGCCGCTTCAGGGGCAGCGCCGCAATGTCCGCAATGTCCATGCCCGCAAACTTCACCGACAGCGCTTCAGGTCGCAGCCGCTTGCCGTGACAAACGTCACACACTTCCGAAATCATGAAGCGCGCGACGCGCTTCTTCATCATCGCGCTGTGTGTCTTCGCGAACGTCTCGAAGACGTGTCGCTTCGCGCTCGTGAAGGTTCCCATGTATCCCGGCTCAAGCTTTCGCTTCAGCGCCTGCCGGGTCTCGGCAGGCGTGAGGCCCGGATACACCGGCACCTGCGGCTGATCTTCCGTAAACAAGATCCAATCGCGATCCTGCTTCGGCAGATCCCGCCACGGCCGGTCGACGTCGTACCCGAGCGAGACCAGGATGTCGCGCTGATTCTGCCCACCCCAGGCCGTCGGCCACGCGGCAATGGCTCGTTCGCGGATCGTCAGCGAAGCGTCGGGCACCATCGACTGCTCAGTGACCGTGTACACGCGGCCGAGCCCATGACATTTGGAACACGCGCCCTCCGCCGTGTTGGGTGAGAAGGACTCTGCATAGAGCAAAGCCTGTCCGCGTGGATAGTCACCCGCCCGCGAATACAGCATCCGCAACAAATTCGAAAGGGTTGTCACAGACCCGACAGACGATCGCGTTGTCGGTGCTCCCCTTTGCTGCTGCAGAGCTACCGCAGGTGGCAAGCCCTCGATAGAATCCACCGCGGGGACCGAGAGCTGGTGAAACAAGCGCCGCGCGTAAGGGGATACAGACTCCAAGTAACGCCGCTGCGCCTCCGCATATAGCGTCCCGAATGCCAGCGAAGACTTGCCCGAACCTGAGACGCCGGTGAACACCACGAGAGCATCTCGCGGGATTGTCACATCCACATTTCGCAGGTTGTGCTCGCGGGCACCACGCACGCGCACCATGCCGCTCTTCTGGCTGCTTCCCTCTTTTGCTGTTCCTCCCAAATTGCGCCTCGCCGTGGACCTCTTCGGGTACCTACTTCTGCTCTAAGATGCCTTTAGCTTGACGGTGAGAGTCAGGCATTCACGGATCACAGCCACGAACCCGAGGTTAACCTCAGGCTGAATATGGCTCGCGACGCCCATGCCACACTTCTGGAACTGCGCTTCACAACCCGGGAGGAATGAGTCGGCTCACGCGATACAGCAATGGTGCTTGGGAAGACTTCTACTTCGTCGCGAGTAGATCCGCCATGTGCAGTTGTGGCGCGCTCGCAAAGAGTTCTTCCGCTTTTGCGAAAAGTGCCTTCGCAACCTCTCCGGTAGCGTGTGCTTGACGGCCATCCTCATCGGCAAAGGTGTCGAAGATACCGAACGTCGCCGGTCCTGTTTGGAACGCGAACCATTTCAATGTGTCGGGCTCCTGCAAAACAAGCTGCTTGGCCGACGTTAGAAGATCGGCTACCTCTTGTTCCTTGCCAGGTTTCGCTTCGAGAAGTACCAGAATGCCACAACGATCCATGCGACTCTCCTTCTGCCTTATTGCGCGACGTCAAGCGGGTATGAGCTCGATGATTATCCGATCCGAACGAGACGAAGCGGAGAGCTCTAGGCCGTGCCGTCCTCAAGTGCTCGGACCCTCTGCCAGGAGGGCCCGAGCACCTCTCCTACGCTGCTTGTGGGTGCAGGATTACTTTGTGCCATCCCTCGACGCGCTTATCGAAGTTCTTGTAAGCATCAGGTGCTTCGCTCAGCGGCAACTCATGGGAGATGATCGCGGATGGGTTCGCGCGGCCGTTGTGAATGAGTTCCATCAGCTTACGGTTATAGGCCTTTACGTTGCACTGACCCGTGCCGATCTTCTGCCCTTTAAACCAGAACTTGCCGAAGTCGAAGGCAATTTCCCCCTTCTTCGCAAGCTCGTCCGCGCCGCCCGGATCCTGTGGAACGAACACTCCTACAACGCCGATGCTCCCCGTGAACTTAACCGCGTTCACCAGCGAGTTCATCACAAGGTTGGGCACCTCCTTTCCTTGCGGCGTATGGCACTGGTACCCGATGCATTCGCAACCACAGTCTGTACCCTGTCCGCTTGTAGCGTCGAGTATCTGCTGGACTTCACGACCCTCATCTTCAACGATGGGGGTAGCACCTAGCTTCTCTGCCAAGGCGAGCCGATCGGTATTGTGATCCACGACGAAGATCCGGCTGGCTCCCTGCACACGCGCGGACAGCGTGGCCATCAGTCCCACCGGGCCGGAGCCGTAGATTACGACCGAGTCGCCGGGTGTCAGATTGGCTAGACGAGTTGAGTGCCAGCCAGTTGGGAAGATGTCCGACAACATGACATAGTCGCGCTCTTTCTCCGCCGCGTCCTCCGGCAGGACAAGGCAGTTGTAATCGCCATAGGGAACCCGAAGAAGTTGGGCCTGGCCGCCGCGATATGGTCCCATATCGGCGAAGCCATATGCGGCACCAGCCATATTGGGCATCACGCTGCGATCTGCCGTTGTGAGACAGAAGGCAGAGAGCCCGCGCTCGCAATTGGCACAGAATCCGCAACCGATGTTGAAGGGGAGAACAACGCGATCGCCAACCTTCACCCGATCGACTGCCTTGCCAACCGCGATGACCTCTCCCATATTTTCATGCCCGAGCACACTGTTTGCTGGCATGTCTGTGCGGCCCTCGTACATATGAAGGTCTGACCCGCAGATGTTCGTGGTGGTGATACGAACCAGTACGTCGGTTTGTTTTTCGATGGTTGCGTCGTCGACATTGTCGACGGAGACCTTGCGAGGACCGTGGTACACGAGCGCTTTCATGGTTTGCACCTTTCTGCTGCCAGCGAGCTCGCTGGAAGACGAAGTTGATGGAGGTCTTTGGAAGACGCGTCGAAGAACAGCATGTCTCCAGGAGTGTGCCTCCTCAGGCGCGGTTCGCAGCCATGCGCCTGAGGAGCTTCGTTACAAGCCGGGCAACGCTAGTTCGGCCGGAAGACCGCCCTCAGGATGCCGTCCTTTTTGTGCTTGAACATGTCGTACCCTTTTGGCGACTCTTCCAAAGAGAAGGTATGCGTCGCCAGAAAGCTGGTGTCCAGTTCGCCTTTGCGCGCATGCTCAAGAAGCCGATTCATGTACTTCTGACCATGCTGCTGTGCAGTCTTTACGGTTAGCCCTTTGTTCATGATCACGCCGATGGGAAACTTGTCCATCAGGCCATAGACTCCGAGGATCGACAGCGTTCCCCCCTTCCGGATGGCCATGATCGCTTGGCGCAAGGCTTCGCCTCGATCGGTTTCGAGACGAAGAGCCTGCTTCACAACGTCGTACTTGGCCATAAATCCTGTGCCGTGCGCTTCCATGCCAACCGCGTCGATACATGCATCGGGGCCCCGACCGCCCGTCATCTCCTTCAATGTGTCCAGGACGCTATCGACGGTTGAGTAGTCGATCGTTTCGGAGCCACAGTGCTCCCGCGCCGCAGCGAGCCGTTCCGGAAAGCGATCGATGGCGATGACCCTCTCCGCGCCCAACAGGTAAGCACTTCTTTGCGCCATCAATCCCACCCCACCGCAACCCCACACAGCGACAGTCGCACCCGGTGTCACGCAGAAATCTGCGCCCATATAGCCGGTGGGAGCAGCGTCGGAGAGGAACAGCACTTGCTCGTCGCGCAAGCCCTCAGGCACTCTGAAGCAATCAATATCTCCATGTGGAACACGGACGTATTGCGCGTGCGATCCAGCGTAACCACCAAATGCGTGTGTGTAGCCGTAGATGCCAGCGGTTGTGCCTCCCAGCAACGGCTCCTGTAACTCAGCGTTTGGATTTGTGTTGTCGCACAGTGACCAAAGGTCGTGCTGGCAAAACCAGCAATGTCCGCAACAGATAAAGGACGGAACGACCACGCGGTCGCCTTTTTTCACCTTGCGTACATCGGGGCCGGTCTCCACGACTTCTCCCATGAACTCATGCCCAATCACATCGCCCGCGCGCATGGTCGGGATGTATCCGTCGATGAAGTGCAAATCGGAGCCGCAGGTCGTGGAAGAGCTAACCCGCAGAATGACGTCATGCGGATTTACGATCGCGGGATCAGGGACGGTCTCGACCCGCAGGTCATTGACACCATTCCAACAGAGTGCTCGCATGCTGAACTCCTACACTGCGGCGATCGCGCGGGGCCACGCGGCTGGATTGCGGGATAGGGTGGGGATCTCGCCGGTTTCAACCAGCGACTTGAAGCGGCGGAGCAGCTTCATGAGCAGTGCTCGATCCAGGGAGCGGGTAAACCGTACGAATGCGCTGGTAAGTGTGCTGTCGGGCAGGGGTGAAACACTCAGGGTGACCACTGTTCCAAATTCGGCCGGTATTGCGTCACGAAACCGAAGGGACATCTCGTGAGGAACGGTTGCACCGGGCTCAGACCGCCATTGGAAGCTCGTCCCTTCAACCTGTTTGATCAGCCGCGAAGTCCATGTGATTTCGTGTTGCCCGGGAAGACTGATACGCATGCGGAACCGGTCCTCGCCCTCGCGGGAAACCTGAACTACATCTCCGAAAACCTGTGACATGGTCGCCGGATCTCGCCACGAACGGTAGAGCACGTCTCGCGGCTTGCCGATGGTGACTACGCCCGTGATCGGCTGTGACGAGTGACTGTTATGTCCTGCTGCTTCTTGCTCAGATCTGGCGAACGCGCCGTAGACAATCAGTCCGGTGCCAGCCGCCACAGAGAGCGCTCCTCCAACTCCTCGTTTTCGCAAGCCAAGCAGCACTGCAACGCTGCCTATAGCCGCACAGGTACAGCGACTTATTGTCGAGCCATTCATCAAAGCACCATCATTCTGACTAGAAGACTAGAGCGACATGCGCCGACCATGGGCGGAGATAGCACATGGCCAAGCAACAGCAGGTGTGTTGTTTGTTAAGTACGATTTTGTCGTGAACTGACGTCGAGTCAGGTCCAGCGTCTGTGAACCCCAATTAGTAAGAAGCCATGGGCAGAAGCCGGTGAGCAAAGGACTCAAGATCGATTCGAAGTTGCCACGATCACTGCGTGTTCTGATCCTGCAAAGTGGATCTTTACCTGTCAGCTCCGCTTGATCAGAGGCGAAGGCTGTATAGAGAGTTAGGAGCGGTTTGTAGCGGAGAAGCGTTGCCCTACGAGCTCACCCACGAAGGGGCCTCTGGGCTACGTCGATTCTTGGAATCTTGCTGTACGTACGCGCGAGATCTGCAATCGATGAGGGCTCACCACACTCGAAGTTGTCCATCGGTCCGACGCTTACGCTACGATGTACGGTTCCGAGCCGACGCCAGCCCGCCACTTCGCAAGTGCCTACGCCGTGAGCGAGGCGTCGAAGGTAATCCATCCATCCTTGTGCAGTTCATGGATTAGCTGTTCGATAAGTTCGGTTAAGTCATACGTGTCGCTTAATCCGTATTCCTGTCGCAGGAACGAGCCAATCTCCGCCCCGGAGCCCGCCCCGAAAAGCTTGAGAAGCTTGGCGAGAAAGGGAGAGATGCAGTGAAGGCGAAGCGTGGAATCGTCTTTACGCGATGCATAGAAGGACTGCATTGAAGTTGGCTCATCGCCGGCGGCCAATGCCGCCGTCAACGCAGAGAGGCTGTAACTTAACGTGAGCACTTGGACCGATGTTGCGAGCCGCCACCCTTTTTGCCTTGCATACAAACCTCTAGCTTCTCCGGCCGATGCGAGAGTAGCTTCGACCCTGAGCAGAGTAGAAACAACTGGATCCGATCGAAACTCTCCTTCTTGCACAAAGCGAAGGAAGTCCGATCGAGCGATGTCACGCGCGTAATACCGGCGTAGTTCTCCTGCATTGCGACATCTCGTAGACTCTTCGCTCCACGCGAGCCATTGTTTGTGCAAGTCCAGTGGAGTGACTCGCCTGACGAGGGCGCACAGCAGCCAACGGAAGTGTTCGGTGATCATGCTCAGCCATTCGCGAAGGTCAAAGAGCATCGTCCAATCAAGGTCGGGCGTGGGAATCCGGTAGAAATTCGAGAAGATGTCCGGGTTCTCCCGGATCAGCGTGACTTCCATGTCGGCCTGGCTCAGGCCTTGGTGCGACATGCTCGAGTTGAAGTCCGTGAGGATTAGATCGGCCGCATGCCTGGTCTGCAGCGGAGTGCCTGCCAACGGCGCCAACAAATTCAGTTGAGGATGGGAGCGCTTGCACCGAGCTGACCGCATATAGATCTGCAACGTGTCAGCTACATCTGCCCAGTTCTCTTCGGGAAAGCCGACGATCAGTGACGCCGTGGTACGGATACCAACGTCCTCACAGGCCTGCAGCATGGCTTCCGCTTTCGCCGGATCCAGATCTTTATCGATAATCCGCTGCATGCGCGTCGAGCCGGACTCGATGCCGAAGAATAGTCCACGGCAGCCGCTGCTTGCCATCTGCTGCAGCAACTCAGCATCAACGCAGTCCGTACGTGCGCTGCAGTCCCAAGTGAACGCTTCGCCCGACGCGCGCAGCGTTTCGCAAAAGGCAACTACTCGCTTGCGATCCACGGTGAACATGTCGTGCACGAGCTCAAAATGGCTGATTCCATAGGTCTCCGCGATCTGCCGCATGTCCGCCAACACCCGCTCCGGCGAACGAAGGCGGAAGCGTCGGCGAAAAAAGTCATTGGTCGAGCAGAAGCTGCAGGAGAACGGGCAGCCCCGACCCAATTCGATGGAGGCCGAGGTTGCATCCCGAAGATAACTGCTCAGGTGATACGCAGGAGAGGGCAGGGAATCCAGATCTTCGATGACGGGTGGACTAGCTGTTCGATACACCTGGTTGCCGTCGCGAAAACAGAGCCCAGGCACATCCGCGAAACGATAATTCCCGCAAAGTTCACGGAGAAAGATTGGCAAGGAGCGCTCAACTTCACCCCGCAGAACGAAACCGACTGCGGGGAAGCGGCGAAGTACCGCCTCATCCACCACAGAAGCCTGGGGACCGCCAAAGAGGACCATCGCGTGCGGTCGAAGCCGTTTGATGGCATCTGCAATCCTCAGGCTGAGAGGGAACGAGCTACAGATCGAACTCAGGCCGTACACATCCGCGTTAGAGCGGACCGCCAGCGCTCCCATGTAGTCCGCGAATTCGTCCATGCAGGGTTGTTCGCCATTCAACGCGAAGCGAAGGTACTCCGCATTCACATCGAACAGGTGCGGGAGGTCGCCCCACTGCTCCAGTACCGACGCGACGGACAGGATGCCGAGCTGCGGCTGCAAGGCTGCCTGTTGCACGGCCCTGCTAAGGATCTCCTCGCGGGAGCGAAATTCCGTAATCGTCGGTGCAGTGACGAGAGCGAAATGCATTTGCGATCCGGGGCCCTAGCGTAGACCGACGAGCTACGGTGCCCAGCCTTCCTGCTCGAGGCGGAGGTCCAGACTATACGTTGTCGATCCCGACGCTTCGGAAGAAGGCGCGGCGCTTGCATCGAGATATGTCGGACGCTGTGCGGTAGAGCAAACTTTCTGGAAGGGCAGATCCTCTACCTTCAAAAGCTGCTTCAGATCTTCCAGAAATCGCCTGCCCTCTTCGGTATCGGGAATTTTGATTTTCAACCCCGTGTCAGGCTGTACGGTTGGGCTAAGGATCTTCTCAGGCTTCTCCATCCAAGTACTCCTCTCTGCGTTGTTGTGGATCGAGCTATCCGCACCTGCAGATCGCACGAGCGGACCGGCACCGTGTTCGTTATAACGCATAGAACCGTGAAGCCAACAAAATGTTGACGCGGTCGCCTCCAGACGTCTTAGTGGACCTGAGCAAGGGTGCCGACCTGTATGGTCGAGCTCTGCTCGCCAAGATTGAGGAAGAGGCTATCGCCGTCAGTGGACAAGTTCAGCACGCGCGGCAAGACCTCGTCTATGGAGGCGCGCTGGTTATGGATGTGGGCTGCGACGATGGGTTCGCCGAATCGTTGTTTAGCCACATCGAAGCGGCGACGATAAAGGCACATGAACCCGTCGCGATTGGAGGTGTACACGATGCCGGTTCCGTTGCCGTACCAGCGCGGGTGCAGTGGTGTGCCTGGCTCCTCCGGCATGAATACTGACCGTTGTGGATGGAGGTCGATGGAATTCAGGTGCACAACCTCGATTCGCTTGCGCGCCGGCGAAGACGCGACCAGAACCAGATTGCTCGTGGCGGCTGACCAACTCGCGTCCCCCAGCATGGCTTCTGTTTCACTCAAGACAGGCTGTTGCTGGCCGGTGCGTGGATCAGCGAGCGAGAGCGCCTTGAGTCCGCTTCGGAAAAAGAACATGTGGTCGTGCGCAAACCAACCGAAGGGCGCGCTGCAGTCTTCGCAGATACGCTTCATGCTGGTCCCGATGCGCCCTGCATATACCGCGGACCGGCCTGTCGGTTCTGCCTGCTGAAACGCTAGCCAGACCCCGTCGCGGTCGACTATAGGTGACTGCGCCGACAAGCCTTGGTTCCAGACCACGCGTTCCTGACCGCTTTGCAGGTCGCGCAGCACCACCACACGTTGTGCGCTTCGCCCGCGCGTAAAGACGAGATAGCGCCCTCCCTCCGCGACAAAGGGCTGACCATCTACCTCGGGATCCTCTGTCACCTTTTCCAGAGAAAGCTGCTTCTTTTCAAGGAGACCGTCCATTTTCCAAATGTGAAGAGCTCCGGTGATGCGAGTGAACGCGATCGATCCCCCTCCTGATATTGAAGGATCGAGCTCACCGGAATCGGACGGGAGCAGCCATCGCGGCTGACCGATGGCGTGAGGATCACTGGGCGGCAACGAAATTTCGGCAAGATTCAGCCTGCCACTCGTGTTCATAGAGCTGTAGACGAGCTGATTCCCGCGCCACTCCAGAGAGTTGAGTCGGCCCGGCAGGAAGTTTTTCGCACGCAGAGAGAAAAAGGCGTGGGTGGGTGCGACTGTGCCAGTGCTGGCAGAGGCGATCCACCAATCCAGGCAATCGGGAAGAAGGCCCGGCGCCAAACAGCCTGTCAGCAGAATCGCCCGCCCGTTCGAATTCCAAACGGGGTACCGTGCATCCTGGAACTGGGCTGCCACGAGCTGGGGAGCACCACCGGCCAAGGGCAGCAGAAATGCCCTTCCGGAAGGCGTGCTGGAATCCGGATCGCCGGTCCAGTAGAGGAGGCTCTTGCCGTCGGGTGAAAACTTGGGATCGCGGCCACCCCTGATCAGAAGACGAGGAGACTGTTCTGGCGCTTGTGTCGATGCCAGATAGATGCCGCCGCCGTCACGCTCCGATCGAAACGCCACCTGGCTTCCATCGGGAGAGATGCTTGGAACGGTGTCTCGTGCGCCGTCGCGGGTCAGCCGAATGACGGGTCCGGAGGGAAGCTTCTGCACAAAGATGTCCAGGTTGCCAGGCTCGGCGCGATCTGAGGAATATGCCACGAAGCGGCCGTCCTGCGAGAGGGAGGGTGTCTCCGACTTATCCACGTCTGGAGTTATCTGCACCGTATTGCAAATCACGCAGGCGACGGGAGGCACCCTGGCGTGACGTTTCCAGAGCAGTAGTCCTAAGCCCGCCGCTAGCAGGATTGCCGCCGCTTCAACCCAGATCATGCGCGTGCGCACGGGTGCGGGCAGAAGCGAGGACCTGACCGCAGCCATGTCGGGGAAGCGGTCGTCGGGTGCGGGTGCGGTGCAGCGTTGAATCACCCGCAGCCACGTCTTTGGATACGCGATGTTCCGTGAGTCGATGGACAGGTTACCCGTTGCTGGCGGCGTCTGACCCGTCATCATCTCCCACAGCACCACGCCGAATGCGTACTGGTCCGCCGCAGGTCCAACCACCTCACCGCGCTTCTGCTCGGGCGACATGTACCCCGGAGTTCCGCGTGCGATCAGGTCGCTTCCGTTCGTGACGCCCGGCGAATTCATAATGGCCAGACCGAAGTCGGTGATCACGGCGCGCACCGGAGAGCCAGGCATGTCGAGCAGCATGACATTACCCGATTTGAAGTCCCGGTGAACCAGACCACGCGTGTGGGCGGCCTGCAGCCCCGAGAGCATGGCAACGGCAAGGTGCTCTGCAGCAGTGCGCAACAGCGGGCCGTGCTCACGAATGTGGGCCAGAAGAGTAGTCCCACGTAGCAGTTCCATGCTCAGGAACCAGATGGGTGGTCCCTCAGCCGGCTCCTCGCAGAAGAGCTCGTGCACGCGGCAAATGTTGGGGTGGGACACCTCGCGGGCAAGCCGCACCTCCTGCTTGAAGCGCTCAATGACCGCAGGATTCGCTGAGATGTGAGGAAGGATGGTTTTGAGGGCAACGGCTTGGTTCAGCTGGCTGTCCCACGCTTCGTATACCTCGCCCATACCGCCGCGGTTGATGTAGGACCGTATTTCAAAGCGTCGAGCCAGAACGGCGCCCACCACGAATGCAGGTGAGCTGGAAGGCTGCTCCAGTAACTCGCCAAATAAGTTGCTGGCACCCGCTTCCAGGAAGTCGCTTAAAGCAGGGACAGCCCCCAGGAGGCGCAGTACTTCCGCTTCCAAGGCCAGGTCGCCGTCGCAGGCCGCATGCACAAGCGCCATGTGGCGAGATGCCGGCTCATCCGCGATCGAATCGAAGATTTCTTTGACCCGACTCCACCGGTCCGGGCTCATGTCTCAGCGGAGCCGCGCGCCAATTCCGTGTAGAGCCAGCTTTTTGCCAAGACCCAGTCGCGCTTCGCGGTTCGGAGCGAAATACCTTGCGCTTGCGCGATCTCTTCAAACGAAAGCCCGCCGAAAAATCGCATCTCCACGGCTTGCGCCAGACGCGGATCAAAGGCGGCCAGCTTGTCCATCGCTTCGTTCAGAGAGAGGACATCGATCTGCTGTTCGAACACCTGCACGCGCGAGTTGAGTTCCACCTGCTCATGCCCGCCGGGACGTTTCTGAGCTTTCGCCGCCCTCGCATGGTCGACCAGCACACGCCGCATCGTGTTTGCGGCAAGAGCAAGAAAATGGGCTGTGCTCTGCCAATCGATCCGTTCTGTTTGCAACAGTTGCAGGTAGGCTTCGTGCACCAGAACCGTCGGCTGCAACGTATGACCTGGGCGCTCGCGGCGCATGGCGGCCTCTGCCAGGCGGTGCAGCTCGCGATAGAGGAGAGGCACCAGTTCTGACGCAGCATGCTGGTCACCCGCATGCACCTGATGAAGGAGCTGCGTAACCAGATGCTGTTCCGCACCGAATTGCGATTGAGGGGACGACAAAGCCATATCGTTCAGCCTTTGCGTGTCGGCAACAGTTTAGCCGGTGAGTTCGTGTTCATGGCAGCACAAATTCTTTTTTTGTGATGGCACTTTGTCCGGCGCGTTTCCGCCTTATCCAGTGAGGGCTGAAAAAGCCCCAAACCAAGGACAAAGTATGAACAACTCTCTTCTCCCAGGTCTGATGGCGCGCCGAAACATGGCACGCCTTGGTTCTCTCGTTCTAAAACTCGCGATTTTCCTTCCGCTGCCGGCATTTTGCCAGGGCAGGACGGTTTCCGTCGCGAAAATCCCCTTCCGATTTGCGGCGAATGGCCACATTCTGCCTGCTGGCGAATACTTCCTTCACCGCGACAGCGAAAACATCTACTCCCTGCGAACGCGAAGCGGCGCAACGGCCAGCAGGTTCATGGTCTATGGGGATACCTCTTCCACAAGCCAGCAGAGGAGCAAGCTCGTCTTTCGCGTCAGCGCGACCGGCTACTACCTCGATAGCGCATGGACCGAGGGCTCACGCGATGGCATTCGAGTGGTGAATCCGCGGCCCAAGAAAGAAGTGGCCGCCGTGCCAACCGGGAACGATACCGCCATGGTCGCCTCGGAAGTACAAATCCCGCTGGAAAAGTGATCGCATCTGCATTGCCGGCATCGCCGGCAGGTTAGGTCGCGGCGCCACCCAAACTCTATCGGGCGAACGCCTTCCCCGCATCCGCGCCACAGAAAGAGGGGCTCCACATGTACATGTCAATGAAGGAAGGTATTCGGCAAGGGATTCCGCCGTTTGCGTTGTGTCGGTTGCTTGCCCGCCAGAAGCGCATTCTTCACGCCTGTTCGCGAGAGGTCAGGGCCTCCCAGCGGATTGTCGGGAGCCGCGGCTTTACTCAGCCATATGGGGCGCGAGTTCCAAGGTTCGAACTTCTGTCGAGTGGGCCGGGGAGGTTGCTGGAGAATGCTTCACCTGCGGCAACGCTAAGTTCGGCTACCCAGCCCTTGTCCCAAGCTGAAGTGAGCAGATCACTGGACCTTGTCGCTATGCCGAATATTTCGAACTGAAGTAAGCGAAGCTTCGAAAGAACAGGCAAGGCAAGCGCGTGCGCACCCTGGCTGTCCCCACCAGGGTGAAGCACGGCGTCGGCGCCCGGCACACTGCAGCGGAGATAGAAGAGGCTGTGAGCCAGATCAGTCACTAGGGCTCGAGTGCATACGGCGCGTCAATCAAAAGTTGGAGGAGGCCGAAGGCGCCCTTGGTCTCCTGCTGCATTGGGCAGTCTTGAACAGCGTGCTGCCTCGGCTCTACGCACGGATAATCAGTAGCTTCCGGGCAGATGTGACCTCACGGCGCTCGCGAGTTCATTCGACTCCAAAATCTTGTCAGGATCAGAACGAGATGTCAGCGACCAACTTCCACAACGTCTCGGTCTCAGCTTGCACTGCATGCTGTGTTGACGATTGCTGTATACGGCATTGATACTCGCTCGCAACTCAAACTAACTGCTTCGGGGCGCTCTGAAATCTCCGGGCAGCATTGCTTTTTGCGAGGCTTATGCGTCGATCGTTACTGTGCATTGCGGCACTCACAGCTATTCCGGCTGCGGTGCTCGTCCATCCGTTGGCGGCACAAACCATTTTTGGCCAGATCTCCGGCACCATTTCGGACCCGAGTGGGGCAGCTGTTCCGAACGCGACCGTAACCTTGACCAACACGGGCAAGCAGTTGACGCGCACGGTCACGACTGACAGCAGCGGCAACTACACTGCAACAACCCTGCCGCTGGGCACGTACACCGTTGCGGTCACCGCGCCTGGCTTCAGCACGGCTCAGCAGCAGAACGTGGAAGTGACGGCCGACGCCAGAGTCACCTCGAACCTGACGCTGCAGGTAGGCCAGAGCAGCGAAGTGGTCGAGGTGCAGGGCGGTGCCGTTGAATCGCTGAACACGACCAATGGTTCTCTGGAACGCGTGATCGATGCACGGCAGGTTGATAATCTGGCCCTGAACGGCCGCAATTACACGCAGTTGCTGACGCTGGTGCCGGGCGCGGTGGTGACCAATCCGGACATCTTCTCTGTTACCACCTCGCTTGCCTCGAACAACCAGACCATCAACGGTAATCGCAGCGACACCAACAACCTGACCGTGGACGGCGCCTACAACCAGGTAGCCGGTTCTAACGGCTCGCTGATGAACAACGTGGGGCCGGACTTCATCGCCGAGGTAAAGATTGATACTTCGAACGCTTCGGCAGAATTTGGCCGCACTTCGGGGCCGACCTTCAATATCGTCACCAAAAGCGGCACCAACCAATTCCATGGCGGCGCATTCGAGTTCCTGCGCAACAGCTACCTGGACGCGACGAACTACATTGCGCGCCGCAAGACCCAGTTGATCTACAACGACTTCGGCTTCTTCGTTGGCGGCCCGATCATCAAGGAGAAGCTGTTCTTCTTCGTTGGTGAAGAGTGGAAGCGGCTGCGCCAGCAGGCAACGGCCCAGACCTTTACGGTGCCTACGAGCGCGATGCTGGCGGGTGACTTCTCTGGCCTCTGCACGGCAGGCTTCGTCAACGGTGTGTGCACCAACGCCACACAGCAGTTGTATATCCCGGGCACCAGCACCCCCATCGCCAACAACAACATCGCCAGCCGCATTACACCTGACGGTCGCGCGATCGCGAACGTTTACCAGACGATCATCAAGGGTGGCCTGAGCTATCGCGATGGGCAAACGGGTACACCCAGCAACAACCTGACCCTGGCGCCCTCGAACCCGCTGAACTTTCATCAGGACCTGGTGCGCTTCGATTATGTCATCAATCAGAAGCATTCTCTGTTCGGTCGCTGGATTCACGATCAGAACTCACTCATCGATCCTTTCGGCACCTTCTCCAACAGCGGCATCCTGAACACGACGCCAACGCAGCGCAACCGTCCCGGACAGAGCTATCTGCTCTCGGAGACCTGGCTGATCCACCCCAACCTGATCAACCAGGTACAGGGCAATGCAAGCTGGGCAGCGCAGCGCATTCCACCCGTTGGAAACAACTGGAAGCGTGAGACCTACAACTTCCAGTACCAGAAGCTGTACCCGGGCGTGGGTACGTACCCGAACGGCATTCCGATCGTGAACGTCACGAATTTCGCCGGCTTCCAGGGACCGAACTTCGGGCTGCTGTCGCCGTCGACGGACATCCAGGTCGCGGACAACATCACCTGGGTCAAGGGTGACCACAACTTCAAGTTTGGCGCTGCGTACATCCGCGATCGCGTGGACCAGAACGGTCGCTCGAACTACACGGGTACTGCGACTTTCAACTCTCTGCCGACAACCAGTAACTGCCGCAGCGCTACGGGCAACACCACCTGCTACTCACTGGCCGACGCGTTCCTGGGTAACTTCCAGAGCTACTCGGAAGCGAGCGCCGATCCTGTGGGTCACTTCCGCTTCAACCAGATTGAAGGGTACGCGCAGGATAGCTGGCGCGCCACGCGCAAGCTGAGCCTGGAGTACGGTCTGCGCTACCAGTGGATCCAGCCGTTCTACCTGCAGGGAAACAACGCGACCAACTTTGACCCATCGGTTTACAACGCGGCAAACGCGGTGACCGTGACGCCGAGCGGCGGCCTGGTGGCTAACTCCGGCAACCTGTACACCGGTCTGATCCGTGCCGGCAACGGCGTTCCGAGCGATCAGCAGATCCGGGTGCCGAACGTGAACACGGCGCTGTTCCCGCTGATTCCAACTGGCGCACCGCGCGGCTTTTACAAGATGAACGGAGCCGTTGGACCACGCTTCGGCTTCGCCTATGCTGCCAATGACAAGACGTCCGTGCGCGGCGGCATCGGTATGTACTACTACCGTCCACAGGGCAACCTGATCTTCAGCCAGTTGAACCTGCCGCCCTTCCTGAACAACACCCAGCTCGGCATCGGCAACCTGGGCACCATCTCAACGCAGGCTGCCGCGGCTCCGGGACTGCAGGGAGGAATCAGCGCGATCGATCCGCGAAACAAGAACCCCTATACGCTGCAGTACAGCTTCGGATTCCAGCGCCAGTTGCCATCGAGCGTGCTGCTTGAGGTGAACTACGTCGGCAACGTAGCGCACCACCAGTTGCGCCAGCCCAACATCAACTTCCCTGACCTGGTCAGCACCGTCACCAATCAGAACTCGGCAACTCCGTACTCGTCCACGGCCATCTTCAACCCGTACCGCGGCTATAACGCGATCAGCAGCAACCGGTTTGATTCCAACTACAACTACAACGCTCTGCAAGTCTTCGCTTCCAAGCGCAAAGGCGTAGTGACGGCGACCCTGGCATACACCTATTCCAAGGCGCTTGGTGATTCGTCCGTGAACAACATCACGCTCGAGAACTGGCAGAACCTGCAGTACAACTACGGTCCCCTTTCGAACGACCGACGCCACGCCTTTGTAGCCAGCTTCGTCATCCAGGCACCGGAACTTCGCGGCCACAACTTCGCTGTCCGCGAAGGCATCGGTGGCTGGCAGGTGAGTGGTGTAGCCCGGCTGCAGAGCGGTGCCTACTACAACGTTCAGGCAAGCTCGCCAGTGCAGTTCGGAACCGTTCGCGCGGATCAACTGCCTGGCACGAAGATCTACGGCAACGGCCACGCCGGTCTGAACGGGTACCTGAACAACACGGCGGGTAATGTGCAGACCATCAACCCGGTCACGGGCGCGGTGGTCAACACGCCGACGCGCGGCGCGTTCCTTGCACCGCCGAAGACGGTGTACCGGTTCGGCAACTCGGGCTATGGCGCAATCGTCGGCCCGGGGCTCGCACAGACGGACATGACCCTGTCGAAGTTCTTCCCAATCCACGAGAGCGTCCGGCTCAAGTTCCAGTGGGATGTCTTCAACGTCCTCAACCGCACCAACTTCAACGGCATCAACCTGAACGCAAGCAACAGCAACTTCGGCACCTTCTCCTCGGCCTTCCCACCGCGGCAGATGCAGTTCGGTCTGAAGCTGCTGTTCTAACCACCAGCAAGCAAGCGGGCCCACCTTCTCGCATTGAGAGGGTGGGCCGTTTCTTTGCTAGCCACGAGGATGGGTTGTGCGGATCAGCTACTCCGCTTTGACCGGCGGGTTCTCGGTATACGTCTTGCGGACCAGCTCCACACTTTGCTTCGGCTGCATCGTTTCAGAAAACAGGCCTTTGCGGTTATACCCGTTCTGCAGCTTAGGAATGTTCCGCGTGGACGACCGGAAATCCATCAACACCCATGGCGTGGTTCCCCGCATCTGCGGAATGCGACGGATCATGGCGAACTGATGCTGTAGAACGTTCACTTGCTGCTCTTCCGTCCAGCGATCGTGCGCTCCGCCGTGATTGCCGGGCGTCGCCTCGGCGCCGAACTCCGACATGATGAACGGCTTTTGTGGTAGCACCCAGGTCTTCCGGTCGGCGTCTTCCGCCGTGCCTTCGTACCAGCCGATGTATTCGTTCTGACCTACAACATCCAGCGCCGGCATCAACGGATCATCCTGCACGATGCGATCTTCACTTACGCGCGGACCGATCAGAGCGCTGGTGATCAGGCGCGTGGAATCGGTGTGGCGCGCTTCGTTCGCAAGGTTCGTCAGAAAGCGTGTCCGGTCGGCGTTGTTCGGCGTTTCGTTCGACACAGACCAGAAGATTACCGACGCTTTGTTCTGATCGCGACGGATCATCTCGTGCAGCATGGTCACGGCCTTGGCGTAGACCTCCGGACTGCTGAAGGTGATGCGCTGCCACAGTGGGATCTCCGACCACGCCAGGATGCCTGCAGCGTCCGTCGCGCGGGTCATCCGCTCGTCATGCGGATAGTGGCACAGCCGCACGAAATTCGCGTTGATGGCATGCAGCATCTTGACGATGTTCTGCATATCGGCATCGCTGTATGCTCGGCCACCGCGCACAGGAGCCTCCGCGTGCATGTTGGCACCGAGCAGCGCTATCGGTTTGCCGTTGAGCAGGATGCGTGTGCCGTCCACACGAACGTCGCGGAAGCCGATCTGGTCTGCCACGTGATCAGCCCCCGCGCTGATCTGAACGGCATACAGCTTTGGATTGGTGGTGGACCACAGGTCGAGGCGTTTCGCCTCTGCCTGGAAGGACGCCTGACCGTTGCCGTCTGTCGTCGCCGTGGCGTCAACACCCGCTTCCGGAATGCGGATATTCACCTTGGTTCCGGCTGCGGCGCCTTCCACGTGAACATAACCGGCAACGGTGCGCGCCGCGGCAGATCCAGGAGCGAAGCTGGCTCCGTGCTGCAGTTGAACGCGGTAGTCGTCGATGAACTCCGTTGGCACCGTGATCAGCGACACGTCACGTGTGAGGCCGCCATAGTCGTAGAAGTCGTAGAGCAGCGATGGAATGTCGTCCTGGTGACGCGTTGAGTCCACCGCCGCCACGACGAAGTTGCTGCCCGGGTGCAGCAGCGCGGTCGCGTCACAATCGAATGGCGTGAAGCCACCCTCGTGCTCACACAGGCGCTTGCCGTTCACCCAGAACACCGAACGGTAGTTGGCCGCGCCAATGTGCAGGAAAGTGCGCTGGCCCGGCTGTGGCGTGTAGTCGAAGTCGCGCTGATACCAGACCACGCCTTCAAAGCGCAGCAGCGTCGGATCCTGCGTGTTCCAGTCGCCCGGCACTTTCAGCGTAGGCGCGGTGCTGAAGTCATACTCGGAGTTGTGCGGTCCACTGCTGATGTTGGGATGCGTGTTCAGGGCATAGCCCGTGTCGCGAATCTTGCCTTGCGAGTCATAGAGCTCACGCGCGGGCGGCTGCTCCACCAGGTAGTGCCAGTCTCCATCTAGAGACTGTGCCGGCCGGCGGTCGGCACCCACCAGCAACGTTCGAAGTGGTGTCTGTTGAGCGGCGGCACTGGCGGTCAACACAAGGCAGGCAACGGCGGCAAGCGGCTTGCTGCAGGAACGAAGGCGCACTGGCAGAATCCTCGCGACAACTCTATCGCACGCACAATACCTTCGGCTTAGGACTGCGGTCCCATTCGTTAGCGCCAGGCGTCATCCTTGCAAGAAAAGGCCGTGCGAATCTCCCCCAATCTCAGGCGGCGACCTTGCTCACCAGGCCACTGGCATGCACGTGCTGCGGGTTCGTGGATCGGTCGGCCAGACGTTCTGCGAGCAGGATGATGCACACCGCCGTGTAAGGGCATAGCTCTCCGTAGATCCGCGTCTCCAGAATGACGCCCGTATAGAACATGATGGCAAACCACGGAACGACGATCCAGATGTAGTTACCGAAGCGGACCGGCTCGATGCGTCGCCAGAAAAGAAGCACGATCGGGAACAGGTAGCCGCAGATGTTGAGCAGAGCCGGAACCAACCGGATTTTAAGCCTGCCCGCGTTCTCGGCGATGCGAATGTAGTTCTCGGATTCGTCGTTGCCGTTGAAGTGGTAGGACAGCCACAGCTTGATGGCGAGCCAAACCGCACAGAGCAATCCTGCCCGCAGCCACGGGATGCGACGCCAGTCGAATCGCTCCTGCAAGGGCGCGTCCGCTTCCGGGTTCCTGCTTACAGCATCCAGCACAAAGATGCCCGCAAGAAACAGCGTCGTTTCACGGTTCCACGTCCCGACGGCAACAGTCAGCAGCAGTGGGAGAAAACGCCTGGTGTAGACGCAGACCAGGCCCACGGTGAAAAACGCGAGGCTGATCATGTCATACGGGTAGGAGTAGTTCGCTTCCACGTGAATGGTGTACGTCCACATCACCGTGAACAGAAAGAATGGGAAGACGAACATCGACAGGGAGCGCCGGGGGCTGACGGCTCGGTACAGCAGTTGGGTAAAGACGGCGGCCACTGCGAACGCGACCAGGCTGACAAGAAAGAACGGAGCGCGCGACCACGGGATAACGCCGTTTGCATGCGAAAGACGATGCATCAGCCACGGCGATGCATAGATAGGTTTCAGTAGAAAGATCGGCAGGACCCGCTCCTGAAACGGCAAGCGTTCGTGACCGGAGAGATAAGCCGGCAATCGAAGATAGAAGTCCGTGCTTCGCGCATAGAACCGCACGAACTGCAGACCCGCGCAGGCGTACAGCAGCACAATAACTGCGCGAGAGATGCGGTGGCGAACAGCGGTCATTGCGGAAAGTATGAGCGACGAAGCGGACCTCGACACGCTACACATCGACTGGCAGCGACAGCATCGGCACAAGTGGCAGAGAACGACATCCGAACGTTAGGGACGGCAGCGGCGGGCAACGAACTTTGCCGGGCGCGGCAGGAGAGCTTCGGTCTTAACTACGTAGAGGAGAAACATGCCACGCCTGCCGTTCATGCAGCACAATGCGCTTTCTGAAATCATTCGTGGTCTTCTGCTGTGTCTCGCAAGTTCCGCCGGGCCGCTGTTTGCGCAGGACGGGTTGCGGATCACGTATGGCCAGCAAGGCATACAGACCCTGGCTTACCGCGGCCAGGTACTCGAAGACGTAGGCCGCTATCCCGAAGACGCTTTTCACATCTGGCACATGAAGAGCACGGACCTGGCGGGCCGCCCATTGAGCGACGGCGAGCATGGCTGGGGAGAAGCGACCAAGCGGCGCACCTGGAATGCAGCCACGCACACCTCCACCTATGAGTTCGGCTGGGGAACCATCGTTACTGAGTTCAACCAACAGGGCGACACGCTCAACGTGACCGTAACGGAGGTGAACCACACCGGGAGTGGCATCCGCTTCGCCGGCGCCACGCTGTATCCGTTTGCGTTGCATTTTCCGCGGCTGCCGGCGGGCTTTGCAGACGCACGCAGTCACCAGTTCGCATTCAACACGACAGGTCCGAGCGTCACCGTCGCGGACTTCGGTGACGGTGAGGTTGCCGCCGTTGTTCCCGAGGTGACGAAGCCCCTGTACAGCGGCTTTCAGCCCCTTGCTACACCCAACGCATACACCGCGCTTGTCAGTTCCACCGCCCCGGATTCGTTGGCTGTGTTTGAACCTCACCGGGACAGGTCCATCGAACCCGGGCAGACGGATCGGTTCACCGTTTCGTTCCGCTTCGCACCCTCGGGAACGCCCCGGGCGACGATCGGTGCTGACGCGTATGCGGCATGGGCGGCGCATTGGCCAGCCCGCCTGCACTGGAGCGATCGCCGCATCGTTGGAACGGCGTACTTGGCAAGCTCAGCGCCCGGCGACCGCAGTCGACCGGCTGGGTACGCCAACAACCCCCGTCGCTACTTCAACACCGGCGACAGTCATGACTTCGACATTCGATCTGCTGACGGCATCGTCAAGTTTCAGCGCAGAGTTCTGCAACAGGCGGCCGACATCGTCACCAATCTCCGCCGGCTACACGCACAAGGTGTCATCACCTGGGACGTGGAGGGCGAAGAGTACCCCATGAACACTAGCTATGTGTGCGCTCCCGATCAGATCGCGACGATCGCGCCGGAGATGGAAGCCGTCGTCCAGGATCCACAATCGAAGTTCCAGGGTATGCGGCTGGACGATGCCTACTTCCGAACCATTCGAGACGCAGGCTTCCGAGTGGGTGTGTGCGTTCGACCGCAGAACTTTGTGCGGAGCGCTGCCGGTTCGGCGGAACAGGTCTCGCTTTCGAGCCGGGCAGACATTGCTGCTTTGCTGATCCGCAAAATGCGCTTCGCCCACGATCGCTGGGGTGCGACGCTCTTCTATCTCGACTCCACGGTGGATCCGCGTGGAGCTGTACTAGACGCGTCCATTGTGCAGCAAGCCGCGGCGGCCATGCCCGATTCCCTGCTGATTCCGGAAGAAAGCACGCCTGCCTTCTACGCGGACACCGCGCCGTTTCAGAGCTTTTTGTTCCACGGCGACCTGGGCACACCCGCGGACATTTACGCGATGTATCCATCGGCGTTCAGTGCCAACCTGGTGAACGACGTTGGCGCCGCGCAGCTCGAGGCACATCGCGCGGAGCTAACCGAAGCGATCCGCCGCGGCGACATCCTCATGGTGCACGCGGACTCCTGGCACCCCAACAACGATGTGGTGCTCCGCATGGTTGCGGACGCGGCGGACAGCGGAAAGCGGCATCGCGCAGGAGCGGCACCACACAGCACCGGCGCGCCTGCGAAATGAACGGAACGCACGCGTCACTTAGCGTTCCGGCACGGCTGGCAATCGCCGTTCCAGAGCGGTCTGCATGGTCTGCGCGCGAACCTGCCACGTGTTGCGGTAGCTCTCTTTCCACCGCAGCGCCTCGTGGCCGTCGCAGAATCCAGATGCACGCAACACTTGCAATGCAGCGACCAGGTCGTTCGCATCAGAGACGAGCCGAACCAGCGGTTCCTTGCGCAGCAGTTCCGCGAATCCGCGAGTGGCAATAATGGGCCGACACGACGCCAGGTGCTCGTAAAAGCGCGTGCTGGAGCCAGAGAAGGTAGGTTCCCGCTGAAAGTATGGCAGGACGGCAACGTCTATGGCGCGCGCGTAGTGCACCAGATCGCCATACGGCTTAGCCCCGACAAAGCACGCGTTGCGGCAGTACTGCACCTCCTGCCGAGCGTGCAGGTGCTCCGGGTCGTCCACGTCGTTGCCCACCGGACCCACAAAGAGCCACGTGAGCCAAGGCGTTCGCTGCACGGCTTGCAACAGCAGCAGCCAATTCACATTGCTTCCCATGTTGCCCAGCACACCAGCCACTGGCCGCTTGCGATGCGATGCCGCCTGTGGCAGCTCGCGAGCCTGCAGCAAGGGTGCAGGCAGCAGGTGGGCCGCACGCACTCCGTTGGGCAGCACCTGGATTTTAGCGGTGTCGCATCCAGCGTCCTCCACCAGGTAATCCCGCAGCCGATCGGAATTAGGGCAGACAAGGTCGGCCCTGCGGCACAGCCGTCGATCCAGACCGCGAACATCAATGCGACCCGCACTGGTGTAATCGGCGATGCGGTCAGTGAGCCAGTACACCACTGGCCCTTGCCAGCGCTCCGCCACGGGTGCCAGGAACGGTGTGGTGCAGACAAGAACGTCACGCTGCGCATCGGTGGCGTGTGAAGCGATTCTGCGGCACACGCTGGGTCCGAGCCGTGCCAGCGCGGACAGATGGGGCCTCGCATAGCCGGGCATGCGGCCGAAGTGTTGAATGTGGAACGTCGGTGTACGGCGCACCGCGGGCTTTTTGGGCAAGTCGATCCATCCCGCCAGCCAGCGCGCTTCAGGCTTCCACCCAAGAACCGGGACATACTCCGAAAGCGCACACGCGAGTTCCTCGTCCAACGCCGCGGAGAGTTGCAGCAGGTGCCAGGTGCGGCATGCCTGCCGGGGCGCAAGCGTTTCAAGCTGCATCGCGATACGCCACCGGCTCTGCATCCAGTTGCAGGCGTTGCGTGTCGTACCTGCGAAGTGGCGCCAGCGCCCTGGTCAGGGCCTCGGGTGCAATATTGATTGACCCGATGAGCACGATCCAGCACTCTTCGCCCAATCGCACGTGCATGGTGCACCCCGGATCATTCAGGACGCGAAAGCGATGCGTTGCGAAGCGGCGTTCTCCCAGCTTCAACTGCACGCTCGCGATGTCGAGCTGATCGCACGCTCGGCGAACCAGCTTCCAGCAATCTTCGGCGTTCGCAGCACGCATCAGACCCCGGTGCATGTCTTCCAGGTGAATCTGCTGACGAACCGCGCGGCGTATTAGCGTGTGCGAGAGCATGCGCTGCGCTACGCGAAACTCCACGTATTTCAACTGGTGCACACCGGCCCCGACCATGGCCACGAACAGCACCAGAAAGACAAGCGCGGGCCAGTGCGGCAGTTGAGACTGGACGACTGCAAGGCATGCGAACAAGGCGCAGCAGCCGTACAGCAGAAGCGCGGCATGCCGCGTAGAAAGGCCCAGGTCCTGCACGCGGTGATGGATGTGGCCATGATCACCCTGCGTGATCGGGGCTTCGCGCAGCAGCCGCCGGCCAATGGCAAGTGTTACGTCCACCAGCGGCAGACCCAGCGTGAACAGCGGCCCCAGCATGCCCCAGCCGCCTAGATGCCCGCTCCACACCAGCCCCAGACATCCCAGCAGAAAGCCGATCGTCAGGCTGCCGCTGTCGCCAAGAAATACCGATGCCGGCGCAAAGTTGAATCGCAAGAACGCCAGCAGCGCTCCGGCAAGTGGTGCGGTCGCAATGGCAAGCCCGGTGTTTCCGGTCAGTAGCGCCACGCTCAGCGTCGTGAATGTAGCGGTCAGGCCAACGCCGGTCGCCAGACCGTCCATGCCGTCAATCAGGTTCACGGCGTTGGTGCAGGCCAAGAGCCAGATCACGCTCAGGACCCATCCGATCCACACCGGTCCGTGGTGCAGCGTGAGCCGCGCACCCAGGCTGACGGCAAGCACCGCAGCCACCGTCTGCCCCATGAACTTCTGCCGCGCCCTCAGGTTCAGCAGGTCATCTGCCAGCCCCACCAGGAAAATGAGCAGGGTTGCGGGAAGCAGTGCCGTGAACAACGGCCGATGCTGCACATACAGCGAATAGCCACGCGGCAGCAGCAGGTACGCAGCACCCAACGCCGCAAAGTAGGAAAGGACCACGCCGATGCCTCCGCACCGCGGCACCGGAACCGCGTGCAGCTTGCGGTCCGTATCAGGCTCGTCGACCAGACCCTTGCGCAAGAACAGGTCCCGGCACGACGGTGTGAGCACGATACAGAAGACAAAGGCGAGCACAGCGAGCACAACGAGCATTCCGAAATTCATGCATGCTCTCCTTCGCAGGCGCGCGCCACCGCAGGCAAGGAAACCTCAGACAGGCTTACCTCAGACAGGCGAGAGTTCTTTGCCTTGCTGGTGGCCGTCGCTTTGACAGGCTGTTGTTCCAGAATGCGCGCGATGCGTTCCGTCCCCTGCGGCAGGTCATAGTGCTGCAGTAGCGCGGCCCGTGCACGCCTGCCTGCTTCGAGTACTTCGTCGCGATGTTCCGCCAAGTGAAGCAGGAGGCGTGTCAGCCCGGCGTGGTCGCCGCCGTCCACCTGCCAACCGCAGCCATGTTCGCGAATGTGCAGCGCCGGTGTGGCATCAGGCGGTCCCACAAACAGGATGGGCCGCCCGGACGCCATGATGCCGTACACCTTGCTCGGCACCACCAGGCCCGAACATGCGCTGTCCTGTAGCACCAGCCCGATGTCGCCCAGCGCAAGGCCTTCGCTCAGCCGGTCGCGCGGCACATAGCCGCGTTCCTCCAGCGAGTGAATGTCGTACACCGCGAGGTATTGCTTCAGCTCTTGGCGACGTCCTCCACCACCGACAAAGATGAAGCGAAAACGCGGATCCCCGCTCAGCGTCAACATGCTTTGCTGCAGCGTCTTCACTTCGTGCGCCAGGCCCAGATTTCCTGAGTACAGCAGGACCAGTTCCCGCGACGACCCGGGCCGTTCCATGGGCATAATCGCCGCGCTGTTGGACCAGTTCTCTGCGATGTGGATGTGCTCGGCAGGAATGCCACGGCGCACCAGCCGCAGCTTCATGCACCGGCCCAGGGAAACAATGCCGTCCGCGTGCCTGCGCGCGCTGTCCGCGACCGCTCCCACAACGCGGTCGATCACGCCGCCTGGCGCTACCTTGCCCAGCTCGGTTGCAACATCGGGATAGATGTCCTGCTCCCAGATGTAGTGCCGCGATCCACGCAGGGTCTTGGTCACCTGCCCGACCATTGCGATCAGCGGCGGTGTCGTCAGCGATACCACTACGTCCATGCGCGGCAGGCTGAGAACGCGAAGAAAGGCGAGCGGATAAAAGCTGACGTAAGAGAAGAAGCGCTGCAGCTTTCCGCGCGAAAACGCCAGGCTGCTCAACCGGTGGACCGTTACGGGAGGCGCGTCCGTCGCAGCCGCCTCGGCATACCCGCCACGGCTGGAGACCACGTGGACCTCGTGCCCGCGATGCGCCAGCGCGGTAGTCAGATCGGTGAGCTGCTGGCTCGTCGCGGAGGAGTCGGGCCAGAAGAATTGATTGATGAACAGCATCTTCATCGCGCCACCTCGTTTCGGGCCGGAACGGTTTGCTTCAGCACACGCCGCCGGACAAACGTAGCTGGGTTGCCGGCAAAGATTTGGTAATCCGGCACAACGCCAGTGACCACTGCTCCGGCAGCAGCCACGGCACACACACCGAGCGTTGCGCCGGGACCGAGAACGCTCTTCGCCCCTGCCCACGACCCATCCATACAGAGCACAGGAGCGATACGCAGGCCAAACGCCGGGTCGCTCCAGTCGTGATTGCCGGTGCAAAGATACGTGCCCTGCGATAGGCAAACGTTGCTGCCGATGCGCACCGTGGTCAGATTGTCGATCCAGCAGTCCTCGCCGATCCAGGTGTGGTCTCCGACCACCAGAAACCAGGGATACTTCACGCGCACGCCTGGCTTGATCACCACGCCGTTGCCGATCACCGCACCGAATAGGCGCAGCAGACTTACCCGGAGTCCGGAGCTCGGCAGGCCCGATCGAGTAGCTCGATAGCCCACCATCAACCACAGAGCGCGCTTCCAAAACGGTCCAGGCTCGTACCAGGCGTTGTCGTAGCTCGAGAGTCGAACATCGCAAAGGTTCACTGCAGCACCTCCACGCTGGCCGGCAGGGAGGCCCCGCCCAGCCACAGGTACACTTCGGCCATCTGGCGCGCGATCGCAGACCACGCGTACCGCCGCAGCACCAGGTCACGGCCGCGTTGACCGGCTTGCGCGTTCATCGATCTCGTCTGGCTAAGCACGGATCTCAGGACGTCGCTCAAGACGTCTTTACGCGGCTCTGTCAGCCATCCACACTGGCCGGTTTCGATCTCCGGCATGTTGCACTGCGGAGTTGCAATCACGGGCGTGCCAGAGCCCAACGCTTCCAGGATAGCCACGCTGAAGCCTTCGGAATGCGACGGCAGAACGAAGCATTCCGCGGCGCAGAGAGCCGCCCACTTCAGCCGGCCCTGCAGCATGCCGGTGAACGTGACGGAACCGCGCGCGCACTGTGCCGCCGCAAGAGCGTGCAGCGCGAGTTCATATCCGGGCTCGCCCGCACCAGCGATCACCAGGTGAGCGTCGGGACATTCGGCCTGCACCCGCGGCCACGCACGCAGCAACACGTCCGCGGCTTTCTTCGGGTGCAGCCGGCTTAGAAAGAGCACAATGCGCCTGTCCCGCAGTTCCGGATAAATCGCGAAAAAGTGCGCTGCCGCAACATCGCCTGGAACTTCCACTCCATTGGGCACAACGATAACCGGCACATCTCGGGTGATGGCGCGGTAGCTTTCCGCCTCAGACCGTGTCAGCGCATGCAGGCACGCGGCTCCTCGCAGCACGCGGTGTTCGATCAGCGCGGCATAGCACTGTTTGCGGAATCGATGCTGCCGCAGCGACCACGGCTCCAGCATGCCGTGCGCGGCCACACACAACGGTTTGCCGGCGTAGCGGGCTGCACGCAATGCAACGTGCGACGCCGCAGTCCACAAGCCGTGTACGTGCGCACCGTCGCAGAATCGCATCAGCTCCCGCATGTCCGCGTCGTGCCTGCCGCCCGGCAACCACGCTCCGCGCGCCCGGGGAAAGAAGTGGATCTGATCCGGTTCTGTCTGCCAAGGCACGGTTTGCTCATCCGCCCGGCACAGCGCGGCGATGGGAGCGTCCAGCCCGCTCCAGCGCAACGCGCGCGACAGCTCCGGAACGGCCGCGCTCACACCGCCATAGCGAGGATGGATATCGGTGAGCACCTGCAGCCATGTGGCAGCTGTCGGGGCCGCGTCCGGAGCTTCGCAGGCATGGAGCCCGGTCTCGACCACGGCGTTCATAGCGCCTCCTCCTGCGGCCAGCGCTGAGCGTGTGCCTGGATGCGATCGACCACGCTCGCAACTTCAAGCCCAAAACGCCATGGGCTGAAGTCCCGGATACGCTCGCGCGCTGCCCGCGCCATCGCTGCACGGGTTGCCGGCGTATGCTGCGCCATGCGGTGCAACGCCAGGGTGAGCGCAGGCTCGTTCCCGACGGGAACGATCTCGCCACATCCGCTATCCCGCAGCAGGTCGTTAGCGCATCCGCAATGGTCGGTCGCGATCACCGGCAGCCCGGATGCCATCGCCTCGTTGACAACCAGTCCCCACGGCTCGCGCGTGCTTGCCAGAACGAATGCACTCGCAAACGCATACAGCGGCAGGAGCTGCTTTGCAGTACAAAGTCCGGTGATGCGGACAGAGTCCCCGATCTCCGAACGGGAGAGCGTCTCTTCCAGCAAGAGGCGCTCCGGCCCATCACCCGCCAACACCAGGTCCCACGTGCCGCCCTCTGCACGGTACTGCAGCCACGCTCGCAACAGGCCCGCCACGTTCTTCTCGGGTGCGAGCCGGCCGACGTAGAGAAAGTAGCGTTCCCGCAGATTGTGCTGCTGCGCGGACGAGGCACGGCGTGCCTCCGCCGCTCCCGCTGCGAAGTAGTCGTTGTCCACTACGTCATAGAAGCGTGAAACACTCTCCGGCGCGAAGCCAAGCTGCCGCAGGTATTCCGCGTGGTCGCGCCCTCCAACCACGGCACGATCAAACAGGGCGCGCAGCATAAGGCGTTTCAGCAGTTCCCGACCCGGACGCCGCGCGTGGTCATAGGCCGCACTCTCCGTCATCAGGATGCTGATACGACCGTGCAGGCGCGCCCACAGCGCCGCTGCGATGCCAGGCAGCGTGTAGTATCCGGGCACCAACACCGCCTCCGGGTTCAGCCGGTCCAGTTGACGCCACAGCATCCACGCCAGCTTCCAGTGGTTCGCGGTCGACCAGTTCCCTTCCGGCATCAGTGTGGTCACCGGCAGGTCGCCGGGCAGATCGGCGCGGAACTTCAATCCCGCATGCACACCTACGCCACCGACCAGTTCCACTCCACTCACGCGTCCGCTGAGGGTAGGTGCAGAACACAGGCCCTGCATTCGCGCCACGTGGTAGGGGTACCAATCGATCCAGATCACCGCGACGCGGCACGCCCCGCCACCGCCGCTCTGTTTGAGATCAGGCATGCTGGACCTCCTCATGCCTGATCGCCGCAAGGCGACTGCGAGTTCCCGGGGCGGGTTCGCCGGCGGAGCGGTCTTCGCGAGCTGCCCAGCGCCACGCCAGCCATGAAGGAATGACCAATTCCAGCGTGCGAAAGATCACGGCTTCCATCGTTTGCATCACCAGGTAAATCGACAACGCGGCAAGCGCGGTGTAGAACCCCATCCAAGGTCCCTGCTCCGTGATCGATTTATGCCAGACCGCACCGTAGCACCAGCCGATCAGGCCAAAGAGCGGAACCGCCAGCCACCAAACCTCCAGCCACAGATCGGCGATGATGCCGGGTGCCGAACCCGGAGCGCCATTCCATCCCAGCGCATCGCCGAAGCCTTCGCCTGTGCCGGCGTTGTACAACAGTTCCGGCACACCGAAATCCGCGTACTTGTTGGGCCAGATCGAGGTAGGCACCGGACGCACAAAGATTTGTGCAAGATACCGGCGCATCCAGAAGTAGTGGTCGCGCTGCTCCGCGCTCAACACGGCACCGCTGCCGTAGATGTACTCGTTCCCGGACTGCGGCTTTTCGAGGATGTCACTGACATCGCTGGTCATCTCGCGATCCGACCCGAGATAGATGTTCTGGCGATTGGTGACCAGCAGAAGCACAAAGAAAGCAAGAGTTCCTGCAATCGCAGCGGACGCCAGAATGGGCGGTCGCGTGCCGCGTGGAAGATACCAACTGAGCAGCGCAATGACCGCCAGGCCAAACGTGGGGCCGCGCCGCCCCATCAGCAGCGCGCTCGCCAACCATGGCAGGGCGAAGCCGGCGATCAGCAGGAACGACGGCAGCCGTGGAGCTCCGCTCGCTCGCGCCATCACCGCTAACGAAACACCGATCAGCAGCAGCATTGCGCCATCGCGCACATACCCGTTGTCATCCCAGCCGCCGCTGTAGGCCGCACTGAAGGCATTGCGAAAGCCGCCCACGTTGATGATCGTGACCATCCAGCACGACAGGCCGACCGTCCCCAGCACCCCAGAGGAAATGAGTAACCGCTTCTGCATGCGAGTTGGTATCGGCGCCGATGCAGGATCCGCTGGCCGTGCGCGCGTGCCGGCCAGCAGACATCCGCATATGCACGCCACGGTGCCCAGCAGGTACAGCGTTTGCACATGGACCAACTGGTCGCGGTCAAAGAACGCATCCAGGCCGCCGCTGCTCAGCAGCTTGAACGGCATCCACGCATACAGCACGCCCATCATCGGCGCCAGCAGAAACATGGGGTGCAGGATGTCGCGACTACCGTCGTAGGCAACGGCCATGCCGAGCACCAGCACAACTGCGGTACAGCACAGCAGAAGCTCAAACATGCGCGCGCTCCTTCTGCCGGATGCGAAACACGCGATCCCGCACTTCCAGCAGTGCCGACCGGGATGGAATCCAGTGATGCCGTTTGCCTAGTGCCGCCAGCCATAACAGTTGCATTGCCGCCAGCAGGATCATGCAAACCGTGAGCGGACCGGTGTACCGCGGCTGCCACGCGCGAAGCAGCGCCAAGCCTGCTAGAACGCTGGCGCCAAGAGACCCGAGATAATACGCGGTACGCATCCCCGCTGGAACATGATCCTTGCGCTGCAGCGAAGTGAGAACCAGCGTGGCCGAAATCAGGTGCGCCGCCAGCAGGATCGCCAAGCCTTGCCACGCTCCGCCTCCATGGAAGAGCAGCAGCGTCGCAGCAGCTCCCACGCACACCGCCCAAGCCGTGTTGATCAGGCCGGCCCACCGAATGTCCACAATGGTCAGCCGCGCCGAAGCGGGAGCGTTGCTCATGTGTGCCACCGCCAAGGCCAGCGCCACCGCCAACGCACCCTGCGCGGAAACATACGTGCGGCCATACAACAGCCGGAGCGCCCACGGAGCGATCACAATTCCAACACACGCGATGCCGAGCCCGACCGCACTGGAAGCGAAGCTGGCCAGCGCCATGACGCGATGCTGTGATCGCTGCTGCGCCGCAGAATCCATCTCTTCCGGCGCAGCCATCACGGCATAGCTGCCCTCGGTGAGCAGGCCCGGCACCACGCCTGCCAGGTTGCGCATCTGGCTGGCAATGGCGAAGAACCCCACCTGCACCAGAGTGCGGTCCGAGCGCGCGATCAGCGTAGTCAGCCACCAGCCCGCCAGGTTCGCCGCGACCATGCCGGAAAGCTGCACCGTGCCGAAGCCCCACACCTCCCGCAGCATAGTGCATAGCCGGCCTCGCCGGCTCACTTTGCCACGCAAAGCGAGCGTTCTGTTCAGCAAGAGGCACACGGCAACCGCCGCGAAACATACACCTGCCTGCAACAGCACCATGCGTGCAGCGCTGCCCTGCCGCGCAGCCATCGGCAGAGCCAACAGAAGGCCTGCCCCTACCAGTACCGACAGCAGCAGCAGCGCGGCCACACGCCGCTGGCCTACAAAGAAACCCCGCGCGCACTCCAGAACAATCATGCCCGCGGCAGACAACGAAGCCCACCGCAACAGCCCCGCAAGGCCGGGCTTTTGCAACAGGTGTGCCAACGGCACCGCGCCCGCCCACAATGCAGCGGTCGCCATCGCGGCCGAAACCAGCGCCACAACCGCCAGCGCGCGAGCGAGCGATCCGTACTCGTGCGAGCTATGGGGATATTTGCCGGAGAAACGCGTCGCGGTGGCACCTATGCCGCCCGCCGCATAGGTGCTCACGTTATTCGCTGTGCTGATCGCCAGCGAGTACGAACCGAACACCGCCGCGCCGCCCAGGCGTGCCGCCAACACGTTGGCTAGCAGACCGGTTCCGCGCTCGACCATCAAGGCGGTGGTCAGAGCTGCTGTGCCTTCTACCCAGTGCTGCTTGGTAGCTGCCGACAGCGCGGGCACTGCCGGCATGGCAGCCGCCGGTTGCACAGCGCCGATCGCCACGCCCGGACCCAACAACGGCTCGCTGACCGTTGCCTCCGCTACCGCTGCGCCGCCGATCATGCGGCCGCCACCTTGCTGCCGTCCTCGTCACCTTGATAGCGCTCGTAGGACTTGTAATAGTCACGAAGACCTTCGCGCGTCGGCGTAAAGCTATTCAGGATGGTGCCCACGATCGGGATGCCGTCGCTGTCGAAGATGTCGCGAGCCGCCTGCGCTTGATCCACATCAGTTTCATGCGCGCGTACCACCAAGATGCCTCCGTCGCAACGGACCGCAAGCACGCGCGCATCGGCCATGTGCAGCATCGGCGGCGTGTCGACCAGGATGATGTCAAATTCAGTCCTTAGCCGGTTCAGCAGCTTCTCCACATTGGGCGAGTGCAACAGCTCCACGCTGTCTTCCGAGCCGCCGCCCGCCGGAATGATCGAGAGATTGTGGATCGGTGTTTGCCGGTACAAACTTCCTGGCGCGGCCTCCGTAACATCGATCTCGCCGCGCAAGAGGTTCCGCAGACCAAAGTCCATGCGCATGCCGAAGGACGCGTGCAACCTGGGCTTACGCAGATCGCCATCGATCAGCAGAATGCGCAGCCGTGTGCGACTCAACGCAACGCCCAGGTTCGACACCACGGTCGTTTTTCCTTCACCATCGCTTGCGCTGGACACCGCGTAGACCTTGCTCTTCTTCTGTGCGTCCGCCAGCAGCAGCGAGAATCCCGTGCTGCGGTAAGCCTCCGCGGTGATGGACGAGCGGTCCTCCCATCGTGTCAGCGCGACCGCTTCGCCCACCTGCGGCATAGCTGTGTCCGCAGTGCGCAGCGATGGCACTAGGCCGTACGACGGGCGCGTTCCCGCCACCGTGGTCCGCGTCGCGTGCGGAATCACGCCCAGTTCCTGCACCTGCAGCAGGGCCTGGGTTTCGCCCGGCAACCGGAACACGCGGCGTGTCCGGTCTCGGTACAGAAACATGCCCGCGCCCAACACACCCGCCAAGGCGAACCCGGCTGCTCCATCTGCGGTACGGTTCGGCGAAGCAGGATTTAAGGACGGGCGCGCCGGATCCACGATACGCACCGTAGAGCCCTGCATCGCCGAAGCGAAACCTGCCTCTTTCGCGCGCTGCAGCATGGTCTGGTACAACTGCTGCTCGCTCTCGAGCTCCCGCCGCAGCAGGCTCACTTGCGCAGCCTTTTGCAGGTCTGTCGAAACCGTCGCGAGTTGTGCGTTGTAGGCGGCCCTCAGCAGGTTCTCCCGATGCTGTGCCGCGGTCAGCTCGCTGCTTTCGCGGCTGGTGCTGCTGGACCGCGACGCCGCAAGGCCTTCCTCCGCTTCCTGGATCTGCGACCGCAAATGAATCACCTTCGGATTCTGTTCGGTCAAGGGCGGAACGATCTCCGCCAGCTTTCCGCGCAGCTCTGCCAAGCGCGTTTCGTATTGCCGATAGGTAGGGCTGTCCTGCACGCCGGGCAGGCTGTCGATGGCTGCCGTGTGTGCAACCGCGATGTTCGCTTCGCGCTGCATACGATCTGCCTGCGCCTTGACCAGCTCCTCTTGCAGCTCGCGCAGCCGCTCTTCACCTGTGCTGGAAGTCTCCTGGCTTAACATCAGGCCGTTGCCGCCCACGGCTGCTTGCAGCTTGCGTTGCGATTCCTCTGCCTTTGCTTTCACGTCAGCCAGTTGACGGGTCAGCCACGCGCTGGTCTTCTGTGCCTCCTCGGCCCGGGTCTCGATGTCTTCGGTCTCGAATTCGCGGATCATCTGGTTGCAGAAACGCGCAGCAATATCGGGCCGGGTGGATTCACAGGAGAGCTCGACCAATCGCGTCATGCCCAGCGGCTTCACCTTGACCCGTTTGGAGGTGTCGCGAACCACATCTTCAAACCGCAGTTGCGAATGTCCAGGTACGTGCAGGCGCTGCGCCGTTCGTTGCAGCACATCGGAGTTGGTTGGCGTGACACTCTCACCCTGCGCGAGCAGACTCTGAATGGTGCTGTCGATCAGCGTGTCGCTCTGCAGCAGCTTGATCTCCGTCTGCTGCTTCACCTCATTCGGCTCAGCGGTGCTTCCATCCGTGCGCGCCACGGCACGCATGTTCATAAAGTCGCCGTTCAATCCCTCGATGTCGACCGATGCGCGTGTGCGGTAGAGCGGCCGCTGCAGAAGCGAAAGCGCGAGCGCCACCACGCACCCGGCGACTGCGCAGCTGAGAATCGCCATCCAGTGGCGACGCAGCACCTGCACGTACTCCATCAGAAGGCTCGACTTAGGATCTGCCGAGGGTACCGGGATTGCGCGTGCCGGTGCGGCGTCGCGGATCCGCGACGTGGGCGACAGAACAACGTGATTGGATTCTGAGGTAATGATCTCGCCCATCCTTGAGTTCCGCTTCAATGTGTCGTCAGTTCAACGCCGTCTGTGCAACACCGCAAGGCGCATCAGCGGTAAATCAGCATGCCCGTCGAGATTCCGATTGCCGCTTCGATCACCCGCTTGGACGAAGCCTTCATCGCGCTGTTCGGAATGAACAGAATGTCGTTTGCCATGAGTGGCTGATCCGCAGCTTTGCCAGCCAGAATGCGGTTCGCGTCCACTTTGATTTCGAGCGGCGTTGCATTGTTCTCCACGCGTCGGAGAATGCGGGCGTGGCTGGCCGCGGCATCCGGCGTAAACCCCTGGGCCAGTGACACAGCCTGCGCCACCGTGAGCGCACTGTTCTGGTTCAGCGCAAACGCGCCGGCGTGGCGAACATTGCCGACGACATATACCAATTCGGCACGGGGCACTGCGATCACATCGTCCGGCATCACCAGGATGTTGTCGCCCGGAACCTTCCCGGACATGATGTTGTTGATCGGGATCGAAACGCTGCTGTCGCCACCGGCGAGCGAGGTACTGGCACCCGGCGCGCTCACCTTACCCCACTGCTGTTTTCGGGTCACCACCACATCTGGCCCCGCATCCACCGCGGCGCCTCCCGCCAGCGACAACACCTCTGCGAGTCGTTTCGGACCCTGCATCTGGTACACGCCCGCGTGAGCCACAGATCCCAGCACCGAAACCGGGCGGCTCTGGTACTCCGTCACGTTCAGCGTGACCTCTGGCGACTGGATGTACTTGCTATAAGCCGCGGTCAGCTTTGCCTTGATCTCTGTAGCGGTCATACCGGCCACATGAGTTGTGCCGATCATGGGCAGATCCAGGTTGCCGTTCGGGTCGATGCGGATCGGCTCTTTAGGCAGCTCGTCCAATTCACTCACGCGCAGCACAATCTGATCTCCCGAACCTAACGCCACTTCGGGCTCAGGAGCATCGCGGCGTTGCAGCGCCGGCTGCGCCATCGCACTAGGCAACAAGCACAGGAGAAGGAGTGAAGCAGAGATGCGGAGCAGCCTGGTAGTTATCCCAGGTAGGTTTCTATCCTGCATATGGTCCTTATACCTACATCGGCTTTCTACTTATGTCGCCCACGTCCATCGTGCGTGTGGCCATCAGCGACAGCGTTGTAGGCACACACCGCGCATAGTTATGGATAAGTTGTGCACTTCACTCTGGAGCGGGAATGATCGGATCGACCCTGGAGTTATCTGGTGACGACAGAACCTCGACCGGCACACTATCACCGTCGGTCCAGCCGGATCACACGAGGCCGCTGAAGCTGCTCGCGTACGTACACCTCCGCAACATTCACGGGTCTACCGGCGCCGGACGCACCGCGCGACAGATCGTGGAGCACCTGGCCGTGCGCAACGACACAGAGTTGCGCGTGCTGGCAGACGCAAATGACGCGAAGCGCATTCTGCCGCTGGTGCAGAAGCCCTGGACCGAATACAGCTATTCCCTCTTTTCCGCGGACACTAGCCGTCAACAGGCGCGTTGGTTCTTCCTGGACCGCCCGAGAGCCGAGGCGTACTGGCCCGATGCCGACGTGGTGTTCTGCACAGGCGAATCGTATGTGCCGGCCACAAAGACTAAGCTCGCCATGACCGCGCACGATGCCGGATACTTCGAATCGGCAGCGCACATCCGCGACTGGACTTACTGGAAGACACGCCTCAAATGGGAACTGCTGTACAAGAAGCTCGAGCGGCGGGTCGATATGTTTCACACCGTGTCCGCTTTCTCAGCGGAGCGACTGGCGCACTATTTTCCCCAGATCAAGTCACGCATCCGCTGGGTTTACAACGGTGTAACTCCTCACTTCTTCGAGCCGGTGACCTCCGCTGGCCGCGCCTACATGGAACAGAGCGGGCTGCTTGATGACACCTATTTGCTTATCCCTGGCGGACTGCATTTTCGCAAGAACGCCGAGCTGATTCTGCAAGCTGCTCCGCTTCTGCTCAAGCGCTTTCCTCGCCTGACGATCGCGGTGGTGAACCACACCAACCCCGTCTACGCACAACGCAGCCAGAGCCTAGGACCTCGCTTCCGCCTGCTCGGCTTCGTTTCCGACGACGCTCTGAAGGCGCTGTATTCGTGTGCCGGCGCAGTCTGGTACCCCTCGCGGTACGAGGGTTTCGGGTTGCCCATTGTGGAGGCCATGGCATGCGGCGCGCCGGTGGTTGCCAGCAACAGCACGTGCATCCCAGAGATTGCTGGCGACGCCGCGTTACTTGCCGACCCGGCCTCTCCGGCAGCGCATGTGAAATCTATCAGCCAACTGCTCACCGACGAACGGGCACGTCTCCAGTTTGCGCACGCGGGCATTGCACGCGCTCAGCAGTTCACCTGGCAGAAGTGTGCGCGTGAACTTCGGGGCCACTTCGCGTCGCTTCTCTAATTCGAGCCATGCAAACTCACCCATCCAACCAGTGGCAGTTCGTACTTGTCCACGGCGGCGCCCGCGACAGCTACCAGGTCGCCCTCGCGCTCCATGAGGCAGGCCTGCTGCGAACGCTCGTTACCGATCTGTTTGCTTCAGAAACGGCTCTGCAGCGTTGGTCCAGGTTCATCCCTCCAGGACTCCGCTCGCTGCTGGAGGCGCGCTCCGCTCCGCTGCCGTCCACACACGTTCAGCAGCACGCGATCGCAGGGCTGCTGGCGGTCGCGCTCGAACGTTGGCGGCACGTTCCGTTCGCATTGCGGCGTTCGGCTCGCCGGCTCTCAGACCGCCGTCTTGGAAGAGCGGCGGGTCACCTCGCCGCCAGCACCGGGTCTCGCCTGCTGGCGTACAGCTACTTTGCCGCGCCCGCCTTTAGCGCGGCTGGCAGCGCCCCCTTGCTGTTCCAGGTGCATCCGCATCCACTCACCGTCCGTCGCATCCTGCACGACGAACGCGCGCTGCATCCGCAATGTGCATCCTCGCTAGATCAGGAGTGGGAGCTTGCATTACCCGAGCACGATCTAAAAACTCTGATTCGCGAATCGGAAACGGCGCACGCGTATATCGTTGCCTCCAGCTTCACCCAGAACAGCCTGATTGAGCACGGCGTACCAGCACACCGCATCACGGTCGTGCCCTACGGTGTCGATCTGCAACGCTTCCATCCCCGGCCCGCGCCTCGACTGCACGACGGTATCCTGCGCCTGCTCTTCGTCGGGCGCATAAATCAACGCAAGGGCCTGCTGTACCTTCTGCAAGCGCTGTCTCAACTGAGCGATGTCAATCTGCACCTGACCATCTGTGGCCGCGTCGTAGATGATCTTCAGCTCTTCCGCCCCTTCGCCGACCGCATCACCCTGCGTCCGTCCGTTTCGGCAAAAGAGCTCGCGGCCGCCTACCAGCAGGCGGACCTCTTCGTTTTCCCCTCTCTTGCAGAGGGCTTCGGCCAGGTGCTTCTGGAAGCGCTCGCCAGCGGCCTGCCCATCCTTTCCACTACTCACACCGCAGCTCCCGATCTGATCGAAGACGGTGTACATGGATGGATCGTTCCACCTCGTGACGTCGATCAACTGGCCCATCGGATCCGCTGGGCAAGCGAACATCGTGACGATCTTCATACCATGGCTGCGGCCGCGCGGAGCCGAGCGGAACTCTACACCTGGCAGCGCTTTCGCGCGGGCGTAGTTCAGTTCGCCCTGCAGCATGCAAGGGCAACGGTCGCCACATCTCCTGCTTCCGATGCGGAACTGGTGCAAGTATGATCTACGACCTGCTGCAGCAATCGCCGGCAGCAGCGCCGCACCGCAGCGACGTGTGCATCGTGGGTGCCGGCGCGGCGGGCATCAGCCTCGCCGTGCTGCTGAGCCGCGCTGGCAAACAGGTCACCCTTCTGGAAGGAGGCGGCATAGCGCCAGACTCCGAGAACGACTGCTTCCAAGCAGGCGTGAGCGGCCTAGCCTATCGCGGCATCCGAGAGGGCAGAACTCAAGGGCTCGGCGGAACGACCGCGTTGTGGGGCGGTCAGATCCTGCCCCTGGGCGACATCGACTTCGAGCATCGACCTTGGATTGCCGGTAGTGGATGGCCTATTTGCAAGGCAGACCTATTGCGCTTCTACCAGCAGGCCCTTGAACTCGAAGGGTTGGCGAACACCGTCGCCCCGGATGCTGCAGTCTGGGCCCGCATCGGTGCGCAGCCACCCGCTTACCCCGGCATGCGCACATATCTTTCGCGCTGGTGCCCGGAACCCGACTTCGCCGTGTTGCATGCCGATGCTCTGCGGCACGATCGCATCCGCGTCTGGATGAATGCCCGCGCCGTCAGTCTTCATCGTTGCGGCGAAGCAGTGCGCGGAGTTACTGTCCGCACACCGGCAGGCGCCGAGCATACCTTCCGAGCCGAGCAGTTCATCTTCTGCCTTGGAGCGATCGAATCCTCTCGCTTCTTCCTGCAGGAGCAAGAGGGATCGTTACCGTGGAATCAGAGCGGTCTGTTGGGACGGCACTTCCAGGATCATGTCGATTGCGACGCCGCAACCCTGGTACCCCGCGACCCCGCCGCACTCAGCCGATCGTTCGACGCCATCTATGTGCAGCGCCAGAAGTATCTTCCCAAGCTGCGGCTTTCCGAGTCCGAGCAGATGCGTCGCTCTTTGCTCAACGTCGGTGGCACCGTCTACACGCCACAACAGCAGGACTCTTCGCAGCCGTTGCGACAAGCGGCGGGAAGTCTCCTTCGCGGCAAGTCACCCAAGGAAGGTCTGCTCTTCTCCGTACGCCACCTGGGCCAAGCTCCATCTCTCGCCCGCCAATCGTTTCGCTATCTCGTGCAGCATCGGGGATCGCTGCAGACCCGGAGGCCGCTTACTTTGCGGGTTCACTGCGAACAGGAGCCATGCGGCAACAGCACCATTCGCCTTGCGCACACGAAAGATCGGCTCGGCATGCAGCAGGTTGAGGTGCATTGGGTCATTGCCGATCGAGAGTTGCAAACAATCCGAGGCTTTGTGCAGACGGTTGCGCAGGCGCTCGCGCCGATCGCGATTGTGGAACCTCATCGCGACCTTTTGCGGAAGACGGCGGATTTCCGTACCCACTGCCAGGACAGCTTTCATCACATGGGCGGCATGCGCATGAACGCCTCCGCGCACGCGGGCGTGGTGGACACCGACCTGCGCCTGCACGGAACGGCGAACTGCTTCGTCTGCAGCACGGCCGTGTTTCCAACCTCTGGATTTTCCAATCCCACTCACACACTGCTCGCGCTGACCGCCCGTCTCGCCGAGCACATCTCGCGGTGACCATGCAGACGCTTGCGCTCCCGGGGACCGGCCAGCAAACCACGCGCCTAGGCTTCGGGTGTTCGGGGATCGCCGGCGGCACGGATCGTCGGCATTCCCTGCTGCTGCTTGAAACAGCATTCGACGCGGGCATCAGGCACTTCGACTGCGCTCCCATGTACGGATTCGGAACCGCCGAGGGGGTTCTCGGCGAGTTCCTGCAGCGCCATCCGGGCTGCGTCACCGTCACCACCAAATTCGGCCTCCTGCCAGGCCGCCAGCATTCCCCTGCCCGCATCGCGCGCTCTGTTGCACGGCGGGCATCGCGCGTGCTGGGCGGGTCCAAGTCATCGCAAAGATTCGCAGAGCCCTTGCGCAAGGCACGGTTCAATGGAGAAGCAGCCGCTCGCGCGCTCGCCACCAGCCTGCGGCAGCTCCGTGCGGAACACATCAATCTCTATCTGCTGCACGAAGCGACATCCGATGATTTGCGCGACGAGTCTCTCCTTCACTTCCTGCAGGAACAGGTGCGACAAGGCTCTATTGGCGCCTTCGGTGTGGGGAGTGCGCGATCCGAGCTCAATGCACTGCAGTCCCAGCAGCCCCACTACTGTGCCGTTGTGCAGTCGGAATGGTGCCCGGGCGAGCCAGCCACCGTTGCCGACGGCTCGTTTCGCATCACACACCGTGGTCTACAAGGCAGCTGGCAAGATATCTATCGCCGGCTGGTTCAATCGCCGCGAACACTCTCCGCCTGGTCCATTGCGGTGGGCATCGATCTGGCCGAGCAGGCAGTCTGGCCCCGCCTACTTCTGCGTGCCTGCCTGGCGGTCAACCCTTCTACTCTTGTCCTCTTCTCCACTCGATCGCCATCTCATCTGCTCGCAAATGTTGCCGCTGCGCAGGACTCCTCATTGACACGGCCCGCCACTTGCTTGCATCGGCTTCTGCAAAGTAACCGGGGTGACTTACTCACAATAGTAGATAGTCGGCAGGCTACAGTGTCGCTCGCGAGCGGAAGAACCCCATAACTTCACCAGGCGGCGGGTCTAATATGAGAGTCCTTATTAGCTCTGACTGGCTTCCGCCACATCCCTTCCGGAGATACGTCCATGACGATCACCTCTTCTCTCCCTGCTTTTATCCCAGTAATCCTCGCGGGTGGCAGCGGCACGCGGTTCTGGCCCCGCAGCCGTCGTGCTCGCGCCAAGCAGGTGCTTGCCCTGGATGGCGAGCGCACAATGATCCAGCAGACAGTAGATCGCCTGCTGCCTTTGGCTTCGCCTGATCGTATGTGGGTCGTCGCCAACAACGGCGTTGCAGAGGCGATCAGCACGCAGTTGCCTGACCTTCCAAGGACGCGGCTGCTATGTGAACCAGTCGCCCGGAACACCGCACCGGCTTGTGGCTTGATGGCTTTTATTGCGCTGCGCGAAGATCCCGATGCAGTCCTCGGCGTTTTTCCGTCCGACCAGGTTATTCGCGGAGAAGCTGACTTCGTGAACACCCTTAAACGGGGGATCGCACTTGCAAGCTCCGGGCCTAACATCGTCGTTCTTGGGATTGATCCAACTCATCCGGAAACCGGCTATGGTTACATCGAGCTCGGCTCAGCGCAGGACCTCCACATTTCGGGAGCGCGCCCCGTCCGTTCCTTCACTGAAAAGCCGGATCTCGCCTCCGCACAGCAGATGCTCGCCAGCGGACGCTACGCCTGGAACAGCGGAATGTTTGTTGCGCGGGCTCAAACGCTGTGCCAGGCGATCGACGAGCATGCTCCGCATATCTCCGCTACGCTCCAGGCGATCGCCGATGCATACGGCTCTGCCGAGTTCCCGGAGATATTCGCCGCGCTCTATCCTTCCTGCCAAAACATCAGCATCGACTTCGCGGTCCTCGAACCGCAGTCCCGCAAGCGCGACCACTCACACATGTACTGCTTCCCCGCGAGCTTTGAGTGGAAGGACCTGGGTTCGTGGTCTGCACTGCATGAGCACCGCAGCGCCTGTGCCTGGGGCGACGCCGACCACAACGTCGTAGAAAGCCCAGCAACCAGCGCCTTTCAGTCCCGGGGTAACTACGTCTATGCACCCGGGCGCCATGTTGCCCTGCTTGGGGTGCAAAACCTTGTCGTTGTACTTACCGACGACGCCGTACTCGTGACGACCAGGGAACGTTCTCAGGATGTCGCCAGTGTGGTTCGGAGTCTGTCCGAGGCTGGACATACCAATCTCTTGTAACTCTGCGGATCAGAAAAAAGTCAACTTGTAACAAAGAACTAGGTGATTACCTAGTCGTGGGATCGACAAAACGTGGTCTACTCTTTTCACTCAGGCAAAAGATATTCCAGAACAAGCCTACTTCCAAAGGAGATGATGAATGCCGATCCCCCGTCTGCCCTATCCTCCACCAAGTGGCCGCCCCAACGGGCTACCACCCACAATGGTGCCGACCTTCACACCGCAGCCATCTACTGTCCTTGAAAGGCCGCTTCCGCGCGATGTTAGTTCTCGCTTCGGGGTCCGGCTACGGGAACTCCGCCGTCAACACAACATGACGCAGTTGCGGATGGCTACCGTCTTTGGCATCGACCGCAGCTTCATCAGCGACGTTGAGCGTGGCAGAAAGTCGATCTCGCTCCCCATGCTGGAAGTGATTGCATTGGGAATGCGCATCTCTCTGTCTGACTTGCTCCGCGACCTGTAAATCCCCTATGCAAAGGGCATCCCTGCACCAGGGCTGCCCTTTGCTGTTCCGCCACCATCCATCGGCCCTCCCGGATGAGCTACAAAATTGCAAGCTCTTAGAAGAGCTTCTGGCCTGCCCGTCCTAGCGTCCGCAATTAAACCACCTCCCCTCTGTGGGGAGGGTAAGTGCCAGCTGCGATACTTACTCGAATTCGCCAGGCGTATCTAGTGCGAGTTACTGCGCGAGTGATTGCATCGCTGAAGCGTTTTTAGCGGATCTGCAAATCTCCAACGAGTGGACCTGACTTGGCCTTTCAAGAGCTAACATCATCGTCTAACGCCGATCTTGCATGGGCGTTTTTATGGCTCACCCTAGAGACAACTCCAGTGCCCACGCACGACAAATCCCGCTAACTTTGAATTGTGTCTCTGGTATCGGCGATGGTTCCACTCGCCGAGCTTTCACCAACGAACCATCGCATCAGGCGGGGCCCTATGAGCACAGCAGACGCAATTTCTCCATCGACGATCCTGCAGGTGTCCAACGATGCTGCGCTTGCGGAGAGCCGGTGCCTCCTTCTGCGATCCGCAGGCTGGAGCCCCGAGACGCGTAGCTCCCAGAGCTTCAACCCCACGGACCTCAGCCGCTGTCACGTTCTGCTTCTGTGCCAAACCGTGTCTTTGCAGACGCTCGGTGCGATCACTCGATCGATAGACGCGTGCAGTCAACTCAGGCCGGCGGTCGTACGCATCGCGTGGGGCAGCGAAGCAACCTACGACGTCCGCTACACGACCCTGCTGGCACCGGTCGCACCCGCTGAGTTGCTCGATGTCATCCAAAGGGCACTGGCCGCAGGTGGACGTTCCACGATCCTTCTGCCGCGGCCGTCGCAAGCTCTGGCCCAGGCACGTGCCTTGGCGTCCGCTCTGGTCGAAGTCTCAACCGGCCCTCCAGCGGCTCACAACCACTCAGCGTGGTTGGGTTGAAACAGGAACCCGGACCACCACGGTGGTCCCCTGGCCCGCTCGCGACACCAGTTCCAACGATCCGCCGACCAGGCGTGCCCGTTCCTGCATGCTGATCAAGCCCAGCCCACCCCGGCCACGAACGTCCTGCACAGAGAAGCCCGGTCCATCATCCCGCAGATGCATCAGCAAGCGGTCAGTCCCCTGCAGCAGTTTCAAGCACACCGAAGCCTCCGGCGCGTGCTTCAGGACGTTTTGCAGTGCCTCCTGCGCAATGCGGTACAACGACGTTGCCACATCCTGCGAAAGCCCCGTCGCCGGAGCCACGTGAGCTCGGATGGTCAGACCCAGTTCTCTGTATTCACTGATCAAGGATTGCAGTGCCTCCGCCAGACCCAGGTCCGACAGGATCGACGGATGGAGCCGATGAGAAATGCCGCGCATCTCGCTCGCCAGATCCTGCAGGGCATCCCGCATGGCCTGAACTTTCGCCTGCGCTTCCGGCGGTACCATGTCCGGCAGCTCCGACATCTTCCAGCTCAGCAGCGCCACGCGCTGCCCGAAGTCGTCGTGCAGTTCTCGGGCGATCCGTCCGCGCTCTTCTTCCTGGGCCACCAGCAGGTGACGCGAGAGCGCCTGCAACTCCTCCCGCGTCTGTCCCAGGGCTTGGCTGGTCATCTCAACCTTGGCCTGCAGAGCTTCCTGCTGCTCCTGGACCATCTGTTCGGTCTGCAGCAGCGCGCTGATCTCCACAAATGTCGTGACTGCCCCCAGAATCTGCCCTCGCTCCATGATGGGTGAGGCTGCGTCCTCCACCGGCAGCATCCGTCCATCTTGCGTCGCCAGCAGAAAACGCCGTTTCGGAATGGACGAACGCTCGTGAATCGCCTTCCGAAGCTGGCATTCTTCCAGCGCCTTGCCGTCCATGCTCGATAACGGATAGATCTCCTCGATGTCGCGCCCCAGAGCCTCAGCTTTCGTCCATCCTGTCATCCGCTCCGCCGCTGGGTTCAGGAACCGGACCCGACCTTCCGGATCCGTCGCGATGACACCATCGCTCAAGCTGCACATCGTCGTGGAGAACCAACTGCGTTCCGCAAACAGAGCCCTCGTCAGGTTGTGCTGATTCAGGGCGATGCTTACGGCGGCATCCAGCTCTTTCGGACGGAACGGCTTATTCAGAAACCCATACGCACCCGACGCTTTCGCCCGGATCAACGTCTCGGTATTGGTATTGGCCGTGATGAAGATGACCGGAGTCCCCCACCGTTGCCGGACTTGATCCGCCGCCCACAAACCGTCTCGGTCGCCGCGCAATTGAATGTCCATGAGCACCAGGTCAGGCTGGTGACGCTCTGCCTCCCGCAACGCTACATCTGCGGAATCCGCAACGGAGGTCACGATGTAGCCCAGTTCCTGCAAGCTGCTCTCGATATCCATGGCGATCACACCCTCATCCTCCACGATCAGGATTCGCGCGCCGGCGTCGTCGTCCGTGTGTCGGGTGATGTGTGTTCGTACCATGTCTCTTGCTTACTCCTGGCGCTCGGCTGCCGACGTGGGTGCATTCACCGAAGGGTCAATGCCCGCACCTTTTCATATGCCCATCTAGGCACCCGCTACAGTGAGACGATTCCGTGCGCGATCGCATACCGAGTCAGCTCCGCCGTCGTGCGAAGGCCGATTTCATTCATCAACGCCGTCTTGTGGAACTCCACGGTCTTGGGCGAAATGTTCAGCGCCATTGAGATTTGCCGCGTCGTTTTCCCTTCTGCGACCAGTTGCAGCACCTCGCGCTGCCGCGCCGTCAGACCGTCAGTCCTCTGGCGCTTCTCCTCGCGCAATTCGGAAACGGGTGCAAAGCCCACCAGCGCCTCCAACGCCGGAGTCACATAGGTCAGCCCTACGGCAGCACGGCGGATCGCAATCAGCAGTTCATCACTGGCCGACTGCTTTGATACGTACGCCGAAGCACCGGCCCGAAAAGCCGCTCGCAGGTACTGCGGATCGACCTGTTGCGTCACAAACACAAGCTTTGTTTGCGGCAGCGCCCGGTGAATTTGTGTAGCCGCCTCGATTCCGTTGAGTTCGGGCATGCTGATGTCCAACACGACCAGCTCCGGGCGCTGCCTCATGGCCTCTTCCACCAGTTGCCTGCCGTTCGACACCAGGCCGATCACGTCATACTCGGCACGCAACAGGCCCGCTATCCCCTTGGCCAGCAGAGCATGGTCATCCGCAATCAGAACACGCTTCATCGCCGGATCCCCCGCGCAGCGCTTCAGTGTCTGTCAGCAGTCGTACATAGCTGTGCGCGCGTACCCTTATGTATCAGCAATCCAGCAAAGAAGAACCTGGGAAATTCCCTAGGTTACCCCGGCCGCCATGACCGGAGCTCTGATCCTTGATTGAGGACAGCTCTACCACTGCGCCACGCTGGGCACGGCGTCCGGGCAGACCCTGCCCGCGGAGGTTCCGCCTCAAAAAAGGCCGCCGCCCCGTACGCACTGGGCAGCGGCTTTCACACCGGACCGCGTCAGAGAGACGCGGTCCAGCATCGACTTGAATCTTGCTCAGGCTAGCAGCAGCTTGTCCGGCGTAATCGGATATTCCCGTACACGCTTTCCTGTGGCGTTATAGATAGCGTTTGCCACGGCCGCGGCCGCACCGGTGATGCCAATCTCGCCCACCCCGCGCGCCCCCGTCGGCGCAAACTTCGTATCCGGAATACCCACAACACTAACGTCCATCGCAGGTACATCCAGATTCACTGGCACGTGGTACTCCGCCAGGTTCGAGTTCACGATACGACCGTTCCTGCCGTCCGGGATCCCGTGCTCGTGCGTCGCAAATCCGATGCCCCAGGTAAGACCACCCATCAACTGGTTCATGCCCGTCTTCTGGTTCAGCAGAACGCCCACGTCGTACACCGCAACCATCCGGCGCACCTTGACCATGCCGGTGTAGCGATTCACCGCCGCCTCTACAAAGACGGCGCCCCAGGACTGAGTCGTCATAGCATCGTGGCTTTCGCCCGGCTCTGCGGAGCCCTGCGCTTCTACGGGCTTGTTGCCGTTGCGGGCAATCAGAGCCGTAAGGTCGTCGGTCTTGCCCGGCTGGGACTTCGAGACCAGCTTACCGTTCTTCACGTCGCAATCCGCGGCCTGAAGCCCGTGCATAGGCGATTTCGGATCCTGCAACGCCAGATCAACCAACTTCAGCTTCAACTGCGTCGTAGCGTCCTGAATCGCCGGCAGCACCGAAGCCGCCGATTGCGATCCACCCGAGACCGGCGCCTTGGGCAGCGTGGAATCGCCCAGCTTCACTTCCACCAGCTTCGGATCGATGCCCAGACCTGCCGCCGCCTGCTGCGCCATGATCGTGTAGGTTCCGGTGCCCAGATCCTGTGAGCCAGAGCCGACAAACATCTTACCGCCGGGTAGCAGCCGCACCACAGCCTGAGCCGCGCTCCGGTTGGCCGGGTAGGTTGCAGTTGCCATGCCTTGGCCGATCAGCCACTCGCCTTCAGCACGGCTTCCGGGCTTCGTGTTACGGCTCGCCCAGCCGAACTTCTCCGCACCCTGGGCATAGCACTCTTTCAGGTGCTTGCTCGACCACGGACGGTGGCTTTCTGCCGGATCATCTTCCGCATAGTTCTTTAAACGGAATTCGATCGGGTCCATCTTCAGCTTTTCCGCCATCTCGTCCATGGCGATCTCGAACACTGCAGTGCCAGACGACTCACCCGGAGCGCGCATGAACGTGCTCACACCCAGGTTCGCCTCCACTACCTTGGCCGTTACGGAGTTCGCTCCGCTCTGGTACAGCTTCTTGGCGACGTCTTCCGTGTGCTCCACGAAGTCTTCCAGCACCGAGGCGTTCATCACGTTGTCGTGCTGAATACCCAGCAGCGTTCCGTCCTTGGCCGCTGCCAACCGGATGTGGTTGATCGTGGATGGCCGGTTCCCCACCAATCCAAACATCTGCTCGCGCTCCAGCACCAGCTTGACGGGCCGGTTTGTAGCCTTCGCCGCCATAGCGCACAGCGGCACATGCGACCACATGGAACCCTTGCTGCCGAAGCCACCACCCACTACCGGGTTGATCACGCGAACGTAGTCCGTAGGAATGTTCAGGGTCTTGGCCAGCGACATCTTCACGCCGGAGATGTACTGCGTGGCGTCGTACACCGTAACTTTGTCGCCTTCCCACCAGGCGATGGTGGCGTGCGGCTCCATCGGGTTGTGGAACTGGATAGGCGTCACATAGGTGTTGTCCACGACCACCGAGGCCTTCTTGAAGGCTGCCTGGATATCGCCGCGGTGATTGTCCGCCGGATCTTTGCCCGGGTTCTTGGGCCAGCGTGCCTCGCCCAGCCGTTTCTCCCATTGCAGCTTCGGCGGCTGCGGAGCGTAGGTGGTCTTCACCAACGACGCCGCCTCCCTGGCCTGATCCAGCGTCTTCGCAATCACCAGCGCAATCGGCTGCCCGTTGTAGGCCACGTCCTTGTTTTGCAGCAGCGTCAGGCTGCGGCGTGCCGGCGGTTGCGGCGGTCCCTGGTTCAGCTTCGGCGCGTTGAAAGGCGTCATCACCGCGATTACGCCCGGTGCCTTGCTTGCCGCCGCAATGTCCATGCTCTCGACCGTGCCGGCCGGGATCGTCGCCTGCACGATGTACGCATACGCCAGGTCCGCCTTTGGAAACGGTCCGTCGAACTCGGCGGCGTACTTGGCCTTGCCGGTCACCTTGGCGATGCCCTCGTAGCGATAGTCAAGCTGCGGGCTCAGCTTTGGAGCCTGGTCCTGTTCCTGCTCAATGCCGATCATGCGATCTCCGACGTGCCCTGGCTGGCAAGCGTAAGCGCGCGAACGATCGTCTGCTTCGCAAGCTCTACCTTGAACTGGTTGTATTCATAGCCGTGCGCTCCACGCAGCAGCACCTCCGCCGCGCGTCCGAACGACGCAGCATCTGCAGGTTTGCCCGCAAGCGCCGCCTCTGCCTCCGGCACGCGCCACGGCTTATGGGCCACGCCACCCATCGCGATACCGGCCGAGCGGATCGTGCCACCCTCCATCTCGAGCCCGGCCGCAACAGAAACCAGCGCGAACGCATAGCTGTTGCGATCGCGCGCCTTCAGGTAAAAGGCATTCTTTGCAAAGCGTGGCTTGGGCAGCGTCACCGCCGTGATTAGTTCGCCCGGGCGCAAGGTCGTGTCCAACTGCGGCTCGCTGCCCGGCAGGCGATGGAACTCCGCAAACGGGATCGACCGCTTGCCCTGCGCGCTCTGCACCTCGACCGTCGCCTCCAGCGCGGCCATCGCAACGTTCATGTCCGACGGGTTCGTCGCGATGCACGTCTCGCCGCTCTCCGGCCCCTTGTCGGTCTGCCCCACGATGGCGTGAATGCGGTTGTACCCCTGCAGAGCGTCGCAACCCGAACCGGGCTGCCGCTTGTTGCAGTGCGCAAAGCTCACGTCCATAAAGTAGTAGCAACGCGTGCGCTGCAGCAGGTTGCCACCCGTGGTCGCCATGTTCCGCAACTGCGGCGAAGCTCCGCTCAGCAGCGCCTGCGACAACAGCGGGTAATTCGTCCGGATCAGCTCATGGTTCGCCAGGTCGCTGTTGCGAACCAGCGCGCCGATCGACACACCGCCGTCCGGAGTCTGCGTCACCTGCGCCAGCGGCAGGTGGTTGATGTCGACCAGCTCCGTGGGCTGTTCGACACGGTACTTCATCAGGTCGACAAGGTTCGTTCCGCCCGCCAAGAAGCTGGCATTGGGCGCTTTCACTTCATCCAGCGCCTGCGCGCTTGACGTGGCGCGGCGATACGCGAAGCTGTTCATGCGGACGCTCCTCTGGCCGCGGCACGCACGGCTGCAACAATGTTGGGGTAGGCGCCGCAACGACAGATGTTGCCGCTCATGCGTTCGCGAATTTCGTCGTCGGAAAGCTCCGGACGATCCGAGTGGCCGCTCTGCCAGCTCACCTGCGACAGCTCACCCTTGGCGTGCTCGGTCAGCACCGCGGTTGCAGACATAATCTGACCCGGCGTGCAGTAACCGCACTGGTAGCCGTCGTGCAGCAGAAATGCCGCCTGCACTGGGCTCAAATCGTCGACCGTCTTCGGATCGGCATTCTTCGCCAGTCCCTCGATCGTGGTGATTTCGGAACCTTCCGCCGCCATCGCCAGCGTCAGGCAGCTGTTCACGCGTCGGCCGTCCTGCAGCACCGTGCAGGCGCCGCACTGGCCGTGGTCGCAGCCCTTCTTGGTGCCGGTCATGTCCAGCGTTTCGCGCAATGCATCCAGCAACGAGGTCCGCGGATCCAGCGTCAGCGCGTGCGACTTGCCATTGATCCGCAACGTAACCGGTCGCGAGTTCGGCGCGACCGTCCCCTGCGCCATCGCCGGTGCATCCAGCGCCGCAGCCGCGGCCAGGGCACTCGTACCCTGCAGGAAGCGCCGCCGGCTCACCTCGGCTGTCAGGCCAAAGCGCTGCAGCAGACCCGACTCCTCATCGGCATCCTCCCGCAGGTTCGAGCCGCATGGTGCGCCACCGCGTCCCAGGTTCACCGGCTCAGAAGCTACGGCAGCCCCGCCGGAGCTTTCCTCGATTTCGCTGTCAAAACAAGCCCTTTTGTGCGTCGAGCTCATGCTGTCCCTCACCCTCACATCGTATGCCCGGCGTACTTGGACAAATCTGTGCAGTTCAAATCGTTACGCCATACCAGGACGGATCGCGTCCATAGTAGTAAGTAGCAAACGGTAGGATGCAGCAAACATGTGGCGTGAGCGACGAGATCTGATCGAGATGTGGCGGGCCGGTCGCGCTGCCGCTTTGGCAACACTTGTCGCCATCGATGGCTCAAGTTATCGCAGGCCCGGAGCCCGGCTCATGATCGCGACCGACGGTGGCTTTGCCGGCTCCATCTCCGGCGGCTGCCTGGAAACCGAGATCGCCCGCAAGGCCCGGTGGCTGGTGCGTGACGGTGCCACCGTCGAACGCTACTCCACCGCTCTCGACGAGAACGACATCCCATTCGGCCTGGGCTGCGGCGGCACCGTGCACGTGCTTCTGGAGCCGGCCGGCACACCGGAGTTTGAGTCGCTCATGCTTGCCCTTGAGGGCACGCTCCAAGGGCAGGCCGCAGATGTGTACACCACGCTGCCGAGCGAGGGCCGCGCCTTTTCCCGCATCGTCCTGCCGCAGACCGGCATGCCGCTGCAACACCCGGCCGATCCGCTGGCCCATCATGAACATCTCGCTTCGCCGCCGCGCCTGCTGATCTTCGGTGCCGGGAACGACGCGCAGCCGCTGGTAAACATGGCGGCCCTGCTTGGCTGGCGCGTGGTGGTGATTGATGGCCGTGCGCAGTGGGCCAGGCCCGAGCGGTTTCCCGCGGCCGAGCGCGTCGTGGTCGCCAGCCCGACCTCGCTGTCGTTCGCGATCGCGCCTGACGACTTCGCCGTCGTGATGACCCACAGCTTTGACCAGGATCGCGACTGGCTTCAGGCGCTGCTGCCGCTGCACCTGCCCTACCTCGGTCTCCTGGGCGCTCGCCATCGCAGCGCACGCCTTGCCGGCGATCTCGCCACCTTGTTGCAGTGGCCGCTCGATACGGTATGTGCATCGCTTCGCGCGCCAGTCGGCCTTGATCTCGGGGGCGACGGTGCCGAGGCCATCGCTCTATCCGTAATAGCGGAGATACAGGCCTGCGCCGCCAACAAGTCTTCTCTCTCCCGTCGCATGAGCGCCGACGCCGCGCTCCAGGAGATCGCCCGTCCCGACCGTGCAGCCTTCATTCCTTCTTCCTGCGCGATCTAAGCTGCGCGTCTCGCGTAGATATGCCGGGGGGCAGACTACGCTTCAGCGCGTCAACGGTCCGTCGCGGATGCTTAGCCCACCGCGCCTCGGCATTCGCTAAACCCCGACGCCGGCGCAGGGTTGACGCCAGTTCAAGCAACCCGCCTTATCGCGCATCTCGTCGCAATGGTCTTACCCCGCATCAGAGTTCAGAGTTCGTCAGGATAAAAGGCATATGAAAGTCGCAGACGTACTGCTAGGCAGGCCTTTGGCAACCGCAGCAGAGCACGACGAACACATCGGCGTCGCTGCCGGCATTCCCATCTTCGGCCTGGACGGCTTGACCAGCGCGGCATATGGCCCGGAAGCCGCCATGACGCTGCTGATCCCGCTCGGCTTTGTCGCCGGCGTTCAGCACTGGTTGCTGCCCATCTTCGCCGCGATTCTCACACTGCTGGTCATCCTCTATTTCAGCTACCGCCAAACAATTGAGGCTTATCCCAATGGCGGCGGGTCGTTCACTGTCGCTAGTGAAAACCTGGGCGACGGTGCCGGCCTGCTGGCCGCCGCGGCGCTCATGATCGACTACATCCTGACCGCGGCGGTCGGCATCTCCGCTGGCGTTACCGCGCTGGTCAGTGCGCTACCGGCGCTGCATCCGCACCAGCTCCTGTTGTGCCTGCTCATCCTGATGTTGATCGCCCTGATCAATTTGCGCGGCGTGAAGGAGTCGGGCTTCGCGTTCATGCTGCCGACGTTTTTGTTCGTCGGTACGCTGATCGCAACCATTGGCGTGGGCGTCTTTCAATACTTCACCACCGGCGGCCATCCCGTTCCGGTGTCGGCCCCGCCACCGGCCATTCCCGCGACCATGCAGTTTATGACCTTGTGGCTGCTGATGAAAGCCTTTGCCAGCGGTTGCGCGGCCATGACCGGCGTTGAGGCCGTTTCCAACGGTGTGACGGCATTCAAGGAGCCGAAGTCGAAGCACGCCAACCAGGCGCTCACCATCATCATCGGCATCCTGATCGTTCTTCTGTTCGGCCTCTCCTTCGTGGCCAAGGCGTACGGCGTCAGCGCCATGGATCCCGACGCCAGCAACTACCAGAGCGTCTTATCCATCGCGGTGGCCGCCGTGTTCGGCCGCGGCTGGTTCTACTTCCTCACCATGGGCTCAGTGCTCGCTGCCCTTTCGTTCAGCGCCAATACCGCCTTTGCCGACTTCCCGCGCATGGCCCGCGCTATCGCGCTCAAAGATTACTTCCCGCACGTCTTCATCCTGCGCGGCCGCCGTCTGCTCTTCTCGCACGGCGTCTACGCGCTCACCGGCTTTACCGCGATCATCCTCATCATCTTCAAGGGAGTTACCGATCGCCTCATCCCGCTTTATGCCATCGGAGCGTTCCTTGCCTTTACGCTGAGCCAGGCCGGCATGGTGCGGCACTGGATGAAGTGCCCCGACGAACGTGGCCGCAGTCTGAAGCTCTTCCTCAACGGGCTCGGAGCCATCGCCACCGGCACCACGCTTGTGGTCGTCCTGGTTGCCAAGTTCACCGCGGGCGCATGGCTCACCGCCCTGCTGGTTCCGCTGCTTATCGCGATCATGCTCAGCATCAAGAAGCACTACACCCGCGTTCGCGCCGAAACGGCAGATCCAACGCCGCTGCGCACCACTGGCCTGCAGGACCCGATCGTTGTCATTCCCATGGCCCGCTGGGACAAGATCAGCGAAAAGGCCATGCGCTTCGGCATGATCATGAGCAAAAACATCAAGGTCGTCCACGTGGCCAGCGACGAGCCCAACCTGTTGGAACCGGCCTGGGAATCGCAGGTGCTCACCCCGGTGCGCGCCAGCAACCTGCCGGAACCGGAGCTGGTCAACATCGCAAGCGATTACCGCTATGTGGTGTCGCCCATCATGGACTACCTCCTCAAGCTGCAGCAGAAAAACCCTGGATGCAAGATCGCCGTTCTTCTTCCGGAACTTGTGGTCGATCACTGGTGGTGGAATTTCCTGCACAACCAGCGCGTCTCCATCCTGAAGCTCCTGCTCCTGGTCCGGGGAAATCAACGCATCGTAGTCGTCAGCATCCCCTGGTATCTCTAGTCACGGCTCCACAAAGAGAAACGCCCTGCCATGAACGGCAGGGCGTTTGCTCATCCGTGTTCGGGCAGCATCACGGATACAGCCGCTCCGTTTTCCAACCATCCCCATCCCGCAAGAAGACCACTCGATCGTGCAGCCGGTCCTTACCATCGCTCCAGAACTCCACCCGTCGCGGCACCAGCAGAAATCCTACCCAACGCTCGGGTAACGGCACCTCCGCTCCGCCCAGCTCCTGTTCGTATTGCTTCACCGCTGTGTCCAGCTCCGCTCGCGATGCGAGAGGTTCGCTCTGGTGAGACACCGCTGCCGCGATCTGGCTTCCACGGCTCCTGCTGTGGAAGTACCGCTCGGACTCCTCCCGGCTCAACGGCTCCATGCGTCCGGCAAAGCGCACCTGGCGTCGCTGCGATTTCCAATGTAGGCACAGCGCCACCTCAGGGTTGCCGGCGATCTCCCGCCCCTTCTGACTATCGCGATCAGTGAAAATACTCAGGCCGCGATCTTCCGCTCCTTTCACCAGCACCATTCGCACGCTGGGCAAGCCGTCTCGCGTTGCGGTGGCCAGCGCTGCTGCGTTGGCGTCGTTCGGCTCCGAGGTCTCCGCCACGGTCAGCCACTCTCGAAACATCGGCATCGGTTCGTTCGGCAGATTTGCAAACAGGTCCATGGCGGGTAGGACGGCGGCTGCGGCCCGCCTTCCGTTCGAGCAAATGGCACACTGTGGCGAAGTCAAAGAGTCTTCGCCGTACTGTTGAGCAGAGTAATCCGGATCGCACAGGTCTATCCCGACGCGCCATCCCGCCTCGGTTCCGTCTACCACCCGGGCGAGAGATAACAGAGGTTGCCTTCGCCGCCCCGCTTCGTCTCACCTTCGGCGTCACACTCCTCGCTGCCGCTCTCGCGGCTACCCGAAGCACGCCCGTGTGCGCCACAGCGCATAAGGATGTCATAAGGAATTTACCCGCTTGCCAGCGGATGGGGCATCATTACAAAGTGGAACAGATTCGACCCGTACCTCTCTCCGGGAGTGCGCTGCGCCGGAAAATTGCGCCGCCATGGCTTGCGTGCATCACAGCGGCGGCGATGCTCCTGCCCGTCTCGGGCTGCCACAAGGACGAGGAAAAGCGCGAGGCCGCAGAGGCTCCGCCTGCCACGCCACAGGTCGTGCCCAGCGGGTCGGACAACCTGATCCAGGTCCCCACGCCGAAACAGTTTCCGCTCGTCGCAGTTCGCCTTCAGCAGGTCTACGACACGCTCAACGTGACCGGCTCCGTGCAGCCCGACGTTTCGCGCGAGGTTCCCGTTCTTTCCATCGCCAATGGCCGCGTCGTTTCCCTTCACGTGGGTCTGGGCCAGACTGTGCATAAGGGCCAGCTCATCATGGACGTGCAGTCGCCCGACGTGGCCCAGGCATTCCTCGCTTACACCACTGCGCTTTCGAACGAAAACCTCACCAACACCACGCTCACCCGCGACAAGCTTCTGTACGACAAGGGAGCTATCGCGCAAAGTCAATTGCAGATCGCGCAAAATGGCGAGGAGGATGCGCGCGCTGCCCTGGTGGCCGCCCAGCAGCAGCTTCGCATCCTCGGGGTCGACAAGAACCACCCCAGCGACACCGTGCACGTGTACGCTCCCATATCCGGCATTATCGTCGCGCAGAACACCACCGCCTCCGGAGCCGCCGGCATCAACCTCGCCGGCGTGGGCGGATCGTTCACCATCGCCGACCTTTCGCACGTCTGGGTCATCTGCGACGTCTACGAGAATGACCTCGCCCAGGTGCATCTCGGCGAACAGGCCGAGATCCGCCTCAACGCATTTTCTGGCAACGTCCGCACAGGCACCGTGTCAGACATCGGTGCCATCCTCGACCCCTCGCTGCGCACCGCCAAGGTCCGCATCCAGGTCAACAATCCGGACAATCTTCTGCGCATCGGCATGTTTGCCACTGCGACCTTCCACGGTAAAAACGCCCATGCCGCGGCAGTGATTCCGAGCACGGCCGTGCTTCACCTGCATGACCGCGACTTCGTCTACATGCCGTCCAATGCGTCGGGCACCTACCGCCGCGTCAACGTACACGTCGCACAAACCATGCCGGACGGCAATGTTGAAATCTCCAGCAGCCTTAACGCCGGAGACCAGGTTGTCAGCAATCCACTGGAATTGCAGAACACGGCGGCACAGTAATGATTCGCAGGCTCGTCGACTTCGCGCTCGACAACCCCTTCATCATCGCCGTCGTCGCCATCCTGCTATTTGGCTGGGGCATCATCTCGTTCCACAACCTGCCGGTTGAGGCGTACCCGGACGTCGCCAACAACTACGTCAATGTCATCACGCAGTGGCCCGGCCGCGCCGCCGAAGAGGTCGAGCAGCAGGTAACCGTTCCGCTGGAGATCGCCTTCGCCGGCATCCCGCACATGACCAGCCTGCGGTCCACCTCGCTGGCCGGCCTGTCCAGCGTCACCATGATCTTCGACGACGACAGCGTGAACGACTGGAACCGCGAAAAGGTCGTGGAGCGCCTGACCCAGGTCACGCTACCCAACAGCCTGCAGCCGCAGATCGGGACGGACTGGAGCCCGGTCGGCCAGATCTACTGGTACACGCTGCAAAGCACCAATCCCGCCTACGACACCATGGCGCTCAAGAGCATTGAGGACTGGACGCTCGAAAAAGACCTGCGCACCGTGCCCGGCGTCGTCGATGTCTCCAGCTTCGGCGGCCCCACGCGCGAGTACCAGGTCCGCCTCGACCCCGACAAGCTCATCGCGTACGGCCTGAACATCGCGCAGGTGAAGCAGGCGCTCGCTGCCAACAACACTAACGCCGGCGGCAGCTTCATCGAGCAGGGCGCGCAGCAGATCAACGTGCGCGAAGTCGGCCTCTATCAATCCGTCGACGACATCGGCAACACGCCCATCAAGGCGCAGAACGGAACGCCGCTCCGCGTCCGCGACATCGCCACCGTCCTGCAGGCACCCAAGATTCGGCTCGGCCAGATCGGCCAGACCGTTCGCCGGCCAGACGGCAAGCTGGCCGACAACGTCGATGCAGTTGAAGGCATTGTCGAACTGCAAAAGGGTGCGAACTCCGACGAAACGCTCGAAGGCATTCACGATAAGGTCAACGAACTGAACACCCGCGTTCTGCCCAAGGGTGTCAAGCTGGTACCGTTCCTCGACCGTTCCAACCTCTTGCACCTGACCACGCACACGGTGCTGCACAACCTGACCGAGGGAATCATCCTCGTCGTCATCATCCTCTTTCTGTTTCTTGGTAACCTGCGCGGCGCGCTCATCGTTGCGCTCACCATCCCGTTCTCGCTGCTCTTCGCTTCCATCTGCCTCGACCTGCGCCACATCCCTGCAAACCTGCTCTCACTTGGCGCGCTCGACTTCGGCATGGTGGTCGACGGCGCCGTGGTCATGGTCGAAAACATCGTTCGCCACCTGAGCCACAATCGCCGCCACGACATGACGGTGCGCGAACAGATCCGTATGGCTGCGCACGAAGTCCAGCGGCCCGTCTTCTACGCCATCGGCATCATCATCACCACGTACCTGCCCATCTTTACGCTGCAGTCCGTAGAAGGCCGCCTGTTCAAGCCCATGAGCTGGACCGTCGCCTTTGCTCTGCTGGGCGCCCTCATCTTCTCCATGCTGCTGGCACCCATGCTCGCCAGCTTCCTGTTCCGGAACGGCACCTCCGAGTGGGAGAATCCGATCCTGCACTGGGTCACCCAGCGCTATCGTCACGCTGTGCAGTGGGCCATCGAACATCGCCGCATCACTGTGGGCGCCGGCGTGCTCGTCCTCGTCACCTCGGCGATCATCCTCTTCACCGGTGTGGTCGGTTCGGAGTTTCTGCCCCACCTCGACGAAGGCGCAATCTGGGTGCGCGGCACGCTCGCGCCCTCCACCGGGCCAGAAGAAAGCCTGAAGGTCGCAAATCGCACACGTGTCCTGCTCTCGTCCTTCCCGGAGGTCAATCAGGTCGTCAGCCAGATTGGTCGCCCCGACGACGGCACCGATACCACCGGCTTCTTCAACACCGAGTACTACGTCGATCTGAAGCCCAAGAACGAATGGCGCCCCGTCTTCCGCGAGAACAAGGAAGAGCTCATCGGCGCGATGAACCGCGACCTGAGCCAGCTTCCTGGCGTTATCTGGAACTTCTCCCAGCCCATCTCCGACAACGTCGAAGAAGCGGTCAGCGGCGTTAAAGGCGAGCTCGCCGTGAAGCTCTACGGAACCGATCTGAAAGAGTTGGAAGCCAAAGGCGACCAGATCGTGCAGGCGATGAGCACCGTTCGCGGCATTCATGACCTTGGCCTCTTCCGCGTCATCGGCCAGCCAAACCTCAACTTCGTCGTGGACCGCGATGCGGCCGCCCGCTTCGGCATCAACGTAGCCGACGTGCAGGACGCCATCGAAACCGCTGTCGGCGGCGCGGTGACCACGCAAGTGCTCGACGGCGAAGCCCGCTACGACGTCACTACCCGCTACACCGTGCCCTACCGCTCCACGCCGGAAGCGATCGAAAACATCCGCGTCGTTGCGCCCTCAGGCGAACGCGTCTCGCTCGCGCAGATCACGAAACTCGAAACCCGCGACGGCGCCGAAGAGATCTACCGCGAAAACGGACTGCGCTATGTGGCGATCAAGTACTCCGTGCGCGACCGCGATCTCGGCTCCACCGTCGAAGAAGCCATCCGCAAGGTGAACCGCCAGGTGCAACTGCCGCCCGGCTACAAGCTGGACTGGGCCGGTGAATACGAAAGCCAGAAGCGTTCCTCGCGCCGTCTGCTCATCGTTCTGCCCATCACGCTACTCCTCATCTTCATCATCCTGTACACCATGTTCGGATCGCCGAAGTGGGCGTCCCTGATCCTGGCGAACCTTTCCATGGCGCCCATCGGCGGCCTGCTCGCGTTGTTGATCACCGGAACGCACTTCTCCGTCTCTTCCGGTGTCGGTTTTCTCGCGCTCTTTGGTGTGTCGGTGCAAACGGGCATCATCATGATCGAGTACATGAACCAGTTGCGCTCCAACGGCAAGCCGCCCGAAGAGGCTGCCATTGAAGGTGCCGTGCTTCGACTTCGCCCCATCCTCATGACCATGCTGGTGGCCACGCTGGGCCTATTGCCCGCGGCGCTTTCACACGGTATCGGTTCTGACTCGCAGCGCCCGTTCGCCATCGTCATCGTCGGCGGCCTGGTGGGCGCGCTCATCATCAACGTTTTCCTGCTGCCTACGCTTTACGTGTGGCTCGCCAGTAACGAAGACCAGCTTCCCGCGCCGGACGAGGAGTTCGCAGCATGAGTCGTTTCCGCTCACTCTCCCGCCTCGCCCTCGCTGCCGTCCTCATCGCGACGGCTCCTCTAGCCTGCGCGCCCGCATGGGCCCAGGCAGGGGGTGCCGGCGGAGCGGGTGGTGGCGCAGGGTCAGGTGGTGGTGCAGGCTCTGGCGGCGCTAGCGGCGCAGGCAGCGGTGCCGGAGCGGGTGGTTCCGCCACCACCGGAACCACAGGCGCAGCCACCGCGGGCGGCAACGCAACAGGACAGGGTGCCAGCGCCGCTGGCAGCCGCGGCACGGGCGCCAGCAACACACAATCCAACGCCGCCCAGTCCCCGCAAAGCTACGCAGCCTCCGCCGCTCCCGGTGCCGATCCACGCAAGACGCCGCCCGCCAAACCGGGCGCGCTCACCCTGCAACAGGTGCTGGAATCCGCACGCCTTCACAATCCCACTCTCGCTGCGGCCGAGCAGAACCTCCGCGCTGTTCGCGCCCAAGAGATCCAGGCCGGCGTTCGCGCCAACCCCTACATCGGCATCTCGGCCAACAACGTTTCCAACGGCGCCAGTTCCAACAACCCCTACTTCTACGCCGCGCAGGTATCGCGCCTTTTTGAGCGCGGCAACAAGCGCGAGTACCGCCTGGACGCCGCCCGCTCCACCACGGCTCAAACCGCGGCACAACTCGCCGACAGCATCCGCCAGACTGAGCTCAGCGTCCGTCAGGCCTTCACCACCATGCTGATCGCCAAGGCCGCCGCGGATCTTTCGCGCGCGCAGCTCGCCGACTTCCGTCATGAGGTCGAGCTCAGCTTCGACCGGTACCAGGCCGGCGACCTTGGCAAGCTGGATTACGAGCGGCTCGATCTGCAGCTCGGCTCCTTCGAGTCCGACGAACAGAACGCAGAGATCGCCTTGGGCCAGGCTTCCGATCGGCTCCAGACCCTCATGGGTCGGGCGTCCGCCTCCCCAGACTTCGACATCACCGGTCCTATCGTTCCGATAGCTATCACGCAAACCCGTGAAGCCCTGACCGCTCTCGCGCTGCAGCAGCGGCCGGACGTACGCGCCGCAGATGAGGGCGTCCGCGCGGCCGAAGCCAACGCCCGCCTCGCCATTGCGAACGGCACCGCCGACCCGACCCTGGAAGCCGAGTATGACCGCGCCGGCACGGAAAACTCAGTCGGCTTCAACGTCAACCTGCCGATCCGCATCTTCGACCGCAACCAGGGCAACAAGGAGACTGCACGGTACCAGGCGCAGTCTGCGCGCCTGTCTGCCATTGCCGCGCGCAACCAGGTCACATCCGATGTGAACCAGGCCTGGATCGGGTATGAGCATGCGTTCGCCATCTCCGACCGGTTCACGCAGCACTACCTGGATGAATCGGCAGACGTGCTTTCCATCGCGCGCTTCGCCTTTGAACACGGCGGCCTGGCCCTCATCGACTATCTCGACGCTCTGCGCGATGCACGCTCCGCCACCAGTGACGCGTTGAACGCCTACTCGCAAAGCTGGATGGCGCTGCACGCCCTCAGCGCCGCGGCCGGTACAGACCTCACTCCATAGCGTCTCAGGCCAACGGATCCCATCAACGAACGTTCCGCTCACGCTGCCCACAACGGCTCGGGGAAGTGTCGCCGCGACATCACCGCTACGCTCCGACCTGAACCTCTCGTGTAGTCAATCGACTACCACAAAGTTTCCGTCGCTCACCCCAAGGTGGAAGTGTGCCGTGTCGCATTCCGGGTCAAGATTCCTATGTAACTGTCGATGATGTTCAAAGGTGAGGCAATAACTATGCGCCATCTCAGCATTACATTTCTGTTACTGACTCTGTGCGCGATCTTCCCTTGGCGCACGGTTGGAGCTTTTCCCGACTCGCACCTTCAACATCAAGATGCCAGCGCTCCTCATGCTGAATCCGTGCGCGAACCGAACTCTTTCCCGCTCCGCACACAGGCCTCACCCGTTCGTACGTTTCACACGGTCTCCGTGCATTCTGTTGCAGTTACCGGCAGCAGATTAGGAGCGGTTCATACACAAGCAGTGCGAACGGTAGTCGAAGTGCCACATTCCACTACAGCCAGCCCGTCCGGCTCAGAACAATTCGCCCTTCAGCAGTAAAAACGCCTCACCCGATGCAGAAAGTTGTTCCGTTGTAGATGTAGTCCAAGACCAATACAGTAGGAGTTGTACGAGTAAACCTGTACGTCCTTCTCTCATCTGCTGTGTAGGTGCCGCCCAAGTTAGAAACAGCGGCTGCGCCTCCAAGACAATTTGCACGCGCCGTACCTGACCTGTTCTACGCCAGGCCCATGAGACCTGGCCAAACAGCAACGTCCCCGGCTGCGCTTACCGCATTTCGATTCGGAAATGTGCGCCCATTTGTGCGCTCTTTTTCCGAGATCGACAGCCCGCGCAGCCCAAACACGATGGAGAGAAAAAACTGATGTTCAACCGGAATAGGAACACGTTGTTCGGAGCAAGTGCTGTGCTGTTGCTCGCCGTGCTCCAGGGATGTGGCGCCGGAATGCCGAATGTCGTGGAAGCCGCGGAGCAGACCGCGTCCTCAACCGCCCTCACGGTGCAAACCCCAAATACCGTTCCCGGCGTGCAGCTCGGTAGTGGTTCGATCACGGTCACTGCCATGGCGGGCCAGAGCTTTGCGTTCCCAATGCAAGTCATCGGCGGCAAGAGCCCGTACCAGTGGAGTGTCATCTCCGGCTCTCTGCCGACCGGCATTTCCCTCACCAGCAGCGGCAACGTCAGCGGAACTCTCGCCGCTCCGGGCACCTGGACCGCGACCATCCAGGTCAGCGACAGTGCCAAGCCGCCCAAGGTGCAGCAGGAAATCGTCACCTTTAAGGTAGCGCCCCGCGCGCTTGCCGTGACGACCACTTCCGTCCCGGGTGGACAGGTGAACTCTGCCTACAACGCGCCTCTGAAGGCCGATGGCGGTACCCCGAACTTTACATGGTCCCTTGAGTCGGGCAGCCTGCCCACAGGTCTCTCGGTCAGCCCCAGCGGAGCCATCATCGGAACCCCGACCAAGGCGATGACCACCACCTTCTCCGTTGCGGTATCGGACTCCGGCTCGCCCGCGCAGAGAAAGTCGCAGAGCATGACCCTCGCGGTCACAGAGGCTCCGATCGTGGTCACCTCCACCAGCCTGGGCAACGCGCAACAGAACTCCGCGTTCAGCGCCACGCTGCATGCCACCGGTGGCGACGGCACCTTCGCATGGTCACTCAACTCTGGTTCTTTGCCCGCCGGTCTCGTCCTGAATAGCAACGGCACCATCACCGGCACGCCCACCAGCTCCGGCCCGTCCAACTTCTCCGTCGCGGTACGCGACGCGGCGCAGCGCACCACGGCCAACCTGTCGCTGGTCGTCGCACCGGCCCCGCCGCCGCTCACGGTCACAACGTCCAGCCTCAGCTCTGCCACCAACGGCAACGCGTACAACGCCGCCCTGGCAGCCACCGGCGGAACGCCCTCGTATACCTGGAGCCTCGGCTCCGGCAGCCTGCCTGCGGGCGTCACCCTCAGCAGCTCCGGCGTGCTCAGCGGAACTCCGACCGTTTCGGGCAACTTCACCTTCACCGCTGCCGTAGCCGATCAGAGCTCGCCAGCCCTCCACACCTCCAAAGCGTTCACCTTGGCTGTCGCCAATACTCCGCTCACCATCAACACCGGCAGCTTCACTGCAGCACAAAACAACGTCAGCTATGCCGCTCAACTGTCCGCCACCGGTGGCACCCAGGGTTACACCTGGTCCATCAAGTCCGGCAGCCTGCCCGCAGGCCTCACGCTGCAAGCCACCACGGGCGCCATCACCGGCACCCCGTCCAGCAATGGCAGCTACACCTTCACCTACCAGGTAGCCGACAGCGGAAGCCCGCAGCAGACCGCCTCCGCCAGCGCCACCATCACCGTGGGTGCAGCACCCGCCGCACTGACCGCCGGCACCACTTGGTTCGTTCGCCCCGATGGCGGCAACCGCTACGACGCCTCGCTTTATACCCTTGGCCAGTGCGACGGCAAGGCCGACGCTCCGTACCCTGGACACGGCTATAACCAGCACTGCGCTTTCTCTGACCTCCGCTACATGTGGATGGTTGGCACCTACGGCAACGCCGGATGGGTCATGCAGGGCGGAGACACCCTGGTGATCGAAGGCTGCAATGCCCTTCCCTCTCAGCAGAACCCGGACGGGACTCACTGCCGCATCGGCTGGGACAAAGCAACCGGCAACGATTCACAGAACTTCTGGGGCGCCGGCGTCAGCGCATGGTGGGGTCTCTCCATGCCGCCACCGCCCAGCGGTACGGCCACGCAACACACCCGCATCCTGGGTGCCTGCGCCTACGGCAACTACTCCTGTAACCCGGTCAACACCTACCCGTACACCAACAACAACCTGACCCAGATCTACGCCAGCTTCGGGTCCAACATCGCCATCTTTCTGACCGGCTCGCAGTATGTCGATCTTGAAGGCCTGGAGATCACGACCCACAACGGCACATGCGCCCGCTACGGCACTACCAATCCGCTGCCCGGCTGCAATACTGGCGCCAACCGGCCGCTGAGCGATCAGGCAGACCAGGCAATCGCGACCGACAACACCAGCGCCAACATCTTGTTGCAGGACATTTACATCCACGGCTTCAGTTCCAACGGCATCGGCGGTCCCATCGGCGGCAAGATCGTTGCCAACCGCGTCAACATCTCCTTCAACGCCTTCGCCGGCTGGAACTTCGACGACGGGCACTCCACCAACAACGCTCCCGGTTCCTCGCTGGAACAGCACTACGTCACCATGGTCGGTAACGGCTGCCAGGAGGAATACCCTATCGTTCACACTCAGTTCCCTGCGAAGGGTTGCTGGGACACCACCAGCGGAGGCTTCGGCGATAGCTGGTCCGGTCAGCAGGGTGGCATGGATTCCTTCTCCTGCGACCACTGCTACATCGCGTACAACAGCAAAGACGGCGCGATGGGACCGCATACCCTGATCGGAAATCTCTCGCTCACGAACTCGGCTTGGATCGGCAACATGGGTCAGAGCGGAAAGTGGGGGCAGGGTTCGAACGCAACCTTCCTCTTCCAGAACAACGTCGTGATCGGCAACTGCATGCGAATGTCTCAATACCTACCGGGAGCGGCTCAGAACTTCGACTCGCGGACAGGACTTACTGGGTCTGGGCTGTCGGGCTACTGCCGCGCAGCAGGACCGCTCATCGACTACTTCTCGGGCGCCAACTCGACGGTGCAGTTCGATCACAACACGGTGGTCACCTATCAGCCGACGATCTTTGAGCCTGGCTGCTTGAACCCGGGAACCTGCGGCACCTCGCCGATCAACTTCACCAACAACATCGTTCTGGCTTACACCAGCAGCTACGGCATCTCGCCCTTCAACCCCGGCCAGCAGCCTGGACTCTTCTACAAGGACGACAGCAGCGTGCCGATCCAGTCCTCTCACAACATCTGGTACGGCATCAAGAACGACTACAGCACCTGCGGCAACAACGGAACGCTTTGCACCGATCCGATGCTCGCCGGCGAACTGCCCCAGGGTGGCTTCACCACGGTTGAATCGGCCCTGGACAACTTCAATTTCCGCCCCGCTCCTGGCAGCCCGGCGATCGCTCAGGGCGTCATGAATGCGCTCACACCGTTGCTCGACTTCTTCGGTGTGCAACAGACGGCAACGCCAACCATCGGCGCGGCAGTGCAGTAAAGCTCCACCGATTTCGCCCAGCAACGGGCCTGTATATACCATTGGCCTCGGGATCCTAAACGATCCCGAGGCTTTTCCTTTTCCGAGTCACACCCGAACTTGCTCAGCCCATGAATCTGTCTGGCCTCAAATCTGTCTTCCTCAGAAGCTCGCCGCTCACCCGTGCGGCCGTGCGCCTCATGGCTGGCCCCGGCCCCATCACCATGCTGCTTCTGGTGCGTGATGAATCCGACATCATCGCCGAGAACATCCAGTTTCACCTGGGCCGCGGCATCCAGACGTTCGTGGTCACCGACAACGGGTCCACCGACGGAACGCGCGACATCCTCCGCGATTTTGAACAGAGTCTCGGCAGTTCCTTTCTCGTCCTCGACGATCCGGAACTCGCGCATCTGCAGGCGCAGCGCGTCAACCGCATGATCGGCCTTGCCCGCGAACGCTTTCATCCCCGCTGGATTCTTTCGGCGGATGCGGACGAATTCTGGTTTCCTGCCAGCGGCAGTTATGCCTCCGAGTTCGACGGCCGGGCAAACATCCTCGACTGCTACTGGCACAACTTCCTGCCGCGGCCAAACACCGCATGGCAGGACTTCTCCGACATCGGGGAGATGCCCGGCTATCATGGCCGCATGAAGAAGACGCTCTGCCTGGCTCGTGGCCTGCTCGGCATGTACGCCGGCAATCATGAGGCACGCACCATTCCGCACGTCGAGGCGCGATCGGAAAACATTCGCGTCTACCACTATCCCGTCCGCAGCTACCAGCAGTTCGAACGCAAGGTCATCCATGGACATCGCGCCACCGTGAGAGCCGCCGAGCATCAGAACGTCGCGTGGCATTGGCGCGAGTACTACCAGGCCTGGCAGGAGGGCCGGCTCCCCGAGATGTACGCGAGCCTCGCCGCGAACAACCGTGTAGCGGAAGACAGCACGATGGCTGAGCTCTTCGGCAAACTCAAGCCAGGCGGACACCCAAAGGCCTAAATGCCGGGCTGATACGCTTGGTACGTTCTTCACTCAGGAGTTGCACCTTCATGGGGTCAGCGCGGCGCATTCTTCTTGTCAGCCTTTTCTCGCTTTTCGCCCTGCCGGCTTTCGCCAAGACCTGGTTCGTCCGGCCCGACGGAGGCAATCGCTACGACGCGAAGGAGTACACAGCAGGCCAGTGTGATGGCAGGGCCGACGCGCCGTATTCCGGGCACGGCACGAATCAGCACTGCGCCTTTAGCGATGTACGTTACATGTACATGGTCGGCACACCGGGCAACGTTGGGTGGGTAATGGACGGCGGAGACACGGTTGTCATTCACGGTTGCCGCGCCCTCAAGTCCCAGGAGCACGGCGATGCTCCTCACTGCCGCATCGGGACGGACACGGACAGGCTCTCCCGCGATCCGGACGATTTCTGGTGCAACAACACCCAGACCTGCTCGATCCCGTCGCCACCCAGTGGCACACCGGCTCAACACACACGCATCCTTGGCGACTGTGCCTACGGAACGTATCGCTGTCATCCCGTCGACAAGTACCCCTACACCGACAACAATCTCACGCAGCTCTTCGGTGGTTATGGCCTGGGTGTCACCTTCTACCTGAATGGAAGCAAGTACATCGACATCGAAGGCATCGAGGTGACCACGCACAACGGGAAATGCGCCCGGTATGGCACGATGCACCCGTTGCCGGGCTGTGTTCGCAATCCTCCCTACAGCGATCAGGCCGACCAGGGAATTACCACGGACGAGAAAACTTCCAACATCCTGCTGCAGGATGTCTACGTGCACGGATTCAGCAGCAATGGAATGACCGGCGCGATCGGTGGCCCGATCACGCTCAACCGCGTCAACATTTCGTTCAACGCCTTCGCTGGCTGGAACTTCGATGATGGCAAGCCCACTCCAAATGGCCCGCACTCCTCCGTCGAGCAGCACTACGTGACCATGGTTGGCAATGGTTGCCAGGAGGAATATCCCATCGTGCATCCGCAGTTCCCGGCAAAGGGCTGCTGGGACTCACAGACCGGCGGCTTCGGTGATGCCTGGTCCGGGCAGCAGAGCGGAATGGATTCCTTTACCTGTGATCACTGCTACATCGCCTACAACACCAAAGACGGTGCCATGGGTCCACATACGCAGATCAAACAGATCGCTCTGACAAACTCTGTTTGGATCGGCAACATGGGCCAGTCAGGCAAATGGGGACAGATCGACGACTCATCGTTCCTGTTCCAGAACAACCTCATGGTCGGCAACTGCATGCGAATGGCGGAGCAGTTGCCGGGTGCGCCGCAAAACTATGACCACAACACCAACCTTCCTGGTTCGGGCCTCAGTGGCTATTGCCGGGCCGCGGGACCCCTCTTCGACTACTTCTCTGGCTCACACTCGAGCGTGCACTTCAACAACAACTCCATCGTCACCTACCAGCCAGTCGTCTTTGAGCCTGGATGCCACGATGCCAAACATTGCGGCACCTCTCCTCTGTATTTCACGAACAATATCGTTCTCGGTCTGATCGGATCGGCGCCATTCGGTAGCGGAGAATCGCCCTCCCTGTTCTACAAAGACGATGACAGCGTCACCGTGATCGGCTCTCACAACATCTGGGATGGTGTGCGAAACGACCTTGGCACCTGCGGTAAGGGCGGAACTCTATGCAACACCGATCCGCAGTGGGTCAACCAGCCAAAGACGCTCAAGCTTGCTCGGCAGACTCTGCTGGACAACTTCGACTTTCGGCCATCTGCCACCAGCCCTGCGAATCGCCGTGGCGTACCGGTCCCCGGTCTCACGACAGACATCCTGGGAAAACCTCGTCCAAATCCGCCTTCCATCGGCGCAATCGAGAGCCACTAACCTGAAAGTGGCAGGGTTCGCTGCCGCGCGCTCGTCCACAATGGATTGGACTTCCCGCTCCAGCGATGCTGGGTGCGCACGCGATCATTGGTAGATTGGATAGAGCATGACTGCAGATAACTCCCAGCTCGGCAAAGGCAACTGGGCTAACTTCTCCATTCCCATGGAACAGATCCAGACTGCCGCCCAGGAGTGGCGCGAAACGCTGAAGGACACTCCCAAGCCATGGCTCTGCTGGCACGTCAGCGATCGTTGGTGCGCTCTGCAGCAGAACCTGATTCAGTACGTCGGCTGGACCCCGGTCATTGGCTTCGACCCCCGCATGGGCCCGCCCAAGACAGTACTGCCGGGCTCCATCGTCATCAACTTCAATGAGCATTTCGGGCTCGACGTCATGTGGCCCCACTTCCCCATGGAGTTCGCTCACCTATTTACGGAGCGACTTGCCTTCTGGCATGCCGACCTGCTCTGCAGGCTACCTGTCATGGAGAAGCTCCGCGACATCTTCAATGCACTTCCCGACGGTGCCATCGCCGCCGTGCCCGACTACGGTGGCCGTCGCAACTGGCTGCGCTTCAAGCACCATCGCTATTGGGAACTGGCCGGATGCACGACTCGGGGTGCCAGCCAATCGCAGTTTGACCACGGCACCGGCTGGTGGAGGCACATGGCCGAGCACCCAAGCGTTCCGAATGAGGCTGAGCGGAAGCGCAGACGCACCTACTACTACGACTCCGGCGTGGGCATCATGTTCTGGAAGCGCAAGTTCGGCGGCAAGGTCGTAGACATCCCGAACAGCCTCGTGAACGAAGGCCACTGCACCTCGATCAACCGCAAGAACTATAAGCAGGTGCAGCCCGGCGGTCCGCGCAATTTAGGTGCGGAGATCGACATGAACTTCGACATTGAAGAAGTCGCGAGGCAGCTCGGCATCGCGCACCTGCTCCCAGCATCCGCATGACGTCTAGCGAACAATCGAGTTCCCCCGGGCTTAGGGTTGCGCACATCATGCCCTGGGCTGGCATCGGCGGCGTCGAGATTGCCACACTTCGCCTTGTTGACGCGACGAGGCACCAAATCGATCATGTCGCGTTCTGCATGCAGGACGCCAACGTTGCTCCCGCCTTTGCGGAACGCGGCATTGAGACGGTCCTGTACCAGCAGCCCGTACCGAGCCTGCGCCACTTCGGCCGCTTCTATCAGCAGTCCAAACTGGTTGCGTCCAAACTCCGCGACGCCGGTGCTGACATCGTTCATTTCGCTGAAATCAACGGTGCGATCACCTGCGGCTTTGCCGCAATGCTTGCAGGGGCCAAGCGCGTCAGCCATGTGCGCAACGTGTATCCGACTCGCCCGTTGTGGAAAGACTGGCTCATCCTTCGCACGGTTCAGGCATTCATCTTCGTGTCCAAACAGGCGAGGGACTTCTCACCGATACCAGGCGGCAAGCGCAAAGCGCGAGTCATCTACGACGCGGTAACTGTTCCAGCCCCCAATGCTGACCAGCAAACCTCTGCACAGCTCCGCAGCGATCTTGGCATTCCGGAGGGTGCGCCTGTGGTCGGCATGGTCGCCCGCGTCAACCCGCAGAAGGACTACCCGACTCTGGCCCATGCGGCCGCACTCGTGCTGCAGCAACGCCCCGACACACGCTTCCTCATCGTTGGCGACAAGAGTATGGTCGACGTGAATCGCGCGCACTACGAGGAAGTCTCCGCGCTGCTTCACAAGCTCGGCATCGCGAGCAGCTTCGTGTTTGCGGGGCATCGCGAAGACGTCAAGCCGCTCATCGGCATCATGGACTTTTGCGTCCTGTCGACGCATCGCGAGGGCTTCCCTCTCTCGATCCTCGAAACCATGGCACAACGCAAGCCCGTCATCGCTACCGAGGTAGGTGGCATCCCCGAGATCATTCGTCCTGGCGAGAACGGCTATCTGGTCCCGCACGGCGACGCGCAGGCCCTGGCGGACCGCATCCTCTCGCTGATCAACGAACCCGCACTCGCACAACGCATGGGCCAACAGGCCGCTGCCCTGGTCCAGCGGGATTACTCCCCGGAACACTTCGCCGAAGAGATCATTGCGGTATACCGCAGCTTGGTTCCGCGAGGCGTGCAGACTGCTTCATGAAGCCGCCCATCGGTTTCGTACTCGTCACGCATACGGCTCCCGCTCAGGCGATTCGACTGTGTCACCGGTTGAATCACATGTTCGGCGATCCGCCGATCGCTATCCATCATGACTTCGGCAAAGCCGCACTCAATCGGGCAGACTTTCCTGCTAACGTTCGCTTCGTTGACCAGTGGGTCAACAGCGGCTGGGGCACCATCGGCGTCGTCGATTCGCTCATGGCCGCCCTCCGTCTGCTGTACACAGATCGCAACGACGGCTGGGGCGACCCCGACTGGTTCGTCTCACTCAGCGCCGCCGATTACCCGATCCAAACCGCGGAGCACATCCTCCACCAGCTTCAGAACAGCAGCGTCGACGGCTACCTCGACAATCGCGAAATCACCTATGCCTCGTCTGCATACTCGTCGGAGCGGCCAGGCGGAGCCTTCCCCTTCGCGCAGCCACGCTACCAGCAGCTTGCGTTTCGCCGCTACGTGGCCATCCCGTACCTGCCGTATACCATCGCCCGCCGCTTCGACGTGCCTGCGGAACGGTACTGCTTCACGGCGCCCTGGCTGATCCGGCGGTTCACACCCTTCCACGATGGCCTGCGTTGCTTCGCCGGCGATGCCTGGATGACCATGCGTCGCAAGGTCGCCCACCTTCTGCTGGCGAACGATCCGACGTGGCAGCGATTGCATCGCCATTTCGCATCGCGCCCCTCCCCAGAGGAGGCGATCTATCACACTTTCCTGCTCAATCGAGCAGACGTGCGCCTCGATGCAAAGAACCTGCGCTACACCGATTGGCGCGGCCAGCACGCACATCCGCGCACCTTGGGCGAACACGACGTCCCTCTTCTGCTGCGCTCAGCCGATCACTTTGCCCGCAAATTTCCCGATGACGCGGCGCTACTGCAACGGCTCGATCAGCAGGTCGAGCAACACTCCACCTCCAGGGCCTACGGCATGCACCCCAGCGTCTCCGTCATCATTCCCAGCTACAACTGCGCTCGCTACCTTCCGCGCGCCATCGAAAGTGCTCTCGCGCAAACCTATACCGATCTCGAAGTCATCGTGGTTGACGATGGCTCCACCGACAACACCGCCGAGGTAATACAGCCCTACCTCGACCGCATTCGCTACATCCGCCAGGCGAACAAGGGCCTGCCCGGCGCTCGCAACACCGGCATCCGCGCGTCGCAGTCGGAGTTCGTCGCTCTACTGGATGCCGATGACGCCTGGCTTCCGGACAAGCTGGAACGCCAGATGCCGCGTTTTCAGGATCCGGCCGTGACCATCGTCTTCACGGACCTGAGCGTGGAGTACGCCGATGGCAGCACAAAGCCTTCCTTCCTCGCCGAGCGCCCCCTAACCTGCGAAGGCGACGTCACCGACGCCTACATCCAATCCCGCTTCCTGTTTCCATCCGCGATGGTGTTTCGCCGCGACGCCATGGAAGCCTGCCGCCTGTTCGACGAGACCATGCTCGCCTGCGAAGACGTGGAGCTGTTCACCAAGATGACTTTGCGCGGCAAAGTGGCCTGGGTCAACGAACCGCTCATGATCCGCACCGAAGGCACCGGCCAGAACATCACCGGCAACGGTGAAAAACTGCAGAACTACCTGATCCGCGCGTTTCACTCCTTGCTCGGCAACGAGCCCATGCCGCAGAGCACACGTCGCATCATGCACCGCGAAATCGGGCTCAACTACTTCTACCGCGGCTACACCCGCTGGAAACAGGGCAAGCCCGGCGCTCGCCACGATCTTCTGCAAGCCATTCGCTTCGGCCCGCAAGTCCGGCTCAAGGCCTTGCGCACCCTGCTCGCCACGTATCTAACACGCTCGGGGCGGGCTGCCTGACCCGTTCTGGTACGTCACTTCGCGCGTCTGCCAATGCTAGAATCGCGTTGGTTCACCCTAGGAAAGTCCGGCGGCTGCAGGTGGCCATGCGCTGCGAAGGCCCGCTATCCGTGTTCGCCCTATGAGCTCTCTCGCCGCCCGCATCATTGCTTTCTACCTGCCGCAGTTCCACCCCATCCCCGAGAACAATCTATGGTGGGGTCCCGGATTCACCGAGTGGACCAACGTCGCAAAAGCCAAGCCGCTCTTTCGCGGACATCGGCAGCCGCGTCTGCCGGCTGACCTCGGCTTCTACGACCTTCGCGTCCCCGAAACCCGCGAGCATCAGGCGGAACTTGCCCGCGCCGCCGGCGTTGAGGCGTTCTGCTACTGGCACTACTGGTTCGGCAACGGCCGCCGCATCATCGAACGCCCCTTTGAAGAGGTTCGCGACAGCGGCAAACCCGATTTTCCGTTCTGCCTCGCCTGGGCCAATCAGTCCTGGACCGGCATCTGGCACGGCAATCCGAAATCGCTCCTTATGGAGCAGACCTACCCCGGACGCGCCGACGAAGAAGCCCACTTCCGCTGGGCGCAGAAGGCGTTTGAGGACCCGCGCTACCTCAAGGTCGATGGCAAACCCATGTTTGTCATTTTCGCTCCGCACGACCTGCCTTCGTCGTCTGCCTTCATCGATCACTGGCGCGAGCTCGCCGCGCAAGCCGGCTACCCGGGCCTCTACTTCGTCGCCATCTCCAACCGCTACAAGCACGGCGTCGATCCCTGGCAGTCCGACTTGCTCGCTCCTTTCGACGCAGTAACACCGCTTGCTCCCCAGGACTACCTGGAGACCAAGGGCCGTGCCACGCGGGACACGAACTGGAACCGCCGCTGGAAAGAGCTGAATTTCGGCGAGCGCTTCAATCGCCGCAAGCCGAAATCGTGGCTGCGCCCAACCCGCATTGAGTACCGCGACGTGGTCGCGCACGCCATGGCTGACATGCCGCAAGGCGAGCGCTTCTTGCCGTGTGTTCTTCCCGGCTGGGACAACACGCCGCGCTCTGCTCACCGCGGCGTCGTCTATGAAGGCGAAACTCCGGAACTGTTCCGGCAGTACCTGCAAAAGGCTGTGGATCGCGTTGCCGGAAACACCCCGGAACACCGTATCGTCTTCCTCAAAGCCTGGAACGAGTGGGCCGAGGGCAACTACGTTGAGCCGGATTCGGTCCACGGCCACGCCTACCTCGACGTGATTCGCTCCGTCGTCGGCAACTAAAGAGGCGCCATGAGTACCAACACCGTGGAAGCGGCGGAAACCTTACCGCCGGATCAGCTCGATTTCGCCTTCGACCAGCAGGACCTGAAGCGTCGCACCGTGCAGGGCAGCTTCGCCACCATGGGCGCCCAGGCGATCAAGTTCGTCGTCCGCTTCGGCTCCGCCGCTGTCGTAGCGCGCTTTCTCAGCCCCGCCGAGTATGGCCTGGTCGCCATGGTCTCACCCATTCTCGGATTCATCAGCACCTTCAACGACATCGGTTTCGGCCAGGCCATTGTCCGCTCGCCCGACATTACGCGGTCCCAGGTCTCTTCTCTCTTCTGGCGCAACCTTGCCGTCAGCATCGGCCTGGCCCTCCTCATGGCGCTGGGTTCCCCGCTGGTCGGCCGTTTCTATCATGAGCCGCGCACCGTCGGCATCGTGATCGCGCTGGGCGGCATGCTCGTGCTGAGCACCCTGAACATGGTGCCAAACGCCCTGCTGAAGCGCCGCCTGCAGTACTCGGCCCTGGTCATCGGCGATCTGGCAAGCCTCTGCGCCGCTACCACCGTAACCATCACGCTCGCGGTCACCGGTTTCGGTTACTGGTCGCTGGTGCTTGGCCAGCTTGCCTCGTCGTTCACCATGGTCATCATCACCTTCTCGTTTGCACGATGGTGGCCAACCGCATTCCAGCGCGAGACCTCCGTCACCCAGCACATGCGCTTCGGCCGCAATCTGACGGTCGTCAACCTGGCCACCTACTTCAGCATGACGGCCGACAACATGATCGTCGGAGTCGTCGCCGGCAAGACGGAACTCGGCCTTTACGACCGCAGCTACACGCTCACCGTGCAGCCGCTCAACCAACTCCTGGCACCGATCAACCAGGTGTCTATCCCGCTGCTATCCAAGCTCCACGATCAGCCCGAGCTCTTCCGCCGCTCGTACCAGACCATGCTTCGGCTGGCCCTACTGGCCACCATGCCCGCCATGCTGTGGTGCGTTCTGCTGGCACAGCCCATCATTCGCGCCATGCTTGGCCCTCACTGGACCGGCGCCGCTCCCATCTTTGCCTGGGTCTGTCTGGGGGGCCTGCTTGCGCCGCTGTTCTCCAGCACCGGTTGGGTCTTCACCACCGAGAATCGCACCGACGAGCAGATGCGCTACTCAGTCGTCTCTTCCCTCATCGGCATCGCTTCGTTTGCCGTCGGGGCGCACTGGGGTGCTTATGGCGTCGCCAAGTGCTCCGCACTCGCGTTCCTCTTCCTACAAACCCCTCTCATTCTCTACATCATGACCCGTCGCGGTTACATCGGCCGCGGACATCTGGCCCGCACGATCCTGCCGTTCCTGATCGCCTCGCCACTCGTAGCGGCGGCCCTGTACTGGATGCGCAACGTACACAAGCTCCCCGCAGTGGCGGGCGTGCTTGTGGTCAGCTATGCTTTGTTCGCTCTCATCCTGTTCCTGCTTCCGGGCGGCCGCGATCTCTTCCAAACCATCCGCAATCTGAAGTCGAGCTTCCGCCCATCCTGATTGAGAAGCCGTCTCCTACCGCTTCCGCAACGAACGCAAGGTAATCGACGCGGTCGTGCGCAGGTTGGCCGTCTGCCACGGCGCAAGCGTCAGGGCATGCAAGGCGTTCCGAAGGCCAGTTCCAAACTCCTTGCGATCCGCAAAACCTTCCGCCTGCTGGCGATAGATGCGAGCCAACGCTTCCTGCCTTGGACGCCAGCCGCAACCGGGCTCGCCATAGTGCTTGTCCACGAAGAAGCGCTGCGTTTGCAGCATGCGTAGAGGGTCTGCCGACTGCGAAGAGGCGGACATGCGATACCGCACGTGCACCTCCGGGACGAAGCCAACCTTGAACCGCTGGGCAATGCGTAGCCATAGGTCCCGGTCTTCGGTTGCGTGCATTGTCTCGTCAAACATGCCCGCACTCTCCAGGCACTTGCGCCGGATCGTCACCGATGAACAGGGCACTTCCATGCTGCGCGTGTAAATCCGCTCCGCCACGTAGCCTTCGGCCTTGCCGCTGTTGCCGTAGAAGGTATCCACCGTCACATCCGGCTCGCGAAAACGCGTGATCCCGCCGTAAGTCAGCCCAACCGTCGGTTCGCGCTCAAAGATCTCGACCGCGCGCGCCAACCGGTCCGGCAACCACACATCGTCCGCGTCCAGCATGGCGATGAGCGGCGAACTGGAAACCCGGATCGCGGTGTTGCGCGCCGCCGACGGCCCACCATTCTTCTGCCGCACGTAGGTCATGCGATCGCCCAGCCGCTCCTTGTACTCGCGCGCTACGGCCTCCGTGTCATCCGTCGATCCGTCGTCCACCAGCACCAGGTGCCAATCCGGCTCCGTCTGCGCCAGCACACTCCCAATCGACGTGGGCAAGTATCGGGCGGCATTGTAGGCGGCCATTACCACATCCACTTTGCTCAAGCGGCGGACCTCTCTCTGCTACCGGCCGCGCACGCCTTCACGTACACCTGCTCGGTTTGCGCCGCAATGCTCTTCCACGACTCGGAGCCGAACTCCTTTTGCCGTACCGCGGCGGCCAGCCGCTCTCGCAGACCCGCATCCTGCAGCACGCGCAGCATCGCCCGACCCAGCGCCTCGACATCGCCGGGCTCGACCAGCAGGGCATCTTCCTCGTTCGTCAGCAACTCGCGAAACACCGGCAGGTCGCTCGCAACGATCGTCTTTCCCAACGCAACACCCGTCGCCAGCGCACCACTCGTCGTAATCGCGCGATACGGATACACCACGACCGACGCCGCCCTGTAGAGCGCCACCAGCTCTTCTGTCGACGTAAACCTCAAGTCCAGCACCACGCGGTGCAGCCCAAGACGAGTCACTTGGGCCCGTACCGCATCCGTCAGCTCCGTCGACCCTGTTCCCACGACTACCAATGTCGCTCCCGCAAACTCCGCCTCTACCGCTGCCCACGCCTCCAGCAACAGGTCCAGACCCTTGTACGCCGACAGGATGCCTTGCCAAAGCACCAGTTGCTGGCCATCGGCGATCCCATACCCCTTGCGCACCCCATCCTCGTCAGCAAGCGGCAGATCGTAAAAGAACGGCCCGTGCGGGATCACGTCAACCTGCTCATTCGCAATCCCGAACTCCGTCTGCAGTCGCGCGCGGATCGAGTCCGAGTGGCAGATCAGGCGATCCACGCTGCGATACAGATCCTCAAATTTTGCACGGTGCAGATCGGCGGTGTTGTGCGGCATCAGGTCATGCACGGTCAGCACCACGCGCGCACCGCGCCGTTGTGCCAGCCGCATCAGCCATAGGTCCATGGGTGCGCGCGACAAGAACATCGGCAGAAACTGCACATGCAGCACATCGGGCGGACGCACCAGAAACTTCGCACCCAACGCACCGTGATTCAATGCGGTCTCCGCCACCTTCAACAGGCGGCGCAGCGTGCGCGGCAACCGCGGGAAGCGCCCCACCACATCCATGCAGCCCGGCTTCAACGTCAGACCGCGGCTGTCGAAGCAGTGCAGGTCCAGGTAGTACGTGATCGACCCAACGCTTACGTCCACGCCGTGCTGCAGCAGAGCTCGCGACAGGTACGCCGTGTAGTACGGCACCGTCGCTAACAGGTCCATCATGTACACGCGCAACCTCACCGGGCTGTGACTCATGCGCGCCGCTCCGAACGCGCGGCTTGCTGGTACACCTCGCGATAGTCCGCACTCATCCGGTCGGCAGAAAACTCTTGCACGATACGCGCGCGTGCATTGCGGCCAAACGCCAGACGCTCAGTCTCGCTGCTCAGCAGCCGCAGCATGGCAGCCGCCAAGGCGTGCGCATCTCCGGGAGTCACCAGCAGCCCGGTCTCACCCGGCACCACTAAGGTAGGAATCTCACCCGCAGTGGTCGCCACCAGCGGCAGCCCGCTCGCCGTGCCCTCGAGCAATGCGACCGGCAAGCCCTCCTGCCGCGACGCCGACACCATCAGGTCCAGCCCTGCATACACCGGCAGCATCGCTTCCTGGTGGCCCAGCAGGCGCAGCCGGGACTCGATCCTCAGCTTCCGGATCTGTTCCTCAAGCTGAGGCCGGTCTGGTCCCTCGCCCACAACGACAAACTCGATGTCAGGCAAGGTCTGCAGCACTTCAGCCGCAGCCTCGATAAACACGTCCACACCCTTCTCACGCGAAAGCCGTCCCACCAGTCCCACGCGCAACGACGTGCGGTGCGCTCCAGCACGGCCGTTCGCCACGTCGCTGAACACTGCAGGATCGATGCCGTTCCGAATGCGCCGCACCCGGTCAGCTCGAACGCCGCTTGTTAGCAGGCGCTGCTCCACCTCCGCTGAGACCGCCACCACCCTTGCGAACTGCCGCAACACCCACCGGTCTACCGCACCATACACACGCACCGCCAGATCATTGTCGTACCAGGTGTGGCAAGTGGATACCATCGGCACCTGCCCGCCGCGCAGCGCCGCCCAGCAGTACACATCGGCCTTGTACCCATGGGCATGCACCACATCGATGCCGTACTTCGACACCAGTTCGCGAATCGCATGCACCGTCGGTACACTCACCTGCCCGCTGCACGGCACAAGCACGGACGTCAGTCCCTCGGCCTGTGCTCGCTCGTGCATCTGCTGGCTCGCATTGGCAAAGCTGGCGATCACACTCCGGTCGCCTTCGCGTTCCAGCACGTGCGACAGATTCAGGATCACCGCCTCCGCCCCGTACATGCCTCCGCTGCTGATCAGTTGCAGAACGTTCACAGCGCCCCGTCCACTCGCTGCGCTCCCGGGTCCGTCGCATCGCCTTCTTTGCGGTTCAGCAACGCCCACAACCGCGCGTACGCGGCATCGCCCATCACTCGTTGTGCCATGGCCTTCCACCGTCCCACGCGGGCCGCACGCGCCAGTTCCCCGCTCGCGGGGTCCAGCAAGCGCTGCAGAAACGCGTCGCTGTGTCCTGCCAGGATGTTGAATCGACCGACCGTCGCCTCGCTGGAGCTCTTCACTGCTCCCGGTACCGACGTCCACACGGTCGTATACCCCGCCTCGTGGCATGCCTCGATCACCGCCGCATTGCTGCGCCCTCCCGGCAGTGAAAGGCTCGTCACCGGCGCGCCGATCGCGTCTTCCAGGGCCGATCGCGCATCCACCAGTTCGTGCCGCAGATCCGCTGCGCTGCACTGCGTCAGCAGCGTGTGCGTCCAGCCGTGCGCTCCAATGCCGTGCCCCGCCGTGTGCAGAGCACGCAACTGCGTCTTGTCCATGTAGTCCGGGCGCACACCCGTCCACCCGGCAGTGATGAAGAAGAAAGCCGAACGGCCCGATGCTTCGAGAGCCGGCAGCGCATACGTGTAGTTCGAGACGTGCCCATCATCGAACGTGACAATCGGCTCATAGGACGTGGCCGGCAGCTCTGCCATCATCCGCAGCTGCTGCTCAAACCGGGCACACGGCAACACGTACGAATAGGCCGACCCCTGGGGCCGCAGCTCGTGGTACAGCAGCGCTACCTTCTTGCGGTCTCCAGCAGCTGCGGCACCTGACGGTATACTCATCGGCGACTATCCCCGCAATCTGCCATGACCCTCGCACCTCTCGAACACGGATCCAACCGATGAAGCTTTGGGAAACGCTGCGCGCGGACGTATACCGCTATCGCGCAAGCACCAGCGCGGGCGCCTTCCTCAGCGCGTGGTGGCACGAACCCGGTTTCCGGTTCACATGGTACCTGCGCAAAGTCACCTTCTACTCCGCTCGCAAGCGCTCGCCTCTCTTGCTCGCCTACCTGTACAACCGCATTCTTCTGAATCACTATCGCTTCCGCTACGGCTTCGACATCTCGCCGCAGACGCGCATCGGACCCGGCCTGTACCTGGGCCACTTCGGCGGCGTGGTGATCAGTCCCTTTGCCACAATCGGGTCCAACGTAAACATCAACCAGGGCGCAACCATCGGTGCCACCAGCCGCGGCGCCAACCAGGGCGCGCCCGTGCTCGGGGATCGCGTGTGGGTCGGTGCAGGCTCCTTCATCGTCGGCAAGGTGCGCGTCGAACACGACTCGCTCATCGCACCGGGAGCCTATGTAAACTTCAACGTTCAACCGTCCTCGCTCATCCTGGGCAATCCCGGCCAGTGTGTCAGCCAGCGTGGCTCCGAAGGCTATATCAACAACGTGCTTCCCTCTTCGCACACCTAGCGCGTCTGCGGGACAAGCCGCGGCGGACCGGGTACGGCGGTGGCGAATTTGCGCGGCGGTCCTAACTTCTTGCGCTGGCCCGATGGTGCGCCGTTCAACTCGTTCACCAACACCTGTGCCCGCAGCGTAGCGCCCATCACCACCCACATCAGCCCGTTGATCTCCACGTAGCTCCAGCGATCGCCAAAGCCGTTCAGCACCAGCGCCGAAGTCAGCAGCAGCAGCATACCCAGGCCCAGCGCCTCGTAGAGTGGATCCTTGGCCAGCTTCGCCGTACGGAACAGCTTCCAGGACGCGCTAAACATGATGAACAGCATCGCCGCGAAGATAAGGAACCCGATCAGGCCGGTCTCCACCAGCACCTTCACATAGTAGTTGTGCGTGTCCTTCAGGTTGTCCGTGTGCTCGCCGAACTGGAACGATCCGAAGCCGATTCCCGTGACCGGATTCTTCATGAACATGTCGCGCGACTGGGTCCACAGGTCCACGCGCTCCTGTGCCGACGCTTCCAGTTGCCCGTTCGCATCGTGCGTCATGTTCACGCGTTCGCTTACCGCGGTTGGCACCACGGTTTGCCACGTCACCAGGAACACAACCAGCACAACCAGCAGCTTCCGATCCTTCAGCAGCGCCAGTGCGCCAATTGCCACCAGCGTTGCAATGTATGCCGCGCGCGAAAAGGCGTACAGCATCGTGATCAGCGTGAAGCCTGTCAAGACGTAGAACCAGAACTTCGTCTTGAAGCGTTTCAGCACCCGCGCAAACGCCCAGAAGAACATCGCAAACTGCGTCAGGAACGCGGCCAGCTGATTCGGCCCATAGGCAATCGGGCCGCTGGTCCGCTTGTTCTCATCGAACACAGCCCAACTGTGCGATAGGCTCTCCAGCAACGCGCTTCGATCGACCAGCGCCGTGGAGATCGCCACCACGATGAGAGCGGTCCGTATCTGCTTGCGGTCTTCCAGCACCATGCTGGCCGCAAACAGGACCATCGGAAGAATCAGATAGTCCTTCCAGGTGACCAGGTTGGCGTCGTTCAGCCATAGTGGCAATGGAGCGTTGCCCATAATGCCGCCCAGCCACATGGACACATACAGGTAGACCACAAACAGGATCCACACCGGATATAACGCCGAAGGCGGAAGCCGTTTGCCTTTGAAGAACGCCCCAAGGATCACGCAGACCACCAGCAACGTCACCGTCTGCGACGCCAGCGGGTAATCCTCGAAGTGAAATCGCATCGTCCGGTACGGCAGGAACGGCATCACGTAATACATGCCGAGCACCGGCCGCCCGGTAAGCGACACAATGCACATGATCCAGAAGCCGAGGTAAGCGACGATCGGGATGTAATGTCCTAGACCTGTACCCATACCCTCACCACTTCGCCAAAGCCGTTGCCGCAGACCCAGCACCGGCTTTCATTCGCCTCGGCAAAACAGGCCCGCGCGAACGTTGGACGTTCAAACGGGCCTGACGTGCTCCTTCTCTCGAAACGGCCGCCCGCCGGCGGGCACTCGCCCCTGACTTAGCAGCGCACCAGGTTGTCCGCCTGAATGCCCTTCGTCGCGTTGCGCGAGTCCACCACCAACTGGCTTTCCTTCACAATGCGGGCGTAATCGTAGTCCGTGTGATCCGTCGCGATCAGCACGCAGTCGTACTGACCCAGGTTCTCCAGCGGCGTCGACGTCATGTTCAGGTTGTACTTGCGGCCGCGGCCCACCGTCGGGTGGTACGGGTCGTTGTACACCACCTCGGCGCCCTCATCGCGCAGGAGCTCAATCAGGGTCAGCGACGGCGATTCGCGCAGATCGTCGATGTCCTTCTTGTAGCTCATACCCAGCATCAGCACCTTGGCGCCGTTCAGCGGCTTCTTGTGCTTGTTTAGAGCCTTCGCCACCTGCGCCACCACAAACTCCGGCATGGCCTCGTTCACTTCACCGGCCAGCTCGATAAACCGCGTGTGGAAGCCGAACTCCTTTGCCTTCCAGCTCAGGTAGAACGGGTCGATCGGAATGCAGTGACCACCCAAACCGGGGCCCGGATAGAAGGCCTGGAAGCCGAACGGCTTGGTCGCCGCCGCATCGATCACTTCCCAGATGTCGATGCCCATGCGCAGCGCCAGCACCTTCATCTCGTTCACCAGCGCGATATTCACGCAGCGATAGATGTTTTCCAGCAGCTTCGTCATCTCCGCTGCCTGCGTGGTCGACACGCGAACCGCGCGGGTAAAGATGCCTTCATACAGCGTTGCCGCCAGTTCCGCCGCAATCGGCTCGTGACCACCGACTACCTTGGGAATGTTGTGGCGCGCCGTGGTCGTGTTGCCCGGATCTTCGCGCTCCGGCGAGAACGCAACGTAAAACACGCCCGACTCGGCCGGCTCGCCTTCCGGTCCCTGCACCTTCAGGCCCTGCTTGTTGCCGGCCTCTAGCAGCGGAATCAGAACTTCTTCGGTCGTGCCCGGATAGGTCGTGCTCTCCAGCGCGACCAACTGCCCGGCCTGCAGCCAGGGCGCGATCATCTTCGCCGTATCCACGATGTACGACATGTCCGGCTCATGGTGCTCGTTCAGCGGCGTCGGCACGCACAGGATGATGGCATCCATGTCGGTCAGCTTGCTGAAGTCCGCCGTCGCCGTAAAGCCCTTGCTGCGGATGCTCTCGATCTCTTCGGACGGGATGCGGAAGATGTACGACTTCCCCGCCATCAGGCTATCGACCTTTTTCTGATCGATATCGAAGCCCGTCACCTTGAAGCCCGCCTCCGCGAGCAGCATCGACAGCGGCAATCCGACATAGCCCAATCCGATAATGCCGATTGCGGCGCTACGGTTCTTCAGGCGTTCCAGGCGAGGGGCAGACAGGGAGGACACACGAGTGGCAGACATGCTCCGCCCATTATTTCACCAGCCCCACTTTCTCCAATGATTCATTTCTAGTCAAAAGGTGGGATTGCGATTCCGCTACCATGGAATAGCTTGGTTCCAAATCATCTTGGAAGGCATAGAGCCGTCGTGAATCCCTGCGCCGTGCTCATCTGAAAACACCCATGGCACGCTATCTCATCACCGGCATCGCAGGCTTCATCGGCTCTTCCCTCGCCCACAAACTTGTTGAGCAGGGTCACGAAGTGTGCGGCGTAGACAACCTGGTCACCGGCCGGCTTGAAAACCTCGCAGACATTCGCTCCTCGGTCGAGTTCCACCAGGGCGACATCCAGGACGGCGCACTCATGCGCGCCGTTTGCGAAGGCGCCGATGTGGTGCTGCACCAGGCCGCCCTCGCCTCCGTTCCCCGCTCTGTGCAGGACCCGCTCACCTCGCACAACAACAACATCAACGGCACCGTGCAGGTACTGCTCGCCGCGCGCGATGCCAAGGTCCGCCGCATCGTCTACGCCGCGTCCAGCTCGGCCTACGGCGATCAGCCCACGCAGCCCAAGGTCGAGACCATGGCGCCCATGCCGCTCTCGCCCTACGCCGTGCAAAAGCTCACCTGCGAGTACTACATCCAGAGCTTTTGCAAGGTCTACGGCATGCAGGGCGTCTGCCTGCGCTACTTCAACATCTTCGGACCGCGCCAGGCTGCGGACTCGCCCTACTCCGGCGTCATCGCGCAGTTCATCTACAAGATGATGGCCGGCGTGACGCCCACCATCAACGGCGACGGCTCCGTCTCGCGCGACTTCACCTTTGTCGCCAACGCAGTGCAGGCCAACCTGCTGGCCGCCACCGCGCCCGACTCAGTTGCCACCGGCCGCGTCTTCAACGTCGGCACCGGCCACAGCCACACCTTGAACGACCTGTACCACGGCCTTGCCGAAATCCTCGGCTTCCCGCACCCGCCGCAGTACGGCCCCGTCCGCACAGGCGACGTACAGCACTCCCTCGCCGACATCACCCGCGGCCGTGAAGAACTCGGCTACAAGCCCATGGAAGACTTCCGCGCCGGCCTAGAACAGACCGTCGCCTGGTACAAGGAAGAGGCCGCCAAGCAGCAGGACCAGCTCGCCTCCGCGTAAGCCTTTCGCACCCCAGTCAAGACACAACGCCTGCCACTTCCAAGCGGAAGCGGCAGGCGTTTCACATCTGCGAAAGCAAGCAGCTACAACCGGATGCGTGTCGCTGCGATCGTGCCTTTCACTTCCGTCGGTGTCGCCGTGCCGTCCAGGTTCCACACCTTGAAGTCGAACGTCCCGGTGTAGGTCTTGCCGTTCGGCGCGACCGTCACTACCTCGTCCATGGTGAAGTAGTTCGTCGCCGTCGCCGAAGGCGTCGCAGGATTGAACAGCCAGCCCAGGTGGTGCAGCTTTACGCTGCGGCCGCCAGCCGACTTCCACACGCCCATGCAAACGTTGCCGCCCTCCGGGCTAAGAAACGCACTCTCGACCTCGGTGCCGTCGATGTGCCAGGTCTTGAAGCTGTCATTGAAGACGGTGTCCGTGCCCTCAATGGTGTAGATCGCGTGCCACATGCCCACGATGCTCGGGTTGATAAACAAGGGTTCCTCATCTGCGCCGAAGAACAGCGGCAGTTTCGCCGCGCCTTCCCGGGTGCCCTGGGGAGCACCGCATGCCGCATTGGCCCGAGTGGCGAAAGCAGCGAAGCAGAACAAGACGAGAGTGGGAATAAGAACGAGACGAACGCGCAGCTTGCGCACGGCCATTTGCAACTTCATGGGGTGACTCTCCTGTTGTCTTCGGTGCTTCCAACCAATCCGCACCAGAGAACGTCCGCATCCTGGCGCACCCCACTTAGGGAAGCAATGGCCGGCGGGTAACTTCTAGCTCCCCACGTAACCGCTTCGATCATCTCCACTTACTGCTTCACCTCCCCGCGGCAATGCGGCTCAAAGTCGTCGGGCACCGCTCAGTTCCGGTGGTACCATTGCGCCCAAAGCCAGCCGGAATCGAGCCTATGCCCGTACTGCAGCCACAGACGACTATCCGATTCGGCATCTTTGAGCTCGACGTTCAGGCTCGCGAACTCTATCGCAACGGCGTCCGCATCCGTCTTGCTCCACAACCGCTGGACCTGCTCATAGCGCTTCTCGAACAGCCCGGTGCCGTGCTCACCCGCGAAGTCCTCCAGCAGCGCCTCTGGCCTCCAGGCACCTTTGTCGACTACGAGCACGGCCTCAACAAGTCCGTTCGCAAGCTTCGGGAAGCGCTGGGCGACTCCGCCGATTCTCCCCGCTACATCGAAACCGTCCAGCGCTCCGGCTACCGCTTCATCGCTCCCGTGATCCAGCCGGACGCGCCGACGCCCGCAGCGCCGCCCGATCCCTCCCCCACACAAGCGCCACCTTCAACCCCCGCGTCCGCAGACACCACTGCGAAACCAACCGGAGCCGATCGGCCGACCCGCCGCTACCAGCGCTATGCGGCTTACGCCTTCCTGCTCCTCCTTGCAGTGGCAACCGCTACCATCGCCGTCCCGCGGCTTATTGGTTCGCACTCCAGAAACACGGCCGTCCCCGGTCACGACCCCAGGGCACAGGAGGCATACCTGCACGGCCAATATCTCTGGTTCGGCGGGCACCCCTTCGCAGCCTCGGACTACTTCAAGCGCGCCATTGAGATCGAGCCCGACTACGGCGCAGCTTGGGCAGGCATGTCCATGTACTATGGCGCAACGCTCGTCAACGGCCGCATCGATCCCACCGCTGCCCTGGGTCTGCAGCAGGATGCAGCCGCCAAAGCTCTCCGTTTCGCTCCGAATCTTGCGGAAGTTCACCTCGCGCAGTGTGGCTCTCTCTTCCTGAACACCTGGCAATACCAGGTCGCCAACCCGGAGTGCGAGCGCGCCCGCCAACTCGACCCTGCGAACGCCGAGATCTATCACTTTCAGTCGAAGATGCTTGCGGCGATTCACCGTGAGCAGGATGCCGTGGAGATGCAACGAACAGCATCGCGCCTCGATTCGCTCTCAAAGCCGTGGGCCATGAGCCAGGCGCTGCTGCAAGCACGCCGGTATGACGAAGCCTTCGCCGAAGGCAGGGCTCGCCTGGAAGCATTCCCGCACGATCCTCGCCTGCTCTACAACCTCGCGCTCATCTCCCTGTATCGCGGAAATCCCACGCAGTACGCCGACTTCCTCGAGCAGTCCTACCGCTCCGATGGAGACGAAGCTTCTGCCGCACAGATCAGCGACGCATACCGCAGTTCTGGTGTCTCAGGCATAGCCCGCTGGAAACTGGAGCGCCTGCAGCAGCAGAGTCGCACCGGGTACGTATCGGCCTTCCGACTCGCCACCGCCTACATGGCCGTGGGAGACCGCGAGCAGGCCCTCACTCAACTCACCATCGCCGTCCATCAGCATGCACCCGATCTGCTCTGGATACGCTGCTACCCGGAGTTCGACGCCCTCGGCTCCGATCCCCGCTACCAGGCAATCGCACGGCAACTGCCGAGCCGTTAGCCTGCCACGCTCTGCTGAGCCAGTGCACGACCCGGCCGCTCGCCTGAAGCGGATCAGCGTCCCAGGTGCTTCTCGAAAAACTGCGCCATCGCCTCGTCCGCTTCCCTCGTCTCGGGCAGCGTTGGGTCGTTCCAGAACGCGTGCGGTAGTGCTTCAAACACGATCAACTCCGCATCATCACCCGCCCGGCGAAACGCCCGGTGCAGCGTCGCCGTTCCGCTCAACAGCAGATCGCGGGTGCTGGTTATGAACAGCGTCGGCGGCATCCCGCTCAGGTCCGCATAGATGGGTGATAGCACCGGGTCCTTCAGGTCCGTCGTGCCCGCGTACTCATCGTGCGTGCGTGGCTTCGGCACGTCCAGGTGTCCGGCCAGACCGCGCAGGCCAAACAGGGCCTCGGAGTCTCCACGGTTCGCCCAGTCGCCAAAGCCCGAAAAGATGCCCAGCGCTCCCGGCTCGGGCAGGTGAAGCTGCTTCAGCCGCACCGCCACTTCACCGGTCAGGATGGCTCCCGCCGACGTCCCGAAGATACCCACATCCGCAGGCTTATGGGTCTTCAACACCTCGCGATACACCGCGATCGCATCGTCCAGCGCCGCGGGAAACGGATGCTCCGGAGCCAACCGGTAGAGCACCGCAATCGTTCTGGTCCGCGACAACGCCGCCACCGGCACCGACTCCGTTAGCGATCCTGAATCGGAATTGAATCCACCACCGTGCAGGTTGATCAGCACACGGTTCGCATGCGCCGTCGGCAATTCTTTCGGCGTAATCATCCGCACCGGGACGCCAGCCACCGTAGCGGCCTCCACCTGCACGGGGTACAGCTTCTCAAACGCCTTCCCGGCCCCGGCCTGCCACACATCCGTACCCTTGCGCCGATCCTCCAGCGACTGCACCGTCGGGTCGTCCGGCCAGGCCTTCGCCAGGCTGCGTTGCGCCTCCACACTGACGGTGCCCGGCACCGGCACCACCCGGGTCACCTGCGCTGTGCCATCGGTCAGGATCACACTCGTGTCCGCCGCCGGCGTAGCGCTCGAAGTCTGCGCCACTGCAATTGCCCCACCTGACACCATCCCGGCCAGCAACACCACCGCCCCACAACGCAACATCCTCTTCCCCTTCATCGTCCTGTCACCCTGCCCTGCCTCACAAACAGGCGCTCCAATGCAGGGCTTTCCGAAACTCTAACCCGGGTTGCTAAGCCTGCTCCCACAATCCATGCATCTGTACAACCCCTAGGCAGCACGTGTCGGCTAGAACACTCGCGCGGCCGCTGGCTTCCGCATACACTGCGCGAGTGGCCACCCCGCATTCCCTTAAAGTCCTGCTCAGTTCCTACCCCGATCCCGAAGCGGAAAAAGTGCGCGCCAACCTGCTGCGCGTCTATGACTTGTCAGATCGTCGCCACTCGCTTGTTGAGCGACCCGAAGATGCCGATCTTATCCTGATCGGCGGCATCGGAAATGAGTCCAGCCAGGATCGCTACGTGCGAGAAACCCTGCACCATCCGTTAATCAGCCGCTTTCCCGGCAAATGCTTCACCGTCTCCTACCGCGACAAACCTCTTCTGCTCAATCGCGGTGTGTACGAATCCGCACTGGAGAGCCGCTGGAATACGGGCCGGTGCGTCACTGGCTCCTATGCCCTCTCCGGTCACTACAATCCTGCGATTCAGTCCGCCGAGAACATCCCGAAAGACCTTTTGTTCAGCTTTGTCGGTCGCATGTCGCATCCCGTCCGGCGTCAGCTCATGGCGATGCGGTTCCAGCGCGAAGACATCTTCCTGGAAGACACCTCTACCTTCAACTACTGGGCTTGCTCCGAAGAAGTTCGGCAAGATCGCGAACAACAGTTTTCCAGGGTGCTCGCCCGGTCCCGTTTCTGCCTGTGCCCTCGGGGCGTTGGCGCTGGCAGCATCCGGCTCTTTGAAGCTATGCGCAGTGGCGTCGCCCCGATTGTCATCGCCGATCGGTGGATCTGGCCCGAAGGTCTGCCATGGGAGAAGTTCTCGATCCGTGTTGCAGAGAGCCACCTGCATCATCTGGAACGGATCGTCGCCGAGCGCGAAGACGACTTCGCCAGGATGGGAGCCATGGCCCGCCTCTGCTGGGAAGAAACTTTCGCAGATGACACCTATTTCGAGTACCTGGTTAGCCGCTGCGCCGATCTCCGCAAAAACCAGGTGCTGCCCGAAGCGCTCTACTGGTCGCTCCGCCATCTCTACGTGGCGTACACGGAATATTGTCCGCGACTCCGCTCTTACGCCCGCGTCGCTATTGCCCGCGTCTCCGCACGACGGTCTTGATGGTCTCGAACATGACCAGCAAATCCAGACCCAGCGTCATGTGTTTGATGTAGTACAGGTCGTACTCCAGCTTCTCGCGCGCCTGCTCCAGCGTGGCTCCGTACCCGTACCGCACCTGTGCCCAGCCGGTCAGGCCCGGACGAATCAGGTGCCGCAGGTTATAGAACGGCAGGTTTTCCGCCAGGTAGGGCACAAACTCCGGCCGCTCCGGCCGCGGTCCCACCAGGCCCATATCGCCGCGCAGCACGTTCCACAACTGCGGAACCTCGTCGATGCGCGTCTTCCGGAGAAACGTCCCGATCGGCGTCACCCGCGGATCGTTCTTCACCGCCCACTTGGCGCCGCTCGCCTCCGCGTCTGTGCGCATAGAGCGAAACTTGTACACATGGAAAGGCTTGCCACCCATGCCCACACGCGTTTGCCGGAAAAAGATGGGCCCCGGCGAACTGAGTCGAACCGCGAGTACCACCAGCGGAAAGAACGGCAGAAACACCAGCAGGATGCAACCGGCCACCAGGCCCGAAACCAGCACGCGCGTCAGTTGCACGCCGGTCTTCACGCGGAATCCTTCGCCGTAGAACATGGTGCTCGGCTGCAGGCCGGACAACTGGATCTTGCCGATCAGTTGTTCCTTCACTTCGCCCACGCGCTCGACCCGCACACCGTGTAACCGGGCCTGCAGCAACTCGTCTACGGGCATCTGTCCGCGTGCTTCTTCCAGGGCCACAATGATGCGCTGCAGCGGCTTCTTTTCCGCCAGCAGTCGCTTGATCTCGGCACCCCAAACTTCGCGGCGCCTCGTCGCTTCTTCTTCGGTCAGCGGTCGCCAGTCGAGCACTTCCATGCCCACGTCGCGCCGGGTGCGCAGCAGCTCCACGATCGACTGCGCCTGTTCGCCATCGCCCAGGACATACACCCGTTCCCGCAAGCCGGGCAAGTTGACCATCCACACATAGGCGCGCCGCCACAGCATCAACGCCGGCGTTAGCAGCAAGAAACCAAGCGCGTACAGGTTCTGCCGGATCGCGATTTCCGGCCAAAAAAACATGGCCGCCGCGAGCACAAAGCAGGAAAAGCCCAGCACCAGCAGCATGCGGAAGAAGATCTGAAACGGGACTGAGACCGTCTCTGGCTCGTACAGGTCGAAGTAGTACGACAGCAGCACAATCACCAGCGTCAGGCCAGCCAGCTTCAGCCAGCCATCCTCGTACACCAGCGCGAGCGCCATGTCTGGCCCCAGCAGTATCTGGCTCGCCAGCAGAAAACACCCCAGCACCACGATGGTTTCGCCCAACAAGAGCGCTACCACCCGGGTGGGCAGATAGACATTCAAGAAACGGATCACGCCCGGTTCACCCTTCCGTTATCCGTCGTAGCCGTAGTACCCGCCGACCTGGGGGGCGTCCTCGACCGCATTCAGCACCACGCCCACAATCTTCGAAGCTCTCAACTCCTGCTGTGCGCGCTGCGCTACCTCATACTTTGTCTGACCGGCCCGGGTCACCAACACCACTCCGTCACATGCTCGCGCCAGGTTTACGCCATCCGCTACCAGCGTCACCGGCGACGAGTCGATAATGATCCAATCGAAGTGGTCGTACAGGGATCGCAGCAACCCCTCAAACCGCCCATTGCCGGAAAGATCCGCCGCATTGTCTGCATCCGAACCGCTGGGTAAAAACGATAGGGACGCGAAACTCCGATTGAGAGGTCCACTGTCCGGCAGCTGCATCTGTTGCAAAACATCGTCCAGCGATGTTTGGCCGGTAAGGTAATCGGTCAGCCCCGGCCCTTGGTCCGCACCCAGGATGCTGTGCAGCCGTCCACGCCGCATGTCTCCGTCGATCAGCAGCACGCGCTGGTTGCGGAACCGCGCAAAGCCAAGCGCCAGGTTCGACGCAATAAAGCTCTTACCCTCGCCGGGTACACCGCTGGTGATCAGCACCGTCTTCAGCGGGTGGTCCAGCCGCAGTTCGTATAGGCGCGAGCGCAGCACGCGAATCTGCTCCACCAGCGCACCGCGAGGCTCCAGAGCTGGCAGCAGCTTTACATCCGGCTCCCACACCAGCTTGCGAACGCGCGGCCCACTTGGGGTATCCTCCGCCTTTGCCTCGACCAACTGCGCCGACCGCAGCAACGCGGCCGACAACTCTTCGCGGGACCGGCCGCCGGTCCCGGAGCGGAGCGCCGTTGCGGCATCTCCCGGCAAAGCCGCCTGGCTTGAGGACTCACCTGCCTCGGGCGTCTTGGTCCGGTTCAGTTCGGCGATCCGGTCCATCTCGGCACGCAGCAGTGCCTCGTAAATCTTACTCATGGGTTGTGCTTGCTCTCTTGGCGGGGCTGGGGGCTGCGCAATCATCGAACACCATCACAGCGAACTCTTATTCTATGAGTACGAAGAGTAGGTCAGCGCCCCGGTCGCAGCCATTCCCCTTTTGGGCTACTCAGGCTTTCGCAGGTTCAGCAATGCTCGATCGCCTCACCCTTCGCAGAAACATACGGGAGATCCAGTTCCGGCCGGTTGAAGCTGTTCCCGGAACCTGATCGGAAAGAGGAATGGTCGACAGCACCGGCAATTCCAAAAACGCCCACACGTCCCGCTCGCTCCTCATCGACGTATCGCGGAACTCCAGCAAGAGCACGATTGCCAAACCCAGCGCCAGCCCACCGGCTGCACCCGCCGCCAGAAACACCGGCCGCTTTGGCGAAAACGGAGCTTCCGGCAGATTGGCTGCATCCAGCAGACGGAACTGTTCGCCCTGCTGGCGGTTCTGCAGGTCGGTCGCCATCTGCGCGGTCTGGATTTTGTTCCGGAGGTCGTTGTAGAACGCCTGCGCTGTATCATTATCGCGCGTCAGCTCTTTATACTGCGCCGCAATGGCGGGGCTCGCCATCAGCTTGGACTGGTACGAGCCAATCTGGCTCTGAATCTGAGCCTCCTGCGCACGTCTCTCGGCGATCTGCAGATTGTCCGACTGGATCTGCGCTTTGAGCTGCTGAATGGCCGGAGTGTCCGGGACCCGGATGGCCACTTCCGGACTTCCCGGTCGGCTTGCGCTCTGGCGGGGCAGGGACCTGCGAAGCTCTGCAATCTGGCGGTCTACTGCAATCACATCCGGATAGCTGGCCGTATAGTGCGTCAGCATCTCCGCTTTCACTGCCTGCAGGCGCTGGATCTGCTGAGCAACCGGGCTTTCCGTCGGCACGTCGGTGCCCGCGCTCATGGCCGTCTGCTTTGCCGCTTCGTTGTTGGCGGCCACCTGTTGCGCCAGCATGGTTTCCGTCAGCGCCTTCTCGCGCTGCAGGCTCCCCAGAGCCTGCGTGATCGACTCAAGCTGTCCATTCAGGGAAGCGAGCATGTTGCTGTTCGTGCCCTCTTCGCCCGGCAGTCGCCCCAGATACTGCACTTGGAATTGCGCGAGTTTCGCGTCCTGCTCGTCCATCTTGCGCTTCGCGTCTTCCAGTTGGCTCCGCAGGAAGTCCACCGTGCCCCCCGCTGCTTCCGAAGACGATTTCAGGCTTTCGTTGATAAACAGCGACGTGATCTCAGTGCAGACCTGCTGCGCCGTGTGCGCGTCACCGGCCTTGAACGAGATGAAGAACCCGGGGAGCCCGCGGCCCGTCTCCGAAGCGATCGTCTTTACATCGATATTCTTGCGCGCCATGTCGATGCGGTCATCCATCGACGCCTTCTTGTCCGCATATAGGTTGTAGCGATCCACGATCGGCTGAAGGCTGGAACGGCTCAGAATCCGTTCCTTCATTGACCCGAGCCGGCTATCCAGATCTGTGGAGATGACCGGCTTCACGATGCCTTCCGCAACTCTCTGCCCTTCCACCAGCACCGAGGTCTGCGACAGGTACTGCGGCGGGATCGTGTAGCTGAACGCAACAGCGATGATCGGCAAAATGACGAGAGGGATCAGAACAATCCAGCCGCGGCGTTTCAAGATGCTGATGTAATCAGCCATTACCAGCGAGCGATGTCCAAGCATGAGTTACTTCCTGCCAAAGATAGGTTTCGGAGAATACGTGACGCCGATCGAACCGTACTGCGTCAGGCCGTTGAACGCAATCCCCGAAGGGGCGTATCCCGAAAAAAGTTGACGTTGAATCGTATACGCGGCAAACGCCGAAACCGAGCGGCTCACCTGCGCTGAGATCTGCCCGCCCGCCACGACACCCTGACCGTTATAGCCCGGCAGAATCGAGTGGCTCAGTTGCGACGAGTGGTTCCAACCCACCAGCCCGCCCACGTTGTAAATCCGGGCAAACGGCCGCGAGATGTTGCCCACAACGGAATCCTGCTCAGACCCCAGCACCACGCCGTTGCCGTTATTTGTGCCGCGCGTGTAGTTCAGCGAAGCGTTGTACTTGGTCGCCTGGTAACTCAGCGAAGCAGTCGCTGACACGCTCGTCGAAGTCTGCGTGACGATGCTGACATCCCCGGACCGCACCGTCCACTGCGGACCGACGGAAGCCGACAGGCTCAGCCGCGGACTCAGCACCCGGCTGATTGTTCCCTGCGCGGTATGCGTCTGGAAGCCGTAGTTCGCCGGCCCAAACAGGGACGAGCCAGGAAACGTCGAGTTGCCGAAGCTGTACAGAGCTCCCACCGACATCCGCTCATTCAAACGGTGCTGCAACGACGCGTTCGCCGACTCCTGGTCGTTGTCCAGCCCTGATCCGCCAACCGTCGATCCCGTATAGCGCTGGATCGAGTAGTTGCCGCTGACACCCAGGCTGGTGCTCGCGGTCAGGATGCGGCTCGCCGTTCCGCTCACGGTGTTGCTCACACGCGTGCCATACGTGGTCAACACACCCAGCGTCGGCACGGACGTGATTACCACCGGCGGCAGACCCTGGTCGCCCACACCCGGAACGCCCGACAGCGATCCCACCGGAGTTTGCGGAAGGTAGCTGATCGAGTCGCCGATCAGGAAATTCCAGTGCTTCTTCTGCAATCCCTGAGACAGGGTGAGCGATTGGTAGTAATACGACGGAAAAGAGGATTCGCCGAACGAGTAGCCGCCAGCGTACACGGCACTGAACTGGTGCCGCGGATTCGCGGAGAGATATGCCAGGTCGCCACCCAGGCTCGTGAAGCTGCTCACACCTTGGCCGGTGCTGCCGTTGTAGCCGCTTACCAGCGACTCCGATGCCGTCAGGGCATACCGAAGCTCTCCGCCGATGTCGGGCAGCGCGAACTGGCTATACGGCGCGGGCGCGCTGGCGGTGGGCGTCGCCTGGCCATGCGCCGTAGCGCAAACCGCCGCCGCACACAGGGAGAAGAAAAATGGGGTGCGTCGAAACGCCATAACGATCCTTTACAGGCAGAGATAGAAAACTTGGATAGCGCAAGTACAACAGTGCAGCAAGCAACTCTTACCGGCTCACGATGGTATCGCCCGGCATCAACGTTACGCCTTGCATATCCCCTGTGGTAACGGCTTTCTTGTAATCGAAATTGATCTTCTGCTGACCCTTGTCCGTCTTGCGAAGCACATACAACTTCTTTTTCGCATACGGGGTCAGCCCGCCGGCAGCGGAGATCACCTGCAGAAAAGTCATACCGGGCGACAGCACCAGCGGTCCTGGCCGTCCGATCTCACCCAGCAGGAAGATCTCCTTGGGCGCCACGCCGAGCATGGTCACAGTGACCTTTGGATCCGCCACATACTTTTGAAGACGGTTCTCCACGTCTCGGCCCAGCAGCATCGGCGTCAGGCCCGCGGCTGGCACGTCACCCAAAAGTGGTACGGAGATCCGTCCGTCCGGCCGCACCGGAATGCCGCTCTGCGAAAGCTTCGGCTCATTCCACACATTCAACTGCAACTGGTCGCCTGGACCGATTACATAGCTGTCCTGCGAGACCACGGATTTTGGATCCGCCGTTGCCTGCAGCGCAACGCCTGTTCCGGCTGCTGCCGTTCCGCTCGTCACTGCACCGGCGCTCGTGGTCGCCGTTCCCGAAGTTGTTGTGGCTGCAGCAGTTGGCGTTGGCGGCGGAGCGATTGCCGGACGCGTCTGCGCCCGGGCCGCAAAGCCCGTCCAACACACCAAAACCACACCTACACTACCGATTCCACGCTTCACGTCCTAACCCTCACATCCATCATCGTCTCGGACACCGGTCTATGCCGGCACCGTTCCGCAATCCCGGACAGATTCTCGCAGAGCCACATGGGGCTCACGATACCTTTCTCCAGGTCGCGCGTCCTTCTTGAGACGCGGTAGATTCTCGAAACGATTGCTATAGAATAAGCTCCTTGATACAAATCTTCGAGAGAATTTTCTCAATCCCAAGGTTCTCTTGCCGGCACTAGCTGTCCAGCCTTGCAGAAACCCGCTGCGTTTCTTGTGAATCGGTCGTGCCTGCCATGAATGAAACTGCTGTCTTGAATCCAGTCCCTGCAACCGCCCGTTTCGGCCGTTCCATTCCGGCATCCCTGGCGGTCCCGCTCGCCCTCTTGGTGGTCTTCGTTGTTCTGCTGTACGCCGGCGTCGCCGCCAAGCTGGTCTATGACTGGTACGACCTGCCTGATTTTTCCCACGGCTTCATCGTTCCGTTGTTTTCGGCCTTTCTCATTTGGGAGCGCCGCCGCAATATCGCCAGCACGCCTCTGCAGCCCACCTGGTCCGGCATTCCGGTCGTCCTGCTCGGTCTACTCTTTCTGCTGACCGGACGCTTCGGCGCCGACCTTTTCCTCTCGCGCCTTTCGTTTCTGATCCTGCTGTGCGGCACGATCTGGACCATCGCAGGTCGCCCCATGCTGCGCGCCCTTCTGTTCCCCATCGGCGTGCTTCTCTTGGCGATTCCACTGCCTGCCGTCGTCTTCAACCAGCTCACGTTCCCGCTGCAGATGTTGGCTTCGCGCGTCGCCTCCGCCATGCTCCCCTGGGCGGGTGTCCCCGTCCTGCGCGAGGGCAACGTGATCAATCTGCCAGCCATGCAGCTTGAAGTTGCCGAAGCCTGCAGCGGTATCCGCAGCATGATGAGCCTCTTCACCGTGGCAGTCTTCTTCGGCTATCTCTTCGAGAAGGACAACTTCCGCCGCATCCTGCTCGCCCTATCCAGCCTGCCCATCGCGGTTGCTGCCAACGCGCTCCGCATCTTCGGCACCGGCCTTTGCGTTCAGTACTGGGATCCGGACAAGGCCATGGGCTTCTTCCACGAATTCTCCGGCTGGCTCATGTTCCTCGTATCGCTCAGCTGCCTCTACTTCATCCACATCGCCACCCGTCGCATCGGCCGCCACGGCGGAACTGCGCAACCCGCATGAAATCCACCAAGCTCTGGACCGTCGTCGCCCTTCTCCTGCTCACGCTGGTGCTCATCAAGCTGCGTGGCGACACCGATCGCACGCCGCCCAGCCAGCCGCTCGCCCAATTGCCGTCCGATCTGAACGGGTGGACGGGTCACGACATCGCCATCCCTCAGGAGCAGTTGGACATCCTCGGAAAGGGCGTCTTCCTCAATCGCCTCTACCAGGGCGGCAACACACCGGGCCAGTCCGCTACCGTCGGCCTGTTCATCGGCTACTTCCCGACCCAGCGCTCCGGTCAGTCGATCCACTCGCCCCAGAACTGCCTTCCGGGCGCCGGCTGGAACTTCGACTCCTCCGGCACCACGGAACTCCATGACGTCTCCGGCACGGATCGCGTCGGCGAATACGTCATCTCCAACGGCGCGCTTCGCCAGGAAGTTCTCTACTGGTACCGGAGCCATGGCAGCAATATCGCAAACGACTATGCCGCCAAGTTCCACATGCTGCGCGACTCCATCCTCTACGGCAGGACGGACGCCGCTTTGATCCGGGTGATTACCCCCGTGGTCCCCGGCGAACCGCTTTCCGCGGCCCACGACCGGGCTGTTCACTTTACCGAACAGCTGCTCCCACTCTTGCCGGCCTATATCCCAAATTAGTTGCAGCGTGCCGAACCACCTTTGCGGTACGCTCAGGTTTACTGTTATGACCCAGCGTTTGTTGCCCCCCTCGGTTGCCCCCGTCCTGCTCGCGTGTAGCCTGCTGCTTTCCGCCACCGCCTGCAAGAAAGATCCCAACGTACAGAAGCAGAAGTACGCGGATAGCGGCGAGCGCTACATGAAAGAGGGCAAGTTCCGCGAAGCCGGCATCCAGCTCGCAAACGCCATCCGCATCGATAAGAACTACAGCCGGGCGCATTACGACCTCGCCAAGACCTACCTGTCCATGGGCGTTCCCATCAGCGCCTACCAGGAACTCCTGCGCACCGTCGACCTGGATCCCAACAACAAGGACGCCCGTCTCGATCTAGGCAAGATGCTCATTGCCGGCGGCCTTCCAGACCGCGCCATGGAGCAGGCCAAGGCCGTGCTCGCGCTGGACCCCAACAACGCCCAGGCGTACGCACTTCGTGCCGAAGTCGAGCATGCCCACAAGGACAACGACGCCGCCCTCGACGACGCCAAGCATGCCCTGCAGCTTGCCCCCAACGACTCCTCACTTCACGCCCTGCTTGGCGTTCTTCAGGCCAACAATCCATCCAACCCTGAAGCCAAGTCCGAGCTGGAAAAGGCCGTTAATCTCGATCCCAAGAACGCCTCCGCACGCATCGCCCTCGCAGAGGTGCTCAATGCCAGCGGTGACGCGAACGGTGCACAGCAGCAGCTTCGCCAGGCCATCGTTGCGGCGCCCAACGCGCTCCAGCTTCGCGTCGCCCTCGCAGCACTCCTGCGCAGGAATGGCGATCAGGCCGGCGTCGTTCAGACTTTCCAGAGCGCTGCCAACGATCTCCCGGACAACGAAGCCGCGGTCGCCATGCTGAAGGACTTCTACCTCACGCAGAACAAGACCGCCGAGGCCAGGGCAGCCTATACCTCGCTCATGCAGGCTCATCCCAAGAGCACGCCGATCAAGATCGCCTATGCGCAGATCCTTATGCAGAGCGGCGACACTGCCGGTGCACAAACGGTCGTCAATGATCTTTCCAAGAACGACAGCAAGAACCCGCAGGTCCAGGTACTCAACTCCCTTCTGCTGCTGAAGCAGGGCAAAATCGATGACGCCTACGCTCTGGAACAGAAGGGCGCACGCAACGCTCCGGAAAACATTCCGCTCCAGCTTCTGCTCGGCCGCACCGCGCTTGCCAAGAACGACATGACCATGGCGGAAAACGCCTTCCGCGCCGCGGCTCACGTGGATCCGACCAACCTGGAAGCTCTCAAGGGCCTCGCCTCTGTCGCCATGGTTCGCGGCGATAGCAACACGCTCTCCCAGGTCGCCACCGACACTCTCACCGCGCATCCGGGTACCGAAGACGCTTTCCTGTGGCGCGCCACTGCCGCTGCCAGCCAGAAGGAGTGGGCCCACGCTCAGGCCGACCTGGACAGTGCGCGCAAGCTGAACCCCAACGACGCCCGCGCCCTCTTGCTGCAAGGCCAGATCCTGAACGCCCAGGGCAAGACCGGCGAAGCCCGTTCGTCGTTCGAACAGGCGTATCAGAAGGACCCGCACTCGGCGGAAGCACTCAGCGCGCTCACCACCATGGATCTCGCCGCCAAGCAGCCCCAGGCTGCCCTGAGCCGCATCAACGCAGCCCTGCAGCAGTCGCCGGACAATCCCCAGGTGCTCTACCTGAATGCCATGCTGCAGATGTACATGAAGAACTATCCGGCAGCGAAGGCCTCCGCGGAAAAGGTCGTCCAGGCCAACCCGGCGAATGAGGCCGCGCTTCAGCTCTACTCGCAAGCACTGGTCGCCACCGGTGGCACCGACCAGGCTCTGACCCTATGGCAGAACTGGTTCAAGAGTCATCCGACCGATGCTCGCGCTGCCCTTCTGCTGGGAACGCTCGAAGAGGCCAAGGGCGATACCTCCAAAGCGCAGGACTACTACAAGCAGGCGCTCCAGATCCACCCCGAAGACGGTGCCGCCAGCAACAACCTGGCTTTCCTCATGGTCGAAACCGGCGGCAACACCGATCTTGCCCTCAGCTACGCCCAGACCGCCCGCAAGCAACTGCCGAATTCGCCCAGCACCGCAGATACCCTGGGCTGGGTCTACTACCACAAGGCAACTTACTCCATGGCCCGCGATCTTCTTGAGGATGCGGCCCGTCAGGCTCCACAGGATCCCAACATCCAGTACCACCTGGGCGCCACCTACGCCAAGCTGAACGACAAGGCCAACGCCCTGCAGCACCTTAAGCAGGCCGTCACCCTTGCACCGGACAGCCGCGCCGGCAAAGCAGCAGCCTCCACCATCTCGCAGCTCGGCTAAGCTTCACTCCCTTCCACAACGTAAGAACGCCCGCGATGGCTCACCGTCGCGGGCGCTCTTATCTCCAGCGCAAACTTCTCACCGGCCTTTCGCCTTCGCGAAAGCTGCCTGAAGCTCCCGCAGCATCGCCGCCTCGCTGAACTTCTCCGCCGCCCGCAGACGACCGGCCTCTCCCATGGCGCGTCCGCGCTCAGGATTCTGCAACACTTCAAGCAGCGCCTCGGCCAGCGCTTCCGGCTGTTCCGGCGGGACCAGCAAACCGGTCACGCCCTCCTGCACCGCCTCCGCGTTGCCGCCCACGGTGGTCGCCACCACCGGCAGTTCCGCGGCCATGGCCTCGACGATCGCGTTTGAAAAACCTTCAGACCGGGACGGCAGCACAAACACAGTAGCTTGCCGCAGCACGTCCATCGGCCGCGCCACACCTCCCAGGAATCGCACCCGGTCGGCGATGCCCAGCTCCGCCACTCGCCGCTCCAGCCCCGCCACATACTCCGCTTCCAGCGGCTGTCCTGCCAGCCAGAACTCCACCTCCGGGCGGCTTCGCAGCACCAGCGCCGCCGCTTCCAGCAGCGTGTCCTGCCCCTTCACCGCGCGCAGGTTTCCAACGGTCACCACGACCGGCCGCTCCGGCCAGGTTCGCGGCTCCTCAGCGGCTGGCAGCGCCACGCCGTTGTACACTACCCCAACGCGTTCCGGCGGCACCCGGTCCACCTCTACCGCGTGCCTCCGCACCTCTTCCGACACGGCGATCACAAAATCCGGCAGCCACGGCAACCGCCGGTACGCCGCCCAGTGCTTCGGCTCCCGCAGAATACCCATATCGCGCCGGTTCCAGATCAGCTTCGCGCGCGACAGCAGCTTCACCGCCAACCCGCCAAACAGGTTGCTGCTCTCAAAAAACGTCATTACCACGCTGACCCGCGCCCGCCGCAGAAACCGGCCCAACTCCCAGGCGCCCCTCAGCGCTCCCGCAGAAAACACGCTGTGCAGCGGCAGAAGGTACACCGGGCACTCCGCCGCCGCGAGCAGATCGGGATCGCACTCCACCTGAAACGTCACGATCGTCACGCGGTATCCGGCTGCCCGCAGCATCCGCACCGTCCGCAGCACCACGCGCTCCCCGCCGCCCAGCACCGCAGGAAACTGGTCCAGCAGCAGCAGGATGTGTTCCGGATCGCCCGGCCTCCACACCGTCCCGCGCAGCGCCTCGGCCACGGTGATCACGGCACCAAGACGCGTGCTGGTCCCGGGCAGACCTTCGTCCGCCGCTACCGCCACACGCTCTCCCCTGTCAGAAACTTCCAGAACGCCATCGCAGCCGCGACATTCAGCATGCTGAACGTCGTCGGGATCGCGACCAGCTTCGACCGCCGCAGACCCGGCGCGAACGTGCCGACCAGAGCCAACCCATAGAACAGCACCTGCAGTACCAGCAGCACATGCATCAGCCTGCTCTCGGACACCGCCGACGCCACCAGCATCACGACCAGCAGAAACGGCACAATCAGCCGCAGCAGTTTGTGACTGATCAGCCGCCCCAGCAGCGGATTCGACCCGCTCAGCAGCCACGGAGCTAGCCGCAGCATTTGCAGGTTGCCGGTCAGCGTTCGCACCTTGCGACGGAACTCCTTGCCCGGCTCCACAAACAGCCGGTCCCGCGCCACGGCGGCCGGCTGAAACAGAACCCGGTATCCGCGACGAGCCACCTGCATCGGTACCAGCACGTCATCCAGCACCAGCCCTGCAGGCAGCGGCTCAAACAACGCCCGCCGCATCAGGTAGATCGCCCCGGTCACACCGACCACGGAACCGCTTTCGCTTTCCATGCGGCGCACAGCTTTTTCGATCTTCCAATAGATGCCAAGCGCTTCGCTGGACGGCGTACCGTCTTCGTTCTCCAGCAAGAGCTCGCCGCTCACCGCGCCGACCGTCGGGTCGGCAAAGGGAGGCAGGAGCCGCCGCAGCGCATCGCGATCCACCCGCTGCCGCACGTCCAGCATCAGCAGCACCTCGCCCGTTGCCCGCTGCACGCCCGCGTTCAGGGCCAGCGCCTTGCCTCCGCTGGCGGGCAGCAGCACCGCTTCCACCTGCGGATAGCGCGCCAACACCTCTGCCGTCTCGTCGGTCGAACCGTCCGAAACGACCACGATCTGCAAGAGGTGGCTCGGGTAGTCCAGCTCCGCCAGGTTGGCCAGCTTCGCCGGCAGGTGGTGCGCCTCGTTCCGGGCCGCCATGACCACGCTCACCGTCGGCTCTGGGGCTCCCGTCTGCACGGGTCGGCGCCTTGCCGCCATCCGCAGGCACAACCAATACCCCGCGTACGCGTAAAAGATCACTGCCAGGCAGCAGAAGAAGACCCACTCAGCAATTTCGTGCAACACCATCCCCCTTAGCATAGAGTCGGCAGCGCGCCAGCCATGCATCTCACACTTGTGGTGTGCTTCCAGAGCAACGCACCCGGCCATCGGAGACGACGAAACACTTGCGCACCAAACAGAAACTGGCGATCGCTGCCATCGCCGCACTCACCGCCGGTCTGGCCTGCGCCTCCTGGTGGAGTTACACCACCGTTGGCACTGGCACTCTCGGTTCTGCTTCGGCAGACGCTCTGATCGTCTTCGGCTCGCCCGCTGAGATCGACGGTTCCCCTTCCGCGATGCAAACCTGGCGGGTGAACGAGGCCGTCGCCGAGTTTCGCCGGGGCGCCGCGCCGCATATCATCTTCGCCGGCGGTGCGGCCGGCAACAAGTTCGTTGAAGCCGACGTGATGGCGCGAGAGGCCCGCAGCCTCGGCGTTCCCCAGTCCGCGATCGCAACGGAACGCCACTCCCGCACCACCGTCGAGAACCTCCAGGGCGTCTCCGCCATCATGCAGGCTCATGGCTGGACCTCGGCCGAGCTGATCAGCAGCGCCGACCACCTGCCCCGCATCGCCGTGCTCGCCCGCTCTTTGCCGTTCCAGTGGAGGCTCCACACTGCGCCGACACCGGGCCGCGGCCGTCTCTCCACAGCCGTCGCCTACATGGAAGAAGCTCCCGTCACCCTGATCCTGCGCACCTTTGGATCGTCCGCTGAGCCCATCATCCACACCGCTGCCCTGGTCGAGCACGGCCTTGTCTTCCTGCCCAAGTGGATCGTCTGGAAAATCCGGCATCACGGGGCACCCTACGTCCCAACCAACGCACCGGACGACCCACCCGGAACCGCCGCTGTTGAGAGCAGCCCACGCTGACCGGCAATCAGCACAATGCGCGCTGCCGCGGGCCCGGGGAACGAAGCACACGGCATCACAGAAGTTCAAAGAGATTGATAATTTGGCCGCAACATCGTCCAGCGAAGCAAAGCGCTTCAGGCCACTCGCAGGCAGAAGTCCAGAACTGCCGGTTACAGGACAGAGGGCTTCAGCGACAGAGTCGAAGCGTCCAGCACCACGGCCGAACGCTCGCGTCCTAGGTTCCGGCGCAGCACAACCAGGAACCCGACTCCGGTCAGCAGAAACAGCCAGGTTTGCGGTTCAGCCGCTTCGCCCGGCAACGCCGGCGCTTCCTGGATCGGAACGTTCAGCAGTGCAACAGGCGGGTTGTCCACACTCGCGGTCTCAATCGTGAACGGGCTGGCATCGATAAACTGCTCTGCCAAGACCTCGTCCGGAGGCGTCTCGAGCATCGCCGTTTCTACCGGTGAATCTTCGATGGCGGGCATGTCGCAGGCAAACGCCACCATGTCTTCCACTTCGCGGGTCGACACGATCGGCTTCCGCTTCGGCGGAACATAGTTCGGGTGCTGTTTACCCCAGGCGATCCAGCGCGCGACGGTGGCCTTGCTGTAGTGTGGCCACTTTACTTCGGTGATCACGCGCTTCACGGCACGCTGACAGGGCTCGACCGCGCTCACACCAACCGTGATCGCGCAGCAGAGGAGGATCCCAAGAATGATCCAGGCGGAGAGACGAAGTTTGTACCGTTTCAGAGAGGACATAGGCGGCAGCAGATCTGGCAACAAGAGAGTTAGCCCCACACAGCGAACGTGCTTTCAACTTCTTTAGGGTCTGATGCCCACGCTGATGGAGTTTGTTGTCTTTAGACGACTATAAATTAGTCGGCGAAGCGACGCAGCGAACGACCTAAGCCGCGACAAAGAAAAATAGGAAGCAGGGTGTAACTGCGTCAGTATGCCATTGACGACAAGCCCCTGCAAACAGATTTCGCAAGAGCGTCAAAAAACTTTTCACCTGCCGCCAAGCAGGCTGGCTCAGTCCAGGACAGTCTGCCACCGGAAGCAGCTAGGAGCTCGGGCTCTCCCGCGTGCTGTGCAGGTCGGCCGAAAGCAGGACCGCCTCCGCAATGTCCCGCATAGAACGGCGCCGGTGACGGCTCTCTGCCTGCAGCCGCTTGTAGGCCTCCGCCTCGCTGATGCCCAAGTCCCGCTGCAGAATGCCCTTCGCGCGGTCGACGACCTTCCGGCTCTCCAGGCGGTTCGAAAGCTCGTAATTTTCAGTCTCCAGCCGAGCCCGCTCAATCTCGGCGCCCACCAGGATCCCTAGCGTCGCAAGCAGACGGCGTTGCAGGTCCGTGTGCTGATACGGTTCACGGTGCTGCACCGTAATCACCCCGATCACGCGATTCGCGCACACGATCGGAGTGCACAGCATGGCCTCGAACCGGTCCTCCGGCAGCGCTGCAAAGAATGAAAAGCGCGGGTCTTCCGACGCCCGTTCAGAAATTGCAACCGACTCGCGATGTTGCGCCACCCACCCCGTGATGCCCTGCCCCACGGCCACGTTCAGCTTGTCCACTTCATTGCTGTGCGGGTTCTTGCTGGCACGCAGCACCAGGTGATCCTGCTCCAGCGTGTACACAAAGCAGGAGTCACACGGGATGACTGCGCTCACAAACTTCATGATTCGCTCCAGCACCAGGTGCAACGGGTCGGCAAGCGCGATCCGGCTGCCAATCTCATGCAGGATGTCCAGCGGTGCCAAGCCGTCCTTGAACCCGGCCATGGTCGACGTCATCGACGACACCTGCTGCACGCCGGAGTCCTTCGCCGTCGGCACGGCGCGCGCGGGCGCAGCGACTTCCTTCTCGACCGGCGCGCTCAACTCGGCAGGCGGACGCGGCGTGCGTTTGCGCGCCAGCGTCTTGCTGGAGTACTGCGCCGCCTCGTTGATCATGAATCCCATCTTTGGTCGCGACGGCTCGAAATCCGGTTGTACGCCGTGCTGCTGCAGCTCTTCCGTGGTGGTCGGCCCCACGGAGATCACCACGGTCGTTTCGAACGCCCGGCGCAGGTCGGCCGCCACGCCAATCTCGTCCGCCACCTGGAACAGGTGCAGCACCTGCACGGCAGTCATGAAGAGCACCACGTCGATGCTGCCCGCGATGGTCGAGGACACCGCATGCTGTAAGGGCTGCAGATCTTCTGGCAGCGCCCACTGGTACACGGGCACCTTGGTCACCGAGGCGAAACGGTTCACCAGTTCGGCCAGCAGTTCCGGGTTGCTTGCACCGTATTCCTGCACGGCTAGCCGCATGCTCTGCGTGCGCTCACCCAGCGCCGTGTCGATCGCCTCCAGCACCTCGCGCCAGGTTGCGGGCTCCGTGGCCTGCGCCGCAATCGGCACACCTAGTTCGGTTAGTGGTGCCTGCGGCTTCACGCCTCGCGAGATCACCGTAAGACCGCGCAGCTTGCTTACGATCGCGTCACGCTCAAACGCCGTGTCCAGGATCGCCATCATCGCGCGAACGCCCACACCAGTGAAGAAAATCATCGCGTCGAACTGGTCGTTCAGCAGGGCGCGGCCAAACTCGATGCATTCCGTGTTGGAGGCCAGCGGGATCTCGCGCATGGACGGCACCACCAGCGGGTCGCCGTTGTAGGTGCGGATCAGCTTTTCCACTTCACGCGCACGGCGCGACTCCAGCGACAAAACGCGGAGTCCATCGAAGCTGGCGTGCGGCATGGGCAAACCTCCTTCTGCGCGGGGTGGTGAGCTCTACCAACAAGAGGGCGACCGACCTGAATCACGGGCCGGCATGCTTCAGATCGCAAGGAAAGGTGAAACGGGTCGTTTTCCTAGACTATCCGTTCGCCTGCTCCGTGGCTATCCGTTCCACAGAGCTTCGGTTGACGCTCCTCCGGGGATGCCTTATAGTCCAGTCACCGGAACACCCCGATCGCAACCGCCGCAGGTTTGTGATCCGCCAGCCTCTGTTGCCTGGCACTCGTTCCCGGTGTTCCACACGCTCCATGACGAGCCTGAGCTTTGCAGGATTTCTGCGCTCGGCCCCCTCATGCCCACGCGTGCCAATCCTTCGACTCTCAGGCTGAACCCTTCACGCTTCGCCTTGCTCGGAGAGTCGCCTTGAACGACATCGCATCCATCTCCGCCGGCTTTGACGCTGTGCAGAAGCAGTACCTGCAGGGATTCTTTGCGGGAGCCATGCAGCGCATGCCCTTCGCGGGGCATACGGCTTCCGGTCTGCTGACACACGACGCGGCAAGCGGCGCAAGCAACCTGGCAGCACCCGCGCCCGCAGACGAACCCACCTTCTGGGGCACCCCCGTCAGCGATCTGTGCGCGGAAGAGGTGTGGAAGTACGAACGCAATCCCCTGGACTGCTGGGACGACCTCTTGCGCCACGCCGCGGAAAACAACGCTCCCGATGCCGAGTTCCGCTATCGCTTCAAGAGCTTCGGCCTCTTCCACGTCGCCCCTGCGCAAGACAGCTTCATGCTGCGCATGCGCGTGCCCGGTGGCGTCATCACGGCTGCGCAACTGCGTGGTCTGGCCGCCATGGCAGAGCGCTGGGGCAACGGCCGCCTTGACCTGACCACGCGCGCCAACGTGCAACTGCGCGAGCTAGAACCGCGCAGCATCGTGGACGTGCTCAACACCATTCAAAAGCTCGGCATGACGTCGCGCGGCTCGGGTGCCGACAACCTGCGCAATCTCACCGCCTCACCCATCAGCGGCCTGGACCCGCACGAGCTGCTGGACGTGCAGCCCTACGCCGACGCTCTGCAGAACTACATCTCCAACTCGCGCGACCTCTTCGGTCTGCCCCGCAAATTCAACATCGCCTTTGACAACGGCGGCTGCATCAGTGCCCTGGCAGACACCAACGACATCGGCTTCTCCGCCGTGCGCGTTGCCAGTGGCCGCAGCGTTCCGCCGGGCGTTTACTTCCGCGTTCTGCTCTGCGGCATCACGGGTCACAAGCAGTTCGCCGTCGACAGTGGCTTGCTTCTGCTGCCCGAGCAGGCGGTCGCGGTCGCGGCCGCAATGGTGCGCGTGTTCGCAGAGAATGGCAATCGAACCGACCGCAAGAAGGCGCGACTCAAATACCTCATCGACGACTGGGGCATCCCCAAGTTTCTTGAGGCGGTGCAGGCAAAGCTCGACTTCCCCGTCATTCACTGCGAGGCCGCCGAGTGCGAGCCGCGCGGCCCCATTGATCGCGCCGGGCACCTGGGAGCCCACCCACAACGCCAGCCCGGCCACATGTACCTGGGCGTATCCACGCCTGTGGGTTGGCTCGAAAGCGGCCAGGCACGCGCACTTGCGGACGTAGCTGACCAGTTCGGCTCCGGCGATCTGCGCCTCACCGTATGGCAAAACCTAATCGCGCCGAACATTCCGTCGGAGCAGTTGCAGTCAGCACAGAATGCGGTCCGCGCCTGCGGTCTGGACTACGAGGCGGGCACCATACTCAGCGGCACCGTTGCATGCACCGGCAGCCGCGGATGCCGCTTTGCCGCGACAGACACCAAGGGCCATGCGCTTGAAATTGCGCGCACGCTCGATGCGCAGTTTGCAATTCAGCAGCCCGTCAATCTGCACGTCACCGGCTGCCCAAACTCCTGTGCGCAGCACTACATCGGCGACATCGGCCTGATGGGCGTCAAGATCAACGGCGCCGAGGGCTACCAGGTCAGCCTGGGCGGCGGCGCCGACAACGATCAGGGCCTGGCACGCGAGCTGTTTCCCGCGCTGCCCTACGCGGAGGTCCTGCCAGCACTGCAGGCGCTGTTCAGCGCTTTCCAGGCGCAACACACCCCGGGTGAAAGTTTCCTCAGTTTCGCGCGGCGTCACAGCCTGCCCGATCTGCGCGAGATGTGTTCCGCCGCCCGCATGGAGGTGCACGCGTGAGCACTGTTCCCTACATCCCGGACAACGCGCCCTTCAATCCGGAACAGCGCGCCTGGCTCAACGGCTTTCTCGCCGGCATCTTCTCCAATCCGCCCGCTTCCGCAGTCGCTGCTCCTGCTGTCGCCTCGCTCAAGTTCGGTGTCTACTTTGCATCGCAAAGCGGCACTGCGGAACGTCTGGCGAAGAAGCTCGCAAAAGAGCTCAAGCTGCAGGGTCACATTGCAGAAGTCGCCTCGCTCGCGAAGATCAAGCCCGCCGATCTCGCACAGCAGGAGAACGCACTTCTGCTGCTCAGCACCTACGGCGAAGGCGATCCGCCGGAGAGTGCTGTTGCCTTCCGCGACGCTCTGTTCAGCGACTCCGCCCCGGAGCTGAAGACCCTGCGGTACTCCGTCTTTGCCCTGGGCGATAGCCACTACGAACACTTCTGCAAGTTCGGCATCGACATGGACGAACGCCTTCAGTCCCTGGGTGCTACGCGTTTCGTCCCAGCGGCTGTAAGCGATGTGGATGTGGACGCGCCGTTTGCACAGTGGGTCGCGGATCTCAAGCCGCATCTCTCGCACAAGCCTGCGGAGTCCAACGTCGCGATCCAGAACAACGCGACCGGGCACGTCCTCGCAGGAGACACACCGGCCGCACCACCTGCTGCGGAACAGCCTCACCTCTTCACCCGCGAGAATCCCTACTTCTCCGAATTGCGCGAGCGCCGCGCACTGACGCGTGACGTGTCCAGCAAGCTGACCATGCACCTGAGCCTTGCTCTCGACAACCCGCAGATGCACTACCAGCCCGGCGACGCCTGCGGTGTCATCGCGGAGAACGATCCCGCGCTCGTCGACGAAATCCTATCGCTCGTGCCCTTCGCGGATTCCAGCAGTGTGGATCTGCCGAAGCTCGGCAGCATGGCCGTGCGCGAGGCCTTGTTGCGCCATCTGCAGCCCACGCGCCTCTCGCGCAAGATCGTGCAGCACTTTGCAGACCGCACCGGTGCCAAGGAGCTCACCACGCTCTTGCTACCTGAGGAAGCCGGGCAGCTCGACCGCTTCATGTGGGACCGCGGCATCATCGATCTGCTTCATGCGTACCCCGGCGCCATCACGGCTGCAGCCGAGCTCGCGGGCATGCTGCCGCGCCTCGCGCCACGGCTGTACAGCATCTCGTCCAGCCCGGCCGCACACGGCCGCGAGGTGCACTGCACGATCGCAGTGGTCCGCTACCGCTCGCACAATCGTGAGCGCGGCGGCATCGCCAGCACCATGCTTGCCGACCGTGTAGACCTCGGTGCAAAGCTGCCCATCTACATCCAGCCCAACAAGAAGTTCCGCCTTCCCGCGGCAGATGTTCCGATGATCATGGTCGGCCCCGGCACAGGCATCGCTCCTTTCCGCAGCTTCCTGCACGAACGGCAGGCGCTGGGACACAAGGGCCGCAACTGGCTCTTCTTCGGCGAGCGCAGCGCCGCAACCGACTTCCTGTACTGCGAAGAGCTGCGATCCATGACCGACAGCGGCCACCTCACCCGGCTGGACACAGCGTTCTCCCGCGACCAGGCGCACAAAATTTACGTGCAAGACCGCATGATCGAGCACGGCGCCGAGTTGTGGCGCTGGCTGCAGGATGGCGCGCAACTTTACGTGTGCGGCGATGCCAGCCGCATGGCCAAAGACGTCGATGCCGCGCTGCACACCGTCGTGGAGCAGCATGGCGCCATGGACGCCGAAGCCGCGAAAGACTTCGTCTCTCAACTGCACGACGATCGCCGCTACCACCGCGACGTCTACTAGCTTTTTAGGACACCCATGTCATTGCCGCTCTACGAACGCGCGATGGAGACCGACAGCACCGACCTGGTGCGCATGACGCTGCTGGAAGGCGGCGCTGCGCCCGCGCTGGTCGAGGCGCTCATCCCTTCGCGCCCGCTCGATCCGGGTGAGCAGTACCGCTTCCACTTCGACATGACCAAGTGCATCGGCTGCCGTTCGTGCGAGGTGGCCTGCAACGAGCAGAACGGCAATCCTGCCGACATCAAGTGGCGCCGCGTGGGAGAGCTGGAAGGCGGCGTGTACCCGCACACGCAGCGCACCTATCTCTCCATGGGCTGCAATCACTGCCTCAGCGCCGATTGCCTGCGCGGCTGCCCCGTGAACGCCTACACCAAGGACCCGGTCACAGGCATCGTGCTGCACTCGGCCTCGGCCTGCATCGGCTGCCAGTACTGCGTTTGGAACTGCCCCTATTCCGTGCCGCAGTTCAACCCGGAACGCGGCGTTGTCGGCAAGTGCGACATGTGCCGGGGTCGCCTCGAGGAAGGGCTGGAACCCGCCTGCGTGAACGCCTGTCCGGAAAACGCCATCCAGATCGAAATCGTGAACAAGGCCGACTGGCGCGAGAACTACGCCGCCGCTGAATCGCCCGGCATGCCGCCCGCTGGAAACACCATCTCCACGACGCGCATCACGCTTCCGGAAAACTCGTCGGCGTGGCTCGAGCGCGTGGACAATGGGCAGATCCCGCTGGAGCACGCGCATCCATCGCTGATCGTCATGACCACCACCATGCAGGCCACCTTTGGCGCGCTCACTGCGCTCACCCTGCTTCGCTCGCTCGATGCAATCCACCTTTCGCTGCTCGTTCTGCTTACGGCGGTGGCGCTCAACGTCTCGGTCTTCCACCTTGGGCGGCCTGCCTACGCCTGGCGCGCCATGAAAATGTGGCGGCGGTCCTGGCTCAGCCGCGAGGTCCTCTGCTTCAGCATCTTCATGCTCGCCATCGTGGGCTGCGCCGCCGCGTCCTGGGCAGCGGTCTTCGGCATACGCCACGCCGCGCAACTGGTACGGCCCCTCGCCTTCGCCGGCCTTCTCTCCGGCCTCATGGGCACGCTCGCCAGCGCGTACATCTACCTGGTCAAAGCTCGCCCAGCCTGGAACACGCTCCACACTCCCGCAGACTTCCTGCTCTCCGCTGGCCTCATCGGAGCCACGCTGCCAGCCGTCATGCAGCAGCCCACCGACGCTTTCGCAGGCATGCTCCTTCGCTTCGGCCTGCATGTGCCCACGTTGACCGCAAGGGTGCCACTCTCTGCCATCGCAACATTGTCGGGGCTCTGGGCACTCAACCTGCTGCTCCGCGTCTATCGCCTGCGCGCCTCGCGCATGTTTGAGGCGCGTGCCTCGTACAACCTGCTCCGCGGGGAAGCGCTGTGGTGGCGTGTTGCGCTCGCCGTCCTCGCGTGTGCCGCTACCGTGCTGTTCAGTGTCGCACCGCTGCCGGTGCCTGCGTTGTTCGTCGCAATCACCGCAGTCGCGCTCGGGCGCTATCTCTTCTTCGTTTCCGTGGTGCCGCTCAGCATGGGGCTCACCTTCATCGGTGGCAAGCCCGCGGGAGCACACGCATGAAGCTCCATCGTGGCCCAAGCTCGGTCGACTCCACGCCCGACGCCTCGCTCGCCGACATCGCCGCAGCAGCAGAGCCCATGCCGCTCTGGTCGCGCGTCAAGCGGCTGCTCGGCATCGATACCGCGCAGCGGAAGTACGCCTACGGCAACGATCCCCGTTTCGGCTACATCTCGGATTCGCGCGTTGCGGACACGTGGACCAAGACCACCTGCGGCTACTGCTCCGTGGGTTGCGGCATGCTGGTGGGCACGCGCAACGGCAAACCCGTGGCAGCCCGCGGCAACCCCGATCACCCGGTGAATCGCGGCAAGCTCTGCCCCAAAGGTCTCAGCGAGCACCACATCCTCAACGCTCCCGGACGCGCCACCACGCCCATGCTGCGGCGCGGCGGCCGCGGTACGCCGCTCGTCCCCGTGTCGTGGGACGAGGCGCTCGACGTCATGCTCTCGCGCATCGGCGCGCTCCAGCGCGAGAACGGTAATGAAACCCTGGGCGTCATCGGCACCGGCCAATTGCTCACTGAAGAGTTCTACACGCTCGGCAAGCTCGTCCAGCTCGGCTTCCGCACCCGCAATTACGACGGCAACACCACGCTCTGCATGGCCAGCGCCGTCTCCGGCTACAAGCTCAGCTTCGGCTCTGACGGCCCGCCCGGCGCCTACGCCGACATGGAAACTGCCGACGTTGTGCTGCTCGTCGGCTCCAACATCGCGGACAACCACCCCATCCTCTGCAACCGGCTCCGCAAAAAGCCAGGGCAGGTGCTCATCGTCGCCGACCCGCGCGTCACCAAGACGGCAATGATGGCCGACATCCATCTGCCCTTGAAGCCACGCTCGGACATCGCCCTGCTCAACGGCATCGCGCACATCCTCTTGCGTGATGGCATGGTCGACCGCGACTACATCGCCACGCACACCGAAGCCTTCGACACCTTCGCCTCCTTTGTCCAGGACTTCACGCCAGAGCACGTGAGCGCGGTCACCGGCTTGCCCGCGGAAACCATCGAGCGCGTCGCGCACCTGTACGGCACGGCAAAGGCAGCCTTCATCGGCTGGACCATGGGCGTGAATCACTCCACCCAGGGTGCCGTGACCGTCGCCGCCATCAACAACCTCGCGCTCATCACTGGCAACATCGGCCGCAGCGGCGCTTCGCCCTTCTCCATCACGGGGCAATGCAACGCCATGGGCACGCGCGAAAGCGGCTTCACCTCCGCGCTGCCCGGCTATCGCAAATTCGATTCCGTGTCCGACCGCGACGAGCTCGCAGCCATCTGGGGCATCTCCGCCGATCGCCTGCCCACCGCGCGAGGCCTCGCCTACCCCGACATCATTGAAGCCGCCGTCGCAAAGCGCGTGAAAGCCCTATGGTTCATCGCAACCAATCCCGTGGTCAGCTTCCCTAACTACAAGCTGCTGGAGCAGGCGCTGACCACAGCCGAGTTCGTCGTCGTGCAGGACGGCTTCTTCCTCACGCCAACCTCCGAGTTCGCCGACCTCGTCCTGCCAGCCGCCATCTGGGGCGAGAAGGAAGGAACCTACACCAACAGCGAGCGCCGCATCAGCAAGGTGAACGCCTTCAGCAAACCGCCCGGCGAAGCGCGGCCAGACTTCGACATCTTCCTGGCACTCGCCGACCGCCTCGGCCTGCGCGAGGAACTCTACCCCGGCTGGCACACCACGCATGACGCCTGGCTCGAGTGGCAGCGCGTCTCTGCCGGTCGCCTCTGCGACTACTCACCTTTTACGTGGCAGCAGATCGAAGATTTGGGCGGCATGCAGTGGGGCGGCGACCGTCTCTACGGCGACGGCAGCTTCCCGCGCGAGGGCGGCCGCGCACTTCTCCACTGCGTTCCCTGCCTGCCCTTCACGGAACAGCCTGACGCCGAGTACGGCTTCATCCTCAACACCGGTCGCACCGTGGAGCACTGGCACACCCGCACCAAGACCGGCGCAATCCCCATGCTCAACGGCATGGTGCCCAACGCCTGGCTTGAGATGAACCCGCTCGACGCCAGCCGTCTCGACCTTCGCCAGCACGACCGCGTCGACATCATCAGCCGCCGTAGCACCGTCGCCAACGTTGAGCTGCGCATCACCGGCATCATCGCTCCCGGCCAGGTCTTCATGCCCTTTCACTTCGCAGAGCAGAACAGCAATCTCGTCACGCTGGGAGCCTTCGATCCCATCAGCCGTGAACCCAACTTCAAACAATGCGCTGTGCGTGTGGAACACCACAGGAATCGCTAACGCATCCTTCCGCTTTTCCCGCCGCGGCCATGACCGCCCTGGCGGCGCTTCACTGAAGCGATCCTTCAACCGACCAAGCGACCAATAAAGCGATCCATGACGCTCGCTTTCCTGACCTGCTCCGTTCAGCTCCGTGCCCCCGCACAGCTGTCCCAATCTCGATCTACCCAGGAGACCTTCTGTCATGGCCAGCAGCAAAGCCTTCCTCAAGTCCGGGCACCCCGCCACGCTTCTTGCGTCATTTCTCTACTTCGATTTTTCCTTCGCCGTCTGGGTGCTCAACGGCGCCATGGGCCCATTCATCTCGGAGCAGTTTCACCTCACGCCCGCTCAGGTCGGCCTCATGGTCTCCGTGCCCACGTTTGCGGGCGCGCTCATGCGCTTCCCGCTCGGCGTGCTCAGCCAGTACATCGGTCGCAAGAGCGCCGCGATTCTTGAGATGAGCTGCATCATCCTTGCTCTGCTCTTCGGCTACTTCTTCGTCAACAGCTTCAACAGCGTGCTCGCCATGGGTGTGCTGCTCGGCATCGCTGGCGCCAGCTTCGGCGTTGCGCTCTCGCTCGGATCGGGCTGGTTCCCGCAGGAATACAAGGGGCTCGCCATGGGCATCGCGGGCGCGGGCAACAGCGGCACCGCACTTGCCGCGTTCTTCGCTCCCCGGCTTGCGAAAACCTATGGCTGGCAGCACGTCTACGGTCTGGCCGCGCTTTGCATGCTGCTTCCCCTCGTCGTCATGATCGTCTTCGCCAAGGAGCCGCCCGACACCGAACACCAGACCCTGCGCCAGCACCTGAAGTGCCTGGTGGAAGCCGACGGCTGGTACTTCAACCTGATCTACATCATCACTTTCGGCGGCTTCATCGGCCTGTCCACCTTCCTACCCTCGCTCTACGTGTCGCAGTTCCACATCGCTAAAACACAGGCTGGAACGCTCACCATGTTGGCCACGCTTACCGGCTCCGTTACACGTGTCATCGGCGGCTGGTTTGCAGACAAGATCGGCGGCATCACCACGCTCTCTGTCGTGTTCCTCATCGCAATCGCGGGCCTTTTCGGCCTCACCACGCATCCCACGCTCGGTGTCACCACGGCCCTCCTCATGCTGTGCTTCGCCGCGCTCGGCGCAGGCAACGGAGCCACCTTCCAGATGGTGCCGCTGCGCTGGCCGGTGACCACCGCCATCGCGGGCGGCATGATCGGCGAAATCGGCGCGCTCGGCGGTTCCGTGCTGCCTAACGTCCTCGGCCAGTCCAAGCAGCACACCGGATCCTACGGCGCGGGCTTCGCCGCCTACGCCTGCTTTGCCATGCTTGTGCTCGTGGTGCTCCGCGTCGTCTCTCGCCAATGGACACGCACCTGGGTTGGCAAGGGCGGGCGGGCGCCGGGCACCTATGTCGAGAGCGAAACCGTCGTCACCGGCGAAGGCCTGCTCGTGCAGTCGTAGCCTCTTTCCTTGGACGTTCCATCGCGACACCACATCAGGCACACCGTGCCTGATGCGGTGTCGGCTACGCCGCTGCACTATGCTCAACGGAAAGGCCAACGGCACAATGACTCTGCTTCGCTCTCTTCTGCTGGCGTGCATTCCGGCAGCCATCTCTGCCGCGCAGTCCCCGGTTCCAGACACACGGCCACAGACTCCGGTGCTGCCCGCGAACGCGCCCGCGGGAAAGCCCGTAGTCAATGTGCTGCTGCGCGAACGCGGCAACGCCACGCAGTGGTTCGGCGCCTTGCCTAACCCTGAGACGTACGGTCACGGCGACTCGCTCCTGCGTCTCTCCCTGGCCCAGCGCCTCCAGCGACTCGACTGGCAACTTGAGATGAGCAACAGCGCGGAGCTTGCATTGCCCACCGACGCGGTCTCTCCCGTGTCCGCGCAAGGCCAACTCGGCCTCGGTGGAACGTACTTCGCCAGCAACAGCAACAACAATTTTCCCGCGGCCGTTTCGTTCAAGACAGGCTTCGCCCGCTTCCACTTCCACAACGACAAGGGCCTCTTCCGGCTGGGTCGATTCGAGTTCTTAGACGGTGCCGAAACCACTCCCAAAAACACAGCGCTCAACTGGGTCCAAACCAATCGCATCGCGCAACGCCTCATCGGCAACTTCGGATTTTCCAATGGCCAACGATCGCTCGATGGCGTCGACCTGAAGATCGGTGGAACGAACTGGGACGTGACCGCGATGGGTGCGCGTGCGGACCAGGGCGTATTTAAGATGAACGCCAATGAAGAGCTGAACGTCGACGTTCAATACCTTGCCTACACGCGCTATCTAGCAAAGCAGCGCGTGCAGTTCCGCACCTTCGGTCTCGGCTATCACGATGGCCGCACCGGCCTGACCAAGACTGACAACCGCACTGCCGCCGCACGCGCTCTCGATCACAAGAACATCCGCATCGGCAGCTTCGGCGGAGACCTGATCGCCGCTCTGCCCGTTGGTCGTCAAACCTTCGATCTGCTCGCGTGGGGCGTGGGGCAAACCGGCCGCTGGGGCCTGCTGGACCACAAAGCCGGTGCCGTCGCCGTGGAGGGCGGACTGCGGCTTGAAACCGTCAGGACGAAGCCATGGTTGCGCGGTGGCTTCCTGCGCTCCACCGGCGACAACAACAACACCGACGGCACACACAACACCTTCTTCCAGGTGCTACCCACTCCCCGCAACTACGCCCGCTATCCCTTCTTCAACATGATGAACAGCAAGGACGAGTTCGTACAGCTCATCGACAAACCCGCAGCCAGGTTGGACCTGCGCACCGACCTGCATTTCCTGCAACTCACCGCCCCGTCGGACTTCTGGTACCAGGGCGGAGGCGCCTACGACAACAAGGCCTTCGGATACATCGGCCGACCCGGCAACAATCACGGCAGCTTCACTTCGCTGTACGACATCAGCGCCGACGTCGCCCTCACTAAGCAGTTCACATTCACCACGTACTACGCCCACGCGTTCGGAAAAACCGTAATCAAAAGCATCTACCCGATCCAAACCGGATCCAACTACGGGTACATCGAACTGCTCTACCACGGGTCGCATTCCCTCCGCTAAACCGGCGAGTGCCAACTGGAGAATGCGCTCACTGCTGCTGCCGTTACGGAACCGGCGTAAGCTCCTCCAGCAGCTCGGCCTTGTGCTCGGCAGCCGCAATCAGCGCCCATGTCTCTGCGCGCAGCCGAGTGCCTTGGCTTGTCGTTCCCTGAGGGAGAAATGCAGGCCCGCTAGGATTTGCTCCCGGCCCCGTTCCCCCCTTGCGGAGAAGGCCGAACAGCCTGGCCTAGGATCCGCTCTCTTTTCCGCCGACCACGGTGGCGACAAGGGACGGCAAAAGAAGCATTGCGAGAAACGTCAGAGCGGCGATGACACTGTGCATGGGATCCCCATCATGATCACGGCCTGGCGATACATCGCCATGGCCTTGGAATGAGCACTCGATCCGGGGAAGATGATGCGCTTATCTAAGGAACGTGTCGGGCGCGAAATCGGATTTCCTAATTCCGAACAAATCGCAAACTGCTCCAGCGCCTGTCACCTTGCACGCGCCGTCCGCACTTTTTCGATCTACAGGCCTGAGTTCGGCACCATCGAAGCTGGTGGTGGATCAAACGAAACTAAGCTCGTTTCGAAGATCCTGTTGCTCAGGTGAACCGGACTCCATGTCAGGAGTCGCGACGTTCGGGTTGCCACTGATCTTCAAAACCGGGTTCGACCGCGTCACGATGATCTTCACGCTCGCGCTGCTGGCGTTCACGCTCTTTCTGTTCGCGTTCTTCGTGTCCGTCACTCATGGCTCAATTTTACCGTTGGTGACTATCTGCAGGCTCTGCTTGTGCAGCGAAGCGCGCCTTCCAAGCCACCGCGAAACGTGAAAACAGCAAGGGCGACGGAAGAGTGGAGAAACTTGAAAGATACTTGACGACCCACCTTCGATTGCTGATCCAGCTAGCACGCTATGTTAGCTGCTAACAAACTGATACATAAGTGCGTTGTTAACTACAACAGTTGTGGCAAGCAATCCCACCAAAGCCTTGAAAGGCAGTGTTTAAGATCGAATCTTCAAATTAGGTCATTAGTTTTGGTTACCCCGCAAAACACATGCATGAGCATCACGCCGAACCAGGATCGTGGCTCTCACGCACACGCTTGAGTTACTGGAACTAAACAGGAGAATTGATGAAAGGCACACTCAGGAAGAAGCTATTCTTCTCGGCTTCTCTCATAGGTATGCTCTGCTGCACCGTCCGACCTTCGGACGCTCAGAGCACGACACCTCATGCGCTCACATTAAGCAACAGTGTGGAGACCATCGACAAGAATGGCCGCCGTGTCCTGGTTGCCGATGTGAAAGGTGACCTGAGTGGAGTGCTGACACTCGCGCTTGTTACGGCTCCCAACGGCGTCGTCTCGGATGGAGAGTGGGCACTCAACGTGTCGTACCTAGAGTACGGGCCGCCAGACGATGATGCGGACGGTGACGCCAGTCAGAAGCTCGTGCAGCGCGGCGTGATCAAAGGCAAGGTAAAGAGCGGTTCCGTCGTTCTCTCCCCTGCTGGCCTGCCGACAGATATGACTTCCATTCAGTTGGATATCACCGGGGCAACTCTTGAATTCGCTGCGATCAAAAGCGGCAGCGGCGCTGTAACCGGCAACTCGATGGATCAGCAGAATGCGTCCAGCGGAACTCTCACCATCAGCTACTAAAGGCTTGACCGACATGCAATCCAAACTTCGGACCCTTCGAAATCTTCTGCTTTTCTGCCTGATCGCAAGCTGTTTCATCACGCCTGCGCGAGCGTCTCACCTGCGCGGAACGAGCGTGGGCTGGCAACCTACCGGAACCCCCGGGACCGTTCAGTTCACCGTGCTCTATTCCCAGGCTGGATCTGGAACCCTCGGCGGTTCGGTCGGTCTGCAATTCAATTTTGGAGACGGTAGTAGCGCGAACGTTACAGCGACGATCACTTCCGTGAACTCGGCGGAAAGTTACTTCACTGCTTCGGCGACATTCACGCACACCTACACTTCCGTCGGACCGTTCACGGCTTACTACGAGAATTGTTGCCGCGTGAGTACCACGACGACAGGCTCGGGTTTAAGTCTCCGTATGGAAACGCTTGTCAGCCCATTTGCCAGCCCGGCGAACCACCCGCCCGTTGCGGTATCGCCCGCAATTGTGACGGTCCCAATTCAGTCGTTGGCAACGTTCACCATCTTCGCGACAGATCAGGACAACGATACGATTCACTACCGGCTTGCGACGCCGCAGGAACAGTTCGATGAAACCGCGACAAACTGCTCGACCCAATCACCGCCGGGGCTGACCATCAGCAACAGTGGTGTGGGCACATGGGATACCAGCAGGATCACTGCCGCCGGTTGCAACTACCCCGCGCCCGTAGCGGGGCAGATTTGGCCCGTGCAGTTCATGATCGAAGATCTGGACAGCAACGGACAGGTCAAGTCGAAGGTCCCGGTTGATGTGCTGCTCAAATTCGTTAACGTCACCCAGCCCGCTCCAACGCTCACCTTCAGCACGCCCACCACAGTCGTGGCAAGCCCGGGTAACCCCCTCACGTTCACGGCGACAGCCATAAACACCACGCCAGGTTCCCGCATCACGCTCAACGCAGTCGGTCTTCCAACCGGCGCCACGGCGACCAACATCAATCAAACTTTGACTCAGCCGGTCAGCAGTGTCTTTAGTTGGACCCCGACCCTGGCGCAGGAAGGTACCTACGTCATCGTTTACACCGCGACGAATGACACTTACGAACAGACAGTCGGTTCCGTAAGCGTCAAAGTACTGAGCTCGCAGCCGCCCTCCCTCACCTGCTCTACAGGCCTGACTGCGCAATACAACGCGCTTGCTTCGTTTCCACTGACCGTTCTGGACCCGCAAGGCGACGCCGTAACCGTAACGTGGTCCGTCGATGGCAACGTCAGTCACACCGACACCGTGGCCGCTTCGTCCAACGCAACCACGCTTTCGCTGAACCAGGCGTTCACTACACTTGGCGCGCACACCGTAAGCGTCTCGGCCACCAACACAGACAACCAGACGAGCACCTGCTCTACGCCGGTTACGGTAACTACCGCTGACCAGACGATCGCCTTCGGGGCGCTTCCGAATCTGACCTATGGCGATGCCGGCATCAATCTCGCGGCGACAGCCACGTCAAACCTGCCGATCAGCTACGTAGCGACGGGGGCTTGCTCCGTTTCCGGAAACACTCTTTCGGTTCAGGGTGTCGGCACCTGCTCGGTTACAGCGAACCAGGCCGGCGATGCCTCCTACAACCCAGCCACATCTGTTACCCAGACCACGTCGATCGCACCTCGTGCTCTGCACGTGACGGCGGCTAATGCAACACGCGTCTACGGCTCGGCGAATCCGACGCTGACCGGCAATGTCACCGGCACGGTGAACGGTGACGTGATCACGGCAACCTACTCCACCTCCGCAAACGCAACTTCACCCGTCGGAACCTACCCGATCACACCTGCTCTGGCCGGCACTAACCTGTCGAACTACAGCGTTGTTGCGAACAATGCAACCCTGATGGTGACGCAAGCCACCATCACTGTCAGCGCAAACAATGTCACTCGTAACTACGGCACCAGCAATCCAACGCTCACGGGAACAGTCTCCGGCGTGGTGAATGGCGACCAGATCACCGCGACCTACTCCACACCCGCAACCGTGTCCTCGCCTGTCGGTACTTACCCCATCACGCCCGCACTGACCGGTCCGGCCCTTTCGAACTACAACGTCGTCACAAACAACGGAAGCCTCACAATCAACAAAGGCGTGATCGCCGGGGTGCAGATCACCTCGTCGGCACCCACGGTCTTCCTGCAAACCAGGCTGACCTTCCAGGCCGCGGTAACGGGCACGGGAGGCACGCCTACCGGATCCATCTCGTTCGTCGATGGGACGACTCCGCTGGGTTCGGCACAATTAGTGAACGGCATCGCTCAGCTGACTTACTCGGACCTTACGACCGGATCTCACCAGATCACCGCCGTGTATTCGGGCGACTCGAACTACATCGGCGCTGCCAGCGCTCCAATCTCTCAGCAAATTGCCGACGTGGACCTTCGCCTGCAACTCAACGCTGCCGGATCCACCACCCAGACAGTCATGCCTGGCGGTTCGACCACTGTGGGCTTTACGGTCGCGCCCTTGGGTATGAGCGCCTTCCCGTCTGACGTAGCCCTGTCCGTCACAGGTCTGCCGCCAGGTGCAACGTACACCACCTCTACTACCAACGTGACCAAGGGAAGCTCTGCCACGCAGGTGACCTTGACCATCAAGGTGCCGGCCGCGACTGCGTCCGTGCGCAGCAACGAGGTCGGCGGCAAGGTAACTGCCATTGCAGTCGCTCTGATCGTTCTGCCGTTCTCCGCAGCCATGCGACGTCGCGCCCGGAGTCTTGGTCGCCTCACCGCGATGCTGTTGCTGGTACTCGGTAGCGCAACGGTGCTCCTCGGCCTAACGGGCTGCGGCACCAGCAATGGATTCCTTGCGCAACCGGAGAAGTCCTACACCGTTACAGTGACCGCATCCACCGCTGCGGTGAGCCGTAGCACAACCATGCAGCTCATCGTGCAGTAAGGACGGAGACCGTGAGAAAGAATCAGACGTACATCAAAAAGCTGCGCACCCAGGCCTTCGGACTGGGTGCGTGCGCCACCATGCTTCTCGCTGCCCTGGGAACCTGCCAGGCGCAGGCGGGAAGTCAGTCCAAGGCTACGGTGAGCGATCTCGCCATCACCTTTGCGGCGGATCGCACCAACCCCGTGAACGGTGCGAACACCTGGCTGCTGGGAGGCAGCGCAGAGTTAGGTGCCGTGGCGTGGAAGGGCTTGGGCCCTGTTGTGAAGGTGACCGGCCTGACCAGCGATGCGCTTGCAAGCCAGCGCACACCGTTGAATCTGGTCGTCACCGTCTTCGGTCCTCGTTACCGGTTTCAGCCGCGTCATGCCAGCGGGAAGCTCTCCGTATTTGGAGAAGGCATGCTTGGCATTGCAAACGGATTCCGTGGCTTGTTCCCGAGTCCATCGGGGTCGACCACCAGTTCGAATTCCATGGCTCTGGAAGTGGGTGGCGGGGTCGATTGGCAGCTGGCCAGGCATGTAGCGGTTCGACCGGTCGAGGCAAGTTGGCTCAGAACACAATTCAACAACTCCACCACGAACGTCCAAAACCACCTGATTCTCGAGGGTGGACTTGCGCTACGGTTTTGACCTGTACGAGTGACTAGCTTACGGCCGCGGTCGCGGAAGGCGATGACCTTGGGTCCCTTCCGCTTCTGCACCCTAAGCCGCATCTTCAGTTGAGAGCCAGGTACCTTCCGCCGGCCTTCTGCCGCTTTCCCTTTTCCAAGCTTGGTAAGCTAGGGCGCATAGCGTCCCAGTACTGCTGCGTCTACGTGGATTCCACTTCGCTGGAAGGTCCGCGCAGTCAGAAGCAAGTAACGGCAAGTCCCGAGCCCACGGGCACATCGTGGGTAAGGGAGCACTTCGGTATGCACACGTTGCACCACCGAAGCAAAGACCACGGTCAACAGATCAGTCAGCAGCAGGGCAGGTGATGTAAATGGAGAAGAGCTTGGGTCGAGCCACAGAAGCGTTGTGGGCAGGCGAGAGAAGTGGACATCCCTTTGGCGCCGCGCAGATGCCGCTGGTGCCGGCGATCAGCTTCGGCTACGACACGGTGGAGTCCTGGAGCGACGTGGCGCTGAACCGTGCACCGGGACACATCTACTCGCGCAACACAAACCCGACACTGGCAGTGCTGGAAGAGAAGATGCGCGTGCTGGAAGGCGCGGCAGCCGCGGTGAGTTTCTCTTCGGGCATGGCGGCCATCAGCAACACGCTGTACACCCTGCTGCGGCCGGGTGACCGCATCGTCAGTGTGACCGACACCTATGGAGGAACGAACCGCATCTTCACGGAGTTCCTGCCGCGCATGGGCGTGGAGGTCGCGCTTGCCCGAACGCATGACGAGGAAGAGATCCTTCAGGAGATTGCGAAGGGGTGCCACGTGCTGTACCTGGAGACGCCGACGAATCCCACGCTTAAGGTGCTGGATCTGCGCAAGCTATGCGCGGCGGGCCGGGCTGTGGGCGCAGTGGTCGTCACCGACAACACGGTGGCCACACCCGTGAATCAGAATCCGCTGGCGCTGGGCAGCCATCTGGTAGTGCACTCGGCCAGCAAGTTCCTGTGCGGCCACGGCGATGCGCTGGGTGGCATCCTGTGCGGCAGCGAGGAGCTGGTGCATCAGGTCTTCGCATACCGCGAGATCAACGGTGCGGTGCTCGATCCTTTCGCCGCATACCTGATCGCCCGCGGTTTGAAGACGTTGGTGCTCAGGGTAGAGCGCCACAACAGCAATGCCATGACGGTTGCGCGCTTCCTGCAGGAGCACCCTGCAGTGGAAGACGTCTTCTACCCCGGCCTGGAGAGCCACGCCATGCACGCCGTAGCCGCCAGTCAAATGCGCGGTTTTGGCGGCATGCTCAGCTTTTCGTTGCGCGAGGGCTACTCGGTGAGCGGGGTGCTCGAGCGCTTGCACCTGGCCTACCGCGCGGCGTCGCTCGGGCACGTGGAGACGTTCGCCGGCATTCCAGCGACTACGAGCCATGTGGAATGCACCGCGGAGCAGCGCGCTGCAATGGGCATTCCCGAAAGGCTGATTCGCTACTCCGTGGGGATCGAAGACGTGAACGACCTGACTGCGGATCTGGCGCAGGCGCTCGAGCGGCCCTGATGAACCGCAGGAGATTTCTGCAGGTCGCGGGGGCGTCGGCACCGCTGTTCGGCGCTGCCATGGCAAACGCTGCAGGCCCGTCCGCCGTGCAGCGCTCGGCCATCGCGCCCGCTCTCAAGGCGACGCTCGACGAGCAGATCGCACGCTACATGCAGCAGAACAACGCTCCCGGCATGCAGTTCGCCCTGGTGGATCTCCGCGGCACCGAGTACCTGGCGAGCTATGGCTTCGAGGATCTGCGGACGCGGAAACCTCTGACCCCGGATCGGCTCTTCCAGATCGGCTCCATCTCCAAGTCGATGGCCGCCATCGCCGTGCTGCAGTTGGTAGAGGAAGGCAAGCTGGACCTGCAGCGGCCCGTGCTCGATACCCTGCCCTTTCTGCCGTGGAGCACGCCTCTGGGGTCAGTAACATTGCAACACGTGCTGACGCACACGACGGGTCTGCCCGGAGATGGATCGCTCTACTTCCCCGGCAACTTCTGGACCCACCGGCAACGGTATGCTCCAGGCGAGCGTTACTTCTACTCGAACATGGCCTTCAACACATTGGGCCTGCTGGTCTCCACCGTGGATGGCCGTTCGTACCAGGAGTCGCTCACGTCACGCGTGTTGCATCCGGCCGGAATGAACGGGACCGTACCGTCGCTTGGCGGAGCGGAATGGGCAAGGCAGGCGACCAGCTATGTGCCGGCAAGCGTGGACGTTCCGTTTCACCGATTCGACGCGCTGCGTGAAGCGCCTCCATTTCACGAGGACACGAGCGCGGGCTGCGTCGCTTCTACACCGCTGGACATGGCCTGCTATTTGCGCTGCCTGCTGCGCGGCGGTGTTGCCGATAGCGGCGCACGCATCCTGAGCCCCGCCAGCTTCAAGAGCATGACCACCTCGCACGTGAAGGCAAACGAATGGGGCCCGCATGCCGGGTATGGATTCGGCATCGGCGTCGACCACCAGAGTGAGGACACCATCCTGATGCACACGGGTGGCATGGTGAGTTTTATGTCTGCGATCTACCTGAACCTGACCCGCGGCATTGCAGCATTCGCCTCCATCAACGCACAACAGGGATACCGTCCCATGCCGGTGGTGCGTTATGCGGTTGAGGCGCTGGCTGCGGAAGGGACCTCCTCCCCGCCGGCGTCGATTGCCGCGCCTGCACCTGAAACCTCGCCAAAGGCAAACGACGCGGGGCCCGTAACCAGGCCGGACCTGGTAGGCACCTTTGTCAACGACGATCCCTGGCAGGGGACATGCAGGGTGGAGGAACGGGCCGGCAAGCTGACGTTGAACGGCACCCCGTTGCAATCGACGGGCGACGGTTCCTACTGGGTTGAATCGGAACCCGGCGCGCCAGACCGCGCGGCCTTTGTATGTGTTGCCGGTGGCCAAGCTCAGATACTACTGGTGAACGGCACGCCCTTTAGAAGGTGGCATGCTCCGCCGATCTCCTAGTCGCGCAGTCAAAGAGTGATAACAGTCACCATCTGAAGCGAAGCGATCAGTTGCTCCCCCCTGAGCGTTCTGGCGATTTGCAAAAGGATTGATCCCGCCGAAGTCTGCCCTACTTAGCCGGCTCCGAACGCAGAGTTGCTGAAGAGAGTTCAACGAAACAGTGTGTGCATGTGACTGCCGAGCGGTAACTCCTACAAACGCCGTTGTGAGAAATAAAGCCCGCTCCCACTACTTACCTTGCTAACCCGCGCACCGCACAAGCTATCCTGTGGACTATGCCACGTGACTTCGCCCAAGTTTCTTCCCAGTTCCTTGCCTCGATCGATGCCGAGATCGAGCGACTCCAGAGTTTGCGTAAGCAAGTAGCCACTGCGGTCGATGCAGACCAGGCGATCACCAAGACAGCAAAGACCGCTCGCAGAGGAATGAGCGAAGAAGGTCGTCGCAAAATCGCCGAAGCGCAGAAGGCCCGCTGGGCCAAGCAGAAGAAGGCCGACAACACCGCGACGAAAGCATCGTCCCGGAAGACCTCTCTGAAGCAGACTGCAAAGAAAGCCGCCACGAAGAAGCCTTCGAAGAAAGCTGCTGCGGCCAAGACGATCGAACAGGCTTAGCCAGACCGTACCGCTCCGGAACTCGAGCGCGGTTTCCTCATTCCCCTCTCGGTGCTTCTCTTTCCAGAGTTCCAGCGTCGTGAGCGCGGCTCGCTGCCTCGCTCTATCTGCTTCCTATATCCTTGCTGCGTAGTTGCCAGACCAAACCCATCTACTTACGGGGGCTGAAATGTCCGCTCCGATCTCTAGAAGAGCTCTGGTCAAGACGGGAACGCTCAGTGCTGGTTGGGCTTTGCTTCGTCCTCGCTCTTTCGCGGCCATCTCACCCGTTGTTGGTAAGACCCGCCTCGAGCAGTTCGACTACGGTCAGGTGGAGTTGCTGGACGGCCCCATGCTCGACCAGTTCAGACAGAACCATACCTTCTTCCTGAACCTGAGCGATGACATGATGCTCAAGCCATTCCGTGTAGCCGCTGGGCAGCCAGCACCGGGCGAGGACATGGGCGGCTGGTATACGGCGTCACCGAACTTCGACCCACCCAGGAACATGACCGGCTACATCCCTGGGCATACCTTCGGGCAGTACCTCTCTGCCTTGGCGAGAGCGTACGCGGTCACGGGCGACAAGAACACACAAGCCAAGGTGGACCGGCTCGTAAAGGGCTATGCGGCGACCATCTCTCCAAAGTTCTGGAACGATTACTGCCTCCCCGCCTACACGTCGGACAAGACAACCTGCGGTTTGATCGACGCTCACCAATTTGCAGGCCAACGCGACGCCTTGGCTGTGCTGAATCACGCAACAGACGTGGTACTTCCCTTCCTTCCACCGAAGGCCCTGAACCGTGCCGAGATGGCGGAGCGACCGCACCCGAACGTCGCATGGACGTGGGATGAGAGCTACACACTTCCTGAGAACTTCTTCCTTGCCTATCAGCGGAGTGGAGATGTGCGCTACCGCGAGTTAGCGATCCGATTCCTTCAGGACGACACCTACTTCAATCCCCTAAGCGAAGGAAAGAATGTGCTGCCTGGCGAGCATGCATACAGCCATCTCAATGCGCTCTGCTCCGCAGTGCAGGCCTACCTGGTGACAGGAAGCGAAAAGCACTTGCGAGCCGCAACGAATGGCTTCAACTTCGTTCTCTCCACGCAGAGCTTTGCGACTGGCGGCTGGGGCCCCAACGAATCGTTCCGCAAACCCGATACCGACGCCCTGGCGAAGAGCCTTGAGGACACCCACGCGAGCTTCGAGACGCCGTGTGGCGCGTACGGGCACTTCAAGATGGCGCGATACCTCATGCGCATCACTGGCGATAGCACCTATGGGGACAGCATGGAGGCCATTCTCTACAACACGGTGCTCGGTTCCCTGCCGATCCAGGAAGACGGCCAGAGTTTCTACTACTCCGACTACAACAACGATGCTGTGAAGGGCTTTCACCCGGATAAGTGGCCCTGCTGCTCCGGCACTCTGCCGCAGATCACAGCCGACTACGGTATTTCGAGCTACTTCCGCGCACCGGGAGCCGTCTATGTCAACCTGTTCGTGCCGTCGCGCGTCTCGTGGCAGCAGAGCGGTGCACGATACGCGCTGGAACAGCGTACACAATACCCCCTTGTGCCAGTGACCACGCTTCGTGTCCTCGCGCCCAGGCCTGCGACCTTTGCTGTGCATCTTCGTGTGCCGGCTTGGGCGGGTCCCAAGACGGCTGTCCGCGTGAACGGGAAGCCATTCGCATCGTCGCTCCGGCCTGGCACCTTCCTTGCGATCCAGCGTGAGTGGAAGAACAGCGACACCATCGAGTACACCCTGGACATGCCGATTGCGCTCAAGGCGGTCGACTCCAAGAACCCGGACAATGTCGCGCTTATGCAGGGTCCCCTCACTCTTTTCGCGGTGAACGACGTACACGCCCGGTTCAGTCGCGCGCAGCTACTCGGAGCCTCGCAGAAAAGCCAAGGCTCCAACGAGTGGTTAGTCGCCTCGCAGCGGAATGGGAACATCACATTCAAGCCATTCTTCGCGATTCAGCGGGAGCACTACCGTTTGTATCACCAGCTAGCTTCCTAACCTGTTCCGCCGATCGAACGTCGAGGACGTCTTCTCCGCTTCGCTACGGGAGCGCAACGCCTTCCACGGTACTTGGGGAGGCGCCTTTCACACCGGATCCCGGAAAGAGCACCTCTTCTGTGGATGTGCTCGTTAGCCCCTGCTTGGGAGATAGATAGTGGTCGAAAAATGCCTTCTGCTTTTCCCACGCGTCCAGCCTGTGGGCCGGTTGCGCAAAGCCGTGGAGTTCCCCAGCGTAGGTGAAGTAGAACACCGTCTTGTGCGCTGCGTGCAGGGCTTCCACGAAGCGTGCCGACTCCGCGGGCGGTACCTGCGGATCGTTCTGCCCGTGCATGACCAGGAGCGGCGTGTGCACCTTATCGATCGAGAGCAGAACATTCGCGCGCCGATAGTTCTCCGGTTTTTCCGACGGGCTGCCGCCCATCTTCATGCTCCAGCGGATCGCGGACGGGCCATTGGTTCTCTCCAGAAACAGCGCCCGGTCGACCACACCGTACAGCTCGATAGCCGCTGCAAACAGGTCGGGATAGCGCGTGACCATGTAAGCCACCATGGTGCCGCCGTGGCTGCCACCGCCAATGCCGAGCCGGGCCGGGTCTGCACCCTTCTGCGTGACAAGGAACTCGGCGCCCGCTGCAACGTCATCCACCTCGCCGCCGTTCGAGTCCTCCACGTTGGCGTTGCGGAATGCCTCGCCGTAGCCGGTGCTGCCGCGGTAGTTCGGCTCAAGCACCAGGTACCCCTCTTGTGCGAGGTACTGCGCCCAGCCATCTGCGCGGTACACGTCCTGTCCCTCAGGGCCACCGTGAATCCATAGCACCGCAGGCAGCTTTGCACCTGGCCTGGCGCTCTGCGGTTTGTACAGAAGACCGCTGATCTCACGGCCGTCCTTGCTCTTCCACGTAACGCGTTCGGGTGTTTGGAACGCTCGGGCGATCGTGACCGGCGTCGTGCTGGACAGGGACCGCGCCTTGTCGGCTGCATCGCTCGGCACCGTGTACACATCGCCTGTTGTGGTCGCGGTCTGCCGATGAAAGTAGATTTGCTTGCCGTCGTCGGACCAGCGCGGGCTTGAGCTCACGCCCGCCGCCTGAAATTTTGCCGCGGCATGAGCTTCCCCGCCTGAGGCTGGAACGACCCAGATGGCCGATGCCTCCGCGAGGTCACGATTGGAGACGAAGACAATGTTTTTCCCATCCGGCGAGAACTCCGGATCGCTATCTTCAAAGTGGCCTTCGGTAAGCTGCTTGGGAGCTCCACCACTTACCGGCACCACGTAGATGTGCTCCCACCCCGAGTTCTGCAGGGCGGTTGCGATCTGCCGATCGTCATGCGACCAGCTCAACGATCGAATGGACCAACCGCCGCCCCGATCGACCGGCGCAGTGTAGAGCGTGCGAATCGCCTTGGCATCGAACTCCGCGGCGCCGGGCGCAAAGCGCAGCAGTCGAATGCTTCCGCTGAAGCTGTCCTTCGTGCGAGAGACGTAAGCGATCGACCTGCCGTCGTGCGACCACTCGGCCGCGCTTGCCTCTTCCGTGGGTGGCGTCAGAAACGATGTTGTCGTGCCGTCCGCGCTCACCGCCAGCAAGCTGCTGTTTCCGCGTCGTCCGCTGGCGAACACGATCCATTTCCCATCGGGCGACCAGTGCGGGTCACGGTCTCCCGCCTGGCGTGGGTCGCCCGCTCCAGCCGGTGCGTTGGTAAGCCGCCTCGGCGCACCACCATCCACGGCAACCGACCAGATGCTGCCCTGGCTGGCGTAGGCCAGGTGCCTGCCATCCGGCGACCACTGCACACCGGACTTGCCACCGGGCGTGGTGGTAAGAACCACGGGCCAGCCACCGTCCGCAGGCATCATGCCAATCTGCCCACCACGCACCAACGCAAACGTCTTGCCATCGGGCGACAGCGCAGCCTCACCCAGGGGCTCCACTGCCAGCAGGTCCTGCAGCGTAAACTTCGCCGGGGTCTCCGCAGCCGGCAACTGCATCCACGAGGCGCCGGCCATAAGTGCAGCGGCCGCAAAAAGCTTGTAAGAGAGCATCGACATGCAAGTTCTCCGAAGGGTGCCTTAGAAGCGGTAACGTGCGCTAATCTGAGCGGACCGGGGCTGCTGAACGTTCTGTAGTTGGCCAAAGGTGCTGGACGCGATGTTGTAGCCGTTCACGAACTGCTGGCCCGCACCGTTATTGGTCACGTTGTACAGGTTCAAATCGGCTTGGATGGACTGCCGATCTGTTATGTGGAACTCGCGGCCGGCGGACAGGTTCCACTGCAGCAGCCATGGGCAATAGATCTGCCCGGTACCGCGATCGTCGTAGCGAAAGCGGTACGTGGTTGCCAGCGGGTTTGTGACCGTGCGGCCGCTGATGCGCAGCGTCGCCGGGCCGTACTGGCCGGCATAGGGCGTTCCAAGCGCCGTCAGCGTCGTCACCACAGGACCGCCTGCACTGCCCGACTGCGCCGTGAGCAACGTGCCCAGACGGATGTTCCACGGCGCCTTGTACGTCACACCGGTGCGCGACTCGTGCCGCTGCCACATGCGGTCCCGGGTGTCGCCCGTGTAGCTGTTTGTTACATAACCACGCACCGATCCGATGCCGTTGTTGTTCGCGAACTTCTGCGGCTCTATGAACGACGCCGGGTCGTTGGGCTGCCAGGTGCCGGCAATATGGTCCGGCGAGTAGGTGTAAGTGCTGAACACCTGCAGCGCCTTAGTCTGGCGGCTTACCGTGAATTCGACACCGTCGGCGACCAGCCAGTTCCATTTGTTGTTGGTGATCAAGTAGGTGTTGTTCAGCGCGGGGTTCACCAGGCCGCCCCACACCGTACCCCCCGCGGTCGTGTTGTAGATCTGATTGGTGTCGTACGCCGCCGGGCGGTCGCGGTACTCGCGATGGATGTAGCTGACGTCGACCGTCACTTCCTTCGGCAACTGGCCGCGATAGCCGACAAGCCACTCTCGGACGAAGCCCTGGTGACGATTCGGGTCGAAGCTGCGGCCGGATGCTGCGGCGCTGGTAGCCGGCGTAGTGACAGTGTTGAGGACCGATCCGTTCGGGTTGAAGTAAGTAGTAGTGGTCGCCGCCGTGTTCGTGCCGCCCACAGCATTCGCGCCCAGGTAGCTCGCATTCGTGATGTCGGTGATCTTGGTCCAGCTGGCGCGGATCACATGGCGCTGATCGTGCGTGAGCACGAACGCACCCGCGACGCGCGGCGCCCAGTTCCAGGAGTGCTGAATCGTCTGCTTCGCGATGCGATCGCTGGCGGAAATCCAGTCAGGCCGCAGACCACCCGTGATGCTGAGCCGCGAGAAGGGACGCCAGCGGTCCTGGATGTACCACGCCGCGTCCTTAGCGCTGATGTAGTTGGTCAGCAGGCTTGTCGCGGCCACACTCTGCTGGCTGAAGATGCGATAGCCCTGCGACGGATCGTTCGGGTTGTTCAGCACGGCATTCTGCAGCACAACCGATCCGTTATTCGCGTAGTACGTCGTTGCCTTGCTCAGTTCATGCGGGATCACATAGAAGCCGGCTTGCAGCAGGTGCTCACCCCACTTGGATGGAATCACGTAATCCACGTCGCCCGAGAAGGTAGGTTTGCTGGCCGGGTTCGTCCCCACCGACGAAAGATTGTTCAACGTGACGAGCGTGGAACCTTGGCCGATGTAGGTTCCGCTCGAGAGTGCATAGCTCTGGTACACATCCACTTCAGGCTGGCTGCCGACACCACCAATGGCCGACAGACTCGAATTGCTGCCCTTGTTGTTGTAGGAGACCAGGAAGCGTGTCGTAAGCCGCGGGTTCCACTGCGAGACCAGGCGCGCACCATAGGCGCCGCCACCGTACTGCGAATGTGCAATGTTGGCCGCGTACCACTGGTAATTCGCATCCTGCTTGCGGCTGTCGTACTGCACCAGGCCGATCAGCCGATGCTTGTCCGAAAGCTGGAATGTGACGTCACCCAGAAAGACAAAACCGCGCGACTGATTCGAGAAGTTCTGAAAGCCGGGTGCGAGCGAAGTCAGGTAGCCGGTCTGCGTGCTCGTCTGGCTGATGCTGTCGTTGCGGTTGATATAGCGGCCAGAAGCAAAGAACCACGCCCGCTGCCGCTTAATGGGACCACCCACGGCGAAGTCCGGCTGCTCTACCGCTGTGCTTGCCGACGCACCTCCCGGAACGTTGTTTCCGTTCAGCGCGCTTGGCCCGGCAAGATAGAACAACGAGCCGTGGAACTGGTCGCTCCCCGCCGGACTCGCCAGGTTGATCACCATGCCCATGGCCGCCGGCGAGGTGGCGTCGTTGCCGCCGGTCACGATCTGCACATCGCCCAGCGATTCGTTTGAGATGCTGATGCCGTTCGACGGCCAGTTCTGCTGAAAGCTGCCGATATCCATGCCGTCGTACAGCGTCACATGGTTCTCGTTTTCAGACCCGCGCAGAAAGTACGTTTGACCACCCTGCGCGTCGGACGAAGCGCTAACAATGCCGGGGGTCAGTTGCAGCGAATCGGACCAGTCGTGACGGCCTGTGATGGGCACACTACGCAGCAGTTCGCCGCTCAGGTTTACCGACTGCTCGGCGTTCTGCGTGTCGATGAGCGGTGTATCGCCTGTGACCTCAACCACCTGCTGCTCCGACCCAAGGGTGAGTGGCACATCCACGGCGATGTCCAGCCCCGCGCGCACCAGCAGGTTGCCGCGCACAAACTTCTGAAAGCCGGAGGCGACCACCTCCACGCTGTAGTTGCCGGCCTCTGGCAGATCGCCAAGCCGGTAGTTTCCAGCCTGGTCGCTGGTGGCTTTGAACGTGCCGCCGACCGCCGGGCTGCGCACCACGATCTCGGCACCAGGAACGATCGCGCCTGTCACATCGGTCACCTGGCCGTGAATAATGCCGTTCGAGGTCTGCGCTGCAACGGTGCCGCTGAGTACCACGGCAGACAGGGCCAGCACCTGCGGCATAAGGATGGAACTGGAACGGTGAAAGCTCTTCAACGACAGCACTGTCTCTCCTGAAGTTTTGGGACAACGGGGTCTGTGCGGCAGCCACACGAGTGCGGTACCGAGGCAGAGATCAAATTTCCGTTGGGGTCAACAGCGAGCGAGCGAAGATGGAAAGGGCAGGTTCATGGCCGCTCCCCTTTGCGCTTTGTCACGTGTGCCGGCCCGTGTTCCGCGGCCAGCGTTGCTGGAACAGATGTGCCGTAGAGCAGAGCGTTGTAGAAGAGCCGATAGGTGCCCTCTGCCTGCGCCCGGTACTGCGGCTGGAAGCCGAACAGGATGACGTGCCCCTTGCCGACGGGCTCGTCGGCCAGGGCGGACGTTCCCTGCAGATATTGGCCGCCCAGAATCCAACCGCTCAGCAGAGGCTTGCTGCTGGTGTAGTTTGCCGCGGACCGTGCATTGCCGCTCAAGCGAAACGCGGGCCCCTGCTGAAAGAAGATGGGCAGCGTCGGCTTGGAGCCGAGGGCGAGCGGGCTCGACGTATCCAGCGACACCTCAAGGATCGAGCCGGGGATGTAGAAGTCCTTTGCTGCGACGCTTTCCAATGCATTCGACACGGGCGAGTCCTTCGCCGTGTAGACCTGCGACGCACGATTCAGAGCCACAATCGTGCCGCCGCCTTCGGCAAAGGCGCGAAGACTGGCGAGACCGGATTCACCTAAGCCCCCGCGAAACTCCGGCGGCGGCTGCGGTGCGTCGCCATCTTCCCTGCCCAGTCGTCCGCTGGTGATGGCGGACGGTGAATTGTCAGGCAGAATGACCACATCGAAGCGGCGGTTCAGATCGCCTTTCCGAATGTCCGCATCGACCACCGAAGTGTAGGGAATCCCGTTTTGGTCGAAGATCCACCGCGTCCATCCCTCGTCGATAGCTGCGGTCCAGCTCTGATAAAGCGCGATGCGTGGCAAGCTCACCTGCAGAGCCGCGCCCTGCGGTGCAGCCTGTGCCGGCAAGATGGTGATAGGCAAGTGCTTGGCCGCATCTTCCAGCGCCGACTCAAGCCCGTTCTGCTGCGGCACATACAACGAGTCCGGCTCCTGCCCCGGCCCGGGGACGCGGTACACGCGCAGGCCGCGCTTCAGCAGGGCAAACAGCGCATACAGGCTGCTGTTCGAATCGTCGCGGATCAGGTACCCCGGCGCGGAACGCTGCGCCGTAAAACTGCCGGTGGGCGGCTCGGCGTGGGAGACGTTCTCAGTCTCCACCTGGAACGCCTTCTTGACCGGAACAGCCTTCACGCCAAAGAGCAACGGCAGCGTCTGCGCCGTCACATCGTAGGGCCGTTGCAGTGGCCCACCTGGGTACTCCGGGATGTTCGGATAATCCTGTATCTCAAGCAGGGACTTGGCAAACGCGCCATAGGGCTGCGCCAGCTTCACGATGTAACTGCCCGCCGCGTACTGCTTTCCATCCGCAGAGAAAGAAGCCCTGGCCTGCTGCACTTCGTTTGCGCCGGTGATCAGAATATTTACAAGGCGCGCCGCCGCAGCGGATTCGGTCTGCTCGGCGGGAATGACGTAAGCAAAGGGAGCGTCTTTCGGATGCAGCGCGTGCTGGCCGAGTGTGTAGTAGTCGCTCAGGTAGTGTTCCCGATTAATCGCGGCATTCCGAGCGATTGAGAAAAACGCGTCCTGCTGGTAAGCAACGATGTCGCCCAGCGTCCAGCGGCCACCCTTCCATGGATCGGGAAAGTTCCAGGTAGCAAGCTTCGCGTCGAAGCCGATTCCTTTGCCCAGCCGGCTGAACGGGATGTTGATGGGTGAGGCAATGTTCACGCTGGCCGACTCCGTCAGCACCCGCAAACCGTTGTGCAACGCGATGTAGTCGCGCAGCGGAGACCAGAAGTCGTACACACCATGGATCAGCACACCCTGCTTGCCCGTGCGCGCGATGTCGAACGCGGTCTGTGTGCCGAGCGCATTCATGGACTGCACGAGCAGCGGATCGACGTTGGGATCGATCGGGTCAACCCACGGCGGCAGATAGATGCGCGGTCCATTGGACTGCATCTGGTGAATGTCGTACAGGATCTGCGGGTGCCAGGGATTGATGACTTTCTGCACCGCGAGTCTGGTTTCGATCTGCGTGAACGAACTCCAGTCGCGGTTATCATCGTGGCCGACATAGTGGTGGTAGAGCACCACCGGGTTCGACCCCTCGTACGGCGTGCCGAGATACTTCTTGTACCAGTCCACAACCAACTGCTCGCCATCGGGATTCAGCGAAGGAACGAGCACGATGATCACGTTTTGCAGGATGGCGCGGACCTCCGGGCTGTCTTCTGAAGCGAGGCGGTAGGCGAACTCAGCCGAGCTTTGCGCGCTTGCGATCTCCGTGGAATGGATGTTGCAGGTCACCACCAACACCGTCTTGCCGCGTGCCACAAGTTCCTTCGCTTGCTCTGGTGTGGTCACCCGCGGATCCGCAAGCGCCGCCTGCAGGCGCTTATAGTCGTCCAGATGCGCGAGTGTGTCGGGAGCAGAGATCGTCACCGCGACGAATGGCCTGCCTTCCGTCGTCTTCCCCACCTCTTCGTACAACACGCGTTTGGATTGCGTACTGAGCGTCTTGAAGTAGCTGGTCAGCTGCACCCAGTCCGCCAGCTTGCGATCGGTACCGGGTTTGAAGCCAAAGGCCTGTTCGGGCGACGTGATGGCGGTCTGCGCGAGCGCGTTGACGCCCAGCAAGGCAGCAAAAAGAAAGGCAAGTGTCTTCATGTGTTCCTGTGCGGATCGCTACGCGCATACGGCGTACCGCGTGGATTCGAAATGCTTTTGTCTGGTGAAACGAGCCAGGGGACGGTTGGCTGCTATCGACAGGCGCAGGTGTGGCAACAACAAAGCATCAGCTTCGGCAGGGGTGCCGGAAATGCAAAGGTGCTCATCACAGTTCGCTTAGTGTACACACTTCTAGCCGTTGTGCCGCGTGCGCAGTTCGCTTGAGGTCACCGTCATGCCTCAGCAAGGCAGGCCAATCCCTCGTTCAAGACGCGCTTGCTCACTGCCAAGAAGGGCTGTTCTGCACATGCATTGTCTTCAGGGTTTATCCACCCTCGACGCCAAAAGTTCAGAGTTGGTGGGCCCACCAGGACTTGAACCTGGAACCAACGGATTATGAGTCCGCTGCTCTAACCAATTGAGCTATAGGCCCGCCCTGAGATTGTACCGGCGCCCAAATCCCGCACAACCTACGTTCCCTGACCCAAACCGCCCAATGATCTCGTCACCTGAACACACCAGCAGGTAACACTCGCATTTAGTTACCGATTACGTATGTATAGAGTCATGAGGTAATCCCACCATCAGGGGATGTGCCGGCTCAAAATCTCATTCAATATAGTCACAGTTCGTAACACAGACCTGGGAGAAGAGGGACTTCGGCATCCGAAGTCCCCATTTTTTTTTGCGCGAGACACCCGCCCCGCCTCCCTCTTTCGTAACCCAGCCGCAACTCGCGCGAACAGACCGCTCACTCCTGTGGAGTCGTTCCCGGCGTTGTCCCGGTATCCCCTGGCGCGGACGGGTTCAGGTGCCCCCGCGCATTCTCCGGCGTCACCGACCGGATCCCGGTCCCGCCCATCCCGGCCGTGCTCGGGTTCTCACCCCGGTAACCAGACGGCTCTTCGGCCACATGGCCCGGCGCTGCCGGATCCGCAGTCTGCCCCGTCTTCGCCCGGTTCGCCTCCTGCGGCGCTTCATCCCGCGTGGAAATCTGCTCGTTCTTTGGGCTGTCGCTCATCGCCCCTCCTGCTCCTGGGCGGTCGTTCGCCCATTTCGTTCCGATGCAGCGCGCGCCCGCCGCGGCTACCATACGGGTATGGCTTCCACCTCGCGGCCCGCGCTCTTTCTCGACCGCGACGGCGTCATCAACGAAGAAATCGGCTATCTGCATCGCTTCGAAGACGTCCGCTTCGTCCCGGGCGCCGCGGACCTCATCCGCACCGCCAATACGCTGGGCCTGCCCGTCATCGTCATCACCAACCAGGCCGGCATCGGCCGCGGCTTCTACACCGAGGCGCAGTTCCACTCTCTGATGCAATCCATGCGCGACGCCCTTGCCCAGCACCACGCGCACCTCACCGCCGTCTACTTCTCCCCATTCCACCCCGAGCACGGTCTCGGCGACTACCGACGCGACACGGAATGCCGTAAACCCCGCCCTGGCATGCTCTTGCAAGCCGCTCGCGAACACGGCCTCGACCTGTCCGCCTCCGCCCTCGTCGGTGATCGCTGTTCCGACATCGAAGCCGGTGCCGCCGCCGGTGTCCCGCACCGCTTCCTCATCCACGGCACCGAGCCCGAGCCCTGCACCTGCGCCTCCTACACGCCGGTCCAGGACCTCCAAACCGTCACCGGCTGGCTCCTCGACCATTACGGAACAAAGAACCCGCAAACCGATCCCGCCGAAGCGACCGAGGCAGCAAACGCCCATGCAATCGCTTCGTGACATCCTGCGCTCCAGCCTGAGCACCTCGCTGAACGCCCTCACCCCGCTCGACCGCCTGGCCGCCGCCTGGCCCGTCGCAGCCGGTCACGCCATCGCCGAGCGCTCCACAATCGTGCGCCTCAGCGGCACGCAGGCCGGCGTAGAGGTGCGCGACGCGGCATGGCTTCCCGAACTGCGCTCCAACACTCCACGCCTCGTCGCCGACCTTGCCCGCATTAGCGGCGTCCCGCTGACCGATATACTTTTCTTCGCGGAAACCCCGGGCGCAACCCCCGCGGACCTCCGCCGAAAGACCCCATGACCGACATCCCGACCTCAACACCTTCTGCACCGGCCGCCTCCGTCTCGCTCGAAGAGGTCCGCCACGTCGCCGCGCTCGCCAATCTGGAACTCACCCCGGACGAAGAGCCACGCATGCAGCACGACCTGAACGCCATCCTCGCCCACGTCGCGCGACTGCAGCAGCTTGACACCACCGGCGTCGAAGCCATGGCCCAGGTCGGTCAGCTTCTCCAGATTCCCGCCGCACCCGCCGGAGCCGACCTCCGCCCCGACGCCGTGCGCCCGTCCGTCGACCGTTCCGAGGTCATGCGCGAAGCTCCCGAAACCGACGGCCGCTTCTTCAAAGTCCCCAAAGTCATCGAGCGCTAACCAAAGCTGTTCCCTGTTCCCTGTTCCCTGTTCCTGTTCCCTGAAGAAAGCTCCCATGTCCAACAGCACCGGCACCACGCACAACACCAGCAGCATCGCCGCCATCCGCTCCGCCATCGCAGAAGGCAGCGTCACCGCCACCGCGCTCGCGACGGAGCAGCTCGCCCGCGTCCGCTCCCACGACCAGGTGCCCGGGGCCGAGATCAACAGCTTCCTTTCGCTCGCCGACGAACGCGCCCTTGCCCAGGCGTCCCGCATCGACGACCTCGCGAAAAAAGGCGATCCGCTGCCGCCGCTCGCCGGCGTCCCCATCGGCGTCAAGGATCTGCTGACCATGCACGGTGCGCCCGCTACCGCAGGCTCCGCGATCCTCAAGGACTATCACCCGCCCTACGACGCAACCTCCGTCGCCCGCCTCGACGCCGCCGGCGCCACCCTGCTCGGCAAGCTGAACTGCGACCAGTTCGGCATGGGCTCCTCCAACGAAAACTCCGCCTTCGGCCCCGTCCGCAACCCGCGCGCGCTTGACCGCGTTCCCGGTGGCTCGTCCGGCGGTTCTGCCGCAGCAGTTGCCGCCGGCTTCTGCACCGCCTCGCTCGGAACTGACACGGGCGGCTCCATCCGCCAGCCCGCCGCCTTTTGCGGCGTCGTCGGCCTCCTGCCCACCTACGGTCGCGTCTCGCGCTACGGCCTCATCGCGTTCGCCAGCTCGCTTGACCGCGTCGGCCCCTTCGCCAACTCCGTCTCCGACGCCGCCGAGCTCCTCCAGGTCATGGCCGGCCCTGACCCCATGGACGCCACCAGCAGCCATGTCCCGGTCGACAACTACGTTGCCGCTGCCAAAGCGCCGGCGACCGGCATGCGCATCGGCGTACCCGCGGAGTACTTCGCCGAAGGCCTCGACCCCGACATCCGTTCCGCCGTCGAGAAGACCCTCGACCAGCTCCGCGCCGCCGGCAACACGGTGCAGCCCATCCACCTGCCGCACACGGAATACGCCGTGCCCACCTATTACGTCCTTTGCACCGCCGAGGCCAGCAGCAATCTCTCCCGCTTCGACGGCGTCCGCTACGGCCACCGCGCCCCGAACGCCAAGACCCTGTCCCAACTCTTCCGTGAAAGCCGCGAAGAGGGCTTCGGCGCCGAGGTCAAGCGCCGCATCCTGCTCGGGACGTACTCGCTCTCGGCCGGCTACTACGACGCCTTCTATCGCAAGGCCCAGCAGGTCCGCACCCTCATCGCGCGCGACTTCCTCGCCGCCTTCGCCGAGGTCGACGCCATCGTCACACCCAGCACACCCGCTCCCGCCTGGAAGCTCGGCGAGCGCGTGGACGACCCTATCAGCATGTACCTTGCCGATATCTACACCGTTGGCCCGTCGCTCGCCGGCATCTGCGGCATCTCCGTGCCATGCGGCGTCACGCCCGCAGGGTTGCCCATCGGCGTCCAGGTACTTTCCGGCCACTTTCAGGAAACGAAGTTACTGCAGGTCGCTGCCGCCATCGAAGCGGCACAGTCTGCGAACTAACGGGAATTCCTCGCGCAACATCTGCAAAACCTCCGTGTTCTTACTAACCGAAAGCAGTTCGGAGTAACACGGAGGATAGCAACATGAAGATCACCAGAACGATTACAAAATGGATGACAGGCGCAGCTCTGGCCGGCGCGCTGCTGTTTGCCGCACCGAAAAAGGCTGAAGCGCAGGTCTCGTTCGGGATCTCGGTTGGCCGCCCTGTTTACGGTTATGGCTACGGATACCGTCCCTACTATCCCGCGCCCTACGCGTACGGTTATCCAGCACCGGTGTACGGCTACTACGGCCGGCCTTACTACCGCCCGTACTATCACGCCTACTATGGCCGTCCGTATGGCTACGGCTGGCGTCGCTAAGTAGCTGACTTACTCAGCAACCTTCTGCAACTTACAAGGCCGGTGCTCTCCAGCACCGGCCTTACTTCTTCCTTTGCCAGACACTCAGTTCCCGTCCTCATCGTCCCCATCCTCCACCAGGACCGTCGAAGACCCCACCACATCCAGGCTCAATGTGTCTCCGCCCTTGGGCGAGAACGTCACCCGCATCGGCTCGCGCTGCCACTTCGCCGGCGCACATACCGGCCGCACTCGCTCCACCTGCGGCCACCGTCCGACCACACGGTCCACCGCCGGCCGCCGCGACCCGATCTGCCACACGACCACGCTCAGCCCGCCGCCCTTCGCCGCCGTGTGCACACCGCAGTACGCTGCAAAGTCGCGGTACCAGACCACGTCGCTGACCCCGGCGTCGAAATCCGGCAGGTGCAGCGCGCTCACCCGCCCAGTCACCCGATCCACGAGCATCCACGGCCCGGGCTGCCAGACCCATCGCATCCCGTGTTCGTCGGGCAGGGTGTCGTTCACGTGCATCACCCGCTGCACTGCAAACGTCCGCTCCGTGATCTCGTGGATCTCGCCGGTCGTCCAGTCCTTCTGCCGCGTATCCACAAACAGCGGCCGCACCCGCAGCGTTCCCGCCTCGTCGCTCTTCTCTTCCTTCGAAACGTCCGCCGCCACAAACGGCACGCGCTTCATTGGGCCCAGCGTCACGCTGTGCGTCCGCGGAGGCTTGGCCGGCTTTGCCTCAGGCTTTCCCTGTCCACCCGCAAGCATCGGCAAAAGCAGACAAAACGCACCCAGTCGCATACGCCTCGCAGCCTAAAAGAACCGCGCCGAAACCGCAACAAACCTGACAAACCGCTGCAAACGGCTGACTCTCTGACTTGCTGACCCGCTCACTCACTGCACCGGGAAGACTTTTCCGCACCTGGCAATCTTTGCCGCCTATGCATTTCCATAGGGGCGCGTAAGATGCTGTACAGAGCCACGGTACGCCCGCGTGTTTTCGCCCGCCCACCTTGCTCTCAACTCCCAGCTCCGACCCCGATCCTGAAAGGAAGTCCCGACCGCATGTGGAAACCGAACACTCCCGGAACCGGCAACGCTAACCCGAATACACCCGAACCGATCCGTCCGAGTGCGCCCACCCCCGGACCTGCCAGCTTCGAGCAGCCCAGCACCCGCACCGCCTCGCCCCAGGCGCCAGCCGCCACCGGCGAGCAGGCCACCATCGGCAAGAGCCTCATGATCAAGGGCGAAGTCACCGGCTCGGAATCCCTCTACATCGACGGCCGCATCGAGGGCACCATCAACCTGCCCGGCAACCGCGTCACCGTGGGCCGCAACGGCCAGGTCGCCGCCAATATCTCCGCCCGCGAAGTCGTCGTCCTCGGCAAGGTTCGCGGCAACTGCCAGGCCTCTGATCGGATCGACATCCGCTCGGAAGGCTCACTCACCGGCGACGTCATCGCCGCCCGCATCTCCATCGAAGACGGCGCCTTCTTCAAGGGCGGCATCGACATCCGCAAGCCCGGCAGCAACGACGCTGGCAAGCCGGCCGGTCAGCAGAGCCTCGAGCCCGTCGCGGTCGAATCCGCCTCGTAAGCTCGTCACCACGCAAACAGGAAAGCCCCGGCCACCTAGCCGGGGCTTCTTGGTTCCCGAACCCACTTTTTGCGCTCTCAACCAACAGCCGCGAGCTTAATCGGAAGTCCAAACCAGTGTCATCCTGAGCGAAGCGAAGAACCTGCTTCTCTCCCGGAGCGGCACCACACCCTCGAAGGAACCCAGGCACCGTGATCCCCCGTCACACCCTTCTTGCTCTCTCGCTGCTCTGCGCCAGCGCCGCGCCCGTCTGTCTCTCCGCCCAGATCAACGGCATCCCCTCCACCGCTCCGACCAGCGGCTCCCAACCCCAGTCCGACAGCGCACCAGCGGAAACCCAGAAGCCCTCCAACCTCATCGCCCCCGCGGTCGATCACCTCAGCCAGGTCGTCAGCCAAATCCAGCTCGAGCGCTGGAAATCCGCCTCGCGCGACGAGACCGACAGCAACCTGCGATCCATCGAACGCAACCTCAAGTCAACGCTCCCCGACCTCGTCACCACGGCCGACGCGCAGCCAACCTCCGTCGCCGCCTCGCTGCCCGTCTTGCGCAACCTCGACGCCCTCTGCGCCGTCATGATCCGCGTCTCCGTCACCGCTCGCAGCAACGCTCCAACACCCCAGGCCGAGTCGATCGCCGGAGCCCTCACCGCCCTCCAAAGCGCCCGCAACACCCTCAGCGACCAGGTCCAATCCCTTGCCACCGCGCAGGAAAAACAACTCAGCACGCTGCAAAGCACCGTAGCCACGCTGACCGCCAAGGCAAGCACACCACCGCCTCCGCCACCCGCCACCGCGGCACCGAAGACCGCGCCCAAAAAGAAAAAGAAGAAGCCCACCGCCGCCAAGCCGGCGCAGTCAGCCCAAACATCGGCCGCGGCAAAGCCCGCACCTGCAGCAGCACCGCCTAAGCCTTAAGCGACACCCAAGCTAGCCGAATCGGTAGTTGACGGTGATCGTCGTATCGACTTCCTTGGGCTGACCATTCTTGAGATAGGGCTTGTAGATCCACTGGCTGACTGCCTCGACAGCCGACTCCGCCAGGTCATCCGCGGGTGCCGAGATCACCTCCAGCGACTCGATCCTTCCCTCTTTCGAGATGATCGCGCGCAGCAACACACTTCCGCTAATGTGCTTCTGCTTCGAGTCCAGCGGGTACACCGGCGCAACTTTCTTCACGATATGCTGCTCCGCCTCACCTGAGCCCACCTTGAACTCGCCTGAAAGCTGCTCCGGTGCGGACACCTCGGCAGGATTCTCCGGCAGGTTCGCTCGCAGCAACTCAGGAGCCGCAACCAGCTTTGTCACCTGCAGCTTGCCGCGTTCCTTCCCACGCTGCGCGAGTGTCACCTGTTGCGCAAACCACCGGTCTCCAAAACGCGCCAGGGCGTTGTAGGTGGCTGAGGTGCCATACGCCAGTTCTGAGAAACGAATGATCGGTCTATCCGCCTCCAGGCAGTACGCACGCGTTCCAGCCCGCCGCGCATACGGGGCCTTCACCGTGTTCGGCTCCAGGATCACGCACCGCAAACTTACCTGCCCAATCTTCTGCGTCTTGTACGTGATCTTGCTTTTCTCAATGGCCTCGTCGGTCGGCCCAGGCCTCAGCATCGCCTCGATCAGCATGCGCTGCATGAACGTCCCGCTCATCGTCGGCGGAGCCGGTCCAATGTTCGCCTGGTCTTCGGGAGCGTAGTTCTCCGGACTCGTACTGTCTTTGACCGTTCGCCGTGAAGTGCCCACCTTGGCGAACTCCTCCGTCCAACGGCCCTGGTTATCCGGCCTGCCCATGAAGTCGCTTGTGCTGAAGGTAGCTTCCAGCCGAAACGGCGTCACACCCTCAGCTTCCAACTGCATCTGCTTCGACGCGGTCTTGAAATCCGCCAGCGTCTGCAAATCCGCCGCGCTCTGCGCACGACACAAGGGACCAAAGCAAACCAACAAGGCAGGCACAGCAAAGCACTTCAAGGCACGCATAACAATCACTCCGGGGCGAACAGCAGTCATTATCCCGTCAGATCGCGCCAACGCCAAGCGCTTTACTCGAACAGCGTAGGCCGCTCCCACTGCTGTGCCTTCACCGGCGGAGCAATGCCGAAGTGCTCATACGCCAGCCGTGTCACCACGCGCCCCCGCGGCGTGCGATTCAGAAATCCAATCTGCATCAGGAACGGCTCGTACACTTCCTCGAGCGCGTCTTCCTCTTCGCCCAGCGCCGCCGCCAGCGTGTTCAAGCCCACCGGCCCACCGTCGTACCGCTCGATGATCAGCCGCAGCAGTCGCCGATCCAGCTCATCGAAGCCGTGCGCATCCACTTCCAGCATCTGCAGCGCCGCCATAGCCGAAGCGCGATCGATCACGCCACCCGCGCGCACCTGCGCATAGTCGCGCACACGCCGCAACAGCCGGTTCGCAATGCGCGGCGTCCCACGCGACCGCATCGCAATCTCCGCCGCCCCATCGTGGTCGATCGTCACGCCCAGCACTTCCGCACTGCGCTCCACGATGAACCGCAGCTCGTCGTCGGTATAAAACTCCAGCCGCAGCAGAATCCCAAACCGCGACCGCAGCGGCGAGCTCAACAGCCCCGGCCGCGTCGTCGCCGCCACAAACGTGAAGGGGTTAATCCCCAGAATGTGTGTGCGCGCCGCCGGCCCCTGCCCGATGATGATGTCGAGCTTGTAATCCTCCAGCGCCGTGTACAGCTTCTCTTCCAGCACCGGCTGCAACCGGTGGATCTCGTCCAGGAACAGCACCTGCCGCTCGTGCAGGTTCGACAGAATCGCCGTCAAGTCGCCCTGCTTCTCGAGAGCCGGTCCGCTCGTCTGCTGAAAGCCCACGCCCAGTTCATTCGCGATGATCGTCGCCAGCGTCGTCTTGCCCAACCCCGGCGGGCCGTACAGCAGCACGTGGTCCAGCGCCTCGCCGCGGCTCTTCGCCGCCTCCAGCGCAATCTGCAACTGCTCCTTCGCCTTGGTCTGCCCAATGAACTCGCGCAGCCGTACAGGCCGCAGCTTCAGCTCCAGGTCTTCATCCTCTGAACCGCGCACCGACGCGCTCACCAGCCGGTCGGCATCCGTCTCCGCTCGCTTCGTCGCCCGCGTCAACTCAAACCGCTTCTTGTTCAGAAAGTCCACGCTCCAATGCTAAAGCAGCGGCGATGAAAGGGCGAAGCTCCGGGTTGGAGACAGACCATCACCGCGATGTACCGCGCTCGCAACTCACGTTTACAGTGACCGTGCTGGTCACGCGGATGGGACGCCCGCCCTGCTGGAAGTACTTGTAGCGAAACTGCCGAACCCACGCTACATACACCGCGTCGCCCTCGCGCCTGTTGACCATCTCCGCATCAACAACATTGCCGTTCTCATCGATTGCTACTCGCGCAATCCACGCACCGTTTGCATGGAACGAACAAAGATTCGGAGGAGCGGGCTTACTCAATAGGTTTCCCGCGACAACACCACTGGACAGCTTTACCGGCGCATCCGCCCCTTGCGCAAAGGCGCACCCTTCCAGCAGAAACAGGCACAACACGACGCGCCACATGGCAGATCTCCGGCAAGCGCCATCAGCATAACTCCACTGCATCGCACTTGCTACCCTGAAAGCAATGCCCCAGCTCTCCTCCAAACGCCCCGCACAAGCGGCCATCGTCGCCGCGTTTCTGTGCGTGTACATCTTCTGGGGCTCCACCTTTGTCGCCATCCGCTACGCCGTGCAGTACCTCACGCCCGGCTTCGTCTCCGGCTTCCGCTACTGGATCGCCGCCGCGATCATCCTCCTCTACCGCGTCGCGCGCGGGCAGTCTATCCGCATCGATCGCCGCGAAGCTCTGCGCCTGCTCATCCTCGGACTCTTCCTGCTCACCGGCAACAACGTCCTTCTCGGCTGCGCGGAAAAATACATCACCGCCGGCTACGCGTCGCTACTCACCGCCAGCGTCCCCATCCTCATCGCGCTCTTCGAAACCTTCATTCCCGGCGGAGAGCCACTCAACCGCGTCGGCTGGGCCGGCACCGTACTCGGCATGGGCGGCCTCACCCTCCTGCTCGCTCCCGTGCTGCGCAACGGCCTCGTCCTGCACGGCCACGGCACCGCGGCCGACAGCGCACTTGCCCTCGGCACCGGCATCCTCATCGCCGCCATCTTCACCTGGGTCGCCGGTTCGCTCATCGGCGGCCGCTACTCCTCGCGCGTGGACCCCGTACTCGGCGCCGCCTGGCAAATGGCCATGGGCGGCACAGTCAATGTCCTCATCGGCACAGCCTTAGGCGGATGGCACACCGCGCACTGGACGCCCGGCGTCTTCAACGCCATCGCATGGCTGTCCATCGCAGGCTCACTCATCGGCTACTCCTGCTACATCTTCCTGCTCGAAAATGTACCCGTCGCCAAGGTCGCCACCTACGCCTACGTCAACCCCATCGTTGCCGTGATCCTTAGCGCCGTCTTCCTGCACGAATCGCTACACGGCCAGCAATGGATCGCCATGGCCATCATCCTCGTCGCGGTCGCCATCGTCACCGCGTCCAAGAGCAAACACGCACCCTCGCGCACACTCACGGAGGAACAACCCGAAGCGGCTTGAAGAGATCCGGTCCAAACGGCCCCAGAAACTCGCAAACCGAGAATCAGAACGGCGAGATAACGACGATCTTTGTTATCCGAAGGACGAAGAACAGCACAACTCCCGCTGCCGTAAGTACGACCGTTTTCTTGGCACGCGGGAAGTCAGGGTCGGTGGTCTGCAGCCCGCGATATCTCACCCACCATCGAATCAGCAGGACAGGGATCGCGATCTCGAGAAATGCGAAGCCGAAAATCCCGATAAGACCGACAAACGGCAGAAATCGTAGAAAGATAAAGCCGATCGCCACTCCTGCCAGAATCCGTACATAACTGGCGTCGCTCACAGCCTTACTCACTCGGCTGGTTTCATTAGCCGCTTGCAATGACGCGTCGCGATCCAGCAGAGCGCCGCAGAAGCGGCAGCTCTGCATCGACGTGTTGATTGTCTGTCCGCAGTTTGGACAAGGAAAGACCTGCACTTCACTCGTAAGGTTCAGAGTCTGCGGCATGTGTCAGGAGTCTACGTGAGCTTCCTCTCCTCACACCAGTTCTGTGGAGTTCGCTGAGACAGCAAGGTCTGGCCTCATCGATAGAATCAGCCCTCCAGCACCTGCTGCGCCGCCCGCAACCCACTCCGCATCGCTCCATGCACCGTGCCCCAATGCCCGGTCACGTCCGTATGCTCACCCGCAAAGTACAACGTGCCCTCCACGGGCTCGCACATCTTCGCGGACGCATCCACCGAGCCCACCGGTACCCACGAATACGCTCCGCAAAACAGAGGATCGCGCGTCCAGTCATGCAAGTGGTGAGACCGAAGCTCGCTCAACACCGCCTCGCGCTCCAGCCCAAAGATCTTCGCCAACTGCGAGCAGGCCAGGTGCGCAATCGCATGCTCATCCAGCGCCGCAAACGCCTCCGCGTGCGGCCCACCCGTCCACGCCGTCAGCACCGCACCCTCTTCCGGCTCCGTCGTCCAGAACACCGGAAACATCGGGTGCAGCGCCGACCCCTTATCCCGGTCCGCACTGATCAGAAACGACAGCTTCTTCAACTCCTCCGCACGCTCGTGCTCCAGCTCCGCCCACCACCGCCGCTTGAACACCAGCGAGATGCGGCACACATGGCCCATCCGCATCCGCCGCGCATGCGGCAGCACCATGTCCGGCTCTGGCACAATCGGCACCGTCCCACTCTGCAGAATGCCCAGCGGCAGCGTCACCACGGCCGCATCGGCGCGCACACATTCCTCATCCACCAGCTCCGCGGTCACCTCGCCCGGCTTCCACTGCAACGCGGAGACATGCGCCCGCAGCCGGATCGTTCCGCCAGCCTCACGCACCTTCGCCGCCAGCCGCTCCGCTACCTGCGCGTACCCGCCGCGCACATGCAGACCCACGTCGCCGCCCACTTCATCCTCAGCCGCCTGCTGCACAGCCATCGACTTCACTGACAGCTCATGCGCATCCGCCGCATTGAAACCTTCCGCATACGCCGTCGCCGTCACCCGCGACTGCTCCGGCAGATCCAACTCCGCAAGCCAGTCCACAAAGCTCTCGTCGCGATCGGGATGTGCCTCGCTCCACGCCCTTGCCTGCTCCATCACATCGAACGCATCCGGTGCATTACTCGCATCGCTGTCGTCGTCCTCCGAAGCGTACGCGTCCTGCAACTGCCCATCCTTGTGGAAGAGCAACATCGCACCATCGCGCTCCACCAACTCCAGCCCGAGCTCCTCAACCATCGCAATCAACTCCGGCGGACGTCCGTGTACAAACTCCGCACCCACCTCCACTGCATACCCATCGTCCGTCCTGTGCGTGCGTACACGTCCACCCACAACATCCGCTGCTTCCAGCACCGTCACCGCACAACCCGCTTCGGCCAGCGCGCGAGCCGCGGTCAAACCCGCCATGCCTGCGCCAATCACCAACACACTTTTAGCCGCGCTCAAGCCTTCACCTCATCCCGCTGCAAAAGCTCCTGCAGCATCAGCAGCCCATCTTCACGCGAACGCACACGCCCCTCCAATTGCGCATCCTCAATCTCGCGCAACAAATACTTGAACCGCGGCCCCGGCTTCAACCCCGCCGCAATCAGGTCACGCCCCGTGACCACCGGAGCAGCACCATGCTCCTCTTCCGGCACCGCGTAGAAGTGCTCTTTCGCGTAGTCATACATGCCCAGCAAATTGTGGCTGCTCGTCACATCCAGCCAGTGCAACTGCAGGTGCTCCGGAAAGTCGTGCAGGCGAAAGAACCTTCGCAGCGTCGACTGCTTCATGTTCTTCACATCGCCAAACCGCATGTGGTTCTCCACCAGCGACACAATCTGGTCGATCTCGTCATTCGAGAACCGCAGCCGGTTCAGGATCGCGCGCGTCATCGTCGCGCCCACCTCCGCGTGCCCGTTGAAGCGAATGCGCGGCCGCTCCTCCTTCGGGTCCGGAGCGCGATAGCACGGCGGCTTACCCACATCGTGCAGAAGCGCGCCCCACGCCAGCGTCGGCGCTACACCCGCTGGCAGCTTGCTCAGCAGCAGCAGCGTATGCACCCACACATCGCCCTCGGGGTGCCACTCCGGAGGCTGCTCCACACCTTTCATGCGCGCCACCTCCGGAAGCACATGCGGCAGCAACCCGCTCTCATCCAGCAGCTCAAACGCGCGCTTCGCGTGCCCCTCAGTCAGCATCCGCGTCAACTCTTCGCGAACGCGTTCTGCACTCACCTGCGCAATGGTCGCGGCCTGCGCCTGCATGGCACGCATCGTCTCCGGCTCGATCTCAAATTCAAACCGAGCCGCAAACCGCACCGCGCGCAACATGCGCAACTTGTCTTCTTCAAACCGCCGCTTCGGATCGCCAATCGCGCGAACCAAACGCGCCTCTAAGTCCCGCTGCCCTCCGACATAATCCAGCACCTGCGCATGCAGGTTGCTTCCATCCGCAGCCAGCCCTACCGGGTCCAGCAGCATGCCATTGATCGTGAAGTCCCGCCGCAACACATCCTGCTCGGCACTCTCCGAATACGTCACCTGCTCCGGCCGCCGCCCATCCAGGTACACGCCGTCATCGCGAAATGTCGCAACCTCGGTCCGCACCTCGCATCCGCTTGCCTCGTGCGCCGTGCACACAATCACCACGCCAAAATGCGCGCCCACGCCAAAGGTCCGCTCGAACCCCAGCAACACCTTCTCGGGCCGCGCGCTCGTCGCCACGTCATAGTCCTTCGGCGCAATGCCCAGCAACAGATCGCGAACACATCCACCCGCAAAATACGCCTGAAATCCGCGCCCCCGCAGCGTCTCCACCACGTGCAGCGCCGCCTCAAACTCCTTGGTCCCCATCGCCTCAGCCAGCGCTGCCATCCCCTGTTGGATGCGCCCATGCCGCACGCGTCTCCGGCCTAAACCACGTGGCAAAGCAGCCACCGCCTAAACTGGACTCATGGGCAGCGGTCTCATCCTCGGCATCGAATCCTCGTGCGACGAGACCGCAGCCGCCGTCGTTCGCTCCGGCCACGACATCCTCTCCAACGTCGTCAGCTCCCAGGTCGCCATGCACGCCCTCTACGGCGGCGTCGTCCCCGAGCTCGCCTCGCGCGAACACCTCCGCAACGTCGTGCCCGTCGTGCGTGAAGCCATCCGCTCTGCCGGCATCACCTACGCCGACCTCGACGCCGTCGCCGTCACCTCCGGCCCCGGCCTCGCCGGAGCCCTCCTCGTCGGCATCTCTTTCGCCAAGTCCCTCAGCTTCGGCCTCGGCAAACCGCTGCTCGCCATCAACCACCTCGAAGGCCACATCCACGCCGCACTCCTGCAAAGCAGCACGCAAGTTGACGAAGCCACAACAACCGAACCAACCCTGGCTCTAGTCGTCAGCGGCGGCCACACCCACCTCTACCTCGCCTCGCAAACCAGTGGCGCATGGCACTACCGCAACATCGGCCGCACCGTCGACGATGCCGCCGGCGAAGCCTACGACAAAGTCGCCAAGCTCCTCGGCCTGCCCTACCCCGGCGGCCCCTGGATGGACCGTCTCAGCGCCTTCGGCAACCCCGAAGCCGTCCGCTTCACCTTCAGCACCATCGACCGCGGCACCCCCGGCGAACCCACCTTCGACTTCAGCTTCTCCGGCATCAAGACCGCCGTCCTCCGCTACCTCGAAACCCACAGCCTGCGCGAAGCCTCAGCCACCCGCCACACCGCACTCAGCGCCATCGCGTCACCCACCCTCGAAGACGCCCGCGCCCTCTGCGACCCGCAAACCCTCGACCTCATCGCCAGCTTCCAGCACGCCGTCGTCTCCAACCTCGTCCGCCAGACCCTGCGGGCCGCGGAGCACACCGGCGCCCGCAGCCTCGTCATCTCCGGCGGCGTCGCCTCGAACCGCGCCCTCCGCGCCCGCTTCACCGAAGTCGCGCAGCAACGCGGCCTCACCGTAGCCTTCCCGCCGCCAGCCCTGTCCACCGACAACGCCGCCATGATCGCGGCCGCTGCCTGGCCCCGCTTTCTCCACGCTGACTTCGCCCCCGCCACCCTCAACGCCACACCCCAGCTCCGCCTCGGCTAGCGCGCTGCTCTAAAATCAGAAAGTATCGACTGCGGCGGCAGGACTACCCGGGCCAGCACGCAAGTCCCAGCGGACACCCTCGGGCCTGAATGCCGGCAATCGAACTCCATAACACCCTGGGCGGCCGCACGGAACCGCTCACGCCCGAGCGCGACAACACCCTCCGCATGTACTGCTGCGGCCCCACCGTCTACGACTACGGCCACATCGGCAACTTCCGCACCTTTCTCCACGTCGACGTCCTGCGCCGCTACGCCCGCCTGCGCGGCATGAACCTGCTCCACGTCATGAACATCACCGACGTCGAAGACAAGATCATCCGCAACGCCAACGCCGCGGGTATGCCCATCGACCAGTACACCGCCAAGTTCGAGCGCGCCTTCCTGGAAGACATGGACGCCCTCGGCGTCGAGCGCCCCGAAATCCTCGCCCGCGCCACCGAGAACATCCCGGAGATGGTCTCGCTCATCGAGCGCCTAGCCAGCGAAGACATCGCTTACAAAACCGACGACGGCTCCTGGTACTTCCGCATTGACCGCTTCCCCGACTACGGCAAGCTCAGCGGCAAAGACCTTGAAGGCATCGAGGACGGCGCCCGCGTCGACGTCGACGAGTACGCCAAGGACTCCGCCCGCGACTTCGCCCTCTGGAAGGCCTGCAAGCCCGGCGAAGCCTCGTGGGACACCGCCATCGGCTGCGGCCGCCCCGGCTGGCACATCGAGTGCTCCGCCATGGCCATGAAGCACCTCGGCCCCACCTTCGACCTCCACGCCGGCGGCGAAGACCTCATGTTCCCGCACCACGAGAACGAGATCGCGCAGTCCGAATGCGCCTCGCACCAGCCCTTCGCCCGGCACTGGTTCCACGTGCGCTTCCTTCTCGTCGAAGGCAAGAAGATGTCCAAGAGCGAGGGCAACTTCTACACCCTCCGCGACCTCCTGCTCATGGGCCACCGCGCCTCGTCCATCCGATTCCTTCTGCTCTCGGTGCCGTACCGGCACCAGATGAACTTCACCTTCGACGGCCTCACCGAAAGCGCGAACGCCATCGATCGCCTGCGCACCTTCGCGAAGCGCCTTCACTCTGCATCGCAAAGCAATCCCGCGGTTTCAGCCGCCGAAGCAGCTACCGGTAGCTCCACGCGGTCCGGCAACCACGCGGCTTCAGCCGCCCAGGTAGCCACAAGCGCCGTGCAGCAACCCGCGGCTTTAGCCGCCGAGGTAGCTACCGGGCCTGCCCAGGACCGCGGCTTTAGCCGCCGAGGTGACAAACCTTCCGCTGCTGCGACCGAGTTCGGGACTCCCAACTCGGAACTCGCAACTCTCCTCGCGCAAAAGCGCGAAGCCTACCACGCCGCTCTCTCCAACGACCTCAACACCGCCGAAGCCCGCGCCGCCATCTTCGACGTCGTCCGCGCCGTCAACATCGCGCTCGACAACGGCACCGTCTCCGCCACCGACCTCGAAGCCACCCGCGCCCTGTTGAACGACTTCGACGCGGTCTTTGACGTCCTCACCGACCGCGATGCCGCCACCACTCAGGCCGCCATCGACTGGGCCAAAGCCGAAGGCCGCGAAGCCAGCATCGCCCCCGAGCTCCTCAACACCCTCTCGCTCTCCGACGCCGACATCGACCAACTCATCGCCGAACGCAACGACGCCCGCAAACGCCGCAACTTCGCCCGCGCCGACGCCATCCGCAACGAGCTCCTCGAAAAAGGCATCCTCCTCGAAGACACCAAAGCCGGAGTCACCTGGAAACGCAAGTAGCGTCTCTGCCTCACTGACCTCCGGGCAGCAACGTCCTCCACCGATCCGACTCAGCAACCTGCTTCAGGATCGCGTTGCGCTGCGCCAGCAGGTTGGTCATGTACCGCCTGAGCACCAGCTTCTCCGCCAGCAATCCAAGCACCGGCACAGGAGCAGCAAACACAAAGCGATCCTTCATCTCGGTCCTGCCTGCACTCAGCGCTCTGAAATAGTGGTCGTGCTGCATGGAACGGAACGCACCTTCAATCATTGTGTCCTGGAAGTAAACCGGACGATCGTAAGCGGTGATTCGACTGGCAAGGTGCTGCACCACACCGAGGTGTCGTGCCCTCCATCTCACAAACTCGCCCATCCCGATCAGGCCAGAAGTCACGCCGCCGACAGCCTGCTCTCCTGTCCGCTCTGTTCCAAGCAGATGAACCTCAATGCTCCGCGAAAGATCGAAGCACCGCTCAATGGGTGCGTCAACGATCGTGCATAAGTTGAGCTCAACCATCTGCTGAGTGCATATCCTCGCGTCCAAACTCTATCGCGTTTCGAGGCCGCGGCCGCATCCAACACCCATGTCCGCGCTCACCGAAAAACAAAAGATGCTCGCCGGCGATCTCTACTTCGCCCTCGACTCCGAGCTCACGACCGAGCGCACGCGCTGCGAAACCGCCCTCGTCAACTACAACGTCGCCATCCCCGAGGCTCGCGAACAGCTCCTGGAACAACTCCTCGGCAGCGTCGGCAAACAAGTCGTCATCCGCCCCACCTTCGCCTGCGACTACGGCTACAACATCCACCTCGACGACTACGTCTTCCTCAACTTCAACTGCGTCCTGCTCGACGTCTGCCCGATCCACATCGGCGCCCGCACCCAGATCGGCCCCGCCGTGCAGATCTACACCGCCGACCATCCGCGCGACCCTAGCATCCGCCACCAGGGCCTCGAATCCGGCAAGCCCATACGCATCGGTGCCGACGTCTGGATCGGCGGCGGCGCCATCCTTCTGCCCGGCGTCACCATTGGCGACGGTGCCGTGATCGGCGCCGGCAGTGTCGTCACGCGCAGCGTCGCACCCGGTACCACCGTGGTCGGCAACCCCGCTAAGCCGATCTCTGGCGGCCCTGGCTCAAAGGCAGTCACACCGTAACGAAAAAATGGCCCTCGAACACGAAGTTCGAGGGCCTTCCCAGGTCTGATGACTCGAGCATGCTCGCAAGCGCATCCAAAAGCGCCTCGGAACACTCCCAGCCGTCAGAGCCTCACGCACGACAAGTTGACCCTTGCGCTTACACGACGCAACTCGGCACTCATCCGCGTCGAACAGCCAACGCTACGACGTGCTCACCGCACGTGCAGCAACCATCGAGGTACTTGAGGGTTTGCGTCCCGGGGTCATGGACGCATGGAAATCAGGCATGCAAAAGCTGCACGCCTACGACTTTTAGCAATAGGAGTAATTGGTGGAGCTGAGCGGGATCGAACCGCTGACCTCCTCGTTGCGAACGAGGCGCTCTCCCAGCTGAGCTACAGCCCCACGTCGGGCGCGCAATGCACGCCATCCAGCGGAAAACGTCCGGGATTGGCCGCAGAAACCCACGCGGCCAGTACCAGCCAAGTATAGCAGCTTCGCTCCGCGAAAAAGAGAGACCCCGGCAACCTGCCGGGATCTCTCGTCGCGGAACAGCAACTAGGCCAAACGGCGGCGAACAGCACCGGCAAGACCGAGCAGGCCCGTGCCCAGCAGGGCCAGGCTCGACGGCTCCGGCGTTGCGGCGACGGCGCTCACCTGCAGGATCGAGGGCGATCCGTTCTCACGCCCGTACTTCAGCAGCACGTCGCCGGTCGTGGCGATCGTCACAGTGTCGGTGACCGCGCTGGTCGGTCCGGAAACCGTGGTGCCGATCCGGCTGCCATTCTCAAACAGGCTGATGCCGTCATCGTGGGTGATCGTCAGAATCGTCCCAGCCAGCAGGGTGCCCAGGTCGAACGTGTAGAACGAACCGTACTGGTACGAGCTGGCGCTGCCGCTCGAAGACAGGAACGAGCTCAACGTGGAGTAGTTCGCGATCGATCCAAGGCTGGCGCTTGAGACCGTGCCCGAACCCGAGTACGCGTTGATCGCACCAACGTTGAAAAAGGTGCTGTTCTTGTCGCCGGCGGGCGTGGTGTTCTGCCCAGCCGTGTTGCTGAAGTTGATCGGGCCGCTGTAGTTGAAGGTTGCGGAAGCGGTGTTGGAGCCGGAGAAGCCGGCGAAGGTAGCCGTGTCGAAGCTGCTACCGTTCTGCAGGCCTTCGCTGACCGTTACGTTGTAACTGCCGGAGATCGGTGTGGCGTGAGCGGCGACCGACCCGAGGATAAGGGCGGCAGACAGCAGAGCTGGGCGAAATTGCATGGAGGTGTTGCTCCTTTTGTTTGATAGGTTGCCTGGGGTTGATTACTTACTTGCGCAGGCTATCCATCAGGAACTGGTAAACGCCACGAAAAAATAGATCGTGTCGCTTACAACCGAAGCTCAAAAAACGCCATCGTGAGTCATTCGGCGACAAAAAGGAGGCGATAGACCAAATTTCGGCCACCGCCTGCACTTACCATCTTGTGAAAACGAAGTAGTACAGGTAAAGGAAGTTCCGACATAACTGAGTTATGTTTCTGCTCATCTAGAGTTACTTCCGGAGGTAACTTACCGCGCCTGATCTTTCGCCTGTCTGCGAGCTTCCGCAATCTCGGCCTGCATCTTGGCCACACGCTCCCGCAGGCTCGCCGGCGCAGTACTTAGCGAGCTTGCAATCTCGCTCAACTGCGCCCAGTCCGCGGTGGCCGCGCGCAACGCACGTCCTCCACACACAAAGCGCACGCGGCTGTTGCCACGAATCTTCTCAACCTTGCGCAGCAGCACCGGCCCAATCGCGGCCGTGTTCGCCACATGCGTTCCACCGCACGCATTCTCATCCAGCCCAGCAATCGTCACCACGCGCAGATCGCCAGCGCGCGGCGGCAACTTGCGCAGCACACCTGCCGCCAGCAGGCCCTCCGCTTCCTCGCGCCCAATCCAGCGCTGCGTCACTGACATGGCCTGCATCACCGCGTCATTCGCCTGCTGCTGCAGCATCGCCACCTGCTCTGCAGTCAACAGCGGCACGGCAAGATCCACTGTCGTATCCAGTTCGCCCAGATGAAATCCCACCGTCGCAGCGCCCCAAGCTCGTGCCGCAATCGCGCTCAACAGGTGCTGTCCCGAGTGTTGCTGCATGTGGTCGCGACGCCGCTCCGCATCCACACGGCCCGTCACCTCTGTACCCGGCTGCAGCGGCTTGGCTGTGGTGTGCCACACCTCGCCTGCCTCGTCCTCGACCACGTCCGTCACCGGCGCTTCCAGCACCGCCCCACTCCGCGCGGTCGCCACCAGCACGCCCGTGTCATGCGGCTGGCCGCCGCCCGTCGGGTAAAACGCCGTGCGATCCAGCGCCACCTGAAAGACAGGTTTGCCTTCCACGCGCGCCAGTTCTCGAATCTCCGTCACCGTCGCTGAAAACTCCAGCAGCGACGAGTCCGCGTAGTACAGCCTTTCCGTCGTCGCCACGGTCTACGCCTGCGACGCAGCCGCTGCCGCAACATCGCCAAACGCACTCACCTCGGCTGTGCTTCCAATCACCAGCGTCGTCCGCACATGCGGAGCGGTCGGCACTACCTCCAGGATGCGCCGCACTTCGCCGCCATTCGCATCGCCCGCCGTCGTCGCCTTGCCTCCGGCCTGCTCCGCCAGCATCGCCAGCGGATTCGCCTCATACAACAGCCGCAGCTTGCCTCCCGGAGCCTTCGCCGTTCCCGGATACAGGAACACGCCGCCCTTCAGCAACGTCCGGTGAAAGTCCGCAATGAACGAACCCACATACCGCGAGCCATACTTCGCGCCCATCGATCCATCGCGCAACTTCGTCAGGTAGCTCCGTACCGCCTGCGGAAAGTCCGCGGCATTCGCCTCGTTCACCGAGTAGTACGGCCCCTGCTCCGGCATCGCCAGGTGCTCGCCGCTCAGCAGGAACTCGCCATCCCGCAGCGTGAACGCGTGCGTGCCTTTGCCCACCGTGTACACCAGCATCGTCGCCGGCCCATAGTTCACATACAGCGCCGCCACCTGCTGGGTCCCGGGCTTCAGCGCCGCCGCACGAGCATCTTCACCGGCCACAATCGCCTGCACGCTCACGATCGTGCCCACGTTTACATCCACGTCCAGGTTGCTCGACCCATCCAGCGGATCCGTAATCACCACGAACCGCGCGTCAGGCTTGCCCTCAAACACCACCGGCTCATCGTCCTCTTCGCTTACCACCGCGCCCACGCTCGGCAGCGCGCGCATCGCTCCGATCACTGCATCGTTCGCAAACACATCCAGCTTCTGCTGCTGCTCGCCCTGCACGTTGGTGTGGCCAAACGCTCCCAGCGCATCGCTCAGCGGAGCCGTCCGGATCCGCGCCTCAATCTGCTTCGCCGCATCCGCCAGCGCAGCGAACAACTCCGCCAGAGCAGCGCCCCGCTCCGCATCCAGCCCCGCCCGCACATGCTCCACTAACGTCTTCGCCATCCCGATACGTTAGCACCGCCCCACCTGCAAACGTGAGTCGACCCACTCCTCACCGCACCGCTCGACACAACCGCAGGCTCCAGTGATCGCGCTCTCCTCGTGAAGCATGAGCTCGACTCCGGTCATCCACCGACGACTCCAAACCGCCGGCATACTTTTCGCAAAACAAACAGGCCGACACGCGTCAGCGTATCGGCCTGTTTGTTCCTCAACAACGACCTAGTACACCGTACGCACCTCAGGCTCGCGATCGAACACGCGACCCTTCGCCGCAGCCTTCAAGTACGCCTCCACGTCTGTGCCAACCAGCACGCCCGCGTCCGGCTCCACACAGCACTTGTCCAGCAGCTTCTGTGCACCAGCAGTCGCACCAATCACCTTCAGGTGCGCATACGCATCGCTCACCCAGCCCTTGGCAGCGGCTTCCTTGCTCAGCATCGCCGCCCCGTCTGCACTCAGCGCAACGAACACCGCATCGAACAGCACCGACGGCCCGCCCGCAAGCTGGAAGTCTCCCGGCACCGTAGTTCCATCCGCAGCCTTGAACCCGCCCGCCTTGGGAGCGACGACCGCAAAGTCGGCACCATGCCGCTTTGCCGCCGACCGCAACTGCTCCACCAGCGCACCGTCGGTTCCGTCCGCCGTCAGCACCGCAATCTTGCGGCCCTTCAGCGTTGGCTTGGCATTTGCCAGAATCGACAGCTTCGGCGATGCCTGCAGCCCCGTCTTCACCGTCACCTTCGTCGGGAACTCCGGAACCTCACCCTCCAGGCCCAGTCCCTTCGCCACGCGCTCGGCAATCTTCGGATCCACATTCTTCAGTTGCGCAACCACACGCTTGCGCACCGCCAGCGTCTCCACCTTGCTCAGCTCAAAGATGAACGCCGACACAATGTGGTTCTGCTCCGGCTCCGTCTGTGAGTTGAAGAACTGCAGCGCCTGCGAGTAGTGATCGCCGAACGACTCCGCGCGAATGCGCAGCTTATCGCCCTCCATCTTTTCCGGAAAGCTCGTGAACCCGCGCTTCGGGTCCGTGCGCGGCGTATCGGCTTCCAGCGAGCTCGGCGAGTACGACACGCGTCCCTTCTGCGCACCCATCTGCATGTGGCCATCGCGCTGCATATTCAGCACCGGGCAGCCGATCGGCCGGTTCACCGGAATCTGCTGGTAGTTCGGCCCGCCCAGTCGAGACAACTGCGTGTCCACATAGCTCACAATGCGGCCCTGCAGCAGCGGATCGTTCGTGAAGTCGATGCCCGGCACAACGTTCGAAACGCAGAACGCCACCTGCTCCGTCTCCGCGAAGTAGTTGTCCACGTTGCGGTCCAGCACCAGCCGGCCCACCACGCGCACCGGCACAATCTCTTCCGGAATCAGCTTCGTCGCATCCAGCACGTCGAAGTCGAACTTCTTCGCAAACTCCTCGTCGAACAACTGCACACCCAGTTCCCACTCCGGGAAGTTGCCCTGCGCAATCGACTCCCAAAGGTCGCGGCGATGAAAGTCCGGATCGGCACCGCTGATCTTCAGCGCCTCGTCCCAGATCACTGACTGCAAACCAAGCTTTGGCTTCCAGTGGAACTTCACATACGTAGCCTTGCCCTCATCGTTCAGCAAGCGATAGGTGTGAACGCCGAAGCCCTCCATCATGCGAAACGAACGCGGAATCGCACGATCGCTCATGATCCACATCAGCATGTGCGTGGACTCCGGCGTCAGCGAAGCCCAGTCCCAGAATGTGTCGTGCGCCGACTGCGCCTGCGGGAACCCACGATCCGGCTCCTGCTTCACCGAGTGCACCAGGTCCGTAAACTTGATCGCGTCCTGGATAAAGAACACCGGGATGTTGTTGCCAACCAGGTCCCAGTTCCCTTCCTTCGTGTAGAACTTCACCGCAAACCCGCGCACGTCACGCGCTACATCGGTTGAGCCCATGTTGCCGCCCACCGTGCTGAACCGCACAAACACCGGCGTCTTCTCGCCGGCCTCGCTCAACACCGCCGCACGCGAAATGCCCTTCAAGGGATCGGTCACTTCGAAGTACCCGCGCGCGCCATACCCGCGAGCATGCACCACGCGCTCGGGAATGCGCTCGTGATCGAAGTGCTGCGTCTTCTCCAGCAGGTTCCAGTCTTCCAGCAGCACCGGCCCACGCTCACCCGCCTTCAGCGAGTTCTCATCGTCCGCAATCACTACACCGGTCTGCCCCGTCATCGCCGGGTGCGTGCCGCCTGCATTCTGGTGAGTTTCGCCGCCATGGCCGATCACAAAATCCTGTACCGCGTCTTGCGCGGTCGCTTCCTGTTTCTGCTGCTTCACTTGGGGGAACCCTTCGCTTGTCGACTTGCCCAGATACACACGGGCGCTCCCAGGCCTAGCCTGCGGAGCGCCCGCAAAAAGCTACGTTTGCAATTACCGGTTCAGGTCGCGAACCGCGTCACCCACCGCGTTCGCTGCCTTGCCCGCAACATTCCGGATCGATCCGACCGTCTGATCACCCGCACCGGAGTCGGCCGTGTCGTAATCGCCGGTCGCCTCACCAAACACCTGCTTCGCCTTGCCGATCACGCTGTCACCCGCGCCCTGCACCCGCTGCTTCGAGCCCCATGCGGTCGCCTTGTTCGCCAGCCGGTCCACGTCCGGGTCGCCCGTGCTGTAGCTCGGCTGCGGAGCGTTCGTGATGATGTAAATCAACGCCGCGCTTATACCTACGCCGGCAACAATCCAGGGAAGAGCCTTCATGGTTACACCTCATTCGTACGTTTCTTCAGATGCTGTCTCCCGCACCCGCGTGTACCTGCTCCGCAGCCTTTCCCTGCGCTCCCCATCGCAAGCGCCCCGGCGGTCCGCCGCGGGCGCGCATGATTGTGCATCGCTCCTCTTTCGTGGAAGATCAATCAGCATAGCTTGCCATCGGAGGCCCGCATCGCTTTGAAACCGCTCGCCCGCACCTTGCTCCTTACCCTGCTCGGCCTCCTCGCACCCTCTCTGTTCGCTCAGGGCACCCTGCCCACCTTCACGCACACGGGCGACAGCGGCAGCTACACCGTGCTCGGCAACGATCCTGCCAAGGGCGGCACCGCGACCGTCCCCGTCACCATCGTCCCCATCACACTCACCTTTGAAGCCAGCAAGGGCGTCGCTCTCAGCCCCGCGCTCGACATCGCAAAGATCACTCGCTCACCCCTCTTCACGCCGTTCCCCTTTGCCACCGGCACCACGCAGTACGCTGACGCCCTTCTCCGCGCCTCCTTCTACCAGACCGCCGCGTCCGCCAACACGCTCTCCACCTGGCATACCAAGTTCAGCAAGCCGACCGTCGCGCCCGCTCTCCGCGTCCAGATCCCCATCGGCTACGGCTACACGCTCACCGACAAGCGCTCCGCCCGCACCCTCGGCGTCGTCGACCTCGAGTGGCTGCAGAAGAAGATCTTCGAAACCACGCCCGCGGGCACCCTATCGCCCGACCGCCTCGTCCTCTTCGTCACCCACAACACCACCTACTACGCCGAGGGCGACGCCACCGTCTGCTGCTCCTGGGGCACCCACGGCACCGAACCCGCGAGCAAGCAGCCCTTCGTGCTCGCGTCCTATCTCGACCTCTCCAGCCTCGCGATCGACAAGGACGTGCAGCCCATCTCTTCGCAGCTCGCCCAATTCGTGATGGACCCCGGCCACGACCCGCTCTTCAAGGGCACTCGCGGCCAAACATCACCCGGCAACACCTTCGGCACCGGCTGGATGCGTCCGGCCACCTCGCCCGCCTCAGACTTCCGCTGTGCCGGCACCGGCGCAGGCTCGCGCTACTTCACGCTTCTGCCGACCGACACGAACGCAAAAAACAACTTCCCCGCCTCGCCCGCCTTTGTCGCCGGCACGTATCACCTGCAGAACGCTCCCGTCCTCCCCTGGTACACCGGCAACACCGCCGCCGAAAGCTGGCAGGGCAAGCTCTCCTTCCCGGACGCCGCCGCACTCACCCAACCCATGCAGCCGTGCGAAGCGCCGGGCGCCAACAACTTCGGCCGCGCCGGCACACCACCGCCCACCACGCCGCCCGCACCGTTCAACGGCACCCACGGCCATCAGCTCATCGGCTACTGGAACGGCGGCGGCATCGGCGCCAACCGCTTCCGCCTGCGCGACGTCTCGCCGCAGTGGGACGTCGTCATCGTCGCCTTCGCCGTCCCCGTCCAAAGCGGCGGGGCGCAGCTCATCTTCCGCACGCCCTTCCAGTACCAGCCTGACGAGTTCAAGGCCGAAATCGACGAGCTGCACAGCCGCGGCAAGAAGGTGCTCATCTCACTCGGCGGCGGCGGTCAGAACTTTCAGATCCGCACGCCAGAGGCGCAGCAGCAGTTCCTCGACTCCGTCACGCAAATCGTGCAGCAGTACGGCTTCGACGGCGTCGACATTGACTTCGAAGCACCGTCCATCGTCACCGAGCCCGGCGACACCGACTTCCGCCACCCCACCTCTCCCGGCACCGTCAACCTCATCGCCGCGCTCCACACCCTGCACGACCACTTCGGCGCAAACTTCATGATCACGCTCGTGCCGGAAGGCACGCAGACGCCCGGCGGCTACCCCAGCTACGGTGGCCAGTTCGGCTCCTATCTGCCGCTGGTCTACGGCCTGCGCGACATCCTCACCTTCTCTGACACGCAGGACTACAACACCCCACCGCTTCAGGGCCTCGACGGCAACATCTACCAGGCCGGCACCGTCGACTACCACGCCGCCATGACCGAGCTCATGCTGCGCGGCTTCCCCGTCGGCCGCGATCCGAAGCACATCTTTCCGCCCGTACCCGCGGACAAGATCGCTGTCGGCTTCCTCACGTCAGACACGAACCCAGAGATCGTCATGCAAGCGATGGACTACATCATCACTGGCAAAGCACCCGCCGGCACCCGCTACAAACTCCTGCAGCCCGGCGGCTACCCAGCCATGCGCGGTGCCATGTTCTGGACCATCGACGGCGACCGCCGCCACGAATACAACTACAGCAACACCGTCGGCCCACAACTCCACAGCTTTCCGGCCGCGAAGTAACGACCGGTCCGCACAAAGCCCGCACTACGACATCATGCTCATCGACACCCAAGGCAGCACCGTCCAGCCGGTGCTCGCCCGTTGCAGCACCACCCACGTCCAATTGCCGCAAAGTCCGCCGCAGTACATCCCGAACTGCGTCATCGCAAGCGTGTGCGCCTGATTGAAGTACACAGCGGTGAAGCTGTGCATGCCCGCCGCACCCTTGAACTCGTGCGGGGTAGGTGGTGCCTGCATGACGTTGTTTGCGGGCGGCATAAAACCTGAGACTTTGGCGGAATATCTTCGTTGCGCGTCCTGATCCAGCAGGTGAACCGGCAGCCTCGTGTGAATTTGTGCCGCATCGAGTTGGTACCGCTCATGGCATCGCCGGTCGAAGTCCGCCAGCACTTCATCGAAGTTTGCTTTCTGCGCGTCCGGTGCCTTGATCGCGACGTGCGGATTCATGCTGCCACCCGTTGCGCACGAACTCTCCAGCGGCAAAGCTGTCGTCGTTCCCTCCAGCAGCCAGAAGTCCCTCGGAACATCGCTCCACTCGATCTGACTACTGGGCAGAAGCTGTGAGTAGATCGCGTACGAATCCGCGGCCAGTGCCGTCGGCAAAACCGTCGGCTTCGAGTAAGTAGGTTGCGCTGACTTCTGCGCAGAGCTCGCGATTAGCCCGAAACACAACAGCCCCGCGCAGCTCCACGACAAGCGGCGATACAAACCAATCCGGCTCGGCATGGGACGCATGCTAACAAAGGCAAGCTTCGCCCGGCACAGCCAATCCGCTACCGCGTACTCTCGCGAACCACCAGCTCAAAATCCACCAGCACGTCCCGCGCAGGGTGCCCCGGATTGCGCAGCCGCTCCAGCATCGTCAGCATCGCCACCTGCCCCAACTCCGCACAATCCTGCCGAATCGTCGTCAGCGGCACCGGCAGGTACTCCGCGTATTTCACGTCGTCGAAGCCCGCGACCCGCACCTGGCCCGGCACTGCAACTCCCTGCCCTACCAGCGACCGCATTACCACCGCGGCCGCATGATCGTTCTGGCAGATCAACGCGTCGGGCCGCTCCCGCTCCAGCACTCCGCACAGAAACGCGGGATCGTCCAGATCACCCCGAAGATAGGCGCCATCGTATTCCAGGCCCGCATCGCGCACCGCCGTCCAATATCCGGAAGCGCGCATGTGGACCGTCCCCGCCGACCGCGCCCGCCCCAGGAACACGGGCCGCTTCGCTCCCGCCGCAATCACATGCTGCGTCAGCAGCGCTCCCGCGCGGTGATTGTCGATGCCCACCAGGTCGAACCGCGACCGCGCCGGAAACCGCTCCACGCATCGGTCCAGCAGCACCACCACGATGCCCGCGCGCTCCAACGCCTCCACAATCCGGTGATTCGCCGCATGCCGGTCCGCCGCATACTCCACCGGCGCGAAGAACACACCGTGCAGCCTCTGTTCAATGAATTGCCGGCACAGGTCTTCGGCGGCCAGCTCCGGAAACTCTTTCTGCGGCCCTGCGTGTCCCCACACCAGTGAGTGCGGCCGCGTCAGCGGAGACAGCATCATTCCGCGGCAGATCGGCTCAAAGATCTCGGTCGCTCCCAGGTCCGGAATCAGCAGGCCGAACCGCAGCGAAGCCGTGGAAGCCGCCGGTGGCTGCTGCACAAATGTTCCCGATCCCGCCCGCCGCCGCACCAGGCCTTCCCGCTGCAGCGTTCCAATCGCCTTCGCAACCGTAATGCGCGACGCGCCAAACCGTTCGCACAACGCCGCCTCGCTCGGCAGCTTGCTTCCCACCTTCCAGGTGCCGTTCTGTACTTCCTGCAGCAACTGCTGATAGATGCTGCGGTGCAGCGGCAATTCACCGCGCGTCGCCGCAACGCCGCGCGCCTCGCCACCGCTACGCGCTTCGCCCGCCTGGCTCGCTTTCGTTTTTGATTTGTCCTGCTTCACTCCAGTAGCCATCCCTCAGCTCACTGCATCCAGCCGCTTGCTCTCTTCGGCCGGCTCGCGCTGCCATTCCCATCCATGTCTAAGAACGGCCAGTCTCAGCCTTCTCCACTCCGCAACGGGGATTCTTTCTGCGCAACAGGATTGGCCCGGGAAACTGTTCACAAGCTTCCCGGGCCAACGTGCACCCGTCTACTGAACCTCCGCCACCAGCGAGCCGTACGGCGGCAACTGGATATCGCTGGTCCGGTCGTTCTTCTCCAGCGACGGCACATCCGTGATCAGCGTCTTCAGCTTCGTCCCCGTTACCCCGGCGGCTGCCATGTCCAGCTTCACCGTCTGCGGCTGGGCCGATAGGTTCATCGACACCACCACAGGCTTCGCCCCGCCCGGCGGCGTCCGCACATACGACAGCACGTTCGTGTTCGACGTATCCACAAACACCACACCGCCGTCGTGCAGCGCCGGCGTATTCCGCCGCAACGCGATCAGCCGCTTGTACCAGTTCAGCAGCGACGTCGGATCCTTCTCCTCGTTTGCCACGTTCAGCGTGGTGTAGTTCGGCGGCACCGGCAGCCACGTCTTAGCCGCCGTGCTGAACCCCGCATCCGTCGACGCGTCCCACTGCATCGGTGTCCGCTCGCCGTCGCGGCCCTTCTCGCGCGGCCAGCCCGTAATGCCGATCGGGTCCTTCACGTCTTCCACCCGCGTCGGCGTGGTCGTCGGCATGCCCAGCTCTTCACCGTAGTACATCAGCGCCGTCGCCTTGCTGGTCAGCAGCATCGTCGCAATCGCCCGATCGATCGCCGCATCGTGAACGCCGTCGCCGTACCGGTCGTGGCTGCGCACGTTGTCGTGGTTGTCAAACACCAGCAGCGGCTGCGACCCGTGGACCTCGGTCTCAACCTCGGTCAGGTAACGGCGCAGGTACGGCACATCCAGCTTCGCGCGGTCGCCGCGGAAACCGATCAGCATGTCCATCGGCAACTGCAGCTCGTTCTGGTCCTGCCCGCCGTACCACTTGTCCAGCTCCACCGTGTTCGGCAGGTACGTCTCGCCGATCAACACGCGGCTGCCCGGAAAGCCCGTCTTCGGGTACGTCTCCACCATCGCGCGCATCCGCCGGATCACGCCGTGTACCTCCGGCAGGTTGTCCGTGTAGATCCCCTTCAGCCGCGGATCGCCCTGGGAGTTTGTCCCTTCCAGCACCGGGTTGTCGCGGTTCTGCGGATCCTCAAACAGCGTCGGCACCGCATCCAGTCGGAAGCCCGCCACGCCGCGGTCCATCCAGAACCGCATCCCGTCAAACATCGCCTTCTCCACCGCGGGATTGCGCCAGTTCAGATCCGGCTGCTGCTTGTAGAACATGTGGTAGTAGAACTGCTTCCGCGCCGGGACCCACTCCCACGCCGACCCGCCAAATCCCGACTCCCAGTTGTTCGGCGGCATCATCCCGTCGTGAGCCGCCTTCTTCATGTACTCCGGAGCGTTCGGGTCCAGCGGCTTTCCGTCGCTCCACATGTACCAGTCCGCCTTGGGGTTCGTCCGCGACGACGCCGACTCCTCGAACCACTTGTGCTTGTCGCTCGTGTGGTTCACCACCCAGTCCAGGCAGATCCGAATGTTGTGCTTCTTCGCCTCCTGGATCAGCCGGTCCATATCCGCCAGCGTTCCGTACTGCGGGTCCACCGCCTCGTAGTCGCTCACGTCGTAGCCAAAGTCCACCTGCGGCGACGGAAACATCGGCGCAATCCAGATCGCATCCACGCCCAGCTTCTCCAGGTAGTCCAGCCGCTGCGTAATGCCGTTCAGATCTCCCAGCCCGTCGCCATTCGAGTCCTGGAACGATCGCGGATAGATCTCGTACACCACCGCGTGCTTCCACCATGTCTCGTCATGCGTCGGCTGCGCTGCCGCCTTCACTTCCGCCGCGGTGGGTGGCACCGCTGGAGGCACAGCCGCCACCTGCGCCTGCACACACGCTCCCGCCAACCCCATCCATCCCGCTACCGCGACCAAACCCGTCCGCATCCACACCGACATTTCCATAACTCCTTTCGCAACGCCCCGGACTCACCGGGGTAAAGCTCGGCCAACCTATCACACCAAAGGCAGCTTTGGCGAAAGCTGCCATAGCAGCTCGCTGCCGGATCCCACGCCTGGCCCCGTCGCGCACACGTTTTCCGGCCCGCTCACAAATCCTCTTGCAACGTCAAAACGCTTTGCAGTGGCGGCATCTTTCGGCAAAACACACCCTCGATTTCGCCATCTCCCAAAATCCATATTCCGCAGTCCAAAATCGCCCGTTTTCTGTAGCTTCACGAACCACAAAATGTATCCACCATTTGATTGACAACCGCCTCAGAACTCCCATAGAGTCCTCTTCGTTCCTCAACTCCGCTGTTCTCGGTGCCGCAATTCGGCACGGACAGGCGCGAATGAGGCGCTTCACTCTGGAGGACAGCATGAATATCGCAAGAAAGGCACGGGCCCTGGCACTTATCGCCACCGCCGTGGGTGCGCCCGCCATATACGGCCAGGCCATCTATGGCGGCCTCAACGGCACCGTTACCGACCCCAGTGGTGCCGCCATTCCGAATGCCACCGTCGTCGTCACCGACGTCACCAAGGGCACCTCGGACACCGTCACCACCAACGCATCCGGCGAATACACGGTCGAGCACCTCATCCCGGACACCTATTCCATCAAGGTCACGGCACAGGGCTTCACCACGTTCCAGACCACCAACATCCAGATTTCTGCAGACACCTCGCCCAGGGTCGACGCCAAGCTCAACATCGGCGACACCGGCCAGACTGTCACCGTTCAGGCCGACGAAATTCCCCTGCTCAAGACCGATCGCGCCGACGTTGCGACCATCTTCGACGCCAAGAACGTCACCGATTTGCCTCTGCCCAACCGCAACTTCACCGGCCTGCAGCTCCTGCTTCCTGGCTCCCAGCTCCTCGGCTGGTCGCACGCCGCCTCGGAAAACCCGCAGGGCTCTCAGCAGATCGTGGTTGACGGCCAGTTCTTCGCCGGCACCGGCTACGAGCTCGACGGCACCGATAACCAGGATCCGATCCTCGGCATCATCGTCGTGAACCCCACGCTCGATTCCGTTGCCGAAGCCAAGATCACCACGCAGAACTACGACGCCCAGTTCGGCAAGGCTGTCTCATCCGTCGTCGCCACCCAGACCAAGTCGGGTTCCAACTCGATTCACGGCGGCGTCTACGACTACCGTCAGTCCGACGCCTTCCAGGCCAAGAACCCCTTCAACACGCCCGATGCCAACACCGGCCGTATCGTTCCGGCCAACCTCCGCAACCAGTTCGGCGCATTCATCGGCGGCCCGTTCCAAAAGGATCGCTTCTTCTACTTCTTCGATTACGAAGGCGTCCGCTCCAAGGTCGGTACCTCCAACGGCGAGTCCACGGTTCCCACCGCCTTGTTGCGCAGCTCCTGCCTCACCGCCACCGGCTGCGACTTCTCCGATTACAAGTCCTACCTCGGCACGACTAACGGCGTTCAGAACGGCATTTACGACGCCACCACGGGTCAGCAGTACACCAACTTCATCATCCCCAAGGCGCAGATCAACCCGGTTGCTCTTCGCCTGCTCGAGCAGCTTCCTGCCCCGATCCTGCCCTCTGCGGTCTCGAACTTCCCGAACTCCGGTACGGGTCAGTTCAACTTCAATCAGTACATCACCCGTGTCGACATGCAGTTGAACGACCGCGTTCACGCCTTCGGCCGCTACGCCTACTTCGGTGACACGCTCACCGGTGCCACGGCGTTCGGCGCACTCGGCGGTCCCGGCTTCGGCGTCAACGGGTACGGCGGCACCTCCAAGGGCCTCAACCAGAGCTGGTCGGTCGGTACTGACATCGTGGTCACTCCCAAGTGGCTCACCGACGTTCGATTCGGCTTCCTGCGCTACACGATCAACACGCAGAAGTACGATGGCAACGAGGCATTCGCCACCAACAACGGTCAGCCTGGCCTGAACATCAGCACCTTCGCCAACACTGGCGGCGCTCCTGAGTTCGACATCAACGGCCTGCCCAATAACTCGCAGGGTCAGGGCGGCGGCAACTTCGGCTCCGGCCTTGGCGTCAACCGCTGCAACTGCCCGCTCACCCAGAACGAGCGTCAGTACCAGTGGGTCAACAACTGGACCCGCGAACTCGGCAACCATGCCATCAAGTTCGGCGTCGACGTTCGCCACGCCTACAACCTGCGCGTTCCGTCTGACGCAAACCGCGCTGGCGTCCTCAGCTTCAACACCGGCCAAACCGCCAATCCGTCCAACAACACCGGCGGCCTCGGCTACGCTTCCTTCCTCCTGGGTCGCGTGGGCCAGTTCCAGCGCTACGCCAGCACCAGCAGCAACGCCTCGGAAACCCAGAACCGTTTCTTCGGCTACATCCAGGACACCTGGCGCGTCACTCCCAAGCTGACCCTCAACTACGGTCTGCGCTGGGAGAACTACCTGCCTGAAAAGCTCGGTCAGGACCTCGGTTCGCTGCTCAACCTCAACACCGGAAACCTCCAGGTCGCGCATGAAGGTCCCTACGGTGGCGACATGGGCATCAGCAACAACAACAAGGCCTTCGCTCCGCGCGTCGGCATCGCCTACTCCATGAACCAGAAGACCGTCATTCGCGCCGGTTACGGCCGCTCGTATGACATCGGCGTCTTCGGGTCCATCTTTGGCCACGCTGCTTCGCAAAATCTGCCGGTCCTCGCCAAGCAGAACAACAGCTCCGCGAGCACCAGCTACGTCTTCGTCCTTGGCCAGACACCGCCGCTGCCGAACTTCGGCGGTCCAATGACCAACGGCAACATCCGTCTGCCCGATGGCATCGGCGCCAATGCACGTCCCACCACGGAGCGCTTCCCCACCCTCGATGCGTGGAACGCTCAGGTGCAGCGTGACCTCGGCCACAGCTACTCCCTCACGGTCGGTTACGTGGGCAACAAGGGAACCCACACCAGCATGGGTGGCGGTTACACCTCGAACCCGAACCAGGTTGCTGTCGCGGCCAACGGCCTCGTCTTCAACCCAGCTCCCTCTGGCGTCTTCCAGCCCGCGCCCAACACGGTCTGCATTGGCGCACCCTCGCCTAACCTCCCCTGCTCCAGCGGTGGCGATCCTCGCCGTCGTAAGTACTACCCGCTCTACGGATGGACGCAGGACATCAACTACTTCTCCTCGGAAGGCGATACGGAATACCAGTCCTTCCAGACCACGTTCGAGAAGCGCTTCAGCCAGGGCTACCAGTTCAAGGTCAACTACGCCTACCAGGTCGCCAAGGATCACGATGCCGACTACATCGACATCGATCGCACTCTGAACTATGGCAACTCGTCCTTCCTGCGTCGCAGCCAGCTCACCTTCTTCGGAAACCTTGAGCTGCCCTTCGGTCGCAACCACGCCTTCCTGAACAACGACAACCGCTTTGAAGAACTGCTCTTTGGCGGATGGCAGATCAGCCCCACGGCAAACATCGCCAGCGGTCTTCCGTTCGACATCGGTTTCACTTCTTCGGGTGCAAACCGCGACGCAGGTCCGGGCCGTCCCAACTACAACGGTGGCTTCAAGACCGGGCTGGGCAAGTTCAACCCGACCACCAAGACGCAGACGTTCTTCGCACAACAGGCTCTCGGAACCGTCTTCACCAACCCGGGTTACCTGAAGTTCGGCAACTTGGCTCGCAACGCCTTCTTCGGACCTGGCTTCTACAACCTCGATGTCTCGGCGCAGAAAGATTTCCACTTCACCGAGCGGTTCCGCGGTCAGTTCCGTACGGACTTCTTTAACGTCCTCAACCACCAGAACTTCGACCTGCCGCAGACCACGATCGACGCCAGCAACGCCGGCCAGATCACCGGTCTCGCTCCGGGCTCCAACCCGCGCTACCTGCAGTTCGCAGTCAAGCTGCTGTTCTAGTCACAACCAACACCGGCCCGGATCACAACTCGATCTAAACCGGAACATTCCCAGCGGGAGGGCCTTTGGCCCTCCCGCTCTTTTTGTTGTCAACCCCTCTGTGTCTTTTGCGAACGCACAAGCCACCGCCGCTGAACAACTTACGCCACGGAAATAGTTGGCATACCATTGCCGTCCAACTTCGTACAATAGAGAGAAGGATGTTTCCCGGTCGCCCAGCCCGTAAGGAACCCGCGCAACTCCTTGCAGCACAGGAACTTACGCGTAACATCCTGCGGCTCAGGAACTTACAGGTTCGCGCACAGCGCAACCCACGCAAAATGAAGATCTTGGCTTTTGCGCTGCTAGGGGGGTGGCTAACCCTCGCCGCCCAGCAGAACCTACAGAAGCAGATCGACACCGGCCACGCCGCCGAAGCTCTCCAGCAACTCGACGCAACGCCAACCGCACCGCACCGCGACCTCCTCCGCGGCGAAGCGCTCTACGCTCTGAATCGCTTCCCCGAGGCCGACAAGGCACTCGCCGCCACGCTCGCCGCCGACCCAACCGACGCAGCCGCCACCGAACTCCGCGGCCTCACACTCTACCGCCTCGGTCGCCCCGCGGAAGCCATTCCACTGCTGGAAAAAGCGCACACCTGGACGCCCGAAACCAAAGCCGACCCAGCGTACATCCTCGCGCTCTGCTACATCGACACGCTGCGCTTCGACGACGCGCGCCGCGCCTTCGCCGAACAGTACAGCTTCCCGCCCGACTCCGCCGCCGCCCACCTGCTTGCCGCGCGCATGCTGCTCCGCCGCGAGTACGTCAACGTCGCCGAAGCCGAAGGCCGCAAAGCTCTCGCAGCCGACCCAAAACTGCCCGGCGCCAACATGCTGCTCGGCGAAATCGCTCTTGCGCACGAGCACCTCGACGAAGCGCTCGCAAACTTTTCCGCCGAAGCCAAACTCGACCCGCTCAACGGCAACGTCTACGAACGCATGGGCGACGCCGAGAGCCGCAAGGGCGACTACAACGCCGCCGCGAGAAGCCTCCAGCGCGCCGTCCTGCTGGCACCCAACAGCACCGGACCGTACATCCTGCTGGGCAAAGTTATGTTGCGCCGCAACGACGCGGTAACCGCCGCCGGCTACCTCGAACGCGCCGAGCGCATGGACAACCACAACTACATGACACACAGCCTGCTCGGACAAGCGTATCGAGCGATGGGCCGCACGGCTGATGCCCAGCGTGAAACGAGCATCTCTTCCCAACTCCAGTCCGACATCGCGCCACACTTCGACTCGGGCGCGGCACAAGCGCCTGGTGCAATCGGCAAGTCCAGCCCAGGCAGCAACGCTACAGCCGGCAACCACTAAGCATCGTGCCGCTCACGGCCAAACACGAGAGCACCATCATTGCCCTGCGCCGCACAGCATGCGCAGCCGCCGCGCTCGCGCTTGTATTGCTTCTCCTGTTCGTAAACAGCGGTGCACACCCCCCATCGGTCCGCGCCGCTGCGCAGCCTGCGCCCACTCTTGCCGACCCTGATCGCGCCTGCGCCGGTTGCCACGCCGCCATCTATCAAACCTACGAACGAACCAATATGGCGCGCGGCAGCGGTCTGGCAACGGAGGCGCTCAAGCCAGGCAGCTTTGCATCGCAAAGCTCTGGTGCAACCTATCGAGTCCAGTCCCGGAACGGAACCGCAACCCTGACCAGCCGTCGCGAAGACGAGCGCGCCCCACTCGACGACACCGAAACGCTCGCCTACTTCATTGGTTCCGGCCTGCACGCGCGAACGTATCTGTTCGCGCGCAACTTGCCGGACTCCGACGACCTGCTCTGGTACGAAGCTCCGATCAACTGGTACACGCGCCGCGCCGGTTACGCGATGACGCCGGCGTTCGAGCACGCGCAAACGGCCCCACTCGCCCTGCCCACCGATCCCAATTGCCTGCACTGCCACACCACTGGCGTAGCCGACACGATCGACAACTCCACCAACCGCTTCCACGGTGCGCCGTTCCGCCAGGGTGGCGTTGGCTGTTCCGCGTGCCACGGCGACACGAGCGCGCATCTTGCCAGCGGCGGGAAGACTCCGGTCCTGCATCTGGCGACCCTTACGCCTAAAAAGCAGGACAGCGTCTGCCTGCAATGCCATCTGGAAGGCGACGCCGTGGTGCAGCGCACCGGCCGTTCGCTCGCGCGCTTCCAGCCCGGAGAAGACCTGGACGACACGGCTATTTACTTCGTCAACGCCAGCTCGTCAAAGACCCAGGCGCGCGCCAGCAGCCAGTATGAAGCGTTGCTTCGCTCTGCGTGCCGCCGCGGCGCTGGCGAGCGCCTCACCTGCGTTACGTGCCACGATCCGCATGCGGAGCCCGCGCCCGAGCAGCGCGTCGCGTTCTACCGCGGCAAGTGCCTGCAGTGCCATACCGAGTCCGCCAGCTTTCATCCGGCAGCGCACCATCCTGAGCAGCCGGATTGCGCACAGTGCCACATGCCATCGCGAGCCACCTCTGACATCGCGCACGAGCAAAACGTTGACCACAACATCCAGGCGAGGCCAGCAAGTGGGGCGGCACCAACGCTAGCGTTGCGGGATGCCTTTCACTTCGCCTCCGCGGTCGATCTCGTTCCCGTTGGCGACGCCAAACCAACCGACCGTGAGACGGGTCTCGCGTATGCGCAGTTCGCGGAGAAAGGCGATCGCGAGAGCCACAGCCGCGCGTTGGCTCTGCTCACCGGAGTTGAGGTGAGCGGTCACGCAGATGCCGTGGTGCATCAGCAGCTTGGCTACCTCTTACAACTCGCGGGCCAGAGCGAAGCAGCGCAGAAGGAGTACGTTGCAGCGCTCGCGGCGCGTCCGCACGATGCGACTTCAGAGAGCAATCTTGCTGTTCTGGACGCGCAGAATGGGAATGTAGCGGAAGCGAAACGCTTGTTGAGTGACGTGGCCGCCACGGCACCGGACCGCACTGCAGCTCTGTTGAATCTGGCCATGTTGCAATGCCGGACGAACGATCCCGGCGCTGCCAAGAAGACCCTGCAGCGAGCGCTGATGTACCAGCCGGACAGTTTTGAGGCGCGACTCTTTCTGGAGAACGGCGACTACGGCGGCATGCACTGCAAGGTGTTCTAGAGCGAAGCGGTGAGCACCTGCCGAGCTCGTAGAGGTCGATCCAGATCCGCTCGCAAGCTCAGCACAGCGAATCAGTGCAGGACAGCCTTGCCGCTGCCCTCACGTAGTTCGCGGATGCCATCCACTGCGGGATCGGCAAACGTCTCGCTTTCACCGTTGGGCCAGCGCACCAGGACGCTCTCGATGCGGTTGTGCGAGCCAAGACCAAAATGCAACCGCAGGTCGCTGGAGCTGCTGTAGCTCGATCCGCTGCGCACCTCATCGACCCAGGTCCGGTCGCTCGCACGAACCGTCACGCGCGCGCCAATCGCATCGCGATTGCTGCGTGTGCCAACCAGATGCAGGCCAAGCCAGTGATTCGGATTGGCGGCACGATTGACCAGCAGCATCGGCACATCGTCCAGATTGTTCACCACCGCAGACACGCGGCCATCGTTCCACAGATCGGCGATCGCCAGGCCGCGACCACTCAGCGGCTCTAGCAATCCCGGACCCGATTCTTTCGAAAGATCTTTGAACTTCGCGTCGCCGGCGTTCCAGTACAGAAAGCGCGGCTCGCGGAATGCAGACCCCAGCTTTGCCGAATCCACTTCGGGATACACGTGTCCGTTCACGATCAGCAAGTCCGGGCGCCCATCGTTATCCACGTCCACAAACATCGCGCCCCATCCGAGCGCGTCCGTGTTGATGGCGAGGCCAGCCGTGCGGGTCACGTCCGAATAGGTGCCATCGCCATTGCTGCGGTACAGCGTTGACGTGTCGTCAGAGAAATTTGTCTTGAACAAGTCGATGTGACCATCGCCGTCGAAGTCGGCCGCAGTGGATCCCATGCCGGCCTGCTCGCGGCCGTCTTCGTTGAAGGCCACGCCCACGTTCGAGCCTTCGTCGCTGAACGTCCCGTCGTGACGATTGCGGTAGAGGATGGAAGGCGTAGAATCGCATGCCACGTAGATGTCTGGCCAGCCGTCCTCGTCGTAGTCGAGGGTTGTGACGGAGAAGCAGTAGTGGCCGTCTGTCTTCGTGATGCCGCTCTTTGCGCTCACATTGCTGAAATGCATGCGGCCGTCTTTACCTGTGCCGTCATTGTGAAACAGCGTATTGGACGCGCTGGGCAGGCCGCGTGGGCCGCACATCACGGGCGTTCCCTTCCAGATGCAGCCGGCTTCGTCTCCCGGCTTCGGCACGGTGGCCAGGTCGAAGTGAACATAATTCGCGACTATCACATCCAGGCGCCCGTCGCGGTCGTAATCGACAAAGGCACAGCCGGTGCCCCATTCCTTGCCGCTGCCGGCAACCCCGGTCTGCTCGGCGACTTCGGTGAAGTGGCTTCCACCGTCGTTGTGGAAGAGGCGGTTCTTGCCATATGCAGTTACGAAGATGTCGTCGAAGCCGTCGTTGTCGTAATCGCCCACGCACGCGCCCTGGCCCCAACCGCTGGACACGAGGCCGACTTTGGCGGTCACGTCGGTAAAGGTGCCGTCGTGATTGTTGTGGAACAGATGATTGCTCGGCGCGCTCGCGCCGCTGCCGTTCAGTTCCGCGCCATTGACCAGAAAGATGTCCTGCCAACCGTCACGGTCGTAATCGAGAATGGCAACGCCGGACCCGGTGGATTCGACAATGTACTTCTTGTGCGTCGGGCTGCCATTCACGTTGCGCACGGTTAGGCCGGCGCTTCTCGCAACATCGACAAACCATGCCGGCGAGGGATGTTCCGCGCCGGCCGGGTATGGCGGCACCTTCGCCTGCTGCGACCACACAACGGGCGAGGCGAGAAGCAGCAGGAATAGTGTGGTGACAACGCGCAGCATGGTCGAGGTGTGTCGCAAGAAAAACGATACAGGCACCGGGGCTTCTTGCGCTGCGTCAGGCTTGATCGGCGGATGCTGCTTGCTCGTTCCGAAGCATCGCGGCGACCTTGGCGCGGCGGATGCGCTCCCGCAACGCCGCAGTCGCGACGCGATGGCATCGCAGGCAAAGCGTGCGGATGTTGGACAGGTCGCACTCGCCGCCGCCCTCCGCCACCGGCACGATGTGATCGGCATCCCACAGACTTTTGCGCAGTCTGGTCCTTAGGCCCCAGTGCGCCATCTGCTGCAGGCGGCTGCTGCCGCGCGAACGGCGCAGGCGGCGCAGTTCGAAATTCGTGTCGCAACCGCAGGCGCTGCACATGCCCTTGTCGCGCTCGTACACCTGCTCGCGTAAGTACCGTGGCTGTGTGCGCAGGCGCCACTCGTGCACGCAATATGCCGAGCAGAAGGTGAAGCGGCGCGGTGGAACCTCAAGGTTGCACCAGCGGCACAGGCCGCGGCCGTTCGCGCCGCGCGGAACGCTGTTGCGTGGAACCCAGCCGCCAGGCATGGTGCGTGCGGTGCTCATCCTCTTCCCTTGTAGTGCAAACGGCAGCGCAAGCAACAGTCGCGCGGGAGATTCCCGCGCGACTGTTGCTTACGATTGCGATGCTTCGCTGCGTGTGCAGCCTGCTAAGCCGTGAGCGCGGGATAGTCGATGTAGCCTGCAGCCTCGTGCGAGTAAAAGAGCTCTGGCCGCGGCGGGTTGAGCGCTGCACCCTGCCGCAGACGCGCCGGCAGATCCGGGTTTGCGATGAAGAGCTTGCCAAAGCCGACCGCGTCGGCATCGCCGTTCTGCAGAACCTCGTTCGCGGTGTCGAGCGTAAACTCTTCATTCATCACGTACACGCCGCCAAACTCCCGCTTCAACGTGGGACCCAGGCTGTCTGGACCGAGCTTTTCGCGCGCCATGATGAAAGCGATCTTGCGGCGGCCAAGCTCGCGCGCCACGTAGCCGAAGGTTTCCGGACGATTGCTGTCGCTGATGCCGTGGATGTCGCTGCGCGGTGCCAGGTGCATGCCTACGCGGCCGGCTCCGAACTCCGCAATCGCGGCATCGGTGCACTCGAGCATCAGGCGGGCTCGATTCTCCACCGATCCGCCGTACTCATCGTCGCGCTGGTTGGTGCCGGATTGCAGGAATTGGTCGAGCAGGTAGCCATTAGCTCCGTGCAGCTCCACGCCATCAAATCCTGCGGCCTTGGCATTGCGCGCGCCGCGACCAAATTGCTCCACCACCTGCTTCACTTCAGCCGTGGTCAGTGCGTGCGGTGTCTCATGATCGGTGTAGGGACGCACAAGCGTCACGTGTCCCGGCGCCGCGATCGGGCTGGGCGCAACGGGCAGCTTGCCATGTAGATACGAAGTGTGTGAGATGCGGCCCACGTGCCAGATTTGCGCAAAGATGCGGCCGCCGGCCTGGTGCACGGCGTCGACAATGGGCTTCCAAAGCTCGACCTGCTGCTGCGACCAGATGCCCGGCACCTGCGGATATCCGACACCCATAGGGTCAACCGGAGTGCCTTCTGAGATGATCAGGCCGGCGGAGGCGCGTTCCGAATAGTACTGTGCCGCAAGCTCCGGACGCGGCAGGTTATCCACGGTGCCCCGCAGCCGGGTGAGCGGAGCCATGAAGATGCGGTTCGGCAGGTCGAGGTCGCCGACGCGAATGGGATCAAACAGGGTGGGCACAGCTACAAAGCCTCCAGTCCGTTGTGGACTAGCAGGTTTAGATGTCCGCAGTCGCCTCCGGTCGCAGCGGTGTCGCGGCTTCGCCTGCGTTGACGTGCTCTGTCAGCAGGTCGAGCGCGTTCTCCACCGTTTCGGCCAGCAACAGGTTCGCGCGTGCCGCGGGGCGAAGCACACCTTCGGAAACGCAGGTGTCCAGAAACGCGATCAGGCCGTCGTAGAAGCCGCTGACATTCAGAAGGCAAACCGGCTTGGTGTGCAGGCGAATCGATTGCCATGTGAGCACTTCGAACATCTCTTCAAACGTTCCGTAGCCGCCCGGCAGGACCAGGAACGCGTCGGATCTCTCCGCCATGAGTGCCTTGCGCGTGTGCATCGTGTCCACCACGTGCAGCTCAGTCAAACCTTCGTTTGAAAGTTCTCGATCCACCAGAACATGCGGGATCACGCCGATGACTTTGCCGCCGTGCTGCATGGTGCTGTCAGCCACGGCACCCATGAGGCCAACGCGTGCACCGCCGTACACCAGGCCGATGTTTCGCTTTGCCAGTGCCTGTCCTAACAGACGTGCGGCATCGCCGAACTCGGGTCGTGCGCCCATGGCCGACGAGCAAAAGACGCAAAGTGTGTGCGAAGAGGCATGGCACCAGCATAGCGGGTGACCATTACGACTTCGAGAGACAACGGGGAAAATGAAAGATCGCGCAGGGCCGTCTGCATGGCGGCCCTGCGCAGCCTCAAGGAGTGGCGTTGTCGTGTACGCCAGGTTCGCCACAGGCCCGGCGCATGCCCTGCGTTCCGCGGTTAGCGGAACGAAACGGTATTGCCTGACAGATCACCCGTCACGTGCAGTTTCACGGTGCTGTGATCGTCGCTGAAAATGTCAGTGCCCTCTGCAATGCGAACCGGCGTTTCCGAGTTCGCGGCCAGCGTCATGGGCTGGTCGTTGATGAGGACGGTCATGGGTGACGCGGTCTTGTTGACCAGCTTGAACTTCACCATCTTGGCTTTGCTAACGGTGACAGAGGGAGCGTTGCCGCTGCTGCTGGTGCGACCGAACAGCGAGGCCGCATGAGAGGTGACGGGGACAAGGGTGGAAGCTGCCAGAGCGAGGGTGGACACAAGATTGCGGACCGACATGGGATGACTCTCCGATATTGATTTTGCTGGCGAGTCCCACTGCAGTTGGCACTTCGTCGCGCACTGGGTTATACGCAGCGGTTGCAGTTTGGTTCCTTACTTTTTTCAACTTTCTTTGAGACATTTCGATGAACGTTTGACAGTGTTCGCGGACGGTCAGCGGTGTCCGGAAGTGCACACATAAATGCGGGACTCGGACCAGGAGAACAGTGCTTGAAGCCGATGCATCCAATCGGTCACTATGGCTCGATCTCGTGCTTTGCATCCGTTGTTCTTGCTTGTTGCCCTTGTGCTGTTGCCGTGCGTTCGCGGCCGTGCTCAAGAGGTTTCTGCAGCGCCGGGCAAGTTCGATTACTACCTGCTGAACCTGAGCTGGTCGCCGGAGTTCTGTCACAACGTAGAAGTGTTGCCGCTGAGTGAACGTGCAGGCAAACGGCAGCAACGCCTGCAGGATGCTGCCAGCGAGTGCGGCACGCCCCATGGCTTTGTTCTGCATGGCATGTGGCCGCAGAACTTCAGCGGAACGTGGCCAGCAAACTGCGGCACGGCACCCGGACCGGCAAGCTACACGCCTTACCTGAAGGACACGCCGAGCTTGATACTGCTGCACCATGAGTGGACCAAGCACGGCACCTGCAGCGGGTTGGCAGCGGACGCATTCTTCACCACCGCCGATCGCGCTTTTGAGTCGGTGAAGACGCCACCGCAGTTGCAGAACGTGACACAGACGCTGCAGTTGAAGCCCAGTGACATTCTTGATGCCTTTTACAAGGCCAACCCCGGATTTCCGCAGGGCAGCCTTGCATTGTCCTGCGGGCGCAACTACCTAACGGCTATCGAGGTATGCCTGAACAAGAACACGCTGAAGCCGATCGCCTGCCAGAACATCGCGACCTGTGGAGCGACGGTTGTAAAAGTCGCACCGGAGTCATCGCCCGCGCAGCTCCGGTAGATTTGTGCGATTCAGTGCGCCGAAGTGCGCGGTGGGGGCCCGGCGGACTGCGGAGCAGAGGCGAAGGGGCGGCGAAACTCGTACACTAGAAGGTGAGAGTGAATCGCCGTGCCTGCTGCTGAAAGTCCCCTGCTGAAAAACATGAATCCGCAACAGCGCGAAGGCGTCGAGCACACCGACGGATCGGTGTTGATCCTGGCCGGCGCAGGGTCCGGCAAGACGCGCGTGATCACGCATCGCATCGCGTACCTGATCCAGGAGAAGGGTGTTCCGGCGGATTCCATCCTCGCGGTCACCTTTACCAACAAGGCTTCGAAGGAGATGCAGGAGCGCGTCGAGAAGCTGATCGGCCACTCTTCGCTCGCCAAGCCGACGATCGCAACTTTCCACTCGTTATGTGTACGCATCCTCCGCCGCGACATCGAAGCCCTGCGCCTGAACGGCGAAGGTTTGACGCGCACCTTCGCCATCTATGACGAAGCCGATCAGCAGGCCATTGTCAAACAGGCGCTGAAGCGGCTGGGCATCGATGACAAGCAACTGAAGCCGCGTGTAGTGCTGGGCCGTATCAGCTGGGCCAAGAACCACATGATCGATCCGCAGGAGTACTTCCTCGCGTCGACCAATCCGCTGGAAGAACGCATCGCGCACATCTTCGAGATCTATAAAAAGGAACTCGCGAAGAACAACGCGATGGACTTCGACGACCTGCTGCTGGAAACCGTGCGCCTGCTGAAGGTGAGCACCGAAACCCGCGAGCGCTACAACCGTCGCTACCGCTATCTGCTGATCGACGAGTATCAGGACACCAACCGTCCGCAATACGAACTGATGAAGCTGCTGGGCGGATCGCACGGCAACGTGTGCGTCGTGGGTGACGAAGACCAGTCCATCTACTCGTGGCGCGGTGCGGACATCAAGAACATCCTTGATTTCGAGAAGGATTTCGATTCGACCAAGATCATCCGATTGGAGCAGAACTACCGTTCGACCCAGGTGATCCTGGAGGGCGCGGGCGCGGTGGTGCGCAACAACACACAGCGCAAGGGCAAGGAGCTGTTCACCACGCGCGAAGGCGGATCGCTGATCGGCTACTACGAGGGTCCGGACGGCGAGAATGAAGCGCTCTTCATTGCGGACCGCGTGCAGAAGTACATCAAGGAAGCCGGACAGAATGGCGATACGCCGAAGTGTGCCGTGCTGTACCGCACCAACTCGCAGTCGCGCCTGGTGGAAGAGGCGCTGCGCCGTTACGCGATTCAGTACCACATGGTCGGCGGCTTCAGCTTTTACGAGCGCGCCGAAGTGAAGGACATGCTCAGCTACCTGAAGCTGGTGCAGAACCCGCATGACTCCATCGCGCTGAATCGCGTGGTGAACTCGCCCGCGCGCGGCATCGGCAAGACCACCATGGAGACTCTGGAGCGGCTCGCCCTGAGCACCGGTACCAGCACCTGGGACGCTATCGAAGCGGCGATCCGCGACCAGTTGTTGCCAGCGCGCGCGCTCACCGCGCTGAGTGGCTTCCGCCGGCTGATCCTGGATGCACGTGCCATGCTTGGCCCCGGGTTCGGCAACGCCCTGGCTGCGGATGCGCAGGGAGTGGCATCGCAGGGGCTGGGCGAGACGATCGAAGCAGCGCACGAGTTTGTGGGAGCGGAAGAAAACGCCTCCACCTCTGACGCCAATGAAGACGCGAGCTTCGACACGAGCTTCAACTTCAATTTCGATTTTGGTGGCGAAGAGGCGGCGTGGACCGAAGAACGCAGCACGCTGGCACCGGAGACTTCCGCAGCAGCGGACAGTTCCGACACGAGCTTCGACTTCTCCTTCGATCCGAGCGCAATGGACGACGGCGGCGAAGAGCCGATTGCGCTGGCAGCCTCCGCGGATGACGAGCCGGTCGATGACGAGAGCGCGAGCGCGATCTCTTCCTTCTTCGGCGGAGCGCCTGCCGCGCCGGAGCCGCCGCCCGCGGCACAGGCTGCATTCAATCCGTTCGAGACACACACGGCGCAGAAGAAGACGAACGGCCGCGCTCGCGTGACGAGCCTGAGTGACCAGTTTGAAGAGCTGCGTGCCAAGGCCGCACCGGTGCCGCTGCAGTCCGAGGCAGACGACGCTTCAACAGCTTTACAGACTTCGAATCGCATTGACGGCTTCCGGGCGCCGGGCGATCCGGCGACGCTGCCCGAGTTGATCAAGTTCCTGAACGACCGTTCCGGCTACATCAAGCAGTTGGAGAACGAGGGCACTCCCGAAGCCTTCAGCCGCATTGAAAACCTGAAGGAACTTGCGAACGCGGCGCAGGATGCGCAGGAACGCGGCGAGACGCTGGCCGACTTCCTGGACCACGCCGCGCTGGTGAGCGACACCGATCAGATCAACCAGGACGCGCGCGTGACGCTGATGACGCTGCACGCGGCCAAGGGGCTGGAGTTCCCGCTGGTCTTCCTGTGCGGCATGGAAGAAGGCCTGTTCCCCCACTCGCGCACGCTGCAGGACCCCACCGGCCTGGAGGAGGAGCGCCGCCTGTGCTACGTGGGCATGACGCGCGCCATGGACACGCTGGTGCTTACCCGCGCTCGGTATCGCCGCCGCTACGGCTCCGACATGCCGGAGCCCAGCGTGGCTTCCCGTTTCCTGGAAGAGGTGCCGTCACGGCTGGTGGAAGATCTTGGATCGCCGGCAGAGCGGCCCGGCTATTCGGGTGAGTACGGCGGCCGGATCGGCTCCATGTACGGGTCGGCTGGCGGCTCGCGCTGGGGTGGTGGCGGCAAATGGGGCAAGCGCGACGATGACCATGGTGGCGAGCGGCATTACAGCTACGAGGACGAGGACCAGAGCGGAGCTTCGCGGCCGGCAGCGGCGAGCAAGCCGCGGTCTAATTTCGGCTTGCAGTTTTCGTCGCAAAAGGCGAAGTCGCCGGACTCTATCGACAACATCGCAAGCTTCTTTGGTGCCGCGGGCGGGGCGCTGAAGCGGCCCAAGATGGACCTTCCCGAGCAGACGGGGGAGACCCAGTTGAAGCGCGGAACCAAGGTACGCCATCCGAAATATGGCGAAGGCGTGATTGCCATGCGCGAAGGCGACGGCCCGGATGCCAAGCTCACGGTACAATTTCAAAGGCACGGCGTAAAGAAGCTGGTGGAGAAGTTCGCCCAGCTTGAGCGGGTGTAGCGGCAACGCTGCGGCTCGGGGCAAGGCGCCTCCACATTTTCAAGTTCAGGAACGGAAAACATATGGCAAACACCAAGAAGCTGGAACACGGCGAGCGCAAGGCAGCCAAGCGCAAGGCCCGTAAGGAAGCAGCGCCCAAGGCTCCTCGCACCACTCCTCGCGGCTCCAACAAGAAGAAGGTCCGCTCGTTGAGCAAGGGTGCGTCCAAGCGCTAAGCTGCGACCCACACACAAACCCGCGAAGGCCCCGGCATATCCCGGGGCTTTCGCAATGCAGGGAGTTCCCGTGAAGATGTTGCAGGTTCTGGCTCTGCTTACGGCGCTGGGCGGCACGTCGATGCGCGCGCAAAGCGTCGACTGGCAACGAATCGTCGCCATGCGCGGACCTCAGCAGTTGGCGGCGGAACCGCTCTCCGCGGCACAGCGCAAAGCGCTGGAAGAGGCGATCGTAGCCAGCAACACCGTTTGGGATGACTGCGAAGGCGACAACGACTGGCCTCACGCCATCGTCGTGCACCGCGTGAACCTGGGCACCGGCCACTACACCCTGGCCGAGGCCGGTCCAGGATGCGCGCGCGGAGGGCAGGGCTCGAACGGGGCCATGTGGTTGTTGCGGTGGGACGCTGGGAAGCCAGTGGTCATTGGAGACCTGGACGGCTGGTTCGACGTGATCCTGCCACAAGTTTCCGGCGGCCTGCACGATGTTGCCGTGGGGTGGCATAACAGCGCGAGCGAGTACGGCCTGAGCCTCTATCGGTTCAACGGCACACGCTACCGCCTGGTAGATGGCACCACGGTCCGTTGCGATGATGCAGGGTCGGGACAATGCACCGCAGTGGCCGGAACCGGACCCAAACCGCAGGACAGGGGCTCAGCCCAGCACTAGCGTGCGGGAGCGGTCGCCACTCCCACGAACGAGTCCGCACACCCGTAGTACATCCACCACTTGCCCTGGAACAGCACCAGCCCCTCCGCGAAGGTGGTACCGGCAGCGTATTGCCCGCTGCGTTCAAACGGCAATTCCGGCTGGAAGACGGGCGTCTCGGTGCGGTCGAGCAGGCGGGTTAGGTCTTCGGCAGACCAGAGAGCCTCTTCCACCGAGTAGGTGCCCGGCTGTAGCCCGGGCTGGCCGCCCGCACCTTGGGCATTCTTCGCGTTGTACAGCATGACGACTCCACGGCTGGTGAGCACCGGCGGCGGCCCGGTTTCCGGGAAGGCGCTGTCCGCCTTGCCGGGACGCGCGCGCAGCACCACGTGTGGCTTGCCCGGGCTGTCCTCCACCGGTGTCCAGTGAACCAGGTCGTCGGAGCTGGCGAGACCGACCTCGATCTCGCCCCAGAACATCCAGAACTTGCCACGGATCTTTGCTGCGACCAGGCGGCCATCCCGAACTTCGGTGACCATGCCGGCGGACTTGTACTTCAGCTCGTTGTAGCGTCCGCCCAGCGCGCCCTGGAAGGCGGGGCCGTGCTTCTGCCAGTGCACGAGGTCGTCGGACGTGGCGATGCCGACTGAGTAGCTCTGTCGGGCGCGAGACCACTGCGTGTACGTGAGGACATACCCGCCGCCCGGACGCTCCACGAGACGCGGGTCCTCGACGCCACCCGGCACCTCGCGGCTCTGCTGATCGTCTTTCGCGGGATACAGCACGGGTTCGGGCATGCGGTCGAAGTGGATGCCGTCTGCGCTGGAGGCCAGGCCAAGCCGCGAGACGTGGCCGCCGATTGCCATGTCGCCGGAGTTGTCCTCGGCCCGGTACAGGACATAGATCCGGCCGTTGCGAACAATGGCCGCAGGGTTGAAGGTGTGCAGCGCCTCCCAGTGAACGGGTGCGCCGCTGACCGGGTCGTTGAACACGGAGGCCGGCCGGGGAGCGATGACGGGCTGATCGCTCGCCCGCGTCCACGGGCCCAGCCATGCGTTTGTAGAGCCGCCGGCAGCGTGGGGCTGAGCGGTGTCTTGGGCAAACATGGCGGCAACACCAGCGATGAGAAGAAGAGCCATCCAGGCCAGTCCGAATCGCATGCCGAAACTTACGGCTTGCCGGTGACGCTGCGCTGGCGTCACCTCGTAGTACCGAACGTTCATGATGCGGACCAGAATAGCCACGAGGCCGTACAACCGTCACCTAAAATCGAGCATCGCGGATAAAAGTCCGCATTCCAGAAAGGGATACACTGCTGTTTAGTCCGCTTCCAGAACTTAGCGCCGCTTAGAGGACACGCCGCTGCCCCGACAGATCTTTGCCACCAAGTCCATCGACAAGCTGATCAGCGAGTCGGAGCAGCCTGAAACCGCTCTCAAGAAAACGCTGGGCCCGGTGTCGCTCACCGCGCTTGGGGTGGGCCTTGTCATCGGTTCGGGCATTTTCACCGTCATCGGCACCGCCATCGGCGGTAACCCCGCCAAGATCGCCGACTGGAAGGGATCGCCAATCCTGGACCTGATCCTGCACCACGGCGCGGTGGCAGGCAGGCCTGGTGCGGGACCCGCGCTGGCGTTGTCGCTCGTCCTGGTTGCGGTCGTGTGTGCGTTCACGGGCCTGTGCTACGCCGAGCTGGCCAGCATGATCCCGATTGCCGGCTCGGCCTACACGTACACCTATGCCACGCTGGGCGAGTTGGTGGCGTGGGTCATCGGCTGGGACCTGATCCTCGAGTACGCGTTTGCCAACATGAGCGTGTCCGTGGGTTTTGCCGCGCATGTGGTCGACCTGCTGGACTGGCTGGGCATCCGCATGGACCCGAAGTGGTTGTCGCCCGCCTTTCTGCCACAGGGTTTGCAGGACCTGGCAGGCAAGGACATCTTCACTCCCGGATGGCATGCCGGCTTCGACATCCCTGCGTTCCTGATCGTGTTCTTCATCACCGTCGTGCTGGTGTTAGGCATCCGGGAGTCCTCGCGCACCAACAACATCATGGTGCTGATTAAAGTCGCGGCGATCCTGGCGTTTGTTCTCTTCGGCCTGGGCTTCATCCATCCAGCGAACTACCACCCGTTCAGCCCCAACGGCTTCTCCGGAATTCTTGCAGGCGGGTCGATCATCTTCTTCACCTACATCGGCTTCGACGCGGTCTCCACCGCCAGCGAGGAGTGCCGCAATCCCAAGCGCGATGTTCCGATCGGCATCATCGCCACCCTCATCGTCTGCACCATTCTGTACATGGGCGTGGCGCTGGTGCTGACCGGCATGGTGCCGTGGTCCACCGTGGTGGGTGACGGCGCGCCGATCGTGAACGCGTTGAAGCGGCTGTCGCTGGAGCCGGGTGGGCAGCGCCTGCACCTGGTTCGGCTGTTCGTGCTCATCGGCGCCCTACTGGGCATGATCTCGTCGATCCTGGTGGGGCAGTATGGCCAGGCGCGCATCTGGTACGCCATGTCGCGCGACCGCCTGCTGCCGTCGGCGTTCTCGCGGGTGCACTCTCGCTTTCGCACGCCGGCCTTCTCGACCATCGTCGCGGGCATCCTGGTCGCGATTCCGGCGGGCCTGTTCGATGTAGGCTCGCTGGCCGAAATGTCGAACATCGGAACGCTGTTCGCCTTTGTGCTGGTGTCGATTGGCGTGCTGGTGCTGCGCCGCAAGGACCCGAGCCGCCGCCGCGGCTTCAGCGTTCCGGGCGGACCTGTGATCCCTGTGCTCAGCATCCTGTTCAGTCTTTTGCTTATGGCAGGCCTGCCTGCGATCACCTGGGTCCGGTTCTTCGTCTGGCTAACGATTGGATTATTTGTGTACTTCTTCTACAGCCGCAAGCGCAGCGAGTTCGCGCAGTGATCACACCGGACCGGGAGTGGTTGCGCGGCCTGCCCAAGTGCGAACTGCACCTGCACTTGGAGGGCACCATCGTTCCGGAGACGCTGATGGCGCTCTCGCAGCGGCACGACGCCGAGCCGCTGACGCTCGAGGCAGCGCGTGCGCTGTACGTTTACGAAAACTTCATCGGCTTCCTGATGGCCTTCAAAGCCGTGAGTGAACGGCTGCAGGCGCCGGAAGATTACGAGCTGATCACGGTTGAGATGGTGCGCCGGCTAGCCGAGCAGGGCGTGCGCCATGCCGAGGTCTACATCAGCATCGGCATCATTCTCCGCTTCAAGCAGCAGTTGCACGTGAGCGACGTAATCGCCGCCGTGGAGCGCGGTCGCAAGCGCGCCGAGCAGGAGTTCGGCACGACCGTGTTCTGGATCTTCGACGCCGTTCGTCACTTTGGCGCTGAGGAAGCTGCAGCGGTTTTCCGCAAAGCCGCAGAGTTGAAGCAGCAGTATCCAAGCATTGTCGGCATCGGCATTGGCGGCGACGAGGCGCGCGGCCCGGCCGAGGACTTCCGAGACCTCTACGCGGAGGCCAAAGCAGCCGGGCTGCACCTGACCGTACACGCGGGCGAATCGGTGCCCGCCGGCTCCATTTGGAGCGCGATCAACATCGGCGCCGAGCGGCTGGGCCACGCGCTGAGTGCGGTGAATGACCCGGAGCTGCTGGACGTGCTGGCGGAACGGCAGATCCCCTTGGAGCTGAACGTGACCAGCAACCTGCGCACCGGCTGCTGCGGTTCCATCGAACACCACCCCGTGCGGCTTTACTTTGAACGCGGCCTGATGGTCACGCTCAACAGCGATGACCCGCCCATGTTCGGAGCAGACCTGTTGGACGAGTACGAAACCGTGCAGCGGGAGTTCGAGTTCACGAACGAGCAGATGCGCGAGTTTGCAGCGAACTCGGTCGAAGCAAGCTTTCTTCCCGCCGAGCGAAAGGTCTCGCTGCTGCGAGAGATCGAGAGCTATCGCTCTCGTTAGCTCGTGGGTGCCTCTACCTACTGTGGGTCGTTCGCACTGTGGTGGTGCAGCGTCGGCGGGTTCTGTAGAGGCTGGGGAGCGGAGTTCGGAGCGGGGCTCACCGGTCCTGTAGCAACGTCGGGCACTTGGGACGGACCATATGCCGGCGGAGGTGCTCCGCCCGGCCCCGCGGGTACCATCACGGCGTTCGCATCCACCTGGGGAATGCCGAAGTGTCCGCTCAGGTGCAGCAGGTCCAGCGGCCGCAGGTTGCAGTCGACCGTGATCGCGTTCATGTTGCGGTCGCCGCGCGTCAGCACGACCACGTTGGTGACCATGGCACCCTGCGTTCGCAGCCACAGGTCCGTCAGCATGGGTGCGCGGCTGTTTGCGTTGGCGTTCACCATGTGATGAAAGCCTGCCGCCTCATACGCGGAGTTCAGCGCGGCAAACGCGGCGCCGTCGTACCCGGCGTAGTCGTGGTAGTGGAAATTCGTGAACGTAATGCTGTTCAGGCCGGCTGCGATGCGACGACCATCGGGACTGGAACCATTCAGGAAGCCGTCTGCCGCCGTCAGCATGGAGCGATCAAGCGTGAAGCTGCTCTGCTGCGGCGCCTGTCGCACGATGCTCGCAAACGCCTGAGGCGGTGGTGGGTACGCGCCCTGCGCGAACGCTGCAGGAGCCGCACACGCCAGGAGCAAGAACACGCCGGACACTGTTCCACGTCGATTCATCGTTGAACCTCGCACCAAACAGCTTAGACACGGACCCGCAGAAAAAGGTGCGCCCGAGGCCCGTGCGGATCGGCGGAGGGCACGCCGCTTTGCGCCCCTGTTTTCCGCCACAGAAAGCTGACCCGCCGCGCCGCTGGAAGGCACAAAAGTGCTACAGGATACCCGGCTGGCGCTGCGCTATCATGTCTCGCATGAGGTTCAACCGCAAACGTCGCGCACTCCTGCAGCAGTTCGAACGCCGCCTTTCCGACCAGCTTGAGCAATTGCAGGAGCTGCCGGCGCGCGTGGAAGCAGAAGTGCAGGCGGTAGCGGGTGAAACTGTGGCCAGCCGCGCAGCGATTACCGCAGCCTGGGTGACCGGAGCGGTCGCCGTGCTTGCCGCGGGCCTGTACGCCGGGCGCGAGTTGCGGTCGCGGTACAAGTTCAAGCGCCGCACGCCGTATGACTACTACGCCCACTCGGGCGATCGATCAGACCTGGAGTTTGGCGTCGGCACCTAGCCTGTTCGCTTGGGGGGGTCGGCCTGCACTCCGGCAGTATCATCAGGGCATGAGTTCCGCGCCCACCATCGTCTTCCTTTTTCCCGGTCAGGGTTCCCAGAGCGTCGGCATGGGCCGGGAGCTCTATGATCAGTTTCCTGCAGCCCGGGCCGTGTTTGACGAGGCCAATGAGGCGCTCGGCTACTCGCTGACCGACCTGTGTTTCAACGGTCCGGAAGAGCAGTTGAAGCAGACCGAGTTCACGCAACCGGCCATCCTCACGGCGAGTGTGGCGACAGCGCGCGTCCTTGGGGAGCACGGCATTACGCCGGCTCTGGCAGCGGGGCACTCACTGGGCGAATACTCCGCACATGTTGTCGCAGGCACGCTTAGCTTTGCAGATGCCGTATGCACCGTGCGCAACCGCGGACGCTACATGCAGGAGGCCGTGCCCGCAGGTAAGGGCACCATGGCCGCCATCCTGGGTCTGCCTGCCGACCGCATCAACGATCTGTGCCAGCAGGCCAGCGACGAGTTGAACGACACCGTCGCACCGGCCAACCTGAACTCGCCCGACCAGACCGTCATCAGTGGTGCCACGGCCGCGGTAGAGCGCGCCGCCGCTCTGTGCAAGGAAGCCGGTGCCAAGCGAACGGTGATGCTGCCCGTCTCCGCTCCCTTTCACTGCAACCTGATGGCACCTGCCGCCGAGCGCCTGCATGCCGACCTGGAGCGTACGGTTTTCAACGATCCGACTATTCCCGTAGCCAGCAACGTGGACGCGCGCATGGTGACGCGGCGCGCCGAGGCGCGCGACTGCCTGATTCGCCAGGTCACGGGTGCCGTCCGCTGGACGGAGTGCATTGCGCAGCTCAAGTCCGCCGGCGCGACGATGTTCATCGAGGTTGGACCGGGCCGCGTGCTCACCGGTCTGCTTCGCCAGATCGACCGAGAGCTGACCGGCCTGAATGTGGAAGATAGCGCCAGCCTGCAGAAAACCCTGGCGGCACTGCAGCAGGATGCGGCTGCGTAGGCTCCCATCTTGCAAGTGCCTTTGCTTCAGGTCGACGATCTCCGCGTGCGCTTCGGCGATCACACCGCGGTGGACGGCATCTCGTTCAGCATCGCGCCCGGAGAAACGCTGGGCCTGGTCGGTGAGTCCGGCTCCGGCAAGTCCGTCACCTCGTTTGCCGTGATGCGCCTGTTGGCACCGGCAGCGAGGCTGAGCGGCGCCATCCGGTTTCGCGAGCAAAACCTGCTCAGGCTGCCCGAGAAGAAGATGCGAAGCCTGCGCGGCCGCGAGATCGCCATGATCTTTCAGGAGCCCATGACCGCTCTGAACCCGGTGCTCTCCGTGGGCGAGCAGATCGCGGAAGCGGTCCGCGCGCATCATCCCGAGCTGAACCGGTCGGAGGTGCGAGACCGCGTTTTGGCAGCGCTGAACGAAGTGGCACTTCCTGATCCAACGCGCCGCTACGCCGATTACCCCCACCAGTTTTCCGGTGGGCAGCGGCAGCGCATCCTGATCGCCATGGCGGTGGTCAATCAGCCGGCGCTGCTGATTGCCGATGAGCCGACCACGGCGCTGGATGTGACGGTGCAGGCACAAATCCTGAAGCTGCTGCGCCGCCTGCGCGAGGAGCACGGCCTGGCCATGCTCTTCATCTCGCACGACCTCGCCGTCACGGCACAGGTAGCCGACCACGTCGCGGTGATGCAGCACGGCCGCATCGTGGAGCAGGCTCCCGCGGCCCTTATGTTTCGGCAGCCGCAGCACCCCTACACGCAGCGATTGCTGGCGGCGGCACCGACCATGCACACCGATCGCACGCGGCCGCTGGCCACACTGGGCTGACGGAACGGCATATCATAGCTAGGGCCCTGCTCATTGCTGATGGCCTTCTGCCAGTCGCATGCGAGCGCTCGTCCTTTCCGACATTCACGGCAACATGGAAGCCCTGGAGGCAGTGCTTGCCGCCGCGCCACCGCACGATGCGGTGTGGAACCTGGGCGATGTGGTGGGATACGGCGGCAGCCCCAACGAGTGCGTGGCCGCGGTCCGCTTGATAGCCGGTGCAAGCGTGCGCGGAAACCACGATCGCGTATGCAGCGGCCTGCTGCCGCCAACGCACTTCAACCCGACGGCGCGCCAGGCGGTGGAGTGGACCAGCGGCGTTCTGAGCCAAGAGTCGCGTACGTGGTTGGAAGAACTGCCGGAAGGTCCGGTGGTACCGCCGCAGTCCAGCAGTGTGATCTCTCACGGATCGCCGGATGGCGAAGACATTTACGTGCTCAACATCCGCGACGCATGGGGGCCCTTGCAGACCAGCCAGCACCGCGTGACTCTCTTTGGCCACACCCATGTGCAGGGCGGCTTCCACGCTCGTGGCAAAGAGTGGTTGCGCATTCAGCCCGTGAACGGCAATGGCAGCAGCCGGTGGACGCTGCCGTTGCTCGGGGACGGCACCCGCTACATGATCAATCCTGGGTCGGTCGGTCAGCCGCGGGACGGCGATTGGCGCGCCGCGTTCGCCGTGGTGGATGAAGAAGCGAACGAGGTCACCTTCTATCGGGAACCCTACGATCTTGCCCGCGCACAGGGGCACATCCTGCTGGCTGGACTACCGGAGCGGCTTGCACTGCGCCTCCGCGAAGGCCGATAGCCACGAACTTTGCGCTTTAGTCGGAGCGCAACGAAAACGCGTCGGCCTGCACCTGGACACGCCATTCGCGCCGCAGCCGCAACGCAGTCACCACATCCGCACGCATGTCCGGCAGCGGATCGCCGTCGTTATACAGGCCTCGCACATAGGCCCGAGCCATGCGCCGCAGCGCCGTGCGCTTGTTGCCGTCGATCAGCCGCTCGGGAGCGTAGCGGTCCCGTGCCGCGCGCGACTTCACCTCGATAAAGCAGAGCGTTTCGCCTTGCCATGCGATCAGGTCGACCTCGCCATCCAGGTTGGGCGCCTGCCACTGCCGCGCCACGATCACATAGCCCAGCCGGCGCAAATGGAAGTAAGCGCGTCGCTCGCCGGCCTCGCCCAGGGCCCGTCGGCGGCCTGCGGTAGAGCGGTCGCGACGGCTGCGCAGACCTGCGAGGGCGTCGAGGCTTGCTTCGCACAGACGTAACCACGGCCGCATCGCTCATTGATAACAGGAAGGCGTACTCGCAATCCATCCCGGATGGCCCTGCATCGTATGACTCAGGAATGATCTCCAGACGATTCGGTTTACGGTTCAGCCAACTGCGGCTCGGGTGGCTTCTTTGCGCCCTGGCGTCTGCCCCGTTGCTGGCACAGGCACCGGCGACGCCGGACTCGGCGGCGTCGCAGGCGGGCGCGTCCAGCCAGGCCCCCTCCGACCGGAATGTGCCGAAGGCCGATCGGAACAAGGACAGCGGCAGCAAGCCTGGCGCCGCGCCGGCCGGAGCGCAGCCTCCGGTGCAACTGGCCTGGCCGGCGCAGGATTTCAGCGGCCCCGGGCACACGATCCTGAAACCGGTGTACGCTCCGCCACCGCCACTTGGGCGCAAGCGCATCGGTCTGGCACTGGGCGGCGGTGGTGCCCTGGCGCTCAGCGAAGTTGGCGTTCTGCGGTGGTTCGACGAGCACCACATTCCCGTGGACGCGATCGCCGGCACCAGCATGGGATCGCTGGTGGGAGCCCTGTACGCCACCGGGCACTCGCCTGCGCAGATCCAGGACCTGACCAGCGACCAGGTCTTCTCCAAAGTGTTCCGCCTCAGCACCGACTTCCGGCAGATCAACTTCCGCCGTCGCGAAGATGCGCGCTTTCTGCCCGGAGGCTTCAACCTGGGGCTGAAGCATGGAGTGTCGTTCCGCAACGGCGTTCTGCTGGACTATGGCCTGAACGAGTTCCTGAACGCGCAGTTCCTGCCCTACGGCGCGGAGTACGACTTCAATCGCATGCCCATCCCGTTCCGGTGCGTGGCGACCGACATCCTGGTCGGCCGTGAAGCCGTGTTTGCGCAGGGCCCCTTGGCCGAGGCAGTACGTGCCTCCATCTCGATCCCCGGCGTCTTTTCGCCTCTAGAAGATGGTGGCCACATCTACGTGGACGGAGCCCTGACAGAAAACCTGCCCGTCGATGTGGTCAAAAACGACCTGCACGCGGATGTGGTGATCGCCGTGTCGCTGCCGCTTACACCGCCCGACAAGGGCGATACCAATTCCCTGCTTGGCATTCTGCAGCGGAGCTTCTCGGTCGCGTCCTGGTCCAACGAAGTCCGCTCGCGCGCGCAGGCCAACGTGGTAGTCGAACCCGTTGCGCCGGCAGGCGTGGGTGCCGCCGACTACGCGAAATCGAACCAGCTGGCCGACGCTGGCTATGCAGCAGCGGAGAAAGCCAGCGGCAAGCTGCTGCCCTACCGCCTGGATGACGCGGCCTGGGCGACCTATGTGGAGCAGCGTCGCGAGCGCTTCCGCGGCACACTGGGCAACATCGCCCAGGTGAATGTGATCGCCCCCAACCACTCCGCGGCAAACGGCATCCGCGATACGGTCGTGCCGCTGGCGGGCAAGCCGGTGGACCCCGAGGCGATCGACCACGCTCAGAACGAGGTCCGCAGCGACGGTCGCTTTCAGTCCGACTACTACCTAAGCAATCACGGCCAGAAGGTCGACCTGCGGGTAACCGGGCCGGCCAACCAGGGCCGACCCGTCGAAGGTCGCGAACTGTTGCACCCAACCGAGCGACGCGGTGCCGGCGATGACCGCGCGGTGGCGCTATTCGGCGGAGACACAGAGGCCGGCTCCGGAGAGCGCGGGGAAGCCATCAGCAACCAATCGGTGAACAACACGCTGCCGGTGGGCAAGCAGGAGCCCGGCCCCGCCGACAAGGCCGGCACGCCGCAGTTTGAGACCGTGGCTCCCAGCAGCGCTGGCCGCATGGCCACTGCAACCGTTCCACCGGCCACCGGCTACAAACCCACGCCGGGCGACCTGGACCTCAACCTGTTTGTCCGCGACAAACCGTTTGGACCGCCTTTTCTGCTGGTGGGTGGCAACGTGATTGCGCAGACAGGCGGTGTGTCTCGCGCCACCATCGATGCCGTGCTGACCGAACAGGACCTGGGCGGCTACCGCTCTGAGCTGCGCACCACCATGCGTTTCGGCTTTCTCACCTTTGTCGAACCGGAGTACTACCGGCGTCTCACCGCCCGAGGGTTGTTCCTGGCGCCGCGCCTCACCTTCCTGCGCACGCCGGTCTACATCTGGGGCAATCAGCGCAAAGTCGCGGAGCGCCAGCAGATTCAGGCAGGCGGAGGCATCGACTTCGGCTATACCGTCTCGCATTTCACGGAGTGGCGCGCCGGGTGGCAGGAAAACACAGAACGCTGGCACACACAGACGGGCAGCGACGGCCTGCCTGACTTCAACGGACAGCAGCAGATCGCGCGCATCCTCTACCGATTCAACGGACAGGATCGCGACCTGATTCCGCTGCACGGCTTGCGCGCGGAACTGAATGCCGGCTACCAGTTCAGCACATCGCGCAGTCCCAACGCGCCGCGCATTCAGGGGCTCGCGTCGTACTTCCGCGACATCGGTCACGGCAACACGCTGTCGCTGGTGACCGAGGGTGGAACCTTTGCAGGCCGCAACGTCGCGGACCCGTTCCGCTTCACACTGGGCGGACCGCTACGGCTTTCCGCCTCCACGTTTGAGGAGTATCGCGGCACCGATTACTGGCTCGTTCGCCCGGCTTACTTCCGACGCATCGCTTCCCTACCGGCTCCGCTGGGGCAGAACATCTACGTGATCGGAACCTACGAAGCGGGACAGATGTACGCGCCGAACGCAGGGACAGTGACGCGACAGGACGTGTTCTTTGGCCTGGCGGCGGAGACACCACTGGGCGCAGTCACCTTTGGGCCAGCCATCGGCGATCATGATCATCGCAAGATCGTGTTCACGTTGGGCCGCTTCTTCTAACGTCGCGAGACCGGGTGCCGTTTCCTGCGGCGACGGTGTCTAATGGAACACGCCAACCCGGCAAAGGAAAGTTTCTGCACCATGACGCTGCTGAATGCTCCCGCTTACGATGAACGCCGCGCCAAGCTGGTGCGCCTGTCCCTGATCGGCGCCGTCGCGTTTGTGATTCTCCTGCTGGTGCTCGCGTTGGCGGGCTTTGTCACTGGCCATGGCTGGCTGTTCAGCAACCTGCCGGTCGAGCACAAGGTCGACCGCTTCCTGACCGCGCTGCAGCAGAAGGATTACGACACCGCGTACGCCATATACCAGAACGACAAGGACTGGAAGCAGCATCCGGACAAGTACAAGAGCTACCCGGAGGACCGCTTCATCGACGATTGGACGGACCCGCGCTATAGCCCAATCGGCAAGCCGATCACCACGCACCACGTGGACAAGTCCGTGACGGACGGCAGCGGCCCGTTCGGCACGACCGTCATCGTTGGCTCTACCGTGGATGGCGGCAAGCGACTCTTCATCCCGTACCAGCGCTCCGACGGCACGCTCACGTACCCCGCGCCCCACGTCTTCGAGTACTAGCGTTCAGAAGCCATGAACAGCAGCAGAAAGGGACCCGCGAGGCGGGCCCCTTTCTGCTGCATTCGGAAGTGGCCTACTGCAAGTGGATGGTTGCTTTCAGCGGTTCGTTCGCGCTGGAGCTGCCCACGCGGACGCCGTAGGTTCCGGGCACCATGTGGAAGCTCTCGGATGCCTCGTCAAACACCTGCAGCACCTCCGGTGCCAGCGTGACCGTCACCGTCTTCGACTCGCCCGCCTGCAGGTCCACGCGCTGCCAGCCCGCCAAGCGCTGGAACGCTTCGCCCGCGGCGTCCGGCAACGTCGCGTACACCTGTGCAACCTCAGTGCCCGCGCGCTTGCCCGTGTTCTTCACCGTGAAGGTGACGGACCGTGCACCGGCGTCCGTCTTCAGGCCCGAGTACGCGTACGTGGTGTACGACAGACCAAAGCCAAACGGGAACAGGACCTGCTTGTGCTCGGACTCGTACCACTTGTATCCGACCTTCAAGCCCTCGTCGTAGCTGGTGCTATAGCCGGTACCGGTGCCGCTGTTCACCGCGCTGCGGCCTTCGTTTTCCATCTCGCGGCTGAGCGGCGCGATCTTCGGGTGCGGCAGGTCTGCCTCGCTTGCCGGGAAGGTCATCGCCAGCTTGCCGGTCGGGTTCACCTCGCCCGTGATCACGTTTGCCAGAGCGCGGTGGCCGTTGCTGCCGGCATACCATGTCTCGACCACACCGGCGACCTTGGGCAGCCACGGCATAGTCACGGCCGTGCCCGTTTCCAGCACGACGATCGTGTTCTTGTTGGCCGACGCGACCTGGTCGATCAGGGCATCCTGGTTGTCCGGCAGCGAGAGCGAGGGCAGATCCATCCCTTCGCTGGTCCACTGCGTGCCGAAGACGATCGCGACGTCGGCGTTGCGCGCCGCCGCAGCCGCCGCGGCAGGATCATCGCCCGGCGTGTAGGTGATGCGCGCACCCGGCAACTTCGCCTGCAATGCCTTCAGCGGCGAAGTGGGGAAGTACACGTGCGACTGCCAGAAGGAGTCCTTGCGGCCGTTGACCGGCACCGCATTGCCACCCGGCGGGTCCACCTGCGCCGATCCGCCACCGGAGATCATGCCAACATCCGCGTGGCCGCCGATCAGCGCGATGGTCCGCACCTTGGGCGCCAGCGGCAGGATGTCGTGCTCGTTCTTCAGGAGAACGATGCTCTTCTCCTCCATGTGCAGCGCGGTTTCCATGCCGCGGTCGATGTCGGGCACAGACTTCTCCGTCGGATGGTCGACAATGCCGCTGACAAACTCGCCATAGAGCATGCGACGCACATGGTCGTCGATCTCCGCCATGGGCACCTTGTGCGACGCTACGGCTGCCTTCAGCGCCGGACCGTAATACTTGTCCAGAGGCTGCTCGTTATCCAGGCCGGCTGCGCTGGCCTTGTCGGTTGAGTGCGTTCCGCCCCAGTCGCTGAGCACAAATCCCGGGAACTTCCATTGGCCCTTCAGCACATCGTGCAAGGTGTAGGTGTTCTCGCAGGCGTAGTCGCCGTTGATGCGGTTGTAGGAACACATGACCGCGGCGGGATGACCGATGTTGATGCCGATGTGAAACGCCAGCAGGTCCGTTTCCTGCAAGGCGCGGCGCGAGATGCGCGCATCGACGATGTTACGACCCGTCTCCTGGTCGTTCAGGGCGTAGTGCTTGATGTCGCCGATGATGTGCTGTGCCTGCTCACACCGGATGCGGTTGCCGACCAGTGTTCCGGCAAGCAGCGGATCTTCGCCCATGTATTCGAAGGTGCGGCCGTTTCGAGGTTCGCGCGTCAGGTTCACGCCGCCGCCCAGCGTCATGGTGAAGCCCTGGTTGCGCAGCTCGCGACCGATGAGCTCGCCGTATGCGCAGGCGGAGTTCGTGTCCCAGCTATTGGCGGAAGCGAAGTTCGACGGCAGCGCCGTGGAGTAGCGGCCGTTCTCGCCGCTGGACCGAACGCCATAAGCGGCGTCGCTCATAATAATGGCCGGAATGCCGAGCCGCGGCACACCGACGACGAGGCCAGCGCCGCCGTTCATCTGATAGGTAAGCGGCATCTGCCATTGGTCGGCGTGGGCCATGCCGTTGCCGTGCAGCATGTCGATCTTTTCGTCCAGCGTCATCTGCTGTAGCACCATGTCGGCGCGCTGCTCGGGTGGCAGACTCGCGTCCATCCACGGGCCCTTGACCGGCGCGGATCCGTGGGGTCGTTGTGCTTGCACGCTGACCGCAGCGAGCGCAAGGGTGACAGCGGCCGTGGCAACGGCGGCGGAAGACTTCAACAGGCAATGCGGCATGAATTCAGCGCTCCTCTGGACTTGCAGACACGTGCTTTTGCGGCAGATTCGGAGCTGCCCTGGCACGAGAGCTATCACTGTACCAAGCTGGACAAACCTTTGTCCTGCGAATGGAAGCAGCGCGATGGCAAATCCGTTGCGCTCCTGCCGCATCCAATGCGGCAAGGAGTTGGAAATGGCACTCGAAAAGGTGGTTTACACGGCGCACGCAACCGCAACCGGCGGCCGCGACGGCGTGGCGAAGACGGACGACGGCAAGCTGGATGTGAAGCTGGATCCGCCAAAGGGCATGGGCGGCGGCGGAAATGGGACGAATCCGGAGCAGTTGTTCGCGGCTGGCTATGCCGCGTGCTTCATCGGCGCAATGAAGTTTGTGGCGAACACACAGAAGATCCACCTGCAGGAAGTTTCGATCGACTCGTCGGTCGACTTTGGACCGCTGGCGAATGGTGCCAAGGGCTTCGGGATCGGCGTGAAGATGGTCGTTCACGTGCCCGGGCTGGAGCGCGAACAGGCGGAAAAGCTGGTGCACGAGGCGCACGAGGTTTGCCCGTATTCCAATGCGACGCGGAACAACATCGACGTGGACCTTTCGGTCGCGTAACGCTGCTTTTCGCACGAAGCGATGGCGAGCCTGCGGGCTCGCCATTGCCTTTGGCTGACTCGGAGCTTGGCTACTGTGGCTTGGGCGCGGGAGTGGTACTGGCAGGGCGGGCCGCGGTGAAGGTGCCGCTGTAGCTCATGGGTTGCACGTCGATGTCGCCGCTGATTGTGCCGTCTTTCTGCAGCTTGCCAGTGTAGGTGATCGTCAGGGCATCGCCGTTGTATTCGCCTGGGTGCTTCAGCGTGAGCGTGGTGCCGTCGAAGGTGCCGGTGGTTTCGCGGTCCTTGCTGTCCATGGTGCAGGTGCCGGTCAGCTTCGTGTCCGGGCCGGAAAGCGTGCAGACGTCGTGGATCGGGTAGCCTTGCACGTCGCCGTCGATGGTCCATTTGCCTGCGCCTTTGCCGTCGGCGGCGAAAGCAAACGAGCTGGAGGCGAGCGCGGCGAAGGCAATCAGATTGCGTGTGGCTGACATGAAGAGCTCCTTGCGAGTGGCTGGCGAAGTGTAGCAGGTTGCTCCAGGCTTGCAGTTCCGGTGGCTCGGGGTGGCCCCTCCCCGGAAAAGCTAAGTTGTTCAAATCAAAAGGTTTGCTGTACGGGGCTGAATGCAAGTTCCTGATGGATAGGAACTTAGGCGTAAGTTCCTGTCTACGAGAGACTTAGGATACGGGGCGCGGTGACTTGGTCGAGTTTGCGTTTCTTCGGCTGTGGCGGTTTGTCAAGCGCATCTGATGCTGCAGCGATCGTGTGAGTGAGGTGGTGCATGGTGAAGCGTCTGGTGCTGGTCGGTTGTGCAATGGCGGCGTGCCTGCCGCTGAGCGGGTGCATGGTGATGGGCTACTCCAGCCGGGGCGGGTTCTTCTTCTGGCCGGGCGGGCTCGGTCTGCTGGTGATCATCGCGGTGGTGTATCTGCTGCTGCGTCGGCGTTGATCCGGTAATCAGCGCGGATCGACATCGCTGTTGGACGACGATGCGATTCACCTTCTTTCGCGGGTTCGGAGGAAGCGGCGGGATCAGTGAAGAGAATCGCTTCCGCCGCCCCTGAACCCGGCTATACTGCCGCCGAGTCCGACAGGAGCTGCGTGATGGCTGAGTTCACCGTGAATCCAAACCGCTTCGATCCGTACAAGAAGTTCAAGTTCCGGCTGAAGTGGGACGGCAGGTACATCGCAGGCGTCAGCAAGGTGAGCGAGCTGAAACGCACCACCGAAGTCGTGGTGCACCGCGAGGGCGGCGACCCGAACACCAGCCGCAAGTCACCCGGCCAGACTGACTTTGCGCCGATCAGGCTGGAACGGGGCGTGACCTTCGACCCCGCGTTCGAAGCCTGGGCCAACAAGGTGTGGCAGCTCCATGCCGGTGCCGGAAGCGAGGTGGCGCTTGCCGACTTCCGCAAGGACCTCCTGCTCGAACTTTCGAACGAAGCGGGCCAGGTGGTGATGGCGTACAAGATCTATCGTGCCTGGGTCTCGGAGTACCAGGCGCTCCCCGAGCTGGACAGCACCGGCAACGCGATCGCGATCGAAAGCATTGTGCTGCAGAACGAAGGCTGGGAGCGCGATCCCTCCGTCACGGAGCCAGTCGAACCGAAGTAGAACTTGATCGTGCGCGTCTGTTAGCGCTTGCAGCCGGGCAGCACCGTGGCGTCGCCGGGATAGTTGCCGCTGTTGAGAGTAGCCAGGTTCTGCTTCTGCTGAGAGACGGGTGGAACGCAGAAGTCGGCGCGGATGGCTTCGGGTAGCACCTCTTCGTCGTACGGCGCCTGGGTGCGACCGGCGTAGCGGCCCCGGCCGTCTGCGCTGATGGGGTGAGGCTTCGCTGGGTCTAGCGGGTACTGCGTTCCGAACAACTGCGGGTGCGCGCGAGTTGCAGGTAGCGGTCGAGCGTCGCGGCGGTCAGCCACTTGGCATTGGTGTTGCCCTTGGCGAGCGCGTCTACGGCAAGGATGTGAGCGAGCAGGTAGTCGTCCGCAGTCTCGCCGTGCTGCAGGACCCAAGCCGCATCGTAAAGCTGGTCCGCCGAGGTGATCTGTCCTTTCGCCAGCAGATCGCGAACCTGCTGACTGCGGTCGCGATGCCGCTGCTCGAACGCGGCGATGGCCTGCGGTGTGTTGATGGCCGGGTGGTCTTCGTCATCCTGCACAAACACCTGGTGCACATTGAATGACGGCGCGGTTTGGGCCAGCATCAATGGCCCGGCGATCAGGGCAGCGAGAGTGGGACATGCGAAGCGCATGCGCAAGATGATACTGCCGCTTGACCTCGTGAGCATCACTTTCGCAGAGCGCGCGAAGTGTGTGAGGTGAATCTGAAGCTGCCCTTCAATTCATCGACGACTCACCCACACATCGCAAAGAACGCGATGTATGGGGCACCCGGCGAGCTATGGTTGGTGATCCGTGGATCAGGGCTTGAGATCAACCACAACGAGGGACGGGTAATCTGAAAGAAGTTGTTTTATTACAGGCTCATCTCGCATGTTCCGTCGCTCTAAGATCAGTCGACTCTCAACGACCTTGTTCGACTTATCGAAGAAGAAGTTCGGGTTCCCATGGAAGATCAAGTCACAATGTGTAAATTGACTGTTAAAGATAAATCTCTCATCTAGATCTTGCTTTCCGTCTGTGGCCTGAAGACCTGTAACTACGCCCAGATGACCCGGGTTGTGCCCGAGAAGTCCGAAGCCTCCAATCACAGTCGAATCAACCATATCAACCCTTGATTTTTGAAAAATGTCTGTCGCAGAATCAGCAGGAACTGGCTCTTCGAACGAAGCTATGGCTCCGTTCCTGATGATGCCAAGCTGTATTGAACCGCCTACTTCCTGCGGGTGCCTGTCCGAAGTCAATTCTTCAACTCGTCTAGCTACTTGGCTAAGATCGTCGCAAGACAAGCGCTCTCCCCGATCTTCCCTCAAGGACTTGTAGTACTTATCGAAGCTGGCATTGTTTTGGACGTAGCCTATCGTTCCCAAAGCGGGAAAGGCTACATCGGTGATGCCGCCCAGCATGCCTACCAATCCTGACGAAGTAGTTACAGTATCAGGATCACTAACACTGTACGAGATACCGCCATCAGAACTTCTGAGACTAAGTTGAATCTTCGTGATGACAAACTTTCCGTTTTCGATTCCAGCGACGGTGATCTGCGAAGGGCTGTCTGATGCGGCAACACCCGCCATCTTGCTGATACTTTGCGAAACTCCCAACGAGGCGGCAAAGGCTCTTGCGAGAGCTGAGGCCTTTTCTTGTACGCTCAACTGCGCGAAGCGTTGATTGCCTTTTACGTACGTGTTTACTACCCTCGGTATGGCTTGATAAACAGGGTACTGCCCTCCATAAGAGGGGCCCGAGTGGGAATACCAACCAGCTATAGCCAAGAAGGTGCGTTCATCTAGCTTAAATAGCTTTTCGCCCTCTACAGTACTCGCTCGTCCCCCGCTACTTAGGCGGCTGTCGGTCAGAGCTACCAGGCAATTTCCATTCGCGAGGACAACATTTACTGTGCCGTGAGCCGGCCCGCTGAGCAACTGTTTCGACGAGTCTGCCTGCGCTAGCCCTAGTTTTGCGTACAGGATAGCGAAAAAGAGCTTTGCGAACAGCGTGCGGCGCATTCGGGAACAATCCTCTCGACATAGATCTTAATGCCAAGCAAAGGGGGCGGACTCGATTGAGTCCGCCCCCTTTGATTTGTGGAGTCCACGTCCGAGGAGCCGGACGTGGAGCACGGGTGAATTGTGCTTATTCGGCGGCGAGTTCTTCCTGTTCGCCTTCCATGCGCATGGCTTCGAGTTCGCGTTCTTCGGCGTCGTGGGCTTCCTGGACTTCGGCCTGGATGCGGGCTGCCGCTTCTTCGAGCTCTGGGGAGAGCTGGACGTTGCGGTAGTAGTCCATGCCGGTGCCGGCCGGGATGAGACGGCCCACGATGACGTTTTCCTTGAGGCCGCGGAGCGTGTCGACGGCGCCGTTGATGCTGGCCTCGGTGAGCACGCGGGTGGTCTCCTGGAAGCTGGCCGCCGAGATGAAGCTGTCGGTGGACAGGGACGCCTTGGTGATGCCGAGCAGCAGCGGACGACCGAGCGGCGGGCGACCACCGTCGTTCAGAACGCGCTGACGCTCTGCGTTGAAGCGGAAGCGGTCGACCTGCTGTTCGAGCAGGAAGTTGCTGTCGCCGACTTCGTCGATCTTGACCCAGCGGAGCATCTGACGAACGATCGTCTCGATGTGCTTGTCGGAGATGGCGACACCCTGGAGGCGGTAGACCTCCTGGATCTCGTTGACGAGGTAGCGCTGCAGTTCCTGCTCACCGAGGACTGCGAGCACGTCGTGCGGGTTGAGCGGGCCGTCGAAGAGCTTGTCGCCGGCGCGCAGCTTTTCACCTTCCTGCACGTTGACGTAGATGGAGCGGGGCACGGAGTACTCGCGCTCTTCGCCAGTGTCGGACGTGATGTAGATCTTGCGCTGACCCTTGACCACTTCACCGAAGCGAACGACACCGTCGATCTCTGCAATCGTGGCGGTTTCGCGCGGCTTACGTGCTTCGAACAGTTCGACGACGCGCGGCAGACCGCCGGTGATGTCCTTGGTACGGGTGGACTCACGCGGGATCTTGGCGAGGATGTCGCCGGGGGCGACTTCTTCACCGTCCTGGATCATCAGGTACGCACGCGACGGCATGAGGTAGCGCTTCTTCGAGCCATCGGAGCCGTTGACGAGCAGGGTGGGCTGACGCTTTTCGTCGGGGGCGTCGGCGACCACCAGGCGGCTGAGCCCGGTGACCTCGTCGACCTCTTCGTTGAGCGTGACGCCTTCCTGCAGGTCCTTGAACTGGATCGTGCCACCGATCTCCGTGACGATGGAGTAGGTGTAGGGATCCCACGAGCCGATGGTGGTGCCGATCTCCACGGGCGCGCCGTCCTCAACGAGGAGCTTGGCGCCGTAGACGATGGGGTAGCGCTCGCGCTCGCGGCCCTTGTCGTCGATGACGGCGACGGAGCCCGAACGGTTCATGGCGACCAGGTTGCCGTCCTTGGCGCGAACGGTGTTCAGGTTGATGTAGCGCAGGGTGCCGGCGTTCTTGGCGTCGAGGCGCGACTGATCCGACACACGCGATGCGGTTCCACCGACGTGGAAGGTACGCATGGTGAGCTGGGTGCCGGGCTCGCCGATGGACTGGGCCGCGATGACGCCGACGGCTTCGCCCATTTCGACCATTTTGCCGGAGCCGAGGTTGCGGCCGTAGCAGAGCTTGCAGACGCCGCGCTTGGACTCGCAGGTGAGCACGGAGCGGATCTTGACCTTCTCCACGCCGGCGGCCTGGATGTCGGTCGCCTTCTGCTCGTCGATCTCCTCGTTGACATTGACGATCACGTTGCCATCGACGCCCTTGAACTGCTCGAGCGTGACGCGGCCGATGATGCGGTCGCGCAGCGGTTCGATGATTTCGCCGGCTTCGATGATGGGGTGAACGTAGATGCCTTCCTGCGTGCCGCAGTCGGACTCGGTGATGATGACGTCCTGCGCGACGTCGACGAGACGGCGGGTCAGGTAGCCCGAGTCAGCGGTCTTCAGCGCGGTGTCGGCCAGACCCTTACGGGCGCCGTGGGTCGAGATGAAGTACTCGAGCACGGTGAGACCTTCGCGGAAGTTCGCCTTGATCGGCGACTCGATGATTTCGCCGGAGGGCTTGGCCATGAGACCGCGCATACCGGAGAGCTGACGGATCTGCTGCTTGGAACCACGGGCACCCGAGTCGGCCATGATGTAGATCGGGTTCATGGCGCCTTCCTTGTCAGCGCGCTTCATGTTGCCGAACATCTCGTCCGCCACCTTTTCGGTAACGGTCGACCACATCTGGATGACCTTGTTGTTGCGCTCGCCGTTGGTGATGGCGCCGTCGAGGTACTGCTGCTGCACGGCGACAACCTGCTTTTCGGCGTCGTGCACAACGGTGTACTTGGAAGCCGGGATGACCATGTCGTCCAGGCCGACCGACAGACCAGAACGCGTCGCGTACTGGAAGCCAAGCTCCTTGATGCGATCGAGCGCGTGCACCGTGATCTCAAGGCCGAGGTTCAGGTACAGGTAGTTGATGAGCTGGCCGATGCCCTTCTTCTTGAGCAGGCCGTTCACGTAGGGCATGCCCTCAGGCAGCGCATCGTTCAGGATGGCGCGGCCGACCGTGGTGTTGATGTACTGCTTGTTGTACTCAACGACCTCGGTGTGGGTGATGTCCTGGTCGTCATACGCCGTGGTCAGGTCAAGGACCGGACCGGTGTAGCGCAGACGGATGGGCGACAGCGTCTCGACCTGCTTGGCTTCGAGCGCCATGATGACTTCGTCGATGTTGGCGAAGACACGGCCTTCACCCTTGGCGCCAACCTTGCTCTTGGTCAGGTAGTACAGGCCGAGCACCATGTCCTGGGTAGGAACGGTGATGGGCTGACCCGAGGCGGGCGAAAGGATGTTGTGCGACGCCAGCATGAGCACGGACGCTTCCACCTGCGCTTCAGGCGACAGGGGGATGTGAACGGCCATCTGGTCGCCGTCGAAGTCGGCGTTGAAGGCGGTGCAGACGAGCGGGTGGATCTTGATCGCCTTGCCTTCGACGAGCACGGGCTCAAACGCCTGGATACCGAGACGGTGCAGGGTTGGGGCGCGGTTCAGCAGGACCGGGTGATCCTTGATGACCTCTTCGAGGATGTCCCAAACGATGGGCTCCTGCAGTTCCACCATTTCCTTGGCCTGCTTGATGGTGGTGCAGTGGCCGGTCTGTTCGAGGCGGTGATAGATGAACGGCTTGAAGAGCTCGAGCGCCATCTTCTTGGGCAGACCGCACTGGTGCAGCTTCAGCTCAGGACCGACGACGATTACGGAACGGCCCGAGTAGTCCACGCGCTTGCCGAGCAGGTTCTGGCGGAAGCGGCCCTGCTTGCCCTTGAGGGTGTCAGAGAGCGACTTCAGAGGACGATTGTTCGCACCGCGCAGAACGCGGCCACGACGGCCGTTGTCGAACAGGGCGTCGACCGCCTCCTGCAGCATGCGCTTCTCGTTGCGCACGATGACTTCGGGCGCGTGGAGATCCATGAGCTTCTTGAGGCGATTGTTGCGGTTGATGACGCGGCGGTACAGGTCATTCAGATCGGACGTGGCGAAGCGGCCGCCGTCGAGTGGCACGAGCGGGCGAAGCTCAGGCGGGATCACGGGGATCACGTCGAGGATCATCCACTGTGGCTCGTTGTCGGAGCGGCGGAACGCCTCAACGACCTTGAGACGCTTGGCGTACTTCAGCTTCTTCTGAAGGCTCTGCTCGACCTTCATCTTCTCGCGCATTTCGATGGCGAGCTCGTCGACTTCGACGCGCTTGAGAAGTTCCTTGATCGCCTCGGCACCCATCATGGCGCGGAAGCCGGAGGGGCGGTACTGCTGGTCGAGTTCACGGAACTTGGACTCGTCCTTGATGATCTCGCGCTCCTTGACGGGCGCGTCGCCTGGATCGATGACGACGTAGGACTCGAAGTAGAGAACCGCTTCGAGCTCGCGCAGCGAGATGTCGAGCAGGTGGCCGATGCGCGACGGCAGGCCCTTGAAGAACCAGACGTGCGAGCACGGCGAGGCGAGCTCGATGTGGCCGAGGCGCTCACGACGGACCTTGGACAGAGTGACTTCGACGCCACACTTGTCGCAGATGACGCCGCGGTGCTTCATGCGCTTGTACTTGCCGCAGAGGCATTCCCAGTCGGTGATGGGTCCGAAGATGCGGGCGCAGAACAGGCCGTCGCGCTCCGGCTTGAAGGTGCGGTAGTTGATCGTTTCCGGCTTGGTCACTTCGCCGTGCGACCAGGAACGGATCTTCTCCGGCGACGCGAGCGAGATGCGGATGGAATCGAAGTCGGTGATGGGACCGGACATTTCGAAGGGGCTGGAACGGAACATGCTGTTTGTCTCCAGTGCGGGTTTGCGTTGGCCCGCTGGTTGGTCGTGCTGTTCGCGGTCACTTGTGGCGGACTGCATGCCTTTGTCTTGCTAAAACTTGGCCGGGGCTAAAGCCCCTTGCTGCTGGTTGGGAGTCAGCGGCCTCAAGGCCGCTGCTCCCTCCCTGTGGCTTAGTCGGCGGCTGCGGCGATCGGCATCGTCGGGATCTTGTTCAGCTCTTCCTGCTTCACAAGTTCCACGTCGAGGCAGAGGGACTGCAGCTCGCGGATGAGCACGTTGAACGACTCGGGCACGCCAGGCTCGATCGCCGCCTCGCCCTTGACGATGGCCTCGTAGATCTTGGTACGGCCAAAGACGTCGTCGGACTTCGCGGTGAGCAGCTCCTGGAGGATGTAGGCCGCGCCGTATGCTTCGAGCGCCCACACTTCCATTTCGCCGAAGCGCTGGCCACCGAACTGTGCCTTACCACCCAGCGGCTGCTGCGTGATGAGGGAGTACGGTCCGATCGAACGAGCGTGGATCTTGTCGTCGACCAAGTGCGAGAGCTTGAGCATGTAGATGTAGCCAACGGTCGCGGGCTGTTCGAACGCGTCGCCGGTCATGCCGTCGAACAGTTCGGTTTTGCCGGAGGAAGGCAGACCCGCCGAGGCGAGCAGAGCCTTGATCTCCTCTTCGCGAGCACCGTCGAATACGGCGGTGCCGAACCAGATGCCACGCTTCATGCCCTTGGCCACGCGCAGGGTCGTCTCATCGTCCAGCTCAAGCAGCTGGTTCAGAGCGGCCGTGCCCTGGAAGCGTGCCTTGAAGATCTCGCGAACTTCGTTGGCGCTCTCGGCCTGCGCGGCAAGCTCAGCGACCTTTTCGCCCAGCTCATGCGCGGCCCAGCCCAGGTGCGTTTCCAGGATCTGACCGACGTTCATACGCGACGGCACACCCAGCGGGTTCAGAACGATCTCCACCGGCTTGCCATCGGGCAGGTACGGCATGTCTTCCTCAGGAAGCACACGCGCGACCACACCCTTGTTACCGTGACGGCCTGCCATCTTGTCGCCGACCGAGAGGCGGCGCTTCATGGCGATGTACACCTTGACCATCTTGATCACGCCCGGGGAGAGCTCGTCGCCCTTCTGGAGCTTGGAGATCTTCTCGTTGGTGATCTTGCGGAGAACGTCGATCTGACGCGAGGTCATCTCTTCGATCTCGTCGATCTGCTCGTTCACGCGCGGGTCCTTGTCGGCGTAGCGAATCCGCTTCAGGTTGCGCGTGGAGATGAGCTCGATCATGTCGCGATCGAGGATGTCGCCCTTGCCCAGCAGCTTCTTGTTGGTGCGCTCGTCGTGCAGGTCGGCCTGGACTTCCTTGCCGCCCAGGATGCCTTCGAGGCGCTTCAGACGCTCGTCGGTCAGAATGCGGATTTCGTCAGCCAGGTTCTTCTCCAGCTTCTCAATCTGCTCCTGCTCGATCGACTTGGCGCGCTCGTCCTTTTCCTGACCCTTGCGGGAGAAGATGCGGACGTCGACCACGGTGCCCTCGATGCCCGGGGGGCACGTGAGCGAAGCGTCGCGCACGTCGCCGGCCTTTTCACCGAAGATGGCGCGCAGCAGCTTCTCTTCCGGCGTGAGCTGGGTCTCGCCCTTGGGCGTGACCTTGCCGACGAGGATGTCGTTGTGACCTACCTTTGCACCAATGCGGATGATGCCCGACTCGTCCAGGTCACGCAGAGCGTGCTCGGAGACGTTGGGGATATCGCGCGTGATCTCTTCCGGTCCCAGCTTCGTGTCGCGCGCTTCGATCTCGAACTCCTCGATATGGATCGAGGTGTAGTAGTCCTCGCGGACCAGCTTTTCCGAGATGAGGATCGCGTCCTCGAAGTTGTAACCGCGCCACGGCATGAAGGCGACCAGCACGTTGCGGCCCAGACCGAGTTCGCCCTGCTCCGTGCACGGACCATCTGCGATCACCTGGCCCTTGAGCACGCGGTCACCCTTGCGCACGATGGGCTTCTGGTTGATGCAGGTGTTCTGGTTGGAGCGCTTGAACTTGGTGAGCTGGTAGATGTCGGAACCAACCTCACGCGACAGCTGCGTGGGGTGGTGCTCGCCTTCGACGCGCACGATGATGCGCTCGGAGTCGACCGAGTCGATGATGCCGTTGCGGCGGGCCAGGATGACGGCGCCCGAGTCGCGGGCGGTTACGCCTTCCATGCCGGTACCGACGAACGGGGCCTCAGCGACCAGAAGGGGAACCGACTGGCGCTGCATGTTCGCACCCATCAGGGCGCGGTTCGCGTCGTCGTGCTCAAGGAACGGCACGAGCGAGGCGGCCACGGAGACGAGCTGCTTTGGCGAAACGTCGATGTAGTCGACCTCAGCCTGCGGCACCAGGACGAAGTTGCCCTGCTTCCGGGCGTTGACCAGGTCCTCGGTCATCTTGCCGTTTTCATCCAGCTCGATGTTGGCCTGCGCGATCGTGTGACGGTCCTCTTCCCATGCAGAGAGATAGAAGGAGAACGGCTCGGTTTCGAGCACGCGCTTGCCTTCCGAGGCGAGACGCTGCTTCAGCTCGCGCGCCTCGTTGATCTCGATGGGATCGCCCTGACGCAGACCCGACTCGCCGGCGTTGGTGACGGCGACGTAGTCGACCACGCGGCCGTCCTTGACCTTGCGGTAGGGCGACTCGATAAAGCCGTACTCGTTGATGCGCGCGAAGCACGACAGCGAGCTGATCAGACCGATGTTCGGGCCTTCCGGCGTTTCGATCGGGCAGATACGGCCGTAGTGCGTCGGGTGCACGTCGCGGACTTCGAAGCCTGCACGCTCACGCGACAAGCCGCCCGGCCCAAGCGCAGAGAGACGACGCTTGTGCGTGATCTCCGAGAGCGGGTTGGTCTGGTCCATGAACTGCGACAGCTGCGAAGATCCGAAGAACTCGCGGATGGCGGCCATGACCGGCTTGGCGTTGATGAGGTCGTGCGGCATCGCCGTCGACATCTCCTGGTAGACCGACATCTTTTCCTTGATGGCGCGCTCCATGCGAACCAGGCCGATGCGGAACTGGTTCTCCATGAGTTCGCCGACCGCGCGGACGCGGCGGTTGCCAAGGTGGTCGATGTCGTCGACAAGGCCGATGTTCTTGCGCAGCTTCAGCAGGTACTTGATCGTGCCATAGAAGTCTTCAGGCGTGAGCGTGCGCTTGTCGAGCTCGGTCGCGTTCTGGTTCTCGTACAACTTGATGTTGAACTTGAGACGGCCCACGCGCGAGAAGTCGTACTTGCGCGGATCGAAGAACATGCCTTCGAAGAGCGCGGTCGCGGTGTCCAGCGTCGGCGGGTCGCCCGGACGCAGCTTGCGGTAGATCTCAATGAGAGCTTCCTCGGGCTTGCGCACGGAGTCACGCTTGAGCGTATTGGTGATGATGTTGCCAACGTCGTCCTTCTCCGGGAAGAAGACTTCGATCGTGGTAGCACCGGACTGCAGCGTCTTGTGCAGCTTGTCGGTGGTCGCTTCCTGGTTGGCCTCGTACAGCAGCTCACCCGTGGTCAGGTCAACCACGTCAGCGGCGAAGATGGCGCCGTCAAGGTTCGCGGGCTCCACTTCCACTTCGGTGATGCCAGCGGCGCGAATCTTGGCGAGCAGCGACGGCGAGATCTTGCGGCCGGCGGCAACGATTTCCGCGCCGTCAGGACCGTTGATCGCGTTCACCGGCTTGACGCCGAGGATGTTGGTGACCTTCTCGTCGGCCGAGACGTTCCAGAACATCTTGCCGTCACGCAGGGTGATGGTGTCGGCGGTGTAGAAGGTCTTCAGGATCTCTTCGTCGGTGCGCAGGCCGAGCGCGCGCAGGAAGATGGTGCCGAGGAACTTGCGCTTGCGGTCGATGCGGACGTAGAGAGTGTTCTTCTGGTCGTACTCGAACTCGACCCAGCTGCCGCGGTACGGGATGATCTTGCCGAGGAAGTAGGTGCGGTTGTTCGCCGTCTCAAAGAAGACGCCGGGCGAGCGGTGCAACTGCGACACGATGACGCGCTCGGTGCCGTTGACGATGAACGTGCCGTTGGCGGACATGAGCGGGATGTCGCCAAAGAAGACTTCCTGCTCCTTCATGTCGCGCAGGGTCTTGACGCCGGTCTCCGGGTCCTTGTCGTAGATCTTGAGGCGGATGGTGACCTTGAGCGGAGCGGAGTAGGTCATGCCGCGCTCTTCGCACTCGGCCTGGTCGTACTTCAGTTGCAGGCCCACCGGGTCGCCGCACTTGGTGCAGAAGTCGGGCGTGTTCTTGTTGTAGGTTCCGCAGAAGTGGCAGAGCACATCACCGGGGTGGAATGGATCGGTGATGACCATGTGGCCACAGTTGGAGCAGGCGGTGCGAAGGTGGTTCAGACCCTTCAGGTAGCCGCACTTGCACTCCCAGTTGCCGATGGAGTAATCGACAAACTCGAGCTCCGAGACGTTGCGGAAGTCGGTGATGGGAAAGACGGAGGTGAAGACCGACTGCAGGCCGTTGTCCTCGCGCTCCTGGGGGAGCTTGTCCATCTGAAGGAAGCGCTCGTAGGAGCGGCGCTGCACTTCGATGAGGTTCGGGATCTGGATTGCGGTTGGGATCTTCGAGAAGTCGAGCCGGCTGCGCAGTGCGCGGATTGCCATGCTGTTGTCCATGTAGTCTGCTGCTCCCTTGTGTGTTCCTGCCGAGACCTCTTTCCACAGTGCAGGCTGCATCTATCTGCTGCGAGCCGGTGGTCGGAGTCCGGGGCAGATGGTAGGCTGCCCCGTGGAAGTGGTTGACGCGCGTGTTTTGCAGAAACCCGCCTCGGTGAGGACTCTGCTGCGCGTTGAGAAACCGGGGTGGAACCCGGCGTTATATAAGGTGAAGCGAAGAAGGCGAAGGAGCGAACCAGGACCGGCTAGAAGACCGGAGGGGCCGAACGGCTCCGGGCCCGCTTTGGGCTAGAGCTTCGATTCGGCACAGCAAGAGACGCGAAAACGCTCAGAGGCACAAACGTACCCATGAGCGCAATGTTCGACCTTTGCACTGGTGCTTGAATTGTCAGAATCTTTGCCGCCTCCCGAACCCTGCGTGGCCCGGAACCGCTGCCGCTGATACTGCCGTGAGCACAAGCAAATTCCCGCCGCCCGGAACCTGCTGTGGCCGGTCCGTGGTGGACCGGAAAACTCTTAGAACTCTGCCTGAGGGGTAGCTGCCGCAGCGACGTTACGCAGTGCCACGCTGAACGGTTTGCGCCCAAAGAAGAATGTATACCTTTTCCCGACGAAGTGCAAGAGCTGCATCGGGAGCACACCTCAAAGCAGCCGCCAGACAGCTTTGCAGTCCGGACCAAGCAGGCGACTCACGGTCGCAGCAGCTATCTGCTGGGCCTTCTCTATCGAAGGCCAGATCCCACCCCCGGTTATCACCGATTCACCCCCAGCGCTGCGGGACATCGTTAGGCCAACACCTCCCACCTGCGGCCCGATCTGAAAAGTGAGAATGTCGCCGTTTCGCTCGGCGACACCCTTCAGAAGAATTGGTTCCATAAGGTAACTCCCGGATCTCGGTGGCCAAGCTCGCGAATCGAAGAAGTAGATCATAGACGCACAAAGGGCTCCCGGCTTACGCCGGGAGCCCTTTGCGGTAGAGCCGAAACTACTTGATTTCGACAGTCGCGACGCCGTCGAACTTCTTGGCGATGGCGGCCGCGTCTTCCTTGGAGATGTTCTCCTTGAGAGGCTTCGGTGCGCCGTCGACCAGGTCCTTGGCTTCCTTGAGGCCGAGCGAGGTGACTTCGCGGACAGCCTTGATGGTGTTGATCTTGTTCGCGCCGGCATCCTTCAGGATGACGGTGAACTCGGTCTTCTCTTCGGCTGCGGGAGCGGCTGCGCCGCCGCCGGCTGCCGGAGCCGCCGCAACGGTGGCTGCTGCGGCCGAGACGCCGAGGCGCTCTTCGAGCTTCTTAACGAGCTCAGAGGCCTCAAGCAGGCTCAGGCTCACGATCTGGTCTTCCAACTGCTGCAGGTCTGCCATGGTAAATCTCCGTGTGATCGATAACTTGATGGTGCAGCCCCGGTGGTCTGAGGCCCTGATGCGATTTGCGTCTCCAGAGCGATGTTTTGCGCTGGCTGCCCTGCCCCGGCGGAGTTTCCGATGCGCCCAGACTGCGCACTCCGCTGAGATCAGGACGAAAGTTGATTAGCCCTCAGCCGGGGCCTCGTCGGCAGCGGCGCCGGCCTGGTTCGAATCACCAGACTCAGGCTGCGCCGGATCGGCGTCGGTGTTCGCGGCAGCCGGAGCAGCGGATGCTGCCGGGGCGGAGCCGGTGAACTTGTTGGCCTGCACTGCCTGATCGACGACCACGGCCAGGTTGCGGCCGGTGGCGTTCATGACAGTGGCGAGACGGGTTGCCGGGGCATTGATGAGGAACAGCAGCTTCGAGAAGAGCTCTTCCTTGCCGGGCAGGGTCGCGAGGTTGTTGATCTCCGCAACATTGATCACCTTGCCGTCGACAATGCCGAGCTTGAAGGTGAACTGCGCGTTGTCCTTGACCCAGCTGGAGAGGGCCTTGGCGAGCGCGACAGGGTCGCCCGAGGTGTAGGCGATCGAGCTGACGCCCTTGAGGCCGCCGAGCGCTGCTTCGATCTGGGTGCCGGCGCCAGCCTTGGGCGCGAGCTTGTTCTTGAGCACCTGGTACTTGCCACCCGCGTCGCGGACGGTCTTGCGCAGCTCGAAATCCTTCGAGGCGGTCATGGCGGTAAAGGTGCCGATGATGGCGGAGGTTGCGCCCTCGAGATTGCTCGCGAGTGCTGCGACCTTCTTGTTCTTTTGCTGCTTGGTCAATGCCATTGGACTGTATCCCTTAGCTGGCGGGCGCTTCTGCCCTGCCGGAAACTTGGCCGGTCCGCGCCGTGGCGGAGCGGCACATCAACAGAATCGCTTATGCCTTGCCGGCAGCGTCGACGACAGCCTGGTCGATCTCGATACCAGGGCCCATCGTGGAGGACATAAAGATGCCCTTCACATACTTGCCCTTGGCGGCGGCCGGCTTGGCCTTGACCACGCTGGTGATCACGGTCATGGCGTTCTCGATCAGCTTCTGCGGCTCAAAGGAGCTCTTGCCCACGGGAACGTGGACCAGGGCGGTCTTGTCGGCGCGGAACTCGACCTTACCGGCCTTGATTTCCTTGACGGCTGCGGCGACATCGGTGGTCACCGTTCCGGTCTTCGGGTTCGGCATCAGGCCGCGGGGGCCGAGCACCTTACCGAGACGGCCGATGGAGCGCATCATGTCCGGCGTTGCGATCAGGGCGTCGAAGTCCGTCCAGGACTCCTTCTGGATCCGCTCGACGAGCTCTTCGCCACCAACGATGTCTGCGCCGGCTTCCTGCGCGATGCGCTGGTTTTCTGCGGTAGAGATCACGGCGACGGTCTTGGTCTTACCCAGGCCATGCGGCAGGATCACCGTGCCGCGGACCATCTGGTCGGCGTGACGGGTGTCCACACCAAGACGCAGAGTCAGATCGACGTTTTCGTCGAACTTCGCGTACTTGATCTGCTGGATGAGGGGAACTGCGTCGTTCAGCAAATAAGGGCGGGGCTCAACAGCCGCGCGCGCCTTTGCCAGATTCTTCGAAATCTTGCGTGCCATTCCTATTTCCTTGTCTCCCACCGCCGGAACCATTGGACAAAGCGGGCTGATTGTTTCTTCGAGCCCAGCGGGCATGCCTCGCGTTGAAACCGGTTTCGAGCTTTCGCTGGAAACCTAAACTGCAACGAGGGCCCCGCCCTTTGTCACGCAGCGCGACTTTCGCGCTGAACCCGCCCCGAATTGCGATTACTCAACTGCTGCGAGGGACGAGCCGTTCGGCCGTGGTGATTTGACGCAACCTGGAGGCTCTCGCCTGGCAGACTGCTATGGCTTCGGGGACCGGCGGATACCAGGAACACGCACAGAGGCCCGAAACACTCTTATCAGTATGCCTCAGTTTGGGGTGGAGCGCAAGCCTTGAGACCGGCTCCGACGCTGCGGACAGCGAGTGCACCCCTTATGGTGCAAGAACTTAGGGCCTAAGCACCGGCCTGATTCGTGTACTCCGCCGGCAGAGGCTGCCGGTCTGCGTTCACAGCGCTTCGCCCGTACTGGCGGGGCGAGCAGTTCATGGTGCGCTTGAATGCCTTGCCGAAGGCCGACTCGGAATCGTAGCCGAGCGAACTCGCGATCTCGGCGACTGATTCCTTTGCGGTGCGGAGGCGGTCGCTGGCGAGCAGCATGCGCCAGCGGGTCAGGTATTCGACGGGGCTGGTGCCGACGGTCTGCTTGAAGCGTTCGGCGAAGACGGATCGCGACATGCCGGCCTCTTCAGCGAGGGTCTGGAGCGTCCAGGGCTTGCCGGGGTCGGCGTGGATGGCGGAAATGGCGGAGCTCATCTGCTTGTCGGCCAAGGCAGAGAGCCACCCGGTGAAGTTGTTGCCGGCGTCGGCCAGATGCAGGCGGAGCGCCTGGACGAGCATGGTCTGGCCGAGCTGCTTGATGATGAGGTCCGATCCGGGGCGTGGATTGTTCACCTCTTCGCGCATGCGGTCGAGCGACCAGCGCAGGGCGGCGCGGTCGCTTTCGGAGCGTAGGTGCACGATGGGCGGCAGGGCGCTCCGCAAGATGTCTGCCGGGCCGCCGGTCAGGGCGAAGTGGCCACCGATCATGTAACAGCCGCTCTGCTGGTTCTGGACGAAGCAGCCGTTCGCGAGCCAGTAGTCGCGGATCTGCATGAAGTCGAGGAGCGGGGCTTTGAGATCGGTAGCGATGCGAAACGGAAGACCGCGCGGGAGGATAAAGCAGTCGCCCGGCTCCATGGTGACCCAGCCGTCAACGCCCTCGACCGAGAGATATCCACGGCCGGAGCTGACGGCATAGCACTTGACGCCAGGGTGATGCGGCCAGCCAATGGCCAGGTTCTGGCCGATGTCAAACCCGCCGGCGCGGTAGCTATCGAGCTTGAGCAGGGCGAGAACGTCGGAGAGCGGGTCCAGGGGGTTCCTCCGGCCAAGACGATCTGCCGATGGAGAATGGATGCGCTACCCGGACGATTGGACCAAAGCGGCGGACGTTCTGCGTAGATCGTCCGCGGAGCCGCAGATGTCTATCTGTGCAGGAGATTCACCATGCGAGTGTTTGTGACGGGTGCGACAGGGTTTATCGGATCGCGGGTTGTTCCGGAGTTGATCGGCGCGGGACACACCGTGCTGGGCATGACGCGTTCGAACGAGGGCGCGGAGAGGCTAATGGCTGCGGGAGCGGAGCCCTACCACGCCAACATCGATCAGCCCGAGAGCCTGAAGGAGGGCGCGGCTTCCGCGGACGGAGTCATTCACCTGGCGTTTGATCATGACTTTTCGCGCTCGGCGAACGCATTTGCGGAAAATGCGGAGAAAGATCGCGTGGTGATCACGACCCTGGCCGATGTGCTGGCGGGAACGAACAAGCCGCTGGTCATCACGTCAGGCGTGGGTCTGGGCAGCAAAGGCCCGGGACAAACGGCTACCGAGGACTTCTTTGACGCGAGCACGCCTGTGCCACGGAAATTTACGGAGCTGGCCGGCATCGCGGCGCAGGAGCGTGGCGTAAACGTGAGCGTGGTGCGACTGCCGCAGGTGCACGACCCGTACAAGCAGGGGCTCATCACCTATTACAACGAGGTCACGCGCAAGATCGGCATTGCGGGCTACGTGGGCGACGGTGCGAACCGCTACTCCGCGGCGCCGGTCCAGTCCGTGGCGAATCTGTACCGGCTGGTGCTGGAGCGGGCCGAGGCGGGGAGTCGCTGGAACGCCGTGCAGGAAGAGGGCGTGCCCATGAAGGACGTGGTGGAAGTGGTTGCCGGCGTGCTGAAGCTGGAGCCGAAGAGCCTGACCCAGGATGAGGCTAACCAGCACTACGGCTGGCTCGGACACATCCTGGCATGGGACATGCCTGCTTCCAGCGCCTATACGCAGAAGACACTGGGCTGGGACCCGACCGGCCCGACGCTGCTGGAAGACCTGCGTCAGGGCAAGTTTTAGGGTTGCGGTCGCTTTCGGGCGCGGCTGGGTAAGGGCGTGGCTCCGGCCGCGCCCTTGCTTTGGAGGGGCCCGGGATGGCGCTTGACCAGCGCCTGCGCGGAGGAGCATCGTGTTGCGCGGTAGTTTCGCCGAGAGATCGGCGACGCGAAAGGACACAGCAGCCATGGCAACAGCAATGCCTCCCAGCAGCGGCAGCAAGATCAGCCCGATGACGTACGGATACAACGTGCCGTTTCGCAAGCGGTACGGAAACTACATCGGTGGCGAGTGGGTGGAGCCCGCTGGCGGCGAGTATTTCGAGAACGTGACGCCCGTGACAGGGCAGGTGATCACAGAAGTGCCGCGGTCGCGCGCCGCCGACGTGGAGAAGGCGCTGGATGCTGCGCACAAGGCGAAGAAGGCCTGGGCGCGGACATCGACGACAGAACGTTCGAACATTCTGCTGAAGATTGCGCAGCGCATTGAGGACAACCTGGAGCTGCTGGCGCACGCCGAGACGTGGGACAACGGCAAGCCGATTCGCGAGACGATGGCGGCCGATGTCCCGCTCAGTGCCGATCACTTCCGCTACTTTGCCGGGGCCATTCGCGCGCAGCAGGGCGGCATCAGCCAGATCGACAACGAGACCGTTGCGTACCACTACCACGAGCCGTTGGGCGTGGTCGGGCAGATCATTCCGTGGAACTTTCCGCTGCTGATGGCCGCGTGGAAGCTGGCGCCGGCGCTGGCCGCAGGCAACTGCGTGGTGCTGAAGCCGGCGGAGCAGACGCCCGTTTCGATCCTGATGCTGATGGAGATCATCGGCGACCTCTTGCCCGCGGGCGTGCTGAACGTGGTGAACGGCTACGGCCGCGAGGTGGGCAAGGAACTGGCGACAAACCCGCGCATCAACAAGGTGGCGTTCACCGGGTCCACGGTGACCGGCCGCATGATCATGCAGTACGCGTCGGAAAACATGATCCCGTTCACGCTGGAGCTGGGCGGCAAGTCGCCGAACATCTTCTTTGAAGACGTGATGAACGGAAGCGAGGAGTACATCGACAAGGCGATCGAAGGTCTCGTGCTGTTCGCCTTCAACCAGGGCGAAGTGTGCACCTGCCCGTCGCGCGCACTCATTCACGAGAAGATCTACGACCGCTTTATGGAAAAGGCGCTGAAGCGGGTAGAGGCGATCAAGCAGGCGAACCCGCTGGACAGCTCGACGATGCTGGGCGCGCAGGCGTCGAAGCAGCAGTTCGACAAGATCATGAGCTACCTGGACCTGGGCCGGAAGGAAGGCGCCGAGATGCTGACCGGCGGCGATGCGGCGCACCTGGAAGGTGAGCTGAGCGGCGGGTTCTACGTGCAGCCGACCATCTTCCGCGGCCATAACAAAATGCGCATCTTCCAGGAGGAGATCTTCGGACCGGTGCTGAGCGTGACCACGTTCAAGACCGACGACGAGGCGATGGAGATTGCCAACGACACCCTATACGGCCTGGGCGCGGGCGTGTGGACGAAGGACATGAACCGCGCATACCATTTCGGCCGCGGCATTGAGGCGGGCCGCGTGTGGACGAACTGCTATCACCTGTACCCGGCTCACGCCGCGTTTGGCGGGTACAAGCAGAGCGGCATCGGGCGCGAGAACCACCTGATGATGCTGGATCACTACCAGCAGACGAAGAATCAGCTGGTGAGCTACAGCGACGCGAAGCTGGGGTTGTTCTAGTGGAGCAGCACGTCGACGAGTCACCAGTTCAGCAAGCGAGCAGAGCGGCTGCCGATGGAACCTCGGTCGCCGCTACGCCGTTGCAGGTGACCGCGACACCGGCTGCGCTGCACTTGATTGCGGAGCTGCAGGCGGAGCATGGACCGGTGATGTTTTACCAGTCCGGCGGGTGCTGCGAAGGTTCGGCGCCGATGTGCTTTCCGGAAGGCGAAATGCGCATTGGCAGCCGCGATGTGAAGCTCGGCGAGATCGGCGGTGCGCCCTTCTATATGTCGGCGCAGCAGTTCGAATACTGGAAGCACACGCAGTTGGAGATCGACGTGGTGAAGGGCTTTGGCGCGGCGTTTTCGCTGGAGGGGCCGGGCGGCCTGCAGTTTCTGACCCGGTCGCACATCTTTACCGATCCGGAGATTGCGGCGCTGCGCGACGCGGGACGCCTTTAGAACCAGGGAACAGAGAAGAGCGTCTGCCGCACAAGCGAACGCGGCAGACGCTCTTCCCTCACTGCGTGAGGCGGACGCTGCAACTGTTTGCTTTGCAGACGAGGTACACCGTGCGGAAAAGCGCGGCGGAGTCGTTGGGCGGGAACAGTGCAGCGAGGTTTGCCTGCTGTACCAGCTTGTCTTGAGCCGGTGTGGTGGTGGCGTTCGGAGCGGGGCGGGCACGCAGCACGCGCTCCCGCGTGAACAGGAGCGAGTAGGTTGCGGTGCCGGTGGTATCCGACTGACCCGGGATGGGGAACGTTCGTTCCGCGCCGAGGATCAGGTCGGGCGAGTTGCTGTTGGCGTGCAACAGATCGCCGAACTTCTTCCTGGCCGCTTCGACCTTTGGCTTGAGCGTGAGTTCGGCTGCAGCAGGATCGAGCCCGGGAGATTTGCTGACGATATAGTCGACAAGTTCATACGTCAGGGCTGCGTCGCGATCTTTGTGCAGTGCGGCCTGAACGTCGCCAAGGTGTTCGCCGATCTCTGGGTTAGGGCGGTTGAGCCAGGCTGGCCGAATGTAGGTTTCCGCTTCGGCGTACTTGCCTTCCTCGTACAGGATCCAGCCCATGGTGTCCCATGCGGCGGTGAACAGAGACGAGGCCTGAGCCATCGTGTTGGGCGACTCGTCGCCGGTCCAGCCGGTGCTTTCCGCGGCGAGTTTCTTGAGTACGTCGCGCTGCGTGGTTTCAGCCACTTTCAACTGCAAGTGGTTCTTTGCCAGTTCGTAGACCGCGTCGTTGTCCTGCAGGGCTGTAGCGTCGCCCTGGATGAGGTGCGAGAGCGTTTCCGCACCCGCGGCGGTTTCGCCACCCCGCATCTGCGCCTGGCCCAGCAGCAGCTGGAACGCGTTGCTCTCGCGCACGTCGCCGGGCAGAGCCGCGGCGGCATCCTTGGCGGCGGCGAGTGCCGCAGCGTTCTGGTTGTCGGCCCACAGCAGTTGCACCAGAGTGGTGCGGGCATCGGATTTAGAGGGGTCGGCTGCGATCCAGTCGCGCGTGGTGGCGATGGCGGCTTTGCGGTTCTCGCTTGCCTGCAGATTAACCAGGTTGCGCCAGGCGAACTCAGAGGTTGGGTAGAGTTCCACCTCTTTGCGGTAGTCCTTCACCGCTTCCGTCTGATTGCCGCGGCGCTGGGCGACCACGCCCAGGTTGCCCCACAGGTATTCCTGGGATTCGTTCAGCGTTCGCGCTTCGTTCAGGTCCTGCTCGGCGCCGTCGGGGTCATTGTGATTTAGCTTTTCACCGGCGCTTTCGACCAGGCGCTTCGCCTGTGCCAGGCGTTCGGCCTGGGTCTTGGGCTTCTGCGGCACGGAGTCGCCACTTCCCTTTGCATGCGCGCCGTCGCCGATCATGGGGCCGGTTGACTTTGCGCCCGAGGGTGGGATGAGCTGGATGTAAGGCACGTCGCCAGCGCTCGAGGCGGTGTACCACTTCTGATAAGTCTTCCAGTCGGCCGCGGGCATCTTCTCGGCGAGCACGGAAAGTTTTCGTTCGGCGTGCAGCGTGCGACCGTCAAGCCGGTAGGTTGTGTCGATGCGGGCCTGCGGAATGCTTTGGTGGATGGCCTCAGGTAATTCCGCAGACCAGCCGGGCGCCAACTGCATGTCCACGGTGCTGGTGCTTTCCCGTGGCTGGCCCAGAAGAATGCTGGTGGTGGGCGGCTTCTTCTCGTCGATCACAGGCAGCAAGGTGGGGCTGAAAACGGCGGTGACACGGTTCTCACCCCATTCGGAACTGTGTTCCCGGTGGTAGTGGAAGCGAAGGACGAGAGGCTTTTCTTGGTCGTTCAGGTTGTCGATGACGGCGTCGCTGGTAGTACCCCCGAAGCCGTAGAACTGCATTACGCGCTGAACCGCCTCAGGGTGCTGCGCGGGCGAAAGCTGCCGGAGGCCGGCGCGTAGACCGATTTCATTGTCGTCACGCAGGGTGTACGCAATCTGGGATTCTGAGGTGAGATCTTTGTCCAGGCTGCCCTTGACTGCCATGGTTTCGAAAGGCGCAAATGGCGGGCGAGCCGGCGTTTTCTGGATGGTTGCCACGCCGGTGGGCGGGACGACCAGGGCGTCCTTGTCACGAATGGTGGGCACGAGGACCTGGAACGGAGCCACCTCGGACGTGGTATCGAGCCAGACCGGCTTGCCGTTCAGAGTGATGCGCGTGATCAGGTGGTTGAACGCGGCGGGCGAGGGCACTGCCGGGTTGAAGCGCACACCGGAGCCGATGAGCACAGCGTCAGGCTGCTGGCCGAGCGCGATGAGCATGGAGGCAAGCAGCGTGTGCTTGTCCTTGCAGTCGCCGTACTGGTTCTGAAGCACCGTGGCTGCGGCGTGCGGCTGGTAGCGGCCCACGCCCAGAGCGATGCCGATGTAGCGAACGTCGGACGCGACCCAGTCGTACACCGCGCGGATCTTGTCCTGTTCGGTGGCGCTGTGAGCGGTGATCTCAGCCACCTTGGCACGAATGGTGGCGTCGGGCTGCATGCGGTCGGCCTCAAGGCCGCGATACCAGGCGCCGACCGCCGCCCAGTCCGGGAATGTGGTGAAGGCGACGTCAGGAAGGCGGCCTTCCGTCTTATCCAGTTCTTCGTCCGCGGAGAGGACTTTATTTTCCTCGGCCTTGGCGGCGGCTTCGGCCTGCTTGCCCAGGGTGGGTTTGAGCGATTGCCACTGCCAGCGGTAGACCGTCTCCTTGCCCTCAGTGGTGCGCTCGGGCGTGACGTGATTGGCGGGGTTGGTCCACACAGTCGGGTTCAGGTTGGAGGGGAAACGCAACTCCACCGTCTGGTGTTGGGTGACCAGATCGCGCACGAATGGCACCGTGCCCCAGAACTGGTTGGCCGCCTCGGCCTGCTTGATAACCACGTGGGTCTGCCACTCGACGATGTCGCCCACGCGCAGGCCGCGGACCGGCATTTGCTTGAGCTTGATGTCGCTGTAGAAGGGCGCCTGCTGTGTGACAGGCGGCGTTTGATCCTGCACGTCCGTCAGCGGTGTGTCGACCACTGAGCCGTCAGAGCGGCGCACCCGGACGTAAACGAAGTCTGCCGTCTGGGTGGCGGAGGCGTAGACCAGGCTGACCACGCCGAATTGGCGAACGGCCGCCTCCGATTGCAGTTTGAAAGATTGAGATTCGGTGCGCGTGCCGGTACCGTCGGCGTTGTACTGCAGAACAATGTTGCTGTTGCGCAGGATGGCGGCCTCGTCGGAAAACGTCGCGGCCGGCACCGACGAGAGTGGGGCTGGTATAGCAGGAGCCGGCACCTGGGCGGGCGTGCAGACAGGCAGACAAGAGCAAAGCAGTACCGCAGAAAGAGAGAGGCGCATAGAAAGGATGGGTGCCAGAGTACACCCACACCTCTGGTTTCCGCGCTACCGAAATCGGGTTACGCCGGCGGCGAACGCCGTTCCTCGTGCGCATCATCCCTCAAGGCGCTTGCAGGGCCTTTTTGCCGGGCTGTAACGTATTTGGAGATCAGCACGCACATTCTTCCCATTCGAGGCACCCCGGATGTTCAAACCTCTCGCCGCCGCGCTTGCGGCTGGCGCCTTCGCCGTTTCCGGCATCTCCGCACAGCAGATTCAACTGGTGAACGCGGACGCAGCGCCAACGATCACCGCGCCCAAGGCCGGCATCAGCATGGACCTGAGCGCGATCGACAAGACCGTGAACCCCTGCGACGACTTCTACGCCTATGCCTGCGGGAATTGGAAGAAGAACAATCCGATCCCGGCGGACAAGACCCGCTACGGCCGGTTTGACGAGCTAGGTGAACGCAACCGGTACACGCTGTACACACTGCTGGAGCAGGCGGCGAACAATCCGAAGACGCCGCTGCAGGTGAAGTATGGCAACTACTATGCAGCGTGCATGAACCAGCCGCTGGCGGACCAGCTTGGCGCGAAGCCGCTGCAGCCCGGTCTGGCGCGCATTGCGGCCGTCACGGACAAGAAGCAGATTGCCAAGCTGAACGGCGAAATGGAGTCCGCGGACGGCGTCGGTTTCTTTTATGGTTTCGGCTCCGGGCAGGACCAGCAGGACTCGACCAAGGTGATCCCGCAGCTGGGCCAGGGCGGGCTGGCGCTGCCGGACCGCGATTACTACCTGAAGGACGAAGCGCGATCCAAGGACATCCGCGGGAAGTATGTGGATCACGTGCAGAAGATGTTCGTGCTGCTGGGCGACACGCCAGAGCAGGCAAAGACCGAAGCCGACGCCGTGATGAAGATCGAGACCGCGCTGGCGGAGGGGCAGATGCCCCGCGTGGAAATGCGCGATCCGGCGAAGCGCTACCACCTGATGACCCTTACGCAATTGCAGCAGTTGACGCCGGATTTTCAGTGGAACGACTACTTTGCGGCGCTGCACCGGCCGGTGACGAGTCTGAACGTGTCGAGCCCCAAGTTTGTGCAGGCGCTGAATGCAGAGATTGACGCCGCGTCGCTGGATGAGCTGAAGAGCTACATGCGCTGGCACCTGCTGAACGCGGGCGCGAACGCGCTGTCGCAGCCGTTCATCGATGAGAACTTTGCGTTCAACGGCAAGGTGCTGACCGGCCAACAGGTTTTGGCTCCGCTGTGGCGGCGCTGCACCATGCAGACCGACGCGGCGCTGGGCGAGGCCGTTGGCCAGGACTGGGTAAATGCGAACTTTCCGCCCGCCGCCAAGCAGAACATGAGCGTCCTGGTGGCCGACCTGGAGAAGGCGCTGGGACAGGACATCCAGGGGCTGGACTGGATGAGTGACGCGACCAAGGCGCAGGCCCAGGTGAAGCTGGCAGCGTTCCGCAACAAGATCGGGTACCCCGAGACTTGGCGCGACTACTCGAAGCTGGACGTGAAGCGCGATGACCGCTTCGGCAATGCGCGCAGGACGGCCGTATTCAGCCAGAACCGCACGCTGGACAAGATCGGCAAGCCGGTGGACGAAAAGGAGTGGAGCATGTCGCCGCCTACGGTGAATGCCTACTACAACCCCGGCATGAACGACATCAACTTCCCTGCCGGCATCCTGCAGCCGCCGTTCTATGACTTCAAGATCGATCCGGCGGTGAACTTTGGCGCCATAGGCGTGGTGATCGGCCACGAGATGACGCACGGCTTCGACGACCAGGGCTCCAAGTACGACGCCCAGGGTAACGTGAAGAGCTGGTGGACGGCCGAGGACCGGGCGAAGTTTGAACAGCGTACCGATTGCGAAGCGAAGGAGTTCGACGCGTTTGAGCCGGTGCCGGGCGTTCACCTGAACGGCAAGCTGACCCTCGGCGAGAACACCGCAGACAACGGTGGCCTGCACGTGGCGTACGCGGCGCTGCACACCGAACTGGCGAAGACGCCGGGAGCGGAGAGCCGGAAGATCGACGGCTACACGCAGGACCAGCGCTACTTCCTGGGGTATGCCCAGGTTTGGTGCGAGAACACGCGTCCGGAGGCGGCGGAGGTGGCCGCAAAAACCGATCCCCACTCGCCCGGGCGGTTCCGCGTGAACGGCGAGGTGCAGAACTTCGACAAGTTCGGCGAAGCCTGGGGCTGCAAGAAGGGTGACCCCATGTTTCCGGTGAACAGTTGCCGGGTCTGGTAGCTCTGCAGCGATGCGCACGCCTGACGGCCCGGGATGCTCCGGGCCGTTTTGCTTTGGGGGCAGGCCCGCTGGTGCAGAAAAATTCGACCGCCGCTGCTTTCTTCGCACACTAGGGCGCGTCACAAACACACGCTTGTGTGGGGTATGTGCCTGCCCAGAGGTCGGGGTGCAGGCAGTTGAAGGCAGGTCCGGTGGCGGAAATCGCACCCGGCTCTTACAATGGGAAAGCACGTTTCCGGCGTCCCGTCCAGGAGCAGGATGCGGAGACAGACGGGGCTGTGGGCGGTCTCGGTAGCCCCCATCGGAAAGTTCGCGCGCCTTTTCCTGAGCAGAAATCTGCGAAACGGTGTCGCAAAAAGGATCTCTGAATGAAGTTCAGCGGAAATGGCCGGTGGTTGCTGGCCTGTGCGGTTTCGATTGCCCTGGTGCTGGGGGCAAGTGGTTGTGGCAACGGGACCATCGGGTACCTGTGGGTGCTGGCCGGGAAGAGCTCGAGCAACACCGTGGGCAACGTGATCACCGCGTACAAGATCGATGACAACACCGGCAACCTGACCGAGGTGGTTGGCTCGCCGTTTACGGCCGGGTCGGGCGGATCGCCTGTGTACTCCGTGGTTGTTCCGGGTGGCCGTTACCTGTACACGCTGAACCAGCTGGAACCGAAGGCGTCCGTGGTGCTGTACAGCGTGGGTGGCGACGGCGTTCTGGCCGCGCAGCAGACGACGGGCACCGTGGGTGCAACGCCGGTATGGTTCGACCTGGGCGGCACCTACCTGTATGTGCTGGATCAGGTTTCGCCCGCGGTGAACGCGCAGGGCAAGGCTCCGGCCTGCACCTCGCCGACTCAGCCGAAGAATACTGCGCCCTGCGGCTCGGTGGAAGTTTTCTCGGTCGATAGCACCACGGGTCTGCTGACGCCGGTGCTGAACAACAGCATCAAGGTCAATAACGTTGCAACGACCTACTTCCCGGTGGGCCCGAACCCGTCCCGCATCAAGGTCGTGGGTGGCAGCGTGGTGGTGCTGAACGGCGACGATACGGTCACCATCTTCGGCCAGGGCGCGGGCGGTCAGTTGACCACCTCGGCCAACAGCCTGCAGATTCTTGACCAGAGCGCGTCCACCAACTTCACCAGCATGACGACGGGTGGCAACTTCCTGTACCTGACGGACGGCACGCACAACTTGATCAACCAGTACACCGTGACCAACGGCGTTCTGCAGCCGGGACAGGGCAGCCCGTACACCAACGTTGTGAGCAATACGACGCCGGTCTGGACGCTGACCGCAACTGACGGAAGCTCGAGCTACCTGTACGTTCTGAACTCGGGATCCTCGGTGGCGAACCAGGGTTCCGGCAACATCTCGGTGTTCTCGGTAGGTAGCGCGGATGGCCGTCTGACGCCGCTGGCCGGTCTGAATGGCCAGTACACGACGGGTGCGACGCCGGTGTGCATGGTGAACGACCCCTCGAACAAATACGTCTACACATCCAACGCGGATGGCACGGTGACGGGCTTCCAGCGGCGCCAGGGTGTTGGCGACCTGCAGGCGCTGCGGCGCGGATCGCAGTTCACCGCGAACGGTAAGCCGACCTGCCTGGTAACGAGCGGTATCACCAGCTAACGTTTCCTTTGACCGGAGCCGCTGCTGATACGCATTGGGCACGGCTCCCGCACTTCCTCCCAAGCTCTTCCTGAAAAGGTGAAACACAAGCGCATGAAGTTCACGACTCTGGGCCGCATCACCGCCGCTCTTCTTCTCTCCGCCGTTTCATTCGGCTTGTCTTCGTGCAGCGGCACCTACACGGTGGGCTTCCTGTATGTGCTGTCGTCGCGTGGTTCGGCAACGGACCCGAACGGCACGATCAACGAGTACGGCATCGACTATCAGACGGGATCGCTGCTGACGCTCGCCTCCAGCGGGCAGTCGACCGAGGGCCGGAACCCGACAAATCTGGTGGTCAGCCCAAACCAGAAGAATCTGTACGTGATCAACCACGACGATTCAACGATCCAGTGGCTGAAGATCGGCACGGACGGCAAGCTGTACCCGCAGAAGGTGACGCAACTGGACGGGATCTTCCCGACGGGAATCGCGATCTCGGCAGATAGCGGCTACATGTACGTGACGTTTACCTACCGCAAGACTTCGCTGACAGCGAACAGCGGTCCCGGCGGCGTGGAAGTGTACAAGCTGGGCGCGCCAGATGCGGATGGCGGCATCGCCATCGGAGCAGCGGTCACTACGGGCGGCAACAACTACTTCCCAGTCGGATTGAACCCGTCCGGGATCGCGGTGGGACCGAACCTGTCGAACACCAGCATTTCCGACATCAACAATGCTGCCTGCGTGACCACGCCGGCGAACTGCAGCTCGTTCGTCTATGTGATCGATCAGGATCCGACCACGTTCAACAACCTCCTGGTGTTCAAGCGCGACATTGGCACGGGTGCTCTGACCCCGATCGGCAACACGGTCATCGGATCGGCGGCTTCCCAGGGTTACCTGTCGGGCGTGACGGCCAGCTCGGTCGCCGTTGCACCTCGCGGCGTGTTCGTCTACGTGACGGACAGCGCGTCGAACCAGATCATCGGATACACGGTGAACGGCGCCGGCGCCCTGACCGCCATGACGGCCGGACCGTTCGCAACCGGTTCGCTGCCAGTGCAGATGACGATCGATCCGCGTGGCAAGTTCCTGTACGTGGTGGATCAGAACGACAGCAACATCGCTGGATTCGTGATCAACGCCAGCTCCGGCGCTCTGAGCGCTTCGGGCACGGGCCGCACCGTTCTGGACGGCACGCGTCCGACCTGCGTGACGGTCGAGAACGCGCTCGGCATTTACCTCTACACGTCGAACTTCGACTCCGGTAACGTGAGCGCGTTCCAGTTGAACAGCACGACGGGCACGCTGAGCAAGATCCGGAACTCGCCCTACCCTGCTTCCGCTGCTCCAAGCTGCGCCGCAGCGGTTGCAAACGGAAGCCACGCGACAGAGCTGATCCAGTAATCGGTCAGGTTTGCGCGATACAGGAAAGCCCCGCTTCGGCGGGGCTTTCCTATGCAACCGATGCGGGAGCAACGGCGTATTCTGCAATGAACAGGCGCACGTCGCCTTTCCTCAAGGACATGGTTTATGCCTAGCTTTTCCAAGGCAGCAATGGTGCTGCTTCTTTCCGCATCAGCCGCGGTCGCCGCGCCTGCGGTTGCGCAACACCTCACGCTGCCGTCCGGCATGGTCGCCGGGGCCGATGCCGTTCCCGCGCCAGTTAAACCGGTTTCGCTGGACCTTTCCGCGCTCGACAAGAGCGTCGATCCCTGCAACGACTTTTACGCGTACGCCTGCGGAAACTGGATCAAATCGCATCCCTTGCCGGCGGACCGTCCCGAGTACGGCACGTTTACACAGCTTGCAGAGTACAACCGCTACTCGCTGTACCAGTTGCTGGAGCAGGCCGCGAATCATCCGGCAACGCCGCTGCAGACCAAGTACGGCGCGTATTACGCCGCGTGTATGAACGAGCCGCTCGAAGACAAACTGGGCGTGGAGCCCATCCGGCCGGTGCTGACGTCGATCCAGGGGCTAAATGACAAGGCGAAGATCGCGTCGCTCGTGGGCGAGTTGGAAGCCCAGCACGGCTACGGCCTTTTTTACGGCTTCGGCGCGGAGGAAGACCAGAAGAACTCCACTGTCTACATCGCCGCCCTGAACCAGGGTGGTCTGACGCTGCCGGACCGGGACTACTACCTGCAGGATGATGCGCACAGCAAGGAAATTCGCGCCAAGTACCACGACATCGTCGTGCAGATGTTCACCCTGGCGGGAAACTCGCCGGACCAGGCGAAGACCAAGGCTGACGCCGTGCTCCGCATCGAAACGGCGCTGGCCAAAGGCTCCATGGATCGCACGGAGCAGCGCGACCCGGACAACGTGTACCACGTGGAAACGGTGGCGCAGCTTGAATCGGGTAGCCCCAACTACCGGTTCGCGGACTACTTCGCGGCGCTGCATACTCCCGCGTTCAGCAAGCTGAATGTGGCCGAGCCGGGCTTTGTGACAGCGCTGAACCAGGTGATCGCGTCGAGCGATCTCGGTGATTTGAAGAGCTACATGGAGTGGCACGTGATCGACGGGCAGGCACCGCGGCTTTCCAAGCCGTTCCGCGACGCATCTTTCGCCCTGGAGCAGACGCTGACCGGCACGCCGAAGCAGCAGGACCTGTGGAAGCGCTGCACGAGCGCGACCGATGGCCATCTCGGCGAAGCCGTGGGACAGGATTGGGTGCAGAAGTACTTCCCTGCCAGCAGCAAAGCGCAGATGAGTGACCTGATCCACGCTCTGGAAGTGGCCCTGGGTAACGACATCGATCACCTGGAGTGGATGACTCCGACGACTCGCGTGGAAGCGCGCAAGAAGCTGGCGGCATTTCGCCAGAAGATCGGCTACCCCGAGAACTGGCGCGACTACAGCTCCCTAAACGTGAAGCGCGACGATGCGGTGGGGAACAACGAGCGCAGCTCTGTCTTTGAGGATCGCCGCAACCTGAACAAAATCGGCAAGCCGGTGGACGAGAAGGAGTGGGACATGACGCCGCCGACCGTGAACGCCGACTACAACCCAGCGCAGAACGACATCAACTTTCCGGCAGGCATCCTGCAGCCGCCGTTCTTCGATCCGGGCATGGATAAAGCGGTGAACTTCGGATCCATCGGCGTGGTGATCGGCCACGAAATGACGCACGGTTTTGACGACGAGGGCGCGAAGTACGACGCCACCGGCAACGTGCGCGACTGGTGGACGCCGGCCGACAAAGCCGCCTTTGACCAGCGCACGCAGTGCGAGGTGAAGGAGTACGGCAACTTCGAATCCGTTCCCGGAGCCAAGCTGAACGGCAAACTGACGCTGGGCGAGAACACGGCCGACAACGGCGGCCTGCGCATCGCCTACGCGGCATTGCACTCGGAAATCGACGGCACGCCCGCGGCGACGAAGCAGATCGACGGCTTTACGCCCGACCAGCGCTTCTTCCTGGGCTATGCGCAGGTGTGGTGTGAAAACACCCGCGAGGAGTTCAGCCGCATGATGGTCAAGGTAGATCCGCACTCGCCGGGCCGTTTCCGGACAGATGGCGCTGTGCAGAACTTCGACGCGTTCGGCAAGGCGTTCCAGTGCAAGCAGGGATCGCCGATGTATCCCACTTCAAGCTGCCGCGTTTGGTAGAAGCAGACGCAATAAGTCGAGGCCGCGCATCTGCCGGCCTCGACTTTTTTCGTTTCTTTTTCTCGTCCGCTTTTTACAATGGCCTCACTGCTGGAGATCAGTTGAGAATGAGCGGAAGTTTCAAGCGCCGCGGTGTCGCCCAGGCGTGCCTGAGCGTGCTGGCACTGCTGGCGGCGCTAACGTGCCTTTCGGGATGCGGTAGCGGCTACAAACAGTACCCGCCGGGGACGGCGCTTTCCGTGTCGGCAAACAGCATCTGGATGTATCCGTACGTGAACGAAGATCTGCAGGGCCCGTGCAAGTACGACTTGCGGCTGCCAACCACCTCCGCGACCGTAGCGGGAACCCTGGTGATCTTTGAGCGCGGCGACACCGCAGATTTCTACAACGATGCCTCAGTCCGGGCGGCCATGGACCAGCTTCACTTCGCCATCGTGTTTGCGCACGAGTGCGACTCAGAAAGCACGGGCGACTTCCAGGCCGATTCGTCCAAGGGGCCTGCCCGGGTGCTGTTTGCGGCGCTTGCCGGGCTTGCGGCCTCGTCGAACCATCCGGAACTGAATACCGCGGGCGTGGTGCTGTATGGGTACTCTGCCGCGGGCGTGTTGACCGCAACCTTGGTAAACCAGGTCCCGGACCGGGTGCGGGGCGCCATCGAATACATCGCAGGCGACGCGCACGTGGACATCGCCCAGGTGTTACCCAATGCAGGCGCGGTGAGCGTGCCTTCGCTGATCCTCGCGAACGCGGAAGACTCAAACTCGGGAACCACGCGGATCCAGGCGTATTTCACGGCCGGGCACACCGCCAAGGCGCCGTGGGCGTTTGGAGTGCAACACGCCACGAATCATTGCTGTTCCCTGTCGACACGCAGCATCGTTCTGCCGTGGATCGCCTCAGTCGTTGGGGCAAGCGGATCGCAGCAGATTGGCGCAGCCACATTTGCTTCGCCCAGCTACGGCCGGTTCACCTGCATCCCAAACCAGACGCAGGATGTGTTCGACGACCTGAACTGCGAGTTTTCAAGCGCTGCAGTGCAGGAGACGGTGCCGCTGAAAGGCAGCTATAGCTGGCTGCCCGATGAGACGAGCGCGGCGGCGTGGCGCGCCTGGGTGCTAAACCCATCGACGAACAATTGAGCGTATCTCTGTAGCGCGCCTTCGCCCGTTTCAGGCCAAGGCGCGCCGCAGGGCCTGCTGCGCCGCGGCGTTCTGCTGTGGAGTGCCGATCGTGATGCGAACCCAGGTGCTGTAGGGCGGAAAAGCACGAGCCACAACCACACCCTGCTGGCGCATGCTCCCTGCAACTTCGTCGTGAGGACGACCGGCGTCGAAGAAGACGAAGTTGGCGGCGGACGGTGTGTGCTTGAGGCGGAGATCGCGCAGAACGCCGTTCCAGGTCTCGCGCTCGGCGGCGACCGTAGAGCGTACGCGAGGGATGTGGTCCGGGTCGGCCAGTGCGGCGCTCGCGGCTGCCAGGTTCAGGCGTCCTAGGCCTTCGGCATCCTCAAGTCCCTGCTGCTTGAGCGTGGCGATCAGTGCCTTGGGCCCAAGGGTGTAGCCGATGGGCAGGCCCGCCAGGCCGTGGATCTTGTCGAAGGTGCGGAACACCAGAACGTTTGCGCCTTCGCGCACGAGTGTGACGGCGGAACGCGTGCGGAAGTCGGTGCTGTACTCCAAGTAAGCTTCGTCGACGATGACCGGAGCGCGTTGCGAAGCATTGCGCAGAAAGCTCTGAAATGCTGACGCCTCGTTCAGGACGCCGGTGGGATTGTGCGGATTGATCAGGTAGACCGCGCGCGTCTTTGGGCCAATGCGTTCCTGCAGTGCGGGCAAGTCGTTTGCGCCGGCGGCATTCAGCGGAACCGGGACGCCGACGCCACCGAGTTGCGCGGCTGCATCGATCAGGGCGAGATAGCCGGGCGTGCTGTAGAGGAACTCGCCGCCGGGGCCGCCCGTGGAGCTGAGATGAAGCCCGAGACCGCCAAGGATCTCGCCGAGGATGACCTGATCCGGAGAGACGTTTTCATATGCGGCGACTTGCTGGGTGAACTGCGCGGCCAGGTCGGCCGTGGCGTACCGGTTAAGTTGCGAGAGGGCCTGCTGGATCGCCGGCTGCACACGCGGCGAGGGGCCAAACGCGTTCTCGTTCAGGTTTAGGTACACCGCGCCACTGGCGGGAGCCGCCGGGGTCGCTTGTGAAATCAGGCTCTCCGTTCCGGCCAGCGCCATCGTTGAGAGTGCGCCCAGCCTGAGCAGGCCGCGCCGGGAAAGGTCTGTGGGCATGTCGCTCCTTGCGTGTTGCGTAACGGGCCGCGGCTTCAGTACCGGATGTGCAGGCCGAGCTGGAGGTAGCGCGGGAAGTTGGCCTGGGCCGTGATCTTGCCGAAATTGCTGCTGCCCAACGCGGTATTGGGGCCGGCAAACCACGGTGTGTTGAAGGCGTTGAAGAGCTGTGCCCGGAACTGCACGTTGGCTCGGTCGCGGATGGGAACGTTCTTGAACAGCGACATGTCCCAGTTCTCGTAGCCGGGGCCACGTAGCGAGAGCGTGCGCGGAGCGTTGCCGAAGGTGAACGCTCCCGAGGCGGTGAAGGCCGCCGGGTTGATGTACCCATTGAGCCGGCTGTACAGGCTGCCGCGCGTTCCGAGCGACGCACCGGGAACCAGATTGGGCCGCTGCACGCTGGTGCCCGCAATGGAGCTGTTCGGGTTGCTGGTCTGGTGCACGCTGATCGGAAAGCCGCTCTGGAAGGTGGGCAGCACGTTCAGTTGCCAGTGGCCGATTACCTCATCCACCACGCGCGAACCCGTGCGGAACCGCTCGCCAGTTCCGAAGGGCAGATCGTAGATGACGCCGGCCGTGAACTGATACGGCACGTTGTTGACCGCGTAGGAGTATTCCGCGTTCAGGTCATACGCGTTCTGGGGCGCGCTTACGCCAGGGCTCTGGATGCTGTTGGCCGTGGCGAACGATGAGTCGCGGTTGCGGGACCAGGTGAACGATGCGACCAAGTTCAGGCCGTGGGCGGCGCGCTTTTCCGCCTTGATCAGAAGCGCGTTGTAGTCGGAGTGCGCCGAGCTGACGAAGAGGTTGACCGAGGTGAACTGCGGAAATGGCCGCAGCGCCTGCGATCGCGCGATGGTCGGCTGGCCGATGAGGCCTGGCCCATTGGGCACGTAATACGGGTTTGGAATGGAGTCGTTGAGCGACGCGCCGAGCGAGAAGTACGTCGGGTTCAACTGGTTGAAGTTGACGGCGTTGCTGCCGGTGGGCGAGGGAGACAGGTTTGCGCCGCGGGTTCCGATGTACTCGGCTTCCAGGGCAATGCCGCCCGCCAACTGGCGTTCCACGCCAGCAGAGAACTGCTGCACGCGCGGCGCATGAAAGGTCTGGTCGTACGTCGTCACGGAGTTACCCAGGCCGGTGAGCAGACCGGCGCTGTTGCCCGCGGGCTGCGCCAGCCCTTGCGGGTAGGGGTTGCTGAGCGTGTTGGCCGGAGTCAGATTGTTGTTGATGCTGGCCACGTATGAGTTGGCCTGTGTGTAGCCGGGCGCCAGCGAGGCAACAGGGTCGTAGCGCAGCGGAGCGTAAAGAATGCCATAGCCGCCACGCAAAACGGTGCGCGGCGTGAGTTGAAACGATGCTCCCAGGCGTGGAGCGAACTTGGCACGCGACAGGTCGCCGGTGTCGCGGAAATTGCCGTTGACGCCTGCGAAGAGGATGCCGCCCGTGACCTGGGCGCCGTTGCTGAGCGGGGTGCGAGTGACGCGGTCGAAGCCGACGGCGATCTGGTTGTGGTCTTCCTTCAAGCCGGTTTCCGCTTCCCAGCGCAGGCCGACGTTGACAGTAAGGCGCGGGTGCACGCGCCAGTCGTCCTGCACAAACGCGGCGTTGTAGTCCACGTAGGTGCGCAGTGGCGTGGTCAGGTCGATCTGGCCGGCGATGGGCGTGCCCAGCAACAGGTCTGCCACGTCGGAACCGGAGCGGCCGTCGGAGTTGTTGGGGTCGGCTTGGGTGAACGCGCCCGAAAACGTATAGGTGCCTGGTGCGTTGCCGAAGTCCTGGTAATCCATGCGCAGGCGGCGGTACTCATAGCCGGTAGTCACGTTGTGGCGGCCCGCTGTCTTTGCCAGTGTCGCGCTGATCTGCTGCGACTTCCAGTTGTCCAACTGGCTTGTGTTCTGGCCCAGTTGGTCGTGGTTCGCGAGAAAGATGGTCGGGAAGAACTTGGCTTGTAGCTGGTTGGTCAGAGATGTGGGAAAGCCGAGGTTCGCGGGATCAAAGCCCTGGCTGACCTCCGCAATCAGATTGGGGAAACGGTTGGTGCCGTAGCGCGCGGTGATGACCGTGGTTGGATTGACGAGGAAGGTGCTGTTCACCTGAACGGCGTCAACCTGGCGATGGTAGGTGTAGGAGTAGCTGCCGGGCAAGGTGTGCAGCGGGTTGCCGAGCGGCTGCAGCGCCTCGTAGAAGATGTAGGAGCCGCTCAGCGTCCACCACGGGCGCACCTGCTCGTCGAGCTTTGCGGTGACCTGCTGCGCGTGATCCCGCACGTTGTCGGTGCCCGTAAAGGTGCCGTCCGGGCCGGCGTTGGGATAGTACGACGCGATGGCGCGACCCACGGCATTGCTGTTGGTGATGATGTTTCGCGCATAGGGCCGGCGGTGGGTTCCCGTCGCGTCCGTGAAGGTGTCAAACGGGTTGTAGATCACGTGCAGGCTGCCGTCAGCGTTGAAGGTCTGCGAGAAGTCGCCAGTCTTCTGCGCGGCGGTTGGCACGACGAACGTCGCGGTGTACGGCGAGGTCTGGATGTAACCCTCGGCGGCGATCCAGAAGAAGGTGCGGTTGCGGCCGTCGTACAGGTGCGGCAGGTAGACGGGGCCGCCGAGCGATGCGCCCCAGTTGTAGTACGGGCTGTCGGGGCGCGGTGTGCCGCTGCGGTTGGCGAAGAAGTCGTTGGCAAGCCACGAAGTCTGGCGCGTTTCGCCGAAGATGCTGCCGTGGACGCGATTGGTGCCGGAACGCAGCAGCGTGTTGAAAACGCCACCGCCGGTGCGGCCCACCTGCGCGTCATACGTGAGCGCCTGCAGCTTCACGTCCTGCACCGCCTCGATGCTGGGAATGACCACGGGGCGATTGTTGGTGTCGGTGATCGGCACGCCGTCGACGAGGTACAGGTTGGTTGCGACGGGGCCGCCCGCGATGGAGGTCTGCGACGTTCCGTTCTGGTCGGCAAAGCGGATGAACTGCGGGTTGCCGGTGTTGACGAAGACGCCGGACAGCTTTGCCGTGATGTACGGGTTGCGGCCCAGCACCGGTGTGTCTTCGAGGCGACGCTGATCGAACTCCGTGCTGATCGACGCCGTGGAGCTGTCGACCAGCGGAGCGTCGGCCGAGACCTGCACGGTCTCACCCTGAGCGCCCGCGGCAAGCTGCACGTCGAGCGTGAGGAAGTCCTGGGTGGCGAGTGCAATGCCGGTGCGGTCTGCCGCGCCAAAGCTAGGTGCCTCCACGTGCAGGGAGTAGGTGGCGGGCCGAAGCGCGTTGAAGGCGTAGGCGCCAGCGGCGTCGGTGTGAGTTTGGCGGATCTGGTGCGTGCCGGTGTCGGTAAGGGTCACGACAGCGTTGGGAACCAGCGCGCCGCTGCTGTCGGAGATGACGCCGCGAACGCCGCCGTTGTAGGTCTGGGCCATGGCAAGACCGGTGGAGAGAACAGCAGCAAGTGCAACAGGTGCGATCGATCGGTTGAGCATGTGTCCTCGAAGGGGAGATGGAGCGGGGCGAAGACGGGCGATGCACAACAGCGAACGTCGCAACAGGCCCGAAAGGGCTGTTCCGATAAGTTGATGGAGGTCGGGTGGAGTTACAGAGAGGTACCCGCGACAGAGCCGCTCAACTCAGCAGGACAGACCTGCGAGGAACAGCAACAACACGCGGTAGAAACTAACTGCATAGGTGTGAGCATAGGAGGCGCCAGCCATGGCGTCAAGACGCGATGTGGCACGACCGCGCGTGGCTTTCTGTGTGCACTACACTTCCGGCATGTGTGGCCGATACAAACGCCGTTCGGACAAGCAGAAGATTGCGGAGGTGTTCCATGCTGCTGTCGGCGACCTTTCCGATCTGAACTTCGCACCGGACGATGACATCCGGCCCACCACGACTCAGCCGATCATCCGATTGAACCGGGACAGCGGAGACCGGGAGCTTGTGCCGGCGCGCTGGGGGTTCGTTCCGTCTTGGCACAAGCCAGGAGAGAAGTTTCCGCCGACCACGTTCAACGCACGATCCGAGGGCATTGAGAAAGCCGGCATGTGGCGCAACGCCTTTGCCCGGCACCGCTGTCTGGTCCCGGCGGATTCGTTCTATGAGTGGCACAAGATTCGGGCGAAGAACAATCCCAAGTACGAGATCGCGATGACCAATGGCGAGCCGTTCGCCTTTGCCGGACTCTGGGGCGCGTGGAAGAACCCCGAGACCGGTCAATGGCTCCAGAGTTATACGATCCTCACCACGGATCCGAACGAGTTGATGGAACGGATCCACACCCGGATGCCGGTAATCCTGCACGCAAACAACTACGACCGCTGGCTCTCGCGTGAGGCGACGGATCAGCCGCCGATCGATCTGCTGAGGCCGTTCGAGGCGGACGCGATGGTCGCTCAGCTAACCAGGAATACACCGGAAGAGATGTTTGTCGAACCGAACAGCCGCTGACGACGATCTTGCAGGCGGCCTGTAAAGAAGCCCTACTCGCGACGGTACTGGTCGTCTGACACCTTCTCCAGCCAGTCGACGGCCTTGCCGTTCTCCCGCTCCTGCAGGGCGAGATGCGTCATGGCGGTGGTGGCCGTGGCACCGTGCCAGTGCTTTTCCCCGGGCGCGAACCAGACCACGTCGCCAGGGCGAATCTCTTCGACAGGACCGCCCTCGCGCTGCGCCCAGCCCAGGCCGGCGGTAACGACCAGCGTCTGGCCGAGCGGATGCGTGTGCCAGGCCGTTCGGGCTCCGGGTTCAAACGTAACCAGGGCTCCGGCGAGGCGTGCGGGCTCTTCGGCCGCGAAGGGCTGATCCAGGCGGACGGTACCGGTGAACCAGTCAGCGTTGCCCGTGGAGGAGGGTTGCGACCCGTTGCGGAGAATCTTCATGCGGTGATTGTCTCGCAGCCGGCCAAAGTGGAACCCGGCCGAAAGCGCCGCGACGCGAGATGGCCCGCAAGGCGCTTTTAGAATCGGGAGATGCACCTTTCGCGGCTGGATGGGCTCCGTGCCCTGGCGATTCTTGCAGTCATGCTGCACCACTTCGAGATCGTCCGCGGCGGATGGGTCGGAGTTGACCTTTTCTTTGTGTTGAGTGGCTATCTGATCACGACGGGACTACGCAAGGACCGCAGGAACGAGCGCTTCTGGTCCAGGTTTTACCTGAAGCGCGTCACGCGGATCCTGCCGGCCGCAATGGTGGCCATCCTGGTAGCGGTAGTGGCATACCGTCCGCCGCTGAAGCATGTGCTGCTCTACGTCGTCTTCCTTGGAAACCTGGCCAGTGCCTCGAGCCGGCTGGCGGTCGGGCATCTGCTGAACTTCTGGTCGCTGGCGGTGGAAGAGCACTTCTACTTCGTCTTTCCGTTTGCGGTTCGCCACATGGCCCGGCGCGCCTTGATGATGCTGTTGCTGGCCATCCTGGTGCTGGAGCCGGTGCTGCGCGTGATCGCCACCAGCCCGTCGCACCGCTACACGTTCATCTACTTCCTCACGCCCTTCCGGCTGGACGGTCTGGCGTGTGGCGCCCTGCTGGCTGTGGCGATGGAGCACGCGGCTGCGGCAAAGTTTCTGGGCAGGTTTGCAGGGCTGTGCGCGGTCGGCTGCGCCGCTGTGTTTGCGGCGTTGTCGTGGGCCATGCCGGGGCGGTTCGACCGGGAAGCCAATACTCACCTGTTCAATGGCGTCGGGTATTCGCTGCTGGCTGCCTGGTTCGTGTTCACGCTGGCGTACGTCCTGGTGCGGGGTGATTCGCCGCTGTCGCGAGCGCTGACGTGGCGGCCGCTGGCGTTTATTGGAACGATCAGCTACGGGCTGTACCTGTACCACCAGTTCATCCACTTCGCGATCGGCAATGCGACAGGACTCAGCTCGCCACGCTGCTTTCTGCTGGCGTTTCCGGCGGCGGTGGCGGTCAGTTGGGTGTCGTTTTACTTCTTTGAGCGGCCCATTACGGAGTATGGCCGAACGCTGGCTGGCAACCGGCATCCCGCAGTGTCGGCGGTCTGAGCCGAAGCTGAGACCACACGGAACTGCTGCGGCAGGGCAGCCTGCGGGGCGGACGGTACGATAAGAAGCGATGCGACGCGTGCATATTTTGACCACCGGCGGCACCATGGAAAAGCGCTACGTGGAGCAGAACGGCGAAATGCGCAACACCGAGCCCCAGATTGCGCGCTGCCTGAAGCTGCTGCGGCTGCCTGGCCTTGAGGTGACGGTGGAGCAGTTGATGAACAAGGATTCGCTCGACATGACCGAAGCGGATCGCGAGTGCATCGCGGACCATGTAGCCACCGCGGTGGCGAAGGGGCTGCCCGTGCTGGTGACCCATGGCACCGACACCATGGTTGAGACCGGAAAGGTGGTTGCCGCGCGCCTGCCCACGTTGCGAACGCCCGTGATCTTTACCGGGGCGATGACTCCGCTGGGCATTGAGGGCTCCGACGCAATGCAGAACCTGACCGAAGCTTTGCTGGCAACCCAACTGGTGCAGCCGGGTGTGTTCCTGAGCTTCCACGGCGAGGTGTTCCCCATTGGCACGGTCCGGAAAGACCGAGAGCACAGCCGCTTTGTTTCGACAGAAGCCGCTCGGGTGGCCACAGAGGAACCGCAAGGCAGAGGTTAGACTAGAACCTGCGTGCGGGAGTGGCGAAATTGGCAGACGCACTAGACTTAGGATCTAGCGGAGCGATCCGTAGGGGTTCAAGTCCCCTCTCCCGCACCATAAAACACCCCGGAACTGGCAGCGCCCAGCCCCGACTGCAGCGGAGACGCGGCAGCGTGGTACATCGCTCCTGACCACCCACGCGCCGCCGGCGCAGATTTTACGTTTGAGAAGGATACGAGCAATGGCCGATCAGAACGAACCCACCATTCGCGTGAGCGAGAGCGAAGATTACAACGACCTGTATGCCAACAGCGTGCAGATCAAGATGAGCGTCTGGGACTTCCACCTGGTGTTCGGCACCATGTCGTCGGCGTCGCCGGAAGAAGTCAGCTTCACCTCGAAGCAGGGCATCTACCTGAGCCCGCAGCAGGCCAAGGCCCTGTTCAACATCCTGGGCCAGAACCTGGCGCAGTACGAGGCCACCTTTGGCGAGCTGAAGCTGGAGCCGAACTATGGCGGCAACGGTGCGGCCCAGAACGGCGGATCGATCAACTAAGCAGTTTCCACGGCGCACCCGGTTGAGCAATTCCTTCGCGGAGAAGCCCGGCCGGGTCGCACAGTTCGAACTGGAGGACCTGTTCCGTCGCGTGGCGCAACGAGCGTCAGCAGGAACAGGTCCTTTTCGCGTAGAACGCATGGTCCGGCACCTTGGATAACAGCACCTTTCCTGTTTCTGCCGCTGAACACGATCCGCCCGACGCCCCGACTGCCGCGTCGAAGGGCTATTCCCTGCCGTGGCTGCCGCTGATCTTTGCGGGTGTTTACCTGCTGCATCTGCCGCTGATGCGGCTGCCCTACTACTGGGACGAGGGCGGTTACTACATTCCGGCGGCTTGGGACTTTTGGCGGCTCGGCACGCTCATTCCGGTATCGACAGTGCGCAACGCACACCCGCCGCTGCCGTCCGTACTGCTGGCCGCCTGGTGGCACGTGACCGGCTTCCACATCTACAGCACCAGGCTACTGATGTGCCTGGTGACCAGCGTTGCGCTGCTAGCTGTGTACCGGCTGGCGCGGCAAACGGCCGGCCAGGCCGTGGCCGCGGCTGTGACCGTGCTGACGGCCTTGTACTCCGTTTGGTTTGCGCAGAGCACGCTGGCGCACGCGGACATGTTTGCGGCGGCCGCCACTCTGTGGGCGCTGGTGTTCTACGCAGAGAGTTTCCGGGACGGGCAAGGGGCCTCCGGCGCAGCGCGCTGCGGTGCGTGGGTGGCGGTGTGCTTCAGCCTGGCCGTGCTCAGCAAGGAAACCGCGATCGTGACCCCGGCAGCACTGTTCGCCCTGGAGGCAGTCCGCTGGTGGCAGATGCGCCGGGAGCGCGGTGGTGGGGCTGCAGGGCGTCGGCAGGCGTGGCTCGTCGCTGGCTTGGCGTTCCCCGTTTTGCCGCTGGCCGCCTGGTACGCATACCACCGCGCGAAGACCGGCTTTACCTTCGGCAATCCGGAGTACCTGCGCTACAACGCCACGGCAAATCTGTCTGTGACGCGCGTGCTGCTGTCTCTGTGGCACCGGCTGGTGCACCTGACCGTACACATGAACCTGTTTGTGCCGGCGCTGCTGACACTTGCCACACTTGGCCTGCCCGTGCTGGCAGGCCGGCGCAGGCTTTCCAGGTCGTTCGCCGTCAGCCTTGTGGTCATCATCTGTGCGAATTGGGTCGCCTTCAGCGTTTTGGGCGGGGCCCTGCTGACGCGGTATCTGCTGCCCGTGTACCCTCTGCTGCTTCTGCTGTTTGTGTGCGAGTGGCAGCGCCGGGTTGCAAAGTGGTGGGTGCTTGCAGCCGTGACGTTGGTCGCCTTCGCCGCAGGTTGTGTCGTGAACCCGCCTTATCCCTTTGCGCCCGAAGACAACTTGGCCTACGAGGACATGATTCGGCTGCAGCAGCAGGCTATCCAGCAGGTGGTCGAGCACCGCCCCGGTGCGACTGTGCTGAGCGCCTGGCCCGTGACGGCAGACCTGCAGCGGCCGGAGCTGGGCTATGTGACACACCCGGTTCGCACGGCGGAGATTCAGAACTTCACGCCCGAAGAGGTCGCCAAGGCTGCGCAAGAGCCTGGAAACTTCGACACAGCGATCGTCTTTTCGACGAAGTACAACCCGCCGCCGGGTGGCCTAAACTGGGCGAGCCATACGACCCAAGCGGACGCCCGCTACTTCGACGCGCACCGTGACCTACTACCAGCCGAGGTGGCTCGCTCTCTGGGCGGCACGGTGGTCTGGCAAGCCGAGCGGCACGGGCAGTGGGCGGCGGTCCTGCAGTTCCCGCGAAGTTATGACGCGCGGCTTGGAACGACAACGCCGACCGCAGCGCTGCGCTGATCTGGCGTTAGCCGGGCTTGGCTATTTGACCTTGGCAATCCGGATTGTGCTGTGCAGGGTTTTGTAGCACGGCACCAGCTCTGTGCCCTGCGCCTGGAGCGAGTCTCTCGCAGATGCATTGAAGACCACGGCATCCGAAGGCGCCAGGAAAATCTGCGATCCCGGAACGTCGCACTCGGGCTCGCGGGTGACCCGCATAGTGAACAGGGTCCGGCTCCTCAGGAGCGAGTCGCGGATGGGCAGACCGTACCCGGGATATTGGTCAACCAGACGAACGAACTGATGCTCCCCGTTCTTGGTCTGCAGATCCGCCAGATACACTTCTTGATTTCCCGCAAAGCTCTGCCGAGACGAGCTGCTTACCGCCAGCATCGTCACCTGCGCCAACATAGGCCGACTCTGGTTCGTAAAGGGCGATTGCCGCTCGGCGGGGCTGCTTTGGACGAGCAGAACGACCGCGGCGGCCGCACTCAGCCAAGTCTTCTTCATGGCTCGTCTCCTTCACCCTCAGTGTAGACGCTCTCCCGCTCTCCAGGTGAGACGCACACAGGGACTGTGGGGCGCTACCGCCCGTCGCCCGCGGATGCGGAGCATGCGCTTGATCGAGTGAGGTCCAGGTATCGGACGCTGCAGGCACAGCCATAGGCCGCCGCGTCTAGCGCTTTCCAGAAATAGGCGTGCATCTTCATGCTATTGCCCCAGCATACGGCGGCTGCAAAGTAGGTATCGCGAGCACAGAACTATGACTCCGTTCTGCTGTTCAGGTCACGGCATCCGGAGGACGCCCCGAGAGAGCAGCGCTTCCGACCCGGAGTCATAGCTCCGAGATCTCCATCATTGCCGAGTGGGGCGACCCCAACGACGACGCCACGAACAACGCTGGGCGCAGGCGAGACTCAGACCGCATGCCGCACTCGGAGATATAACCGTCCAAGCCTTTTGAAGCCCCGGAACATCCCCAGGGGGATCGATTCTGCAGTGGCCAACGTCCACTGCAGGTCACTGAAAGAGAGGCCCGCTGTCCGGGCCCCAGGCGGACCTAAACCACTGAGCCTACCCGGCCCCGCGCAGCGCATCGAACCAGTCCCTCCTAAACGCAAAAAGGCCTGCTCCGAAGAGCAGGCCTTATGTTTATGCCGGCGACCACCTAATCTCCCACACAGCTGCCCGTGCAGTACCATCGGCCCAGCGAGGCTTAACTTCCGTGTTCGGGATGGGAACGGGTGTGACCCTCGCGGTATTCTCACCGGCAAATTGTCGAATCACCGCATGCGGTGTTTCACGACTGAATAGATTGAGTAGACGTTTCGTCTTTATCCTCGCTTACCCAGCGAGTACAACTACATGGCTTGTGTTGAATGCTCTGGATCGCAGGGTTACTGCGCAGAGTAAATTCTATGACCAAGCCGAACGGGCGATTAGTACTGGTAAGCTTTGTCATTGCTGACTTTACACATCCAGCCTATCAACCTGGTGGTCTTCCAGGGCCCTTCTTTTCCCTTACGGGTTGGGAGATCTCATCTTAGGGCATGCTTCCCGCTTATATGCATTCAGCGGTTATCATAACCGAACTTCGCTACCCAGCCGTGCCTTTGGCAAGACAACTGGAACACAAGAGGTTCGTCCATCCCGGTCCTCTCGTACTAAGGACAGCCCCCTTCAAATCTCCTACGCCCACAGCAGATAGAGACCGAACTGTCTCGCGACGTTCTGAACCCAGCTCACGTACCGCTTTAATAGGCGAACAGCCTAACCCTTGGAACCTTCTACAGCTCCAGGATGCGATGAGCCGACATCGAGGTGCCAAACCATTGCGTCGATATGAACTCTTGGCAATGATCAGCCTGTTATCCCCGGCGTACCTTTTATCCGTTGAGCGATGGCCCTTCCATACAGAACCACCGGATCACTAAGGCCTGCTTTCGCATCTGCTCGACTTGTAGGTCTCGCAGTTAACCACACTTATGCCTTTGCACTCGACGGCTGATTTCCAAACAGCCTGAGTGTAGCTTCGCGCGCCTCCGTTACAATTTAGGAGGCGACCGCCCCAGTCAAACTACCCGTCTTACTATGTCCCTCTCCCCGATCAGGGGAGGAGGTTAGAGTCACAACAATCGCAGGGTGGTATCTCACCGTTGGCTCCTCCGAACCCGAAAGCCCGGGATCAAAGCCTCCCACCTATCCTGCGCAGCAATTGCCGTAACCCACAGTAAAAGTATAGTAAAGGTGCACGGGGTCTTTTCGTCTAGCTGCGGGTAACCGGCATCTTCACCGGTACTACAAGTTCGCCGAGCAACTCGTTAAGACAGTCGTACGATCGTTACTCCATTCGTGCAGGTCGGAACTTACCCGACAAGGAATTTCGCTACCTTAGGACCGTTATAGTTACGGCCGCCGTTCACTGGGGCTTCAATTCAGAGCTTCGCTTGCGCTAACCCCTCCTTTTAACCTTCCAGCACCGGGCAGGAGTCAGCCCCTATACGTCGTTTTAGACTTTGCAGAGACCTGTGTTTTTGTTAAACAGTCGCCGTACGCGTTTCACTGCGACCACCTCGGGCTATGAACCCTACCGTGGTGACCCTTCTCCCGAAGTTACGGGTCTAATTTGCCGAGTTCCTTAACAAGCCTTCACTCGAGCGCCTTTGGATATTCTCCTCGTCCACCTGTGTCGGTTTGTGGTACGGTTCCCAATTCCTCTCCTTAGAGGTTTTTCTTGACAGCGTGAACTCAACGCGTTTCAGACATACGTCTTACTCTTTTGCACCTCACTGTTAAGCCTCGACGGATTTGCCTATCGAAACCAGCTTACGTGCATTAGACCTCATAGCCATAGGAGGCCGCGTCTATCCTTCTGTGTCACCCCATCGTAATAACGAGATCTTGGGAGGTCCGGAATATTAACCGGATGTCCATCGCCTACGCCTCTCGGCCTCGGCTTAGGGACCGCCTAACCCTGAGCGGATTAACCTTCCTCAGGAAACCTTAGACTTTCGGCGTCAGTGGTTCTCACACTGATTATCGCTACTTATGCCGGCAGGGTCTCTTCTCAATGCTCCAGCAGTCTTCTCAGTCTGCCTTCATCGCGGTGAGAATGCTCTCCTACCACGCATGCTTAAAAGCATGCATCCGCTGCTTCGGTATACAGTTTGAGCCCCGTTGTATTGTCGGCACCGGACCGCTTGACCAGTGAGCTATTACGCTTTCTTTAAAGGATGGCTGCTTCTAAGCCAACCTCCTGGCTGTCTGAGCGTTCCGACTTCCTTTCCCACTTAACTGTAATTTGGGGACCTTAGCAGGCGGTCTGGACTGTTTTCCTCTCGACTGTGAAGCTTAGCCCCCACAGTCTGACTCCCGGGCTGGTTGTGATCGGCATTCGAAGTTTGGCTGGATTCAGTAAGCCGGAAAGCCCCCTAGTCCAATCATGTCTCTACCACCGATCCAAATCACCCGAGGCTAGCCCTAAAGCTATTTCGGAGAGAACGAGCTATCACGAAATTTGATTAGCCTTTCACCCCTACCCTCAGCTCATCCGAGCTTTTTTCAACAAACACCGGTTCGGTCCTCCAGTGGGTGTTACCCCACCTTCAACCTGGCCAAGGGTAGATCATCTCGCTTCGCGTCTATTCCTGCCAACTCAATCGCCCTATTCAGACTCGCTTTCGCTGCGGCTCGCTCACGCTTAACCTTGCTGACAAGAATAACTAGCCGGCTCATTATGCAATAGGCACGCGGTCAGACATTCCCTTGCGGGCATAGTCCTCCCACTGCTTGTAGGCACACGGTTTCAGGTACTTTTCACTCCCCTCACTGGGGTGCTTTTCGCCTTTCCCTCACGGTACTGGTTCACTATCGGTCAGAAACGAGTATTTAGCCTTACGGGATGGTCCCCGTGGATTCAAGCAGGGTTTCTCGTGCCCCGCCTTACTCAGGTACCTGCTTCGAGTCCAGATCAATTTCGCATACGCGACTGACACGCTCTATGGTTCCGTTTTCAACCGGATTCCGCTATCGACTGGATTGGTAACTCTACTGTTGCAGGCCCTACAACCCCCGTGCCACCGAAATGGAACGGGTTTGGGCTATTCCGAGTTCGCTCGCCACTACTATCGGAATCGAGGTTTCTTTCTCTTCCTAGGGGTACTGAGATGGTTCACTTCCCCCCGTTCGCTTGTTCAAGCCTATGTATTCAGCTCGACATACCTGGGTTTTGCCCAGGTGGGTTTCCCCATTCGGAAATCTCCGGATCACAGCCTGTGTGCGGCTCCCCGAAGCTTATCGCAGCTTGCCACGTCCTTCATCGCCTGTTTCTGCCAAGGCATCCACCGTGCGCCCTTAGTAGCTTGCTCATAGAATTTACTCGCACGCAGCACTTACCTGCGGCGAGCGTCCATGTTACTTCGCCTTAATTATCCTAAAGACACTCAACACTAAATCTTCAGCATTGCGCGGATACGACCCACGCGCTGAAGGCTCAGCCTTGTAGTTGTTTAATTACCCAATCTATTCAGTTGTCAAACATCCCATGCGATCAGCTATGCCGCTGTCGCGGTGCGCCCTTGGGCGCTGGAAACTCCTCTTGCGAGGGAATCCAAGGATCAGGCCAGAGCCTCAACCTCAGAGTTCCTTACGACTTTCGGTTTGGTGGAGCTGAACGGGATCGAACCGTTGACCCCCTGCTTGCAAAGCAGGTGCTCTCCCAGCTGAGCTACAGCCCCTCGTGAACAACCTGATCAGCGTATCGCAAATGCGACCGCGTGGTCAAGACAAGTGGTGGGCCTGGGTAGATTCGAACTACCGACCTCACCCTTATCAGGGGTGCGCTCTAGCCAACTGAGCTACAGGCCCAGCCCGAAGACCGGGCGGCGCCGCTATCGCGACTACCGCCCATCCTCGCTGCTCGTTCTGAGCTCGCCTGGCAAACCAGGGCGGCTCTTCGAAAGTATTTCGAGGACACAGTTGAACGTGCGGACCGGCTACGCCGGCCGTTGACCATCGTGTAGAAATTGGCAGACCAAGAGAGGGTCTGGTTCAAGCTCCCTCAAGCTCCACCAGAAGAGGAGTTGAGGGGTGTACACGGCAACATCAGGGGACACTCAGCCAAGCAGCTGCTCGCGATACGCGAGGCGTGATCCTGTGCCGTGACGTTCTCTCTTAGAAAGGAGGTGATCCAGCCGCAGGTTCTCCTACGGCTACCTTGTTACGACTTCACCCCAATCATGAATTACACCTTGGGCGGCTGCTCCCTTGCGGTTAGCGCACCGACTTCTAGTGCAACCCACTTTCGTGATGTGACGGGCGGTGTGTACAAGGCCCGGGAACGTATTCACCGCAGCATGCTGATCTGCGATTACTAGCGATTCCAGCTTCATGGAGTCGAGTTGCAGACTCCAATCCGAACTGAGGCCGGCTTTTTCCGATTGGCTCCCCCTCACGGGTTCGCAGCGGTTTGTACCGGCCATTGTAGCACGTGTGTAGCCCTGGACATAAAGGCCATGAGGACTTGACGTCATCCCCACCTTCCTCCCCGTTATCCGAGGCGGTTCCGCCAGAGTGCTCAACTAAATGGTAGCAACTGGAGGTAAGGGTTGCGCTCGTTGCGGGACTTAACCCAACATCTCACGACACGAGCTGACGACAGCCATGCAGCACCTATATACAGGCCCATTGCTGGGCGCCGATATTTCTACCGGATTCCTGTACATTTCGAGCCCAGGTAAGGTTCTTCGCGTTGCGTCGAATTAAACCACATGCTCCACCGCTTGTGCGGGCCCCCGTCAATTCCTTTGAGTTTCAGCCTTGCGACCGTACTCCCCAGGCGGATTGCTTATCGCGTTAGCTTCGGCACGGCAGGATTGGGTACCTGCCACACCAAGCAATCATCGTTTAGGGCTAGGACTACCAGGGTATCTAATCCTGTTTGCTCCCCTAGCTTTCGCGCCTCAGCGTCAGTTATGGTCCAGTGAGCCGCTTTCGCCACAGGTGTTCCTTCCGATATCTACGCATTTCACCGCTACACCGGAAATTCCACTCACCTCTCCCATACTCAAGCCCGGCAGTTTTCCGTGCAGGCTTCGAGTTGAGCCCGAAGTTTTCACACGAAACTTGCCAAACCGCCTACGCGCCCTTTACGCCCAATAATTCCGAACAACGCTTGCCCCCCTCGTATTACCGCGGCTGCTGGCACGAAGTTAGCCGGGGCTTCTTCTATAGGTACCGTCATAATCGTCCCTATCGAAAGGAGTTTACGTCCCAAGAGACTTCATCCTCCACGCGGCGTTGCTGCGTCAGGGTTTCCCCCATTGCGCAAAATTCCCCACTGCTGCCTCCCGTAGGAGTCTGGACCGTGTTTCAGTTCCAGTGTGTCCGTGCGCCCTCTCAGGCCGGATACAGATCATCGCCTTGGTAGGCCATTACCCCACCAACTAGCTAATCTGCCGCGACCCCCTCCCCAAGCGCATTGCTGCTTTGACTCGTAAGTGTTATGCGGTATTAGCCCAGGTTTCCCTAGGTTATTCCCCACTCGAGGGTAGGTTAGTCACGTGTTACTCACCCGTGCGCCACTTTACTCAGGGCCGAAGCCCCTTTCTCGTGCGACTTGCATGTGTTAGGCACGCCGCCAGCGTTGATTCTGAGCCAGGATCAAACTCTCGTTTGAATTCTGGTTGCACACTCTGACAGGACGGGGTCCCCAGAGATGTGCGCCGCACAACCTCGAAACGTTGTGCGGGTATAACTAGTGAGATGACCAGACCACAAGGTCTTGCCGTATCTCACGACTGGCACGTTCAACTATGTTGTCAAAGATCCGGAACAGATTCAGCCTAAGCCGTCTGCTTTTGGATCAAGGACGCCCGTCTTTGTCGACGAGTTGTGTCCTCGAACTTGGTGCGCGCTGCTTGTGTAGTGAGGTCTTTATGAGCACTCGCTCTGGACCGGATTGCTTGCTCGCTGTATTCTTATCTTGTTAGACCAGAACCGCGTCGCTCGCTCGCTACTGCCTTGCGTCAACTTTCTTAGAGTATCGCGTTTCGCTCTCTTTGTCAACCCGCTCACTCCCCGACACCCTCACTCGCCGGCGATCCACATGGTCGCTCAGTCCCTCGGACACGAGTAGCAGGCGCTGAAAGCAGGCGTGTGACTCTGGCGAATCGCACTCTTCGATCGTTGCACTTGGCTTGCTTCACTGTGGAAGCAGCGCTCAAATCTCAATCAACTCGGCGTTGCCCGAAGACAATGCCCGGAGCCTAGGCTCCTCATCTATTCAAACTGCAGTGGCTTGGGTTTGGTGGTGGGACCGGAACCAGAACCGATGGTGAAGGCTCTTGCTGTTCTCTTTGTCGGACCACAAACGCTTGGACTGCTCAGCGTATCGTCTCGCTGTCGCTTTTGCGACCCTCGCTCGACTCTTCCAACTCTACACAGGTCACTTTCACCTGTCAACCGTTGTCGCTGTTTTCTTTCGTCTCGCACATCGCTGTGCTCGACTTGGTTGAAGTTATCCGAACGCAAGCTCCTGTGCAAGCCGCTCCTTGCCTTTTCTGTGGAAGACGTGTGAATAAGTGAGCTGCTGCAAGATGCGATCGCGTCGGCGAATCAGCAACTTACGCCTTTCGAAAACTTCAACGCCGGTTGTCGGTGGCGGGCTCGGGATGAATCAAGACACGGGTCACCGAGGGGTGTTCCCGGAGGAAAGCCGTCTCCAACGCTGAGATCACCGAATGCACGGCATCAATCCGCATGTCATCCGGAAGAGTGCAATGGCAGCTCAGCTCCAGCTTGTCCCCGTGCCAAAGACCAAACAGGTCGTGAACATCGTCGATCTCGGGCCATTGCGCTGCGGTCGCACGCAAGTCTTCGAGCAATTTGGGATCGCGAACGACCCGCTCCGGATGCGCGATCGCCTGGTCTTCCCCCTCGATGTGGGTCGTGATAGAGCGGATTTCGGGGATTTCGCGCCGGATGTCGGCTTCCAACCTGGATGCAGTCTCGTGAGCATCGCGGAGGAGGGTTTCGGCGGGAAGTTCCAGGTGCTGCTCCAACTGCAGACCACGCTCGAGTTGCTGCACGGAGACGTCATGCACCGAAAGATCCGCTCGGGCAGCAACTGCACGCACCCGGTCGAAGACGCTTTCCTGCTTGTCTGCCACCGGGATGGTGTGAACTACGACGTCGGTTGCGGGCAGAACGCCCTGAACGGCACGGGTAATTTCCGCGACGAGCTGTTCGGACCGTTGGAACGTGATCGTTCGCGCCATGCCGACGGTTACATCGGCGAAGTAGCTGCCACCGGATCGCCGCATCCGCAGCCGATTCACTGAGACCACACCCGGAACCTGCGCGATCTTCGCAGCCATGGCGTCTCGGGTATCGGGCGGCGTCTTGTCCAGCAAGGCGTCGACGGTCTCGCGCGCCAATCCCCAGGTGACGTGCAGAATGATCGCGGAAACCAGAAATGCCGCAACAGGATCGGCGAGTTCCAACTGCCGAATGCCGAGATGCTGGCCTAGATACGCGGCGACCAGGCCGAGCAGAACCGCAAAGGACGACCAGATGTCCGTGCCGAAGTGGAGAGCCTCGGCCTCCAGCGCCTGCGAATGTGCCTGTTGCGCGGCGCGGCGGAGTGCCTGGGAACGCGTCCAGTCAACGGCGATGGAGAGTAGAAGAACCACCACCGGCCAGGGCGAAATGCTGAGTGCTATGGCTTCGCCGTGCCGGTAGCGCAGGAGCCGCTCGACCGCTTCGTAGATGATCCACACGGACGAGGCGAGCATGAAGAGCGTTTCCACAAATGCGGAAAGGCTCTCGACGCGGCCGTGGCCGTAGGTGTGATCCTCGTCTGCGGGCCGGTCGGCGACGCGCAGGCTCAGCAGCGTCATCAGGCTGGCGATGAGGTCAATCGCGGAGTGCGCCGCCTCGCTAAGCATGCCAAGCGAACCGGTTGCAACGCCCGTGATGACCTTGAGCAGCGTGATCGCGGAGGCCGCCAACACGCTGCGCAAAGCCGTTTCACGCTTGATGTGCTGCAGGTGCTGCGGGGAGGCGTCCGGACTGACGGGATCGGCCATGCGTTTTCAGCCTACACGTTCAGTCGGGAACACCCGATCCCGCAACAGATAGTGCGCGAGCAGTTACGCCGCGGCCTTTTCGCCGCCCTTGAGCGTGGCAAGGTCGATGACGAAGCGGTAGCGGACGTCGCTCTTCAGAACGCGCTCGTAGGCATCGTTCACGTCGGCGATGCTGATCTTCTCGATGTCGGAGGCGATGTTGTGCTCGCCGCAGAAATCGAGCATTTCCTGCGTTTCCTTGATGGAGCCGATCATGGATCCAGCAAGCGACTTGCGACCCACGATCATCGAAAATGCCGACACTGGCACGGGGTGTTCCGGCGCGCCAACCACGACCATGGTGCCGTCGCGCTTCAGCAGCGTCATCAGGCGGTTCCAGTCATCGGCGGCGGAAACGGTGTTCAGGATCAGGTCGAACTGGCCGGCGAGCTTGGTGAAAGTTTCCGGATCGTTGGTGGCGTAGAAGTGGTCGGCACCCAGGCGCTTGCCGTCATCCTGCTTCTTCAGGGACTGGCTAAGGACGGTAACCTCAGCGCCCAAGGCATGGGCCAGCTTGACGCCCATGTGACCCAGACCGCCCAGGCCGATGACGGCGACCTTTTTGCCGGGGCCGGCTTGCCAGTGCTTCAGCGGCGACCACAGGGTGATGCCGGCGCACATCAGAGGCGCGGCCTCGTCCAGGTTCAGGTTCGCAGGAATGCGGAGGACGTAGTCCTGGTCGACGACGATGTGATCGGAGTAGCCGCCATAGGTGGGCTGGCCTTCCTTGTCGCGGTCGTTGTAGGTCTGCACCAGCTTCACCTGGCAGAACTGCTCCTCCCCCTGCTTGCACTCGATACAGGTGCGGCAGCTATCGACGAAACAGCCGATGCCAACGTGGTCGCCGACCTTGAACTTGGTAACGGCGCTGCCGACGCTCTTCACCACGCCAGCGATTTCGTGGCCCGGGACCATTGGGAAAACGCCCTGGAACCACTCGTCGCGGACCTGGTGGATGTCGGAGTGGCAAATGCCGCAGAACTTGATCTCGATCTGCACGTCGCGGTCACCGGGCTCGCGGCGCTCGAAGTCGAAGGGGGCCAGCGGAGCCTTGGGCGTGGCTGCAGCGTATCCGGATGCGTGAGGCATGGAAAAACTCTCCTGAAAAGGGTTGTTGCCTTGAAGGGTGAATCAGCGTTGGGGTGCGTCCGCGGTTCCGCTCCACAGCCCGGCAACGCCGAACAGGTACGGTTGCCAGCGGGTTTCACGGAAGGCGGCGCGGTTCATCAGCGTGCAGAACTCTGCGGGAGGCGGAAACCGTTCAACACTCGCCGGCAGATATCGATAGGATGCTCCGCTGCCGGAGAGGATTCCGCCGATGCGCGGCAGAACGTGTTGAAAATACAACTGATAAGCCGTTCCTAATAAGCCTGAAGGGGTGCTGAAATCCAGAATGCCGATGCGGCCGCCGGGGCGCAACACGCGCCGGATCTCGCGCAGGCCCGCGTCGTAGTCCGCCAGATTTCGAAAGCCGAAGGCAGAGACGACCAGGTCCTGCGAGGCGTCCGTCAAAGGCAGGTTCAGGGCATCCGCTTCGATGAAATCAACTAGCTTGCCGGCGAGCTTGGCGCGGCCGCGCTCGATCATCTCGTGCGAGAAGTCGATCGCGGTGATCGGCGCCGCGCCGGCGGAGGCAGGCCGTCGGGCCAGCAGCGCCGCCGTCATGTCGGCGGTGCCACAGCACAGGTCCAGCACGTTCGCCTCAGGGCGGCGCAGCACGTCGTCAAAGAAGCGCGCCGCGCGATTCCACCACACACGGTCCATGCCGAAGCTGAGCAGGTGGTTGAGCTGGTCATACTTCGGCGCGATGGTGTCAAACATCTGCTGCACGGCCATGGATGCCTCGGCTGTGGTGCGAGTGCCTTCGGGACGCGCGCCGGTCAAACGAGGTGGGTCAGCCGGCATGCGCGGGCTCCTCCACTCCGGATGCCCTGCTGATTGCCTGCACCTCGGCCAACATGGCGGCAACGGCAGCGCTCAACTCGGCCTCTGTGACGTCGTTGACGATTTCAACCTGCCCGATACCGATCGGCAGGATGAATGAGAGCGTGCCGCTGCGCTTCTTCTTGTCGGATCCGGTGAGCGCTACGAGGCGCTCCGTAGTTGCTGCAAAATTAGGCAGGTCGGTAGTTCGGCGGATGAGTTCACGCATCCGGTTCGCGTCCGCAGCGGGCAGCACGCCGCGCGACTCGCCCAGGTGAATCGCGGCCAGCATGCCCCAGCCGATCGCCTCGCCATGCAGCAGGTGCTTGTACTCGGTTGCCGCTTCAATCGCGTGGCCGACGGTGTGGCCGAAGTTGAGGATCATCCGCAGACCGCCTTCTCGCTCGTCGGCTGCAACCACGGCCGCCTTGACCCGAATGCTGCTCTCGACCACGCGTTCGAGCGCTGCGGAGTCGCCTGCCAGAACCGCGTCGAGATTTGCTTCCATGAAGTCGAAGAGAGCCGCGTCGCGAATGATGGCGGACTTGACGCTCTCCTGCAGGCCGGCGCGAAGTTCGCGCACGGGCAGCGTGCGCAGCGTGTCCAGATCGGCGATGACAGCGACCGGCTGGTGAAAGCTGCCGACCAGGTTCTTGCCTGCGGCAAGGTTTACGCCGGTTTTGCCACCCACCGAACTGTCAACCTGGGCAAGCAGAGTCGTAGGAACTTGCAAGAAGCGGATGCCACGCATGTAAATCGCAGCGACGAAGCCGGTAATGTCACCGATGACACCGCCGCCAAGAGCGATGAGCAGGGTGTCGCGATCGGCACCCAACGCAGCCAGTTCTTCGCAGAGGCGCTCAACCGTGCTGAGGCGCTTGTGCTGTTCGCCAGCCGGGACGTGGAGCAGGTTCACCGGAATGCCGTTGCCAAGAGCGCGGCGCAGCGACTCACCCCAGAAGCGCTCGACCTCCGGAGAGGTGACGACAATCACGCGTGAGGCTTTAGCGGGCAGGCCGACGAGTGAGCTTGCGCCCGCCTGCGGCTGCAGCAGGCCACTGCCAAGGTGCACCGAATAGTGTGCGGAATCGGTTTCGACGCGGATCTCCGGCATAAGTTGATTATCGCAGTCGATGCTTGCGTAAGCTGTGCGCAGAGCCTGGCTGACCGGGTCGCTGCGGATTCGCTAAGCTGAAGCTATGCAGATTGGCGACCCTGTCGAGTTCACGCTGCCCGATCAGAACGGCGATGCTGTTTCCCTCTCCCAGTTCCGCGGCAGCCCCGTGGTGCTGTTCTTCTACCCGCGTGCCGACACGCCGGGCTGTACGGCCGAGGCGTGCGAGTTCCGCGATCTATACAGCGAGTTGAAGGCCGCTGGTGCCGTGCTGCTGGGCATTTCCCGCGACACGCCCGGCAAGCAGAAGAAGTTTGCCGAGAAGTACAGCCTGCCCTACACGCTGCTGGCCGACCCGGAGATGACGGTGGCGCGCGAGTTCGACGTGGTGAAGCAAGGCAGCATGTATGGCAAGCCGGTGACGAAAGTGGAACGATCCACGTTCCTCTTTGACAAGGACGGAAAGCTGCAAGCTGAGTTCCGCGCCGTAAAGCCGGAAGGCCACGCGGCGGAGATGCTGGCCGCGGTGCGGGGCGGCAGCTAGAGGCTCCGCGTTGTTCCGACGCCGACATGGCATTGCGGAACGACGCAGGCGTAGTGGCTAGGCGGCCGGAAGCGAGATGGGCTGGTCCGGCGTAAACACCGCTTCGGTTCCGCGCGCCGGCGCCGCATCCGGCAACTCCTTGGCACCCTCTTTGCCCAGCGCGGTCACCGTGTTGGACAGCACGCGACGGTCGGCAATGCTGACGACCTGCAGGGAGAGCTGGCCGTAGCTGGAGATTCTGCCCGCAGGTGCTGCCTGCACCACAGTTAGTCGAACGGGCGTTCCCGCCGGCAGGTTGCCGATGGGCGCCGCCAGTGTTCCGTCGACCATGTCGCCGTTGTGAGCGTGGCCCGAATCGACCGCAGACCGCAGCCGAACCACGATAGGTGCGCCGGACGGAATACCCAGGCCGTTGCCGGTAGAAGCGATGGGAAGCAGCGGCCGGTCGACCGTGCCGGTGGCGTTTGCCGCGGGAAAGCCGGTTACCTGCACGTCGCCGTTGGCGGCTGGAGCGGGCGGCTGCGAGGGGTTCGCACCGTTTCCACCTCGCGGCGAGCCCGCGCCGTTGCCCCGGCTACCTCGACCACGAACGCGAGCGGCACCGGCCTGGCCCGAAGGTGCGGCAGCCGTGGAGTTTGCGCCGCCAGAGGTCGCTCCGCCGGTGGAAGCAGGAGCCGAGGCAGTCGTGCCGGTGGTCGCCGGTTGAGTCGCCGTGGTGGTCTGGCCGTAGAGAGTCGCGGCCGCTATAAGGCCGGCCAGCAGTATGGGCGAACGCAGTTTCACGACAGGTGGGATGAAACGGCAGACGTGGAGGTTGCAGGTTTTCCCGTGTTGAGCCAGCGATCGTGAGGCTTGAATGGGTCTAGTCTCCTGCGACCGGCTGAGGGTAGTTGTAGGGCTTCTTGGGTGCGGCCTCGGGAGCGCTTCCGAAAAAGCGTGCCAGGAAAGCGCGGAGCCGATCCATGTAGAGGTACACCACCGGCGTAGTGAAGAGCGTAAGCGCCTGCGACACCAGGAGGCCACCAACGATGGTGATGCCAAGCGGACGGCGCAGCTCGGAACCGGTTCCCGTGCCGAACGCAAGCGGGATCGCTCCCAGCAGAGCAGCCATGGTGGTCATCATAATGGGCCGGAAGCGCAGCAAGCACGCTTCGTAGATGGCATCCCGCGGGCTCTTGCCGTGGTCGCGCTCGGCGACCAGGGCAAAGTCGATCATCATGATCGCGTTCTTTTTCACAATGCCGATCAGCAGGATGATGCCGATCATCGCGATGACCGAGAGGTCGACTTGCGTGACGAGGAGCGCGATCAGCGCGCCGACACCCGCGGAGGGCAGCGTGCTGAGAATGGTAAGCGGGTGGATAAAGCTCTCATACAGGATGCCCAGCACGATGTAGACCGCGGTAAGCGCCAGCAGGATCAGGATCGGCTCGGAAGACAGCGAGTCCTTGAAGGCCGCGGCCGTGCCCTGGAACCCGCCTGCGATGGACGCGGGCACCCCAATGCTGTTGCGGGCGTGATCGATTGCCGCGGTGGCCTGCGACAGTGAGACGCCCGGAGGCAAATTGAACGACAGCGTGGCTGCCGGGGACAGCCCCTGGTGATTCACCTGCAGCGGAATGCGCTGAATCTCAAAATGCGAGATCGCCGAGAGCGGCACCTGGGCGCCGGTGGATGACGTGACAAAGATCGTCTTCAGCGCGTCCGGGTTCTGCTGCCACTCCGGCGCAACCTCCAGAACCACGTGGTACTGGTTCAGCGGCTTGTAAGTGGTCGACACCTGCCGCTGGCCGAACGCCGCAGAGAGCGTCTGGTCAATGGTAAGTGCGCTGATGCCAAGCCGCGAGGCGGTGTCGCGGTCGATCACGAGCTGTGCACGCAACCCCTGATCCTGCTGGTCGGTGGCGATGTCGCGCAAGTCGGGCTCGTGCTGCATCGCCTCCATCATCTTCGGCGCCCACTGGTTCAGGTTGCTGACCGAATCGGCGGTGAGTGTGTACTGATACTGCGTCGCGGAGCTGCGGCCGCCGATGTTCAGTTCCTGCGAGGACTGCAGGTAGGTGATGACACCCGGCATGCTGGAAAGCTTGGGCCGCAGGCGCGCGATCACCATGTCCGCGGACTCGCCTTTGCGCTGGTCCGGATCCTTCAGGAAGATGAACATGTTGCCGCTGTTGGACGCGCCGCCGCCCGGTCCGCCGCCGCCCACGGAGCTCATCACGTTTTGCACGGCAGGATCCTTCTTGACGATCTCCGTCATCTGCTCGACCTTCAGCTTCATGGCGTCGAACGAGACGTCCTGCTGGCCCTGAATGCGGCCGCCCATGCGCCCGGTATCCTGCTGCGGAAAGAAGCCCTTGGGCACCAGGATGAACAGGTAGATGTTGAGCGCGAAAGTGCCAATGGTGATGAGCAGCACCGGCAATTGGTGCCGAAGCACCCAGCTCAGGCCGTGCTCATATTCCATGTTGATGAAGTCGAAGAACTTCTCGCTCCAGCGATAGAGCCGGCCGTGCTTGATGTCTTTGTGCGCTTTGAGGAACTTCGCAGAAAGCATCGGTGTGGTGGAGAGCGACACCATCAGCGACATCAGAATGGCCACCGACAAGGTGACCGCAAACTCGCGGAAGAGTCGGCCCACGATGCCGCCCATCAGCAGGATGGGGATGAACACCGCAATGAGCGAGATCGACATGGAGACGACGGTGAAGCCGATCTCCTTCGACCCGAGCATGGCCGCTTCATACGGCGACAGACCCTCTTCCAGGTGCCGCGAGATGTTCTCGATGACGACAATGGCGTCGTCCACCACGAAGCCGGTCGAGATGGTCAGCGCCATCAGCGACAGGTTGTCGAGCGTGTAGCCCAACAGGTACATGACGCCGAAGGTGCCCAGCAAGGAGAGCGGCACCGAGACCGACGGGATCAGCGTGGACCGGACCTCGCGCAGGAAGAAGAAGACGACCAGGATCACCAGAACGATGGTGATCATCATGGTCCGCGTGATGTCTCGCACGCTGGCGCGAATCGTGACGGTGCGGTCGAGTGCCACCTGCAGCTTGATGCTGGGCGGGATGGATGCCTGCAGCATGGGAAGCTGCTTCTCGATGTTGTCGACCGTCTCGATGACGTTGGCGCCGGGCGACTTGAAGACGATGATCAGGATCGACGGCTTGCCGTTGAACATGCCGAAGGTGTGAATGTCTTCAACGGAGTTGACCACCTGGGCGACGTCGCCCACGCGCACGATGCCGGCAGCCGGCGTGCTGGTGGTCGCAACGTTGGACGCGTTGGTGTTGATGGCGGCCGAGGTGTAGCCGGTGCCGCTGTTGATGGCCGCCGTGGTGGGCGCGGAAACGTTACTGCCGATCGAACTGACGGCGGCGTTGGTCTGAGTCGTGGTCGCCGCAGTTCCACCCGTGTTCGCAGTGCCACCACCGCCGCCACCACCCGTGGTCGGGGAAGCCAGTGACGAGACCGAGCCTGAGGACGCGCTGCTCGAGGAGGAACTGCCGCCGGACGTACCCGTGCTGGAACCGGAGCTGCTGGCCGAGGTGGACGATCCCGCGCCGTTGGCGGAAGAGCTGCCCGTGTTGTTGCTGCCGCCTCCTCCGGTTGCGCCCGCGGTCGCGCTGGCCACATTCGCCTGCAGACCGTTGTTGGCGGTGACCGTGGTGACCGGGCCGCGGCTGGTGGCCACGACCAGAGGGCGGTAGGCGTCCGCGCCAAAGAGCTGGTCGCTGGTGCTGATGGACCATCGCTGATCCGCACCGTTCAGGTACCCCTTGGGCTCCAGCACATTGAAGGTCTGGGCCGCGGCCGCAAGCGTGTTCAGCGACAGGTTGTAACTGGTGAGCTGCTGCGGGTTCGCCTCAAGCCGAACCGCGGGCTTGGAGGATCCGCCCACGAACGTCTGCCCCACGCCCTGCACCGAGGCCAATTTCTGCGCCAGGATGGAGTCGGCGGCGTCATAGAGCTGCGGGACGGTCAGCGTGTCGCTGGTGAGCGCCAGGATCATAATCGGCGCGTCTGCAGGATTGATCTTGCGGTAGGTCGGATTGCTGGGCAGGTTTGCCGGCAACTGGGCGCGGGCGGCGCTGATGGCGGCCTGCACGTCGCGCGCGGCGCCGTTGATGTCGCGCGACAGATCGAACTGCAACGTGATGCTGGCCGAACCGATCGACGACGTCGATGTCATCTGGTTGACGCCGGCGATGCGCGAGAACTGGCGTTCAAGCGGGGTGGCGACAGCGGACGCCATGGTCTCCGGGTCTGCGCCCGGCAGACCCGCACCGACGGAGATGACCGGGAACTCTACCTCAGGCAACGAGGCGACCGGCATCAGCTTGTACGCGACCGCGCCCGCCAGAATGATGGCGATGGAAAGCAGAAACGTCGCGACGGGGCGCTGGATGAACGGCGCGGAGAAGTGCACGCCACCAATGGGCGAGTTCGCGTCCTCCGCGGCCTCGGCGTTGAGGCGCTCCTCGTGCCGCGAACTGCGATCCTGCGGAGCGGAATCACCAGCGCGCTTGTCCGGTCCGCGCGTGCCCTCGCCCGCGTTCAGCTTGCCGGCATCGCCGGGCCGCTGACGGTCGCTGGGGGTGGTGTCGCCGGGTTGTGGTTCGGTGTTCATTCGGTTCGTATTCGTTAGTCGCCGGCCGCGTAGTGCGGCTCGGCTTCGTGAATGTGCTGCTGGAATTCTTTGTCAGCCTCTTGAGTGCCGAAGTAGCGGCGGCCGATGCGGTCAAAGAAGAGATAGACGACAGGCGTGGTGAACAGGGTAAGAATCTGCGACACAATCAGCCCGCCGACGATGGTGATGCCGAGCGGCCGCCGCAGTTCGGACCCCGTTCCGGTGCCCAGTGCTAGCGGAACACCACCCAGCAGCGCGGCCATGGTGGTCATCATGATGGGCCGGAAGCGCAGCAGGCAGGCCTGGTAGATCGACTCCTCGGGCGTCTTTCCCTGTTCGCGCTCGGCTTCCAGCGCGAAGTCGATCATCATGATGGCGTTCTTCTTCACGATGCCGATCAGCAGGATGATGCCGATCAGCGCGATGACGCTGAGGTCGGTATTTGTGATCTGCAGCGCGAGGATCGCGCCCACGCCGGCCGATGGCAGCGTGGACAAAATCGTGATGGGGTGGATGTAGCTTTCGTACAACACGCCCAGCACGATGTACACGGTGATGAGTGCGGCCAGGATGAGCAGCGGTTCATTGCTGAGCGACGCTTCAAACGAAGCCGCCGTGCCCTGGAAGCTGGCATTCACACTGAGCGGCAGGTTCAGTTCCTTCACGGCCTTGCCCACCTGCTTCACGGCATCGCCGATGGCGTACCCGGGTGCCAGGTTGAACGACAGGTTCACCGACGGGAACTGCCCCTGGTGCGAGACGGCCAGTGTGGTGTTCGTCTGCTCAAAGTGCGTAAAGGTGCTGAGCGGAACCTGGGTGCCGTTGCTGCTCTTCACGTAGATGTTGTCGAGCGCGGCGGGATTGCGCTGGAACTTGGGCGCGACCTCCAGCACCACGTGGTACTGGTTCTGCTGGGTAAACATGGTGGACACCTGCCGCTGCCCAAAGGCGTCGTACAGGGTGTCGTCGATGTTCTGCGGCGTGATGCCGAGGCGGGATGCCGTGTCGCGATCGATGACCAGGCTGGCCTGCAGGCCGTCGGTGGTCTGGTCCGTTGCGACGTCGGCCAGGGCGGGCAGCGTCTTGAACTTCTGCAGCAGCAGATCGGAGTAGTGCACCAGCTCGTCCGAGTTGGCGTCCTCCACAGAGAACTGGTACTGAGTGCGGGCAGTGCGAGTGTCGACGGTCAAATCCTGCAACGGTTGCAGGTACGCCTGGATACCTTCCACCTGGTTCAGCTTGGGCTGCAGTCGGCGGATCACGGCCACGGCGTCGGACTTGCGGTCTTCTTTGTCCTTCAGGTCGATTTGGATGCGGCCGGAGTTGAGCGTGTTGTTGGTCGCGTCGATGCCGATGTACGAGCTGATCGATGCAACGTCAGGATCCTGCAGGATCTGGTACGCGAGTGCCTGCTGCTTCTGGCTCATCGCGGCGAAGCTGGTGTCCTGCGAGGTGTCCGTGATGGCAAGCAGCTCACCGGTGTCCTGCACGGGGAAGAAGCCCTTTTGCACGACGGCGTACATGAAGAAGGTGAGTGCAAAGGTCGCCGCGGTGACGAGCAGGGTGATCACCTGGTGGCGTAGAACGAAGCGCACGCCCACGGCGTACTTGGCGATAACCCAGTTGAAGAAGTCTTCGCTGCGCTTGTAGAACCGCCCCTTCTGACTGTCAGGGGTGTGGCGGAGCAGTTTGGCCGCCATCATGGGCGTGAGCGTCAGCGAGACAACAGCCGAAACCAGGATGGTCACGGACAAGGTGACCGCAAATTCGCGGAACAGCCGGCCCACGATGTCGCCCATGAAGAGCAGCGGAATGAGCACTGCAATGAGCGAAATAGTGAGCGAGAGGATCGTAAAGCCGATCTGCTCCGATCCCATCAGCGCTGCTTCCAGCGGCGAGTGCCCTTCCTCCAGGTAACGGTCGATGTTCTCGACCATCACGATGGCGTCGTCGACGACGAAGCCGGTGGAGATGGTCAGCGCCATCAGCGACAGGTTGTTGAGCGAGTAGCCCAACAGATACATGACGCCGAAGGTGCCGATGATCGAGAGCGGCACGGCGATGGATGGAATGATCGTGGCGCGCCAGGAACGCAGGAAGAGGAAGATGACCAGGATAACCAGGCCGATGGTGAGCATCAGCTCGAACTGGACGTCTTTGACGCTCGCGCGGATCGTGTTGGTTCGGTCGGTGAGCACCTGCAGCTTGACCGAGCCAGGCAACGTGGCCTGCAGGCGTGGCAGCAGCGCCTGAATGCTATCGACCACGCCGATGATGTTTGCGCCGGGCTGCCGCTGGATGTTGACGATGACCGCAGGGTGGATCTGCGCGCCTTCGCCGTCTTCTGCGGCGCGGCCCATCCACGCTGCCTGGAACGCATTCTCCGCACCGTCGATCGCGTTGGCGACATCGCGCAGGTAGACCGGCGAGCCGTTGCGGTACGCAACGATGGTGTTGTTGTAGTCCTTGGCGGTGAGCAGCTGGTCGTTGGCGCCAATGATGTAGCTCTGGTGCGCTCCGTTTAGGTTGCCCTTGGCCTGGTCGACGTTGGCGCTGGCCAGGGCGGAACGCAGGTCCTCCAGCGACAGACCCTGCCCTGCCAAGGCGGTCGGATTTGCCTGGATGCGCACACCCGGCTTCTGGCCGCCCGCGATGCTGACCAGCCCGACGCCGGACATCTGCGAGATCTTTTGCGCCAGCACAGTGTCGGCAAGGTCTTCGACCTTGGTCAGCGGCAGCGTGTCCGACGTTAGCGCTAACGTCAGGATCGGCGCGTCTGCCGGGTTCACCTTGTTGTAGATGGGTGGGTTCGGCAGATCTTTCGGCAGGTAGCTTTGCGCGGCGTTGATCGCGGCCTGCACGTCCTGCTGGGCGACGTCGATGGACTCCGACAGATTGAACTGCAGCGTGATGATGGAGCCGCCACCGGACGAGGTGGAGGTCATCTGGGTCAGGCCGGGGATCTCGCCGAACTGCCGTTCCAGCGGTCCGGTCACGGCGGACGCCATCACGTCAGGGCTGGCGCCGGGGTAGAACGTCTGCACCTGGATGGTGGGGTAATCCACCTCAGGAAGGGCGGAGACCGGCAGCTGGAAGTAGGCGACCGCACCCGCCAGCAGGATCGCCACCATGAGCAGCGCCGTGGCAACCGGCCGAAGGATAAACGGGCGTGAGGGACTCATGCTGCGTGGACCTCTTGAATTCCTACCGGGGCACAGGCCCCGAGAGTACAACTTGACTCAGCGAACGGACGGCCGCCGCTCCCTCAGTGTGCTCGTCCTCGTCCCCTGCGCTGCAGAAGACGAGGCTGTGCAGCCTAGGGGTGCGACGCCCCGCTGCTGCTTCCCTGCTGGTTGGACTGTCCACCCTGCCCGTTGCCGTCGGTCGACCCGCCATTGGCGTTGGGTGTGCCCGTCTGTGATCCCAGGCGGGTTGCGCCACTGCCCTGCGCGGCGCGCGGGTCAACTCCCGCCATGCCGGGTGAAGAGGTATTTCCGGGTTGCTGATTGTCCACGCGCTGCGCCGGCCGCGGGATAACCTTGCTGGTGCTGGTCAGCTTTTCCTCGCCGTCCGTGACCACGCGCTCACCGGCACGTAGACCGTTGCGGATCACCACGGTGGTGCCTTGGGTCAAATCAACTTGGACCACCCGCTCCTGCACGGGATAGCTGGTCTGGCGCATGGCCGAGTTGCCACCGTTCCGACCGCCCTTGCCACTGCCGCCGCTGGTGCTGGCACCACCGCTGGGGGCATTGGTCTGCGAGCCTGCCGAAGAGTGTGACGACGAAGACCTGCGGCCTGCGGCGTCACTCTGGTTGGCCATGGCCTGGGTCTGGTCGGGCGAGATGGGATGATCCATATCCACGACGTAAACAAAGCTGCCCTTGCTGCCGGTCTGGAGAGCAGCGGCCGGGATGGTGAGGGCGTTCTGCCGTGTTTCCAGGATCAGCCGGATATTCACAAACTGATTCGGGAAGAGCGCGAAATCATGGTTGTCGAACACTGCCTTCAGCTTCGCCGTACCGGTAGTGGTGTCGATCTGGTTGTCCACCGTCATCAGCGACCCGGTCGCCAGCTTCGTCACGTTGTTGCGATCCCACGCCTCGACGGTCAGGTGGCGGCCACCCTTCATCCGCTCGAACACCTGCGGAAGCTGATCCTCGGGAAGCGTAAAGATGACCGAAATCGGCTCGACCTGGGTGATGACGACCAGGCCGGTGGAGCTGTTTGCGGCAACCACGTTGCCGATATCCACCTGGCGCAGGCCGACCAGGCCGGAGATGGGCGAGGTGATGCGGGTAAACGCCAGGTTGACGCGCGCCGCCTGGATCGCTGCGCGGTCCGATTCAAGGGACCCGACTGCCTGGCCGGAGGTGGACTCCTGCGCCTGGGCCTGCTCCTTGCTGACCACGCCAGCGGCGTAGAGTTGGTTGTAGCGTTGCGCCTCTGCCTGGGCGTTGGCCGCGTTGGCCTGGTCACGAGTCAGGTTGCCCTGCGCCTGGGCAAGGGCTGCCTGGTAGGGCCGGGGATCGATCTCGATCAGCAACTGGCCCTGCGAGACGCGCTGGCCTTCGCGGAAGTTGACGCGCGTGATCTGGCCGTTTACCTGGCTTTTCAGGGTCACCGTGTTGTAAGCCGTGACCGTGCCGAGAGCGTTTAGGTAGATGGGCACCGGCCGCTGCTGCACCAGGTCGTAGGCAACGGGCACGGGCCGATTGGCCATGGCGCGCGCGCCGGAGGCCTGCTGCTGGTCCGCCGCCTTGTTGGTGCGGATGCGATACACCACAAACGCAACGGCTGCCGCGATGATCAGCAGGAGTATGACAACGCGTAGCCAGGACGAGCGGCGCTGGGGAGGCGGCGCGACATCGGCGCCCGGTGCTGGATGCTGGGCGGCGTCGTCGGGCAGACCGGTGGAGGCAGGAGAGGCATGCGCCGGTAGGGCCGGATGCTCAGCGGAGGCAGACCGATCAGTGTGCTCGCTGGGCGAGGACGGTGACATAAACGAGGCAGACCTTCTGTTTTCCGAAATGGTGTGACACGACCCGGCCATCGCGTAGACGACGGCACGCTTTTGCAACTATATAGTTGTACGTTTCAGCCGCGCCAGAGTTTCGCCCCACCCGCGTTCGGCGAATGTGCGCCGGGTACCGGCCCCGGTCGGGAGTGGGCGGCGTTGCCCGGGAAAGAGTCCATGGCAGGCAGGGCAGTTCACGGCGGATGCGCCAGGGCTCCTTATAATGCCCGTGAGCACAAAGAGCGGAGATCGGCCGGCATGTTGGATCAAGTAGACAGGAACGTTGCAGATACGGGCTCCGTTCCGGAAGGTTTGCCGGCAGGGCACGAGGTCCCGCTGTGCGTGGACCTGGACGGGACTCTGGTAAAGAGCGACACGCTGGTCGACAGCATCCTTCTGCTGGCGCGGCAGCAGCCCCGGTCACCGCTGTCGTGGGCAGCCTGGGTGCGCCAGGGCAAGGCGGGGTTCAAGCGCGAAATTACCAGCCGCGCCGTGGTTGATGTGGAGCACCTGCCGTATAACCAGCCGCTTCTGCAGTTTCTACGCGAAGAGCATGCGCGGGGCCGTCGCATATACCTGGCCACCGCGGCGGATATCGGATTTGCCCAGCAGGTAGCGGATTACATCGGCCTGTTTACCGGAGTACTGGCGTCGGACGGCACGCTGAACCTGGCCGGTAAGAACAAGCTGGCAGCCTTTCAGGCGCAGTTTCCGGAGGGCTTCTCGTACATTGGCAACGCTATCCCTGACCGAACCCTGCTGCAGGCGAGCCACCAGCCCATGGTGGCGAATCCGCACGGCAAGCTGCGATCGGCCATGCGGCGGGACCGGGTGGTGGCGCACCGGGAGTTCCTGGATAGGCGCAAGCCCGTTAGTGCATTGCTGAAGGCGATTCGCATCCACCAGTGGGCCAAGAACACGCTGGTCTTCCTGCCGTTGCTGCTGGCGCACGAGCGCGGCGCCAACGTTGTGGGTGCGGCGGTGCTGGCCTTCTTTGCGCTGTCGTTCTGCGCCAGCGCTACCTATATCCTGAACGATCTTCTGGATATCGAGGCGGACCGCAGACATCCGCGCAAGCGCAACCGGCCGTTTGCGGCGGGCGACCTGTCCCCGTTTACCGGGGTGGCAGTTCTGGCGGTCTTCTTCGTCGTGGCGGTGGTGCTGGCGCTGCTGGTGCCGGTGATTTATCACGCCTTGCCCGGCACGCTGGGCGTGCACGAGGTGTTGGCGAAGCCCTACCGCTTCCTGGGTTGGCTCGCCCTGTACACGGTGACCACGCTGACGTACTCGTTCTACCTGAAGCGGCTGGCGCTGGTGGATGTGATCGTGCTGAGCGGTCTGTATACCGTCCGCATCCTGGCCGGGTCGGCGGCGACGAACATTGTCGTTTCCGCGTGGCTGGCGGCCTTTTCCATCTTCTTCTTTCTCTCGCTGGCCTTCGTCAAGCGCTTTGGCGAGCTGGAGTTGATGGTGGCGAGCAATCGCACGAAGGCCACCGGCCGCGGATACGGCACCGCCGACATCGAGCAGTTGCGAAGCTTTGGGACCAGCAGCGCCTTTGCGAGCGTGGTGGTCCTGACCATGTACATTAGCGGCCTGGCCGATGTGCTGTATGCACATCCTTCGCGGCTATGGCTTTTGGTACCTGTGCTGATCCTGTGGCTGTGCCGGGTGTGGCTGCTGGCCAGCCGCGGTGAACTGCACGAAGATCCGGTGGTGTACGCGATCACAGACCGAACAAGCTGGCTGCTGGGCGCAATCTCGGTAGGAATCGTTTGGTCCGCGCTGTAGCTGAGCAAGCCGCCACGGTTCACCGGCCAGCGGAGCCGGGTCAGGTATCCTGAATCGCGACGATGATTGACGGATCCACAGCAGAAACTACCGGCAGCGGCGACTCGCTGGACCTGGAGTTTTCGAAGCTCACAGAAGAAGTTCGCGCCGCTGCTGGCGCGCTGACCACGCCCGAGGCCAAGGAGCAGTTTCGGCTGGATTGGCTTGGCCGCAAGTCGGGCCGGCTGAAGACGCTAAGCGACGCCTGGCTCAAGTCCGCACCGCCCGACCAGAAGAAGTCGATCGGCATGCGATTCAACCAACTCAAGGCCGAGATCGAGGCCGCGTTGGACGCTGAAGTCGCGCCGGCCCGAACGAGCGCGTCCTCGCTTGATCTTTCCCTGCCCGGCATTCGCCGCGCCATCGGTGTGGAGCATCCGCTGACGCGCACCATGCGCGAGATGACCGCGGTATTTGCGGCGCTGGGGTACTCGGTCGGCATCGGGCCAGAGGTCGAGACCGACTTCTACAACTTTGAGGCGCTCAACTTCCCGCCGAACCACCCGGCGCGCGACACGCAGGACACGCTGGTCGTCGCGGACCAGGAATCCAAGCCGTTGCGCGAGCGCTACCTGATGCGCACGCACACCTCGCCCGTGCAGATTCGCAGCATGGTGGCAAACAATCCGCCGCTGCGGTTGGTCATCCCGGGCAAGGTGCACCGCAACGACGAGAGCGACGCAACGCACTCGCCCATCTTCCACCAGGTGGAGGGCTTGTGTGTCGATCGCGGCATCACCTTCAGTGATCTGAAGGGCACGCTGGATTACGCGATGAAGGCGTTCTTCGGATCGAGCGTGAAGACGCGCTTCTTCCCTTCCTTCTTCCCGTTCACGGAGCCAAGCGCGGACGTGCAGATTTCGTGCCCGTTCTGCGGACAGAAGGGCTGCCGCAAGTGCAAGTTCAGCGGATGGATCGAGCTGCTGGGCTGCGGCATGGTCGATCCCGCCGTGTTTGCCGCGGTCGATGCGCGACGCGTGGAGAACGGCCTGGAGCCCGCGTATGACGTGCCGGGCATCAGTGGCTTTGCCTTTGGCATGGGCGTGGAACGCATCGCGATGATGAAGTACGGCGTGGGCGACATCGGCCAGTTCTACTCGGGCGATGTGCGGTTCCTCTCCCAGTTTGTGTAAGGACTCGACACTGTGAACGTTTTATCGGCTTGGCTGCGCGAGTACCTGCCCGCGCTGGAAGTGAGCGACCGGCAGCTTGCCGAAGATCTGACGCTGCGCGGCATCGCCGTGGAAGGCGTGCACGAGCTGCCCAGTGGTGGCCATCTGTTTGAGATGGACATCACCACCAATCGGGTTGACGCGATGAACCACTACGGCATTGCGCGCGAGGCTGCAGCGATCTATGGCGTGCCGCTGCTGACGCTGGAAGACCGTCGCGTCGCGAGTGCCGAAGGAGTGACGGCGGCAGTGCCGGACAGCGGTGCCGGATATCCCGTTCGCATTGAGGCACAGGACCTGTGCGGCCGCTTCACGGCGCAGGTCGTGCGCGGCGTTACGGTAGGCGCGTCGACCGGCGTGGTAGCCGAGCGGTTCGCTGCGTTGGGGCAGAAGCCGATCAGCAACGCCGTGGACGCGACCAACTACAACTGGCTGGCAATGGGGCACCCCACGCACGTGTTCGACCTGGACACGATCGAGGGCAGCATTGTGGTGCGGCGCGCGCACGACGGTGAGCGCATGAAGCTGCTGGACGGCTCCGAAAAGACGCTGACCAGCGAAGACCTGGTCATTGCGGATGAAACCAAGGCGTTGAGCCTGGCCGGCGTGATGGGCGGCTGGGACTCGCGCGTGACCGAGGCGACGAAGAACATCCTGGTGGAAGCCGCGTGGTTCTCGCCGGCGGCAATCCGTGCAAGTTCGCGGCGGCATGGCCTGCACACGGACGCATCGCACCGGTACGAGCGCGGCGCTGACCTGGGCGCGTGTGCTGTGGCAAACCGGCTGGTGACGCGCGCCGTGTTGGCCGCGTGCGGCGGCGCCGCCGAAGGCGCAATGACCGACGTGACCGTGCCCGAGTGGGAAGCACGCACGACCAGGCGGCCGCAAGTGCTGCTCAGCGTGGTGCACGCGCAGGAACTGCTGGGCACAACGCTCGCAGGCGGTCCGACGGGCAATGTAGTTCCCGAGGACAAGATCGAGCAGTATTTGGAAGCGCTGGGCTGCCATCTGCGACCCACGCCGGACGGCGATGCATTCGAAGTGACGTTGCCAAGCTGGCGGCTGGACCTGGAGCGCGAGATCGACCTGATCGAGGAGATCGCCCGCGTCTACGGCTACAACGGCTTCGCCGACACATTGCCCAGCTTCAGCGGCGGCGTGGTTGCGCTGCCGCACGCGTCGCGCGAGGACAAGGTGCGCGGCACGCTGCTTGCCCTCGGCTACACCGAAGCGATCAGCAGCACGTTTGCCTCCGCCGAAGACAGCGCCCTGTTCACCACCGCGAGCGCGGTGCCCATGGGCAATCCGCTGAGTGCCGAGGCGGGTATGCTGCGGCCATCGCTGCTGCCGGGCATGGTTTCGATGCTGGCGCTGAATACTAATCGGGATGTACGCAGCGCACGGCTGTTCGAGTACGGCACTGTCTTCACCGGATCGACCGCAAGCGTGAGCGAAGCTCCTGCGCTGGCGCTGGGCGCATACGGTGCCGCGGAAGCGACACGCACGATCAATGCCGCGGACGCCTTGTTCTTCGAAGTGAAGGGCACGCTGGAAGAACTGCTGTCGCGCTTCGTCACGCCAACGCCACGCTTCAGCAGCGATGAACTGCCGAAGTGGATCGAAGCCGGCCGAGGGGCGCGCATCGTGCTCGGCGAAGCCACTCTGGGCTTCATCGGTGAACTGAGCCAGGCGGAGCGCGACGCGCGCAAGCTGCGCGAGACCGTGGTGTTGGCCGAGCTGGACGTGCCGGTGCTCTTCGCGTATCCGTTGCGCAATCCGGCAGCAGTGGAGCCTTCGCGCTTCCAGGCGGTCGAGCGCGACCTGTCGTTTGTCTTCGCCGACCGCGTGCAGTGGGCCGACGTGGCCGCTGCGCTGCGCAGTCTGGCAATCCCGGAGATGCTGTCGATCGCGCCGGTCGAGATCTTCCGCGATCCAAAGGGCAAGAGCATCCCCGCGGGGGAATATTCGCTGCTGCTGCGCATGGTCTTCCAGAGCAACGATCGCACGCTGCGCGAAGAGGAACTAACGGCGTGGCAGGACCGCGCTATCGCGGCGCTTACCGCGCTGGGCGGTCGTCACCGCGCGGCGTAGCGCCCTGAAGTTCGCGGACACGATCGCGCAAAGCGATGGCGTCGAACGGTGCGCGAACCTTCGCATCGTTGTCGAAATAGCAATACACGTCGCGCGCCCTTGCCGGGCGCGCAATGTGTTTGGGCGCGCAGTGAATGCCGCGCGGCGTGCACCCTTCGGCTTCGTCCGCCACCTCCTGGCCGCGTGACCAGGCGACGATGCGTTCGCCCCAGCGGTCGATCGCGTCGGACTCATAGCCGGAGACGTAGAGCTGTTCCGAGCCGTGCAGACGGCAATAGATGAAGTCTGCGGTCACATCGAACAACAGCGGCCACTCGACCGTGTCCGCCACCACCAGGCCGATGCGGTGCTTGCGCAGCAAGCGGGCAAACTCCGGCGTGACGAAGCTGCCATGGCGCACTTCGACGCAGTGGCGGATCGTGCCTTTCGCTTCGGCTTCGACCACGGAGCGGCCCTGGAAGCGCGGAGCGTGATCGTGCGCCAACACCGCGGCATCGGCGTGCGTGCGTGGCAGCAGATCAAAGAAGCCGGCCAGCCGGTCAGCGTCGAACGCAAGCTGCGGCGGGAGCTGCCACAGCACCGGTCCTAGCTTCTTGCCAAGAGCGAGTACGCCCTGTGCAAAGAAGTTTGCCAACCCCTGCTCTACGCCGCGCAGCTTCTTCATGTGCGTAATGAAGCGAGCGCCTTTGATCGCGAAGAGGAAGCCTTCTGGGGTTTCAGCATGCCAGCGCCGAAAGCTTTCCGGCCTCTGCATGGAGTAGAACGTGCCGTTGATCTCGACCGAGTTAAAATGCGTCGCGGCAAACTCCAGCTCACGGCGCTGCGGCAGCCGTGGCGGGTAGAAGACGCCGCGCCAGGGCTTATAGCGCCAGCCCGAGATGCCAATACGGATTGCATCGTGGAGGATCATATCGCCCTGCGCTGGTCTCCCTGACGGCAACCCAGCGATGCACGAATCGCACTTCCGGCATCTTACCTGCCATGCCGCTGGAACACCGCCTGCTGAACACGTCCCTGGAACGTCCTCTCTCCACCCAAATCCTGGTCAACGGACGCACTGTGCCCGCCGCGGAAGGCGAACTTCTGATCGAGGCGCTGAACCGGGCCGCCGGCATGGCGAACAACACGCTGCGCGATGCCGGGGACCACGAGGACGAGCAGCGGCTGTCACCCGCCGAACGCGTTGCGCGGCAGTTCGACTCCATCGTCGGCGACCCGCGTGCTTCCTCCCGGCAGGACCACCCGACGTTCTCGCCGGACTCGTCCATCGAGCAGGGCACGGGCGAGTACCACAGCGTTCCGCAGCTTTGTTATCACTCCCAGCTTGGCCCCATCCAGACCTGTGACACATGCATGGTGGAGGTGGATGGATCGCTGGTTCGCGCCTGCGCCACGGAGGTCTTCCCAGGCATGCGCGTGAGCACGGAATCTGCCCGCGCCTATGCCGCGCAGCACGAAGGCATGGACCGCATTCTGCAGAACCACGATCTGTACTGCACCGTGTGCGACAACAACAACGGCAACTGCACCGTGCACAACGCGGTAGGCGAGATGAACCTGATCCACCAGGCGCGGCCGTACCAGCACAAGCCCTACCCGCAGGACCACTCGAATCCGTTCTACCGGTACGACCCGGACCAATGCATCCTGTGCGGTCGCTGCGTGGAAGCCTGCCAGGACGTGCAGGTAAATGAGACTCTGACCATCGACTGGACCATGAAGCATCCGCGCGTGCTGTGGGACGGCGGCGAGCAGATTGCCGGATCGTCGTGCGTTAGCTGCGGACACTGCGTCACCGTCTGTCCATGCAACGCGCTCATGGAGAAGTCGATGCTGGGCCACGCCGGCTACCTGACCCACCTGCCGGTCAAGGCGCTGGACGACATGATCGAAGTCGTGAAGGGCGTAGAGCCGGAGACCGGCTACCCCCCCATTCTCGCGCTCAGCGACATGGAATCGAAGATGCGCGAGGCTCGCGTGAAGCGCACCAAGACCGTGTGCACCTACTGCGGTGTTGGCTGCAGCTTTGAAGTGTGGACGCGCGACCGGCACATCCTGAAGATCGAGCCCGAGCACGGCCCGGCCAACGGCATCAGCACCTGCGTGAAGGGCAAGTTCGGCTACGACTATGTGAACGCCACGAATCGGCTGCACACCCCGTTGATCCGCAAGCACGACCCGAAGACGGGCAGCGATACGTTTGTGGAAGCGACGTGGGATGAGGCGCTGGACCTGATCGAGAAGACCTTCCGCGAAATCAAGGAAAAGCACGGCCCGGATGCGCTGGCGTTCATCGCTTCGTCGAAGTGCACGAACGAAGAGAGCTACCTGATGCAGAAGCTGGCTCGCGCCGTCATCGGGACCAACAACATCGACAACTGCTCGCGCTACTGCCAGACGCCGGCAACCATGGGGCTGTCGCGCACGGTGAAGTACGGCGGCGATTCGGGGTCGATCGCGGACATCGAGAAGGCCGGCCTGGTGATCGGCATCGGCACCAACACGTCGGAGTCGCACCCGGTGCTCGCAACGCGCGTGAAGCGCTCGCATAAGCTGCGCGGTCAACGGCTGATTGTGAGCGACCTGCGCAAGCACGAGATGGCGGAGCGCGCGGACCTGTTCATTCGGCCCAACCCCAGCACCGACCTGGTTTGGCTGAGCGCGGTAGCCAAGTACACCATCGACCAGGGCTGGCACGATGCCGCGTTTGTCGAGAAGTGGGTAAACAAGTTCGAGGAATACAAGAAGAGCCTGGAGCCGTTCACGCTGGAGTTCGCCGAGAGGGAAACCGGCGTGAGCCGCGAACACCTCATCCAGATCGCGGAGGAGATTCACAAGGCGAAGGGCACGTGCATCCTGTGGGCCATGGGCGTGACGCAGCACTGCGGCGGGTCGGACACGTCGACCGCCATCAGCAACCTGCTGCTGCTGACCGGCAACTACGGTAAGCCCGGCACCGGTGCTTACCCGTTGCGCGGTCATAACAACGTGCAGGGCGCCAGCGATTTCGGGTCTATGCCGAACTACTTCCCGGGGTATCAGTTCGTGGACGATCCCGAAGCGCGCGGCAAGTTCGAAGCTGCCTGGGACGTGACGCTGCCGGTAAAAAAGGGCCTGGATAACCACGAGATGATGGAGGCCATTCACAAGGGCGAGTTGCGGTCGCTCTACATCAAGGGCGAAGACACCATTACCAGCGACGGCAATGCCAACGATGTTGGCCAGGCGCTGAGCGAGGTGGAGTTCCTCGTTGTGCAGGACATCAGCTTCTCGGAGACGGCGAAGTTCGCGAATGTCGTTCTGCCGGCCTCGCCTTCGCTGGAAAAAGACGGCACCTTTGTGAGTACAGAGCGGCGCATCCAGCGGCTGTATCGCGCGCTCGATCCGCTGGGCGATTCCCTGCCCGACTGGCAGATCATTCAACTCATCGCAAACCGGCTCGGCGCGGAGTGGCACTACGCACACCCGTCGGAAATCATGGACGAGATTGCGAAGCTGACGCCGCTGTTTGCCGGCGTGAATTACGAGCGGCTGGAAGGCTTCAAGAGCCTGCAATGGCCCGTTGCGATCGACGGCACGGATACTCCGCTGCTGTTCACCGACGGCTTCCCGTTTGACGACGGCAAGGCGAAGTTCTACCCGCTAAGCTGGGTGCCGCCGTCGGAGGAGACGAGCGATGAGTTCGACCTGCACCTGAACAACGGCCGCTTGCTGGAGCACTTTGAGCAAGGGGCGATGACCTATCGCGTGCCGGGCATCGAGCAGATCACGCCGCTGAACTGGCTGGAAGTGTCGCCAGAGCTGGCGGCGGAGCGCGGTATCGAATCGGGCAGCAAGGTGGAGCTGAAGTCGAAGTGGGGCACGATTCGCGCGCACGTGCTGGTGACAGACCGCGTGGAAGGCAAGCAGTTGTACATGCCGATGAACTCCGTGGACCAGCCGGTGAACCGGCTGACCGGCGCCCATGTGGATCGGGCGACGCACACGCCGGCATACAAGGAGGTGAGCGTGAACATGCGTGTGCTTTCGCAGCGTGGGCGCTCACCGCTATCGCCGGAAAACTTCCGCAACGGCCAGCGCACTCCACAATATGGGGTCGCAGTTGAGAAGAAGTGGGAGCGCGCCGACTACTACCTGCCGGGGACACGCCAGGGAGACCGGCTGGTGCAGATCCGGATGGACACGGTGTGAGCTGCTCGTTGCTGACAGCAGCGACCGATGCGAACCTGACGCCCAGACCTGAAGCCCAGAAACAGAGAAAGAAACGAGCAGATATGGCCATTCCAGTTCCGTTCACGCCCAAGCCCCTGGACCCGCGCGAAGGTTTGCGCAAGCGGCTCGATGCCGCGCCAATGGAACACGCCGAGGCTCTGCTGGTCGGATATGACCTGATCCAGGCGGCGCACGACGAAGGCATTCTGGACCTGCTGCACGGCATGGTGAAGCACAAGGATGTGGTGTTCGAGCACCTGTCGGCCGGGGCAGCGAAGCAGGAGAGCATCGACGCGATGCGCAACCTGATCTCCATGGGCAAGATGCTCACGGCGATCGAACCGGAGACGATGAGCTGCATCGCGGCGGCGCTGTCCACCGCGTCGAAGCCGCGGCCGGAGGAGCCCGCCAGCCTTTGGCAGTTGTTCAAGCGCGTGGGCAGCCGCGAGGGGCGTCGCGGCCTGACGCTGATGGTGGAACTGCTGGTCGCGCTGGGAACACGCCGCTTTGCCGACAGCGCCCTGCTGAACCCGGCGAAGTCGCTGGCCAAGCGGTGACCGCGATCCTCATTGCCTAATTACGGGCCGACCGCGCACAATAGGCGCCATGCGTTTCTCTCCGCTTTGCTGCGCCGCTCTCTCGCTTGGATCTTTCGTCGCTGCCGCTGCTTTTGCCCAGCAGGCACCCGCCACCATCACGATCCAGGCGGACAAGCCGCTGCACAAGGTCAGCCCGATGCTCTACGGCCTAATGACCGAGGAGATCAACTATTCCTACGACGGCGGCCTGTATGCAGAAATGGTGCGCAACCGCACCTTTGAGCATGACTGGTCAGGCTTTGAGCACTGGACGCTGGTAGAACAGGGCACCGGGCGCGCCAGGTTTGAAGGCAGCCGCACCGACGGACCCACGGTTGACCTGCCGAGCAGCCTGCACCTGACGGTAAGCGCAGCCGATGCACAGAATCCCGCGGGTATCCGCAACGATGGCTACTGGGGCATGGCGGTGCGCCCCGACACCACCTATACCGGATCGATTTTCGCGCACGTGGTTGACGGAACGCCCGGTGTGCTCACGGTTTCGCTGGTGAACGACAATACCGGAAAAGTGCTGGCGACCACCACGACTCAGCAGTTGAACGGCGACTGGAAGCAGTACCAATACGTTCTGAAGACGGACAAGCTGCCCGCAGGATCGGTAGGTTCGCAGAACCACCTGCAGTTCACGCTGACGTCGCCCGGCACGGTCGACCTGCAACTGCCCTCGCTATTTCCGCCCACATATAAGAACCGCGCCAACGGCAATCGCGCGGACTTGATGGACATGCTGGCCGGAATGCATCCGCACTTCCTGCGCATGCCCGGCGGCAACTACCTGGAAGGCGACGTACCGGAAGAGCGCTTCAACTGGAAGGCGACGCTCGGTCCGCTGCAGAACCGGCCCACGCATCGCAGCCCGTGGAACTACACCTCGACCGACGGCATGGGTTTGCTGGAGTTCCTAGAGTGGACCGAGGACCTGAACATTGAGCCGGTCCTGGCGGTGTACGCCGGCTACTCGCTCAAGGGTGCGCACATCAATGCCGGTGCCGCGCTGAAGCCTTATGTGGACGACGCGCTGGACGAGATCGAGTTCGTTACCGGCGACCAGAACACGAAGTGGGGCGCGATCCGCACCCAGCTTGGCCATCCGAAGCCGTTCCCGCTGCACTATGTCGAGATCGGCAATGAAGACGAGTTCGACCGCTCCGGCAGCTATGACGGTCGATACAAGCAGTTCTACGGAGCGATCAAGCAGGCGTATCCGCAGTTGCAGTTGATTGCGACCACACCGGTGAAGAGCATGACCCCCGACGTGATCGACGATCACTACTACAAGCAGTCGGGCGAGTTCTACGCGATGCTGAACCATTACGACACCATGGATCGCAACGGTCCCAAGATCTTCGTGGGCGAGTGGGCGACGCGCGAAGGCAGCCCCACCACCAACGCCGGTGCCATGCTGGGAGACGCGGCGTTTATGACCAGCATGGAACGCAACAGCGACCTGATTGTGATGGCGAGCTATGCTCCCCTGTTCGTCAACGTGAACCCGGGCGGCATGCAGTGGTCGGGCGATCTGATCGGCTACGACGCGATGACGAGCTATGGCGCGCCGTCGTACTACGCGCAGGCGCTGTTCTCGCAATACCTGGGAACCGATGTGCCGGAATCACAGAAGTCGGGCGGCAGCGACCGCGTCTTTTACTCGGTGACAACCGACGCCGCCAAGGGCAAGATCTTCCTGAAGCTGGTGAACGGCACCACCACACCGCAGCCGGTGCAGTTGCAGATCAACGGCGCGAAGCTGGCCCGCGAGGCGCAGGTAGAAACGCTCTCGGCCGCAACCCAGGCGGAGACGAACTCCATCACCGATCCGCGGCGCATCGTTCCGGTCCACAGCGTGCTCAAGGGCGTAAACGGCAACCTGCAACACACCCTGCCGCCGCTGACCGTGCAGGTCATCACGTTCAGCATGTAAGACACGAGCCTTAGCCGTTGCAGACGGGTGTCATCTTCCGGATGACACCCGTCTGCGTTAGCGCTTACGATGGCACGCATGCGTTTTCATCGAATCGTTTTTGCCGCCCTGAGCGTGGTCGCTGCGCCCCTGTTGGCGCAGCAGCAAGCGTCGCAATACTTCACCAACTGGCCGCAGGGCTATGACCCCGCTGCCGTCGGCAAGCGCGTTGCGGAGCACTTCGTCACGTCGCCGCACCAGTACGGTCCGACGATCCACTACTCGGAAGCGGTGACCTGGTATGGTGCCCTGACATACGCGACGCTGACGCACGACGATGCCCTGCGCACCGCGCTGATCCACAAGTACGAGCCGCTGGAGCCCGGCGGTGCCGAGGCTGCGCGCATTCCGCAGCGGCACCATGTGGACGACAGCATCTTCGGCATCGTTCCGCTGGAGATTGCGATTGAGACGCACGATCCCAAGTTCCAGAAAGAAGGCCTGTTCTGGGCCGACCGGCAATGGGAGAACCCGCAGCCCGACGGCTTCTCCGCCGAGACGCGCTACTGGATCGACGACATGTACATGCTGACCATGCTGCAGCTGGAGGCATACCGCGCCACGCACGAGCAGAAGTACCTGGACCGTGACGCAAAGGAAATGGTCGCCTACCTGGACAAGCTGCAGAAGCCGAACGGGCTGTTCTGGCACGCGGATGATGTGCCGTTCTTCTGGGGACGCGGCGATGGCTGGGTCGCGGCCGGCATGGCCGAGATGCTGCGCGAGCTGCCGGAGGGCCATCCGCAGCGGGCGCGCATCCTGCAGGGCTATCGCACCATGATGGCGGCATTGGTGAAGTACCAGGGGCAGGACGGCATGTGGCGGCAGTTGATCGACAAGCCGGAGTCATGGCCGGAGAGCTCGTCCAGCGCCATGTTCACGTTTGCCATGATCACGGGCGTGAAGAACGGCTGGCTGGATGCCGCGACCTACGGCCCGCCCGCGCGACGCGGCTGGATTGCCCTGGCCGGATACATCGACCAGAACAGCAACATCACCAGCGTGTGCGAGGGCACGGGCAAGAAGAACGATCTGGAATACTACCTGTTGCGCAAGCGCATCACTGGCGACTTCCACGGGCAGGCACCGGTGCTGTGGGCGGTTTCGGCGCTGCTGCGGTAAGCAGCGCCTGAAGCCTTAGCGGTTGCCGACGGGCCGGTTTTCCGACCACTCGTCGGCGACCACGCCGATGCTGGTCAGCGTATCCAGGGCCGACTCGATGTTGCGACGAAGCTGTGGGCGGGCGCTGGCCGGGGCGTCACGAGCTTCTTCAATGGCGACGACACGGCCGTAGGGCCACGCCTCTTTCGGGATGGCATTCAGCGCCTGGGGCAGGTCCTTGGCGTCGACGTTCAGCACCTGCTGGCGGGCTGCCTCAGGCCGCAGCATGGTGCCCTTGCCCAGGTCCGACGGGTTCGCGTCTGGCTCCGTCACATGGATGGAGATCATCTTCTCCTGCACGGTGAGCGACGGGTTGTGCCAATCCTCGAGGCGCTGCACGTTCAGATAGAGCGCCTTGCTGGGCGGCGGGATCTGCTGCAGATCCTGACGGGCGCGGTCCACCTGGTGCGAGCGCTCCAGGTTAGCGGCGGCGACATCGGCGGGTGTGCTCTTGCAGCCGGCGAGCGTGACACACAGCGGGAGGGAGAGAAGGGAAAAAGCGAGCAGACGCACCGTATCAGGATAGCGCGGCGCGGCAGCGGGATACTGGCCGCAAAGCGGCAAAGGACGGCGGAAATCGCGGGTGGCGCAGGCCGGCCAAGTAGAATCAGGACATGATCAAGGGTGTGACCACGGTGCGGGCCGCCAGCTCTGCCGCCGCGTGGCAGCGGGCAGCGTCCCTGTTTGCCGAATTGGGGTTTGAACCGGGCAAAGGCTGGGATGATGGCACGGGCAAGGGTGCCGCGTTCCTGGCACCGCTGGCGAATGTGGAGTTTGTGACCGGGCGCCTGCCCGCCGTGCCGGAACTGCTGGTGGAAGTTACTCAGTTGGACCTGGTGCACGGCATCGTGAAGCGCTGGGCGGCTGCGGAGGTCCGGTCAGAGGACCTGCCGCAAGTCGTCGGCGAGATTGCGGACACACACTGGAAGTCGCGCCTGTTTACGGCAGAGATTGCCGGCACTACCTTCGGCTTCTGGGAGCGGAACGACGTTCTGGCCGGTCGCCCAATCGCCCTGGAGGGCGACCTGAGCGCGGCGGGCATGCGGTTCGGCATCGTTGTGGCGCGCTGGAACGCGGTGATCACGGATCGCCTGCTGCAGGGTTCGCTCGATGCGATTCTGCGCTCCGGCGGCAAGCTGGCGGATGTGCAGATCGTGCGCGTGCCAGGAGCGTGGGAGATTCCGAACGCTGCGCGCATGCTGGCCGATGCGCGCCGCGCGGATGGAACGCGTTCCTTCGACGCGGTCATTACGCTGGGCTGCCTTCTGCGTGGAGAGACCGCGCACTACGAGGCGATCTACAACGAAGCGGCGCGTGGCATTGGGCAGTCGCAGCAGGACACGGGCGTGCCGCACGCATTTGGCGTGCTGACCTGCGAAACGCTGGAGCAGGCGCTGAACCGCGCCGGTGTGAAGGCCGGCAACAAGGGATTTGAGGCAGCCGTCGCAGCGATTGAGATGGTAAGCATCGCGAAGAAGCTGGGCGATGCCGGCCACCACCTGGGCAGCGGTGTCAGCGCGGCCCGCGAGGTGAATGAGCAGTTGCAGGTGGCCGGCGATCTGCCCGTAGTGGCACAGGCGACGACAGGGGCCGCGGCTGAGGCGGATGCGATTGTGGAAGAGGCAGGAAGCTAATGGCCGGGGAACGCCGAAAAGCGCGAGAGATCGCGATGCAGATGCTGTACCAGGCGGACATGGGCAAGCAGCAGCCGCTGGAAGTGCGCCGAGTGTTCTGGAAGAGCCGCGAAGACGAGAACGGAAAGCAGACCGTGGAGCCGGACACGCGCGAGTTCGCGGAAGACCTGTTCCGCGTGGCCACCGAGCGTTCCGATGAGGTGGATGAGCTGATCGAGAAGCACGCGCAGAACTGGCGCCTCGCCCGCATGGCAGCGGTGGACCGCAACGTATTGCGCATGGCGGTGGCGGAGATGCTCGGCTTTCGAGCGACGCCACACCCGATCGTGATCAACGAAGCGCTCGAGATCGCGCGCCGCTACGCCGCACCCGAGAGCATTACGTTCCTGAACGGCGTGCTGGACGCGGTGGGCCGGGACGTGCTGAAGATGCGTCTGGGATAGCTTCCTTCTTTTTCAAGAAGAGCAATGCAAAAGGCCCGCCGAAGCGGGCCTTTGCTGTTGCTGCCGACTTCCTACTGCCCGTTGAGCGACGTACGCGGGCGGGAGACGATCAGGTTGGGTGTTGCGGTCAGGTTGGGGTTGGCGGCCAGCGGCAGGTTGGGGGTGATCTGCCGGGTGTCCGTCAGCGACGAGACTGTGATGAAGTGAATCAGGTTGTCGCCGGACGTGCCCGCGAAGAAGAAACGGTTGTCGCTGGAGAACGCTCCCGCAACCGCCGCGGTAGCTCCCTTTGCAAGGGTGACGCTGCTGGTCGTGCCTGCACCGTTGAGTGCCGGGCGATATGCCCCGAGGGTGGCTCCGGTGCTGGTTGCGCCGGTCGCCGCCGTGTTGGTCACAAAGGCGATGGACGAGTCCGAAGCCGGATAGACGCCGGTGACCGTGCCAGCCTGTACGCCGCTGAATGCCGCGGTGTTCACCGTGGTGGTAAAGGTGGGCTGGGTGCCGTTGGCGGGGCAGGCGCCCGTTGGCAGGCCGGCACCGTTGCCGAGCACGACGTCGTTCATCACGGGGTTGCCGTTGGCGGTTGCCAAGCGAACGTCGAGCACGTGCTTGCCGTCGTTGGTCGCGGCCAGGCGGTCAGCTACGGCTGCGGAGACGGTGGTATTCGACGCCTCCGGGTAGAAGTCCGTGGTGGCGGTAGTGGTGTTCGGGCAATAGGAGCGGCCGTCGATAGCGGTCTGTGCTCCCACGAATGCACCAACAACCGGAACCGCGGTGATCACGTCATTCAGCGATCCCAGGCGGGACAGGTCGTAGCTGTGCCAGCTCGTGTTGGTGTTGTAGACCAAGAGGCGGCCGTCCGTCGTAACGACGTACGCCGTGGTTCCGTCCTGCGTCCATGCTGCGCGGCTGGCAACGCCGCCAAATGAAGTGGCGATGCTGGAGTTGGCCGGCGTGTAAACGTAGATGAGCTGACGCACCGGATCGCTGACGATCAGTTCCGTGCCGGTGGGCGACACCGCGAGCGCAGTGCCTTGAATCGCCAGGTTGGTGGCGGTCACGCTGTTGGTACCCGTGCTGTACGTCATCAGGCCGGTGTTGGAACCCAGGTAGATGGTCCCGCCGTCCTGCGTAAGCACCATGCTGTTGGGCTGGTAAGGCAGCTTCGTGGGCGCCGGTACCGAGCCGGCCGTTAGATCGATGGGCAGGAGATAGAGCGAGTCGGTGCTGGCCGCCCAGATGAGGGAGCTGGTCACACCAGGGGTGCTGACCACGATCTGGTTGGAACTGACCGGCTTACCGTTGCCCGATTGCGCGCCATTCGGATAGCGCCCGATCTGGGCCAGCGGCGCCGGATTGCAGGTGGGCGGCAGACACAGGGCGGTGATGTTGGATCCGCCGGCGAACAGGGGCACGATGCCGCTGGACGACACCGGCGTGGAGATGGGCGAGGTCGAAATATAAGTCAGCGTCAGGCCCGTGATCTGGACGTTCTTGGTGTCGAGCACCGTCGCCGTGATCGGTTCGTTGTTGCTGACGTTGACGTTGACCGTGCCGTTGACCGCGTTGGGAGTGTTGATCGTGATGGACTGCGGCGCACACACCGAGACGAACCCGGCGTTGGAGGTGATGCTGCCGGCGCCGCTTCCCAGGGAGGCGGTTACGACGGACGATCCGGGCGCGCTGGCAAGGAAGATGCCGCGGTTGTTCGCGTCAAACGTGCCGATCTGGGCGGTCTGCAAGGTGAAGACCGGCAGGCCGGCGTCGTAGGTCACGTTGTTCGGGTCCGGGATGGTTCCGGATTTTGGTCCCTTGTAGAAGCGAGTCACAAGCTGCGCACTTCCGCCAAAGGAAAGGCAGTCGTTTGGGTTGTACGCGCTGGTCGTGGCCACGGCAGGCAGTCCAGCGGCGTACTGTGCACAGTTGCTGGCCGGGTCGTTGACACAATCCGTGGAGGCGGCGCCGATCTCGATGTTGGTGATGACGGGGTGAACGTACACCTGCACGGCGTTGCTGCCGGCGCCGCCCGCGGTAGCGGTCACCTTGCCCACGCCGGAAACGCCAGTCGGCATGCAGGTGCTGTAGTCGGGCACGCCGCCAGGGCTGTTGCGGTTCCAGGTGCCAGCGCAGATGTTGCCGGTGCTCGGATTGATGTCGATCAGGTGAGCGTTGGCCGAGGTGGAGTCGACGCTGTAGACGATCTTGCTCAACGAAACGGTCGCGCCGGTGCAATCGGTGGCGGTCGGCGTGGAGAGGTTGGTGTTCTGGCCGGTGTTCAGGCTGAGGCCCGTGGTGTAGGGCTGCAGAAGAACCGTTGTGGGCTGGCCGACCACCGTGCCGCCAGGGTTGTAGCCGGGGCACAGGTTACCGGCACTGCCGCCGGACGAACTGCCGCATCCGGCGACGCCGAAGCTGAGCGGCATGACCAACACGAGTGCACATACAAGGAGCCAAACGCGACGCAAGAAACCCTCCCCGCAGCGGGACGCGGACACACCACTGCGGTCTCTATCTATGGTCTTGTGTGTGGGACGAGACCGGGCCGGAAAAGTCTGTTCCGGCTGCCCGTCTAGTGTAGTGGCGCGGGAACAGAGTCACAAGTCGCCGCGGCGATCTCTTGCAGTGCCGGGCGTTGTGGCTTAGGATAGGAAGGTTAGCAAAGTTCTCCGTCGCGGCCAGACCAATGCCGGGCGAAGCAACTGGGTGGGCGAGAGCCCGCCTTTTCTTTGCTCCAAAAGCAGGGGCGAACGCACACAGGGAGGCACGGAGTTGGCAGTTTCGATCGAAGCGGTTCGTTCGCTGGCAGAGCGAATTGCGAGCCGGCACGGCCTGGAAATTGTGGATGTGGAGTTCACCGGTGCCGGCAAACAGCGCGCGCTGCGCGTGTACGTGGAGAAAGACGCAGCCGGCCGCGAGGAACTGAAGCGCAAAGCCGCCGAGGATGCGTCGGGTCTGCCCAGCGGTGTCCCCGTGGAGGCGCTGAGCGGCGTGACCCACGAGGATTGCGCCACGTTTGCCCAGGACTTCGGCACGGTACTGGACGTGGAGGACCTGATTCCCGGAACCGCGGAATACACGCTGGAGGTGAGTTCGCCCGGCGTGGAGCGCAAGCTGTACCGGACGGCTGATTACGAGCGCTTCTCCGGCTTTCTGGCGGAGGTCCGCACCTTTCAGCCGGTACACGGGTCCAAGAAGCTGACCGGTCGCATGAGTTTTGCCAACGACACGGTCACGCTGGACCTCTCTGCCGTGAAAGCCAAGGGCAAAAGGAAGAAAGGTGCCGAACCGGCACCCGAAATCGTAGAAATCCCGCTGCGCGACATTGAACGCGCGCAGCTCGTTGCGGAGTTCTAAACCGCACGCCGAAACAACCAAGCAGGAGTTACCCAGCAAATGGCAAGTGCACTGTACCAGGCAATTGAGACTATGAGCCGCGACAAGGGCATCGACCCGGAGATCGTCGTGGGCGCCGTGGAAGACGCGATCGCGCTGGCGACGCGCAAGTATTACAAGACCGCGACCAACATGCGCGGTGAGTTTGACAAGGAAACCGGCGAGATTCGCGCGTACGAGTACAAAACCGTCGTGGAGCCGACCGAAGAAGAGCCGCTGGACGAGGACAATCAGCTGACGCTGGAAGAGGCTCGCGAAATGGCCGGCGAAGTCGAGATCGGCTCAGAGCTGCGCTTCTACCGCGACACCTCCCCGCTGGGCCGCATCGCGGCGCAGATGGCCAAGCAGGTCATCTTCCAGAAGGTGCGCGAGGCCGAGCGCGACACCGTGTTCAACGAGTACGCGCATCGCGTGGGCGAAGTTCTGAACGCGACGGTGAAGCGCGTGGAACCGATGGACCTGATCTTTGACATCGGCAAGGCCGAGGCTCGCATGCCAAAGCGCGAGCAGAGCCGCCTGGAGCAGTTCAGCGTGGGCGAGCGCGTTCGGGTCGTCCTGCTGCGCGTGGACCGCGCCGCAAAGGGACCGCAGGTAATCGTTAGCCGCGCTGCGCCGGCGCTGGTGCAGACGCTGTTCCAGAGCGAAGTTCCAGAGATTTACGACGGCACCGTCGCCATCCGCGCGATTGCGCGTGAGGCGGGCGAGCGCACCAAGATCGCCGTGGTCTCGCGCGACAAGGACGTCGATCCGGTCGGCGCCTGCGTCGGTATGAAGGGCATGCGCGTGCAGTCGATCATCCGCGAACTGCGCGGCGAAAAGATCGACATCATCGAGTATTCGGAAGAGATCACCACCTTTGCCGAGAAGGCGTTGCAGCCGGCCAAGGTGGCTCGTGTGTCGATCACCGATCTGAACGAGAAGCAGCTCGAGGTGATCGTTGACGACACCCAGCTTTCGCTCGCCATCGGCAAGAAGGGTCAGAACGTCCGCCTGGCGGCCAAGCTGCTGGGATGGAAGATCGACATCAAGTCTGAGGAAGAAAAGCGGCAGGAAGTGGAGCAGGCGATGCGCGCGCTGGAAGGCACGCCGCAGACGCCGATCGAACAGGTGACGGAACTGGGCGACCAGGTGCTGGAGAAGCTGATCGCTGCCGGCATCACCACCGTGGAGCACCTGGCGGACATGACCGAGGAAGAGCTGGGCGAGGTTCCGGGCATCGGTGACAAGTCGGTGGAGCGGATCGCCGTTGCCGTGCGGCACTACTTCGGCCAGTACGAAGAGGGCGAAGCGCGGCCGGAAAAGCCCGTCAGCGAGCTTGCAGCGTCTTTGGAGAACAATACGGCATCTGATTCTTCAGTCGCCCACACTGCTCCCACCGAAGAAGATGGCAAGCCGTACGATCCCGCGTCAGAAGGGGACGGTACGGAGGCAGGCGAAGTTCTGCGATTGGCCGATGACGCAAACGAGCCGGGAGCGGAAGAAGGCGACCTGACGAAGGAGAGTTCCATGAGCAAGACACCCGAACAGGTGCTGGCCGAGCAGGCCATCTACGCGGACGAGCCGGTGGAAGTCGGATCGATCGACGATGCCGTGCTGCGCGAAGACCGCCTGAGCCAACTGGATGCCTTCGGCAACGACGCCGACATCCGCGAGGCGCAGATCGAGATGAATAACGACATGACGGACGACCTGGCCGTGCAGGCTGGCGAGACCGGAAGCGAAACGATCGACCGGGATGAGCCCCTTGGTTAGCCAAGGACGCCTCCTGAACGCAATTCACTGCGTGAAAGCCCGGAAAACGGGCTTTCACGCCATAATGGAAGAGCAGAACAAACGCGCTCTGCACAACAACTCCTTTCCCGAGGCTTGTATGAGCAGATAGCGCAACTGAGGAACACGAGGGCCGATTGAGCAAAGTTAGAGTCAACGATCTGGCGCGCGAGCTTGAGGTCAAGAGCAAGGAAATTCTTGACGCGCTTGCAGCAGTCGGAGTCACAGAGAAAAAGACGCACAGTTCGTCCATCGAGGACGACGAAGCCGCAAAGGTCCGGTCATTGCTGACCGGTGGCCGCGGTGCCGCCCGCAGTGGCGGAGCCTCCACTGCCGACGCCCGGCCGCGGGTAGATCTGAAGAACGCGACCAAGCCCGGTGATATTGCCCGCGCCATCCTGGAGCGCAGGCAGGCCGAACAGGCAGCCGCAACAGCGGCCCGTACCGCCGCGCCGCCACGCCCGGTGGTCACGCCTCCGCCGGCAGCATCGGCGCCTGTTGCACCGGAACGCCCGGCGCCAGCGGCGGCCCAGCCTGCCGCGCCGGCTGCCCGTGCCGTGGTTACGCCGCCGCCCGCACCTCGTGTCATCACGCCTGCTTCGGTGGCTGCAGCACGTCCGGTCGTCACGCCCCCGGCACAGCCCGTAGTGGCTCGCCCCGCAGCTCCGGCCACACCGGCGGCGGTTGCGGCGCCCGCAGCTCCCCGCCCGGTTCCGCCACCCGCATCGACTCCCCTGCCCCCGCGCAATCCTCGTGCGACGCCGGTCATGCCGACCTTGCGCATTGCTCAGCCGCGCACACCGGATGCTCCCAGCGACCCCGCCCGGCGCATTGTTCCGCAGGCACGTCAGGCGCCTGCGGTGGTGGTCCGACCGGCAGTGCGTCCTGGCCAGCCCGCCGGCGATCGCCCGGCCATTGCCAGCAGCACACCGCCCCCGCAGGGTGTGGTCGTGGCGCGTCCGCCGGCAACCCCGGCTGGAACCGCCGCGCAGCCCCCAGCGGCAGCACAGTCTGCGGCTGCTCCCGCGGCGCCCGTAGCTCCAGCAGCACCACCCGTGGTGGAAGCCGCTGCACCGGCTGAACCCGCTCCTCCGGTCCGCCGCGTGATCATGCCGCAGACCGGTCCGCGGCCTACGTATTCCGCTCCACCGCCGACTCCCGGCCAGCCGCCACGCCGTCCCATCTTCCAGCGGCCGGGTGGCCCTGGTGCGCCGGGCGGACCTGGCGGACGTCCTGGTTTTGGACCCCGCCCCGGATTCGGCGCTGGACCTGGTGGTCCTGGCGGACCCGGTGGACCTGGCGCTCGCCGTCCCATGCACCCGACCCGCTCCTACCCGGGCGGACCGCCTGCTGGCGGACCCGGTGGACGTCCCGGCTTCGGTGCGCGTCCTGGCTTTGGCGGTCCTGGTGGACGCCCTGGCTTTGGTGCGCGTCCCGGTGGTCCTGGCGGTCTGGCTCCTGAGGGCGCGCCTGGTGCAGCCAAGCCCGGCATGCGTCCGGCGGCTCGCAAGGGCGCGGCCAACAAGAAGCGTTACGAAAAGAGCAAAGAAGGCCCAATGAAGGGCTTCGCGCCGCCGTCGCGTTTCGGCGGAGCGCAGGTCCCCATGGGCGAGGTGCCGATCACCCGCGTCATCACCGTGACCGAGGGCATTACCGTGAAGGACCTGGCCGAGAAGCTGGACCTGCGCGGCAAGGACCTGATCGCGATGCTGCTGATGCGCGGTGTGTTCGTGACCGTCAACCAGTCGCTCGACAATGAGCTGGTGAAGCAGGTTGCCGCCGCCTACGGCGCCGACGCGCAAATCCAGACCGTCGAAGAGACGATCGAAAACGAAGCGATCGAAGGTCTGCTGGAAGACACCAGCGGCATGGTCGAGATTGTGCGTCCGCCGGTTGTTACCGTCATGGGCCACGTCGACCACGGCAAGACCTCCCTGCTGGACGCGATCCGCTCGACGGATGTGGCTGGCGGCGAAGCCGGTGGCATCACGCAGCACATCGGTGCCTACAAGGTGCACGTCCAGAAGCCGGATTCACCTGCCTTTGGCCGCGAGATCGTCTTCCTGGATACCCCGGGTCACGAGGCGTTTACCCGTATGCGTGCGCGCGGCGCCAAGGTCACCGACATTGTCGTGATCGTGGTTGCGGCGGACGACGGCGTGATGCCGCAGACGATCGAAGCCATCGACCACGCTCGCGCGGCCAAGGTGCCGATCATTGTGGCGGTGAACAAGATCGACAAGCCGGGCGCCAACCCCGACAAGATCATGCAGCAGATGGCCGAGCGTGGTCTGCAGCCTGACTCCTGGGGCGGCGACACACCGTTTGTGCAGGTTTCGGCGAAGCAGCGGACCAACCTGGACGGCCTGGAAGAGATGATCTGCCTGGTCGCCGATACGAACCAGCAGAAGGCAATTCCGGAGCGTCCGGCAGTCGGTACCGTGATTGAAGCCAAGCTGGATCGCGGCCGCGGTGCGGTGGCATCCATCCTGGTGCAGAACGGAACCCTGAAGACGGGTGACAGCTACCTGGTGGGCAACACCTTTGGCAAGATCCGCGCCATGTTCGATGACCGTGGCCGCGCGATCGATGTCGCGGGTCCGTCCACACCGGTCGAGATCCTGGGTCTGGAATCGATCCCCGACGCAGGCGACACGTTCATCGTGATGGCCGACCGCGACCGCGCTAAGGAAGTGGCTCGCTACCGCACGCTGAAGGAGCGTGAGGCACAGCTTGCTAAGTCCAGCCGCGCATCGCTGGAAGGCTTGGCCGAGCAGATCCGTACGGCTGGCGTGAAGGACCTCAACATCATCCTGAAGGGCGATGTGCAGGGTTCGGTGCAGGTGCTGGAGGACTCGCTGCAGCGCATGTCGACTGACAAGGTACGCGTTCGCGTGCTGCACTCGGGCGTCGGCGCCATTACGGAATCCGACATCCTGCTGGCCGCAGCGTCGAACGCCGTGGTCATCGGCTTCAACGTCCGTCCGGAACGGAAGGCGCAGGAACTGGCCGACCAGGACAACGTGGAGATTCGTCTGCACTCGATTATTTACGAGCTGCAGGACGAGATCACCAAGGCCATGTTCGGGTTGCTGGAACCAGTTTTCCGCGAGAACTACCTGGGCCGCGCCGAAGTGCTGAACGTCTTCAAGATCACCAAGGTCGGCCAGATTGCCGGCTCGGTGGTTCGCGACGGCGTGATCCCGCGCAACGCACAGGTCCGCGTGACCCGCGACGGTCAGGAACTGTGGAAGGGCAAGCTGCAGAACCTGAAGCGCTTCAAGGACGACGTCCGCGAAGTGACCAGCGGCATGGAGTGCGGTATCGATCTGGGCTTCCGCGACATTCGCGTGGGCGACATGATCGAGGCGTACTCCACGGAGAAGGTGGCAGCCGAGCTGGGCGAGAACGTGGCGGACCGTAAGGCCGCTGCAGCCAAGCAGGCCGCCAGCGCCGAACAGCCGGAAACCGCCAACGCGTAAGCGCTAACATAGTGCATCAACAGAAAGGGCCGGGAGAAATCCCGGCCCTTTCTTTCGTTCAGTCCTGTGGTCCATTTCGACCCTGTCGACTGGTCCATTCAGAGCCTAGACTTAACGCACTGTCGCCCATCAAAGGGCAAGACAAAGCCCGCGTGCTTAGGCCTTCAGGAAACGGCGGCGCGCCATGCCTGCAAAGGCGACCACTGCGGTGCCGAGTTCCACGAAGGTCGAGGGTTCCGGGGTGGCTGCCACATAGGGCGTGACAGGGACATTGTCATACTCAGAGTCGCTGTAGTCGTTGACGGCGATGTCGTACTTGTACCCCGTGCCGCTCGTGCCACCCCCGGTCGTGTTCACAACCAACACGAGATCCTGCCCGTTGGGTACGATGACTTCGAAGTCACGAGCTTCTCCTGGATCGTTCGAGAAGAACTGGATGTTGCCGCTCGCTCCTTCATCGCCCAACCAGTTCTGGCCCTTTGCCGCTGGGTTATAGGAACCGGCATAGGCGCTCACAAAGAACAGGCCACTGTTCGACTCGTCGAAGACGCTAATGTCGATGTAGTTGTTCGGATTGAAGAGCGAATTGCTGAAGGTGTAGGTCTTGTAGTAGAAGGTCACTCCAGTATTGTTGGTGCCTGGGAACGAACCCTCGGCGCCCGCCCACGTCTGGGCTTGGCCACTGCGCACCAGGCGGCCCTGCTGGGTCGCATCGGAGGTAGAAACGGAATCCGTGAAAAAGGTAAGAGGATCCGCGAAGGCAGATGAAGCAGACATGCCGGCTACGAGCAGCGCGCCAGCAACCATAAAGCGAAGTTTCATAACAATCTCCTGAGAAGACGAGGTCGGGCAATGGGCGGTGGCCCTTAGCGGACCACCGCAGTTTGCTTACTGCTGTGCTGGCGAGGCGGCGACTGCCTTGGCTGCGTTGACAGCGTTGATGGCCGAGACGATACCGTAGCCGCTATCGCGGTCCACGCCGGCCGCCATGTTGTCGAGCGTGGTGCTCGTCATAATGTTCCGGATCTGCGTATTGGTGAGAGCCGGATTCGCAGACTTGATCAGGGCGGCGATGCCGGCCAGGTGTGGAGCAGCGGCCGAAGTTCCGAAGAACGGAGCGAAACCAGGCGTTGCGGTAGTCACACCGTCCGCTCCGGCGGCGTCCGGCTTTTGCAGCGTCCGTCCACCGCCGTTCGAGAACAGATAATTTCCGGGCGTGATCGGGGTTCCATCGGGGTTGTAGAAGATCTTGCGCGGCCCGTCTGAGCTGAACGTCTCATCGGGGTTGGTGCTGCCACCGGTGAACGGAGCGGGTCCGCGACGTGCTGCGTTCCAGTACACGGCTGCGGTGGAGAACGTATTCAAGCCAGCATTGTGCCCGAATGTTGCTCCGGACGTAGCGATGGTCAGGGTTGCGCGTTCCGTATCGACGTGCAACGCGCGAGCCACACCCGAATACAGCAGGACATACACGCGGCTACCGGCGGGGAAGCCATTGGTCGCGGAGGCGAACTCGTATGGATTCTGCGTTCCGGTTTGCGAATTGCCGCCAATGCCCAGGACTGAGGTGCCGGTGCTGTTCGTAATAATGAGGTCGTAGTCGTTTCCGGAACCGCCGTTGGGATCGGACCAATGCAGGCCGATGCCGCTGGCCGCCGTCGAAGTCAGCACGTCGTACGGCTGGTTGCTACTGAAGTTGTGCAGGGTACCAGTTTCGCCATACGGCCCGAAAGCGGCCGGGAGCGTTGCCGTCGAGGGAGAGAAGTCGCCTTCCCATGTGCCCGAGGTCCCGGAGGTGAGGTTGCCAGAGTTCGCGGCCGCAGAGAAGTACAGAGCACCGTTCGCCGTTACGTCGTTCACGGCCTGAGCGATGGGACCGTCCTGGAATGCGGACTCGTTGAAGTAACTGATGTCGTCGACGATGATGTCGCAGCCGTAGGTGTTGCGGAGAGTGCGAATGTTATCGGCGAAGCTGGCTGCGCCGTTGAAGGCTGAGGCGAAGAAAAGCTTCGCGTTCGGCGCGATGTCGTGCACGATTTCCATCATCGCCGCACCTTCATCTTCGCCGCTGTTATCGGACGGTCCAGCCTGACCGGGCAGCACAACCGTGTCGGAAGGCAAATCGCCCGAGGCGATAAGAGCCGCCACGCGTGCCGGGTAGGCGCTATCCGAGAGCACGCCCACCTTGATGCCGGCCCCCGTGACGCCGCTGGAGATCACGCTGTTCGCGCGGTGCGCGACGTAGCCCTGCGAGGTGACGGAACCGACGTTGGTGTGGGCCAGCGCAGCTTCTTCAACGGTCTGCACATCGCTCTCCGACGCGAGCTTGAGCAGGTTCGCCAGACCAACGTGCGCACGGGCGTGATGCCCTGCGATCGAGGTAGACGAGGCATCGACATCGCCGAACTTTGCGAGGCTGCTGGCAAGGCGTACGCCGGGACGTGCGTTGACGTCGACAGCGATCTTGCCCTGCGCATCGGTTTGCGGAACGCGTACCAGAGAGGCGAGTTCCTTCGGAAGCTTGCCTTGTGCCTGGCGGGAGAGGAGCACGAGATTGAAAGACATCTTCTGCTCAACAGGTGAGAGCGACGCCTTGATCGCGTAGACGGCTTGGATTTGTTTCAAGGCAGAGGGTGCAAGTCCTGCGGTGGCTTCCGTGCTCTGCGCATGGGTCGCGGAGAAAGCAAGGCTTGCGGCAAGCATCGCTGCGATATGGAGCAACTTCTTCTGGTTCATACGTCTCCTGGACGGCGAACGGCTGTTTCCGAGCCACGGGGGGACCGGCTGCGGCAAGAGGAGCTTGCTACAGAGCGGCGGTTCTGCCTGCCTGATTGGTTTCCGAGTTCTCCAAGAATGCAGGCCCCTCTAGACGCTGTCAACGGCCCACAGAGAACTGTCGGCTTTTACCAGCAGGGTTAGCTTCTGACAGTGACGGCGCTTATACTTTGGCGCTCAACTACGCGCTAAACCTGATGAAGTGCCACGAGGAACGAAGTGCCGGCTGTTAGCTGCTGCCTTCTGCGCGTCCTTCCCGGAGTCTCGCGTTTGCCATGTTTTTGGATCGGGGCTCGCGCTCTCCGCATCTGGTGCTGGTGAGGGACAAGCATGGAAGTGACGGGCAATACGATTCTGGTTACGGGTGGTACCAGCGGCATCGGGCGGGCGCTTGCAGTGGCGCTGCACCAGGCGGGGAATACGGTCATCGTGGCAGGCCGCCGGCAGAACCTGCTGGATGAGATCGAGGCGAAGTACCCCGGCATTGTCGGCATGCAGTTGGACGTGGAGGATAGCAGCGCCCTGCAAGGGTTTGCGAACGAAGTACAGGAGCGTTTCCCTAACCTGAATGTCCTGTTCAACAATGCAGGCATTGCGGGGATGGAAGACTACACGGCCGACACCGTCGACGTGACCCGTGCGAAGCAGACGATCGCCACGAACATCACCAGCGTGGTGGAGTTGTCGGCCGCGCTGCTGCCGCACTTGCGCAAGCAGCCTAAGTCGACCTTGATGGTGACGACGTCGGGCCTGGCGTTTGTACCGTTCCCAAAGGGACCGGTGTACAGCGCGACCAAGGCGTTTCTGCACAACTGGCTGGATGCGCTGCGCATGCAGTTGCGCGGCACGAGTGTGGAGGTGCTGGAGCTGGCGCCGCCCTATGTGCAGACCGAGCTGGGCGGACCACAGCAGGCACAGGACCCGCGCGCCATGCCGCTGGATGCGTATACGAATGAAGTGATGTCGATCCTGGCGGACCCCGGCAAGATCGAAAAGGGCGAGGTGCTGGTGGAGAACGTAAAACACCTGCGCTGGGCCGAACGCGACGGGCACTACGAGAAGACGCTGGAGATGTTCGCGAACTTCTAAGCGCGAGCCAGATACAGCAAAAGGACCGGGCGATCCGGTCCTTTTGCGTTTACGGCAGCGCAGCGCGCAGGTATGAGCGACCTAGCGAGCTAGGCGGCGCGCCCTGATGGAAGGATCGTGAGCACGGACGGGACATTGAGCATGGGCACGGCTTCACGGCGCGGGCGCGGGATCTCAAAGTCAGGAAGCTGCTCGAAGGCTGGTTTGGCGAGCAGATAGCCCTGCATCAAGCGGATACCACAGCTGCGCATGGCACGATACTCCTCGTAGGTCTCCACGCCCTCACCGACGATCTGTGTTCCAAAGCCGCGGCAAAGCCGCACCAACGATCGCACAATGGCCTGGGCACGCGGCCGTTGATGCAGATCGCGGGTCAGATCCATGTCGAGTTTCACGATCCCGGTGTGCAGGCGCGCGAGCAGATTCACGTTGGAGAAACCGGCGCCGAAGTCATCGATGGCGAGGGTGAAGCCATGCCGACTGTACTCGTCGGCAATCTGCTGGAGATGCGTCGGCGAGTCGATCTGCTCGGCTTCCGTGAATTCAAAGATGAGCCGGTCGAGCGGCAGGCTGTGAGCCCGCGCGGTAGCCAAGGTGAGTCGAACGCAGGCGGCTGGACTATAGACGGCGCCCGGCATGAAGTTGATGGAGAGCTTAGGATTCCGCTCGACAATCCCAAGTTGGCTGGCGAGGGTGATGGCCTTGACACGGCAGTTCTGGTCAAAGGCATACCTGTTCTCAGGGGTGACCGCACTCAGAACGCTTGCGGCGCCTTCGCCCTTGGGGCCACGCACCAGCGCCTCGTATGCAAAGACGCGATTTCTCTCGGTATCTACGATGGGCTGGACCGCCATGCTGAAAGGGATGGGCGGTTCCACTCCGTTACGGCAAGCCTGGCACGACTGTTGCATTTCGATCTTCTCCCCCTGTGAGCACCTATCGGCAACACGATAGCGCTCTCGTATGTCCCATTTCTGGTCACCTCTGCCGTGTCCCTTCGTGGAGAGGAACCTACGCGCCGGGGGAGCGCGACGGCACTACAAAGAACAAGGAGATGTTGCCATCCGGCAGCGAGTTGCCCAACTCTGCACTATTGGATAGGCGGAAAGCCAGGCATTCGATCTTTTCCGGCGCTATCGAAAGCGCGGCACGGCGCAGGGGTGCTTTCCAACGGAGTTGCATCAGACCGTACGGGAGCACACCATGAAACGCGTTTTCCTCTTCTTCGCCGCAGCTGCCGCGCTGTGCTGTACCGCGCACGGGCAGTACGCTCCGGCGGCGCCGGCGCAAACCGGTGTGCTGGGCTACTGGTCCACCGATGCCGGATCGGTGCTGCACATCGATCGTTGTGATGGGCACGTGTGCATCACGATTGTCACGATCTCAAAGAAAGCGCCGGGTGTGACAGACGAGAGGAATCCGGATGCCTCGCTGCGTAGCCGGCCGATCTGCAAGATGGCGATAGGCACGGACTTCGCCCTGCAGGACCCCGATCATGCGGTGGACGGCAAGATCTATGACCCGGAGAGCGGCAAAACGTACAAGGCCGCGATGACAAGCGAGGGCAACGCGCTGCACCTGCGTGGGTACATCGGAATCAAGATGTTCGGCCGCACGGAGACATGGCAGCGAACCACCGGCCAATACGCCACGTGCGAAGGAACGACGCGGCGCTAGCCAGGTACGCATTGCCATTCGCACGCGAGAGACGATTCCCTCGCGTGCGCATCTATCGACCTAGTTTCCGAGAATTGCCTTCAGCGGAATGGCCCCGTTCTGTGCCTGATACCCAAGGCCGGTGGGGTGGAAGTTATCACCGCTGACGAAGTTGGGCAGAAGGAAGTCCGGGTGTGCCGGATAGGCCAGCGCGGCGTCAAAGTCAGCCACAGCCACGACTCCGGGCAGAGTTGCCGCCACGTTGCGGATCCAGGTATTGACCAGTCGGCGCTGGGTGGAACCTGGATTCTCAGGACCGGGGTTCAGATCGCCCTGCCATGGATTGGAAGTGCTGGGCAGCAGCGACGGATCGGACGTGGTGCAGTACTCCGAGGGCGGGATTGTGGCAATGATCACGCGGAGGTTTGCAGCAGCACCTTGAGCGATGATGTTTGTCAGCGACGCTTCGACGTCGGTGGCTGACTTGCAATCCAGCCGCAGATCGACGCCGCCGATGTAGACGATCACAGCTTTGACACCGGGTTGCTGAACGACATCGCGATTGAATCGGTCGATACCGGCCTGCGACGTACCGCTTGCGGTAGTGGCATCGGGAGCTGCGGGATCGGCGATCTGACCGCCGTTTGCAACTCCCAGACGGTAACCAGCGGCCAAAAGGCTGCGACCGAGCCAATCTGCGGGTGTGTCGTTGTCCTGAGTGGGTTCGACGGTATTCTTGGCCGGGTAGGCATTGGTGCTGAGATAGTTGGAGTTAGTTCCGTCAATGGAGGAACTGCCCAGAAGGACCACCGTTCCTTGGTATGGGCCGTACACATCTACACCGGTGACAAGCAGCCATCGCTGCACTGAGTTGGTGAAGCTTGCTCCACTCGTGTCCTTTGTCATGTCTCCCGCATTCGTCGCGGTTGCATAACTCATCATGACGGGAGACTGGTGCTGTGTGAGCGGTGCGAATGTGCCTTTGACGTAGGTGGTGACGGCGAGCTTCTGCCCAGCGGTGTAGAACACCTTCACCGAATCGGACGTAACCGTCTGCCCGGCGGGGATGGTGACGCTGGTTGCCCCATTGAACGTAAGTGGCTGGTCGGTCGAGCTGTCTACTGCTGGAGCCGTGGTCACAACAGCAAGATGCGCACTGCCGATGGTGATGGGAGCGCTTCCATATAGGTTGGAGAGCCGCACACGCTCCTGCGATCCATCGATGGTCGGCAGGATGATGGACCGAAAGGTCTGTTCCTCTCCGCCTGGGTTTGTCGCGGAGGCGAGCGCGTTTTCAGGCGGCGCGCCCCATGCTACAACCCATTGGCTGTCCGGCAGCGGGACCGTGGTGTAGGTCGATCCACCGGAACAGCTGCTCAGCAGCAACGCCGCTGCGGAGAGCACAACACAAAAGGCCGAGCGCACGCGCTGTCCGAGAGTTCCCATACACCCCTAGACAGATACGACGCCGGAAAGTTTACACAGGCTTGATTTTTCCTGGTACCAGATGACTACCGGGGAGCGGGCAGTACCGAAAGGGGAATGGCGTCAGCCTCCGCATGGTAGCCGTTCCCGTTCGGGTGGAAGTTGTCGCCGGAGTTGTACTGCGATTGCAAGAAGCTGGGACGCGCCGGATCTTCCAGAGCAGCAGAGAAATCAGCAATGGCGACCACACCCGCCAGGGTTGCACCCGTCGACCGGATCCACTGATTCAGAGCAATGCGTTGCACTTCGCCGCCGTTCGGCGTGCTGCCGGGCGCGACGCCACCGGCGTACGGGTCGGCAGCCGTAGGAATTGGTCCGAAGTTGGCCTGCGCCGGGTTGGTGCAGAACGCGGACGGAGGAATCGTCGCCAGGATGACAGGAAGACTGGCGGCGTGCGCGGCAGATACGAGACGGGTAGTCGCTTCCTCGATTGCGGGCGCGGACTTGCAGTCTGGCGACCGGATATCAATGGACCCGAAATAGGTGACCATGGCCAGCGGGTTGGGAATGGTCAGGGCGTCGTGACCCACGCGCTGGTTCGCATTCTGGACACTGTTCTGGGTGTTGGTGATGTCATCTGTAACGGTGTCACCAGGAACCCCAAGGTTCACCACGCCGATGTGATACCCCGCCGCGTTCAGTCGCCGCGCCAGCCAGTCGGAGAGGCGGTCCGTGAACTGGCCGTCGACCGGTGCGTTGGGCGTGGGGTATACCGCCGTGCTGCTGTAATTCGATCGCCAGCCGTCCGTGGTCGAGCTGCCGAAAAGGATGAATGTCCCCTGATAGGGTCCGTAGACGTCGACACCGTTCAGAAGCAGCCACTCGGCATGGGTGGACGTGAGCCCATTGCCGGACGAATCTGCCGTCAGATCGCCTGCGCCATCGGCAGACATATAGTTCTGCGGAAAGATGCCGTCGTGGCGGGAGACAAGGCCGTAAGTGCCTTTCAGGTACATGGAGACGGCGAGGGTCTGACCGTAGCTGAAGGTGATCTTGACCGGGTCGGAGACCACGACCTGTCCCGCAGGGACGACCACGGAAGTTGCACCGCTGAAGGTAAGCGGCTGGTCCTGCGTGGTGTCGATCTGGCGACTGCCCTGCGCACCCAGCGAGAGCCGGGCTGCGCCGATGGTCACCGGCGTGGTGCCGTAGAAATTGGAAAAGCGTACGCGTTCCTGCGTGCCGCCGATGGTTGGGTAGACCAGAAAGCGGAAGGTCCTGTCACTGCCGCCGGTGTTTACCGCATTGCCGACTGCATTGGTCATGGCGTTTGCCCAGGCACCGACCCAGATGGAGGGTACCGCTGCCGGCATCGCGACGGGCTGAGTCGTCGTAGTGCTTTGCATGCCGCTGCCGCAACCGACCAAGACACCACAGAGAAGAACGAAAGCGCTAACGATAGGGATTTTTCTTAGACTTGGGCCAGACGACCGCATAGGCCTGACGGTAGCAGGAAAGTGCTGCGCCTGAATGAAGAGGCTGACGGCAAACGACGACGCCTGCACGTGTGTGCAACGAACTTCGATGCCGTCAAGATTTTCAACCCGGATGCACGGCCAGCCGTTGTCTCGGATCACTCGCTGTCTCTTGCAGGTCAGCGGATCAAGGGGAAGAGGCTGGAGTAATCGTCGGTCCAGAGGCGCAGGCCGGCACGCGGTTGGGTGGGCTGGGAGCGCTGCACTACTTCGGGCTGAGCCAAGAACTGCTGGTTGGCGGTGAGCAGCACCCAAGTGGAGCGGAACTCGCCGCGGCTGTTGTCGGCGGCGTTGTGCACCGTGCTCGCCTGCAGGCCATTGTGTTCTCCCAATTGCTGTACCGCCGGCTCAAGATCCACGTGCTGATTGGAGACGTGGAAGGCGAGGATGCCGCCGGGAGCAAGGTGGCGCAGGTAGACCTGCATGGCTTCTGCGGTGAGCAGGTGCAGCGGGATGGCGTCGCCGGAGAAGGCGTCTACGACGAGGACGTTGAAGTTCTGCGGCGGCTCGAAGGTGAGTGACGCGCGGGCGTCGCCTTCGACGATGGTTGTCGTGGCGGGTGTCTGGCGCAGGTAGGCAAAGAGGTTGCGTGCGACCGGTGGCACGGCGGGATTGATGTCGTAGAAGCGGAGTGTGTCGCCGGGTTTGCCGTAGGCGGCAACCGTGCCGGTGCCGAGACCGATGACGCCGATGCGGCGCGGACTATCGCCGCAGCAGAGACGCAGGGCGAGGCCGACGCCGGAGTCGTACGCGTAATAGGTTGTGGGCGTGCGGACGAGTTCCGGCGTGAAGATTTGCGTGCCGTGGCGAATGCTGCCGTTAGCGAGGGTGCGGACGGTCTGGCCGCTGCTGTCGGTGTTCTGCTGCACGCGCAGGGTGCCGTAGAAGTTGCGTTCGGAGAAGAGCGTGTCCTGCCGGTAGGCGATGCGCTGGAGGCCGAGCAGGAAGAGGAGCAGCGCCGTGCCAGTGAGCCACAGTAGACGCTGCGACCAGCCTTGCTGCCACAGCGCGAATGCAGCGACTGCGGCAGTGACCGTGAACGAGATGGCGAGGTCGTAATTGGCCGAGAAGATGAGCGGGAAGACGACACCGATGAGTATGGCGCCGAGCGCTCCGCCAGTCGCAAAGATTAGGTAGAAGCGGGTCGTCTCTTCGGCTCGGCGCGGACGAAGCTCGTAAGCGGCAGCGTGGCAGAACTGCGCGGCGAAAAAGAGCTCGGCCAGGTAGACGGCGATGGCGAGTGCGATGGGAACGGAGACGTCGACCTTGCTGAGCAGGTAGCCGAGGCTGGCCAGCATGACTGCGAGCAGGCGCAGGATGATGCCCTGCGGCAGGAGGCGCGGGAACTGGAAGCTGAAGACCAGCGAGAGCAGGTATACCGCGAGCGGCAGGATCCAGAGCAGAGGGATTGCGGCGACGTTGGCCGTGAGGTGCGCGGTGATTGCGGCGAGCTGCATGGAGGCAGCCATGGGCAGCAGTAGCCAGAGCAGGCGCGCTGTGTTCAGAGAAGGCGCGGGGGTTTCGGTGGGTTCTTCGCTGCTTGTGACCGCTGTTGCTGGCGCCGCTTGTGGGAGGGCGCGCTGCAGCCGGATCGCGAGCACCGCGAAGAAGGTGAAGCCAATCACCCATGCGACGCGCTGCGTATGCATGGGCAGATACGGTTCCATGAGCGTGGGATAAAGGCCCAGCGCCAGCAGCGACGCCAGGTTGGAGATGCCGTAGAGGCTGTAGCGTGTTTGCCCGGCGTTGGCGCGTGCGAACCACGCCTGCAGCAGGGGGCTGGTGGCGGCGAGCGAAAGGAACGGCAGGCCGACGGTGAGCAAGAGGTCTCGGCTGATGGCGAAGAAAGGATGCGCGGTGAGCGCAGGCGACGTGCTTTGGTGCAGAGCCCAGGCCGCTGCGGAGAGCACAGAGATGCCAAGCACAAGCGGGTATGCTCCACCCTCGCGTTGCAGAGCGTTGCGGCCGCGAGCGAGCCAGTCTGCGAAACCATAGCCCGCCAGCAGAGCGCATTGAAAGAAGACGAGGCAACTGATCCACACGCCGGCGGAGCCGCCGAAGCGCGGCAGGAGCTGCTTGGCCGCGATGGGCTCGACCAGGAAGAGCAGGAACGCGGACAGGAACGTCGCAGCGGTGAAGAGCGCGGAGGAGACACTGCGCGGCTCGCCGGCTTCAGTGCGGAAAGGCATGGGAAGAGATTACGGCGGGACGGCTAGGTGGTAAGTGCGCGGTGCGGCTCTGGCGGCAGATCGACGCGGATGCGGTCTTGCGCGCGGACTATGCCGCCCTGCGTGACGATGCCCATGACGCCGACGCGCGGGCGGCGCTTACCGTCTTCGTGCGAGAACATGCGCTGCTGCAGGCCGGGTTGGTAGCGGTCGATTTGCGCGCAGGGCTGGCGCAGGCAGGTGAGTTCGACGATGGCTTCCTCGCCGAGACGCAGGAGCGTGCCTGCGGGCAGGTGCAGCAGATCGACGTCGCGGGTGAGGATGTTTTCGCCGAGTCCGCCGGGATCCACCTGAAAGCCATCGGCGTTCACCTCATCGAGCAGCTCCGCGGGCAGCAGGTGCACCTGCATGCGGTTGGGCGCGGAGGCGTCCTTGCGCATGAGGTACAGGTGCTGCACGGTCTTGCCGCAGTGCGAGTCGCCCTCCACGCCGAGACCGGCGAGCAGATGAATCGCGGGCTGCGGCTGCTTGGAGAAGCCGTGGTTCGGACTGCTGCTTACGGCAATGATGCGCGGCTCTGCCATCACTGCAACGCGCCTAGTTGTTGAACTTGAAGAAGAGAATGTCGCCGTCCTTGACGACGTATTCCTTGCCTTCGCTGCGGAGGAGACCTTTCTCTTTCACGGCCTGTTCAGAGCCGAGCCGGAAGAGGTCTTCGCAGTTGTAGGCGTCGGCGCGGATGAAGCCTTTTTCGAAGTCGGAGTGGATGACGCCTGCGGCGCCCGGAGCCTTGGTGCCCTGGCGGATGGTCCACGCGCGCACTTCCTGCACACCCGCGGTGAAGTAAGTGATGAGGCCGAGCAGGCGGTAGGCAGCGTGGATGAGGCGGTTCAGGCCGGGCTCGCTCAGGCCCATGTCCTTCAGGAACTCGTCGCGTTCGGCGGGATCGAGCTGCGCGATTTCGGATTCGAGAGCGCCGCAGATGCGGACGACCTGGCTGCCCTCTTCGGCAGCGCGCTGTTCGACGGCGGCGGTGTGCGCGTTGCCGTCCTTCAGGCCGGCCTCGTCCACGTTGGCGACGTAGAGTGTCGGCTTCATGGTGATCAGGTGCAGGTCGCGGGTGTAGGGACGTTCTTCGTCAGAGAGGTCGGCGGTGCGGGCGGGCTTGCCGGCTTCGAGTGTTTCGAGCAGCTTGCTCATCGCGCTGAACTCGAGCTTGATTTTGCTGTCCTGCGTATTGCGTGCCAGCTTCTGCACCTTTTCGTGGCGGCGCGTGACGGTGTCCAGGTCGGCTAGCAGGAGCTCGGTGTTGATCACGTCGATGTCGGAGAGCGGATCGACCTTGCCCGCGACGTGGATGACTTCTGCGTCTTCGAAGCAGCGCACGATGTGCAGCGTGGCATCGGTGGAGCGGATGTTGGCGAGGAACTGGTTGCCGAGGCCTTCACCCTTGCTGGCGCCGGCGACCAAGCCGGCGATGTCGACGAACTCCATGGTGGTCGGCACGATGCTGTTGGGTTTGACCAGCGCGACAATCTTGTCGAGGCGCTCATCTGGCACGGGAACGATGCCGATGTTGGGCTCGATGGTGCAGAACGGGTAGTTCGCAGCGACGGCTTCCACACTGGTGAGCGCGCTGAAGATAGTGCTCTTGCCCACGTTGGGCAGGCCGACGATTCCGCAGTTCAAAGGCATACCTGTCTATTGTCGCCGATGCGCTATAAACGAGACATACACGCCAAGTGAATCGGAACAAAGGAGCAGACACATGCCTCGTGATCTGAACCGTCGCGCGTTCTTGCAGGGATCGGCTGCGCTGACTGGAATGGGACTAGTGAGTGGGTGCGCGAAACGCGCCGGTGTGCCCCTTGCCGCGCAGGCGACCGCGCCGGGAGCGGTGGCTGCGCTTCCCTTCTACGACATGCCGGGGCCGATCGTGCCGATCCGGGCGGACATGGATCGCATCTTCCGCATCACGGTGTGCCTGCGGCCTTTCCGCGCGGCAGGACCGCGGCTGGAAGTGGAACGAATTGCGGATGCCACAGTGGTGCACAACTACGGTCACGGCGGCAGCGGATGGTCGCTGTCGTGGGGTGCGGCGGACCAAGCCGTGCGCACGGCGATGCAGGCCGCGCCGGGAACGCGGGACGTGGCGGTGATCGGGTGCGGTGCTATAGGCCTGACGGCCGCACTGACGGCGCAGCGAATGGGTCTGAACGTGACCATCTATGCGAAGGAGAGGCCGCCGTATGTGCGGTCGAGCCGCGCCACCGGGCAGTGGACGCCCGATTCGCGCATTGCGCTGGCGAATGTGGCTGCGCCGGACTTTGCGCAGCGTTGGGAGCAGATGGCTCGCTTCTCGTTTGGCATGTACCAGAGCTATCTTGGTTCGCCCGGTTCGCCGATCGAGTGGACCGACCGCTATTTCCTCGAGGATCCACCTGCGGCGACGGCAGGGCGGGCGGCGGAGCAAGCCGAGGAGCACCAGTTTGCGCGATATCGGAATCGGATCGCGGATCTGACGCCGCAATGGAAGAACTTGCCGGCGGGGGTGACGCCGTTTCCAACGAAGTCGGTGCGGCAGTCGAGCACACTGACGTTTAACGTGGCCAGTTACTCGCGGCAGTTGATGCAGGAGTTCCAGATTGCCGGTGGACGCGTGGAGACGCGCGAGTTCCACTCGCCGGGCGAGCTGGCGCAGTTGACACAAAAGCTGGTGATCCACTGCACCGGCTACGGCGCGCGCGCGTTATTTGCGGATGAGAGCGTGGTGCCCGTGCGCGGTCAGATTGCATGGCTCATTCCGCAGGAAGGCGTGAACTACGCATTCTTCTACAACGGTTTGAATGTGGTGGGACGGCGCGATGGCATCGTGATCCAGCCGGACAATGGCCGCGGTGATGAGGACGGGTGGAACCGTACCGATGAAGAGCCGGACCGTGCAGAAGCAGAGGGCGGCGTTCGCATTTTGCAGGAGCTGTACGGGCGCATGAAGCCCGCGGCAGCGAGGCGCGGCAACGCATGACGGCGTAGCCCAGCAACGCGGCACGCGAGAACGCACTCCTATGCATTGGCCGCGACGCAGCAAGCGCAACGGCGAGAGTTCCTCCGGAGAAGCAACATGGCACTGATGGACGTACTGCTGGACGAGATGCGCGACCTGTACAGCGCAGAGAATCAACTGGTCAAGGCTCTGCCGAAGCTGGCGAGGGGCGCGAACGATCCGAGCCTGAAGTCCGGCATCAAGAACCACCTGGAAGAGACTAAGAACCAGGTGCAGCGCCTGCGTGAGGCGTTCGGCCACCTGGGCAAGAAGCCGACGGGTCAGCACTGCAACGGCATGGAAGGCCTGATCGAAGAGGGTCAGGACGCGCTGGAGAAGGATGAAGAAGGCGCGAACAAGGACCTGTGCATCGTGGGTGCATCGGCGCGCGTGGAGCACTACGAGATTGCCGGGTACACCGTGGCGATTGCGCTGGCTAAGGGCCTGGGCTTGAAGGAAGTGGCATCGCTGCTGAATGAGAACCTGCAGGAAGAAGTCGCCGCCGCGAAGACGCTCTTCGCCAACGCCAAGCCGCTGCTGAAGCAGGCTGCCAGCGAAGACGACGCGCACGAGAACGAAGAAGAATCGAAGCCGAAGTCCGCGAAGGAAAAGAAGAGCGAGAAGGAAAGCGAGCAGGACGAGAAGGAAGCCTCGGCGGAAGTGAAGAAGCGCGGCCGCTAAGTTGCACGGTTGTTGTAGGGAAAGATCCCGGCCGAGGTGCCGGGATCTTTTTGCGTTCGTCCTACCGTTGACTGCCCTCCAGCACTGCTAGGCTGGTGAGCGCAGCTTGCAAGGAGATCACAGTGAAGATGAAGAACGTAGTTCTGGCCGTGGCGCTGGCCACCGGTGCCTGTTGCCTGATCGGCGCGCAGGACATGCAGATGGCTCACGGGTCCATGAAGATGGACAAGGACGGAAAGCCGATACCGAGTCCGCGCAAGATGGCGATGGCCGACTTGGGCGGCACATCGATTCACATCAGCTACGGTGCACCTTCGCTGCGCGGACGCAAGATGGTCGGCGGGCAGGACCCCTACGGTAAGGAATGGCGACTGGGCGCGAACGAGGCCACCAGCTTTGAGACTTCGGGCGACCTGATGGTCGGCGGAACGCACGTGCCCGCGGGCAAGTACACGCTGTTTGCGCTGCCCGAAGCGAATAAGTGGACGCTGATCATCAGCAAGAAGACGGGCGAGTGGGGTATTCCTTACCCCGGCGCGGGCGACGACCTGGCGCGCGTGCCGATGCAAAAGGCGCCGGCAAGCGGATCGCTGGAGCAGATGCTGATCGACTTCGAAAAGAGCACCGCGAAGAGCACGCAGATGCACGTAAAGTGGGCGACCGACAACTACTACGTGACCATCACGAAGATGTAAGCGGGCGGGCTCGCACAGAGAGCGCACGAGAAAGCCCTCGCGATGGCGAGGGCTTTCTCGTGAATTTTCTGGAGCGGGAGACCGGGATCGAACCGGCGACATTCAGCTTGGGAAGCTGACGTTCTGCCACTGAACTACTCCCGCGCGTTCCCTAGCATAGCACCGGCCGGCGGGCGTACCACGGGATGGCCGGTGCTGGGCGCGTCAAGGCAGGGGTGTATCCCAGTCTGATTCCACCGCTTCAAATCGGCACTGCCGAATGGCATTTGCGCCCCTATACTTCGCTCTAGCAAGATGTCTTGCGACGCGAGGAGAAGCGCACCGATGACCACTAACCCCATCAGCGTGGACGAGTTTCAGGCACTGGAACAGCGCGTTTTGCGCACGGTGGAGCTGATCCGCAAGGAGCGCGAACTGCGTGTTTCCGCGGAGCAGGAAGTGGCAGCGCTGAAAGAGCTGCTGGACCACGCCTCCAACGAGAACAGCGAACTGAACAACCAGGTGCTCGCGCTGCGCGAGGAGCGTACCCAGGTGAAGAACCGCGTGGACGCGATGCTGCAACAGATGGATGAGATTCTGTAAGGGACGGCGCCGGCCGGCAACCAAGAGATCGGAGTGCGTGAAGTGACGGATACGACAACCGCTTCGGTGGAAATTTACGACCAGGTGTACCGTCTGCGCGGCGTGGATCCGGAGCACATTGCACGGCTGGGCGCGCTGGTGGACGGCAAGATGCGAGCGGTCAGCGCTCACGGCGCGACGGTGGATTCCCTGCGCGTGGCTGTGCTGGCGGCGCTGAATATCGCGGACGAGCTGATGGAGCTGCGCGCGCGGCATCGCGAGTTGGTGGCATCGCTGGACCGAAGCGAAACGCACACCCGCAGCCGGGCATCGTCACTGACCAACATGCTGGACGAAGCGCTGGGCGACGAATACCTGGACCGCATCGCAGTCTAAGCTGCGGCAGGCCCGCGCAAATTGTGATTGCGGCACGTGCAGAAGTGGCGCTACAGTGCCGCCATGCGATTCCCTGCCCTTCTGCTTCTGTCTGCCTCTGTTGCCCTCGCCGCCGCTGCCCCAGAAAAACCGGCTTTTGAAAGCGATCCCGCCTTTCAGAAACAAAAAGCACAAGCCCAGGCGCTGGAACGCCAGCGTGGAAATGTGCTGTTTGCGGCAGACGCCTGGCGCAAGGCGAACAAAATTGCAGGCAATCAGTGCATGGAATGTTACGAGCACGCGATCCGAGCCTATGCCGACCTGGGCGACACGAAGGACGCGGTGAAAGAGGCAGCGGCGATGGAGGCGGCGGCAGTCACGCCGGCCGACAAGTCCGACGCAGAGATGCAGCAGGGGCGAGCCCTGCTCTTTGGCGCGGGCGACGAGAAGTTCAAGCCCGCCATGCTGGAGCAGGCGCACGCCGCGCTGAGCAAGGCCTACTCTACCGATCCGACCAATCGCCCGGCCGCGTTTCTGGACGGCATGGCGCTGGCCAGGCTGGACCGCAACGCCGAAGCAAGTACCGCATTCCGCGCTTTTGCGGAGCATGCGCCGGAGAGTTCCGCGATGCGGCTACGCGCGAAACACTTTGCCGAGAACCCGGAGCTGGCGCGTCACAAATCTGCACCGCCCGTCGTGGTGACGACGTTGGCAGGCAAGAAGTTCAACCTGGATGACATGCACGGCCGCGTGGTGCTGGTGGACTTCTGGGCAACGTGGTGTGGGCCTTGCAACCAGGAACTGCCGCACATGCAGAAGCTGGCCAAGAAGTATGAGAACGATCCGTTCGAAGTCATCAGCATCTCGTGGGACAGTGACGAGACGAAGTGGAAGGACTTCATCGCGGCGCATAACATGACGTGGAATCAGTATCGCGACACTGCGCACACGCTCTCGACTGCGTTTCACGTGGACGCCATTCCGCACTACTTCACGATCGACTCGGATGGCGTGCTGACGGCGGAAACGGTGGGCTCGGGATCGATGGCGGATAGTCGCATCGACAAGCTGGTGCAGCGGGCGCGTGAGGCGCAGCGGGAGCGCGGAACCGCGATGGCCGTGGCGCAACCGGCGGCCACACAGTAGCACATGCACGTGCAAACAGGCGGCGCATTTCGGGAGTCGGCGTTGACTGTCGTGGAAAGAAGTTGTCACCGCCACTTGACTTGCATTCGCAAGCAGGCCGGTCTAGCATCCAACCCTAGAAGACCGGCCTGCAAAGCAGGTGTGGGAACAACGCTGGTTGAACCAACATTCAGTGAACCGGGGTCTGGCTCGTATATATGGCTCGGTGTGCAGTGTCCGCCAGTTCGGAATGCCTAAAGAGCCACGGCTGGATCCCACCGTCTTAGGGCGGGTTCACCGGCGCTTCCTGCACGGCCCCGCGGGTCGGTCTTTTGCTTTCTCTGGCAGTGAATGCCTGCTGTAAGCGTTGTGGCACGCGCATTTGATTCTGCTGTCACCTGCTTCCTTCCCGTTTTAGACTCGGACCCATGCTTCGTTCCTTTGCTGCCTTAGTGGCCCTGGTTGCCACTGCACCGCTGTCTGCACAACTGCCCACGCCAGAACTGAAGAAGCAGGTGGAGGCGATGCGTCCCGCGCTGGATGCGACATACCTGCAATTGCATCGTGCGCCTGAGTTGTCACGGCAAGAGGTGAAGACCTCCGCGTTTGTCGCGGACGAGTTGAAGAAGCTGGGCTACACCGTGACCGCTCACATTGGCCGTTACGAGGATGGCAGCCCCGCTCTGGGCCTGGTCGGCGTGCTGAAGAACGGAGCTGGGCCGACCATCCTGATTCGCACCGACATGGACGCGCTGCCGGTGACGGAGAGCACAGGACTGCCCTATGCGAGCAAGGTGCACGCCACCAACCCGCAGGGGCAGGACGTGGGCGTGATGCATGCCTGTGGACACGACACGCACATGTCGGTGTTTCTGGGCGTGGCAAAGATCCTGGCGGGCAATCGCGGCGCGTGGCACGGGACGGTGGAGATGCTGGCGCAGCCTGCGGAAGAGGTGATCGCTGGCGCCAAGGCGATGATGGCGGACCGCCTGTACGACCGCGTTCCGCGGCCGGCAGTCGTGCTGGACATGCACGACACGAACAACTATGCGACAGGGACCATAGCTACGGCTCCTGGGCCATTGCTGGCGTCGTCGACGAGCGTGTACGTGACGTTTCACGGCATTGGCGCGCATGGTTCCACGCCGGCCAACGGCAAGGATCCGATTGTGATGGGAGCGGAATTTGTGGTGCTGGCGCAGGCGATCGTGTCACGGCAGATTCCAGCGCAGAACCCGGCGGTGCTGACGGTAGGCACCTTTCATGCGGGCACGAAGAACAACATTATTCCCGACGATGCGACGCTCGGCTTGACGCTGCGTGCGTATGACGAGCCCACGCGCAAAACTCTGGTGGACGGCGTGACGCGTACCGCAAACGCCGTGGCTGCGGCGTACAACGTTGCTGCAGACAAGATGCCGACGATCACGATCCCGGAGCAAACGGTGCCGACCGTGAATGACGCCTCGCTGGCGGCGAAGCTGCGTGAGACCGCAGTCGCAACGCTGGGCGCGGACAAGGTGGAAACCGCCACACCGATCATGGGCAGCGAGGATGTCCCGTTTCTGACGGACAACGGGTCGATACCGCTAGGCATGTTCTGGCTGGGAGTCGCGGATCCAGCGGCGCTGGCCGAGTCACACCGGACCGGCAAACCTCTGCCCAACATCCACTCGCCGCTGTTTGCGCCTGTATACGAACCGGCGCTGACCACCGGCGTTGAAACCATGTCGGCCTTTGCCATGCGCCTGCTGCAGTAGCCGGGCCGACTGCACATACGTACACTGGTTGCCCATGGAACCAAGAGTGCGCGTGAAGATGTGTTCTGCCCTGTTTGCCACTGCCTTGCTCAGCTTCGGAGGCCTCGCATCTGGGCAGGCGGCAGCCGCGTCCGGGGGCACGGGAACCAGACCGGAGCAGGGGCAGATCGCGTCGGCAGTGCCGCAGGCGGTCGATCCCCTGCTGGTGAAGCCGGTGAGCGAACTGACGCCCGAGCAGATCGAGGGCATGCAGAAGAAGCTGGCGGACTGGCCAAACCTGCACCAGTTCCGCGAAGACAATGACCGTCTGCCGCCTGCTGAGCCGGGCCGCGTTGTGTTCTTTGGGGACAGCATCACGATCGCCTGGAAAGAGCGCGACGGCAACAGCTTTTTCCCCGGTAAGCCGTACATCAACCGCGGCATCAGCGGGCAGACCACGCCGCAGATGGTGGTCCGGTTCCAGCAGGACGTAGTGGCCCTGAAGCCTGCGGCCGTGGTGATCCTGGCCGGCATCAACGACCTGGCCGGCAACACGGGGCCGATGACGTTGCCCATGACGGAGGACAACTTCCGGTCGATGGTCGCGATTGCGCAAGCGAATGGGATTCGCGTGATTCTGTCGAGCGTGCTGCCGGCGAATCACATGGCCTGGCGCAACAACCTGAACCCGGCGCAGCAGGTGCGCGACCTGAACGCATGGCTGCAGAAGTACGCCGCCGCGCACGGCTGCACCTGGCTGGACTACTACAGCGCGCTGGTGGACGGTGAGGGCGGAATGAAGCCGGGCCTGTCGAAGGACGGCGTGCATCCGACCCCCGCGGGTTACGCGATCATGGCTCCGTTGGCGGAGGCTGCGATCGAACGCACGCTTCGGACTTCTCCGGCACGGTAGTCCGGAAGCTGCGGAAGTGCGCCGGGGAACCACAAAGGGTTCCCCACGTACGGACGGGTGAGGACCGCCCTGTTATGGTCAGAGGCGCATGCTCCGCGCCATCAGTACCCATGTTTTTCTGCCGCAGCGGCTCCATGCCGGTCTGCTGGATGCCTTGGTCGCCGGTGGTGCCCAGTCGATCGAGCTGTTCGCGGCACGGCACCACTTTGACTACACGGATCGCGCCGAGATCAAAGAGCTGGCAAGCTGGTTCCGCTCCAACGACTGCCGCGCGACGCTGCACCAGCCGATCTTCGAACCCGGACTGGGGCAATGGAGCCGTCACCAGCCTGCCACGCTGAACCTGATCGACCCCGACAAAGGCCGGCGCATCACCGCCATGGACGAGGTGAAGCGGGCGCTCGAGACGGCGGAACAGATCGACATAGATTCCGTGGTGCTGCACCTGGGTGGGCGCGACGACAAGTGGAACGAGCGATCGCTCGACCTGTCGATCACCGCGATCGAGCACATCAAGGCGTTTGCCCATCCGCTGGGCGTGAAGACGCTGCTGGAAACGCTGCATAACGACGTGACCACGCCAGAGCATCTCCTGGAGATTCTTCGTTCCGGTCACTTCGACACGGTCGGCGTCTGCCTGGACGTGGGCCACATGAACCTGCCGGGTATGCCGAGGCTGGATGAGGCGTTTGGCGTGCTGGCGGGCCGCATCGCCGAGTTGCACCTGCACGACAACAGAGGGCAGCGCGATGAGCACTGCTGGCCAGGCGACGGAACCGTCGACTGGGGTGTCGTCCGGGAAGGCATTGCCGGTGCGCGGCCAGAGGCGAAGGCGGTCCTGGAAATTGGCTACGAGCCGGAGCTGCTAGTGAAGACTGTCAGCGAGAACGCGGCGAAGGCTTTCCGACTGATCGAAGCGTAAGGAGCTGCAGTCTAGCTGCGTTAGCGGACGCGGGCCACCGGCTCGCCGTGCCGCATTTCATCGGCGCCGGCACCGAAAACGCGCGTCGCCTCGAAATTGCGCAGCTTCCAGGAGCCGTCCGGCTCGCGGCTGTACACGCGTGTGTAGCGGAAGGTGCCAGTCAGCGGATTGCTGTCGAGCTTGCCGGTTACGTCTGCCGTGGTCACCACGACGGCCGACGACGCCTGAATGCGCACCTTGCGATCCGTGATGTCGATGCGGGTGAACTGGTGTTCGTGCCTGCCGATGCGGCGCAGGTACTGCTGCTTGTCAGACAGCGTGCCGTTCGCCGAGATGCCGAGGAAGTCGTCGGCCAGGATCTTGTCCAGGGCCCCGGTGTCCGCACCGAGCAGAGCGGTCCGCATCTGGTCGTCAATGCGCAGGATCTGCTGCTGATCGGCGTGCCCGGGCCGATGGGGACGCATGCTCATGCCGTGTGCAGCAACCCCGCACAGCACCAGCAGCGCCGGGCACAGGAGCACCAGGCGGAGCAGCGGTGTGAAAGCGGGTTGGGAGCGAAGCTTCCCCATGGCGTAACGCATCGTACGTCGGTTCCACGCGGCGCGTCAAAGACCAATTCGTGGGATGTCGAATTCCTAACCTGAGCGGTGCTTATTTCACTTCGACGAGTGTTTCTGCCGTGCGCTCGCGAACCTTGCGGTAAAGCCCGTTGGTGGCGTAATCGTCGAAATGCTGCGAGGTGCGGTGGGCTTCCAGGGCGTCGGCGTCGCGGTACTGCTCATAGATCACGACCGTGTTTGGATCGCTTTCCACGTAGTGCGTCACGTAATTCACGCAGCCGGGCTCCTGCCGCGATGCCGCGCCCAGATTGCGCAGCAATTCGCGGATGGTGCTCTGGTCCTCTGGCGCAAACTTCATTCGAACCGTAAACGAGATCATTCAAACCTCAGAGAAAAGTGGTGCAGTTGTTCCAAACAGGCGGGGAGCGAACTAGCCGCCTGTTGCCTCCGTAAATGCGGGGACACTGTAGGTCTCGTCCCGGTCGGGGCCGGTGCTGACCATGCCGATGCGTGCTCCCGAATGCTTTTGGATGAAGTCCAGGTAGTTCTGCGCCGCCTTGGGTAGGTCATCGACGGACTTTGCGCCGACAGTGCTCGACTTCCAGCCCGGCAGCTCCTCGTAGATTGGCTCGATCTTGTTGAATCCAGGCATGTCGGCCGGGATCAGATCGGTCTCTTCGCCGTCGATGCGGTAATGCGTGCAGACCTTGATGGTGTCGAGCGTGTCCAGCACGTCCAGCTTGGTGATGACCAGCCACTCCGTGCCGTTGATCATGTTGCTGTAGCGGAGCAGCGGAAGGTCGAGCCAGCCGCAGCGGCGCGGACGACCGGTGGTGGCGCCAAACTCCTGCCCGCGCTCGCGCAGCTCTTCGCCGGCACTGGTGCGGTCCTCGGTTGGGAACGGGCCCTCGCCGACGCGGGTCACGTAGGCCTTGGTCACACCGATAACCATGCCCACGCTGGTGGGTCCAATGCCGGTGCCGATGACCGCTCCGCCCGCCGTGGCGCTGGACGAGGTGACGAACGGATAGGTGCCGTGATCGATGTCGAGCAGCGCGCCCTGTGAGCCTTCAAACATAACGGACTGGCCGTTGCGGATGGCGTCGTTCAGCAACACCGCCGTGTCGGTGACGTAGGGCGCAATCTGGTCGGCGTAGCGGGCGTACTCCTCGTAGATCTTGACCGGGTTCAGCGGCTCGGTGCCGAAGAGCGCGTGCGCGATCTGGTTCTTCTCGTGGCAGGCGTTCGTGATGTGTGTGCGCAGCAGAGCCGAGTTCAGCAGGTCGACGACGCGAAGGCCGTTGCGGTGGACCTTGTCCTCGTAGGCCGGGCCGATGCCGCGACGGGTGGTGCCGATCTTGGTGCGGCCCGGCGCGGTCTCTGCTGCCAGCTCGATCATGCGGTGGTAAGGCAGAATGACCTGGGCGCGATTGGAGACGAACAATTGGCCGTCGACCGGCAGGCCGTTCTGCTTCAGCATCGCGATTTCCTGCAGCAGGGCCGCAGGATCGACCACAACGCCGTTGCCGATGACGCCCTGGCCGCCGGGCCGCAGCAGGCCGCAGGGGATCAGATGCAGAACAAACTTCTTGCCTTCGATGATGACGGTGTGGCCGGCGTTATGTCCGCCCGCGTAGCGCGCCACCACCTGGTAGCGCTCGCTGAGCACGTCCACGATTTTGCCTTTGCCCTCATCGCCCCACTGGGCTCCAAGGACGACGGCGGTCTGCTTTCTGTTCACGAACGGTTCTCCCGAAACTTGCGTAAGAGGCGGTCCACAGGCTACCGACCGGCCTGGCAAAGGCGAAGGCCCGGCGAACTCCTACCTGCCCATTCTATACTTCGCCACGCGTGTCTCTTGCGACGCGCCGGTGGCCAGCGCATGACACGGGAAGAACTGAGCTTTGAGCTGTACGTGGTGCTGGGCAATGCGCTGCACCTGCTGGTGAATGGCGTAAAGCCGGAGGATCAGCAGCGACTGGCGCTGCCGATGGCCGAGCTGCAGCGGTTGCACGCGTGGCTGGAACCGGTGCGCGCGACCGAGATGCTGGGCGCGGTGGAGCGCCTGCCGGATTCAGATTTCAGCCTGCTATTGGAGGCGGTTGCGATGTGCGAACGGCTGGCCGATACGCAGGCGGAGCACCTGCTGGGAGCTCCAGCCGAGGTGCGGAGTGAGGTGCTTGCGGCGCTGCGAGCAACGCGGGAACACAATGGGGAGGTCGCTTGATGACCGGGGCACGCATGATGATTGCGTTGGGTGCTGCGCTCTTGTTGCTGCCGACCGCATCGATGATGCACGCACAACGCGAAGTTTCGTTGCAGCCCGCTGCTCCTGCCGGGTGGCCGCGCTGGGTGGCGTCGTGGACGGCGGCGCTTGAAGCTCCGTACGGAAGCGAGACGCTGCCCGCGGGTGCTCTGAAGGGCATGACGCTGCGCGAGACTGTTCACCTGAGCTTGGGAGGAAACCGGCTGCAGGTGCGACTGTCGAACCTGTTTGGGGAAGCTTCGCTGGTGTTGCGCAATGTGACCGTGGCGGTGCCCACGAGTGCCAGGCCCGACGGCAGCATTGTGCCGGCGAGTTGGAAGCCGGTGCTGTTTGGCGGGCAGCCCGGTGTGACGATAGCGCCGGGGCAGGAGGTTGCCGGCGATCCACTGAACTACAACGTGCGCCCGGGCGCTGACCTGGTGATTTCGCTGGACGTGACCAGCGCCCCGGACAAGCAGACGCTGCACGCCGGTGCGCGGGCGACGGAGTTTCTGCTGGCCGGCGATCATGCCGACGAGGCGTCGCTGCCTGGCGCGACGACCAACACGCGCTGGTACTTCCTGAGTGGCGTGGACGTGGAGGAGCGTACCGCCGCGCCGGTTGTGGTCGCGTTCGGCGACAGCATTACTGACGGCCACGGTGCGACGACGGACGGCAACGACCGCTGGACCGATGACCTGTTCCGGCGCTTGCAGGCGGCTTCGCCCACGAACAGTGTCGCGGTAGTGAATGAAGGCATTGGCGGCAATTGCGTGCTGCAGGTGTGCGTTGGGCCGCCGGCGACCGAGCGCTTTCAGCGCGACGTGCTGGACGTGCCGGGAGCGAAGACGGTGATCGTGCTGGAAGGCATCAACGACCTGGGCGCGCTGAGCCGCAAGGAGCCTCAGGCCGCAGCTGTGCACGCGGCTCTAGTGCAGCAGATGGAGGCGGCGTTCACAAAATTTGTGGCCGATGCGCATGCCCACGGCATTCGCGCGCTGGGCGGCACGCTGACGCCGTGGATGGGCAGCGAGTACTACCATCCCGATGCGCAGGCCGAGGCCGATCGTATGGCGCTCAACACGTGGATTCGGACAAGCGGGACGTTCGATGGAGTGATCGATTTCGACGCAGCGGTTCGCGATCCGCAACGACCCGACCACATGCTGCCGGCGTATGACTCGGGCGATCATTTGCACCCCGGGCCGGCGGGGTATCAGAAGATGGCTGATGCGTTGAATCTGAATCTGCTGACTGGAACGGAGCCGGGGGACATTCGGCGATGAATCAGCCGACATCAACCTGGATCGAGTTCCACGATAGTCAGATCCGCTACCTTGCGGTGTCGGAGGCGGGGCTTGTGCTCTCCTTGTATGCTGTCGTGCACAGCGACCCAAACGGCAACGGTCCCTATACCGGCTGGCAGGAGCATCGCCTTTTATTCAAGGGTTTCACTTTCACCTGCTCGAAGTTAGAACACGGCGAAAAGGTTGATGTGTACCTCTCCGATGGCGCCGTGAAGGTTGATGGGAGAGATATGAATCAGTTGCTCGCCTCAAACGCAGCATTTACAGGCGCGATAGAGGTTTCGCTTTGGCCTTCGCCGAACTTTGCGCGACTTCTCATCACGGCCGGATCTCTGCGTGTTGAACCGGTCGGCCCATTAAAGTGGGAGCGTAAACCACCTCAAGATGCGCTTGCTCCTTCAGCCTCAGCTTCGAAGTGAGGCTAAGTACGATCAACGCTTAGCCGCACGCCGTGTGTGGGCCGGAGCGTGATGCTGGGGCTGATGGGGATGTTTTCGGGTGCGCCCGGTTCAGGGGTGAAGCGGAACTGGCGCGCGAGCATGGCGAGGAGGAGTGTGCCTTCCATCCAGGCGAGGCCCTCGGCGATGCACTGGCGCGAGCCGCCACCGAATGGGAAGTAAGCGTAGCGCGGGCGGCCCTGCTTGGCTCCGTCGGTGAAGCGGTCGGGGTCGAAGCGATCGGGGTCGGTCCACCAGCGCGGGTCGCGGTGCAGGGCGTATTGCGGAGCGTTGAGCGCGGCACCCTTGGGGATGGTGAAGCCGGCGATCTGGTACGGCTCGGCACACATGCGTGCGGTGACCCACACGGGTGGGTAGAGGCGCATGGTCTCCGCGAAGACCTGCGTCGCGTACTTGAGCTTGGGGTAGTCGTCAGCAGTGACGGGGCGGTCGGGGCCTAGCACGGCGAGGGCTTCGTCGCGCAGGCGCTGCTGCACGTCGGCGTGTTGCGCGAGCAGGTGCAGGGCAAAGCTGAGGGCGTTGGCGGTGGTCTCGTGCCCGGCGAGGATGATGGTGACGCACTCATCGCGAAGCTGCGTGTCGTTCATGCTGATCGCTGCGTTGGTGGCCGCGCCCTCTTCGGCGTCGGTGGCCTGCAGCAGCATGCTGAGCAGGTCTCCGCGGTCACGCGGGTCGCGGCGGCGCTCGGCGATGACGCCGTAGATGAGTTCATCCAGGTACCGCTGCCCTGCCCGCAGCCTGCGCATGGCGGGCAGCGGCGACGCCTGCACCAGCCGTGAGAATGGCACAAAGCTGAGCGGCATGAAGTACATGAAGCTGGAAACGGCCGACTCCATAGCGTGCAGGTCGTTAATCTCGTCCAGGTCGAATAGGCATTTGCCGACGATGCGCAGGGCGAGCTCGAGCATCTCGCGATGCAGGTCGAGCGTGCTGCCGTTGGACCAGCGGCGCATCTGCGCGTTGGTGTAGCTGGCGATCACGTCGGCGTAGCTTGCAATGCGGCTGCGTAGGAACGCGGGCTGCGCAAGGCGGCGCTGGCGCATGTGCAATGGCTCTTCGCTGGTCAGCAGACCGTGGCCCAGCACGTCGCGGCTGCGCTGCATGACCAGGTTGCGGTGGTGGTGCGGAGCGTCGGTGGTGAAGAAGTCCGCGATCAGGTCGGGGTGGTTCACCTGGTAGAAGTGGCGACCGGCGATGTTGTAATGCGTCAGGTCGCCAAAGTCGCGCGCGACGGACTGCATGAACTCGGCCGGGTTCTGGCGGCGCGAGGTGCCGAAGAGTTGCCGTGTGAGCAGACGCGAGAAGAGCCGCGGCCCTGCCGGGTAACGCGGATCGCGCGGGTCGGTTCGTATGTCAAGCTCGGTGCGAATGTCGGGCGCGGTGCTCACTTGGCTAGTGTGTCACTTGCGCTTTCAACACATCCAATAGCCGATGCCTGAACTTCCTGAGGTGGAAACCGTAGCGAATGGCGTGGACGCGCGAGTGCGCGGCCAGCGCATTGAGCGGGTGACGCTGGGATCGAAGCCCGAGCCGCTGAAGTCGCCTGCGCACGTGATCGAAGAGACGCTGACCGGAGCGCGGATTACGCGGGTGCATCGCGTGGGCAAGACGGTTGTGATCGATGTGCAACGGCGTGACGGAGCGGCCGCGCAGGCGACGGTACACCTGGGGATGACCGGGCGGCTGCTGGTGTCGCAGGCCGAGGTGCCGATGCCGCCGCACACGCATGCGGTGCTGCACCTGCACGACGGGCGTGAGGTGCGCTTTGTGGACCCGCGACGCTTCGGTCGCGTTGGCGTGGTGGAGTCAAGCGAGCAGTATGCCGGTCCGGGCAAAGAGCCGACGACGATTGCGCCGGAAGAGTTTGCAAAGCTGTTTCGCGGCCGCAAGACGCCGATTAAGTCGGCCCTGCTGAACCAGTCGCTGCTGCACGGGGTGGGCAACATTTATGCCGATGAGAGCCTCTTCCGCGCGGGCATTCGACCGAAGCGGCATGCAGGGCGGCTGACGCGTGCCGAACTGCACAAGCTGCACGGCGCGCTGCAGACGGTTCTGCAACACGCGATCGAACTGGGTGGGTCGTCCGTTTCGGACTACGTGGATGCCGACGGCGTGCGCGGCTTCTTCCAACTGGAGCACCGCGTGTACAGCCGAACGGGGCAGCCCTGCCGCGAGTGTGGCGAGCCCATTCAGCGCATTGTCATCGGCGGTCGATCGACGCACTTTTGCAAGAAGTGCCAGAAGTAGCGCAGCACCGACCTATCGGACGTTGACGGTCTGAGTGGGTGCGTTGGTCTGCGGCGGAGATGCAAACGGGTCGATGTTGGAACGGACCTGAACCGTCGAGGTCTCGTCCACCACATGGTAGTTCGACGGAGGCGTAAAAAGCTGCGCCGGCGGCTCGGCTGTCTTCACGTCGATGATGCTGACGATCTGCTCCCCGGTGCGTGGGTCGTCGTGCTTTTCCAGCATGATCAGGTGCAGGTCTTCGGAGTACCAGTATTCGTCCGTGATGTGGATAGGCTTTGCCGCGGGCCCGGTTCCCTGCATGGAAAGTTCGCGCGTGCGCCGCAGACCGCGAACCGACACGCCGCTCATGGTGGACGTGCCCAGGTCCTGATCGGTGGTGCCGGGAACGCTGACCAGGAATGGCTTGCGCTCGGTAACTTGGCGCGCAGAGAGCGTGACGGTGTGAACGACGTCGGTGAACGGTGTCCAGTTCTGGCTTACGCGGGTCTGCGGGTCGTAGGTGTGGATGCCGAGCAGAGGCGGCTGCTTCTGAAACGCGGCCGGGACCAGCATGCGGCGCTCGTTGTAGATCTTGCCGCTGGAGGAACGCGCGATGTGGTTGGCAGTGCGCCGCAGTTCGGTGGTGCCGTCCGGGAGGGTCCGCATGGTGCTGATGTCGACAACGGCGGTCAACGGGATGTTTGCGATGGGTGTGACAAACACGCCCGGCACGTGGGTTTGCGGGCCCGCGTATTGCGGCGGCGCAACTTCTGTGGTCATCTGTGCGGCAAGCGGCGAAGCGGCAACGGCCAGAAGAACAGCGAACCGGAACATGCGGGCACCTTTGTGCCACCGAGTGTACTTCCGCCGCTACCGGAGCACCAGAAAAAATTGGTGATTGCATGGCAAGACTCCGCACCGCGAAAAGGCTTATGGTGCCGCGGCGTTACTGCTGCGGCTTTTTCTCCTGATTCGGCTGGTAGCTTTCTTTCTGCTTGCGGGTGATGGCGTCGATGTCGTCGTCATCGTTGGGCTGCGCGGGTGCGGGATGGGCTGCGCGCTGCGGGACTGCGAAGGCCTGCTTCAATCCCTGCTCCGCCGCGGCCTGCACATCGGGCTGGATGCCGGGCATGGCAAGCGCGGCCTTGTACTCCGCGGTGGCCTTGGTGCGGTCGGGCTGGGCGAGCGCCGTGTCGTACATGCGGCCCAGGTAGACGTGGGACCAGGCGACGGTGCGCGTGTCCTTGCCGGTTGCGATGATCTTCTCGAACGTGTCGAAGGCTTCCTGCGGCTCGCGCTGCATCAGGTGGATGCGCGCCATCACGTACATGGCGGAGGTCGAGTCCGGATGCGCGGCGAGTTCTTTTTCGGCGAGATCCGCGGCGCCGACACGATCGCCCTGCTGCAGCTTCAGCTCGGCCTGGTCCATCGCGGTCAGCGGCTGTGGCTTTACCGCTTTGCCGCGCCTTGTGGTGCTGGCGCCGCTACCGCTCACGCCGACCAGTTCGGGGCTGTTCTCGTCGAAGAACGGAATCTTTTTGTCGCGCGAAGCTTCGGCGGGCACGTCCATGCCGTAGACCAACTCACCCATGCTTTCTTTCAGGCTGATGCCTTCGCGGTCCTGGGTGCTGAGCTTGTCATAGAAGTACTGCGTGAGCACCCAGCCGGAACGCATGTCGCGGATAACCTGCTGGCGGCGCACCACTTCCGCGCGGCGCTCGTAATCCTGCAGCGCGATGTTGTAGCCGGTGGGGTCGAAGCGCTCTTTGCCGTTCGCCTTGCGCGACGGCTTCTCGATGCCGGTGTCCATGGTGCGCGCTTCAATCGCCTTGATGAGGCACTCGGTCAGGAACGCGTTGACGTCGTTCTTGTAGAGGAAGTCGATGGGCGCGTCCTGCACCGTTTTCAGGATCGGCAGCAGACGCGCGGTGGAGGAGGCGCGCGCGTAGATGATCGGGTCGATCTCGTAAAGCAGGTAGATGTGGCGGAGCTCTTCCAAGTGGAGGCCGGCCTTGCGCATGGCTTCGGTCTTGGCGTCGGCCTGCGGACGCGTGGCGCTGAGAACGACGAAGTAGTCGGTGCCGTAGATGCGCGCGTTAGCGGCCTCGGGGCTCAGCATGGGCTCCAGCAGAACGAGGAACCGGCGGCCGTCGTAGACCGTTGCGGGCTGGTGCAGGTAGGCGTTGGTCTCCAGCAGCATGCGCGTGACGGTATCGTGCACCTGGAGCACGGCCTGTTCGTAGTCCGCACGGTGCTGCACAAAGATGGCGTGCAGGTGAATGGTGCTGGCCCAGGTGCGCAACAGCGGCAGAACGTTGACTACGTTCAGCGCGTCGGGCGGCATCTCGTTTTCCGGGAAGCTCAACTGCAGGTCGGGCGAGAGGAACAGTGCCAGCGAGACGAACTGCGCCAGGTTCTGCGAGCCCGGAAGCTGGTGCGACTGGATGTAGCCGCAGAGTGCGCGCTGCGCGGGCAGGCCTCCGTCCACGTTTGCGGTCTGATCCGCAATCTCGCGGCGAACCGCAGACCGCACGGGCAGGCTCTCGGCGAGGCCCGCATCGTAGCCGCAGGTGTTCAGAGCGGCGGCTACGGTAAACATCTGCTCGCTCGTCTCCAGCGTCACGGCGGAGCCGGCGGCTTCTACGCCGCGGCGCTGTACGGGGGCCGTCTGGGCCGCGGCCTCGGCGTTTGAAGAGCTCGAGTTTTGCGCAACCAGGGGCGCCGCCGCAAACAGGACCAGCGAGACAGCGGAGAGGATTCGGTGCGGGGAAAGCTTCACGAGAGTTGGACGCCTCAGCAACAGATTCGAACCGAAGCTGAGTCTATGCACCCGGTCCCGGGTCCGCAAGCTTGCCGTCCGTAGGCTGACGCGTACATCCGCGGTTGGCACGCGATCCCGTCCGTCGTGCTTTTCGCGTCAGGCTGTGAACGAAAAGCCGTTAGCTGCGGGTGTTGAAGGTTACCCGTGCACTTCCACGTCGGCGAACGTGAGGACCACCGTGCCACGAACAGGCTCGCCGAAGAAGCTGGCGGGCTTGAAGACACTGTTCAGCATCCGTTCCTGCAAGGAGGCCGAAGTCGCCGGCGTGAGCGTGCCGCTGAGAACGCGGTACTGGTACACGCGGCCTTCGCTGTCCACACGGGCTTCCACCGTCAGGGGAGCCTGGTCGGCGGAAGTGACGTCGCGGGTCACGGGAGCCGCTGAGTACAGGTAGTGCGGTGCGGAGAAACCGACCAGCGGAACATCGTTGGCCTGGACCGCCTGCTGCGGCGTAACCGCACCCAACATTACCCCGAGGCCGAGCACAGTGAAAAGAGCGCCGGCCACTACGGCACTAGGCATGGCAAAGGGACGCAGAGTGTTTTCGCGGAACAGGTGTGCCTGGTGCTGGATGCGCCCCCACCAGCGGCGGTCTGCGCGCACCCGCTCATGCGAGATGGCTAAACGGAGCCGCAGTTGCAGGTCATCCGGCACGGCAACGGGCTGCTGCACCGCGCGCAATGCGTCATCGGTCATCACGCGCTCGCGGTGCGTCTCGTCGAGCCAGATGGACACGACCGGTTCGGCAGGGCGCTTTCCAAAGAGGTGGGCAAACAGTTTCATCGACTCGTCCTCTTCGATGTTGCAGCGGGAACTGCGGATTCGGAACGAGGAACCTTGCGCGGAACCGTTCCAGTTCCGGAACGGTGACCGGCGACGGCACCCCACTCCGGCAGGCGCTGGCTGAGCAGGGTGCGGAGAGACGCGCGGCCACGCAAAAGGCGGCTCTTCACCGTACCCATGTTGATCTGAAGGATGGCTGCGATTTCGTCGTAGGCCATGCCTTCGATCTCGCGAAGGATGACTACTGTGCGAAAGCTTTCCGGCACTTCGCGCAGGGCGCCCTCGACCACGGCGCGGAGTTCGGAACGGCGTGCCGCATCGAAGGGGCTTTCGCGGGTGTCGGCGAGGCTTTCGCGCAGCGGGAACCAGCCGTCCTCCGACGCGTCGGTGGTGTCGCTGTCGATCGTCACTTCCTGCCGCTTGTGGCGGGACCACCAGCGCTTGCTGTTGCTGCTCTCGTGCAACGCGATGCGGTACATCCAGGTGCGCAGGCTGCAATCGCCATGGAAATTGCGGATGGAGCGGAAGACCTTGATGAAGACGTCCTGGGTGATGTCGGGAGCGTCGGCCGGGTTTGGAAGAGAACGCGCGATCAGCGAATAGAGCGGAGCACTGTACTGTGCGATCAGTTGCGCAAAGGCTTCCTCGGAACCAGCCTGCAGAGCGGCGACAAGGGCCGCTTCCTCCGGGTGGCGCGACTCCGCCGCACCTGCGTAGGTGTCGAGCGGATCGGCGGAATGTACCAGGGCGCTCTGCAGCGGGTTCACGATTACAGCTCCCACAGTGCTGCTCCTTTCACACTACGGCTCTCAACGCACAACCGGCAAACTGGCGCGGACGGCTGACGCCGATTCGCTCCTGGATTTGTGTCCACCGCCGGCGGTGCAGAGTGCTCTCGCTCACTCTGACTGCATAGACACCGGGTAGTGCCCGGTTTGTTCCCGGAACTCACACGTCACCAACGGTGCACAAAAGTGGGATGCCGCTGGCGCCAAAGTCGCTCCTTTTGAGCGCAACCCGGAGCCCTGTTCCGGGTTCAGAGAGGTGTGCGGTGAGGCCTCTGGCAGGCACGCACCGACGGGCTGCGATGGACAGCCACTGACATCAAGAGTAGGAGTGAACACATGATGCGGAAGACACTTGCACTGACAGCGCTCGCAGGGACGCTGGCGGCCTTTGCCCCGAATCTCGCCTCGGCCCAGGTTTACGTCCGGGTGGGCCCGCCGGCGCCGGTGTATGAGCGCCGTGGACCGGTTCCGGGACCGGGATACGTGTGGCACGGCGGCTATCACCGCTGGGATGGGGGTCGTTACGTGTGGGTTCCGGGCAGCTATGTGGTTGCGCCCAGGCCACGCGCCTATTGGGTTCCCGGCGCCTGGGTTCGGACGCCGCGCGGATGGTACTGGCGCGAAGGCTACTGGCGCTAGAGCGGCCTGAGCTGGACGAAACTGGATCGCCGGTTTGACGAGATACGCCAAACCGGCGAGAATCAGACGAGACGTGGGCCTGTGGCGCAGCTGGGAGCGCGCTTCCATGGCATGGAAGAGGTCATCGGTTCGATCCCGATCAGGTCCACCAACTCCCTCCCTTGTACAAGTTCATTCGGACTGGCCTCGGCACTTTACCGGGCTGGTTTTGCTGTTTGCCGTCGAACATCAGGCACTCATGAAGCAGCGATCGACGCGAACTCGTGCCGGCGGACCTGACCTGCACATACCCGACCAGATCGTGCGTGAGCGCGGCAAGCGGTTGCTGCAGCGCGACGCCCTGCGACCCAACGAGCAGCGCGACCACGCCTTCCGGCTCATGATCCTGTCCATCCCCTCGGGCCGCGTGAGCACCTATGGCGCGGTTGCGGCAGCCGCCGGGTACCCGCGCTATCACCGTGCGGTCGCAAAGCTTCTGCGCTCGGAACCGGCCGATCACCTGCCGTGGCACCGTGTACTGGGAGCCGGCGGAGAGATCAAGCTGCACGATGCGGCAGCCGAAGAACAGCGGGCCCGCCTGGAACTGGAAGGCGTGGTCTTTCGCGGCAAACGAGTGGACATGGAACGCTACGAACACCGTCTGCAACCGTGGCAGGTCTACGATTAGCAGCCGCTCTGCATCTGTTGCCAGAGTGGGTGACGTTTCACGGCAGCTTCGAGCGTTCAACTGGGGTTCTTCTGAGCCGATGCATTCCCTGCTCTGCCTGCCGGCGGTGGCGCTGCCGCTGCTGATCGGAGTTCCGCTGGGCTATCCCGGCACGGCGGTGCTGATGGCAGGCGGAGCCCAGACCGTGGGCTTCGGGTCGTTCCAGCAGCCGCTCTACACCCGCTCTGGTCCCATGGCGATTGCTACGGTGGGCATTGCCATCTCCGCCATGGTTGGAGCGCTTTGCCGGGACAGCACGCCGGCGCTGCTGGCTGCGGTGCTGGTGTGGAGCGTGGTCTATGGCCTGAGCAACGGCATTAGTAGCGCCATGGCGTGGGTCGGCCAGCAGTGCTGCGTATTCCTGATCGTGTCATCCGCAGCGGCCAGCACACCGGGAACGACACACGACCTGGTAAAAAGCGCGATGCTGCGCGGACTGGGTGTGCTGGCCGGTGGCGCTCTGCAGACCGTCTGCATCTTTGTGGGCCAGCGGGTGTGGCCACAGGCGCGGACGCACTTTACCAAGCTCGACTTCGATCCGAAACGACTGCAGGTGCCGTTCCTGCGCGAGCAGCTCAACCCACATTCCGGCACATTCGTGTTTACGTTGCGGGTCACGCTGACCTCGCTGCTGGCTACCGTGGTGTACCGCCACCTAAACTTTCCCAACGCCTACTGGATCGGCATGACAGCCGTGCTGGTTCCAAAGCCGGAGTGGACGCTGACCGCGGCGCGCTCGGTGCTGCGGACCGCCGGTACCCTGCTGGGCGCGCTGATCAGCACGCTGCTGGTCGTCAGCGCGCACCCGCATGGCTTGGCACTCACCGCGCTGGTGATCGTGTTCCTGTTCCTTAGCTACTTGTGGACCAACGTGAACTACGGCGCGTTCTCTGTGGTGCTCACGGGGTATATCTGCTTTCTGCTGGCGATCGTCCGGCAGCCAGCGCACAGCGTGCTGGAACACCGCATGGGAGCGACGGCCGCGGGTTGCGGCATCGCCGTGGGCGTTCACCTGGTCGTGCTGGGGCTGCGGAAGGCCGGGCACTTCACCGTGGATCGGGTCCACACCTTGGAGGAGCGCTTCGGCTGGCGCTCCGTTCCGGCCGAAGAAAGCATGCACTAGCCCGAGCGGGACTACATGCCGCCGGAGCCAATGTCCGGGCTCTTGTTTTCCTTGCTGAGGTAAAAGCCGATGGCTTCGTCGAGCCGGCCCTGTGACTCCAGGATGAAGTCGATCACGTCGCGACCGGCGCCAAGACCGCCGGCATGCGGCGTGACCCAGTGCGCCTCGCGCTTCACCTGCTCGCGTGCGTTCCACGTTGCCACGGCAAAGCCGACCTGGCGCATGGGCGGGAGGTCGATGATGTCGTCACCGACGTACGCCATCTCCTCGAGCCCGACGGCTTCGCTCGTCGCGATCTTTGCCAGCGCTTCGGTCTTGAAGTGCGCCCCCTGGTAGAGGTGGTCGACCTTCAGGTCGCGCATGCGTACTGCGACCGTGTCCGACTGCCGCTTGGTGATGATGCCAACCTTCAAACCGGCCGCGCGCGCAATGGCGATACCGAGGCCGTCGTGTGCGGTGAAGCCCTTCACCTCAACCGCAGTCGGTTCCCCGTTGCTGTCCTTACCGGTGGGTACGAAGAAGAGGCGACCGTCCGTCAGCACTCCGTCCACATCGAACACGATCACCTTCACGCGCCGGGCGCGCTCTGCCGCTGACATCTCGTTTGCATCGCTCATAGTGCCTATTTTCGCAGGGCGGTCACCCGGCGCAATTTGGCGAATTGCCGGGGAGAAAACCGGTAGGAAGTGGTGGCATCGCACTAGATGTCGATCTGCTGCACGCCCCGCCCCGGAGTGGCTGGAGCGCAGGAGACGCGCTTGAAAGGAATCCCCGATGAAGATCTTTTCCGCAAACCTCCAAACGCTGCAGGAGCTGTACAACAACGAGCTTCGCAAGGCTCTCGACCTGGAAGAGCAGATTGTGAAGGCTTTGCCGACCATGATCGAGAAGTCCAGCGATACGCAGTTGAAGCAGGCCTTTCAGTCGCACCTGCAGGAGAGCGAACTGCACGTGGACAAGGTGAAACAGTTGCTGAGCCAGCAGGAAGACTCGGACAGCCAGACCTGCAAGGTGATTCACGCGCTAGTCACCGAAGCGCAGGACACCATCAAGGATGTGAACGATCCTGACGTGCTGGATGTGGCGTTGATTGGTGCCGGCCAGCAGGTGGAGCATCATGAGATCGCTGTGTACGGCACCCTGAAGAACTGGGCAGCCCTGCTGGGCCGCACGCAGGACGCGCAGGTGCTGGAGAGCATTCTGAACGACGAAAAGCACGCGGATAAGCTGCTGTCGCAGGTGGCGGACCGTGTGAACAGCGACGCCGCGGCTGTGGCAGCGTAACCTTTCGATTTCGATGTAGCAGCAAGGCCCGGCTTTGCCGGGCCTTTGTTGTTTGCACCAGCGCTGCTGCACTCTGCGCCACCACGGCACCAGGGCGAATACCCGGCGAAGCTGCGCGGTAGAATGCCCTATGGCTTCCCTCGCCATGGCGTCCCCGGAATCCCTGGCCTTTGAGCACCCCGCGCTGGCCTGGGCGCACCCGGTTGTGCGCGAATGGTTCCTCCAGCGGTTCGGATCGCCAACCGAGCCGCAGATCGAAGGCTGGCCCGCCATTGTCCGTGGTGATGCGACTCTGATCTCTGCGCCGACCGGCTCCGGCAAGACGCTGACGGCGTTTCTGGTCGCGATCAACGAACTGTTTGTCGAAGCCGTTGAGGGACGGCTACCCGCGACCACGCAGATCGTCTACGTCTCGCCCCTGAAGGCGTTGTCCAATGACGTGCAAAAGAATCTGGATGAGCCGCTGAAAGAGATCCTGGCGCTGGCGCTGGAACGCGGCTACCTCCTGCCGCAGATCCGCACCGGCGTGCGCACCGGCGACACCTTGCCGAAGGAACGCCTGGCGATGCTGAAGGCGCCACCGCACATCCTGGTGACCACGCCGGAGTCGCTGTACCTGCTGCTGACCAGTGCCAAGGCTCGCGAGAATTTGCGCTGCGTGCGAACGGTGATCGTCGACGAGATTCACGCCATGGCCGATGACAAGCGCGGCGCGCACCTGGCGCTGACACTCGAGCGGCTGGACGCGATCGTGACCGGCGAGAACCGTCTGAGCCCCGGCAGCATGCTGACGGGCAGAAGCACACCTCCTCAGCGCATCGGCTTGTCCGCGACGCAGAATCCGATTGAGCTGGTCGCGGACTTTCTTACCGGCGCTGAAGGAAAGCGCGCCACCATTGTGCAGGTGGGTCAGCGCCGCAAGCTGGACCTGGCGATCGAGATTCCGTCGTCGGAGCTGAGCAGTGTGTGCGACAGCAAGATGTGGGTCGATGTGTTCGATCGCGTCGCGCAGCTCTGCCGCGAGCACAAATCGACGCTGGTGTTTGTGAACACGCGCCGCATGACCGAGCGGCTGTGCGGCGCTCTCGCCGAACGACTTGGCCCGGAGAACGTGGCTGCGCACCACGGGTCGCTCTCGCGTGCGCTGCGACTGGATGCCGAGCAGCGGCTGAAGGCCGGTGAAATCCAGGCGCTGGTCGCCACGGCTTCGCTCGAGCTTGGCATCGATATCGGCGCGGTCGATCTCGTCATTCAACTGAACAGCACGCGCGCCGTTGCGGCAGCCATGCAGCGTGTGGGTCGCGCGGGCCACTGGCGCGGTGCAACGCCAAAGGGCCGATTCTTTGCGACAACGCGTGACGACCTCTTGGAGCAGGCGGCACTGGTGCAGGCGATGCGTTCCGGATCGCTGGACAGGCTGGAGATCCCACCCAAGCCGCTCGACATCCTGATGCAGCAGATGGTCGCGATGTGCGCCGCCGAGCCGTGGGAAGAGGACGCGCTCTTCCGGCTGGTTACGCGTGCGTATCCCTACCGCGATCTGACGCGCGCGGAGTTCGACGAGCTGGTGACACTGCTGCACCAGGGCATCGAAAGCTCGCGCGGGCGCTACGGCGCGTACCTGCTGCGCGATGGCATCGCGGGCCAACTGCACCCGCGCCGGGGTGCGCGCATTACCGCGATCGGGAATGGCGGAGCGATTCCGGACACGGCGATCTTTAGCGTGATCCTGCAGCCGGAAGGCACACAGATCGCCACGCTGGACGAGCACTACGCGATCGATTCCGGGCCGGGCGACGTAATCCAGCTTGGCAACGCGAGCTGGCGCGTTCTGGTGGTCGAGAAAGAAGGCCGCGTTCTGGTGGAAGACGCGCACGGCGCTCCGCCGAACGTGCCGTTCTGGGCCGGCGAAGCTCCGCAGCGCACGGACGTTCTGTCGGACTTCGTAAGTGCGTTGCGCGAGGAGATCTGCACGCGCACATCGGGTCTGCACCACGAGCGCATTACGCTTGATGATCCGCAGGTTGCGGAGGTCTGCGCGTGGCTGATGGACGAGTGCTGCGTGTGCGAGTCGGGGGCGCGGCAACTGGTGCAGTACGTGGTCTCCGGCTGCGCGGTGCTGGGCGCGGTGCCAAGCAAGAAGCGCATCATCGCCGAGCGCTTCTTTGATGAGGGCGGCGGCATGCAGTTGATCCTGCACGCGCCTTTTGGCGGCCGCATCAATCGCGCGTGGGGACTGGCGCTGCGCAAGCGCTTCTGCCGCGGCTTCAACTATGAACTGCAGGCCGCCGCGACGGACAACGGCATCAACATCTGCCTCGCCGAGCAGCACAGCTTTCCACTCTCGGACGTCTTCCACTACCTGACCGACGGCACCGCGAAGGAGCTGCTGGAGCAGGCGGCGCTGGCCTCGCCGATCTTCAAGACACGCTGGCGCTGGGCGGCGAACCGGTCGCTGCAACTCTTGCGATTTCAGAAGGGCAAGAAGGTCCCGCCGCAGGTGCAGCGTACGCGTGGTGAAGACCTGCTGGCCTCTGTTTTTCCGCAGGCGGCAGCGTGCTTTGAGACGATCGTCGGCGACATCCAGATTCCCGACCACCCGCTGGTGCGCGAGGTGATGCAGGACGTGCTGCAAGAGGCCATGGACCTGGAAGGCCTGCAGCAGGTGTTGCGCGACATGGATTCAGGTGCGATCGAATGCATTGCGGTGGATACGCCCGTGCCGTCGCAGTTTTCGCACGAGCTGCTGAACGCCAACCAGAACAGCTTCCTGGACGAGGCAGATCTCGAAGAGCGTCGCGCGCGCGCTGTTTCACTGCGCCGAACCATTCCGGATTCCGTACTGGGCGAAGCTGGCCGGCTCGATCCAGCGGCCATCCTCCAAGCGCGCTGTGAAATCTGGCCCGACCTGCGCGGTGAGCACGAATTGCATGATCTGCTGTTCAACACCGTCGCCTTGCCGCTGTCACTGTTCGACATTGAAAAAAGTGTTGGAACGAAAGCGAACGAACTGCTGGCGCATCGTGCGCAGGCGGCGCGTCACTGGCCGCTATTTTTTGAGCGGTTGCAGGCCCGCGGACGCTCCGCAACGGTGCAGTTCGGAGATGAAGTTTGCTGGGTGGCAACGGAGCGGCTGCAACACGCGCACGCACTGCTCGGCATCTGCTCGTCCGTGCCCTCCGAGAATGCCGGTTCAGAAGCTGTGCCCGGCTCGCTCGTTGCCCCCACGTCGGCCGATCTCCCCTCTGCTGCGGATGCTCTGAAGCTGCTCACGCAAGGACTGCTCCAACTTGTGGGACCTACCACGTCGAACCAGCTTGCTGCGATGTACGGCCTGCAGCCGCGCGCCCTGTTCCAGCAACTGGTGCAGATGGAGGTGCAGGGCGTTGCGATGCGCGGCGTGTTTGAGGGCACCACAACCACCGACGATGTGGAGATCGAGTGGTGCGAGCGGCGCATCCTGCAGCGCATCCATCGCCTCACGCTGGGCGCGCTGCGCAAGCAAATCCAGTCCGTCACACCGGCGGTGTTTCTGCGATGGCTGACGCGTTGGCAGCACCTTGCGCCGCAAACGCAGCTTTCCGGCGAAGAAGGCGTGCTCGAGGCTCTGCTGCAGTTGGAAGGCTTTGAAGCTCCGGCGGTGGAGTGGGAACGAACCTTGCTGCCTGCGCGTGTTCGCGATTACAGCCCGCAGTGGCTCGACGCCTTGTGTCTTTCCGGTGCGGTGGGATGGGGACGCATTTCGCCACATCCGGCATGGGCCGCGGGCGATGGCGCGGCGCCGCGCCGGGTGATCCCCACCAACATGGCGCCGATCACGTTCTATGTGCGTGAGTCTGCGGATTGGCTGGCCAGCGCGCTCGCGGCCAAACAAGTGGACGAAGCGAAGCTTGCCGCTGCGCTGAGTCCTGAGGCGCTGAGTGTGCGCGCGACTCTGCGGGACCGCGGAGCCTGCTTCACGGCGGACCTGCAGCGGATATGCACCCTGTCGAAGCCGCAAACGCAATCTGCGCTGTGGGAACTGGCTACCGCCGGTCTTGCTGCGGCCGACGGCTTCGATCAGTTGCGCCAGATGATGGACCCACGGCGCAAGCCACTGGCGACCGAGCCGGTTGCAAATGGAACGAGGCGCGGCACGCGCTCCACCAGCGGGCGATGGTCGCTCTTCCTCGAGGATGACGCTCCACAACGGACCGCGCCCGAACGCGCCCGGCTCAACGAAGCGGCACTGGAATCTGCGACACGCGTCCTGCTGGCGCGGTACGGCATTCTCTTTCGGGATCTGCTGGCGCGTGAGACAAACGCACCACCCTGGCGCGATCTGCTGCGCATGCTGCGCCGCCTGGAAGCACGCGGCGATGTGCGTGGAGGACGGTTTGTTTCCGGCTTTAATGGTGAGCAATTCGCCTTGCCGGAGGCGGTGGAATCCCTGCGCGCCACCAGGGACATTTCGCACGATGAAGTGCTTTCGATGGCCGCGTGCGATCCGGTCAACCTGGTTGGCATCTTGGTTCCCGGAGAACGCACTGCAGCGGTGGCGGGCAGGCGCGTCTATCTGCGAAACGGCGCAGCCTGCGACGAGGCTGGCGACTTGCTGGACGCAGTCGCGACGGCGGACGGCATTCGCAAGGCGAAGCGGGATACGGCTCCGCGGCCGCTGGCAGCGACGCCGGGTGCGGGCGGGATCGAAACGCCGTCGGGCCATGTCTCCGCGCAAGGTGGCCTGTTTGCCTGACGAGCCCGCAGGTCTCGCTCCGGAAGACTTCTACTACGAAGGCCCATACCTGGTCTTCACCGCGGCATACCACCTGAAGCGCGGGTACTGCTGCGGCAGCGGATGCCGGCACTGCCCCTACGGCGACGAGAAAGCATCCCCGAAATCGGGCTGTGATGACCCGGCCGCGACCGCCGCTACAATGGAACAGGACAGGGGAAATTGATGGCACACATGGTGTTTTGCGCGAAGTACAAGCAGGAACTGCCGGGACTGGACGAGCCGCCGTTCGACTCCGAGCTGGGTCAGAAGGTGTACAAGACCATCAGCCAGCGCGCGTGGAACGAGTGGGTCGAGCGGCAGAAGATGCTGTTGAACGAATATCGTTTGCAGCCCTGGACCCCGCAAGCGCAGGAGTTCCTGGTGGAGCAGATGAACGATTTCTTCTACGGCTCCGGCGGCGAACTGCCGAAGGAATACGTCGCTCCGACAGCCTAACTGCGTCACAGGAGAACCGATGACGCAAACCGCAGCCATTCTTGGCGGGTCGACCCTAGCAAGCGACACACCGCCGCCGCACCGGAGCGACAGCCGATTCGTGCGTGCTTGTCTGCGGCAGCAGGTGGATCGCACCCCTGTGTGGTTCCTGCGCCAGGCGGGTCGCTACATGCCGGAGTATATGGCGGTGCGCCGCCATCATTCGCTGCTCGAGATCTGCCGAACACCAGAGATCGCGGCAGAGGTGACGATCACCGCGGCAGAGCGCCTTGGCGTTGACGCGGCGATCATCTTTGCCGACCTGCTGCTGCCGTTCACGCCGATGGGACTCGACTTCGAGTTTGTGAACGGCGAGGGCCCGGTGGTGCATCAGCCGGTCCGCACGCGCGAGCAGATCGCGGCTCTGCGCACCGACGGCGCCGGCGAGCTGGAGTACGTTGCGCAGGCAATTGCGACGGTGGCCAAGCACTTTGCGGCACCGCGCGCGGATGGAGACCGTTTGGGGATCATCGGCTTCTGCGGAGCGCCTTTTACGCTCGCCAGTTACATGATCGAGGGCGGGTCGTCGCGCAATTACATCGAGACGAAGAAGCTGATGTACACCGATCGCGATGCCTGGACGATGCTCTGCGACAAGCTGGTGACGGTGCTGACGGAGTACGCCGCGCAGCAGGTGCGGGCGGGCGCGGATGTGCTGCAGGTGTTCGATAGCTGGGCCGGCGCGCTCTCGGTTGAGGACTATCGCGAATACGTTCTGCCTGCAACGACGCAACTGGTGCAAAGCATCAAGGCGCTGGGCGTGCCGGTGATTTATTTCGGCGTCGATACCGCTTCGCTGCTGAGCACCATGCGCGAGACCGGTGCCGATGTTCTGGGCCTGGACTGGCGCGTTCCCCTGGATGAGGGCTGGCGGCTGGCGGGCAAGAGCATCGCGGTGCAGGGCAATCTTGATCCGATTACGCTGTTCGCGCCGCAAGAAATTCTGCATGCTCGCGTGAAATCGGTTCTGGATGCGGCGGGAAACCGGCCAGGACACATCTTCAACCTGGGTCACGGAATCGTTCCGGGTACGCCGGTCGAGAACGTGATTGCGGTGGGGCAGTGGGTGCGCGAACTGAGCGCCCGGAGCGGAGCCGCGCAATGAGCCTCTTTCATTTTCTCGTCGGCGTTGCCGCGGAAAAACTGAACCTGCGTGAGCGCCTGGAGCCGCTGCACGATCAGATTGCGAGGCAGGTCACGCAGCGAGCGCAGGAGCCTGCAGAGAATGCGGTGACGCAGAGTTCCGGCCCGCTGCCGGAAGCGGTTCTGCTGCTGGCGCACGGCACGCCCGACACACTCGGGGAGATGGACGCGTACCTGAAGCTGGTGACCGGCGGTCGTGGCGTTCCGCCGCACGTGGTGCACGAGTTGCAGGAGCGCTACGCCGAGATCGGTCTGCGCGACGAACCCACTCCGGAAGGCCCGCACCTGACCCGCTGGACGCTGCTGCAGGGCCGGCTGCTCGCAGCGAAGCTGGGCGTGCCCGTGTATGTTGGCATGCGCAACTGGAAGCCATTCATCGCCGATGTCGTCGCGCAGATGAAGAGCGACGGCGTTCGCAGCGCGCGTACCCTGTGCCTGGCGCCGCAGAATAGCCGCACCAGCGTGGGTCTGTACCGGCGCGCGGTGGAGACCGCCGCAGGCGACGACCTCCAGATCGACTTTCTCGCGGGGTGGGCAGAGCATCCGCTGCTGGCGCGTGCCTTTGCTGAAAAGATGCGGGCAGCGTTGCTCTCCGCGCGCGCAACGGGTGCCCGTACCGCCGTGCTGTTCACCGCGCACTCGGTCCCCTGCCGCACCGTGCAGGCTTCTGTGAAGCCGGTGGAGCACCACGGCATGGTGCTTGCCACCGAACCCGACACCTACAACTCCGAGTGCAAGAAAACCGCCGCTCGCATTGCCGCGGAACTGAGCGACATTCTGCCGGAGTCGGAGTGGTACTTCTGCTTCCAGTCGCAGGGCATCAGCGGTGGGCCATGGATCGGTCCCAGCGTGGAAGATACGCTGTCGGCGCTGAAACAGGAAGGCTACGAACACGTGGTCTTGCAGCCGGTCGGCTTCCTGTGCGATCACGTGGAGATTCTGTACGACATCGACATCGCGTTTCAGCAGACGGCGCGCGAACTTGGCATCACCATCTCGCGCGCGGAGAGCCTGAACGACAGTTCGACGCTTATACAAGCGTTAGAGGATTTGGTGCGGAACGGCTACGAGCATCCGCTGGCACCCGCGCCGCACACCAGCGCCGAGTTGCTGACAGTGCTCGCGCCCCTGGAAGAGCCCGCAACGGCCGCCTGAGATGCCGAAGCACATCCTCATTCTTGGCGGCGGCATTGCCGGCCTGACCGCGGCCTATGAACTGACAAGATTACAGCAGAGCGGGGCGGACCTCACGTTCACCCTGATTGAGAAGTCCGCCCGTCTTGGCGGGACGGTGGAGACCGAACGCCGCTCAACAACGGCGGGCGAGTTCGTGATCGACCTGGGCCCCGACGGTTGGGTGAGCGAAAAACCGTGGGCGCGCGAACTTGCGATCGAGCTCGGCCTTGGTGATCAGTTGCTGCCCTCGAACGACGCCGAACGCGTCACGTGGGTACTGCACAATCAGCGCCTGGAAGCCATGCCGGACGGGATGCGCATGATGGTCCCGTCGGATCTGGGCAGTCTGGACCATGCGCCGCTGTTCAACGCGGAGGCGCGTGCCGCGTACGCCGCCGAGCCGGGTCGCGCGGAGGAGTTGAAGCGTACCGCGGCGCAGAGTGACGAATCGGTCGCCAGCTTCGTGCGGCGTCACTATGGCGACGAGGTGCTGCGCACCATTGGCGCTCCGCTGCTGGGGGGCATCTTCGGCGGAGACGTGGAGCAGCTAAGCGTGCGCGCGGTGATGAAGCCGTTCGTGGACATGGAGCGCGAGTACGGATCGCTCATCCTAGCGTTGCAGGCCAAGGCGGTCGAACGCAGTTCTAGGCCGCAGACCGGGAATAAGGCGACCATCTTCACCTCCCTGCTCCGCGGCACAGGAGCCTTAGCCGAGGCGATGATTGCGACACTCGATCCGCAAAACATCATGTTCCACAGGCGGGCGGTGAGCCTGACTCGCGTGGGATCGCAATGGCGTGTTGGTTCGGAGTTGGATGTACGCACGCCCGGCGTGTCCGCCGAGGCGCACCTGGCAGATCACGTTCTGATCGCCCTGCCTGTGCTGCAGGCGCGCGACCTGCTTCGCGATCTGGATGGAACGGCCATCCGCGTGATGCAGATGCAGACCAGCAGCGCTGCCGTGGTCGCATTTGGGTTTCTGCCGGAGAAGAACGTGCAGTGGCCGAAGGGCTTCGGCTTCCTTGTGCCGCCCACCGATGCCAGCGGAGGCGGCCTGCTTGCCGCCACCTTCAGCGACCAAAAGTACGCGCATCGCGCCCCTGCCGGCGGCCGCCTAATCCGCGCCTATTATGGTGGGCTCGACGTTGCAGCGGATGGCAGCGACCTGCCCGCATCCGCAATGCGCTCGCTGCCCTATGGGAATGCACTGGAAGACCTGCGCAGCATTCTGGGCCCGCTGCCCGACCCGGATTTTTCGATTACGCGCCTATGGCATCGCGCGCTGCCGCAGTATGCGGTGAGCCACCTGGAGCGGATGGCCGAGCTGGATGCGCGGATTCAGCAGCTTGGCGGCCTTCACCTGCTCGGCAATGGTTACCGCGGTGTAGGCTTGCCGGACCTGATCCGCGACGCTCGGGCCGCAGCGCGATCTGTAGCGGGGGCAAGCTAGACCGGAAACGCGAAGCGCTGCAGCAACTGCCACGGGCCGCCCAGGTAGCGCCACCAATCCAGACCGACAGCCTGGCATCGCCACGGCACGAAGCCGGCCTGCAGCACAGCCAGCGTCTCCCGGGCCACGGCAGGCTCCACCTTGTTCTGCACAACGACGTGCGGTCGGAAGCCCTGCCGGTCCTGCGGGCTCAGCTCGTCTTGAAACGCGTTGCTCAGGTCGCGGTGGAGAGCCTTGGCGGCAGGCGCTTCCAGGAAGAAGGCAACGCCCCGCCCCAGCGAGCGCAACCCGCTCACCTCCATGTGGAACGGTCGCGTTGCCGTCGCGATGGCACGCAGCGAGTGGGCTACGGCCTCGGTCTCGGGCAGGGTATGAAAGAGCGTGAGATGTGCAGGAATCTGGTTCCGCTCTGGCGGAAACCATTGCTGTCGCAGCAACTCAAACCGCTGCTGCGACGACGAGTCCAGCGCCAGAGTCAGAACGGAGCTCACGGCTGCTACTGGCGCGGCTTTAAAGAGGGCGCATTGCCGTTGGCCGGGGTATCAGGGCCGAGCGTCGGCGCCTTGCCCGCGCCGCCGGCCGGCGTTGCGTTCTTCATGTTGGTTTCATAGGCCAGCGTGGCCGCTTTGAAATCCGGCTCCATGCTGTTGACGGTGCCCTGCAAAATCTGGATGGTCTTGCCGCTCAGTTCGGGGCTCTTGGCGACCAGCGCCTGCCCCGCAGGCGTCTTGTAGAAGGCCAGGATGCCGTCGAGCTCCGGCTCAGTGAACGTCTGCATGTACAGATCGACCAGCTTGGGATGAACCGAGTCCCACGACGCGCCCTTTTGCGCGATCGTGCCCATCTGGTCCAGGTAATCCTGCGTGATCTTCTTCTGCTGGTCAGTGCTCGCCGTTTGCACCAGCATCTGGCGAGACGCGGCCTGCTTCACGCGATCGGGAACGCTGGCCAGCATCTGCTTGCTCAGGCTGTCCACCTTGCTCAGCGTCAGCATCTCTTCCACCTTGGTGCGCTTGGAGGCGTCGTCCGCGTGCAGCGACAACGGGAGAGCGCACAGGCAAAGGGCGAATAGGACAGAACGGCGCATGAAACTCCTTTTGAGAACGCCGCATGTGCCGCGCCTTCAAAGTCGATTCTACGCCGCGAGACCTACTCCGGCTGCCACCCCGGACGCTCCGCTACCGAGCGTGACAGCGCGACGAAACAAGACGCCAGCGGAATTGCCGATACGCAAGCCGCCATTAGGTTGATGGCAAACGGAGCGGCTGCGCCATGGATGCGGTGGGCCAGTTCCAGATGGCGCTGCAGCGCTCCGCCGGCGTACACGATGGCGGCGAACAGGGCAAAGCTGATCGCAGCGACCACAAAGGCGGGTATCCGCGAAGTTTCGCGCAGGCGAACTCCTTGCACACCAGCGAGCAGGCGCAACCACGCAGGCAAGATAAACCAGACCGACAGGATGAGGAAGCACCACGTGACGACGTACCCCCATTGGGGCGGAACGCCGCCACGCAGCGAGAAGAATAGCCCGACCACCGCGGTAAGCGCGCCCACGCCCAGCGTGAATGCCGCCACCCTGAGCACCTCGCCCATAGGTGCGGTCCAGTCGTTCGGGCGCGCTCCGTCTTCATCGCGCAGGCGATGTGCCCAACGGCCCGTGACCGCCATGCCGTAGACCAGCAAACCAATTTCGATCAGCAGAGGCAGAAATGTGAACACCGCAGCCACGACCACTACGGGGCCGCTGACCTTGCCGGAAAAGCCTCCCAAGACCGACTTCGGCGCCACGGCCTTCATCGCCGGGCCCTTCAGGGACCCGAATATCCAATAGGTGGCGAAGTCGAGCAGCCGAACGGCCAGCACCGGCAGCAATACGACTGGATTTCGCAACAGGAATCCTGCTGTCTTTTGGAGCAATGCCCCCGTCCCGTTCACGCTGGCCTTTCCGCGCCTCTTGGCGCTTCCTGGATTGCTTTATGAGAATCGCGGCAGACTTACTTCGCTGCCGGCTTTGGAGGTGCTGAGGACTTGCTGCCGTACTTGGATTGCATCTCTTGTGCGAACTCCATGGCTGCCTGCATGATCTGCGGCTGTACGGTCTGCATCAGCGACTGCGTAACCGCCTGCGATCGCTCAACGATCTCCGGCTGCTTGGCGACCATCTCCGCACCGACCGGCGACTTGTAAAACGCGATCAGCCCATCGATCTCGCTCTCGGAATACACGGAAGCATAGATGTCGGTGAACTGCGGCTCCAGCTTCTCCCAGGTTGCGGCCTGCGCAACGATGCCATGCACCTTGACGATGAATGCATCCAGATCCGCCTGCTGCTCAGCCGTCAGTGTTCCTGCAGGCATCAGCTTGCGAAGCAATTGCGGCATTTGCTTCTCCTGCGCTGCAAACATGATCCTCATGGTCTGGTCGATGTGAGCCAGTTGGAACATTTCGTGCAGCTTGGCGCGTTTGCTGGCCTCGTCGGCGTGCGTCGCCATGGGCAGTGCCGCTGCGAGCAACAGACCCGCGATCCACTGTGCTCCTCGGTTCATCGCTACTTCTCCTTCAACGGCGTACGTGCAAAGTAATACAGCGCGCCCGCCAGCAGTGCAAACATGACCACCGCAACGGGGTCGTGGTAGAGCGGATTCGTTTCGCTGAAGCGGGGCAGGTGCCAGTTGCCGCCACGATTTTCGCTCACGCTTTCCAGCAGTTTGGTCGCGACGCCAAGCAGACCGACCAGGCCGCCGGCAGCAATCAGGCCGCTGGCAAACAGCGAGCCGGGCGAGATCTCGTCGTTGTCCAGATCCGTAAGAGGCTCGTTGCCGGTCACCTCGGCCTGCATCTCGTCGTTCGTCAGCAGAGCTAATTTCGCGGCGTCGCGAGCACGGGCTTTCGCAATGGCGCGGTCCGCCAGCCAGCGCACCAGGCCGCCCACAAAGATCGCCAGCGTCGTTGCGATGCTGAGATAGGCGCCCACGGCGAAGGTCAGCGAGCGAATGCCCAGCAGCTCCACCGCGATCACCAGCGCTACCCCCAGCAGTACCAGGCTCCACGGCAGCTTGCGGCTCAGGATGCCGTTGATCACGGTGGCCATCAGCCGGCCCTGGGGCGCGGCGGCCTTCTCACTGCCGATGCCCTGGATCCACTGGATCTCCAACGCGCCGGTTGCAGGATCCATCAGGTACTTGCCATCTTCCAGCGTCGGCGATCCGATTGCGTTTACCAGGTGGAAGCGTGTGGCATCGTTCACTTCGCCCGCCTCCTGCGACGCGGTTCCCGACTTCTGCGCCAGCCGGATGTGCGGGCGCGGGAACGTGCCCATGTCATGCACGCCTTCGGGCAGCGCAGACGGGTTCAGTTGCACAGCGTGAGCCATGGGCCGGAACTCCTCGAGCCCCGTGTTCATCAGCTTGAGCGTGACACCGATGGAGAACACGCTAACGATCACGCCGATCATGATGGCGAGCTGCGTCTTCCACGGCGTTGCTCCGATCAGGTAGCCGGTCTTCAGGTCCTGCGCGCAATCACCGGCGTTACTCGCCGCAATGCAGACCACGCCGCCGATGGTGATTGCCAGCGCACCAAATGCCGGTGCGGTCCAGCCTTTGACGAGAAAAATTGCAGCCGTGGCCATGAGGGTGGCGATGGTCATGCCGCTAACCGGGCTCGCACTGGACCCAACGATGCCGACGATGCGCGCAGAGACCGTAACGAAGAGGAAGCCGAAAACCACGATCAGCAACGCCGCCGCAAGATTGGCCAGGATGCCGACCTGCGCTCCCGGCACCGGCTTGAACTGCAGGAAGGCAGCCATGATCAGCACCAGCAGAGCGCTGCCGCCGAACACGACGGAGTTCGGCAGGTCGTGCGCAGTGCGCGGCAGCTTGCCGAGCCAGCCACTCCGTTCGTCTGCAGACGATACTGCGGCGGCACGTCCGCCCGGCTCACCCGGCAAGCCGTCGCGCCCCAGCAGGTCCGCCGCAATCGGCTGCGCGGGAGCGGACACGGTGGAAGCGACGGCTTCTTCTGTGTTCGCCGCTGCCTTTTTGCCCACCGATCCGCGCAACGCGCCCACGATCGTCGGCAGGGTGCGCAGGAGCGTCAGCAGGCCCGCTGCGGCAACGGCACCCGCACCCATGGGGCGGATGTACGTGCGCCACAGGTCGCTCGGCCCCATGTCGCGAATGGGCACCGTGCCGGGGTAGAGCGGCCCGGGGAGGTGCGATCCGAAGAAGTAAATCGCCGGCATGAGCACCAGCCAGCTAAACACGCCGCCCGCCAGCAGAACGCCCGCCACGCGCAGACCGATGATGTACCCGACGCCCAGGTATTCGCTGGTTGCGTCCGCGCGGATCGCGCCGCCTTTCAGCAGGTGCTGCTCGCCGAGGTTCGGTTCGTAGTTGGGCGTGCTCGGCCACAGGCCAAATAAGTTCTCGTTCTGGAAGAGCGTGTACAGCGAGCCCAGTCCCAGGCCCAGAAAGACACGCGAGGCGAAGGAACCGCCACGCTCCCCGGCGATCAGCACGTCGGCGCAGGCCGTGCCCTCGGGGTACAGCAGCGTTCCGTGCTCCTCCACGATCAACTGCCTGCGCAGCGGGATCATGAACAGGACGCCCAGCCATCCACCAAACAACGCCAGAGCGAAGATGCGCGCGTACTCCAGATCGAAGCCAAGAAAGATGAGCGCGGGCAGGGTGAAGATGACGCCGCTGGCAATCGACTGGCCCGCATTGCCCGTGGTTTGGACGATATTGTTTTCCAGGATCGAGGGCTTGCCCAACACGCGCAGGATCGAGATGGACAAGACGCTGATGGGGATGGATGCCGCGACCGTGAGTCCCGCCTTGAGCCCCACGTATACCGTGACCGCGCCGAACAGTACACCAAAGAGCGCGCCGATCAGGATCGCGCGAAAGGTCATTTCTGGCCGCGACTCGGACGCCGGAACAAAGGGGCGGAAGGTCGCGCTTTTCGGTGAAGGGACAGCAGTGGTGGCCATGGCAGACTCCTGAACACACGCATACGGCACGCAAGGTTGCGTGCCGTTGGTCTAAGTTCAGCGAGTGTACCAGCGTGCCCGAGAACGATGGGGATGCGGCGAGCTCGGAATTATATGTGCCGCGCCGACGCACTCAAACCCAGCGACTACACGCTTCTAGGAGCCTCGCCGCCTACGGCTGCTGTGGCGGAGACGGTCCGTCCATGCGGCCGTGTGACCCAAACGGCCCTCGCATATGCTGCCGCATGCCACTGGGGCGCTCCTGCTGCAACTTGGTCCACTGCGCCTGCGTGAGCACGCCACGGACCTGCAGCAGCATGCGTGCGGTTGCCTTTTCCAGGTCGGCACGCATGTCGGCAATCTTGCTGATCTCGGCCATCACGCGCGCCTGATCGAGAGGGTTGCCGTTCAGCATGGGCTCCAGCACCGCTTCTTCGCTGTCCAGCGCGGCATGCATGCGCGTCAGCGTGTCTCTATTTTGCAGAAAGGTGTCGTCCATGCGCTTCTGCTGATCCGGCGTCAGTTCCAGCCGCTGCACCAGGTCCTGATCCTTCCACCAGATGCCCGGCGGCAGAATGCGGGCTCCCAGGCGCATGCCGAAACCCCCACCGAAGGGGCGACCCGGCCCTTGACCGCCAGGCTGATTAGGCGGACCAGAAGGCATCTGAGCCGTTAGGCCGCATACTGCAAAGCTCACGGCAAGCACCGGCGCCCAGAGCCTCTGACGAGCACGAACTGTCATTGCCGCACCACGTTCTGGCTAGCGCGAGAATCGTGCACCTCGCTCGCCTGTAGCGGCTCCATGGCCGCGGGCACACCGGTGGAAAGGTCGCTCTGGATCTGATCCAGAAGTGCCTCGTCCGTCACAGTCGACGCAGGCTGCACGCGAACACTACGACCATCCGCAGCGGCGGTCGAGGTGCCCTGAGGCGACGGGCTGTGATGCGCCAGCCGAACTCCCCCGACCGTTAGGGCGGCAGCCGCTACGCCTGCGGCGGCCCAGGCCAGCCAGCCCCTGCCGGTTGCCGCTCGCGGCCCTACCGTGGACGCAGAAGTCATCCCTGCACGGCTCCACGCGCGGTCCGCGTAGACGGTCGCGGCTTCGCGCAAATCGTCCAGGTCCTGGCGCATCTCGGCTTCCAGTTGCAGCAGGTCCAAGTCATCCATCTCGCTCCACCGATCGCTCATGCGCTCTCCCTCATCCCGCTTCGCACGCGCTCCAGCGCGCGGTACAAATGTGTCTTCACCGTGGCCAGCGGCAGACCAGTGGCCGCCGCGATCTCCGGCAGCTCCATCTCGTCGATATGGCGCATCAGAAAGATGCTGCGCTGCCGCTCGCTCAGCTTTTCCACGTGCCGCCAGACCGCGGCAACGCGCTCCCGTGCCAACAGGATGCGTTCGGCACCACGCTCGCCGCTCGGCAATACCTCGGCCAGGCTGGCGGCATCCACTGACTCCCCCTGCGCACGCTTCCAGAACTTATACTTGCCGCCGCGAACGTGGTCGCGCAACAGATTGATGGCGATGCGCATGAGCCATGTGCTCGGAGCGCACTCGCCCCGGAAACTCGCTTCGCTGCGCCAAGCCTTCACGAACGTGTCCTGCACCAGCGACCGGGCAGCGTCTTCGTCCCGCAGATTCAGCAGGAAGAACCGAAACAGTCGCGGCTGACACTGCGCCATCAGAGCTTCGATGGACCCGAGCCCTGCCGCCCGCTCGCCAACTGCCGCGGCGGTGCGCGGCGGCGCCATACCACTTTGCTCTTCCCTTACTTTGGTCTCCGGAATCAGCCCCTCACTTCCGGCCCGCAATGCGTGCTCCACCATTCGCGTCTCTCAACTGTACCGACGCAGCCTGCCGCTCGAGGTTTACAGCCAGCGACACGGCCCGAGTCTTTTCCGGACAGGCCGCGTCCATACCATCGGAAACGCGCCTCAGAAAGCCGCCAGGATACCTGCCATGAAAGCAACTCGCCAGTTCGCTCTTGCCGCCGTCGTCCTACTGCTCGCCATGCCCCGGTCTCGCGCGCAGGACGCTTCCGCCACCCAGGACGGCACACAACGCCAGGGGCAGAGCGGCTATGGCGGCCAACGTGGGCAGGGTCGCAACGGCATGGGGCGCCCCGTTCGCGGCACCGTGACGGCGGCCAGCGGCAATAATGTGACCCTGAAGACAGAACAGGGCGAGACCTGGACCGTGGTAACGACGGACAACACCCGCATCAACATCGACCGGCAACCAGTGAAAGCCTCGGACGTGAAGCCCGGCGATGAAGTGATGGCTATGGGCATCGCGGATCCCGACAAGCACGAGATTCACGCAATGATGCTGGGCGGCATCTCCGCCGCGCAGGTGGCGAAGCTGAAAGCCGACATGGGCAAGACCTACATCGTCGGCAGGATCACCGCGATCAATGACACCAAGCTCACGATCGAACGCCCCGATCACGTTTCGCAGACGATTGCCCTGGACGAAACCACCTCGCTGAAGCGTGGCGGCCGGCTGCCGGCCGAGCTGATGGCCGGCGGCGGCATGTTTGGCGGAGGGGGCGGCCGGCGCGGTGGACGTGACGGCGCGCCCGGCGGCAATGGCGCTCCCCCGGCGAACCTGAATAACGAGACCACCGGCGGAATGCCGCCCGGCATGGAGGGTGAGTCGATCACCCTGGCTGACGTAAAGGTGGGTGACAACATCGCTGGCACCGGAGCACTGAAGAGCGGGACGTTTGTTCCTTCGGATCTGCATGTGCTGGTGCAGCGGCCGCGCGGACCGCGACCGGACGGCGGTGCGGCGCCTGGCTCAACCTCGGCAGCATCCCCGCGCCCCTGATTCGCTTCGAAGTGACCGCTCACGACGGCGAGGCTGGATCCCACATCACTCGCCGCGTGCTGCTTCGCCTGACTCGCACGCTTGACAGAGGCCCGACTCCGACAGGGTCTCCTGTACGAAACACAAGCAAGCACCCCTGCGTCTATGCAGGTAACAACGCCTCTGCTGTGATCCGAGGACTTTCTTTGCGCCAACGCTCTTCCCTGCCGGTGCTGCTTGCACTCGCCGCCGTGACCGGTGCACCGCTTTGCGCGCAGGACAGCAAAGCGCCGCCGCAGGAACCGGCCCAGGCCGCCACCCCAGCCACCTCATCGGAGCCGCCAGCACAGCAGGGCGGCATCATCACCGGCACGGTGACCGCCGCAACAGCGGCAGCCGCGAATGGGAAGAGCCAGCCCGGCACGCCGCTGCCCGGCGTCACCGTCACAGCAACGCAGTCGCTGACGGGCAAGAAGTACGCCGCCGCCACCGATGTGAACGGCACCTTTCGCCTGCTGATTCCGCGCAACGGCCGGTATGTTCTCCGGACTGAATTCGCGGGATTCGCCCCGCTCACCTCCGAAGTTCTGCTGAACGACAGCAGCCATACGGGTACCTCAAACTTCACGCTGCAACTGGCCTCGCGCGTGGCGGCGCGCGCCTCGCAAGCCGGCGGCGCAAACGCCGAAGCGGCGGCAGGCTTCGGTTCGGCGCTAGGCCTAAGCGGAGCACAGACGCAAGCACTACAACGCGGTCTGCAGTCATTGCGGGGTGCCGGGACGGACGCCCAGGCCTCCTCCGACGCGGGCGGCAACTCCGGGCCCTCGCTCAATACGCTTGCCGGATTGGACTCGAGCGGTGCCGACTCCGTCGCCGTGACCGGTCAGTCCGGGCAGACCAACGGCATGGCCGGCTTTAACGAGGACGAGGTTCGCAACCGCATCGAGGGCGCCATCGCGGAGGCCCGCCGCAACGGCGGCCAGCAGGCAGACATCGCCAACGCCGTGGTCGGCCTGGTCGGCAGCATGATGGGCGGACCGGGTGGATTCGGCGGGCCGGGTGGCGGACGCGGGGGTCCGGGCGGTGGTGGAGGTCCCTTTCGCGTCGGCGGTGGTGGTGGCGGACGCGGCGGGTTCCGCAACTTCAATCCGACCCAGGTGCACGGAAACCTGTTCTACCAGGGCGGCAACGGTGCGCTGGACGCAACGCAGTTTTCGCTCACGGGCACGCCCATTCAACCGGCGTATTCGACAAACCGTTTCGGCCTGAACCTGACGGGGTCGCCCTACATCCCGGGCCTGATCAAGCCTTCGACCAAGCAGTTCGGCTTCCTCAACATCACCGGCCAGCGAAACGAAACGCCGACCAACATTGCGGGTACGGTTCCGACGGACGCCGTGCGCACGGGCGATTTCTCCGGCTTCACGCGCACCGTCTCCGGCGTGTCGATGCCCGTGGTGATCTTCGATCCCGTTACAGGTGCTCCATTTGGCTGCGCGTCCGCTGCGATCTACGCCGCAAACCCGGCGTGCGCAACGAACGTGATCCCGGCGAACCGCATCAGCCCACAGGCTCTGGCTCTGCTGAATTTATATCCGCACGCCAACCAGGCCAATCCCGCCAGCAACAACACGGGCGAGGTGTACAACTACCAGCGCGTGACCACGGCCGGGCAGAACCAGTTGCAGATCTCCGCGCGATTCGTGCGCAACTTCGGTAACGCACCCACAGGCCGTGGCGGTTTTGGAGGCATGTTCGGCGGCGGAGGTGGACGGCAGCAGCCAGGACAGAAGCCCAGCCTGCGCCAGAACATCAATACCAATTTCAGCTACTCGCATTCCGGCAACGACATCCGCGCGTTTGCCCCTTCGCTGGACGGCAAGAGCTTCTCCGATGGCATGAACGCGGGTGTCGGCTACTCCATCGGTTATGGCCGGTTCAACTCGAATGCCTCCATCAACTTCAACCGCGCGCACGCCACCACGCAGAACCTGTTTACCGGCGGTGCGGTCGATCCCGGCTCGGGGCTCAACATCCCCAAGCCAACGCCGCTTGCGCCTGGCTTCTACAACGGCGTTCCGACAATCGGTCTCAGCAACTTCAACTCGCTGTCTGACACGCTGCCGCAGGACCGCGTCCAGCAGACCTTCAGCTTCGGCGACCAGGTGCGGTGGAATCACAAGAAGCACAACCTGAACATCGGCTTTGACGCGCGGCGCGTGCAGAACAACATCATCGGCAGCACGAACGTGCTCGGATCGTTCACCTTCTCCGGCGTTTACACGCAGGATCCGTCGCTTACAGGTGCGGGTGGGGGCAGTACGGGGACTGGCAACAGCACCGGGACGGCGAGCGGATCGTCGTTCGCAGACTTCCTGCTGGGAGCGCCGCAGCAGACCTCGATCCAGGCTGGCCTGAACAAGACTCACCTGCGCGAAACCGTGGTGAACGCCTACGGCTTCGACGACTTCCGCGCCTTGCCTAACCTGACGCTGAACCTTGGTCTGCGTTACGAGTACTTCAGCCCGTACTACGAAACGAACAATCAGTTGGTGAACCTGGATCACAGCCCCGACTTCAGCGTGGTCACACCCGTGCAGCCGGACGGCACCGGCCCCTACAGCGGCAAGTTTCCGCGTTCGCTGGTCAACCCGGATCGGACGATGTTTTCGCCGCGGCTGGGCCTGGCGTGGCGGCCCAAGGGCAACAGCAACTTTGCGAAGAACACGGTGATTCGCGCCGGGTACGGCATTAACTACAACACCACCGCGTTCGGCTCGTTCGCGAACTCGCTGTCCTACCAGACGCCGTTCGCCATCACGCAGACCAACATCGCCTCCGTGCAGAACAGCAACGACTCAGGTTGCGGCACGTTCACCACGCCCGGCACGGTGAACCGCTCCAACTTCACGCTGACCAACGGTTTCAACTGCACCAGCAAGGCCGTCACGAACAACTTCGCGATCAACCGCGACTACCGGCTCGGCCGCGTGCAGGTGTTCAACTTTGGCATCCAGCACACGTTCGGCTTCGGCATCCTCCTGAACGTGGATTACAACGGATCGCTGGGCAGCAACCTGGACATTGTCAGCGCGCCCGGAGCCACGGCCCAGGGCTTGGCGCTGCAGAACGCCCAGGGCTTCACCTTTGAGAACTCCGTGGCCGACTCGCGGTCCAACGGTCTGTTTGTCAGCGCGCGCAAGCGCATGTCACGCGGCATCTCGTTGCAAGCTACGTACACCTACAGCCACGGCATCGATAACGCCTCAACATTATCGGGCGGTGGCGGAACCGTCGCGCAGAACTTTCAGAGGCTCGATCTGGAGTACGGCAACTCCAGCTTCGACGTGCGCCACCGTGCCACCGGCAACTGGGTGCTCGAGCTGCCGTTTGGCGAGAACCGCGCCTTCCTGAACAAGGGCGGATGGCTCTCCTACGCGTTGAACGGCTTCAACCTTTCCGGCAATTTCACCTTTGCAACCGGCGGCTATGCCACGCCGCAATACCAGAACACGGCCGCGCAGTTGGTCACCGGCGGCAACTACACCCTGCGGCCCGACCGTGTGTTCTCGCAGCCGATCAGCGGCGCGGGCAGCCTTCGCAACTGGTTCAACCCCCATGCATTTACCGACCCCGCCAACGTGTTCGGCACCAGTTCCCGCAACTCCATCCAGTTGCCCGGCACCGTCAGCACGGACACGTCACTCTCGCGCGACTTCGCTTTCGGCGATCTGAAGAACCTTGAGTTCCGCGCCACCGCCACCAACGTCTTCAACACGGTGCAGTACTCGGGCGTGAACACCGTGCTGAACAGCGCAACCTTTGGCCAGGTGAGCAGCGTAGCCCAGGCGCGGCGCCTCAGCTTCCAGGCTCGCTACCGCTTCTAAAGGAGGACACGATCATGCACAACAAACTGTTCTCCTCACGCAGCGCGACTGCGGCCACCTTGCTGGGCATCCTGCTTTCTGTTCCGCAGATGCACGCGCAACAGGACCAGCCCACGCCGGTTCTGCGCGTCAACAGCAACATCGTCCTCACCAACGTTGTGGTCCGTGACAAGAAGACGGGCGCGCCCGTTCGCAACCTGAAGGCCTCTGACTTCACCATCACGGAGAATGGCAAGCCGCAGCAGATCGTCTCCTTTGACTTTCAAACGGTGGACGAAGCGGCGCGGCTGAATGAGGCTACCGTTTCTGGCAGTACGCCGACCATCGCGCAGATGCTCGATCGTTCGCTCGGCTCGGATACGGCACAGCTTCGCGATCATCGGCTCATCGTTCTCTTCTTTGACACGGCGAGCATGCAGCCGGACGACATTGACCGGGCTGTGGACGCAGCGAACGACTACATCAATAAGAGGATGGCGCCCGCCGATCTGGTCGCGGTGGCTTCGCTCGGCACCACACTCTCGCTCGATCACGATTTCACCGCCGACAAGCAGGCGTTGCTTGCCACGGTAGGCAAGTTCAATGGGTCCACCGATTCGGCGGGCCTGGCGGCAGGATCGACCGCGACCAGCACAGAGAACACCAGTGACGACTCGAATGCCTTTCAGGCGGACGACACCGAGTACAACAACCTGAACACCGACCGCGAACTGTACGCCATTCAAACGATTGCAAAATCGTTAGAACGTGTGGACCAGCGCAAGAGCATGCTCTACTTCTCAGGCGGACTGTCGCGCAACGGTGTCGAAAACCAGGCCAGCATCCGCTCCGCCACCAACGCCGCGGCGCGCGCAAACATGGCTATCTACACGGTCGATTCGCGTGGTCTGCAGGCCCTGCCGCCGCTTGGTGACGCGTCGCAGGCGTCCACGCGCGGCAACAGCCCGTTCAGCGGCGCGACGATGCAGTCCAGGCTGGACGCCAACGCCGGATCGCAGGAGCTGCTCGCCACGCTGGCCAGCGACACCGGCGGCAAGTTCTTCGGCGACAGCAACGATTTCGCGCCCGCCTTCCAGCAGATCCAGCACGACACCGAGGCGTACTACATCCTGGGCTTCCGCTCCACCGACCACGCGCGCGACGGTCGCTTTCGCAAGCTGCAGATCAAGCTGAACCGCACCGATGCGAAGCTGGAGTACCGGCCGGGCTACTATGCTCCCGCCGACTTCCAGCACCAGAAGACAGAAGATCGCGAGGCTGCCCTGAACGAGCAGCTTCGCAGCGATTCACCCGCCGTTGACGTGCCGTTGTACCTGGAAGCGTTCTTCTTCCGCGAGCAGCCGAACCTGTACACGGTCCCCATGTCGCTGATCGTCCCGGGCTCTGCTATTCCGTTCACGCGCACCAAGGATCAGGACAAAGCGACAATCGACATTGCCGGGGAAGTAAAGAACGCGCAGGGCATCGCCGTCGGCAATGCTCGTGAAACGGTGAAGCTTTCGGTAGACGGCAATGCCGGTGCCGCCCGCCGCAACATCCAGTACGGCACCAGCTTTCGCCTGGCACCCGGCCACTACCACGTGAAGTTTGTGGTTCGCGAAAACGAGACCGGAAACATGGGCTCGTTTGAGACAGACATTCTTGTCCCCGATCAACGCAAGAGCACGATCAAGCTGTCCTCGGTTGTTCTCAGTTCGCAGCGCACACCGGCTGCGCCGGCGGATGCGGGACGACATCGTGGCACACAAAGCACACCAGCGAATCCGCTGGTGCAGAACAACGAACAGTTCCTGCCCAATGTTCCGCACGTGTTCCGGCAGGACGCACACGTCTACCTGCTGTACGAGCTGTACGACCCCGCCAAGCTCTCCAAGGAAGCACAGCAGCAGCTTGCCACCGAGGCCGCTGCGCAGACTAGCGGATTGAGGGCGCGACCGGGGGCGGGCGGCGTTCACGTGCTCACCTCCGTCGAGTTCCTGCAGAACGGAGCCAAAGTGCTGGAAACACCGCTGGTGAGCACCGATGTGCTGAACGAGCCGGAGCGCGGCGCGGTGGGCTTCACCTTCGACGTGCCACTCACCGGACTCAAGCCGGGCGACTACATCTGCCAGGTCAACGTGATCGACGACGTTGGGGGAGCTTTCACATTTCCGCGGCTTGCGATGCGCATCCTCCCGGCCACGCCTCCGGCTGCACCTGCGGCCCAACCGGCGGCGTCGGCCAGCGGCAGCTAAGTATGCGCTGTCGGTGTGGTGCGGTTCTCCGTAAGCGCTAACGCAGATCAAGACTGCTCGCCGCTGCGAAATCGGTCTAGTCTGTAGGCGGAGAACACTCGATGCGCCGTTTGCTGCCTTCGCTTTCGCTCCTGCTCAGTCTCTCGCTCGTGGCTCAAAGCCCGGCACCGACAAGCTCCCCTTCGGCACAACAGCCCGCCACAACGGGCGCGCCGCAGACATCCGCTCCGTCCACCAATCAGGGCGACCAGTCACCCGTCGCGACCATCCGGTCGAGTTCCCGCTTGGTGATTCTGGACACCGTTGTGCTCGACGGCAAGGGCAACATCGTTCCGGGCCTGAAGAAGGAGGACTTCCACGTTACGGAAGAAGACACTCCGCAGACGATCCTGAACTTTGTCGCGCCCGGCACGTTTACACCGCCCGCGGATGCGGCGATCAACTCCACCGCGGACCTGGATCGAGTGGCACCAAGAGCGCCGGTCAACATCATCCTGCTCGACGAATTCAACACTCTCTTCCAGGACATGGCGTTTGCACGCTATTCGCTGAAGAAGTACCTGGAGCGGCAGCCGGGCAAGCTGGACGAGCCGACCATGCTGATCGCGGTCTCGCTGCAGAAATTTGATGTGCTGCAGGACTACACGCAGGACAAAGGCGCAATCCTGAACGCGCTGGATCACCACTTCGCCGCGTATCCCTGGCAGGCGCACAACTTTGGGTGGCTGGCCGAACGCTACTCGCAGGCATTCCTCTCGCTACAACGTGTCGCGCAGGCCACGGAGGGTCATCCCGGCCACAAGAATATGATCTGGATCGGCCGCGGGTTTCCGAACCTGAACCTGCAGAACGTTGCCTTGGATCAGCGGCAGCGCGTGGAAAACGTGGTGCAGCAGACGGTGAACCTTCTGCGCGATGCTCGCGTGACGCTGTACACGATCGATCCCGCCGGCGTGCAGATTGACCCAAACGCTTACGGCAGGGACGCCGCGCTTTGGGACCCGTTCGGCGGCAGCTATGAGTTCAACAAGCTGGCGCGCGCCACCGGTGGCCGCACCTTTTACGGCCGCAACGATGTAGACGCCGAGATCGGCACCAGCATCCGCGACGGGGCAAGCTTCTACACGCTTACGTACCGTCCCACCGGCGCGGCCGACAATCCAAACAAGTTCCGCCGGATCAAGGTCACCTTCGACAATCCGGACTATCACGCGGTAACCCGCGAAGGTTATTACCCGCAGCGCGGGCCGGCCCGGTATAACCCGCAGGGAACGAATAACCGGCTCTTCACCGAGTTGGCTGCGGCGAACAGCAGCAACATGGCCTATGACGGTGTGCCGATCACGTTGCACCCGGATCCGAACGACCCCGACAAGTTCACGATCCACGTGGATTCACGCGGCCTGAACTGGACGCTGGCGACCGATACCGAGCCGCGCCGCTGCGAGGTGATCCTGCTTGCGACGACCTTCGACAAGAAAGGCAAGCCGGTCGGTGATCCCATCGCGAAAAACATCAAGGTCGCCGCGCCTTCCGATGTGGCGCCAACGGGCCGACTGGAGCGCGCCATCGACTTCAACGTAACGCTGAAGCACAACCCCCAGGCCGTTCGCGCCCGGTTTGTGGTCCGCGTAGCCTCCACGGGCCGCATCGGTACTGCGGATTATGCACTCAACCCGAATCAGCAGGCGGTGGCGAAACCGGCACCCGCCGCTACAGCGACGACACCTCCGGCGTCCACCACACAGCCGTAGCAGAGGGGCGCCGCTAGGTGTCGGTCCTAAAGCTGGTGCGAGTCAGCCCTTCATGATGGAAGCGCATGGGCGTGATGCATATTCCGCCCATGACCCGTCGTACAGCCGCACCTGCTTTGCACCGCAAAGTTCAAGAGCCAATGCAAGGACCGCGGCGGTTACGCCGGAGCCGCAGGTGGTCATCACCGGCCGCTCCACGTGAACGCCGTGCGCTGCGAAGACTGCCGCCATGTCAGGCAGGGGCTTCAGACGTCCGTCGGCGACCAGTTCGGTGTATGGAACACTGAGCGCTCCCGGCATGTGCCCGCTTTGCAGGCCCGCGCGAGGCTCCGGCGCAGATCCTGCAAATCGTCCTGCGCTGCGCGCATCGACCACCTGCTCTCCCCGTTCCAGAGCCAGCATCAGGTCCGGCAGGCCGGCAACCTGGCTCTTGTCGAGCACGGCATGGAACTGCTGCGGCGCGTGCTCGACCTCGCCCTGCTCCAAAGGCAGACCCGCTGCCTCCCAAGCGGCCAGTCCGCCCTGCAGCACGCGGACATCGGCCGCACCCATGACGCGCAACATCCACCAGGCCCGGGGCGCGCTGAAGACGCCCGCCTGTTCGTACACCACCAGCGTCTTGCCACCCTGATCAGGACCCGCAGAGGCAACGCCGAGCGCGCCCATGTCCGTTGCGAAGCGATCGGCCGGAGGAAGCATGTGGGGCAGCGTGGTGTCGCGGTCGCTCAGCGCGTCGATGTCGAAGAAAACCGCGCCGGGCAAATGCTTCTCTAGGTAGCGGGCCCGCGTGTCCACCTTGGGAACCACGCCAACCGGAGGCAGCGTCGCATCCAGCAACAAAACTTCGCCCGCATCCAACCGCTCGGCGACCCACGGCACATCCACCAGCACGTCCATACGGAATACCTTAGCCGACATCCGTGGACTGCGCGCTGGCTCGTTACGGTCGCCTTTGCCGAACTATTCCGGCCGAAGGGCGGCCGGCGTAAAGGCGGTGCGGAGCAACGTGGGAGATTGCGTGAGATAGACGGTCAGGATCTTCGGATACTGTTCTTCGACAAGCAGGAGCGTACGGAAGTCGAAGCTCTGGATGTCGCAGCGGGATTCCATGTGTTCGCGCTGAATGGTGCCGGCGAGGGCATCGACGAAGGCCTGTGGCTCGCGGGTGTGGTTCTGAATCAGTTCGAGCGGAACGCCAGGTTCCTGCATGCGCTTCACCTCGGGCGGCAGGTCATTGGGAAAAAGCTTGGTCTCGATGTTGAAGTGAACGGTTCGGGCGTTGGCGGCTCGCTCGGCTGCGTGCGGTGTGTTTCTGCCGGGGCCGTTCGTGTAGTAGTCGGCGTAGAAGGCGACGAATCGAAACAATTCGGCGGCGTAGGTGGGAGCGTAGGGATGCGGGCGGTGCTCGTGCTCGCTGAAGGCGACCGCGACCGGTGAGAGCGCCAGGTCGTTGCGCTGGTCGGGGAAGGCGCTCGCATGCAGCTTGTCGCAGATGAGCGTGTGCTGTGCTTCCTGCGTGCTGACGTCTTTGAGGTAGATCCGGTTGTCCAGCGTGTAGGGCTTACCGTCGGCGCGGCGGCAGCTTTGCGGGTTGTAGAACTGGTCGTGCGAGATCAGCGAAACTCCGTCGGTGGAGACGCCGGTGTCCGTCTCGAGTTCCGTGGCAAGCTGATCGAGGCCACTTTCAAAACTGGGCAGCGTGTTCTCAGGCCGCAGGCCCCGGCCGCCGCGGTGAGCACTGACGATGAAAGTCTTCCAGCGTGGGTCGTTCGGGGTTGCGGCGCGTTCCTCGGCAACCACACGTTGCAGCAGATCGGGGCGATCGCTGATGAGCCCGTCGACGCCGGTGCGGATGACGGCCCGCATCTGCTCGGGGTCATTGGTGGTCCAGGGAACGATGCGAACACCCCTACGGTGCAACGCGTCGACGGGCACCGTTTCTGCCGTCAGGTGGCGCTGCGCCTCCAGTGCATTCGGCGTGAAGGCAGCGGGCGCGACGGTGCGGTCAAGCGGTGACAGCACGGGCGTGAGCGCGCCGTGTTGCTGTGCATGCGCCGCGGCCTTTTGCATAAGCGTGAGGAACGGATTCGGCTTGGTCACGGTGTCGGCCGGCATACTCGAGGCGGATGCGGGCGCGGCACTGCCGGGTTGTTGTGCGACCAGAGGCAGCAGGACGCCGAAAACGAACCCGAGCAGAAAGAGAGCGCGCTTCATGGCTGGAGTATGAACGCCGAAAGAGAGGATGCGCCATGAAGATCTGGTGAAGGTACCCGCCGGTGTACGGCGGGCGCGCGGTTGAGGCAAGCAGAATTATCGGGTGGTTGGACCGCTGCTTGGAAGAAACAGTTGGAACACGGTGCCTTTGCCCGGAGTGCTGCGGACGCGCAGGTTGCCTTGGTGCCGGTCGATGATTTCTTTGCTGATCCAGAGGCCGAGACCGGTGCCCAGGATGCCCTTCGTGGTGTAGAAGGGGCGGAAGATCTTGGCCAGGGTTTCGCGACTCATGCCCTGGCCGTTGTCGGCCACCGTGATGATCACACCGCGTTCGCCGGTCGCTTGATTACGCGCCTCGCGGGCGCGAAGAAAGATGCTGCCATCGCGGGGGATGGCATCGAGTGCGTTGCCAAGCAGATTGGCGATGACCTGGCGTATCTCGCCCTCAAAGCAGCGGACCGGCGCCGCGGCACGGTAGCGGGTGTGGATGTTGGCACCGGCGTTGACGATGCGGCCCTGGTAGACAGAAAGCACGTTGTTGATGAGGACTTCCGCCGTGAACTGCTGCGGACTGCTGGACTGCTTGTGAAAGCGAAGGGTCTGGCTGGCGATGGCGGCAACGCGGCGCAATTCGTGGTCGGCGCTCCTCAGGTATTCGCGGCTCGCTTCCAGCGTTTCAGTGCTGCAGGCCAGGTAGAGCAGGTTCATCACCGCTTCGAGCGGGTTGTTGATCTCGTGCGCAATGGAAGAAGCGAGACGGCCCACGGCGGCTAGCTTTTCCGACTCGATCAGGGCAAGCTCGGCCTTCTTTTGTTGCGTCACCTCGAGCGAGGCGGCCGTGATGCCCTGGATCGTGCCGTCGGCTCCCGTGACTGGAAAGTAGCTGACCGTCCAATAGCGGTATTCATCGTCGGGGTCGGTGACCAGCGTTCCTTCAAGCGGATAGTTGACGACCGGTGGGCCGCCCGACGCGACCTGGTCGAACAGTTCGCGAAGGCCCGGAATGGGCGCCATCTCGATCAAGGTGCGACCGACGATCTCTTCAGGCTTGAGGCCGAAGAAGGCGGCCTGCCGATCGTTGAGGCGAAGGTAGTGGTAGTCGTCCAGATCAAACAGGGCCAGGCCGATGGGAGCGGTGCGGTAGACAGCTTCGATCTCGGCAAACTGCCGCTCCATTTCTTCTCGGCGGCGGATGAGTTCCTCTTTGTCGCGGCGCTCGTCGGTGATATCGCGAAAGAACAGAATGATGCCGTCGTCTGACGGGAAGGCGTGGACGTCGAAGAGCTTGTTGAGCGGTTCGGGGTAGAAGGCTTCGAAGTGAGTGGCGACGGCCTCGTCCATGGTGCGGTGGTAGTTGATCCAGAAAGGTGTGTCTGGCGCGGCCGCGTCGGGATACACCTCCCAGATGCACCGGCCGAGGATGTTCCCACTGGCCGCAAGAACCTCACGGGCGCGCCGGTTCACATAGGTGAAGTTGTAGTCGTGGTCAAGAAAGGCTACCGCGTCCGAGGTGGCCTCAAAGAACTGAGCCATCTGGCGTCGGATCTTTTCCGGGGTTGACTGAGCCATCTGGCGTCGGATCTTTTCCGGGGTTGCCGGTCCCACCTGGTTCGCGTTCTGCAACGCCTGCTCCATGCAGGCAAGTTTACGGGTTCGCGAATCGGCCTTGGAAGCAGGCGCCGGTCGCGGCTCGCTATGACCTCGGCAGGGCAGCGTTATAGAGCGGGCGAGTCAGCTCGTTGCGAAGTTGCCGCTGCAGTGTGGGCGGAGCCGTTTCGATGCGAGCGTTGCCCCAATCGGACCACTGCGGGTAAGCGGACCAGTCCCAATTGATGTAGCAGAAGGCGCGGATGCCTGGATGGGTGTGGACCAGGGCGAAGTACGGCGCGAACCAATCGCTCCAGACGTTGCTCGACCTGGTCACGTTGTATCCGCGTGGTGAGCTTTCCGCAATCATGACGGGATGATGCGAGGCTGCGGCAGCCTGCAGGAACTGCTCCGCGGCTGCCGAGCGAATGCCTGCCGAGGTGAAGAGGTTGAGAGCCCACCAGTCGACGGAATCGGCCACATCGCTGGCGCTGCTGCTGCCAGGGTAAAAGGCCTGCCAGCGTGAGTTGGCGGGAGCGGTGTTGCCGCCCGCTTCGGTGTCGAGTTCCGCATCGACGGACCAATCCCAGACAATGGCGGTCTGTGGCGCGCAGGCGTGAACGCGCGAAGCGATCCGACGGAATGCGGCCACATACGCGGTGGGCTGGTAGCCGTTCCACGAGCCGTTGAACTCATAGCCTGGGCGAAGGAAAACGGGCCGATGCAAACTCTGCAGGCCGTTGCAGAGCTGGCCGATGCTGTAGTCGTCGGTGCCTGCGGCGGTTTCGGATTCATAGTGCAGTTGCGCCTGGCCGCGGTTCATCGAAAGCCCGATTTGCGGGGTGAGCGCGGGCTCGGTGCTGAGAGTGCCGCGAAGCTGCGCGAAGAAGCCGGGTAGGTCGTCGCGCAGGTCGACATAGGTCATGAAGACCACGGGCTGCGCGGGTGCGACGGCGTTACGATACGCAGCAAAGCTGGCCCAATCGGTTTGGCCTGCACCATGCAGGACCGTGTTGCCCGCGGGCTCCAGGCGGCGGCCGTAGTGAGCACGCGGCAAAGGCTGGCTGTCCTGCAGGTTGACCTCGGGAACGGTTCCCTGCGCCCGACGCAGGGCTGGAGTGGCGATGCCCAGGGTTGCGGCAAAGAGACCTACGGCGAGGATCGCGGCTTTCATACGTGGGTGAGTCCTGTTTGGCGCTGAGGAAGATTTCACGTGGGGGGCCGCTGTGCCCGAAAGTACAGGTGGCCGAACCGGCGCGGCAATGACACGGTCGTGCCACGGCGGCGAACAGAAGTCTTCGCTCTTCCTGAGCTTTTCGGCAGGACGACGCTTGAGCTTTACAGAGATCGTGAAGCGGGCGTGGGCTCGGCCGGCGAAGAGGAGGCGCGGAGAGATCGTTTCCAGGCACCGTGCGCAACGCTGTTGGGCACCAGGCATATGCCAAAAAAGAAGAGAAGATCGAGAAGGCGGGGGTGGTTACCGCGAAGGAGACGGAATACCTGCCGTAGCCCGCTCCAGGAACCGGCTCGCTTCGCCTTCAGGGCCACCTTGCTGGCCAGGAACGAGTTGAAGGCGGTGTGGCTGAGCCAGCCGCGATAGCGCATTGCCCAATCGAGAGAGTCCTGCCAGTTGGCACGGCGCGAGCGCGTGGTGCTTTCCGTGGCGATGGTGTAGGTGACGAGCGGCTCCCAAAGAAAGCGGACGCGGGCATCGGCGTAGTTCCAGGCTTCGAGCAGCCATGCCCAGTCCTCGTGATCGGCGTGGTCGGTGAGCGGAGCGTTCCGAACGACGGAATAGTGCATGACCAGCGACTGCAGCGAGAGCACACCCGGGCGGCCGAGCAACGAGGGACGGATCAGTAGGTAGTCGCCCAGATCCTCGCCGGGTGCCAGCGGCCGTGCGGGCCAGACGTCTTCCCGGTTGCCGTGGCGATAGATCATGCGGCAGGCAGACATGCAGTGCGGCTCCGCCGGGTTGAGTTCGGCGAACTGGCGCGCGAGGCGCTCCGGAAGCATGGTGTCGTCGTCGTCGAGGAAGGTGAGCCATTCGCCACGGCTGTGCTGCACGCCGAAGTTGCGGGCTGCCGCAGGACCAGCATTGTGTGGCAGCTCAAAATACTGCAGGCGCGGGCCGAGCCCGCGCACGGCTTCGCTAGCGAGCGGATCCGGGCCATCCGCTACCACGAGGACCTCGACGTCCGGGTGCGTCTGAGCAACGGAGCTGGCAGCGGCACGGCGCAGATCTTCGTAGCGGCGGAAGGTCGGAATGATGACCGAGATGAGACCGGGCTGAACCGGGCGCTCCGAGCCTGCGGGGGCGGCGGTTGAAGGCATCAGGAAGGCCTCCGCTGAGCGGCCAGCAGGGACGCGTGGCGCGATGGGAATACTTTGTGTTCGCCGGTGCCATGGCCTGCCCGCGCGACTGGTGAAACAGCCGGTGCAGGCTGGGTGACGGTGAAGGTTGCCGCGTCGATGCCTTCAACGATCGGTCGGTCCGGCTCAGGGTCTGCCATGTCGACCGAACCCTCACGCAGGCACATGCGGAATACGGCGATGTAGACCAGCATGGTCGGCATGTGCGGATCGAGTGGCGCCGATTCCGAACTGCTGAGCAGAACCAGCCAGGTGAGCAGCATGGCGTTCAGCAGGTTGCTGCTGGAACGCAGATGCAGGTAGCGCCGCCAGGCTACCACCAGGGCGGAGACCATGATGGCGAGATACAGCGCGCCACCGACCACGCCAAGGATGATGACCTGGTCGAGATATGTGTTGTGTGCGTGGGGCACGGGCCAGCCCTGGTCGTGGCTGATGCGGGCGGCACGTTGCTCTGTCCAGAAGGCACCGTAGCCGTAGCCGAGAACCGGACGCTCCTCCACCGAGTCCAGCAGTTCCTGCCAGAGGGGCAGGCGGTTCGACAGATTGGAGGTGTTCTCAGTATCGTGCCGGCCCATCATGAAGGCGGTTTGCGCCGCGTCACCACCGCTGTTGCCGACGACGAACACCAGCAACGGAACGACGATCGACAGCAGGACCAGCAGGATTCCAACGCGCACATGGGGACGAACGCGGTCGCGCAGGAGTTTGTTGAGCGCAATCGCAAGCAGAACGATGCAGAGGATGGTTCCGATCCGGGCCCGCGTAATCCAGAGCATGGCGAGAGTGGAGAGAAGGATCACTGAAAGCCATGGAACCCATCGCGGCCGACGCAGCATGAGAGCGGCACAGCACAGGGCGCAGGCCACCAGGTTCATGGCCTGTTGATTCGGCGTCATCACGCCCTGCAGGCGGTAATCCGCGTCGGCCGGATTGAAGCTGTGAATGAGGAAGATGTCTGCAAGGACAGAGAAAACACCCGTGACAAACATCGCGATGGTGGCGCCAAGCGCCATCTCCATGGTGGACAGCGTACGCGCCAGGGCATACGTGACGAAGCAGTCCATCGCGAACACGGCAAGGCGTTTCGCGGTCAGTGACGGATCTTCGCTCCATGCTGTGCTGCTGAGAGCCCAGACCACGTAAACGCAGATGAGAATGAGCAGCCGGCCACCGGGCACGCCGCGCACCGGGTAGCGCCACAGCATGAAGCAGGCGCACAAGGCGAGAGCCGGAACGGCGAGCTGGCGACTGATCGCGCCCTGAAACTGCTCGGAGTTGTCGGCCTCCTGGACTGTGGCGTTGGCGTTGGGCTGATGGCGCGGCAGGCTGTATGGCACGGAAAACCAGAAGAGTATGCCGAGCAGAAGCGCGAGCCACATCTTGGAACGGCGCAGAGCGGCCGAGGCGGCGGTGAAGCGGTTCGCTTCGCGCTGCTGCCCTGCGGTGAGCGCGCCGCGATGTGCCGATTTGGGAAGCGTGGTCATGACGCCGCACCGAGGGCTGGAGAGATCTCCCTGTTGTAGAACACCTGGCGAACGAAAAGCACCACCACGCTTCCAAGGCAGAGGGCGGCGGCGGCACCGGGAACTCCGAAACGGGAGACGAGCAGGAACGCGGCCGCGGCCTGGGCGACGAGACCCACGAGGTTCGCGAGCAGCGTGGAGCCGGCCCGATCGATGGCGGAGAGAGCGTAGCCCTGAGCCATGGTCGCGGCGAAGGCGACAAAGTTCAAGCCGAGGAAGAAGAGGATGGTGCGGGCCTCTGCCGGGATGCTCTTGCCAAAGATGACTCGCGCGGCAAATGGGCCGAAGGCAGTGATGCCGATAGCGGCGACAACGGAGCCAAGCGTGAGCATGCGGTCGATGCGGGAGACGCGCTGGCGAAGCATCGGCTTGCCCCCCTCGGCGTAGGCACGCGCGAGCACGGGCGCGAAGACATTTTGCAGGCTGACGAGGGCGACACGCGGGATGTTCACGATGCTCTCGCAAACAGCATAGGCCCCGACGCTCGAGCCGCCGAAGACGGCGCTGAGTATCCACGGGTTCGCCTGGTTGGAGGCGACGAAGACGAAGTTGGAGCCGAGCAGCCAGCGGCCAAGACGGAAGTTCAGAGCGGTGTCGCGGACGAGGTCGCGGAGGCTCAGCGACACAGAACGGAGTTCGCGCGCGAGCCACCACAGGCCGACAATGCCGGCGCCATTGGCAAGCGCCCAGAGAGTATGCGGTACATCGAGGTGACCGGTGCGGAAGCAAAATTCGACGCCGGCAATCTGCAGCGCGACCGTCGCAACTTCGGTCCAGAAGGCTTCGCGCATCCGCATGTCGGCGAAGTACATGCGACGGTTGAACTCACGGAACAGGATGATGCCGCCGGTGACGATGAGTGGATGAAAGGTTCCGTAGTACACGCCGCGACCGGGTGTGCTGGCCCAGCGCGCCGCCAAAGCCATCAGCGGAAGGCAGAGCATGGACGCGATGACTTGCTGAAGAAGGACGCTGCCGCGATAGCGCGCCATCCGGTGGGCGGCGGTGGACGGCAGGTTGAATGTGAAGGGCGCCCAGGAGAGCGTGTTGCAAAGCTGGATGAGGATGTCCAGCGTGCGCTGGGTGAGGATGTACATGCCGAAGGTGCGCGGGCCGGCGTGGCGGCTGAGCAAGGCGGCTACCACCATATTGCCGAAGCTGTACACCACCTGGTCGCCCAGGGCGTAGCTGAGGCGATTGCGAACGAGAGCGACGAGGCGGGTGACCCTGCCCGTGGGCGCGTTCGAAGGCGTTTCGGGAATGGCGAGCGCGGGCAGCGGAAGTTCGGCCGATTCTTCAACCTGGATGGCGTGCGCGATGGATCCGGTGGTTGTGTCCATGCGGTTCTATGGTGTATCGGCTGCGCGCGCGGCGAGTTGAAAGTAAATGGAGTTGACGTGGTCACCGTTCACAGACCAGAGGAACTGACGGGCCCGCTCGGTGGCGCCCTGGCTTAGAGCGAGCAGGCGATGCTGGTCTGTCGCGAGCTTGTGGATCGCGGCAGACCAGTCTGCAATGGCGCGACCCGGTGTGGTCACAGGGATGCGGATGCCGCAGGTCTCGTCGACCATGTCGTGCGCGCCCTGGTGGTCGAAGCAAACGACGGGAACGCCGGCCGCCAAGGCTTCCAGGACCACGTTGCCGCTGGTGTCTCGAAGACTGGTGAAGCAGAAGAGGTCGGCGGTCTGCATGGCCTGTACGGCTCGCTGAAACGGCAGGCGCCCGAGAAAGCGCACGGGGTTCGCGCTTGGAATTGCGTCGGCTTCGTGCTTCCACTGCTTTAGCATGGGACCGTCGCCGAGAATGTCGAGCTCGAAGTGAACTTCGGCCGGGAGCACCGCGAGGGCACGCAGCAGAATGGGCAGAGCCTTGCGTGGGCGGAGTTGGCCGCTCCAGAGGATGCGCAGAGGACGCGGATGTCTTCTCTGCTCTTCGTCCTCCACGCGCTGGAGGAAACGAGTGCGGTCGGGCTCGGGAACCTCGTTCAGCCCGGTCTCAAGCAGGCGCTGTACCTTGCTGCCCGGGACGATGCGCTGCATGTCGCGCACCGTGGTTGTGTTGGCGCCGAGGATGACAGAGGCACGGTGCGCGGCCGTGCGAATGCTGGGACTGGTTCGCAGGATCACTTTGTTGAGCAGTGTGCGGGCGAGTTCTTTGGCAGCTTCGCTCAGTGGCAGCACACCGAGCATGCGCGTGGGGAAGTTCTGCGTGCCGCCAAACGGTCCCCAGACAAACGGGATGCCGAGTTGGTGGAGCAGGCCGGGCTCGCGGACGGTACAGACAGTGCTCTGGTGCGCGACGTGGAAGCCGACTTCGCGGTGGAGTTGCTGCGCGAGAGCAAAGGCCAGCGTGTGCCAGTGATGGTAGGCGGTGTAGTTGTAGTCGAAGTGAACAGGCTGCTGCTCGAGGCGCCGGAGCTCTGCGTCCGGTGCCGGGGTATGGATATGCGCGTTCGCGGGAACGAGGCCTTCCATGCGGGCACGCTCGAGGTCTGCAAAGTTCGTTTCGCTGACGATGCAATGGACGTCCGCAACGCGCGCCGCCTGCAGCAGGCGTCCCCAGCCAACGGCCCACTCGGAGCCGCGATACGGGGAGCACTCGTAGGCGATGAGAAGCAGATTCATGCGGGCAGCGAGTCAGCACATTCGGGCTTGCGCCCCAGAGCGGCTCTAAAAGAGGCCGTTGCCTACGGGGTTGAAGTAGACGCCGAGATTGACCAGCTTCATATAGCGCTCGACGGTTGAGAGCTTGTCGTGGCGGACCAGGATCATGTCGTCTGGCTTCAGCAGGATGTCGTCCTTGGTGTGTTCGCCTTCGTGCAGGTGATTCAGGTGGAGGACGAACGTCTCCGCGAGTTCCCCGTTGATGCGACGAAACAGGAAGACGTGGTTCATGGCGGAATCCTGTTTGGGGCCGCCAGCCATGAGGATGGCGCCAAGTGCGGTGGTTGGCTTGCGTAGATCGAAGTGGCCGGGCAAGTTCACTTCACCACCGACTGTGATCTGAGGCCGTTCGAACTCCTTGAGCGTGACCGTGACTTCCGGGTTTACGAGTTGCGTGGAGGCTGCCTTGACGATGTGCTCCTGCAGTTCGGCAACGGTGCCTCCAGCCGCTGGAACAAGCCCGATGTTCTTGAGGGTGAGGCGACCGTCGGGCGATACGGTTGCGGTGTCGTCGAATTCGGGCGTGAACCGGTAGTTGACCTGGACGACGTCGCCGGGGCGCAGCAAATACTCGCCACTGGTTCCGACCATGGCTTCTGAGGTGCGTACGGCGCCGTTGGGGTCGTCGCGCGTGGTCTGGGCGCGCATGCAGAGGCACAGAGCGCCTGCGATCAGAATGGCGGCGCCGCAGCGAGTGCAGGTGCGGCGTAGCGAATGGCGGTGAAACATCTCCGGGCTCCTTTCGTGTGCGATCAGATGAGGCGGTGCAGCCAGCGCGGGACCGGGTAGGTCCGGCGGTTGAGGAGGTAGCCAAGCAGCGGCACGCGGCGATCGGACAGGCTGGCGGAAAGCTGGTCGACCGAAGCCTTGCGAACCTGGCCCGCACTCACCACGGCGACGTAGCCATCGACGCACGGCTCCACTTCGCTTGCCAGCGTGGACTCGACGTTGCTGGGGCAGTCGAGCAGGATCAGGTCCATCTCCTCACGGGCGCGGTTGATCCAGGGGCAAAGGCGGGATGCGAAGTTGCCGCGCGGGCCGATCTCGCGCCAGGCGGCGTTGGGAGCAGTGCCATTGGCAAGAACCCAGTAGTTGCCGGGCTCCTGCAGGGCGAAGCCGAAACGCATCGTGCCGTCCTCTTCGAAGCGGCGCAGCATTTCGCGAACGTCCAAAATCGCAACCTGCGAACCGAACTGCCGGGCAGCCTCGTGCGCGAGATGCTCGGCCACGTACGAAACACCTTCGTGACGCACGGAAGACGTGATGGCGATCACGTACGCATCCTGGGCAATGACTCCCCGCGGCCACTCTCCATGCGGGCTATCGTACAGGGGCAGGATGCTGGAGCCATGCGGATCAAGGCGGCGCTCCTGCATGCTCTTGTGAATGCTGTAGAGCAGGCGACGGTATTCCAGCGCGTTGATCTCGTCCGCGTTCGGTGCGGTGCTGGCGTCGGCCAGGGTGGCCAGCGTTCGTGTGCCGGTCAGGTTGTCCAACTGGCCGGGCGTGTAGAGGAAGCCGGAGGACGTATCGAGATAGACGACGACCACGGTGGCAAAGAGCAGGGCAAAGACGAGACCCGTAACGGCGTAAAGAACCGGACGCGGGCGGATGGGCTCGCCCGTGGAGTAAGGCGGCTGCACGAGTGAAACGTCGAACAGCTTCATCTTGTCGAGTTCGGCAGAGATGCGTGCGTCGGCCTTGCGCTGGGCGTACAGGTTGTAGTCGGTGCGGGCCTGCTCCAGGTTGCGCTTGAGGGCGTTGACGTCCGTTGTGGATTTCTCGAGTTCATCGAGGCGGTTCTGCGCCTGGTCGAACTGGTGCTGCAGCACGGAGCGCTGTGCCTGCAAGCCGGTCAGCTCACCTTGCGACATGGCAACGGCCGTGGAAAGCTGCTGATAGACCGGGTTGACCTCGGTCGCATTTTCAGCGGCCGGCTTGGAGGCAGCGTCGCTGATGGCGAGCTTGGTGTTGGCGATCTTATCGTCAAGCTCGAGGATCTGGCGATCGGAGGGAGCGTAGCGACGGACGAGTTCGGCGCGCCGGTTTTCGAGGTCGACCAGTGAAGTGGTGAGCCGCTCCTGCGAGTACTGGTTGGTGATGGTGCGTTCCATGCCGCGGGAGCGGGCGGGCGTGTTCTGGAGCTGCTCTTCCTGGTGCGCACTGCGAGTGCGCTGCATGGCGATCTGGCTGTCGAGCAACGCGAGCTGATCCTGCAGGGAAGAGACACGCTGGAGCTGCAGCTTCTTTTCGTCGTCGAGATCGCTGATGTCGTGCTTGAGGCCGTACGCGGTGAGGGCCTGCTGGTCGGCGTCGAGCTGACGCTGTGCGGCTTCGAGCTGACCGTTGAAGAAGGTGGCGGCGCCCTCGCCCATGCTGTGGCCGGCGCGGGCTTCGAAATACGAATCGATCACGCGCTGTAGTTCGCGATTGGCCTGGTCGGCGGTGTGCGCGGTGTAGCTCAGGTTGATCAGGTTGGTTTGGTGGACGGGATCGACCTTGAGGTGGTGCGCGACTCGATCGATCTCCTGCTGCGCCCTGTTGGTCTGGACGCCTCCGACCGGCGCGCCGACCGCCATGTGGGCAACCATGGGGCTCTGCAGCAGGTCGACCTCTGAGTTGATCTCGGATTGCGACACGTCGTCCTGCGTGGTCTGGTGCACGGGTGCGGTGGCGCTAAGCGGTGTGGCCTGGCGCACGTTCTGCACGATGAGCTTGGCCTCGGACTTGTACTGTCGCGGGATCAGGACGGTGATCGCCAGTACCGCAGCCATGATGGCGAGAACCAGGAACGCGAAGAGGCGGCCGCGGCGAAAGATGGCTTCCACCACGATCTGGCGCAGCCTGGTCTGGCCAGGAGCGGCGTTCAAGCGCGATACCGCGAGTTGGGGACAGGGTGCATGCGCGACGAAGAGGCCTTTGGGCCGCAGTGTAGCCTTTGCACCGCAGACGGGGCAGTACCGAAGTCGCGTGGGGAACACGCGCTGGTTCACTTTTCGTCTGGCTCGCGCGGATGCTGGGGGATGAGCCAAACGGCTTTGCGGCGGAGCGGGAGCTGTTATGGTGTCTGCGCGGATCGACCTAGGCGTCGTTGCCGTTGCGTTTGCGGCGCGACCAGAGGCCCAGGCCACCCAGGCCAAAGGCGCTGGCGACCGCAACGCCAACCGCCACCACCGCCGCCAGCGCGATCAGCAGGCCGGTAAGGCTGGTGAACACGTCGACGATAGCGGACGCTAACGCCCGCGTGACGGCATGGATGAGCCAGAGGATGAGGTGCAGGAGCGCCAGGATGTTGTCCTTTGCCTACTAGCTTAGTCTGCCTCACCCGCAGTGATCACGCCGTAGCGGGTTTTATCGCGCCGTGGGCACTCCAGCCTCACTGTCCTGCTGCTTCGCCTGGGTCTGGCGACGCAGGATGAAGAGGTGGGCAGGCTGCTTGGCGGGGTCGAGCGAGACGTAGTTGCGGGCGCCCTGCCACATGTAGGTGGAGCCAGTAAGAACGTCTTCGACGGTGTAGGGCGCTCCACTGTCCACGCCCAATGCGAGCACATCGAGAGTGGTGAACCCGGTCTGTACCGCGTCGGGGTCTAGATTCACGATACAGAGCACGATGTCATCGCCCAGGCGCTTGGAGTAGCAGAGCAGATTGTCGTTGCTGATGGGGTGGAAGCGCAGGGTGCTGTTCGTCTGCAAAGCCGGGTGTTCGCGGCGAAGGGTGTTCAGCACCGTGTAAATGGGTGCGAGGCTCTTTGCCTTGACCGCTGGATCGTCCAGATTCCACTGCCGGATCTGGTACTTCTCGCTGTTCAGGTATTCCTCGGCGCCCGGCTTGGCGGGCTCGTGCTCCATCAGCTCAAAGGCCGGCCCGTAAACGCCGTAGCTGGCGCCCAGCGTAGCGGCAAGAATGATCCGCTGCGAGTAGAGCGCGGGGTTGGGCACCTGTAGCGGCTTCGGAAGAATGTCGGGCGTGTTGGGCCACAGGTTGGGGCGGAAGAAGTCGCTGACAGGTGGCTGCGTGATCTCTTCGAGGTACTCGGTCAGCTCGGCCTTGGTGTTGCGCCAACTGAAATAGGTGTAGCTCTGGGTGTAGCCGCCTTTGGCCAGCGAGTACATCACGTGCGGCCGCGTGAATGCCTCGGCAAGGAAGATCACTTCGGGGTGCGTCTTGTGCACCTCTGCGATGCACCACTCCCAGAACGGCAGGGCCTTGGTATGCGGGTTGTCGACGCGGAAGACGCGAACGCCCTTGTCGACCCAGAAGGCGAAGACGCTGTAGAGCTCCTGCCAGAGCGCCTGCCAGTCAGACGATTCGAAGTTAATGGGGTAGATGTCCTGGTACTTTTTCGGCGGGTTCTCAGCGTACTGGATGGAGCCGTCCGGGCGGATGGAGAACCAGTCGGGGTGCTGCTTGACCCAGGGGTGGTCGGGCGAGCACTGGAAGGCGATGTCGAGCGCGATGTCGATGCCGAGACCCTGCGCGGTTTGGACAAGGTAGTCGAAGTCGGCGAAGTTGCCAAGCTCGCGCAGAATGGCTTTGTGGCCGCCGTCCGCGCTACCGATCGCCCAGGGCGAGCCGACGTCGCCGGGCTCAGCGACCGTGGAGTTGTTCTTGCCCTTCCGAAAGGCATGACCGATGGGATGAATCGGCGGCATGTAGACGACGTCGAAGCCCATGGCCGCAACCTGCGGAAGGTAGGCGGCGACCTCGCGCAGGGTGCCGTGAGCGCCATTCTTGCCGAGCGAGCGCGGGAAGAACTCGTACCAGGAGGAGAACTCGGCGCGCTTGCGATCTACCCACAGCGGAACCTCGCGCGAGTATGTCGTCATGAAGCTTAGGTCGGGGTAGCGCATCGCGAGCGCGACCGTGGCGTCGTCCAGCGGAAAGTCATAGCGGACGCCGTTTTCGGGAGCACGCTCCGCGATCACGCGAAGTCGGCCGGCGGCGGACTTGAGTGTCTTGGCGTCTTCACCCGTTGCGCGGCTCGAAGCCTTGTCGAGCAGGATCGCCCCGCTGCGGAAGGCGAGTGCGACGTCGGCCGCTGCGGTGCTGAGTGCAGCTGACGCAGTGCTGGAAGTGGAGGTCCCGGAGGTCGGCGTGGACGTGCCAGGCAGCGGTTCGTTCAGGTTGGTGGCATGGGCCGCATCCGCGGTACCCTGCGCGGCGATGCGCTTGTGCAGGTCATGAATCCAGGTGTCGAAGTGGTCCACCCAGGCCTGGATGGTAAAGCGCCACTGGCCGAGCGTATCGGCCGTGAACTCCGCCTTCCACAGATCGTTGCCAAGCTCCGCGAACGGTGCGTAGCGCCAGGTCTTTTCGTCTTCACGGCGGTACAGCAGCCGGGCGCCGAGATGGTCGTGGCCGTCGCCAAAGATGGCTGCGGTGACGGCGACCGTGTCGCCCAGAACACGCTTAGCGGCATAGCGGCCGCCGTCGACCTCTGGCGATACTTCTTCGATGATGACGCGGCTGCGACCTTCGTTCGGCTTCAAAACAGACCTGCTCTTTCCCACGGCTTAGCCGTGTTGCGCCCCTGGCGTGACCGTGTGCGGCGTCTGCGCATCCGACGCTGTGAACACAGTATCGCTTCCCTGAAAGGATGAGATGCCGGTTCCGCCGCCCTGAACGCGGACAGAAGGAATGGCCTCCATGAGCCCGTTGAAGTCCCTGCTGCACCCATCTGCTGAAGACAAGCCGCTGCAGGCGGCGCGGATTGAAGACTACGCAATGATAGGCGACCTGCAGACCGGCGCCCTGGTTTGCAAGAGCGGGTCTGTCGACTGGCTATGCTGGCCCACCTTCTCAGACCACGCGGTGTTTGCGGGCCTGCTTGGGACGTCGGACCACGGCTTCTTCCAGATTCGCCCGGCCAAGGACGAGGCGATCACCGGCGAACAGTGGCGCTATGTGCCGGGAACTCTGATTGCCGAGAAAACGTGGACCACCCTGGACGGCGAGGTGATGGTGAGCGACTTCATGCCTCCGCGCGGCAAGAACAGCGACATCGTCCGCATTGTGAAGGGTGTTCGCGGGTCCGTGAAGATGCGCATGGAGGTGACATTCCGCTTCGATTACGGACGGACGGTGCCATGGGTGACTAGTGCAGATCATCACCTGCGCGCGATCAACGGGCCGCACCTGATCGTGTTGCGCACGGAAGCTCCGCTGCACGGGGAAGGCCTGTGTACGGCGAGCGATTTCACCGTGGAGGAGGGCCAGAGCATCTGCTTCCAGTTGAGCTACGGCTCGTCCACGGAAGAAGAGCCAGCGAGCTTTGACGCCTACGACGCTTACCGGGACACGGTGAATTTCTGGGAAGAGTGGATGGCGAAAAATCAGTTCCAGGCTCGGCCGGAGCACCGCGACGCCGTGGAACGTTCGCTGATCACGCTGAAGGCGATGACGTATCAGCCGAGCGGAGGCTTGGTAGCGGCGTTGACAGCGGGTCTGCCGGAAAGAATCGGCGGCGAACGCAACTGGGATTATCGCTATTGCTGGATTCGTGATGCCGCATTCACGTTGCTGGTGCTGCTGCATGCTGGCTTCACGGAAGAAGCGATGGCGTGGCGGGGATGGCTGCTGCGCGCCATTGCCGGATCGCCGGAACAGTTTCGCGCGGTGTATGGCCTGAAGGGCGAGCAGTTGCTGACGGAGTGGTGCGCGGAGTGGCTGCCAGGATACGAAAACTCCAGGCCGGTGCGGATCGGCAATGCAGCAGTGGAGCAGTTGCAACTGGACAACTTTGGCGATCTAATTACTGCGCTGAGTCGAACGCCCGTTGGCAAAGATGACATGTTGGCCAAAGACATGCGGTCGATGGTGACCGGGCTCCTGAGATATCTTGCGAAGGTTTGGCATGAGCCCGACAACGGTATCTGGGAAACCCGTGGTAAGCGGGAGCATTTTGTCCACAGCAAGCTGATGGCGTGGGTTGCCTTTGATCGTGCTATCTCCACGTATGAGCAGCGGCACCTGACAGAGGACGATCCGGATCGCGACAAGAACCAAGAATTAGTGGAGGAGTGGCGGCGCAACCGCGAAGAACTGCGTGCGGAAATACTGGAAAAGGGGTTTGACAAGGAACGCAATACCTTCACGCAGGCGTATGGATCGAAGCGGCTGGACGCGGCGACCTTGCGCATTCCGCTGGTGGGCTTTTTGCCCGGCGACGACCCGCGAGTTCTGGGAACGATCGATGCCATCGAGAAGAACCTGATGCAGAACGGTCTGTTGCTGCGCTATGACACCGCGGGAGATTCCGATGGCCTGCCCAGCGGCGAAGGAGCGTTTCTGGCGTGTTCCTTCTGGTACGTCGGCGCGCTGCATGTGGCAGGCCGGCGCGATGAGGCTTCAGCATTCTTTTTAAAGCTGCTGGGGTTGCGCAACGAAGTGGGTTTGCTGTCGGAAGAGTACGACCTGCCGCACGGCCGCCAGCTCGGAAATTTTCCGCAGGCACTCAGTCATCTGACGCTGTGCCACGCCGCGATGATCCTGGCGGACGCGGAAGGCCCCTGGAATGGACATACTCAGGCCACGGGCCGGAAACAATCGTGAGAGGAGACGCCACTTGGCGGCATTCCCTGGAGGCCGCCGAGCGCAAGTGCAACCTGCCCGCGAGTGGCTGCACCTAACGGCTTCGAAGCAAAGTTTCACTGCATGAACAGGCAGCCCCTCGGCTGCCACAGCAGGTGCGCCCCGACGCGGGCGCCGCAAGGATAGTTGCATTCATGGCTCGGATCCCCCACTCGACCTACCGTCTTCAATTGCACAAAGGCTTCACCTTTGACGACGCGTCAGCTATTGCGCCATACCTGCGCGATCTCGGCATCTCTCACGTGTACAGCTCGCCCTACCTGCAGGCGGGACCTGAGTCGATGCACGGCTATGACGTAGTCGACCATCATCGCGTGAACCGCGAACTGGGCGGAGCGGAGGCGCACGAACGATTCTCGAAGAGGCTCGGCGAGCTGAAGCTCGGCCAGGTACTCGACATTGTGCCGAACCACATGAGCGTGCACCGGGACAATCGCATGTGGTGGGACGTGCTGGAGAACGGCCCGTCGAGCCGGTTCGCAACGTTCTTCGATATCGACTGGAACTCCGTCGAAGAGAAGCTGCGCGACAAGGTGCTGATGCCGGTGCTGGGTGACCAGTACGGCCGCGTTCTGGCCAAGGGCGAGATCAAGCTGAAGCGCGAAGGCGAATGCTTCCTGGTGCAGTATGGTGAGCAAGCATTCCCCATGGCTCCGCGCTCACTGGCATGGCCACTTGGACGCGGAGCGGCGCTGGCACCGAGCGATGAGCTGAACTTCCTGGCGTCTTCTTTTGCGCGTTTGCCGGAGCCCACATCGACCGAGCGCGAAGTACAGCTGTCACGCCACCGCGACAAACAGGTTCTGCAGAAGCTGCTGCAGCGGCTGTGCAAGGAAGAGCCGCGCGCGTGTGCCGCCATCGACGAGGCACTGGAAGAGATCAACAACAACATCGATTCACTCGACGAGATCCTGAGCCAGCAGAACTTCCGCCTGGCCTACTGGAAGACGAGCGATCAGGAGCTGGGGTATCGCCGCTTCTTTGACGTGAACTCCCTGATCGGTCTGCGCATGGAGCGCCAGTACGTCTTCGACGAGACGCACGAACTGATCCTGTACTGGCTTGAAAAGGGTTTGCTGGATGGCATTCGCATCGACCACCCGGATGGCTTGCGCGATCCGCGCCAGTACCTGGAACGTCTGCGTGCGAAAGCGCCGGAAGCGTACATCGTGGTCGAGAAAATCCTCGAGCCTGGCGAGTGGCTGCGCACCGAGTGGCCGGTCGAAGGCACCAGTGGCTACGACTTCCTGAACGTGTGCAATGCCCTGCTGGTGAAGCCGGACGGCATGGAAGCTCTGACGGCGATCTACCGCGACTTCACCGGGCAGCCAACGAACTTCGACGACATCACGTTTGAGAAGAAGACCAACGTCGCCAAGGAAACGCTGGCGAGCGATGTAAACCGGCTGACGAACATCTTTGTGCAGATCTGCGAATCCAACCGCGAGTTCCGCGACTTTACGCGCGCGGACATCCGGCGCGCCATCCGCACCGTGGCGGCCTGCTTCCACGTGTATCGCACGTATGTCGTCGCCACGCAGAACGAAATCTGCGAGGACGACATCAACCACATTCGCCAGGCTCTGAAGGAAGCGGCAGAGCGCAAACCGGACATCGATCCGTGCCTGTTCGGTTTCATTGGGGACGTGTTGACGCTGAAGATCACTGGCCCGCGCGAGGCAGAGTTCGTGGCGCGCTTCCAGCAGTTCACTTCCCCGGTCATGGCAAAAGGCGTGGAAGACACGGCCTTCTATGACTACGACCGGCTGACGAGTTTGAACGAAGTGGGCGGGGACCCTTCGCGGAACGGGCTCTCCGTGAGCGAGTTCCACGAGTACAACACACACATGCAGCAGACGTTCCCGCTGACCATGACCACGCTGAGCACGCACGACACCAAGCGCGCAGACGACGTGCGTGCGCGGCTTGCGGTTCTGAGTGAACTGCCGGACCGGTGGTCGCAGCAACTGCAGCAGTGGTCGGAGGCGAACCGCGACCTGCGCACTGGCAACTACCCCGACCCGAACACGGAATACTTCCTCTATCAGACACTCATTGGGGCATGGCCGATCGACGCGGATCGCACCAAGACCTACATGCAAAAGGCCATGAACGAGGCCAAGCTGGAGACAAGCTGGACCAACAAGAACGAGGCATACGAAAATGCGGTCGCCAGCTTTATCGACGGCCTGTTTGCGCGGCCGGCGTTCCTGGATTCCTTGAAAGAGTTTGTGAACGGGATCAATCGCAGCGGGCGCGTCAACTCCCTCACGCAGACGCTGCTGAAGTGCGTGGCGCCAGGCATGCCGGACCTCTATCAGGGCGGAGAGCTGTGGGACCACTCGCTGGTAGACCCGGATAATCGCCGCCCTGTCGATTACAAACTTCGGGCGAAGCTCTTGAAGGAGCTGCAGCAGATCACGCCGGCAAAGTTCGTTGAGACGGTCGAACAGCGTTTCGAAGATGAGGGCTCGCCGAAGCTTTGGCTCACGTACCAGGCCCTGCAACTGCGGAATGAGCGGCCACAGAGCTTTGGCTCAAAGGCGGCCTACACGCCGCTGGTGGCACAGGGTGCTGCGGCCGATCACGTCGTCGCCTTCTCGCGAGGAGAAGATGTGGTCGCGGTCGGGCAGCGGTTCCCGCAGACGATTGCGGGCAACTGGCGTGACACTACGCTGGAGCTGCCAACCGGATCCTGGACGGATCGCCTGAGCGGGGCGCGGCACAATGGGGGAAAGATCGACGTTGCAAACCTGCTAGACCGGTTTCCTGTGGCGCTGCTGGTGCGCGACAGTAAGAATTGAGAAGACGGCGCAACAGCCGCTGAAAGGCAAACATACGAATGCATCATTTTTCCGTTTGGGTACCCCGGCGCCACAAGGTTTCGGTGGTTGTAGACGGCAGCACGTACCCGATGCAGGGACCTTCGTCGCACGGCTTCTGGACCGCGGATGTCGAGAAGGCCGTACACGGTAGCGACTACGCGTTTCTGCTGGATGACGATCCGAATCCCTACCCGGATCCCCGATCGTTCTGGCAGCCGAAGGACGTGCACTCGTTCTCGCGCGTACTGGATCACCGCAACTTCGCTTGGACCGACGAGAAGTTCAGAGCGGTGCCATTGCCCTCGGCCGTGGTGTACGAGATGCACGTGGGAACGTTCACTCCAGGCGGCACGCTGGATTCAGCGATCGAACGGCTGGATTACCTTTGCGAGCTTGGCATCACCCATGTGGAGCTGTTGCCGATTGCGTCTTACGAGGGCAACTTTAGCTGGGGCTATGACGGTGTGGCGCCCTATGCACCGGACGAGACGGTCGGCGGACCTGACGCGGTAAAGCGGTTCGTGGACGCGTGCCACAGCAAGGGTCTTGCCGTAATTCTGGACGTGGTCTACAACCACTTTGGGCCGGCCGGTAACTACACCGGGCAGTTCGGGCCGTACTACACCGAGAAGCACAAGACGCCGTGGGGCGCAGCGATCAACTTCGAAGAGGGCGGCAGCGATGAGGTGCGCCGCTACTTCATCGACAACGCTCTGATGTGGCTTCGCGATTACCACTTCGACGGCCTCCGCCTGGATGCGACGCACGAGCTGATTGATCGTTCGGCCTTGCACTTCCTGGAGCAGTTGTCGCGTGAGGTGGAAGACTTGTCAGCGTCGGTAGGCCGATGCCTGGTGCTGATTGCCGAGAACGATCTGAACGACCCTCGCGTTGTGACCTCGCGCGAGGCGAACGGGTATGGCATGGACGCGCAGTGGAGCGATGACTTCCACCACGCGCTCTTTTCCCTGCTGGCAAACGAGCAGATCGGGTACTTCCGCGACTTTGGCGAGATTGGTCAACTGGCACACACGCTGAAGCACGTGTTCCTGTATGACGGCCGCTACTCGCAATATCGCCAGCACAGCCATGGTCGCCAGGTGCTGAACCTGAGCTACCACAAGTATCTGGGCTTCATCCAGAACCACGATCAGATCGGCAACCGCGCCAAGGGCGAGCGACTGGAAATGATTGTGGGCATGCGCAAGGCAAAGCTGGCCGCGGGTGTGGTGTTTACAGCGCCATTCGTTCCCATGATTTTTATGGGCGAGGAGTGGGCCGCCGATACGCCCTGGATGTACTTCGCGGACTTCGAAGCACCTGAGTTGCGCAAGGCGGTAAGCGAGGGGCGCAAGAAGGACTTCGCACACTTCGGTTTTGGCGATGACGTGCCTGATCCGGAAGACCCGCAGACGTTTGAGTCGTCGAAGCTGAAGTGGGCGGAGCTGGACGAGCCCAAGCACCACGAGATGTTGCGGTGGTACCGCGACCTGATCCACCTGCGCAGGAAAACGCTGTCACTGAATCTGGGCGATATGCATCGCATGGATGTGGAACACAGCGAAGAGAGCCGGTGGATCCGCACAGACCGCGGCGAGATCCGGACGTGCATGAACTTCGCAGAAACAGCGACGGCCTTTGCGTTGCCCCCTGGGTCTGAGCTGCTGTTGTCGAGCGCGGAGGCCCCTGACCGCGAACCGGGTGGCGTGGTGGTGCCGCCGCTGAGCATGGCCGTGTACCGTATGCCGGCGCGGCCGGTGACGGTAGAGCCGCCGCAGTAATCTGAATACCGAAAGCAGTAAGGGCGGCCCGAGTGGCCGCCCTTCTGCTGTGTTCCAACGAAGTCTAAAGCGCTTTACGGACGACTTTGCGCACAGTCTCCGCTACCAAGCCGTAGACCACGTGCGTGACCATTTCACTGCGCTGCTCGCGCGGCTTCTGGTCCTTCGGCTCGGCGGAAAGGCCGAGCGCCGGCAGGGCACCCTCGTGCGCAAAGGCCATGAGGGTCATGCCAAAGGTGATGCCGTTGCGCGCGGTCACCTGCGGATACACCTCTGCGACGACGCCGTAGGCAGCGCCGGCGAGAGCTCCAAAGGCCCAGTGCACACCCTCGGCTTGCGCCTTTTTCGAAGAGGTCTGCTTGCTGTCCGCGCCCAACTTTTCGACCGTGACCTCGGTCGGATTGCGCTCACCATGGATGCGCGGCGGGTAGAAGCTTTCAGCGAGCGTCTTCGCTCCGGTGGCGATCAGGCCGCCGACCAGACCGGCTACGGCGCCCTTCAACAGGCTGTGCGTGGGATGCGTGAGTTGGTGCGCTTCTTTCGCCATATCAGAACATCGGACGCCGCAAGGGAGCGTTGGGTGGCTTGGCAGTGCGGCTCCGGACAGCGGACAGGCCAGCCTTCGACGGGACGCGATGAATCCTTTCGCCAGTTGGCGCATTTAGAATGGAGGCTCCGGTCCTGCGGCTCGTTCAGTGCCGACCGAACACACATCCATGACAGAGAATCCGTCCGTTCCAACACAAGCAAAGGATGGCGAGCCGGCGGGCGACATCCGCGATGCAGCCAACGACGTCCGCGACACCGTGATCCTTGGTTCCGGCTGCAGCGGCCTGACCGCGGCGATCTACACCGCGCGTTCCAACCTGAAGCCGCTGGTGATCGAAGGTCACGAGCCGGGTGGGCAGTTGAGCATCACCACGCTGGTCGAGAACTTTCCCGGCTGGCCCGATGGCGTGCAGGGACCGGAGCTTGTCGAGAACATGCGCAAGCAGGCGACCAAGTTTGGCGCCGAGCTGGAGATGGGCCACCTGGTCGCGGCAGACCTGCACAAATCGCCAATCGAGCTGGACTTTGGCACCAAGAAGATCAAGACACGCACGCTGATTGTGGCGAGTGGCGCAAGCGCACGCTGGTTGGGACTGCCTAGCGAGCAGGCGCTGATCGGGCATGGCGTTTCCTCATGCGCCACCTGCGATGGCTTCTTCTTCATGGACAAGACCATCTGCGTGATCGGCGGCGGTGACAGCGCGATGGAAGAAGCCATCTTTCTGACGCGCTTTGCGAAGAAGGTGTACCTGATCCACCGCTCCGCCAGCTTCCGCGCGAGCAAGATCATGCTGGAGCGAGCGATGGCGCACCCGCAGATCGAATTCTTGACCAACACCGTGGTGGAAGAGGTGCTAGGCGTGGAAGAGAAGGAAGTCCGCGGCATCCGCATTCGCAACGTGGAGTCGGGCGAGGTGAAGGAGATCGCGCTGGAAGGCTTCTTCCTGGGCATCGGCCACATCCCGAACGCGAAGTTCTTCGAAGGCCAGATGGACCTGGACGAGGACGGCTACATTCTGAGCAAGGACAACGTGTTCACCACGCGCAATGGAGAGGTGATTCCGGGCGTCTTCTGCTCTGGCGATGTGCAGGACCGGCGCTATCGGCAAGCCATCACGGCCGCTGGTACGGGCTGCATGGCTGCGCTGGAAGTGGAGAAGTACCTGGAAGAGCAGGGGCGGTAAATCCTAGCTCCGTATCGCAAGCAAAGGGCGTGCCGAATGGCACGCCCTTGCTGCTGCAGGATGCGTTGGACAGTGAATCGATCCATGACAGGTGTCACCTTCCTGAGTTGACCGGACGCGCGTTGCGCAAAGGGTATGGCGCGCTACGCTCTCTGCATGGCTAAGATTCAGGCAGGGCGTTTTGCGGCAAAGATCGAAGGCGACTTTGTGGTGTTTTACATTGGTGCCCGTATCAACCGGTTCACCGCCGTAAGCAAATGGCTGCCGGTCACGCTGGCCATGCCGCGCATGATCCGCGAGCTGATCGCGCAGCCGGAGCTTGGCTTTCTGCATGCGGAGCCAGCGCTGGCTCCGCCGCGGACGGTGGCGCTGGTGCAGTACTGGCGCAGCTTTGACCACCTGCACGCTTACGCGCATGCTCGCGATAGGGCGCACCTGCCGGCCTGGGCGGCGTTCAACAAGGCGGCGCGCGGCAACACGGCGGTCGGCATCTTCCACGAGACGTACCTAGTGCAGGCGGGCAGCTACGAGAGCATTTACGCCGACATGCCGGTGTGGGGCCTGGGCAAGGCGGGCTCGCTAGTGCAGGCGGTGGGCAGCATGCACAATGCCTCGCAGCGCATTGGCCGCGAGGTTCGCGGAGACTCGAACGCGCCGAGCGACTAAGCTGAAGCTATGTCGATTGCAGAGAACCTCCAGCGCGTGCGGCGCGAGGTGGATGAGGCGTGTGAGCGCGCGGGGCGCGAGCCGGGCAGCGTGCAGGTGATGGCGGTCAGCAAGACGCACGGGCCGAAGCTGGTGGCCGAAGCCTTTCACGCTGGGCAGCGCCTGTTTGGCGAGAGCCGCGTGCAGGAGTGGGAGCACAAGCGCGAGCAGTTGCACACGCTGCTGGGCGAAGGCGTGGGCGAGATCGACATGCACCTGATCGGCAACCTGCAGAACAACAAGACAAGCAAGGCCGCTTGGCTGTATAGCGCGGTGGACTCGGTGGACACGATCAAGGTGGCGGAGCGGCTGAACGCTCCGTGCGCGCAGGCGGGCAAGGTGTTGCCGGTGCTGATCGAGGTGAAGCTGAGCGAGGAAGCGACGAAGCACGGCGTGGACCCGTATGCCGTACCCGGTCTGGTGCGCCGCATTCACGAGGACTTGGAAGGGCTGGAGGTGCGCGGGCTGATGATGGTGCCGCCCTACAGCGATGACCCGGAGGAGGCGCGTCCGTTCTTCCGCAAGCTGCGCGAGATCCGCGACGAAGCGCAGCAGGCGACCGGCATTGCCCTGCCCGACTTGAGCATGGGCATGACGCATGACTTCGCCGTCGCGATTGCGGAGGGCTCAACGTGCGTGCGCGTGGGCACCGCGATCTTTGGATTGCGGGAGTATGCAACGACTCCGCAGGAAGAGGCCTAGCGCCGCTTAGCGACTGCTACTGCGGTTCTCTGCTTGAAATCGGCTTTGCCGTTTGAGAGCACGCTGCCGCAGCATGTGCGCACCACCGGTCACGACTCCAACGATCATCAGCGTCAAAGCGATCAGGTTGATGGTGATCCAAATAGACTGGTGCGCATGGTGAGGAGCGGAGAAGGTGGAGATGCCGTTGAGCAGCAAGCCACTGCAGAAGCAAGAGGTGTAGAGCTTCTGCGCCCGGCTCATCGGCGGATTGCGGAGTGCGTCATGCGTATCGAACATGGCTGCCTCGCTAGTCCACGGCTAGGATCAGGCACTTCAGATAGCGCGTCTCCGGCAGCGTGAGAACCTCCGGATGGTCGGGTGCGGCGGCGCGGGTTTCGAGCAGGCGGACGTGGCGGCCGGCGTCGGCAGCGGCGGAGGCGATCGCTTCCGTGAAGTCAGCCAGCGCGATATGGTGCGAGCAGGAGCAGGTGACGAGCGTGCCACCGGCGTTGAGCATGCGCACAGCGCGCAGGTTCAATTCCTTGTAGCCGCGCAGCGCACCTTCGACAGCGCGGCGGGACTTGGCGAACGCAGGCGGATCGAGCACGACGGTGTCGAAGCGCTCACCGGTGCTGTCGTAGTGGCGAAGCAGTTCGAAGGCGTCGGCCTCCACGAACTCCATGGGCGCAAGGGCGTGCGCTTCGCGATTGCGGGTGTAGTTGGCTTCCGCGATTTCGAGGGCACTGCGGCTCTGGTCGATGGCGGTGACGTGGTCACAGCGACCTTGCGCAGCGCCGCGCGCCAGGTGCAGCGCGAAGCCGCCCTGGTAGGTGCAGACGTCCAGCCCACGGCCGCGAGCGTGCTTCGCGGCAGCGGCATAGTTCAGCCGCTGATCGAGGAAGGCGCCGGTCTTTTGTCCGCTGTTGGCGTCGTACTGAAACCGCAAGCCATTGAGGGTGAAGGTGGTGGTGAGCGCCTCGTCTCCGCTGGTGGACAAGAGAGGCGCGGCGGGCGCAGGTGCCAGCTGCTCCAGCTCACGAATTCGCGGATCGGGGCGTTCCACGATCGCCCGGACGCCGGCCGTGGCGAGTTCGGCAGCGAGAACTTCGCGCAGGTCATCCTGCGCTGTGCCCTGCGCGAGCAGTTGCAGGATGACAAGGTCGTTGTAGCGGTCGGCCAGGATGCCGGGCAGGTTGTCGGCTTCCGCAAAGATGAGGCGCAGTGAATCGGTATCTCCGCTCGCCAGCATGGGCGCGCGCAGAGCCAGCGCGCGGCGGACGCGTTCGCGGGTCTCATCCAGGTATTCGCCGCGGGAGAGCCGCGGTTCGCTGCTGACCTTGCGCAGGGTGAGTTCGGAGCTGCTGCTGAAAAGTGCGGAGCCCAGCGGGATTTGGCGTGCGTCCAGAATGGTGACGAGCGCACCTGGCTGGATCTCGGCATGACCAAGCGCTGGAATGAGCGATTCGACCTCGGACCGGTAGACCCAGAGGTGACCGGCACGCAGGCGATCGGCGGCGCGGCGGCTGACGACCGCGGCGGGGCCGGCCAGATCGGCCTCGGCGTAGCGGAGAGGCTGGTCTTTGCCGCGGGCGCTGATCGCGTCGCGGGGTGAAGCCGCTTTGCGGGACGCGGGATTGCTGGGCCGAGAGGGTGTGTTGCCGCGTCGATTCATCCCTTTGATTGTCGCAGGGCGCACGATTGGGACCGTTGTCCCTCGACGTGCACAGGAAGAGCATATGGTTCACCGCGCTCCGGACGACACTTCGGGGAGGGAGATCGCACGAGGATTGCCGGATGCGCTACACTTCCCTGCGACGCTGAAACGTTTTGATGGACCTCGGTCAGAGGCTTCCGTTGCACAGACCTTGTTCGGCACAGGAGAGTCCCAGAGCTATGCAGTTTCCCAAGTTTTCGTTCGGCATGGGCGACCGTTTCGCCCACCAGGCCAAGGCGCAGTTGCAGGCCTGCATGCTTGCTGCGCAACAGGGCGCGGACGTGACGCCGGTGTGGAACAAGTCGAACCGCGAGCACCTGATCATCGGCAGCGAGCCGACCGGAACGCGCGAGGCTGCGGACGCCGCGGTAAAGGAAATGGGCTGGACGAAGCCGTACTTCCTGGATGCCGACCACATCAACCTGAAGACCTATGAGCGCTTTGTGGCGCCGTGCGACTTCTTCACCATCGACGTGGCGGACAACATCGGCCAGAAGAGCGATGAGACGGAGATCGCGAAGTTCGTCGAGCGCCACCCGGAGCTGATCGGCGAGATCACCATCCCGCGCATCGACCAGCCGTTCCGCACGGATAAGGCGTTTGTCGAGAAGACGGCCAAGCAGTTCCTCGCCGCGGTGCAGCACGCGGGCGAAATCTACCGAGCAATCGCCGCGGCAAAGGGCAACGAGAATTTCGTCGCCGAGATCAGCATGGACGAGACTGACGCACCTCAGACGCCTGTCGAGCTCCTGATCATCCTGGCTGCGATCAGCGATGAAAAGGTGCCGATCCAGACGATTGCGCCCAAGTTCACCGGGCGCTTCAACAAGGGCGTGGACTACGGTGGCGACCTGCAGCAGTTCGCGAAGGAGTTCCGCGAAGACCTTGCAACGATTGCGTACGCGGTCGAGAAATACAACCTGCCGAAGACCCTGAAGCTGAGCGTGCATTCCGGGTCGGACAAGTACTCGATCTACCCGGCGATTCGCGAGGGGCTGCAGGCGTTCGATGCCGGCGTTCACGTGAAGACGGCCGGAACCACGTGGCTGGAAGAGGTGATCGGTCTGGCAGAAGCCGGTGGAGACGCCCTGGAACTGGCAAAGGAGATCTACGCACAGGCCTATGCGCACGCGGATGAGCTGTGCGCCCCATACGCAACGGTGATCGACATAAAAAAAGACAACCTGCCCACGCCCGAGACGGTGGACGGCTGGTCGAGCGAGCAGTTTGTGAAGGCGCTGCAGCATCGCTCGCCTGCAGAGGCTGGCGACCTGCCGGAGTACAACCCGGATTTCCGGCAGCTCTTGCACGTCGGTTTCAAAGTGGCGGCAAAGCTGGGCAAGCGCTACACCGACACGCTGGAAGCCAACGAAGAGGTGGTCGCACGCAACGTGACGAAGAACCTGTTCGAGCGGCATATCCGGCCCATCTTCCTGGGCTGATCGCAAGGGTCGAGCGGATGCAAAGACGCGCGTGTTTCAGCCTGGGCGTATGCGCTGCGGCAGGGTTGCTGATGGGTAGCGGCTCTGCCGCAGCCGCAGGCCTGCCCGTGCTGCAGGTGGGACCGCAGGCGAAGTTCCACACCGTGCAGGCAGCGATCGATGCGGCGCCACAGACGGGCGCGGAGATACGGCTCGCGCCGGGTAAATATCGCGAGAAGATCCACATCTCCACACCGAACCTGTACCTGGTGGGTACGGGCAAAACGCCGGGCGATGTGGTGCTGAGTTGGGACGACTCGGCGAAGAGTGCGGGCGGCACGGGCAAGAGCGGCAGCGTGACCGTGGAGGCGGACGGCTTCGAAGCCGAAAATCTGACAGTTGAGAATACCTGGCAGAACGAGCACGAGCGCACCCAGGAGGGGTCGCAGGCCGTGGCGTTGCTGCTGCGAAGCGACCGTGCCGTGCTGGACAACGTTCGCCTGATTGGAGCACAGGACACCCTGTATGCGGACAGTCGCACGTGCCATGAGAATCTGCCCAGTGATGGCAGTGCGCCGAAGGAGCCGCAACCCGCGTGCCGTGCATCGCGCGAGTACTTCCGTGACGTGTACATCGAAGGCGATGTGGACTACATCTTCGGCGATGCGCAGGCGGTGTTCGATCGCTGCGAACTGCATCCGCGACACCACCCGACGGTCATGTTTACGGCGCAGAGCCGGCACTTTCTGGAGGAGGTGTCGGGATATTACTTTCTGCACTCCAGCATTACAGGGGATCGCAGCACATTCGACGGCTCGGAGAAGCTGGTGCTCGGCCGGCCCTGGCGCGACTACTCCACCGTATGGTTCTACGACACTGAGATCGAGCCGACGATCACAGCGGATGGATGGAGCGACTGGAACGGACGCTTGAAGACGAGCGAGTACCGCGAATACAAATCGCATGGACCGGGTGTGAATGGTGGGCAGCGAATCGTGAGCTATCCACCGCTGACAAAGGAAGTGGAGAAAGGCCTGACGCCCCAGGCTCTGCTGCGCGGGACGGATGGGTGGAACCCGGTGAAGGCAGCGGATCGACTATGGAAGGCACGATGAACAGAATGCGCCCATTCGTGACGGTTGCGCTTACTGCAGCGTGGATCGCGTCCGCGTGCGCGCAGCAGACCATGGTCGGAGCGAATGCTGCCGTGAGCGCACAACGGGACGGCGCGGCGATGGCGGCAACCGTGCGCCAGCAATGGCCGGACGGCGTGGTGGCCACCCAGGCGCATCCGGGTGCGTGGGCGTATGAGACGGGCACGCTGCTGGACGGGATGGCTGCGGTCGGTCTGGCAACGAACGATGCTGCAGAGCGTGCCGCGGACCTGGCCTATGTGAAGGCGGCGGTCGATCGGTGGGTGCGCCCCGATGGATCCATCGAAACCGAGCCCGGCAAGCCGTTCAATCCGTCATTGCACACCTTGGACAACCTGGAGCCCGGGCGAGCGGTGTTGTTTGTTTGGCAGCAGACACACGAGGAGCGGTACCGCAAAGCGGCGGCGTTCCTAATTGCGCAGTTTGCGGCGCAGCCGCGCAATTACTTCGGCGGGTACTGGCACAAGCAGGTGTACCCAGACCAGATGTGGCTGGACGGGGCGTACATGGCGGAACCGTTTCGCGCCGTCTATGCAAAGCAGTTCGGTCCGGCCAGCGAGCTCGACGACGTCGCCAAGCAGTTGCTGCTGATGGACGAGCATATGCGCGCGCCGGGTATTCCCGCGGGCGAGTTGCTGCGGCATGGGTGGGACGCGAGCGGCGCCGAAGGAAAGCAGGCGCAGCCCTGGGCCGATCCGAAGACCGGCTTGTCCGCAGAGGTTTGGGCGCGGGCGCTGGGCTGGTATGCGATGGCGTTGGTGGATACGCTGCCATCGTTCCCGGCAAACCATCCGGATCGGGCAAAGCTGATCGCAGTGCTGCAACGGGTGATGACCGCCGTGGCCGCCGAACAGGACGCTGCCACCGGTGTGTGGTGGGATGTACTGCACAGGCCGGGCCAGGCGGGCAACTTCCGTGAAGCGTCGGCAACAGCGATGTTTGTGTACGCCTCAGCGAAAGGTGTGCGGCTGGGGTACTTGCCGCCGCACTTCTCCGGGAACGCAGAGCGCGGGTGGACCGGACTTGAAACTCAGTTTGTTACGCGCGCAAACGGACGCGTAACCCTGCACGGCACCGTGAAGGTGAGCGGCCTGGGCGGCACACCGTACCGCGCAGGCGACTACAGCTACTACGTGCACGAAGCTGTCGGCGATGACGACCCAAAGGGCGTGGGAGCGTTTCTGCTGGCGGCCAGCGAGGTGGGTCGGCTCCGTACGGTGACGCACTCCAGGTAGCAGTCCAGCGGGGCACCGAACCGGGTCGCTCGCAGCGTGCGTTTGCCCGTTACAGAGAATGCGCCGCGATGCGATACTTGCTGGAACTTACAGGAGATCTGTTTTGTCTACGTCGCCTCGTCCCGATGCTTCGAACCGCAGTGATGGTGTTTCACGCGCGGAGGGCGCGCCGCTGCAGGCACGGAGAGCAGGACGCATCAAGATACAGGATGTGGCCCGGCTGGCGCAGGTGTCGCCCAGCACCGTTTCTGGCGTGTTGAACGAAAAGAGCAATGTGCGGCCGGAGACGCGGCAGCGCGTGCTGGATGTGATCGCGCAACTGGGGTACACGCCGAATATCTTCGCCAGCAACCTGGCGCGGCGATCGACCAAGCTGATCGGCATCATCGTTAGCGACCTGTTGAACCCGTTCTTCGCAGAAATTGCTGCGGCACTGGATGCTGAGGCCCGCAAGCATGGCTACGAAACGTTTCTGGCGTCGACCAGCTTTCACCCGGATAAGCAGTGCGCGGCGGTGCGCCAGATGCTGGCGCTGCGCGTGGCCGGCGTGGCCATGATGACGAGCGAAAACGATCCCGAGGCGTTCAGCCTGCTGAAGGGGAGTGGGACGCCCGCGGTGTACCTGGACAACAATCATTCCGCGCCGCACATCGGCACCGTTCGCGTGGACAAGCGGCACGGGATGTTTATCGCAGTGCAGCACTTGTTGGAGTTAGGCCACCGAAAGATCCTGCTCATCAAGAACTCGCAGCAGGACTCGGCCGAACCGCCGCTGCTGAGTCACCAGGAACGGCAGATCGGGTTTGATGAGGCACTTCACCAGTACAACCCGAAGGAGATGGACGTCCACGTGATCGACGAACCCGGCGATCCGGCGTCCGCGGGCATGCGCGCAGTAGAACGGGCGCTGAAGCAGTACCGGTTCACGGCGGTAGTCGCCATCAACGACCTGGTCGCACTGGGTGCATTCCGGGCGCTGCAGGCGGCGGGGTTGCAGATACCGCAGGATGTTTCCGTCGTTGGATTCGACAACACATATCTTTGCGACTTCCTTCACCCCCCACTCACCACGGTGGCAACACCCCGCGCAGACCTGGCCAGCAACGTGGTCTCGATGCTGCTGAGTTACATACGCGGCGACGGCGCGCCCCCAGAGCCGATGCTGCCCGCCCAGATGGTGCTGCGGCAGTCCACGGCGACGCCGCAGGCGACGTAGGGCAAGGATGGTAGCGCGGACAATCTGCCGCACAGCGGTCACGCTCACCGCTCTGTTGGTGACGTCCTGTGGCCACGCGCAGAGATCTCGCGTAAGTGCGGCGGAGCAGGCGACGTACACAAACCCGATTCTCTTTTCGGACTACTCGGATCCTGACGTGGTTCGCGACGGCAAACGTTACGTCCTGGTCGCGTCCACGTTTTCGTTTGTGCCCGGGCTGCCCATTCTGGTATCGCCAGACCTGGTGCACTGGACGATACTGACGCATGCGTTACAGCGGGTTGATCTGGCGCCGCAGTACGACATGAACGATGGCGATCGGTATGGGGGAGGCGTGTGGGCGCCGGCGATTCGGAAGCATGCCGGGCGCTTCTACATCTTCTTTCCAACTCCGGAGGAAGGCATCTTCATGGTGAGCGCGGCGCGCCTTAGCGGGCCGTGGACGAAGCCCGTCGCGGTACTGGCCGGGCCGAAGCTGGAGGATCCGTGTCCGTTCTGGGATGACGACGGCAAGGCCTACCTGGTGCACTCGCGAACAGGCGCGGGGCCACTAATCTTGCACCGCATGTCGCCGGACGCAACGCACGTACTGGATGCCGGCAAGGAAATTGTGAATGACCCCGTACACCTGAAGACCCTGGAAGGCCCGAAGCTGTACAAGCGCAATGGTTGGTACTACATTTTTGCGCCGTTTGGTGGAGTGAGCACGGGCAAGCAGGTGACGTTGCGCTCGCGAAGCATTGATGGCCCTTACGAATCACAGATCTCCCTGCAACAAGGCACGAGCAACATCAACGGGCCGCACCAGGGTGGTTGGGTCACCACGCCGGATGGCAAAGACTACTTTGTGCACTTCCAGTCGCGTGGCGCACACGGGCGCATTGTGCACCTGGAGCCAATGCGGTGGGAGAACGACTGGCCGGTGATGGGAACGGCTACGATTGACCCGATGGCCCCGCGGCCGGGACAGCCGGTGCAGAGTGCTCCCGTGCCCGTGCCGGTCGCACGTGCAGCCAAGATCACGGTGCAGACTTCAGATGAGTTCGCGAGCACCGCACTTGGCCCGCAATGGGAGTGGAACCACAACCCGGTCAAGGATGCGTGGTCGCTCAGCGAGCATCGCGGATACTTACGGCTGCACGCCCTGCCCTCTGCGAGTTTGTTCGCTGCGCGCAACACGTTGACGCAGCAGATGCAGTCAGAATCGCTTGTGTTCACAGCCCGGCTGGAACTGACAGGACTGCAGCCGGGAACTCATGCCGGGTTGGGGATATTTGAGCAGAAGGCCAGTGGCATCGAGATAACCGACGGAGGCCAAGCGTCGTACCGCCTTGCCTACTTTCACGTGGAGCGGGCGAAGCGTGGGACGGTGACTCAGTTGGGCGACGACGCCGCTGCTCATGTCGCCCGGCATATCCAGGCGTTACTGCTGCGGGTGACGGTACGCGGAGATCGTGTTCGCTACAGCTTCAGCGCGGATGAGGGCAAGAGCTTCCAGGAGCTGGGGCCGGAGACCCCAATCGACTTCAGTTGGTGGAAGGGCGCGAGACCGGCTTTGTTTGCGTACAGCGAGTCGGACGGAAGTGCGACGCCGGGGTACCTGGATGTGGATTCGGTCCATGTGGACCCGATACCGTAATCGCGCTGGGACGACAGCACGGACCGGGCAAAGCGGGGGCGCTCTTGCACGTGTCGGCTGGTGCTGAAAGGTCCGAAATTATCTTGCCGCTTAACGAATTAAGCCTTTGAGCGGCAGAGCGACGGTCTCGGTGCGCGGAGGCAGGCAGACCTGGTCGTTGCAGGTTTGATAGCGCACCAGGACGTGGCTGACGGCGTCTGCAGCGGGCCGGGTGCGAGGCGCGCGCAGTTTCAGGGTGAAGTTGACGTCGGAGAGGAAGACGCCCGCCACCGAGTGCGTGACCGGATCGGGAACCCGGGCTGGGTCGGGCTCGCTTACGTCGAGCAGGGTGAGCGGATCGCCCTGTTGCAGGCCGATCTCGGTTGCGAGCGGGCCGCCCTCGGGCTCTTCCAGCGCGTACAGATGCCAGCCCGGCTGTACCGCCGCGGCAAGCGTGACCGTGAACGCCGCGCCGGGAGCAACCGGCCGCGACGGCAGGTGCTGAACGGACCAGTGGGCCGGCGTGGGCGGAGCTGCAAACAACTGCGACACCGGGGCGAACGGGACCGCGATCGCGAAAGCGAGCACCACGCGGAAGCAAACGGCAGATGAGCGCATCATCGGGCCGCCTGCTGAAGCGGAGCGTCGCCCAGAGGAGCGTATGCCGCCGCGACCACTTTGTGCGAGGAGAGGTCCTCAACCCAGGCCGCCACGGCAAGCTGATCGAGCGGCAGCGTGGTGTCGGTGCTGAGAAAGTGCGCGGTGCCGAAGCGCTCGTTGTACTGGGCGAAGTCCGCGAGGTACTTGCTGAGCTTGGAGCTGATCGTTGCCGGATCGAAGGCCGCGGACGCAGAGGACGATCCGGTGAGCGCTACGGGTAAGGCGTCCGCTGTCGGCCGCGCCAGATCGCGAACAACCACTGCATGGAATCGAATGCCGTTTTCGCCGCTGTAACGAACCTCGCGCTGAACCAGGGCGAAGTTGAGAACCAGCTTGGGAGTCTTCGCGGCAGCAGCAGGAGCTGCAGTTGCCGCTGGATCAGAGGACGCAACGTCCGGCTTCGCCGCTTGCGAAAGAAGCTTCCGCAGCGCATCGGCATCGGCCACCTGGAACTCAGCCTTTGCAGCAACCGTGTGGTCCGGCGCGAAGCCGGCCGCAACATGCAGCGTGGCTCCGGAAGGAACCTGCAGTTCCTTATCCAGCTCGGCGGAAAGTGTCTTGTAAGCTTCCTCGGCGTCTTCGCGTCCACCACCGATTTCTGGACCTTCCACGCCGTCGATGCGAAAGGTCGGCGTGAAACGCACGTTGTCATACGCGGCGCGCGCGACGGAGGCGGTGTTTGCGAGGGGATCGGGCTCGGGAATGTGCTGGTCGAACGCCAGCGCAACCACTTGCGAACGCGAGTATTGCTCCAAGACGCCGTCTGTCGCCAAGTCCGCGGCAGCGCATGGGTCGCACGCCGAGCCGGTGTAGAGCGCGAGCAGGACGGTGCGGCCGGAAGTGGGTGCGGAGTGCTGTGAGGCCGGCCTGGGCTGATACAGAGCGCGGTAACGACGGTCGATCTCCGCCTCCAGACCGGCGCGATCGCCCCCATGCTGCGCGGCGTAGAGCGACTGCAGAAGGGCTTGCCCCGCGGGTGTCATTCCGCCATAAATAGTCGCCAATTCCAGGTCGTCCACGGCCTTGTCGTCCTGATGCTGCAGGTGCTCGATCTGGCCGCGTGTGAGGAACGTTGCACCCTGGGTCGGATAGAGCGGCTGTGCCTGGTCAAGCGCAGCGATCGCATCGGAGATCTTGCCTTCGTGCAGGTAAACGTCGGCGAGCGTCTGCAGATTGGCGGCCTGAGACTCACCGAAGTACCGCTTAACCTGGGCGTCGCGCTTGGCCTGTTCCGCGGGTGTAAGCGGCTTGGCAGGCGCGCTACCAAACATCATTGCCGCCATGGCAGGCAGGGTGGTCTGCTTCACGGAATCGCGTGCCCAAGCCTCGGCCGACTTGAGATCGACGCCGTTGGGCGGGGCTTCCGCGAGGCTGTAGGCCACGCCGTTTTCCACGTTTGCACGGGAGGTTTTTTCGGCTGCATCGACTCTGGCCTTGGCAACCTGGTGGATCCGTTTTTCGTCGAGAGGCTGCTGCTCCAGCAGGAGCTTGAGCAGAATGCTGCGAGCGCGGTCGGCGCGCTTGCTCGTCGGGAAGTCGTGGAGAAAGGCCGTGAGCGCGGCGGCACGTTTGTCCGGTTGGAGCTGCGCATTCGCGGCCTGAAATGCAGCCTGATCCGGGGTAACCTGCATGGCCGTAGCGGACCCAGCGCCGGAGGGCGCCGCTGTCTGCGCAAACACTGGAGGAGCATTGCCGAGCGCAATGGCGACACAAACGGCGGCGAACCAGGACTGCCTGAACAGCATGAACGCTCCCAAATTAGCCTGAATGGACGAAGCATATCAGCACGGTGCCCGATGTGAGCGGGCGGGAGATAAGCGGACCGGGGCACGGCGTTGATCGGCCCATCCAGGTAAGGCGCGGCTGACCGCGGATTGCCTATACTCCGCGTATGGGTCTGACCGCAGTCGTTGTGGATGACGAGCCGCTTGCCCGGCGGGAGTTGCACTACCTGCTCGGTCGCATTGGCGATGTGGACGTAGTCGCCGAGGCGAGCAACGGTATCGAGGCGGTGGAGACGATTCGTAACGCCGCGCCAGACGTGGTCTTTCTGGACGTGCAGATGCCCGGACTGGACGGCTTTGCGGTGTTAAAGAAGCTGATCGACGCCAAGGCTCTGACCCCGGAACGCGAGGAGCCGATGCCCGAGGTGGTCTTTGCGACAGCATTCGACCAGTACGCGGTGCGTGCATTTGAAGTGAATGCAATCGACTACCTGCTGAAGCCATTCGAAGAGCGGCGGGTGCGCCAGGCGATTGAGAAGGTGCGAGCCCGGCAGCAGGCGAGCGCATCGTCAAACGGTCAAACAACTATCGAAACCGTGCCGCAGGCCAGCAGCGAGGAGCGGCTGGAGAGCCTGCTGAAGCTGCTGGAGTTGCAAGCGGGAGCCACGCAGGCCGGGGCTGCAACGGCCCAGGCTGGTCCCGCGCGCGGCACCAGGGTACGCAGCGGTAAGGTCGTGGTGCGCAGCGGACAACGATTGCTGCTGGTGGAGGAGCGCGACGTGTCGTTTGCGTCCATCGAAGAGGGCGCCATCTCCGTGGTGACGCCGCAGATGGAAGGGCTGGCGAACTGCCGCACCATCGAAGAACTGGCCGAGCAGGTGGACCCGAACAGTTTCTGGCGCGCGCACCGGTCGTACCTGGTGAACATTGCGCACATCCGGGAGGTGGTGCCCTGGTTCAAGAGCACGTACCTGCTCCGCATGGATGACCGCAAGCAAACGGAGATCCCGGTGGCACGGGCACAGATCAAGCGGCTTCGGGAGTTGTTCAACTTGTAATCTGCCGTGCCCGCGGCGGTGATTTTGATGGCGAACATCCGGCGAAGATGAGACACTGGTGCGGGCGCGTAAGAGCCCGGCCAGAGCGCCATGCCTGAAGATTTCGGTCCGCCAGCACCGCCCCTGCGCAAGATCGTGCATGTGGACATGGACGCGTTCTACGCGTCGGTGGAGCAGCGCGACGATCCTTCCCTGCGCGGACGACCGGTCGTTGTGGCGTGGAAGGGTTTGCGATCCGTGGTGTGCGCGGCTTCGTACGAGGCGCGGCGCTTCGGCATTCGTTCGGCCATGCCCGCCGTGCGCGCGGAGAGGCTGTGCCCGGAAGCCATGTTCGTTCCGCCGGATTTTGTTCGGTACAAAGCCGTGTCGCAGGCCGTGCGCGAGATCTTTCAGCGGCATACGGACGCGATCGAGCCGCTGTCGCTGGATGAAGCCTACCTAGATGTGACGGAGAACAAGACTGGCCTGCCGACGGCCACGCGCGTGGCCAGCACCATCCGGCAGCAGATTCGGGACGAGCTGAAGCTGACTGCCTCGGCCGGTGTGGCGCCCAACAAATTTCTCGCCAAGGTGGCGTCCGACTGGCGCAAGCCAAATGGCTTGTTCGTCATCCAGCCGCACGAGGTGCTCGAGTTTCTGCGCGACCTACCGGTAGGCCGAATTCCTGGGGTGGGCAAAGTAAGCGAGCAGCACCTGGCCGCACGCGGCGTGAAAACCGTGGGTGACGTGCAGCGGATGGACCGCGTGGAGTTAGAGGCAAGGTTTGGCCGGTGGAGCGCACGGCTGCACGCGCTGGCGCATGGCATTGACGACAGTCCCGTGGTGGCAAACCGCGTTCGCAAACAGGTAAGCGCGGAGGATACGTTTGCCGCCGACGTGCCGCTGTATGAGACCGAACCGGCGATCCGACGACTCGCGGAGAAGGTCTGGAAGGCAAGCCACGGCAACGCCCGTGCCGCGCGCACCGTCGTCCTCAAGTTGAAGACGAAGGAGTTCACCAGTCTTACGCGAAGCTTGACGCCGGTGGAGATGCCGCGTTCTGCGGAAGAGCTGGGCGATGTGGCCGTGGGCATGCTGGACCGCGTTGCTCTGCCGCCGGGGCAGATGTTTCGCCTGGCCGGTGTGGGCCTGAGCAACTTCCAGAGCGATGTGGAAACACCGCTGTTTGCTGAGCCCGGCGACGGCGTAGCGGAGATCTGAATCGGGCTCTCTTCCGCCGCGCCGCTTTGCCTCTGCGAGCGCCCGCCAGTTTGACCGAAGCGCTGGGCGTCGTCGGCTGCGGCACGCATGTGTCACATCTCCTAAGTTCTTAGTTGACAGCGAAGGAGTGTGCGGCCTATGCTCCGAAACTGTTAGGAGGTGCGATGGGCGGGAAGAAGCGGGAAGGTTTGACACCACTGGAGTTGAAGGTGATGCAGTCGTTGTGGTCGGTGGGAAGCGGCACCGTCGCGGACGTGCAGGAGCAGATGCAGCCCACGCCGGCCTACACCACCGTGCAAACGGTGCTGAACATCCTGGAGCGCAAGGGCAAGCTGACTCGCACGCTGGAAGGCCGAGCATACCGGTACCGGCCTGCCCTGTCCGAGGCGAAGGCACATAGCCACGCGTTGCGCGACCTGGTGGACCGCATGTTTGGCGGATCGAGCGAAGACCTGGTGATGAGTCTGGTGAAGACACGGCAGTTGGACGCGAAGCGCCTGGCCAGCATAGCGCGCAAGCTGCAACAGCAGGAGGACGGGCAATGAGCACAGCAATGCACTCCTTGGCGAATTATCTGTTGAACGCTTTATGGCAATCGGTGCTGATTTGCGCGGCCGGATGGGGAGTCGCACGGCTGGTGCGGCCGCTGGGGGTTGCGGCGGAGCATCGCGTGTGGGTGAGTGTGCTCTGCGCGCAATGCATACTGCCGGCTTGTGCGGCGCCGGGGCTTGCGGCGTCTCTGCAGCGATGGATGGCATCGGGCAACGAACGCAACGGTGCAGTCACCGTCACCGTGGGGGCGGCGCAAGCAATCGGCCGTGGTGGCGCTGGCGTTATGCTCCTGGACCTCGCTGTCACGATGTGGGCTTTGGTGACCTTCGCGTTCGCCATGCGATTCGTGGTGCAGATGTGGCAGCTGCGGAACTTGCGGCGGGACGCTTCACCACTCACGCTGAATGACGCGGACGCGCTGTGGATGCGCGACTCCTGCGCACAGCTTGGCATCGCACACCCCGAGCTGCTGACTTCCAGCAGTGCGAACACGCCGCTGACCTTTGGGTTTAGCCGGCCCGTGCTGATCTTGCCAAGCGGCTTTGCACAGCGTGTCAGCACCAGCCGCTTGCGTGCCGCGCTAGCGCACGAACTGGCGCACGCGACACGACACGATGCAAGGAAGCAGGTGCTGTTTCGAGTCGCCACGCTGCCGCTGGCGTGGCACCCTGCCGTGCACTTTGCCATGGCCAAGATTGCCGAAACGCGTGAGTGCGTTTGCGATGGGCTTGCTGCCGGAATGACGGGAAGCGCGCGGGAGTATGCGCGATCGCTGCTGGAACTCGCTTCCCTGCTGACCGCACGCCGGCCAGCCAACGCTCACGCCATCGGCCTGTTCGATGCCAACCAGTTGGAGAGGAGAGTTCTTATGTTGAACCGTCGTGTGTTTCCTATGGCTCGGTCCTTGCGCGTAGGTCTGGTGGCAGGCAGTGGTGTGCTGGCAATGGTGGCGTGTACGTCTGCCCTGGCATTTCGAATGGACGCGCCGGGACAGCCCTCGGCTGTGTCGGCTTCGGATCAGAAGAAGCAACAGGGTCCGGTTCGCATTGCGCCGGGCGTAGCAGCAGGGCAGGTGGTCCAGAAAGTCACACCGGTGTATCCGCCGGAAGCGAAGAAGGCGCATATCTTCGGCGCGGTGGTGTTGCACGCGATCATCGGCAAGACGGGATCGATCGAACAGTTGGATGTTGTCTCGGGACCGCCGGAGTTACGCGACTCGGCCCTCGACGCCGTACGCCAGTGGGTTTACAAGCCATACCTGCTGAATGGCGAGCCAGTCGCGGTCGATACGACCATCACCGTGAACTATTCGTTCTCAGAAAACCCGCCGGCGAACGCACCGGCACCCGGCACGAAGTAGCTTTTGCAGTTGCGCGCGGAGGGCACGCGGGCCGGCCCGCGTGCCCTTCCCTATGCAACGGAAGACCCGCTGAAGCTTAGGTAATGTCGAGCAAGTGTGCCGGTCCCCAATAGCGTTCCCCATTTTGCTCGCGATATATCGTACTGCGATACACTTAGAGCAGGACGATTATGGCGGACGAATCACAGCGCTATGACATGGAGCATCTCGCGAAGTTTCGTCGGGAGATCCGGCGTTTTCTCCAGTTCAGTGAACAGGCGGCGATCTCCGCAGGCCTGCAGCCGCAGCAGCATCAACTGATGTTGCAGGTAGCCGGAGCGCCGCAGGATGAGTCCGTCACGGTGAGTTATATCGCCGACCTGATGGGACTTAAACATCACACGGCTGTGGGGCTGAGCAAGCGCTGCGAAGCGGCGGGCCTGCTGCGCAGGGTTCAGGACCCGCAGGATCGCCGTTGCGTGGTGTTGCAGTTGACCAGCTTGGGCCGGCGGGCCTTGCGACAGCTTTCTGAGGTCCACACCCAGGAACTACGCGACCTGGCACCCAGCCTGATTCAGGCGTTGTCGCAGATCCAGAAAACATAGACAGGCATGCAGCGGTCAGGTAACCGCGCGACCAGAAGAGAGGTACGTTTGCAGTCAGAACCATCAGCCTTGAGCGACTTTTCAGTCGATCGGCGCGTTTGGGTGCTCTCCGGCGTGGCGGTGCTCATCGGCGTGTGCGCGACATTTCTAGCGGTGCTGCTTCTGCGTCTTATCGCGCTCTCGACGAACCTCTTCTATTACCACCGCCTCAGCTTTGCATCGGTCTCGCCCGCGGGCAGCCCGCTTGGGCACTGGATGGTTGTCGTTCCCGTGGTGGGCGGGCTCATCGTGGGCCTGATGGCGCGGTTCGGTTCCGACAAGATTCGCGGTCACGGCATACCGGAGGCAATCGAGGCCATTCTGCTGCACCGCGCGCGGGTTGATCCAAAGATCGCGGTCTTGAAGCCGGTGTCGGCGGCGGTCGCTATCGGATCCGGTGGGCCCTTCGGCGCGGAAGGCCCAATAATCATGACAGGAGGTGCCGCCGGCTCCCTGATTGGTCAGTGGATGCACGTAACCGACAGCGAGCGGACCACCCTGCTGGTTGCGGGAGCGGCGGCGGGCATGTCCGCCACCTTTGCGACACCGGTCGCCGCAATCCTGCTCGCAGTGGAGTTGCTGCTGTTTGAATGGCGGCCGCGGAGCCTGGTTCCCGTGGCAGTGGCAAGTGCAACGGCGGCGCTGCTGCGGGTTTATTGGCTCGGCGCAGGTCCGCTGTTCCAGATGCCCGCGCTGCCGGACCTGACGCGTGTCTCATTCGTCATCGGTGCATTGTTCCTCGGAGCTCTGCTGGGGCTCGTGTCCGCTGGCATGAGCCGGCTGATGTATTGGTTCGAGGACCGGTTCGACCACCTGCCCATTCACTGGATGTGGTGGCCCGCCCTTGGCGGCATCGGTATCGGTGTGGGAGGCTTGTTTTTCCCGCGCGGCCTCGGCGTTGGCTACGAGAACATAGCAGAGCTGCTTCGCGGAAACGCGCCGCTCGGGCTGATTGTCGGCATCCTGATCGCGAAGTCGTTGATGTGGGCGTTCTCGCTCGGTTCTGGAACGTCTGGCGGCGTGCTGGCACCGCTGCTCATGATCGGCGGAGCGGTAGGCGCGTTGGCGGGACACCTGGCTCATGCCTCGGCAGACGCTCAGGCCGTGTGGGCACTGATCGGCATGGGATCGATGCTCGCCGGCGCGCTAGGAGTGCCTCTGACCGCGATCCTGTTCAGCCTGGAAGTGACGCATTGCCTCCCTGCCCTGCTTCCGCTGGCGGTCGCGTGCGTTGCGTCGTACATCGTGACGGCAATGATCATGCCGCGATCGATTCTGACCGAAAAGCTGAGCCGGCGTGGCTACCACCTCACTCGGGAATATGGCGTCGATCCGCTGGAACTGGTGCTGGTGAAGGAGGTCATGTCGCCTCTTGCCCTGGGAGAAGAAAACCTAACCCTACCGAAGATCTACACGTACGCTGACTCCACGACGCGGTCTGCAGCAGAGCTGATGGCGACGGAAGGCGTGGAGCGCATTCCTGTGATCGATCGAGCAAACGGGCAGGCCTGCGGTGAGCTTTCGTTGCACGATCTGCTGCGCGGGCGGGGGCGGTCTGTCGTGCGAGAAAGCGAACGGCTCAGACTGTACAGCTATGTTCCGCCAGAGTTGGGCGGCCACAACTGAGCGCTGTTCTCGTCGTCACGTACTTTGCGCGGTGAAGCGAATGTTCAGTGCGGTTGCTAGTGGGCCGCCATCTGCTCGGGATCAACCTTTGCGGTCTTCGGCGGAAGGCGCATGATCCAGACCAGGGGCGAGAGCGCTGCCACTGTGCAGGCAAGGACGAAGAACGCATTCTTGTAAGCGAGCATGTTGGCCTGACGGCCAAGCTGACCGTAGATTTGCGCCAGCGCCAACGGCTGCGCGCCGGCCACGCTGGAACGCGTCATCTGCGCGAAGCGCGACACGAAGTCGCTGACCGCGGCGGAGCCCGCATAGATGTTCGCGCCCAGCGCAACGGAGTGGACCTGAGCAGTGCGTGCCAGGAAGGTGGTCAGCAGAGCCGTGCCGGCCGATCCACCAATGTTGCGGGCGAAGTTGGATAGCGAAGAAATCTGATTGGACTTGTCGCGCGGCACGCCGACGTAGTTGAGCGTGCTGATTGGGATGAAGATGAACGGCAGCCCGACGACCTGGAGAGCGCGCCAAAGCATGACCGTGTGGTAGCTGCTGTAAAGATCGAGCCGCGTCAGGTTGTACAGGCCGGCAGCGACGGCCAGGTAGCCGACCATGACGGTGAAGCGCGGGTCGCCCTTGCCCAGGGTGCGACCGGCGATGGCCATGCCCACCATCATGACGAAACCGGCGGGCGATAGCACTTTGCCAGCGTTCTCTGCCGTGTAGCCCAGCAGCACCTGCAGATACTGCGGGATGAGTACGGTGGACCCGAAGAGCACCATGCCGAGCACCAACTGCAGAAAGACCGCGGTGCCGAAGTTGCGGTTCTTGAGCAACTTCAGATCGACGATGGGATCGGGATGAAACCACTCCCACAATACGAAGAACAGAAGGATGACGCCGGCGAGGATCGCGGTGGTCTGAATCTCACCGGAGCCGAACCAGTCTTTTTCCTGGCCTTTGTCGAGCGTGAACTCGAGCATGCCGACACCGATAGCGACGCTGAGCAGGCCGATGTAGTCCACGGGATCGCGGCGCTTGGTGCGCGCGGTCAGCTCGGGTGGGTCCTCGACCATGCGGTGCGACAGCAGCAGCGAGATGATGCCGATAGGCAGGTTGATGAAAAAGATCCAGTGCCAGGAGTAGTTGTCGGTAATCCAGCCGCCGAGGGTAGGACCGATGGCGGGCGCGACGACCACTGCCATGCCGTAGAGAGCAAAGGCTTGGCCACGCTTCTCGATCGAGAAGGTGTCAGCCAGAATGGCCTGCTCACTGGGTGCCAAACCGCCGCCGCCTAGCCCCTGCAGAATGCGCGCGAAGATGAGCATGGGCAAGTTGGGCGCGAAGCCGCACAGCACCGACGACACCGTGAACATAGCCACGCACGTCATGTAGAAGCGCTTGCGGCCGATGCGGTTGGAGAGCCAGCCGCTGATGGGCAGGATAACGGCAGAGGCGACCAGGTAGCTGGTGAGCACCCACGTGGCTTCCTCCTGCGATGCACCGAGCGAACCGCCGATGTGCGGCAGCGCCACATTGGCGATAGAGGTATCCAGGACCTCCATGAAGGTGGCCAGGGTGACGGTCAGCGCGATCAGCCAGGGATTATGCTTCGGCTTCCACGCTGCTTCGATGGGTGCTGCGGCTGGCGGCATTTGACGGAGTGGTCCTGCGTATCAGGGTACTGATACAGTCTTGCTAGACCAGAGTATCAGGGTACTGACATAGATGAGCGGAAGTCGCCGCGAGCTTCAGCAAGAATTCGACGAATGGAAACAGGCTCTTCCCATACCGGAAGGCGGCCCGAGGGTGGCGGCTGCGCGGCAACTGCGGGACAGCATCCGCGTGTTTACCTTCGGCTTTCGCGACTGGCTGGAGGACGCCATGCGGCCGCAAGGCCTGACGCTGCCGCAGCTTCGCATGCTCTTCGCGGTCCGCTATGGCAGCGATGCAAGTTCGGCAAAGATCGCGCGACTATGCCAGGTAACACCTCAGACGTTGCAGGCGATGCTGGAACGAGCGGTTCGCGAAGGATGGCTGCTGCGTAAACCAGCGAAACACAACGCACGAATCCTTGTCTCGGCACTCACTCCGAAAGGCGAAGCCCTGCTGCAGGAGGCCGTCGAAGCAACCACCGCGTTCGAGCAGCAGGTGTGGCGTGATGCGAGTCTGGCGGAACTGAAAACGATGAACGCCGCGTTCACCAGGGCGGCACGGCGCATTGCGCAGATGGAGGCCACGGGAAACAAGCCGCCCCAGAAGAACAGGAAGCCGAAAGCGCGCACGAAGCTGTAGGCTGGGTGGCACCGCATCATTGCTGAGAGGCCACCCGCTTGCGATTCCCTGCTCTCCTGTTCTCTGCCGTTCTGCTCGCCGCGCCCATGCTTGCGCAACAGTTGACTCTGGAGCGCTCAGGCGCTACGGTCGTGGTCACGCCCTACGCTCCGAACATCGTGCACGTGACGCTCAGCCTGCGGCGCGAGGACGCGCTGCGCGGGCCGGGCTACGGCATCTCCGCCAAGCAAGACAGCGCTGGCTGGACTACGGCTCTAGACAACGACACCGACGTGATGCGGTCTAACGCGCTAAGTGTGCGCGTGATCGGGCATAACCCGCGACCAGTGGACGCGAGCAAGCTGCCGGAGACGGCAAAGTATTTCAGCGGCTCGGCACCGTGGGTCGGGCTGAGCCTGCTGAAGGCCGATGGATCGCCGCTTCTGCAGTTGCAGGGATGGCAGATGGCACCGCCGAACTACAAGGACGCTACGGCATGGCTGGCGAACGACAGGCGGCCGAGCGATCCGCCGTTCTTTACCGTAGGCGCCACGTTTAGCGCTGCACCAGACGAGCACGACTACGGCATGGGGCAGAACCAGGAGGGCTACCTGGATCGCCGGGGCCACACGTTACGCTGCGCGCACGACTACAACGCTCCGGGTGGCGAGAGCGTGTGCGTCCCGTTCGCTGTCACCAACAAGGGCTACGCTCTGCTGTGGGACAATCCATCGCGCACGACAGCGACTTTTGGCTTAAACGGGCAGAACACGTTTACGAGCGAGGTTGGGCAGCGCGTCTCATTTTTCGTGATCGCTGGGGACTACGCGGCTCAATACCGCGGCTATCGCTTGCTGACGGGCGACGTACCGATGCTGCCGAAATCCGCGTACGGGTACATCCAATGCAAGCAGCGCTACAGCAACCAGGCGGAACTGCTGGCGGTGGCGCACGGGTATCGCGACCGTCACCTGCCTGCGGACGACCTGGTGATCGACTGGTTCCACTACACGGTGATGGGCCAGATGGACATGGATCCAGCGAAGTGGCCCAATCCAACGGCAATGAATCGCGAGCTGCACGACCTGCACTTCCACACCATGATCAGCGTGTGGCCGCGCTTCGTCCCAGAGGACCGCTACTACAAGACATTGCTGGATCACGGCTGGTTCGAACACCTGGCCGATGGCACGCCGACGAATGGTCTGCCCTTTGACAAGGCAGGATCCGACATTGACACCACGAACCCCGACGCCGCGAAGTGGTACTGGCAGACGATCCGCGATAACTACGTGAAGATAGGGTTCGACAGCTTTTGGGCCGATGAGACGGAGCCGGATCTGCCGCCGAACGGAAGCTACTTCCACGTGGGACCCGGTACAGAATTCTTCAACATCTATCCGCTGTTCCACACGGCCGCGATCTACAACGGCATGCGTGCCGACATGAAGGAGCGTGCGCTGATCCTGGCGCGCGCCAGCTACCTGGGAGCGCAGCACAACGGAACCATCTTCTGGTCGAGCGACATCTCGCCCACGTGGGATGTGCTGAAGCGGCAGGTGCCGACCGGCATCAACTTCACCGCGAGCGGTATGCCGTACTGGTCGACCGACATTGGCGGATGGCAGGCGCTGCCCGCGCATCACACGCCCGCGCATGCACCACTGCTTGACCCGAGTGACGCGCGTGCCGTGGTGGGCGGGTACGACGATTATCCGGAACTGTACACACGGTGGTTTGAGTACGGCACGTTTCAGCCGAACATGCGCACGCATGGCACGCGCCCACAAAACGAGGTGTGGAGCTACGGCAAACAGGCGGAGCCGATCCTGGAGAAATATCTGCGGCTGCGCTACACGTTGCTGCCGTACCTGTACTCGTTGGGCTGGCACGCGAACCAGACGGGCGAGCCGTTGATGCGCGGGCTGTTCCTGGATTTCGCCAGCGACCCGAACGTAGCGGACATCGGCGATGAGTACATGTTCGGACCCGCGCTGCTGGTTGCGCCAGTGACAGAGCAGGGTGCAACGACGCGCAGCGTGTACCTGCCGGCCGGTACGGACTGGTACAACTTCTGGACGAACGAGCGGGTGCATGGCGGTCAGCGCATCACCGTCGCCGCGCCAATCGATACGATCCCGGTGTTTGTGCGCGCGGGCTCGATTGTACCAATGGGGTCCGCTGTGGAGAGCACCGAAGACAAGCAGACCATCAACGAAGTGCGCGTGTACCCCGGCGCGGATGCAAACTTCACGCTCTACAACGACGACGGCAAGACCTACGCGTATGAGCAAGGCAAGTTCGAGACAACGGAACTGCGCTGGAGCGATGCAGCGGGCAAGCTGACGCACACGGGTGCGAAGGCCTGGAGCGGCAGCGATGGGGGCGTGGTGAAGGTGATCCGCTAGGGAGAGCGAGGATCAAAACGAAAAGGCACAGCTTGCATGCTGTGCCTCTCTTTTTGGAACAGCGATAACTACTGCGCGGGCGCGATCAGAAACTGCTCGATCTTGCCATCTGGTTCGGTGTAGGTGGTGAGGGCTGCCTTGCCGTTCTGAAAGGTCAGCGTGTACGAGCGGAAGACCATGCCGCCGCGCAGCTCTGCAGTGTCCTGTTTCAGATCCCGCAGATCACCCAGCGGCGCCAGGCTGGCTTCGTAGTCCTCGGCGGTTTCGGGCGAGAAATAGAAATCGGTGTCGGCGGTGAAGTGCGTGCGGTCGAGCTTGCCGTCTTGCAGGCTGGTGAGCACAGCTCGAACAGTCGCGAGTGCTGCATTGTCCTGAGCGGCAGTGGTCACAGCACCGGCTGCCGCTGTCGGACGCGCTGCTCGCTGCGCGGGTGCCACGTTGGGTAGCAACTGCTTGCGGATGGCAGTGGTGATGGACGACGCGGCGGAGCTTGCCTCCTGGTTCGTCAACGCGGCGTAGCTAATGTCATCCGTGAGGTCGACCACGTTGTTGGAGACGTAGCCGCCTACCTCGCCGGAGTGCGTGATGAACTTCTTGCCGCCGGGATAGGTGCGAACATCGACGCCAAGGCCGTAGCCCGAATCGGTGCCGTCCTTCAACCTGAAGGAAGTCTCCAACTCCTCGTAGCTCTGCGGTTTGAGCAGGGTGCGATGCACGATGCTTTCATCCCACTGCAGCAGCGTGGCCACGGGCATGGCGAGCTGTGCATCGCCGTAGTACCAGCCGGGTGCCTCCAGCGTGGCGCGCCGCATCGGTCCCAGCGCGTGCTGTTCGTAGCCCTGCACGTCCAGCTTGTCGCGATCGGTGTCCAGGTCGAGCACGCCTTCCAGGTGCAGCGGCGTGATCACGTTTGCCCACAGGAAGTCGTGATACTTCTGACCGCTTGCCTTCTCAACGATTTGGGCGGCGATCTGGAAATTGGTGTTGCTGTACTGCCACTTGGTGCCCGGTTCGAAATCGAGCGGCTTGGTCGCCCACTGCGTGACCACTTCCAGCGGCTGCACGGTTTTCGTCCACGCTGGGATCGTGTAGTCCTGCGGAGCATAGTCGGAGTAGCCGCTGGTGTGGGTCAGCAGGTTGTGGATCGTAACCTCATTAGCGCGGGTGAAGTTCGGAAACCACTTCGCTACCGGGTCATCGAGACGAAGCTTGCCCTGCTCCTGCAGCAGGAGGATGCAGGCCGCGGTGAACTGCTTGGAGATAGAGCCGATCGGGTAAGCCATGCCGGGGCGCGCCTTCACCGGCTTGGTGGTCAGCTCGCTGATCTGCATATCGGCTCCGGCAGAGCTTGCGGCGCCCACGTTGCGTTGCAGTTGCGCGTTCCCGAAGGCCTCGGTATAAACCACTCTGCCGCCACGCGCAACGCCAACGGAGGCGCTCGGAACTTTGGTGGCGTCGACCACGCTCTGCACGGCGTCGTGTACGCGGCTGCGCTCGTCGAGCGATAGGCGCTGCGCCTCGGCAACGCACGTCGTGGCGAGAACGGCAACGCAAACCGTGGCGGAAAGGCGCAGGGGCACGGCAAAACGCATGGGCATGGCAGGTCGCTCCGGGGTACGATTTCACGCTATCAGACGCGCCGCTCCCTGGCCGGGACACAAACTTTTCCGGCTGGCAGTGCCACAATACAGAGGATGAGTTTCGACGTTGTGGTGGTGGGCGCAGGCCCGGCCGGAGCTACGGCCGCGTACCAGATGGGCCTGGCGGGCGCAAAGGTGTTGCTGCTGGACAAAGCCAAGGCGTTTCCGCGTGAGAAGCCCTGCGGCGGTGGTTTGAGCGCGCGTTTGCTGCAGCGCTTTCCATACGTGCGCGAGTTTCTGGACGCGGGCGAGGTGCCGGTGAACCCTATCCGCCGCGTTCACCTGGAATCGCCGGACGGCACACGCGTTACGCACGAGCAGGAGAACGATCCGATTCTGTACCTCATCCGCAGGTGGGAGTTCGACGCCGCGCTGTTTCGCCGCGCGGAGTCGGTGTGCACCGTGCGGACAGGTGTAACGATTCGCAGGTGCGAGGTGAAGCCGACGCACGTGGAACTGGAGACGACTGAGGGAGAAATCATCACGGCGCCGTTGGTCATCGGTGCCGACTCGGCGAACTCCGTGATCGCGCGGCACACCGGCCTGCGCACCGAGGCCGCCCACAAAGAGTACGCGGTGGACATGATGGAGGAGACTACCTACGACCGGCTGCAGGTGGCAGATCGCGAGTCCATCTACCTCTTCCTCACGCTCACGCAGACGTTCGGGTACGGCTACATCTTTCCGAAGACCGAGCACCTGAACTTGGGCTTCGGTTGCAAGCTGGACTGGTATCTCACCGCGTTGCGCGGCAAGGGCGCGGACCACCACGCCGAGTGGGTAGACACGCTGAAGCAGAAAGGTGACGTGACCGGCGAAACGGATCGCGGTGGGTACAAGGCGTTCCCGATCCCGGTGAGCGGGCCCCTGGTAAAGACGTACGCCGATCGTGTTCTGCTGGCCGGCGATGCCGGCGGCTTTGTGAATGCTTTCACCGCGGAAGGCATCTACTACGCGATGACAAGCGGGTCGCTTGCTGCGGACGTGGCACTGAAGTCGATCCGGTCGCAGCGCTACGACGGGCGGCAACTGTCGGCGTACCAGAAGGCCTGGCAGCGCGAGATTGGCGACGATCTGCGGCACTCCGTAGAGATCCAGCACCGGCTGTTCAACGGGTCGGGCCGCATGGATTCGCTGGTGCGCAGTGCAAAGAGCGATCCCGAGCTGCTGCGCCTGATCATCGGCTACAGCATGGGTTCCGCGCGTTACGACGAGTTGCGCAGCTACATGATGCGATCCACGGTGCCCACCTGGGTGTGGAGCAAGGTGAGAGCAGCGGTCGGACTGAACGCGTGAGGACCTCTACAGCAGGCTTGCTTCGCGCGCGCATGGATCCAAAGCTGCGAGCCGCAAGAACCTCACGAGGTCTAGCCGCGCCACCTCAGCTGCAGTTGCACCCATTCCCGTGGCGCGCGGGCATGGTGCCATCCTTTGCGGGGATGCAGTGGCCGTGTGGGTCGACAGTTGGATCGCCCAGAACGGCAGCGACGCGTTCCTCGAATCGCTCAGAGATGAAGTGCTCCAACCGCTCCGCCTCATCGTGCAGCTCTTCCACCGGGTAGTGCAGCACATGAAACAGGAACGTCTCGACAAGGCGATGGTGGCGCACAATCTCCAGCGCGCGGCGGCGCCCGGCGACGGAGAGCCGAACGCCGCGTCGGCTCTGGTATTCGATCAGCGGTTCGGCTTCAGCCGCCAGTCGCTGCAGCATATTGGTGATGGAAGCGGGCGCGACGGAGAGCCGCTGCGCCAGCGCGGAGCTGCCAACGCGGCGATCGCTGTCGCCTGCCAACGTATAGATCGCCTTCAGGTAATCGTCGACCGATTCGCTGGACTTGCGGCCTTGTGCTTCCTGCCTCATAGCCAAGGCGAGGATACCGTGTTCGCAAAGCGGCGACCAACCGGACACGCTTCGCTCGGGCATTTGAAATAAATCCGAGCGGGAGTGACGGACCAAACGTCCTTGGAGTAGAGACAAGTGCATGACACGCGCAGAGGGTTACAGTCTGGTGCTGAGTGTGGGCGAACGGGCAGCGGCGGAGGTGGACATTGCCGCGCTGGTGCAGCGCCACGCTACCCTGCTGTTTCGCGTTGCGCACTCAGTCCTGCGGAACCCGCACGAAGCTGAAGACGTGGTGCAGGACACGTTTGTGCGAGTGCTGCAGCATCGGCACGATCTGCCGGCCGTGCGGGAGAAGCGTGTTTGGCTCGTCCGCATCGCGTGGAACCTGGCCGTGGATCGCACCCGGCGGATCCGGCCCGAATCGATGGACGCAGCGTTCGCTGAATCGCTGTCCGCAACGCTGGTGCCTGCCGATCGTGCCATGGACGAGGCTGAACGGCTGCGGCGCGTGTTGCGCGCGGTTGACGCCCTGCCCAGGACAGAGCGCGCAGCGCTGCTGCTGAGCGCGGTAGACGAGATGAGTACGGCGGAAGTAGCGGCGGTGCTGCGTAAGAGCGAGTCCGCCGTGCGCGCCATGCTCTTTCGGGCCCGCGGCCGACTGAAGCAGCGGCTGGCGGAGATGGAAAAGAAAGGAGTGCCGCGATGAACGAGCCAGAGGAGCGGACGCCCGCGGACGATCGCCTGGACGCTGTGCTGACGGCGCTGGGAACGGCACGGCCGGAAGACGGGCTGGAACAGCGCCTGGCGCGTCGACTGGCACAGGTGCCCGGACGAGAGACTACGCCAGCACGCTGGGTACGCTTTCGCCCTGCCCTGACGCTTGCGAGCGCGGGTGTGCTGGCCGCTGTCGCTCTCGCAGCACTGCTGGTGAATGCGCCGCGTCAGCCCGACGAGCGTAGTTCGGCAAAGTCGCCGAGCATGCCTCGCGCTAATTCACTCTGGGTTGCAGTGCCAGAACCTGCTCCTGTGATTTCGCCGAAGGATGCGGAGCGCAAAGAGAAATGGCCGCACGTCGCGACTATGCACCAGCCGCAAGCTTCGGTGTTGACCGCAAACGCATCGACGAGCGCCAGGGGCTCGGCCGACGAGGCGAGTTTCCCCGCGCCGAAGATGCTACTGACCGAGCAGGAGCGCCTGCTGTTGCGTGTTGCGCACCGCAACGATCCGGAAGAGATTGCGATGCTCGACCCGGTGCAGCGCGACCTTACACTGGCGCGAGAGCGTGCGGAGTCAACGAAGTTCTTCGCACCGGAGCCACTGTCACCGGAGATGCAGCAGGAAATCAAGGCAGCCCTACGTTCGCAATACGTAAACACGCCGCCACCCCCCGAGTTAGCGGACTCAACCAGTGACAGGAGCACACGATGATACTTTCCAAGGCAGTGCAGCGTAACACCATCTTCTTTCTTAGCCTTGCAGTCCTGTTCGGCTCGCCTTTGGCGCCAACGCTGCAGGCTCAGGCCCCTTCTGCGCATGCATCGGGATCAGCAGCCGAAGCAGGCAGACCAACATCTACCACGCCCACCGAACAGGCGGAGCGTTTTCGCACCAGCAGCGTGGATCGCGAATACAAACTTAGGTATGCGCCGAATAACATCGATCAGAACGAAATAGTGACGGCTCTCCGCAACATAGTTGAACCGCAGACCAAGATATTCCTGGTGCCGAGCTCGGGAATGATCGCGGTACATGGTCCGGAAGATGTCCAGTCGACAGTCCGCGCGCTGCTCAACGCCCTAGACCGGCCTCATTCGCGCTATCGGATCACCTACACGCTGACTGAATTGGATGGCACACGCAAATTGGGCGTGCAGCACTTCAGCGTGGTCGCGAACTCCGGACAGAACACCGTATTGAAACAGGGGAGCCGCATCCCGATCCAAGTCGGCAACTCCGGCAGTTCGCTGCCGAACGCCACCCAGATCCAGTACATAGACGTCGGTATGAACTTTGAAATCATGGTCAGTGAAATTGAAGGCGGCGCCGTTCTGAGGAGCAAGGTGGAACAGACGAGTACCGCTCCTGACACTTCGGGCTCGAACCCCAACCCAATTATCCGGCAGACGGACCTGGAAGGCACAACCACTCTGTTGACTGGCAAGCCGGTGATGTTTGGGTCCATCGACGTTCCGGGAAGCACGCACCACTTCGATGTTGAAGTGCTGCTCGAACCGGCCAGCTGAGTGGGCGTTTCGAAGCTGTTGGATCGCTCCTGCTTAGAACCTTCATGAGTCCGGCGTGCGCTGGGCCACGGACGCCTAGTTCACCTGCAACGTCAGCGTTGCAGAGCGGCTGAGCGTCGCTCCATTCGCATTGGCCACAGCCTGCACCGTCAGAGTGGTCACACCAGCGGGAGTGCCGGTCGAGGTCGGCGGAGTCGAGCTCAGCGGCGATGCTCCCGTGCCGGAGATGCCGGTGCCGCAGCTGGCGAGAACCGACGTCGCAACAAAGAACAACAGAACTGCCAGCAGGTTAAGCACTAAGTGTTCCCGGCGACGCCGCACCAGGGCGAGCATAGGCAAGGTCAGCACTGCGGCCCCAGCAGCCCTGAACTCGGAGGTTGAGTGCGCAGTGGTCGTCACTGTCACTGTCACGGGGACCGCGGAACTGCCGGGCGTCGCTGCCGCCGGACTGACGGTACAGGTCGCGCCCGCCGGAGCGCCGCTGCACGTCAGCGTTACGGACAACGGAAGCCCGGCGCTGCCAGGTGTCAGCACCAGCGCGGCCGTGTTGCCGGTGCTGGCGCCCGCGGCAACGGTGATGCCACCTGTGCCCGATGCAACGAGGGTGAAGTCAAGGATGCTCAACGGGACGATCACCGATGCGGACGCCAAGTTCGCATCGCCGGAGTAGGTCGCCGTGAGGGTGTGCGCGCCACCGGGCAAAGCTGGAACCGTGACGGTGGCGTTGCCACTGCTGAGCGCCACCGAAGCGAGGGTGTTCCCGCCTTCCTGCAGCAGCACCGTTCCGGTGGGCGTAGCGTTGGCCGCGCTCACCGAGATGCTTAGCTGTGCAGTTGCACCGGCCAGCAGCGTCGCCGGTCCGGAGACCGCAAGCGTCGCCACCGACCTCGTCGCGCTCACCGTAACCGCATTCGATACGGTCGGCAGGTACGCGGTGTCGCCACTGTACGCAACCGTGTAGTTATGAGTTCCGGCTGAAACCCCGGCGACGGAAAACGTGGCCGAACCACCGGTCAGCGGAAGGGCGGCAAGCGTGGTTGCGCCTTCGCGCAGGGTAACGGTGCCCGTGGCGGTGACTGCCACCTGTCCGTGGCCCACGACTACAGTCAGGCTCACCGCGCCGCCCGCCGCCACCGCTGTCGCCGAGGTGCTCAGAGTTGCGGTGGTCGCCGCCTGTGCAAGGCTTACCACTGCCGCCGCGGACGTCGAGCCGGTAAAGTTTGCGTCGCCACCATAAACCGCGGTGATGCTGTGGCTGCCCGCCGCCAGCGTAACCAGGAACGGAGCGGTGCTGCCGGTGCCGTTCACCACTGCAGAGCCCAGAGCGGTTCCACGGTCGAAGAAGGTGACCAACCCGGTCGGCGCCGGAGATCCTCCGCTGAACGAAACAGTCGCCGCAAGACTCAACGGAGTGCCCGGTAAGGCGGACGCCGGAAGACTTGTAAGCAGGGTCGCAGTCGACCGCGCAGACGACGGCGGCTGGGTGACGATCGGGGTAGATGGCGGAGCCGACACGGTGCCCACATTCAGCAGCCCAAGCGGCAGCTCCGCGCCGTAGGTGGTGCTGGCAAACAGCGACCGCAGCCCCGCCGTGGGAAACGACAGGTTGAGCGTGAGCGTGTAGGTGCTGCCGTTGACGTCGAGACCGCTGCCGTTGCCGGACAGCGTGCAGCCGGAGGTGCTCAACGTACCACTACCCGCGGCGATCCCGGCCGTGTACGCCTCCGTGGTGGGGTCAAGCAAGAAGAACTGAGGCTGCCCGGAAGAAAGATCAGCGGCAACCGTACATGTCGGCGCCCCCGCTGCGGTGGCGTCCAGTTCCACCGTGCCGAGGTCGGCAACACCAGACGAATCCTGCAGTGTGAGCGACAGAGCGATGCTGCTGCCGGGTTCGACGGACGGGTTTGCGGGTGACAACGCCACCACGTTTGCACCGTTGCCAAGCTGCAGCACGCGCGCGCTGCCACGGCCCACGCTGAAGTAAGTAGACCGCTGACCCATGCCGGTGTTTGGTGCGGCCGTCCAGGTGAACGAGCCGTTGCCGCTGCCGGAGGTGGTTCCACTCAGCGTCATCCAGGCGGCATTACTGCTGGCGCGCCACGTGCAGGTCGACGGGGCTGTGACCGCGACCGTGCCACTGTCACCGGCGGCCGCGATCGGGCCCGTCGGCGCGCTGAACGTTGCACAGTTGCTGTCGTACTGCACGGAAACACTCAGCCCGGCAGAGGTGATGCTATTGACGGTGAGAGACAGCGGCGAATACGGGTCGCTCCAGCGGACACCGGGAGTGAGCGCGCCATCGGCGAAGTTGTTGCCCGGACCCGTCGGAGTCATGTCGATTTGGTAGGTCTTCCCGTGATCGCCATAGCCGTTCTGGTAGTGCACAACGGCACCGCTGGAAGCATTCTGCCCCGGTACCGCGGCCAGGTTTGCCGCGTCAAACGGGGTACCACCGTCCCGGTACTCCAGCCACATCCACGACGACGAAGCCGGGTCGCGTAGGATGCGCAGAGCTCGCAGGCTGGTACTGCCGGAGGATGGTGCAGATGCGGGTTCGATCGTGAAACTCCCCGCAGTGGTGACCGTGCCGAGAGCGCTATAGGACCCATTAGACGGGATCCAGCCGAGCAAGTCGGCGCGGTGCTCGGCCGAGTACGGCCCAGGACCGGTGGACCATGGATTCCCCATCACGGAAAAGCGATCGCCGTACTCGGTGTCCACGGCGGTAATGGCACCGGTCGCGGTGGTCGCACTCGAGCCGCCCACCACGCCGGGGTTCGTGGCCTGGAAGTCGATGGGTCCCAGCGAGATCGCACCGAAGTCCAGCGTGTTCGCGTGGTTCAACCCCAGGTTGTGACCAAGCTCGTGGGCCAGGCTCGCCCACACGCCGGTGCGGCTGGTATAGCTAGTCACGATCGGCATCCAGACCACCGAGTACGGGTGCGGAACGATCGTGTCTCCGGAGTTGCAGCCGATATCCGCCAAGCCGCCGTACGCACAACTCGATGCAGGAAAGCCGAGAACAATCCGCGTGTAGCGTGAAAGGTCGATCGTGTTGGAAGCCAGCGTGAGCGCGGCCGAGCGCATGGCCAGGTAATCCGCGCAACCGTAGGTTTGGGGCAGAGTCAGCGGACCGTAGACATCCACGGTGTCGGAGGTGCCGCCGGAAGTCATCTCGGACCACAGGCTGTTGACCGAGTTGCCGGATCCGGCGATCGCCTGTTGCCACCATGCTGCCGTTCCGTAGCTGCCGGGGAACGCTGGCGTGTTGTTCGGGAACTGGAGCAGGAGGACCGCTGTCTTTTGCGTTCCGGTCGTAGAACAGGTGAGTGTCGTGTTCGATGCCGGAACCGCCTCAGCCTGTAGAGCCGCAGAGCGCCGCAAAGCCGGCTGAAACTCAGCAGGGCTGACAGGCGTGATGAGCTCGGCGGCCAGATCGGAACCAAGCTGGATGCCCGCAACCGTGACCCTGCGATGCACCAACGCGCCCAGACGCAAAGACGCCGAGGCATGCACGGCAACCTGCGCGCCGGTCGTTGGGTCGTGCAGGACAACGACGCGTTCGCCTGCGTTGTGTTCGAAGTCGTCCACCTGGACGGCGGCCAGATCGCCCGCGACTGCCGCCTCGTGTTCCAGCAGGTCGAGGTTGTGGGGGTCCGTTGCGATGAGCCGGTTGACGACCGCTTCCGGCAGCATGACCGAGCGAACCTCTTCCGGGTGCGTTGCCATCAACTGGCGCACGAGCTGCGCACGCTGCTGCAGGGACACAGTTGCGGTGTCGCGGTCAGTCGCCGCGGGCGCGCCTGCCAACCTGGGAGTGGGCGGGGTGCCCAGAAGACCCTGATTGATCGAGAGAATGGCTTGCGCCGCTTCAGACATTTCCGGCGCCGCAGCCTGGCCGCAGTCAATCTCTGCCCGCGCGTGCGCCGGCCAGATGGAAGCAAGCAGCACGGCGAGCACACTGGCTGCGCGGCACGCCGCTGCCCTGCTCTTCATAAACGACGGCATTGTGGGGGCGGACCTCGTCGTATACCGTATCGGCGGCAGCCGACGTTACCAAGCATGGCACGTCTGCCCGCCGGGGAACGGGAATCTTGACGGGGATACATACAACCTTCGTGCCATTCCAGATGAGCAGGCGCTAATCCCGGAGGGGAATCGAAGGTGAACTGGCGTCTGCGGAAGGCGAGACGCACCGATCTCGGACAGTTACACCCGCAGTATTTGGTGGGGTACTAAGAGACCGGCGCAGCTTCTAGCGAGGTGCTCGCCGCAACCCTGCGCATGGCCGACTCGATGTGCCGATTTACGTCTGCCTCGGCGAACTCGCTGGCGACTCGGATCGCGTTCAGGATGGCGCAATCATTCGAGGATCCATGGCCGATGATGCAGGCGCCACGAACACCCAGCAGAGGAGCGCCGCCGAACTCGGAAGGATCCAGCTTCTTCTTGAAATTACGGAACGCCCTGCGGCTGAGCAGGGCGCCCACCTGGCTCGTGATGGTGGACTTGAGCGTGTCTTTCAGAGAATCGCTGACCATACGGCCAAGACCCTCGATCGTCTTCAGCGCCACGTTGCCGACAAACCCGTCGCACACGGCTACATCGCAGTGGCCGTTGAACAGGTCGCGACCTTCCACATTGCCAAGAAAGTGGTAGAGGTGCTCGCCATGAAGCGCGCGTAGCAAGGGCAGAGTTTCGCGCGACAGCGCATTGCCTTTGCTGTCCTCCTCGCCGATGGAAAGCAGGCCCACGCGCGGTTTGGCAACGCCCAGCACATTGCGCGCATAAATCTGCCCCATCAGGGCGGACTGCACCAGGTTGTGCGGGTCGGAATCGACGTTGGCGCCAACATCCAACAGAACGCATGGGGTTCCGCGGCCGTTCGGCAGCACCGTTGCGAGGGAGGGGCGGTCGACGCCCTCCAGCGTGCCCAAGACCATCTTGGCCGTGGCCATGGCGGCGCCGGTATTGCCGGCAGTGACGAAACCGCGGGCCTGTCCATCGCGCACCAGCTTCAGGCCCACGCGCATGGACGAATCTTTTTTGGAGCGAACGGCCTGGGCAGCCTTCTCGTCCATGCCAATCCATTCGGAGGCATGCACAACATGGATCGGCAGACGATCGCCGCCCGGCGACTGCGCGAGGTACTGCGACAGCGCCGGCTGCAGCCGCTCTCGCGGACCCACCAGGTGAATGCGAACCGGAAACTGACGCGCTGCCTGCACGGCGCCGCGGATCTCTGGCTCCGGCGCACGGTCAGACCCCATGCCGTCCAGAACGATGTCGGTCAGCATGGGATGCTCCACGGGTTCACAGACGGATGATTCCGGCGGAAGGACGCAAGTGCCATGAGATGGATTTCCGCGTGGAAGCGGAAAGCAACTGCTCCGCCCCACAAGGCGGAGACAGCCTGCATCGGACGACCGCTTGCGCTCACCTCAGCCAGACTAGACTTCAGCCCGAGCAGGCGTAACCGCGCGACCCTTGTACTCGCCGCACTTGGGGCAGGCGTGATGCGGCAGCTTGCGCTCATTGCAGTTCGGGCAGATGTTGCTGTTCGGCGCGGTCAAGAAGTCGTGCGAGCGGCGCTTGGCGGTGCGCTGCTTGGAATGGCGGCGCTTCGGATTCGGCATGGCGGTTCCCTTTCAACGGCAGCCCGACCCTGCGCACGAACGCGCTCCGGGTCTGCTGGTGCGAGCAAACTGGTAACGACCTGCCTGCAAACGATGCCGTGCCCGCTAATTGGCGGGAAAACCCTGCAGAGCGTGCCAGCGGGAGTCCACTTGCTTGGACTCACAGTCGCAATCACGCTCGTTCCGGTTTCCGCCGCAGTGCGGACACAGACCTTTGCAGTCTTCGCGGCAGAGAGCGCGCTCCGGCAGGGTCAACAGCACCTGCTCACGCACGACATCCTCCAGCGAAAGGCCGCTCTGTTCATAATACCCGATTTCTGTCTCCGCTTCGGTGATCGCGCGTTCGCCGAGGTTCGCGTCCGTTCCGGACGGCCGGAAGATCAGGTCGAAGCTCTCTGAGACGTGCTGCGGAATGGGCTTGGCGCATCGGGCACAGATTGCCTGGAACTCGCCCTGCAGATTGCCGCGCAGGCGGATGTCGAGGACAACGTCTTTCGGTCCCCGGTGCTCCTCAATGCGCTCGGCGCGGCCCTGGATGTGAAGCGGGCCGACCTGTTCCAGATCGAGCGCGTAGTCGATAGCACCGGGCTCGAGGGTCTGGTCGATGTCGAGCGGGTCGGGGTAGAGATCTTCGGGGGTGATGCGCATTGCTCTTCCAGTATCGGCCTGCCGGGGCCTCATTGGCAAAGCCGGAATGCGTCGCTTCTACAAAAACTCATAGGACGATCCACCGGATCGCTGCGGATTCTGGAAGGGCGGGGTCTTCGCCAGAATTCAAGTCACACATTCCTAAATGCTTAGCATTTGGCACGCGAGGTGCAATAACGGTTTGCGGGAAGTGCGTGCGGATAGGTACTGCTGCCAGATGCAGACCAATGCACGGTAAGACAGGTCCAGCTACTACGGTCGAGTTCCCGCCCGAAACGAGGCGAGGCCACCGGAGGATGGAAGCAACAATCCTTTTGGGAGGCCAGTGACTGGCTATTCGAAAAGCGCCACCGGGCCCGGTGGCGCTTTTCTGCTGTGAAGGTACGGTCGTGAGCCGTTCCGGCAGCTCTGCTTTGGCCAGCCACTTGCCAAGAACCGCGACTCTGCCGTACTATGTGGGCAACAGAGGAAGAAGCCGCTGCAGCCAGGCCCAAAGGCCGCCGGCGGGACTCCTCCAACAGGCCACATGTAGGTGGCAACGCACACATCAGAAGGTGTTTAGGTAACGCAAGCGGGCCAGTGTGCCCGCCGGGAGTACACCGGAATCCGGTCGCCGGCAGAATCTATCGCTAGGCAGACCACCGACACGCCAACCTTTTCTCGCTCGGCTCAGGGAACCCCAACCAGACCATGGTGCGAGCCGGTCTTTGGCATCGGACGATCCTTCTCCGGCTGGGAACCCGTATTGCAGTTGAAAGAAAGCAGCTCCTGAAGCAAAGTCCCGGCCGGATTGTCGCGATGTCTCCCCGTTCAGCGGATGAGAGACGGCAGGTTCGGACCGTTCCGAAGAAAGAAGAAGCATGAGCGAAGAGCAGAACGTGTCTGAGGCGCCCACGGCTGTGGCGCCTCCGCCCTCGGCAGCAACCCAGTTTGAAGAGGGTGACGGCTCCACCAGTGGAAGCAACAGCGGCACGGGCGTAAGCAAGAGCCGCAGACGCCGGCGCAAACGGAAGAACCGCACAGCGCAAGGTGCTGGTGCTAACGCGGGCCAGCCAGGAGAAGCACAGGCAGGGTCGATCGAAGCCTCGAGCGAAGGCGCCGCAGAAGGCTCCACACCCGTAGCCGCCGCTCCCCAGCAACAGCGGCAGCAAGGCGGGAATGGATCCGGCAACGGCGGCCAGCAACAGGGGCAGGGCGAAGGCGGGGGCCGTCGCAAGAAGAAAAAGAAGTTTCGCCGTGCAGGCGAAGGCGGAGGCAACGGCCAGCCCCGGCCGGAGCCAGGCAACAGCCTGCAGGGCAGCCACTCCGGTCAGAACGGCATGCGCCGCAACCGCAAGCAGCAGCAGGGACGTGGACCGCGCAGCTTTGTGGGCCCCATGGACCACAGCTACCGCGAGGTCAACGGCAACTACGCCGACGCTCCGGCCAGCACCATCAACGTGAATGGCAACAATGGCGGTCATCGCCGGCAGGGTCACGGGCGCGCCTTCAACGAAGACCGCTTGCCGCCCGAGCTGATGCACCACTACAAGCCGATCGCGATCCCGGAAGATGCGCCGACCCACATCTACTTCTTCATCGAAGACCTCTTCTTCACGGCCAAGATCCAGGAAGTCGCCAAGCAGCAGGGCGTAAAGGTCGCGTTCATGAAGCCTGACAAGGACGTGGTCGCACACCTGGCCGAGCTGCACGACCATGAGCACCCGTCATTGATCGTGTTTGACCTGAACAACGCCGCGGCCAAGCCGCTGACGCTGATCCCGAAGCTGAAGGCAAAGCTGAAGAAGGGCACGTCAATCCTCGGCTTCCTGTCGCACCTGCAGGGTGACCTGAAGCAGAAGGCGGTCGAAGCTGGTTGCCACACCGTGATGCCGCGTTCGGCGTTCAGCCAGAATCTGCCGAACCTGCTGCGCCGCTATGGCGTGGACGATGCGGACGAGCCGAACTTCAACATGTAGCCGAAGCGAAGTGCAGAAAGAAGGGCAGACCATGCGGTCTGCCCTTCTTTGCTTTGACAGCTTGCGGCTACGACTTCGCTTCGTATTTCCAGTTGAAACGCTTGCCCTCCTGCAGTTGCGCCACGGCTTGCTGGACCCGGCGCACGCGGGTCTCTTCGCGCTTGGCTTGAGTAATCCACAGGACGTACTCGCGGCGGCAACTGGGCGGAAACGCCTCGAAATTCTGCTTGGCTGTTGGATTGTCCTGAAGCGCCTGCGCGAACACTGGAGGGATGGGCACGGTGGTCTTGCTGCTGACCGCCCCGTCCGGTCCACGCCGCGATCGGCGGACACCCATGGGGCTCTCCGCGATGCCTTTGCGGATGTGGTCCGCCGCCGTCTTCAAATAGCCGAGCATCTTTTTGCGGGCGGGCAGATCCTTGATTCTGGTGATTCTGCCGAACGAACCCGCACCTTCCATTGGCTCAACGCCTTCGGCACGCAAGTGCTCGGTCATCGTGCGAGACCAGAAGCCGAATGAGCAGTGATTCTTGAAGATACCCATCATTGCGAAGATGACGCCGTCCAGTTCAAAGAAGGGATGGCTCCACTTGATGGTCTCGGTCGCCTCCGGCACGGCTTCGTGAACCAGGTCGCGCAGGTATTCCAGAACGGGCTGGATGTCCGAGGAGGCAGCTGCGATCTTCGCGTCGATGCGGGCGTCGGTGTTCGTGGCGCGTGCGGTTGCCATGATGCCCGCGAGTATATCCGCGACGACCACCGCTTCGAAACTTGTTTCTGCAGCCCGCGGGTTCAGCGGCTGTGCGGCTGGGCAACCATGTCCGGGGTTGAGTCAGACGGCCTCCGGTGCGGCAGCATGGCAGCGACGCAGAGCAGACCGAAGGCTCCAATGGAGCAAAACTGACGCAGGTGCAGTGCGTGAAAGAGCTGGCGCTCCATGCCGTAGACGCTGGCGGACGAGTGCGCGCCGACATCGGCCAGGCGAATGGATCGGTTCACCGGACGCTGAAGCGTGCGATTGATCTGGAGATCGGCAATGGAGAATACGCAAGCAAGCGCGATGAACGCGAAGGTCTTGGTACGGACCGCGGTGGCAAAGCACAACAGCGTAAGCAGATACAGCACACCGATGCCGATCAGCAAAAAGCGGATGCGTAGGTGGAGGTAATAGTCGTGCAGTTGCCAGAGTTTCAGGAAGTTCTCGGCCGACAGCGCGTCGAGCACCGGAGCAAGGCCGATGGAATACATCATCAGAACGCCGGCGTACAGGCCTGCTGTGCCGAGCAGAAGGCCAAGGAGAATGCGCTGTGCGCGATACAGGGTAGTGTGCATTCGAAGTCTGAGGCGCAGAGTTGGCCTCTGAACGCGCCTATCACTCTGATGAGATCGCAATGGAAAAGGCACAGCAAGAAGCTGTGCCTTTCTCCCGGTTCGTAGCTTTGCGCGTTACTTGTTTGCGGGCTCCATGAACTTTTCCTGCATTTTTGCCTGGATGCTGTCTGGCGTGATGTTGACGACCGCGCCCTGCAGCTTGGTCATAAAGTCCGACGCGTACACATGCTCTTCGCCGTTGAAGAGAGCGTCGAGGCCTGTCTTTGCGACCTCGTCGGGCTCGTTGTTCTTCTTGCCCTCGGTGCCAATCTTGGTATTTTCCATGTGCGCAACTTCGAAGAAGTTGGTGTCGACGGGCCCCGGCTGCAATGCCGTCACGTTGACGCCGAAATCCTTTAGTTCAAACCGCAGGCTCTTGCTGAGCGACAGCACGAACGCCTTCGAGGCGGAGTAGACCGCCATCTTCGGCGACGTGGTTTCGCTGGCGATGGAAGCGGTGAAAAGGATGTTGCCCTGGCCGCGTCCGGCCATCTGGCGCGATATGTATTTGGCGAACTGCACCGTCGAAGCGCAGTTCAGATCGACGATCGCCAGTTCCTGCTCCAGCGATGTTTCCGTGGCGAACAGGCCGGCCTCGCCGATGCCGGCGTTGATGCAGGCGACGCTCACTGGTTTGCCAAGAGCTTCGATTCCCTGCCAGACCTTCTCCACTTCGTCGCGCTTGGTTGCATCCGCCTGAAACAGGTGCACCGTTGCACCGGCGGCCTCGAAGTCCTTTGCTGCGAGCGGCAGGCGATCGCCGTGCGCTGTCACCGCCAGATCATATCCGCGCTGGGCTAACTGCAGCGCAAGTTGGTAGCCAATGCCGGACGATGCTCCGCTGACAAATGCCAGTTCCTTTGCCATGATTCTCTCCTTCTGCAACAGTGAGTCGGATGCCCGGCCAGAGTGCGAAGGGCAACGGCGGCATGGATTGGCACGGCCCTAACAGCTGAATCTGCCTTCCTCGGGATGTGCGACGGGCTGAAAAGGGATGAGGACTCCCATACTGTCCTGCGGCCGGCGGCAGCGCACTTGTGTTCACGGAAGAGCGTCGCAGACCCAGCAGTGAGAAGATAAAGAGGATGCTTTCAGGCGTTTGCCGATGGGGATGTTGTGCCGCATTGCTCGTGGCCGGGATGATGATGCAGGGCTGTCGCAGTGTGGCTCCGGCCAAACCGCTGGACCAGTTGACGCCCGTGGAACAGAGCGGCCACGCGGTGTTTGTGCAGCATTGCTCCACATGCCACCACGACCGCACGACGGACCCGTTGAATGGCCCTGGTCTGGCAGGCCTGTACAAGAAGCCGTACCTGCCCAGCGGCGCGCCGGCGAACGACGAGCGCGTGCGCAACACGATCGTGCACGGCCGCAACAACATGCCCGCGCAGGGCTACGCCATGACCGACACGGAACTGAACGACTTGCTGCAGTACCTGCACACGCTCTAAACCGCGGGTCCGCTGTATGCGCGGCCCTCCGAGGAAACTTCATGCCAGACGAATCCAACTCCAACCACAGAAAGCCGGGCAAGCAAGACGTTGCGGCCGCCGATCGCGAGTTCGCGGCCCGCGTGCAGGCAGCCGAGGATGCCCGCCGCGAGGCACGGCTGAAGCTATCGCCAGAAGCGGCGGAACGCGTTCGCCAGCAGCGCGCCGCGGGGATTGGACCGGCCACACCTGGCACCGGTCCTCGCATGCTGCCGGGCATGGCCATGATTGCGCTGTTTGTGCTGGTGTACGCCCTGATGAACGTGGTGGCCGCGTGGCGCGGCATGTTTGGAGACGGCGTGACGCGATACGGCACCCTGGCGATTTGCACCATGCTGGTGGTCGGCGTCTTCGGCTTTTTGCGGCTGCGTCGCTGGGGTTGGGCGCTGGTGCTGGGCGGAACGCTGTTCACCGCGCTCAGCTATGTGCTGCGGTTCATCACAGCCCACGTGCCGCTGAGCCAAGGTTTAGGCATGTTGGTGTGGGCGGCTTTCTTTACCGTGTTTTTCCTGTACCTGGTGCGCGACGAGGTGCGGAGCAGCGTTCGCTAGCGGGCACCGGCGCCCAGCGTCGCATCGGCGACGTCCGCCGCGATGCGTGCGCCAGCTACATCGTGCACGCGAACGAGTTGCGCCCCGTTCAGAATCGCAATCGTGTTTGCCGCATGCGTGTGCGCGTCACGTTTCGACGCATGAACCGACGGCGCCAGGAAACCTTTGCGCGACAAGCCGGTCATGAAAGGGCAGCCAAGGTGGGTGAGCCGGTCCAACCGCGCCAGCAGCGCCCAGTTCTCCGCGCCGCGTTTGCCAAAGCCGAAGCCAGGATCGAGGACAATGCGACTGCGCTCGATGCCTGCTGCGAGCGCCTCTTTCAGGCTCTTCTCCAGACCGGAGCGCACCTGCGGCTCCACCTCTTCAGCCGGCCATGCGTTTTGATGCTGCCACTCACTCGGCAGGCCGCGCGTGTGCATCAGAATCGCGCCGCATTGCAGCTCTGCAATGGTCCGCGCCATGTCGGGATCCCACAACAGACCGGATACATCGTTGACGATTTCAGCACCCGATTCCACCGCGAGCCGCGCCGTGGCAGAGCGATAGGTGTCCACGGACACAATCGCGTCCGGGCGAGCTCTCAGCACACCTGCGATCACGGGCAGCACACGCCGTTGCTCTTCCGCGCTCGCGATCGCCGCGGGCGTGCCTGCGGCCGATCCGGGACGGGTGGATTCACCGCCGATGTCCAGCAGATCTGCGCCATCGTCCAGCAGCCGCAGTGCATGGTCGATGGCGTCTCGTTCTGAAGCGTGCGCTCCGCCGTCCGAAAAGGAATCCGGCGTGACATTCACGATGCCCATAACCAGCGTGCGCGTGCCGAGCGAAAGCGCCTGCGAGCGAAGCCGCCAGGTGAACGCGGGTCTCATGTTCAAAGTATGAGGGCTCGATTGTTCCTGGATAAAGCTGCGCTAAGGAAACACTCGGGCGTTCGCCACCATCGCATGAACGTGGATGCGGAACTGCGGTACCGGTGGTCGCGAAAACTGCCGGGCCTTCTGCTGCTCGCAGCCGCTTCGTACCTGTTGTTTCGAAGCCATGTGTACCGAGCGCCCAGGCTTGTCGATCTTTCGCAACTGAATCTGCGCAGCCTGGAAGAAGCTTCGCTCGCCGACAAGGTAATAAAGAACAAGGTGATTGTCCTGAACATCTGGGCACCGTGGTGCGGCCCGTGCCGGCAAGAGATGCCCTGGCTCGATCACCTGCAGCAGAGCCATCCCGAGGCGCTGATCGTCGGATTGGAAGACGATCCTGACGTGATTCCAGCAGCGCGGGAGCTGGCGCGGTCCTTGGGCATCACCTATCCGCTGGTGCAGGCCAACGACCAAACGCACCGAGCCCTGGGGCGTGTGGCAGCGTATCCCACGACGTTGTACATCAGCGCTTCCGGCCGGGTGGTCCACACGGTGACCGGTGTAGTGCCGGAACGCGTGATGCAGTACTACTTGAAAGACACAGAAGCCCACCCGTGAGCTGAGCCGTTTCGATCGGCCATTTCCTGCTGCTCTGCCGCCCTGGCAGACGGCTGCAACTTGGGCCGGGCCAGCTGCGTCTCCCCTGTTACTCTCGCTTTTACAGCAGTGACTTCTGGAGGCTTTCTCGATGCCGTTTCATTGGAGCGCCGTGCGCCGTGGTGTGTGTGCCGCGACGTTGCTCTCGACCGTCTGCACCACCGTTCTGCCTGCCGTTGCGGCGGACAAGGAAAAGCCAAAGACACGGCATGAGGCAGCGACCTCGGCAGAGGCCATGCGCGGGTATTACGGGCCGCAGCCCGGCACCGAAGACATCAACCTGAACATGTACGCGCGCATCCGCACCGAGGGCTACGCGCACTCGCATGCGATGGATTACATGACCGGCCTGTCGGACGGCATTGGGCCTCGCCTGACCGGATCGCCCAACATGAAGAAGGCCAACGAGTGGACGCGCGACCGGCTGACGGATGCCGGCTTGGTCAATGCACACCTGGAGGACTGGGGCGAGTTCGGCATGGGCTGGGCCCAGGTGAATAGCTGGGCCCGCATCATCACGCCCGATACCGAGCCGCTGTGGATTCAGGCCGCGCCCTGGTCGCCGGCCACCAAGGGTGCCGTGACCGGCGATGCCGTTCTGGTAGAACTGACGACCTCCGCCGACCTGGACAAGTACAAGGGCAAGCTGGCCGGCAAGATCGTTCTGCTGGGAGCCCCGCACGCGATCGTCGATCTGACGGAGCCACTCTTCCACCGCTACACCGAAGCGGAACTGAAAGAGATGGAGAACTACGAGGGTCAGCAGCGCCGCGCTGCCGCAGGCCCGCCCATGACCATGCAGCAGATGCTGGCAGAGCGCCAGCGGTTGACCCAACTGCGCACCGCCGCGCTGAAAATGATGCAGGCCGAGAATGTGGTCGCCATCATCACGCCCAGCCGCGACGGCGGCAAGGGCGGCGGCACCGGCATCATCTTCGACGACAACGGAGCCAACCTTAGCCGCAACGCGCAGAAGCGCGAGTCCGCCGTGACGATCCCCAACGCAGTCGCTACGGTCGAGGGTTACGGCCGTATTTACCGTTTGCTGAAGCAGAACGTCCCCGTGCAGCTTGAGGTGAACATTGAAACGAAGTTCACCGGCGACAACGAGCACGGCTTCAACACCGTCGCGGAGATCCCGGGAACAGACCCCAAGCTGAAGGATCAGGTGGTCATGGTTGGCGGCCACCTGGATAGCTGGATCAGCGGCACCGGGGCGACCGACAACGGAGCCGGATCGGTCGTCGCGATGGAAGCCGTACGCATCCTGAAGGCGATCGGGTACAAGCCGCGCCGCACCATCCGCATCGCTCTGTGGAGCGGCGAAGAACAAGGCCTGTTTGGCAGCCGTGGCTACGTGAAGCAGCACTTCGGTGAGTTCCAGGAGCCGCCAGCGGCGCCGGGTGCTGACCCGATCATGTCGTTCCTGCGTGGACCGCAGGGACCGCTGAAGACCACCAAGGAATGGGAGACGCTGGACGCGTACTATAACCTGGACAACGGCACGGGACGCATCCGCGGCGTGTACACCCAGGAGAATTACGCCATCGCGCCGATCTTTGAGCAGTGGCTGAAGCCTCTGCACGACCTTGGAGCGACGACCGTCAGCTACCGCAACACCGGCGGCACCGATCACCTGAGCTTTGACGCGGTCGGCCTGCCGGGTTTCCAGTTCATCCAGGATCCGATGGACTACGAAACGCGCACCCACCACAGCAACATGGACACCGTGGAACGCATTCACGAGGATGACCTGAAGCAGGCCGCGACCATCGAGGCGATTTTCCTATACAACACGGCCGAGCGCGACGCCATGATGCCGCGCAAGCCCTTCCCACACCCGGAAGAAAACCGCGAGCGCGACCAGCAGTTGAAAAACCTGTTCCCCACCGCAGTTCCCGCACCGGATGCCGGCAAGCCCGGCGCTCCGCAGCAGTAGCTGATCCGGCCGAAGCAAGAGGGCTGCGCATCCCGCGCAGCCCTTTGCTTTTGCTCCAGAGTTCTTGCATTCCAGCCATAGCCGGAGCCGCGCTGGCAAACCTTATCGCTCTACAGAGAGGCGCGAGCGCCGGCTGCGCAGTGCGGAGTCCAGAAAGAATGCGCAGAGGATAGCGATCGTGTACGCCAGGATGTCGGTGTAGGAGAACTCGCGGCCGAGCAGTAAAATGCCGGGCAGCGTGGCACGAAACCTCTCCAGCCCCGGCGTGTGAACGAGCTTGAAGAACTCTACGGCGACGGCGCCGCTTTCTGTGATGAGCGCAACTGCAGGCAGGCGCATACGCCCCAGCAGCGTGGAAGCGACCCAGTACAGCATGGCGGCCCAAAGGACCGAACCACCGTACTTGCGAATGGCCCACGGCAGCCCTAAGGGCCCGAAGCGGATAGCCAGCCCAAGCACAAGCGTAAGGGCGATCAGCGCGGTAGACGCTGCGAAGGATCGAGGGGAAGTACCAGCATTCTGCAACACGATCTCACCATACAAGCGAACGCAACTCTTTCCTTGACAGACTAGGAGAGCGGGCCTACGCTGCTCCCTAGATCGTCTAGGAGTACATTCGCATGGCGGAACCGGTCGACCTGTTGCAGGGAACGTTGGAATTGCTCATCCTGAAAGCAGTATCGCTGGGGCCACTGCACGGCTATGGCGTGCTGCAGCGGATTGAGCAGATGAGCGGACAGCAACTACTGATTCAGCAGGGCTCTTTGTACCCGGCGCTGTACCGCCTGGAGGCGAGCGGCGCCCTGCTGACGGAGTGGTCCACCAGCGAAAACAATCGGCGCGCGAAGTACTACCGGCTGAGCAAGGCGGGCCAGCAGCAGCTTGCCGCGGAACTGGACCGCTGGGGCCGAGTCTCAAAGATTATGGCCGCCATCCTGCGCGTGACTTCCGCACCCCCGGAAGGAGGCCGCGCGTGAACAGGCCGACCCTTCTGCACCGGATAGGCGCGTGGCTAAGCGCTCTCATTTCACGCCCTCGCTTTGAGCGAGAGATGGAAGAAGAGATCCGCTTCCACATGGAACAGCATGCAGCTACGCTGATTGCACAAGGCATCGCACCGGCCGAGGCGCACCGGCAGGCCCGCATCGCCTTCGGCGGTGCTGAGACTTCACGGGACAACATCCGCTCGGCGATCGGTCTTCGTCCTTTGGACGAACTTCTCGGGGATCTCCGATACGCTGTCCGGGTTCTGCGCAACAGCCCCGGATTCACCCTGATCGCGGCTGCGTCGCTCGCACTCGCCATCGGCGCGAACACAACGATCTTCTCCGTTGCGCACTTTATGCTGCTGGAGCGCCTGGCCGTACCGCACCCTACCGAACTTCGCATGCTGTATCGCGAGGAGGGGGAACGATCCGTCTATCACGGGACTTGGGGTTCGGATTACAGAGCGGATAACGGCCAGTTTCGTTCCGATTCATTCCCCTATCCCGTCTATCAGCAGGTGCAGCGTGCGGCGGGAAAAGACGGCGTATCCGTCTTCGCATTCAAAGACATCGGGACGGTAAACGTCGCTTCAAACGGCACTGCACAAGCCGTCGAAGCGCAGTTGGTCTCCGGAAACTTCTACGAATCCATGAAGACGATTCCTGAGCTGGGCCGCGGCATCTTGCCTGCTGACGACGGCGCTCCCGGCACGGGAGCTGTCGCGGTGATCAGCTATGACTTCTGGCAGAGAGCCTTTGGAGGCTCCCGCGACGTGCTGGGGAAAGTCGTCCGTGTAGACACCTTTCCGGTCGCCATCGTGGGCGTGAATGCCAAGGGCTTCACCGGTGCAGATGGCGTGCAGAGGGCGCCGGAGTTGGTAATGCCCATGTCCATGATCGCGACGCTGCATGGCACGCTGGGCGAAGACAAGGTTCTGGAGAGCAGCAGGCTGTGCTGGATTCAGATGATGGTTCGCAAGCCCGCGACCATGACTGACGCTGTGCTGCAAAACCGCCTGGATCATCATTTCCATACAGCGGTCCTGGCCACAGTAACGCCCGCGGCGGGTGAGACTGTAGATCGGCTCGTCACGGATGATGGCAGCCGGGGCGAAGCGATTGAATCCATGTTCATGCGCCGCCCCATGTACATTCTGCTGGGGTTGGTGGGTTGCGTTCTGTTACTGGCCTGCGCCAACGTGGCGAACCTGATGCTTGCCCGCGCCAACAATCGTCAACGGGAGATAAGCGTCCGGTTGGCTCTGGGTGCGGGGCGCGGACGAGTGTTCCGCCAGTTGCTGGTTGAATCGCTACTGCTTGCCGCTATTGGTGGTGCCGCCGGCGCCATGCTGGGCTACCTGGGACGAACTGCTGCGCCTGCTCTGTTGCAAAACGCCTGGCAGACCAACGCCATGCCGATCCCATTCAACTGGCCGATTTTTGCCTTCACCACCGCGATCACTTTGCTCACCGGCATCCTGTTTGGACTGGCGCCCGCGTGGCAGTCCACGCGCACCGACGTAAACACCGCGCTGAAACAGGGTGCAGCCACAGCTTCCCGGCAGCGCAAGGCATGGACCGGCAAGGGCCTGGTCGCGTTCCAGATTGCCATGGCAACGTTACTGGTGGCCGGATCGGCTCTCTTCCTTCGAACCATGCTGAACTTGTCCCGGGTGAAGCCGGGGTTTGAGCCTGGAGGGCTGCTGCTGTTCGATGTGCAGCCGCCTGAGAAGCAGTATCCCGGTGTGAAGAGCGTGGCACTGCACCGCGAGTTGACGAGCCGCTTTGCCGCGGTGCCTGGAGTGGACGGAGCAAGCGCCGCCTCAGTGGCACTGATCTCGGGATCATCGTGGAATAGCGGCGTGCGGATCGAGGGGGAGTCAGCGAATCTTGGCGACGGACGGCATGTCCACACGGATGACGTAAGTCCCGAATTCTTCCAGGTGTTACGCATCCGAATGCTGATTGGCCGCGGCTTTACCAGCACGGACACTCAAACCTCGCCTAAAGTCACTGTGGTGAACCAGGCGTTCGTTCGCAAATACCTGAATGGTAAAAATCCGATCGGCCTGCGCATCTCTGGTGGAGAGATCAAAGTCGACGGCAAATCCCAGCCGGATTGGCACACAATCATCGGCGTCTGCGCCGACACACAATACAACGATCTCCGCACTGCTCCCGAGCCCATTTACTTCACGGATAAGTTCCAGTGGTCGGGACAGAGCGACGCCGCACAGGGCTCGGTCTACCTGGTACGCACGCAGCTCGCGCCCGCTGAGATCGTTCCGGCACTGCGCGAGGCAGCGACCCGGCTTGATCCGGACTTGCCTCTGCTGAACATCCGTACCCAGTCTCAGCAGATCGCCGATGTCTCTCGCCAGGAGCGCATGTTCGCGACGCTGACGGCGGGCTTCGGCGTGCTGGCGCTGGCGTTGGCGTGTGTGGGAATCTATGGCGTGATGGCGTACACCGTTTCGCAGCGCACGCACGAGATCGGCATTCGGCTAGCTCTTGGAGCGGAACGAGGCCGCGTGCGCCGCATGGTGTTGCGGGAAGCTGGTTGGCTTGCAGGCGCTGGTGTTCTGGTTGGCCTTGGAGCAGCGCTCGGACTCGCTCAGTTGGTTAGCAGCCTGCTGTACGACACGGAGGCACGGGATCCGCTCAGCCTGACGGTGACTGTCACCCTGTTGCTTGCCGTGTCGGTAACTGCAAGCTGGGTGCCGGCCGAGCGCGCGGCTCGACTTGAACCGGTGATCGCTTTGCGACAAGATTGAGACCCTTGCGCTGTGATAGCAGCTAGCCTCGGCAATCTCGCATGTGAAACGGAACGAGGAGCAGGAGGAGAGTCCACCGCGGGATCTCTGGGTCCATGTGCTGGAAGCATGAGCGCTTAGGGGATCCCCGACCGCTTCAGGACCTTTGGAGCTCGCCATGCGAGAACAACCGGGTGCCCAGGCAATGGGCATATGGACGCGAAGCGAACCGTCGGCGACTCACTGAGGGGCCCGGCGTTCCCCAACTTCGAGCGCAATAAGAAGAGGGACGCATCTGCGTCCCTCCGATGACTACCGCTTAGAAGCGAGTTTTACCACTGACCCCAAGCGCGCGAGATGTAGTCGCTCATGCTCATGATCACCAGCACCAGGAAGGTGAAGAAGCCACTGACCACGGTGAGCTTCACCAGGCGAGAGCTGTACTTGACGTGCATGAAGAAGAGCACGACGAACACGGCCTTGGTGCAGGCGATCGCGATGGCCACGGCCGCGTTGAAAGGACCGAGCGGCAGATACGCGAAGCCAACAGTGGCCAGGGTGCCGATCATCAGCACACCGAAGATCGCCAGGTACATCACTGGCGAAACGATGTGGTGCGCAATGTGTTCGGGGTTCACCACATTTCCAGCGTCGTGGTAGTCCAGGTTGGCACCATGCCGGTCGACGGGCTTGTTCGACAGAGCGATCGCCTGTTCCCCGTTATCTGTCTTCTGCAACTCACTCATACCTGTCTCCTGCCTGGAGGGTCGGGCTCTATTTTCTCTTTAGGCCCAGCGTTTTCAATGCGATATCAGATCTACGCGACTCCCTACACCGGTCGCACCCTGACACAGGTCAGTGTCGATTGATCAAGTAAAGGAACGGGAACAGAAAAATCCATACGATGTCGACGAAGTGCCAGTACAGCCCGAAGTTCTCGATGGGTTGGACATACCCGGACGTGTAGACACCGCTGTTGGATTTCCACAGCAGCACGATCAGGATCGCGATGCCGATGATCATGTGCAGCGCGTGGACGCCGGTCATGGCGAAGTACAGGGAGAAGTAGACTTCCGTCTTTTTCGCCATGTCCATCGGCAGCGGCTTTTCCTTGCTTCCAGCCGGAGGATTCACGAAGTCCGCGATGCTGAACGAAGCGCCAGGAACGTGATGCTCTGCGAACTTGTCGTAGTACTCGCCGGTCTTGATGCCAAGAAAGGCGAAGCCGAGAACTACAGTCGCGAGCAGGAAAATCTGGAGCAGCTTTTTATTCTTGACCTCGGCCGCCCACACGCCCATCGCCATCGTCAATGACGACGTGATCAGGACGATGGTGTTGGTCAATCCCATTGGCACGGAGATGGAGTTCGACGCCGCAACGAAGGCGTCGTAGTACCAGTTCCGGTACAGCAGGTAGGCCATGAACAGGCCGCCGAAGAACATGATTTCTGTGAGCAGAAAGAGCCACATGCCGAAGCCGGCAGCTTCGCGCTGCTGCTCAGCCGTCTCAAAGTGGTGCCGCTGATAGAACGGGTGATCGTGCACGTCGTGAGACGCGTGGATCTCCGGTGCGGGCGGATGGGTGATCTCTGAAAACGTCGAGCTGACCGACATCGTTCTCTCTTCCTCTCAGTGCCAGACATCAGGGCGCTTCCTGTTGCCTGCTATGCCGGGCTTGCGGGCCTCAGCGAAGTAACTCTGCCCGGGGTATAAAACCGGGGTGCGTGGGCGGCGGGAGTTCCGCCGCCGGGAGAAGCTACACGTGGGAGAGTTCAGCCTGCTGCTTCTTGGCCAGCCACTCGTAATCGTAGGCTTCCCATTCCACAACGGGCGTTTCCAGGAAGTTCTCAGTGAGCGGAGGTGACTGGATCTGCCACTCCAAGCCAGTTGCCTGCCACGGGTTGTTACCCGCGATCGCACCGTACTTCAAAGACCAGCCCAGGTACAAAAGCGGCAGAAGATAGCCCACTCCAAGCACCGTCGCACCTGCAGTCGAAAGTACGTTGAGCACTTGGAACTCCGCCGGGTACGCGTGGTAGCGACGCGGCATGCCAAGGTAACCCACCACGAACTGCGGGAAGAAGGTGAGGATGAACCCGATAAACGTGGTCACAGCGGCCAGCTTCGAGATCGACTCGGGGTACATGCGGCCCGTCATCTTGGGCCACCAGAAGTGGACGCCCGAAAGGAAGGCCATGAGCATGCCACCCACCATGACGAAGTGGAAGTGGGCGACGATGAAGTAGGTCTCGGTAAGGTGGATGTCCATGCCGAGCGAACCCAGGAAGACCCCGGTGAGTCCACCAATCGTGAACAGGCCGATGAAGCCGAACGCGTAGAGCATCGGCGTCTCGAAGGTGATCGAGCCCTTCTGAAGCGTGAACGACCAGTTGAAAATCTTGATGGCCGAGGGTACCGCTACCAGCATGGTCAACAGCGAGAACACCAGGGCCGAGTAGTTGGACACGCCCATGATGAACATGTGGTGCGCCCATACGAAGAAGCCGAACAGGGCGATCGCCACCGAAGAGAAGGCAACTGCGGTATACCCGAAGACCCGCTTGCGGCTGAAGGTGGAGATCACCTCAGAGATGACACCGAAGCCGGGCAGAATCATGATGTACACGGCAGGGTGCGAATAGAACCAGAACAGGTGCTGGAACAGCAGCGGATCGCCGCCCTTGGCGGGATCGAAGACGCCGATGCCGATAGTCCGTTCCAGGGCCACCAGAGTGATCGCAATGGCGAGGACCGGAGTGCCCAGCACCATCATGATGCTGGCGGCATAGTTCGACCAGACGAACAGCGGCAGGCGGAACCAGGTCATGCCTGGTGCGCGCATACGGTGAATCGTCACGATGAAGTTCAGGCCCGTGAAGATGGACGAGAATCCTGCGATGAAGATCGCGGTCGCCGTGGTGATCACGTGCGTGTTCAGGTAGTGGGTGGAGAGAGGCGTGGTGAACGTCCAGCCGGTATCCACACCGCCCAGCACCAACGACGCCAGCACAAACGTGCCGCCGATCATGTACAGGTACCAGCTGAGCAGGTTGATCTTGGGGAACGCGAGATCCTTGGCCCCGATCATGATTGGGATTAGGAAGTTGCCCAGCGTGGCCGGAACGGACGGCACCAGGAACAGGAAGACCATGACGATGCCGTGCATGGTGAACATCTTGTTGTAGGTGTCTGCCGCCATCAGGTCTCCCACCGGGGTCAGCAGCTCCAGCCGGATCATGCCGGCAAAGAAGCCTCCCAGGAAGAAGAAGAATGTGATGGAAACCAGGTAGAGCATGGCGATGCGCTTGTGGTCGCCAGTCAGCAGCCAGCTCAACAGGCCGTGTTCTGCGTTCAGGTAGCTACGCTTTGGCAGCGTCGCGGTGCTCTGGTCGGGCAGAGAGACGATAGTGCTCATGGCTTCACCATATCGGGCGTGGTCGGCGCCGCGTTGTTGGACTGCGTGGTAACCAGGGTCTGCTGATTACGATAATTGCTCTTGAGGTTCTTGATGTACTCGACCAGATCGATCAGGCCTTCTTCAGAAACCTGGCCCTGGTAGGTCGGCATGATCGGCTTGTACCCAGCCGGCACATGCTGCGAGGGGTTCAGAATGGTGTCGCGGAGCCAGCCATCGGTCGCAATCTGGGTCGTGCCGTCGTCCATCTGGATCTTGGAACCGTAAACTCCCGCCAGGACCGGTCCGCGAGCCGCAGCTGTACCGTTATGGCAGCTATTGCATCCCAGCGAATTGAAAAGGCGCTCGCCGTTCTGCGCCAGGCTCATGCCGCTGGTGGACTGCTCCGTCCACCGCTGGTAATCGTCCGGGCTCAACACCGTTACTTCGCCGATCATGCCGCTGTGCAGCGTGCCGCAGTACTGGGTGCAGAACAGGTGATAGGTGCCCGGAGTCGTTGCGTTGAACCACACGGTGGTGAACCGCCCGGGGATGACCTCGCGCTTCACGCGAAACGCCGGGATGGAGTATGAGTGGAAGACGTCCTGCGAGATCATCGTCAACTGGACAGGGCGACCCGTCGGGACATGGAGCGCGTTGATTTCATGCTGACCGCCGGGATGTTCGGCTTTCCACATCCACTGCTTGCCAACGATGTAGATCTGCATCGCGTTGGCTGGCGGATTGTAGATCCGGAAGTACAGCCAGGCGCCCCAAACAAACACAAACAGGAAGATGCCGAGCGGGATGATCGTCCAGGTGGCCTCCAGCAGCGTGGAGCCCTCGATCTGGACGGCTTCGGGGTGCTTCTGCGCGCGGTAGCGAACCGAGAAGACAAAGACAAGCGCGCCGACAAGGATCATGCCGACGACGGTCATGCCCCAGAGAAACAGGTACAGTGCGTCGGCCATGGGCGCGACGGTCGACGCCTCCTGCGGCCAGATGGCGAAATACGTCAACCATTTGGTGAGGAACTGCCAGAGCACTGGACTGATATACGACATCGTTGGCCTTATCTCTTCCTGTAAATCTTGTCCTGCGGTGATGCGTGCTGCCGTTTACGAACGATCTGTCTGCCTCGAAATGGGCGGTTTAGGATACGTCGCGATCCGGATCGCTCCGCCGCGTCAGGTGGTTCTGCTCTTTTGCAATCTGGTGGTCGCGCCGGAACATGAGAAACATGAAGCCCCCAAGGCCCGCAAGGGTCACCATGCCGCTAAGCTGCACTACACGCGCAACGATGATGCTGTGCCGGTTGCGGTGCGGGTCATAGTGGTAGCAATAGGTGAGAATGTTGGCAACCGGGGAACCGATCTTGTTACCAGAAGCCTCGACCAGCCCAAGCAGGACGTCCTTTGGCGAGTACTCAACTCCTAGATAGTACTGGGCCACCTTGCCTTCGGGCGTGAGGATCTGTATCGCCGAGGCGTGAGCGAACTGCGTGAGCTTGCCGTCTGGTCCGGGGACGCGGACGTAGCCGAAGCCCACCGCGGACGAAAGTGCGTCAATCGACGGCTGAGGCCCAACCAGGAAGTGCCATCCGGCCTCGGTGCCCGGACGCGCATACCGCTTGGTGTAGAGCGCCTTCTTCTGTTCCGCCATTGCGGGAGTGTCGCTGGGATCGATTGAGGCTATGACAACTTGAAAGTCCTTGCCAGGGTTCAGGTGAACCATGGCAAGCGCCTGCGTCAAGCCGTCCAGTTCCTCCGAACACAGCATGGGGCACTGGTAGTACACCAAAGCCAAAATCGCCGGCTTGCCATTCTGGAAGTAGTCCCCGAGGTGGACTGACTTGCCGGTCTCATCCGTCCAGGTGGAGTTTAGAGGAATCTGGCCATTCAGGCGCTGGTTGATTGCAGCACTCTTCAATACCGTCGGCAGTTCGTTGCCGTACTGATCGCCCGTCTGCTTTTCACCGTAGGAAGCGACCTGCGCGGGAGTCGCGAGGGGGAGCAAGGCACACCCCAGCAACACCGCCGCTGCCGCATACGCGGTGCGCCGTGTTTTCCGGAATATGTCCATCATGCTCATGCCGCTCCGATTCCCTTTCGCTTCCGTTTACTTCTCGAGCTTGGCGTGCTCGCCATTGTTGCGGGCATTCTGCTCATTTTTCATTTCCAGCGCCTGACCACGCTGCTCGATCTGGTCCAGTTCATAGCTGGTACGGGCAAAACCATTGGTGAGCGGAGGATGGACGAGGTGATCAACGTCGCCCGTCATTTCCGCGCTGCCGTTTGCACCCGTCGTACCAGCATTGGGTGCCGCCCCCGATGCGATCTGGGTGGTGGCTCCTCCATTATTGGACGACGGCAGGCCTCTCTTTACAAGGAGCTGCATGGCAACGTCAATCGGTATCCGAACGGTGCCGGGACGGCCGCCTGCTGCGCCCTGGTTCGACTCAACCTCGGTGTAGTAGTTCAGCAGCAGATCCTCCCGGGCGTGCAGGTCGGCGGTGGACTGGTTCGAGTCGTCCGCATCCAGCCGGGGCGTGGGAAAGCTCTGGGCTACCAGAGCGGACTCACGCTGCTCCATCTCCGGGTTGTTGGTCATGCTGTCGCCGCGATGCAGGCCGATGGGCGACCCACTGGCTGAGGCTGCCTGTGGATTGCGTGAGTCCTGATCGCTGTCCTGCTTCAACAGACCAAAGTTCAGGGCCTTGCCAGCGGCATAGCAAAAGATGAAGAAGACGAAAATGAAGGCGAGCATTCCGCCCATGAAGACCACAACGCCCTTGGTGTTGACGTCGGTGATCTCATAGCCCGGGTGCTCCGCATCCGTCTTTGGCATGGGATGCGGATTCGGCTTTTCAATGCCGTGCTCGTCGTGATGCTCGGTGTTCTGCTGGCCTGAATTAATGGGCATGTTCCGGCTCCAGGATTTCCGCCGTGTGCGGATCGTTGAGGACAATCAGCGGACGCTGTTGCAGGTTGTGCAGGTAATAGAAGCTCCAGAAGCCGAGGATTCCGAGGGGCAGCGTGATGTAGGCGAGCATGCTGATGCCGCCACCGGCGAAGTTCGCCATGGACTTCGGGAAGTTCGGCTCGATCAGCCAGAACAGATCGAAGGCGCGCGCGAAGACCATGAACGCGGTGAGCGCCAGCATCTTGCTGCGGCTCCGCTTGAAGCCACGGCTCAGCAGGAGCGTAAACGGGATCACCCAGTGGAAGATGAAGTCGAGCGAGCAGATCACCCACCACCCGCCGCGAATGCGGTTCAGGTAGAAGTGGATTTCCTCCGGCTGATTGGCCGACCAGATGATCAGGAACTGCGCAAACGTCAGGTAGATGTTGAGCATGACGAAGGCGAACAGGAACTTGCCGAGGTCATGTTGCTCGGTCACCCGGAGCGCAGTAGCCATGGGCTGGGTGCGGGAGAGCCGGATGATGGTGTGAATGGAGACGGCCAGCACGAGGTAGCCCTGCCCGACCAGGAACTGCAGGCCCCACATCGTCGAGTACCAGGTGATGTCCATGGACATCACCAAATCAATCGCAACGATCGTAAGCACCACAGAGTAGAGCAGGATGCCGATGCCCGACAGGTTCTCGCATTTGATGCGCCAGTATTCGAAGGAAGCCATGGAACCGGCGCGCGGATCGGCATCCCGGTCGATGGACCACTTGTTGAGAAGGCCACCCCAGGCGCCGAGGAATGCGAACACGACGATAAATTGCAGGGTCACGCTCATGGGCGAAAGCATCAGGTGCTTCCAGTTCAGTGCGTGCGCCTCCGACTCCGAGATCAGGTGGTTCGACAGTGCATTCTCTACCGCCGCACGGGTCGGGTAATCCATCCAGAGATACAGCTTGCGGCCGAACAGCATGATCGGCACAAACAGCGCCACCACGAACCAGAAGGTGCCGACCATGGCTTCCAGCGGACGCCGGATGACCAGGCCCCACTTGCCGCCGGAGACGTACTGCAGCATCAGAACGCACAGGCCGCCGGCGCACAGCGAGAACGCCATGAACCAGCCGAGTAGCAGAGCGCGCGCGAAGTGGTCGCGGCCGTCCGGAGTGATCAGGAACAGCAGCGAAAGTACCACGCCGACAGCGCCCACCAGAAGGGAACGGGTGCGCCAGGCCGCAACCACCGGCGGTGCGCTCAGGTTGGCCGGCAGCACACGAGGGCCGTGATCGATGTGCAGGGCCGCCCCGTGCACATTGGTGTGGCCGTGTGTGGCGTGTGTGTCGAGTCCGTGTTCGTGTGCCATTCCGTCTCTCGTCCTAGCGTGTGGTGCCGTTCAGGTGGTGCGTGGGGGCGAAGGTTTAGCGGGGCCCGTTGAGCGTAGCCGGAGACATCGAAGATCCGGCATTGGGAGTGATGGGCGAACTCACGTTTCCTGCAGATCCCGGCGCTCCATGGCCCGTGTTTTGTGTCTGGACTCCGGTCTTGCCGGACACGTTCGCTCCATTGGTCGCGGCGTCTTGGCCCGGGATCCCGTGATCCTGGTTGTCTGGTGTGCCGTACACAGCCGTCGCCGGCAACGCCCACTCTGCAGCAAAGTTGCGCGGTAGACCGTTCGCCTCTGCAACGTCGCCCAGCTTGCGGATGGGTACTCCGCCCGCATCGGCAGCGGTAGCGTTCTGGCTCAACTGGAGAGCCCGGATGTAGGCCACGATCGCCCAACGATCTTCCACCGGGAGCATGGTGCCGTATTCCGGCATCGCGCCGTAGCCATTTGCAATCACGTTGTAGAAGTGACCGAGCGGCGCCGAGCGCAGCCGATCGGTGTGGAAATTCCCTGCCGGGCGGTAGCCGCGCTGTACGACGATGCCGCCGCCATTACCCACGCGGGAGTGACACGCCGTGCAATAGATGTTGTACCGTTCCTGGCCGCGGGACAGCAGGTCCATGGTCACGGGCAACGGCATGCCGTCGCCTTCCTTGCCGCCCTGCATGCCGGTCATGAAGTAGCTGTTAACATCGGCTTGGCCGCGCGCGACGGTGTTTTCTACCTGGGGACGCGCGGAGCGTCCGTCTGCGAAAAACTCGGTCCCGCGCTGGGGATAGAACTTAGGCTGGTTGTGCATGTCCTGGCGGCAGCCGGCAAGGCCGAGCACCGAAAGGGCAGACAAGGAAACCGCCAGCAGCCGCTGTTTCATGGCGGTGGCCCGTTCCGTCGTTGCTGTTGTCTGGACGGCCTGCATTACAGGTCCACCTCCACCACACTCACGGCGTGGAACTGTTCGAGAAACGCGCGGGTGTCCGCCAGCTCAAACCGGGGATCCGCCGCTTCCAGGCACAGGAAGAACTTGTTGTCCGTCGCTCCAGTACGGAAATTGGGAGCGTTGAACAACGGGTGGTACGGCTGGGGCAGACCGTTCAGGGCCAACATGCCGAACGCGGCCGACAGGCCCGCGAACAGGATGGTCCACTCATATGCCGGGATCATGAAGGCAGGCCAGCTGAAGAGTGGCCGTCCCGCGACGTTGATCGGATAGGAGATGGCGGACATCCAGGTCTGCATCAGGAATGCCGTGGTCAGGCCCATCAAGCCGCCCATCAGCGTCAAAAGCGGAACGCGGGTGTGGTGCACATCCAGAGCGGTCGCGGCTTCCTCGACCGGGTAGGGCGTGTAGCACTCCATCCGGCGGTATCCGGCGGCACGAGCCTGTTCGGTCGCGTGCACCATGGCACCGGGGGTATTGAATTCGGCCAGGAGGCCGTAGACTCCCTCTTCGACTGGCATCAGGCCGTCTCCTCTACCGTTTCCTCGGCATCCAGGCCGCCCGCCAGCTTGGCCTGGGGCAGCATCATCTTGATTTCGTTCATCGGGATCATGGGGGCGAAGCGCGTAAACAACAGGAACAGGAACGTGAAGAAGCCCATGGTGCCGACGTACAGCATGTAATCCCACTTGGTGGCGCGGTACGTGCCCCACGAGGAGGGCAGGTAATCGCGGTACAGCGAGGTCACCACGATCACAAATCGCTCAAACCACATACCGGTATTGATGATCAGCGACAGGATGAACAGGTACGTGACGTTGACCCGAAGCTTGCGCCACCAGAGCGTGAACAGTGGTATCGCGATGTTGGTGAGGATGAGCATCCAGTATCCCCAACCCATGGGACCGAACATGCGGTTCCACATCATGAACCACTCCCAGTGGGAAGCGGAGTACCAGGCGAAGAAGACCTCTGTGCCGTAGCCGTACGCCACGATCAGGCCCGTACCCAGCATGACCTTGGCCATGTTGTCCAGGTGACGGAGCGTAACCAGGTCTTCCATGTGGTAGAACTTCCGGATCGGAATCGCAAGCGTCAGCACCATCGCGAAGCCGGAGTAGATAGCACCCGCGACGAAGTACGGCGGGAAGATGGTCGTGTGCCAACCGGGCAGAGCCGCGACGGCGAAGTCGAAGCTGATGACGGTGTGGACCGAGAGCACCAGTGGGGTCGACAGACCAGCCAGCAGGAGCGACGCTGTCTCATACCGCATCCAGTGACGGGTGGAACCGCGCCAGCCAAGCGACAGCAGGCCGTAGAACCACTTGGGGAACGGATGCGTAGCCTTGTCGCGGAGGGTGCCGAAGTCAGGCACCATACCGATGTACCAGAACACTACCGAGATGGTCGCGTACGTGGACACCGCGAACACGTCCCAGCAGAGCGGGGAACGGAACTGCGGCCAGATGTTCATGGTGTTTGGGTACGGGAAGAGCCAGTATCCCAGCCACGGACGCCCGATGTGCAGCACCGGGAAGAGGCCTGCGCAGCAGACGGCGAAGATCGTCATAGCTTCGGCGAAGCGGTTGATCGAGTTACGCCAGCTCTGCTTGAAGAGCAGAAGGATGGCGGAGATCAGCGTTCCGGCGTGACCGATACCGATCCACCACACGAAGTTGACAATGGCGAAGCCCCAGGCGCCGGGGATGGTGACACCCCAGATGCCTACACCGCGCAGCACCAGCCACGTGATGGCAACGATCATCATGGTGAGCACGCCAGCCGCCGCGATCAAGCCAAAGAACCAGCCCAGCGGGGTGTGGGACGTGAGCACCACATTTGAGATTTTCTGCGTTACCGACGCGAAGTTGTGGCCCGGCGCAATGACGGCGAACTCGCCGGTGCGCGGGTCGATCATCGGGTCGTTTACCGGATGGCGGAGTGGTTCACTGATTGGTTTGGTCGCCATTACGCCGTCTCCAGCTCTGGGTTCGGGTTGGTCACGCCGGCGATGTAGCTCGTCCGCGGACGGTAGTTAATGTCGGCGAGTACCTGATAGCTGCGCTCTTCCGCTTTCAGTTTGGCCACCCGGCTGTTCTTGTCATTGATGTTGCCGAAGACGATGGCCTCGGTCGGGCAGGCTTCCTGGCAGGCGGTGATGATCTCACCGTCGCGGATGGGCCGGCCTTCCTTGTCAGCCTCGATCTTGACGGCCTCAATCCGCTGAACGCAGTAGGTGCACTTTTCCATCACACCGCGTGAGCGTACTGACACTTCCGGGTTGCGCATGAACTTGAGCGACTCGGTGTCGTAGTCCGCGTACAGCAGGAAGTTGAAGCGGCGTACCTTGTATGGGCAGTTGTTGGAGCAGTAGCGCGTACCCACGCAGCGGTTGTACACCATGGTGTTCAGGCCTTCGGGTGTGTGCACCGTGGCACCGACCGGGCAAACCTGTTCGCAGCCTGCGTTCTCGCAATGCTGGCAGGCCATGGGCTGGAAGTGCGCCTTGGGAGCGTGCAGATCGCCCTCGAAGTAGGTGTCGATGCGCAGCCACTGCATGTTGCGGCCGACCTTGACCTGTTCGCGGCCAACCACCGGGATGTTGTTCTCGGCATAGCAGCTGACGACGCAGGCGTTGCAGCCGATGCAGCTGTTCAGGTCGATCGTCATGCCCCAGGCATTCTGGATGGTTCCGGTCGACTTGTCCTGGTTGGTGTAGCTCCAAGCGTTGGGGAAGAAGCTCTCCTCGTGTTCGGGAGTCTCCTTCAGCGGGCTGCCCTCATGAGCAAATCCCGGCGTCTTCTGCGCCTCGGCAACGGTTGCGCTGCGGATAATCGCCCGCTCCATGGCTTCGTGCCCCGGAAGCGACTCGTTGCCGGAGGTGTCCGGGTGCTGCAAGTCGCTCTGCGCGGTCTTGCCACGCTGGTCCATCGAGTGGACCTGCGTAACGCACAAGTTGTGCTTTTCGCCGGTCGCATTCACCTTCAGGCCGCTCGAAAGATAGGGTGAATCCACCGACTGCAGCTTGTATGCGTCCGAACCGACGAACTGCGCGTTGCGTCCAAACCAGCGGCCTTGTCCCACATGGACCGTCACAACGCCGTCGGCGTGCCCGGGAACCATCAGTGGAGCAAACTTGACCTTCTGACCGTTGACTTCCAGTTCGAGGAGCTCTTCCTCGTTCGCCTTCAGCTCGGTCATGGTGTTCATGCTCATCAGCGCGGCATTGTCCCAGCTGATACGCGTGATCTGCTTCGGCAACTCCTGCAGCCAGCCGTTGTTGGCGTAGCGGCCGTCGTACAGCGACGGATCGTGCCGGAAGACGAGCTCCAGGCCGCCATTGCTTTGCACCGGGGCAGGTGCCGGAGCGGCTGCGCCCGAGATGCCGCCGGAGCGGGGCGTGAACGCCGTTCCCTCAACCCAGCCGTCATGCAGAGCCTTGCGCCACGCTGCTTCCGAATCACCCTTCATGTAGGTCTTGGCCGTGGCCTGGACCACCTCGTACGAGGTCATGCTGGGGTTATCCAGTAGCGTCTGCAGAATGTCGTGCGAGGTCAGGCCACCGTACAGCGGATCGATCATCGGCTGAACGATCGAGATTGTGCCATCGTACGCGCGAGCGTCTGACCAGCTTTCCAGGAAGTGGGCCTGGTTGATGTGCCAGCTGGTCAGGACGTTCGTTTCGTCCTGATACATGCCGAGCGACGCAGTCCACGGCACCTTGCTCATGGCCGGGCCGAAGCCAAGGGTGGCAGGCGTCGAGTAGATGGGATTTCCGCCCAGCAGAACCAGAGCCTTCACCTGGCCGGCGTTCATGGCGTTCACCAGGTTCCGCAGGTCGGCGTACTGCTCGGTCGGGATCTCTGCCACAGGCTGGGTGTAGACCACGGTGGATCCGACGGCGCCGAGCTGCTGGTTCAGCGCGAGCGCGGCGTGATTTACCGCAACCGAAGCCTGCGGACCCGCGATGACGACGGCGCGAGCGCCGGAGCGCTTCAGGTCCGCCTGCAACGCTGCGAAGAACTTCTGCGCCTGCTCGTTGCCGCCCGTGTAGCTGCCGCCCTGTAGAGCAGCGGCGAATGCGTCGATGTCGCTCGGCTTCAGGGCCAGGCGATGATCCGCCTTGGCACCCGTGACCGTGTGGTTGGTCTCAACCACGTACAGGCGGTTCATCGTCTTGCCGGGCTCGTACTTGCGGCGCTCGGCAAAGCCTGCGCTGAGCGGCAGGAAGCCCGGGAACGCGTTGGACGACAGGAAATCGGCATCCAGCGCAAGGATGACGTCCGCGTTTTCCAGCTTGTACTGTGCGTCAGCATACTGGCCAAAGGCTGCCTTGGTGGCGGCGCGGGCGTTGTCCTGGTTGATCGGTTCCCACTGGACCAGCTTCGCGCCGGGGTACTTGGCCTGGACGGCCTTCCACTGCGCGGCAAGAGTCGGCGAGGTGATGGTCTCCGACAGGAAGACCAAGCCGTTGCCCTGGGGCAGCTTCTCAACAACTTCCGCAAACGCCGTCTGGAAGCCGCCAAAATCGGCATTAATGCTCTGGCCCGCGGTCCGCTGGATCACGTGCTTGGAGCGGTCCGGATCGTACAAATCCAGCAGGGTCGCTTGGGTGAAGACGTCCGTCTTCCCCTTGGACATCGGGTGTTCCGGATTGCCGTCGATCTTGACCGGACGGTATTCGCGGCTCTTCACCAGCACCGGCACAGCGCCCGTCGGAAACGGGTGAGCGGTGGCGAAGTAGTTGAATTTGCTGATGATCAGGTCCTGCGGCTGCTTGACGTAAGGATAGATCGGCTCGTCCGGCTGCTTGGTGCAACCGGTGACGCCGGCCAGGGCCAGCGAGGCACCCATGACCTTCATGAAGCCGCGACGCGAGAAGCCCTCGGTCAGCTCCGAAGCCTGACGGGGAAACTCTTCCTTGACCATCTCCATGAAGCCCGGCGCGTCGACCAGATCGTCAATGGACTGCCAGAAGCGCTTGCCGCCCTTGGTTCCGCCCTGCGCATCCAGGCGCGAGCGAACTTCCTCCAGGCTCAGCTTTGCGGGCTGAATGGAGGTGACTACCTGTGCGCCGCCGGAGGCAGCGGTCGTGCTTTCAAGCATTGCCTTGGGTTCCATTCCGTCGTTCACGGGGCTCGTTAGGGTTCCAGAGTTCATCGGTGGCATACCTCGCAGCTCTGGAGCTCATTGGGCCGGCGAATGCGGTAGTGATCCGACAGGAAGGTGCCGAGAGCTTCCTGTGAGGTGAACTTGGTGTAGCTGGCCGGCAGGATTGCGCCCGTCTGCGTATCGGAGTAGGTCTTGCCTGCACCGTTCTTCGCGTTCGGCTCCAGGTCGGTGCCGGTCGAAGAGGACGACTTGCCGTTGGACGCGCCGGCCAGACCGTTGCCCGGATCGTAGTTCGGACCGTTGGTGCTGGTGTCCTGCTGCAGGAACGCAAGCTGCGGATTGCCCTGCTGCGGGTCCTTGGTCACGCAGTTGATCTGCTGGGCCGTGGGTCCGCCCTTGCCGGTTTCCGCGCACCACACTGGCTTGTCGCGGGTGGGTCCGCTCCATGCCATGTTGTAGATTTCGCTGGTCGGGCGGAGGTTCTTCGCCGGGTTGCGGTGGCAGTTCAAACACCACTCCATCTGCAGCGAATTTTCCATGTACATGATGGGCATCTCGTCGACGCGGCCGTGACAGCTGGCGCAGCCGATGCCCTTGTTCACGTGAATTTCGTGATTGAAGTAGACGTAGTCTGGCAGATCGTGCACGCGGATCCACTTGATCGACTGACCGGTCGCCCAGCTCTGGCGTACCGGCTCGAGCATCTGAGCGTTGGTCCAGATCTGCGAGTGGCAGTTCATGCAGGTCTTGGTCGGCGGAATGCCGGCGTAGCCAGCCTTTTCCACGCTCGTGTGGCAGTACTGGCACTGAATGCCCAGACCCTCCACGTGGTGGCGGTGCGAAAAGGGCACCGGCTGATCGGCGCGCTGGCCCTGCCTGGTGACCCAGGGGGAGCGCTGCAGCGAATTCAACGCCACACCCAGCGCGACGACGATCAGTCCGGTAAGAACCAGACCTGCCCGCGCCAGGGCGTTCGAACTGCGGTCAAATACTTGCGCCATCGATGCGTCCTGCTTCTCCCGGACCGGAGCGCTACGGAATCGCTCGGCCCGTCCAAAGAGCGGTGGCTGCTAAGTGCCACCTATGAAACTGTCCCCCGCCTGCTTCACCGGTGGGCCGTGTTCGGGCTGTGCTGCACCCGCGGTCGTTGCGTTTGGCGAGGTCCGAATCAGAGGGAGGCAGGATTTCTGCCGATCTGAGCGAAACTTCGCGGCGTCGGAGGTGTCGGGAACTTCACCAGAACTATAGCAGCGCCGTCCGGCCACAAGCACCGCCGGAGGCCAGAGGTTCCCTACTGGTTTCGTGCATCCTGCGATAATCGTCCGTCGCCAAATCGGGCTCGGCAAAGGTGCCGGCCGCTCGGGCTGAAAGATGGGATCTCGCTCTTTCCAATCTGCCGTCAGAGATACCTGTTGTAAATTGCGTCCGAATCGGTCCGAGTTCATTTCGGGCGATAGTCGTTCCGCCGGAACGTGAAAAACTGACGTATGCCTCGACCCTCGGCCAATCGCAAGCCGCCCTACGACGCTGCGGAAGCGGTCGCCTCGCTGTCCGCGGCAGACCCAAAGCTGGCGCGGCTGATCGGGCGCGCAGGGCCGTTCACGCTTCGCATTTCCGGATCGCAGTCGCCGTTCGAGGCGCTGGCTGAATCCATTGTGTTTCAGCAGCTTCACGGCAAGGCGGCCCGCGCCATCCACACTCGGCTTTTGGAAAGCTTCCATGAAGTCTGCGGTGTCGGCGTTCACCCTTCCGCGCAGGACCTGCTGGACTGCCCGACGCCGCAATTGCGAGGGGCCGGGCTCAGCGCGAACAAGACGCTGGCGCTCCGTGACCTGGCCGCCAAGACGCTGGATGGCACGGTTCCGACTCTGGCCCGCATTCGGCGCATGGACGACGAAAGCATCATCGAGCACCTGACCCAGGTACGCGGCATTGGCCGCTGGACCGTGGAGATGTTCCTGATGTTTCGCCTGGGACGGCCAGACGTACTGCCGGTGAGCGACTACGGCGTGCGGAAGGGGTTCGCTCTCACCTTTGGCAAGCTGAAGCCCGAGGACAAGGTGACCCCAGCCGATCTGCCCAAGCCAGACGAAATGCTGAAGCGGGCCAGGAAGTGGCACCCATGGTGCTCGGTGGCCAGTTGGTATCTGTGGCGCGCGTGCGATCTGGCGAAGCCGGACGCGGCAAGCAAGCAGCCGGCCTGACCCGGCGCAAAGGTGCTGCGCCCGCAATGGGACAATAGAGCCATGGCTTCCGAACGCATTGTCGGCATCGACCTGGGCACCACCAACTCGCTTGTGGCGTACCTGCAAGACGGCAAACCGACCGTCATTCCCGGCGAAGACGGGTCGCCCATTGTTCCGTCGGTGGTTGCCATCAACGGTGGCGACGTGCAGGTGGGCAATGCCGCGCGTGCCACGCTGCTGAGCGAGCCGGGCAACACCGTCTACTCCGCCAAGCGACTGATGGGCCGGGGCATCGCGGATGTTCGGGACGAACTGCAACTGTTCCCGTTCCACATCGTGAACCAGGATGAGGCCGATGCCCCGTTGAAGCTGAAGGTAGGCGACCGCACGCTGACGCCGCCCGAAATTGGCGCACTAGTGCTGCAGCAGTTAAAACGCAACGCCGAGCGCTTTTTCGGCACGCCCGTGACCAAGGCCGTCGTCACGGTTCCCGCCTACTTCAACGACGCGCAGCGCCAAGCGACGAAGGACGCGGGCCGCATCGCGGGTCTGGAAGTGCTGCGTCTGGTCAACGAGCCAACCGCGGCCGCGCTGGCCTACGGCCTGGACCGCGCCAAGGCCGGTACCGTCGCGGTGTACGACTTCGGCGGCGGCACGTTTGACGTGTCGATCCTTAAGCTGCACGACGGCATCTTCGAGGTGATCGCCACCAACGGCGACACGCACCTGGGCGGCGACGACATCGACAACCTGCTGCTGCGCATCGCCCTGGACGAGATCCGCAACGAGTTCTTCCCCGGTTACACCGATGCACAACTCCCCGCCGCGCTTCTACAGAAGGTGCGCAACGCCGTGATCGAGGCGAAGATCGCGCTTTCATCGGAAGAGATCGCGAAGCTGAACATCGACCTGAGCGACTTCGGCCGTGACCTTACCGGGGAGCCGCGGCGCTACCAGCGCGAAATCTCCCGCGAGCAGTTTGAGCAGTTGATTGCGCCCGTGATCGCACGCACCGCCGGCCCGGCGAAACAGGCGATGAAGGATGCAGGCATTACGCCGGCAGAGATCCAGGAAGTCGTTCTGGTTGGCGGATCGACACGCATCCCGGCTGTTCGTGCGCTGGTGAGCGAAGTCTTCGAGCTTGCAGTGCGAGGCAAAAAGCCCCACACGGAACTGAACCCTGACGAGGTCGTCGCTTTGGGTGCCGCGGTGCAGGCCGACATTCTGGGCGGCGGCTCCGCCGCGACCAGCGATCTGCTGCTGCTGGACGTGACGCCCCTCTCGCTCGGCATTGAGGCACTGGGCGGCGTAGTGGCCAAGATCATTCAACGGAACAGCACCATCCCGGCAAGCGCGACCGAGCACTTCACGACCGGCGTTGACGGCCAGACCAACGTCGCGATCCACGTGCTGCAGGGCGAGCGGGAGCTGGCCAAGGATTGCCGATCGCTGGCGCGCTTCGATCTGAAAGGCATACCGCCGATGACGGCGGGGCTGCCGCGCATCGAGGTCAAGTTCCTGATCGATGCCAACGGCATTCTGCAGGTAAGCGCGCGCGAACAGCGCAGCGGCACCGAATCGCAAGTAGAGGTAAAGCCCAGCTACGGCCTGACCGACGAGCAGGTTGAGACGATGATCCTCGACAGCTTCGACAACGCCGAGGCCGACCTGAGCGAACGCCAGGTGATCGAGGCAAAGAACGAAGCGCAGACGATCCTGGACGCCGTGCAGAAAGGCGAGAAGCACCCGGCGTGGCAGCAGCTCAGCTTCAACGAGATCCAGGACATTAAGGCCGCGGTGCTGGAGCTGGAAGCAAGCGTCAAGGGCGGCGATTACAAGATCATCCGTCGCGGCATTGAAACTCTCGACAAGCACACTCGGCGCTTCGCCGAGTTGATGATGGACTCCGCCGTATCCTCGGCTCTGACCGGCCAGACGATGAACGCGGCGGGCGAGTCCATGGGCGATGGCCCGAGTGCGCCACACCCGTTTGCACCCGCGCAGATTGAGGAAACGAAAAAGCCGGAGTAACTGTTGCACCGCGTGTCTCATGTTGACGCGACGGCATAACCGTTCCGTCACACAGGACACCATCTCACTGCTTGTATGCCGCACTGCATGGCAGCGCGGCAAGGAGAGTGTGATGGCAAAGATCCAAAGCGTGCAGCAGTTGACCACGGTCGCAATGAGCTATGTGCTCGACATGGAAGAGAAGATTGCGGAGGCCGCGCCCAAGTGGGCCGAAGCCGCGTCCGATCCTGACCTGAAGCAACTGTTCGGCAAGACCGCAACCAAGAGCAAGGAATACGCGCAGCGCGTGGAGCAGGCATTTGGCAAGCTGGGCAGCCAGGTGGAGCGCAATGACAACCACGTGACGGCCGCAATGCTGCACGAGGTGGACGGCATGATCCAGAACACCGATGCCGGTCCCATTCGCGACTCGGCACTGATCGTTGCGGCGAACCAGCAGCAGCTCTTCCGCGTGGCGTCGTACGGTTCCATCGAGAGCTATGCCAAGGTGATCGGAAAGCAGGACGCGGTCAGCGAGATCAAGGCATCGCTGGAAGACAGCAAGGGTGGCGACCAGAAGTTCACGGAACTTGCGGAAAGCAAAATCAACCAACAGGCGGCCGAAGCGGGACAGCAGATGGCGAACGCGTAATATCCCCGCGCAAAGCACGAAGGCGAGCCGCATTGGCTCGCCTTTTCCTGTTCACATAGCGTTTCGTTACTCGCCCTTGTAATCCACAAACAGATCCGGGTAGGTCGCTTTCAGCGACTTGATCTTGGGCACATCGCATACCTGGATGTACGGGTTGTCGGGATTGCGCAGCGCGTAGTCCTGGTGGTAGTCCTCCGCACGGTAAAAGCCGTTCAGCGGGGTCACTTGCGTGACGATCGGCGCGTTGAACAAGTGCGCGGCATTCAGTTGCGCGATGTAGGCCTTCGCGATCCCCTGCTGCTGAGGATTGGAAAAGAAGATGGCCGAGCGGTAGCTTGTACCCTCATCCGGCCCCTGCCGGTTCAACTGCGTGGGATCGTGTGCGACCGAGAAGAAGATGCGCAGCAGACCGCCGTACGTGATGACGGACGGATCGTACGTCACCTTCACCGATTCGGCATGGCCCGTCGTCTCTGTGGTCACCTGGTCGTAGGTCGCGGTCTCTTTTGACCCGCCGGAGTAACCCACCTCGGTTGCCGTCACGCCCTTTACCCGTTCAAACACGGACTGCGTGCCCCAGAAGCATCCGCCGGCGAAGACCGCGGTCTGCAGCGGCTCTTTCGCCAAGGGCGTGTCGTGCTGCGGCAGCGGGAACTTGCGGACGGCAGAGCTGGCTGCTGATGCGCCTGCAACGGGCGCGGCATGGCAGCCGGTTAGCGGCAGAAGCACAGCACAGGCGAGCAGGGCGGAGCGAACGGCGTTCATACCCATTGGACTCGGTCGCAACCCGCGCGGGTGCACGCAAGACTCGCGTTCGCAAGCAGGACTCGATGCGATGTTTACGGTATGCAAAGAGGCGGACCGTTAGACCATCGCCGCAGAACCGCTCAGTCGCGCTCGCGCCGGTAGTCCCCGCTCTTGCCGCCGCTCTTACTCAGCAAAACGATCTCCCGGATACGAATGCCCTTATCCAGCGCCTTGGTCATGTCGTACACGGTCAACGCAGCGACGCTCGCCGCGGTCATGGCCTCCATCTCTACGCCGGTGCCGGCCACGGTCGCGGCGGTGGCGCGAATGCGGACGCCGCCTCCGGTGCGCAGCAGCTCGGCAGGGTGGACAACAGTCGCTTCCACGTCGATGAAGCTAAGCGGCAGCGGGTGGCACATGGGGATGAGGTCGGCAGTTTTCTTGGCAGCCATGATGCCCGCGAAGCGCGCGACCTCCAGCGGATTGCCCTTGGGGTTCTGCGGCAACGCAGCGAGTACCTCGGCGTTGAGTTCAACGAAGGCCTCGGCCACGGCCTCGCGCCGTGTGGCGGACTTCGCGCTCACGTCGACCATGTAGGCCTCGCCCGCGGCGTTGTAGTGGCTCAGGCTTGTGGGTGCTCCAGCCGGTGCTGCGGATTTCTTGCTCACAGGTCCTCCCCGCGCATCATGCGCATGCCGATCAGCAGCAGAGCCACATCGGCCACGATCCAAGGCCAGCGCGGGCTCGCGATGCGGTGGTTGTAGATGCTGCCGCGCGACAGCAGAAAGCCGCCCAGGATCACCAGGACGGGCGCGAAGACAGCCAACGCCACAAGAGCACGGCCAAAGGACGCACGACGTATGCCGGCACGCACCGCGCCCGCACGGGTCTGCTCGTCTCTTGCGGCATTGTCCTTTTCGGGTCTCACACTGCCAGCGTATCGCAGCCACGGCAGTAACTTTCTCGGGCAAACCTGCGTCTCCACACGTGTGCGCCCGCTCGTTGCTTCCGTGCTTGCTTCCGCGCTGCTGCCCGTACGCGTCGCCGCGACACAGCAGATCCGGACGGCAGCGCAGACGGGAATCCCTTCGCGCATCCAGATCCTTGCTCCTGCAGCGACGCCTGCGGCAACTGCAGCACTCTCCCACCGCAACACTCACAGCAAGCTCACCATCGATGCTGCCGCAGCGGACTGGACCGACACCGGCGTTCCGGTACTGGCCGGCGACGCGCTCACCTTCGAGGCCAGCGGCAGCATTCAACTCGGCGACCACACGCTCTCTCCGGACGGTGCTACGCGCGGCTGGCGCGACATGCTGCGGCGTTTTCCGGTGGACACTGCCAATGCCGGCGCCCTGGTTGGCCGCATCGGCAGCCGCGCCGCGGCGGTGCCGTTCACCGTGGGCGCGCAGTCCACGCTGACGGCAACAGAGAGCGGCAATCTCTTCCTCCGCGTGAACGCCAGCAACGAGCTCCCGGCGGTGGGCCAGCTCCGCGTGCAAGTGCGCGTCACAGCCGCTGGTGCGACGCCGGCAGAAACGCCCAACACGCTGCGGACGCCGGCAAACCTCCTGAGCACGCTCTCTCCGGCGACGATGGATGCCCTGCCGCGCCGCGTTGCCGACCGCGACGGCGAGCCGGGCGACGCCACAAACTTCGCGCTGCTTGGCACCGAGCAGCAGGTGCGAACGGCTCTGGCGAATGCTGGCTGGCTTGAGGTGGATGCGAACGCGCCGGCAGCGCTGGTGCATGGCCTCTTGAATACGTTGCAGCACAAGCCCTACGTTGAGGTGCCGATGAGCACGCTGTACCTCTTTGGCCGGCCTCAGGATCTTGGGTTTGCCCGCGCTTCGGCCATTACGGTTGCGACGGAGCGACACCACCTGCGCTGCTGGAACAGCGGCGTGACTGTTGGCGGAGTGCCGCTTTGGATCGGCGCTGCCACGCACGATGTCGGCCTGGAGCGTGATCAGCGTAACGGCCAGGTGACGCACCGCATTGCGCCAGAGATCGACCAGGAGCGCGACTTCCTGCGCGACTCATTGCAGGGCAGCGGCGGAGTAGCTGCAGCGGCCTACTTTACGCCGCTGAACCCGGTGCACCAGGCGCGCACCGCCACCGGTGGCAGCTTCACCACGGACGGTCGCATGTTGGTGGTCCAGCTCCGCTGAACCCGTGTCAGCAGCGACACGGATGCGCTACGCTGTTCGCGCGTGCCAGAAGCACGCCGAGGTGGATCGATGCAGGAACGAACCACAGTCATCCCTTCTATGCGTTATCACGATGCCGACGCAGCCATCCAGTGGCTGGAACGTGCTCTCGGCTTTACGCAGCACGCCGTGTACCGTCATCCGGATAAGGGTCACGTGGTCCATGCGGAGCTGGTGCATCGCCGCAGTCGCGGTGGTGTTGGCATGGTCATGCTGGGCAGCACACACAACGAATCCGAAATGGCGACGCATTATCGCCGGCCAGCCGAGGTCGGCGGAGTCACCTCAAGCGCGTACCTGATCGTGGACGACTGCGACCCGGTCTACGCAGCAGCGCAAAGCACCAGTGCGGAGATCCTAATGACACTGCGGACCATGGACTACGGCGGCAAAGCGTTCGCCGTCCGCGACCCGGAAGGACATATCTGGTCCGTGGGTGAGTACGATCCGTTTGCTCTGCTAACTGCCTAGCCGCGGTATGGGTGCTTGGCTGTGCGCAGGCCGTGCTTACCGGTGGTGAACTCCAGTGCCAGTTGCAGGTGGAACTCCGCCAAGGCGGCATTGCGGTGGCGCCGGTACCGCTCGGCCAGTGCTGACTTCTTGCCCAGCGTGCGCGCGGCAGCACACTCCAGCGTGAGCCAGTCGTGCCACGCTCCGCCCGCTTCCTGCAGGTATTCGAAGCGCTGCGCCAAGCGCTTTGCTTCGGACGAACCTTCCGGCAGGCTCTCGGCCATGTAGCGGCACTGCTTGGCGACCTTGCGCAGGTCGTGCAGCGTGTCTTCGTCCAGACGCTGCAATCGCTGTAGCGCATGGGCGCGGTCCGGGTGACGGTCGGCCTGCAGCACGACGCGAGCCCTCGCTGCAAACCAGTTCTGAATCTGCTCGCTCAGTTCGGGCGCGGTAAACGTGCGCGGACGGCTGCCGGAGGTCGAGCCGATCACACTGCGAAGAGCGTGCATGGCCCGGGACAGATCCTCGCTCTCGGCCTTCAGGGTGCCCGTGAGCTCTCCCGTTTCACGATCGCGTTTCTTGTGCAGCTTCTTCAGCAGCTTCTGCGCTTCGCGGCGTACCTGATCGCCGTGCGATCCGTTGTGTACCGCCGCGCTGTCGGGCATGTCCGCTTCGATCATGTCGATCTGCACGTCCATGTCGCGCACCGTGGCAGCCGCACGTCGCACGCGCCGCAGCAGCCGCTGCACCTCGTCCGCCTGCTCGTTGTGCTCGGGAATGCCGGGCAGGAGGCTGACCAGCACTAGCTGCGCCTCCATGCGGCGGGTACTGGTGCGCAGGCGATGTACGGGACTCTTGTCCGCACTGGTTTGCGCAACGAGCATGGCGCTCTCCAGGGCCTGGATCTGGCTGTCGAGCAAACTGCTCGCCACAATGTGCCGGGCTGAACTCACACAGGTATAGATGCAAAGGCGCCACGGTGGTCTCTTTGCCGTCGCAGCATCTGTCTTCGCACCGTCACGGCGAAGCTGCGCTGCGATCGCAAGATGACACCTGTCATGCCTCAGCAATGAAACATGCGCTGGGGCTGCGCACGCCCGGCGCTTACTCTGACTGTGTTGGATCCAGCCGCCCCGTAGCAAGGCAGCCGAAGAAAGAGAGCTCCATGTCGACCAGCACGCTTTCCATGCCCGCAGCCAATACCGCCAATCCGGCCCTGGCCAGCCAGGTGGCACCCCCGGCGCAGTTGACCGGCGTAACCCATCGCTACGGCTCAGGAGCGGCCGCGCACGTTGCGCTCGATCGTTTTTCGTTGACGGTGCGTCCCGGCGAGGTCCTTGCATTGCTGGGTCCGAACGGCGCAGGCAAGACGACCGCGATCAAGCTGCTGCTGGGTCTGCTGCGGCCCACAGAGGGCACCGCCACCGTCTTCGGCGGCAGCCCGCTGGAAACGCGTACCCGCGAGCGTCTGGGCGCCATGCTGCAGGTGGCCCGTGTGCCCGAGACGCTGACCGCAAGCGAGTACCTGGACCTGTTCCGCAGCTACTACCCGCGGCCGCTGCCGCAGGATGAGGTCATTCGCATTGCCGGCTTGCAGGAGATCGCCAAGAAGCAGTTCAAGGACCTGAGCGGCGGTCAAAAACAACGGCTGCTGTTTGCTCTTGCAATCTGCGGCGACCCCGATCTGGTCTTCCTAGACGAGCCCACGCTGGGCATGGACATTGAGACTCGCCATGCGCTGTGGGCGCAGGTTCGCGCGCTGAGTGAGCGCGGCAAGTCCGTTCTGCTGACCACGCACTACCTGGAAGAGGCCGACACCCTGGCGCACCGCATCGCCGTGATCGCACGCGGCCGCGTAATCGCCGAGGGCACGCCCGTCGACATCAAGGCGCAGGTCAGCGGCCGCAAGGTGCGCTGCGTCACCGAAGTTCCCGAAGCGCAACTGCGCGCCCTGCCCGGCGTCATCGACGTGGAGTACATCGGTTCTGCTGTGACGCTGACCGTGAAGCAGGCCGAGCCCGTGCTGCGCGCCCTGCTGCCGCTGGACTCCTCGCTGCACTCGCTGGAAGTGACCAGCCCCAACCTGGAAGACGCCTTTCTCGCCCTTACGCAAGACAAGTAAAGCCACTCGCAACCGAGACCGCTTCAGGAGCACGCCATGAGCACCGCCGCCACGCTTCCCGCCCGCGCACCGCAGTTTCCGCTGTACGTGAAAGAAACCAAGTACGAGTTCCTGCGCCTCTTGCGCGCCCGCGCCTTTTCCGTCGCCACCATCGGCTTTCCGGTCATGTTTTACCTCTTGTTTGGCGTGGTGGTGGGCAACAGTTCGCCCGATGGCCAGTGGCGCGCCAAATACCTTTTGGGCACCTACTGCATCTTTGGCCTGGTGGGCTGCTGCCTGTTCAGCATCTGCGTCACGCTGGCCAACGAGCGTGCGCTGGGCTGGCTGGAATTGAAGCAGGCCAGCCCCATGCCTGCGCCCGCGTACCTGCTCGCCAAGCTGCTGACCGCCGCCGCCTTTGGTGCCATCATTCTCGCCATCCTGACCACGTGCGGCATCCAGTTCGGCCACGCTGTGGTTCCCGCGAACCAGCTTCGCCACTTGGTGGAAGTGGTGCTGGCCGGCACGCTGCCCTTTGCTGCCATGGGTTTGCTATTGAGCATGGTGGTTCCTCCTAACGCGGCTGCCGGCGTGGTGAACCTGATTTACCTGCCCATGAGCTTCCTCTCTGGCCTGTGGATTCCGCTGGGCGGCCTGCCCAAGTGGATCAGCAGCGTGGCCCCGGCGCTGCCCACCTGGCACATGGGCCAACTGGCGCTTTGGGCGCTGGGCTACGGCTCAAAATGGCAGCCTTGGCAGCACGTGGTGTGGCTCGCGGCCTTTACCGTGGTGGCGCTCCTGCTCACCGTATTTCTGTTCCGCCGCAACGCCGCCAAGGCGTAAGCCTCACGTACCAAAGCAGGTACTGCCTACTCCCGGGTCCACAGTGGCCCGGGAGTAGTTCTTGCTGCGTTTTTGAAGCTCGTACACGATTGCCCAAGAAGCTGTGCAACAACACAAATCTCACGGCTGCACTGCTCCTGGTGCAAGGTGACAGCGCGTAGGAGGTGCGCTAGCCTGTAACTCCGAAAGGCGAATAAAAGGCGAACAACCATGCCAGCCCTCACCGCAGCCCTCCTCAAGTCCCAGATCGAAGCTCAGCTCGCCCACCGCATCCCCGCAGCGCTGTCGCCCATGGCGCGCGAGGAGGCCGAGCGGCAGCCGCTGCACGATCCGCGGCTTACGGAGTTGCTGGGTGGCGGCGTTCCCGTGGGCGGCATCACGGAAATTCATGGGCAGGCCTGCTCTGGCCGCACTTCCGTAGCGTTATCCCTGGCTGCTGCGGTCACTGCTGCGGAGCGGGTGGTCGCCTGGATTGACGTGAGCGACGAGCTGGACCCCGAGACCGCCGCGCTGTTTGGCGTAGACCTGGAACGGCTGCTATGGGTGCGCTGCGGCGCGCCTGCGCAGGAGAAGTCGCCAAGGTCAGCAGCCCTGCCCTCGCAGAAAGCGGATCCGGACACCAGGGAGCCTGCCGCGATTGCCTCCATGGAGAGCGCCCCCGCGGAGCCGAACCTGGTCGCCACGAATCACACGCCGCGTCCGGTGGGAAATGGTGGCTGCGGTAGCCCGCACCCGCGCGGCGAAGGCCGCGGCATGGCCGAAGCGATCGACGCGCTCCTGCAGCAGCAGCCACGCTCGGCCGCGATTCCGGATCGCCGCGCACGAAAGAAAATCGGCACGCCCGGCATGCCCAACCGCGACATTGCGCAAGCGATGAAGCCGCAGAGCGTGAGCCATCATGTGGCCATGGTGCTGGGCAAGGCCGCCAGGTTCCCTACCGGCAAGCCAGTCACTTCCGCAAAGAGCAATCTAGTTCCGCCAGAAGAGATCGTGCCCACCAACGGCAGCCTGTTCGGCCGGCAGGTGGAGCGCAAGGTGAGCTGTGGCTCGAACCGTCTGCCTTCTGCGGCAGACGCGCCAATCGGCTCTACCCGGTTGCCACCGGCGCAGCGGCCGCCCATGCCGTTTCCACATGCGTCGCCTTATCGCGAGGAGCAGATTCCGACCGACCGGCAGCCCTCGCGCCGCGCACAGCCGATTGCACCGCAGAAACCCAAACCACGCCAGGACGTGCAAGGCCTGAATGCACTCGCTGCACGCCGCAAGGATGGCGCCGAGGATGTGTGGGCACCGCTTGACCAGGCGCTGCGCAGCGTCGATCTGCTGCTGCAGGCCGGTGGCTTCAGCCTGCTTGTGCTCGACCTGAGTTCCCTGCCTGCAGACAAAGTGTGGCGTATTCCACTGGCCACCTGGTTCCGGTTCCGCGCCGGCTGCGAACGCTCGCGTGGCAGCCTTGTCGTTCTGTCGCAACATCCGTGCGCTCGCGCCAGCGCCGACCTTACCGTCTCGCTGCGCCGCAAGGAGCTGCACACCGAAGGCAACCGCATCCTGACCGGCAGCAGCATCAGCGTGGAATTGGAGCAGCAGCGCCGTGGGACCGGGACGACCGTTGCACCTCTGGATCGCTTTGCATCGCAAAGCAAAGTCGTTCCGTTCCGCAAGCCGGTGCAATCGGACCATCGCGCACACACACCGGAACCGCTGTGGAAGGCTGACACGCACTGGAGCGTGCGCGCGTGAGCCCGATCCACCAGCCGCGCTTCCTTTGCGTGCACGTACCGGAGTTCCCGGCGCAGGCGCGGCTGCGGCACCGTCCGGCTTTGCGCGGCAAAGCGATCGCAATCCTCGACGGAACACCACCGCTCGAAACTGTATGCAGCACCACCCGGCTGGCACGTCAGAAAGGCGTTCGCCAGGGCACCACGCGCGCCGAGTTGGACAGCTTCCCCGGCGTCGAAGCGCTGCGCCGCTCCCGCAGTGAAGAAGACAGCGCCGCCGCCGCTCTGCTGGCAGCAGTGTGGCAGGTCTCACCGCGCGTGCAGGTGCTTGCGCCTCGCAACGCAGCGCATCGCGTGGTGGTCGACATCGCCGGAACCGAACGCATCTTTGGTCCGCCCGCGCAGGTTGCGCGCAACGTGTTGCAGCAGGTGCGCGCCCTGGGCCTGCTGGCGCATCTGTGTGTCAGCGACAACTTCCACACCGCTGTATGCGCCGCACCCTACGCAGGCGGCAAGCCCGCCGTAGTTGCTCACGGAGCAGAGCGCGCCACGCTGGCACCGCTGCCACTCTCAGCGCTGGACGGCGTAGAAGAAGAGCAGCGCGACACCTTTGCCCTGTGGGGCTTGCACACGCTGGGCGATTTGGCCGCACTGCCGGAAACACAACTGGTCGCGCGCATGGGGCAGGCTGGCCGACGCCTGTGGCTGCAGGCACGCGGCGAACATCCACACCTGATGCAGCCTGCCGAAGACCGTTTCACGCTGGAGGAGCGCACCGAGTTCGACGCCCCTGTCGATCTGCTCGACTCGCTCTTGTTCGTGCTGCGGCCCATGCTGGAGCAACTGGTACTGCGCGCGAATCAACGTGCGCTCGCACTGGCCAGTGTGACGGTGCGGCTCTCGCTGACGAACCATGCGGCGGAGGACACCGCCATCGCGCCCGAAGCCACGCAGTTTGAGCGCACGGTCAAGCCTGCGCTGCCGCTGGCGGACAGCCGCATTCTCCTGAAGCTGTTGCACCTGGACCTGCAGGCGCACCCGCCGGGAGCTCCGATCGTTGCCGTGCACTTGCACGCAGAGCCGGGCGACCAGACGCGTGCGCAGCTCGGCATGTTCAGCCCGCAACTGCCTGAGCCGTCACGGCTGGATGTGACGCTGGCGCGCATCCGCGCCCTGGTTGGCGAGGGCCGCGTCGGACGGCCGAAACTGCTCGATACGCATGCACCGGAAAGCTATGTTGTCGATACGTTCGCACCCCATCTGCGCGCGAGCGGCAGCGCAAGCAAAACTCATTCCATCTATCACCCTGCGCTGCATGGAGATCCACTGAACTACCAGGAGCAAGCGAGTAGCTTTGCATCGCAAAGCAGGTCGCTCGCCCTGCGCCGCTTGCGGCCACCCGTGCTGCTGAAGATGCACACGGCAGAAAAGCAGCCCAAACTTTTCTTCTGGCGAGGCACGCGATACGAAGTCGCCACCGCATTCGGCCCATGGCGTCGCAGCGGGAATTGGTGGACCACTTCTGCATGGTCGCAGGAAGAGTGGGATGTTACCGCGAACAGCAGCAGCGGCGACACACTGGTGTGCCGCATCGCGCGCGACATTATGCACCGCCACTGGCTGCTGGAAGGCATCTATGACTAAGGCCGAAGCCAACCGCGGCTACGTGGAGCTGCACAGCAACAGCGCCTTCAGCTTCCTGGAGGCGGCCTCGCTGCCCGAAGCGCTCATCCACGCCGCGCACGATGCCGACCTGCCCGCCATGGCGCTCCTGGATCGCAACGGCTTCTACGGCTCGCCACGTTTCCATACCATCGCGAAGGACAACAAGATCAAGGCGCATGTGGGCGCCGAGATCGCTGTTCCCGACCTGGGCATGCGACTCACGCCACCGTCCGCGCTGCCGCACCAGCACCGGCCCGAGCCCGCGCGCATCCCGCTGCTGTGCACGAACCAAACGGCGTACCAGAACCTGAGCCAGATGATCACGCGGTTCAAGATGCGGCAGCCCGGCAAGTGCGAGGGCTTCGCCGAGCTGGACGATCTGCGCGAATTCAGCAACGGCCTGCTCTGCATGACAGGCGGCGACGAAGGCCCGCTGTGGGCCGCGCTCTATCGCGGAGGCGAAGCGGAGGGCCGCCGCGTCGTCGAAGACCTGACCCACATCTTCGGCAGGCACAACGTGTACATCGAACTGCAACGCCATGGCAGCCGTCATGAGGAAGCCTGCAACCAGGCAGCGTTACGCATCGCCGAATCACTGCACCTGCCCGTGGTCGCCACCAACGGCGTGCGTTACGCCACGCCCTACGAACGCGAGGTGCTCGACATCTTCACCGGCATTCGTCACGGCTGCTCTTTGGATGAGGCCGGCCGCCTCTTGCAGACCAACTCGCAGCGCCACGTCCGCAACGCTGCGGACATGCGCAAGCTCTTTGCTGACATTCCAGAAGCGGTCGAGAACACGCTGCTCATTTCGCAGCGGTTGGACTTCCAGCTGGAAGATCTTGGCTACACCTTCCCCACATACGACACGCCAAACGGCGAGCCGATGAAGCAGTATCTGCGCAAGCAGGTATACAACGGCATTCAAACCCGCTACGGTCCGAAGCGCGATTCGGGCCTGATGGAGCGTGCGAAAAAGCAGGCCGAACGCGAGCTGAAGCTGATTGAAAAACTCGGCTTTGAGGGTTACTTTCTCATCGTTCAGGACATCGTGCAGCATTGCAAAACGAACGACATCCTCATCCAGGGTCGCGGCAGCGCGGCGAACTCAGTGGTTTGCTATGCGCTCGAAATTACGGCAATCGATCCCGTAGGCATGAACCTGTTGTTCGAACGGTTCCTGAGCGAAAGCCGCAACGAGTGGCCCGACATCGACCTGGACCTGCCCAGCGGCGACCGTCGTGAGCAGGCAATCCGGCACGTATACGACACCTACGGCGAACTGGGCGCAGCCATGACTGCCAACGTGATCACCTATCGCGGCAAGAGCGCGGCACGCGAGGTGGGCAAGGCACTTGGCTTTGACGAAGAAACACTGGGCCGCCTGAGCGGTCTAATCGGCCAGTGGGAATGGCGCCGCAAGGACGAGACGCTGGGTGACAACTTCCGGCACGCCGGCTTTGACCTGCAGCACTGGCGCATCGCGAAGTATGTGGAACTGTGCGAGCGCCTGCAGGACCTGCCACGGCACCTGGGCCAGCACTCCGGCGGCATGGTCATCTGCAAAGGCCACCTGAACCGCTTCGTTCCGCTGGAGCGCGCCAGCATGGCGGGCCGCAGCGTTGTGCAGTGGGACAAGGAAGATTGCGGCAACCTGGGCCTGATCAAAATCGATCTCCTGGGCCTGGGCATGATGGCCGTAATGAAGGATTGCCTCACGCTTATCCCCGAGCACTACGGCCACAAAGTCGACCTGGCGCAACTGCCGCCAGACGATTCCGAAGAGATGAAGCCGGTGTGGGAGACGCTGTGCAAGGCCGACACCGTCGGCATGTTCCAGGTGGAAAGCCGCGCGCAGATGGCATCGCTGCCGCGCAACCGGCCAACGAGGTTCTACGACATCGTCGTGCAGGTCGCCATCATTCGGCCTGGCCCCATCGTCGGCAAGATGATGCACCCCTACATGCGCCGCCGCCAGAAGCGCGAAGAGGTTAGCTATCCATGCGAAGAACTGAAGCCCGTGCTGGAACGCACGCTCGGCGTTCCGCTGTTTCAGGAACAATTACTGCGCATGGCCATGGTCGTCGGTGACTTCAGCGGTGCCGAGGCCGAAGAGCTGCGCAAAGCCGTTGGCATGCGCCGCAGTTGGGAGCGCCTGGGCGAACTAATGGCCAAGCTGCGCGAAGGCATGACGCGGCGCAACCTGCCCGAGCACACTCAGGAGGCGATCGTAGGCAGCATTCAGGGCTTCGCGCTGTACGGCTTTCCGGAATCGCACGCCGCCAGCTTTGCGCTGATCGCGTTTGCGTCGGCGTACTTCAAGGTGAAGTACCTGGCCGCGTTCACCTGCGCCATGCTCAACAACCAGCCCATGGGCTTCTATACGCCGGCTGTATTGGTGAAGGATGCGCAGCGCCACGGCCTGCGCGTGAAGCACGTCGACATTCAACGCAGCGAAGTTGCCTGCACGGTGGAGCACGAGCCTTGCGGTTCGCTCTCGCTGCGACTCGGCTTCAACTACGTGCGCAGCATGAAGGCGACGGTGGCGCAGGCGATTGTCGAAGAGCGCGACCGCAACGGTCTGTTCGGCACAACGCACGATCTTGCCATGCGCGTGCCTGCGTTACGGCGCAGCGACCTTGCACAGCTAGGCCGCATTGGCGCATTGAACTCACTGGAAGGTGTGGGGCATCGTCGTGATGCACTGTGGCAGGTGGAGCAGTGCGGCCGTCCCGCCGGACCGCTGCTGCAGCACCTGGAAGGCGACACTGAAACTTCTCCCTTGCTGCAGATGCGTACTGACGAGCGGCTGGTGGCGGACTACGGCGGCACCGGACTGACCACCGATCACCACCCCATGGCCTACCGCCGCGCGGAGCTGCGCAGCATGGGCATCCTCTCCGCGCGCGACCTGAAGAGCCGCCATACCGGCGAGTACGTAACCGCTGCCGGATGCGTGATCGCCCGGCAACGCCCCGGCACCGCGCTCGGCTTCATCTTTCTATCCATGGAAGACGAGACCGGCATCAGCAACGTGATAGTGCACCCGGATCTGTACGAGCGCGAACGCGTGACCGTAACGCAGGGCAAGTTCCTGCGCGTATGGGGCAAGCTGCAAAACACCGACAGCGTCGTCCACGTGAAAGCCGAGACGATCGAAGTGCTGCAAACCGCGCCCATGGCCGTGCGCTCGCACGATTTCCACTAGCGGCTTAGGTCTGCAACAAACGGCTTGTTTGTAAGGCTGGTGGCCAGAGACGGGATCGAACCGCTGCGCTGCGCGTGTACTAAAAGTGAGTGGTGGCCAGAGACGGGATCGAACCGCCGACGCCGGCCTTTTCAGGGCCGCGCTCTACCACTGAGCTATCTGGCCATGGTGCTTCACGAGAGGTGAATCCCATAGAGGCTGCCGCCGGGCGGCGCAGCCGGTTGCGGTCCTGGCGAGGATCAGCAACCTGAGTAGTATACCGAAAACTTGGGGCCGGTCACGTCGTACTCTGAAGAGACCCCACATAGAGCTTCTTTGGACGGACGCCCATGCACTTCCCTTCGTATCTCCTGCTGCGCCGCGCCTTGCTGGCCACGGCACTCGTGGTTGCCGGTTGCACCGCTACCGATCCACTCGCGCAGGCGCCGGCCGTCTCCGCGCGCGAGGCCCGGGTGGCCCAGCGCCTGGAGGCCGCGCGCAACTCGCCACCTGCGCTTCGGGCCATGCTCACCGCCTTTCCAAAGGGCGGCGATCTTCACATGCATCTCTCCGGCGCGGTGTATGCCGAGACCTTCATCCACGAAGCAGCTGCAGAGAACCTGTGCGCCGACCCCGTCAAGCTGCTGCTTCTGCCCAACATCGGAACGACCAAGTCGATTCCACCCAGGCCGGTCTGCGCGGAAGGCACAGTCCCCGCGGCAAACGCGCTGACCAACCAGAAGCTCTATGACGCCCTGATCGACAGCTTCAGCATGCGGACGTTTGTGCCAACCTCTGGCACCAGCGGCCACGACCAGTTCTTTGCCACCTTTCCGCGCTTCAGCGGCCTGAGCAAGCACAACCTTCCGGAATGGCTGGATGAAGTAGCAACCCGTGCGGCCGCGCAAAACGAGCAGTATCTGGAGATCATGCACACGCCCGACGTGGTGCCCGTGGCCAGGCTGGCCGCCGGTGCCACGCTCGACCCGGCAAATCCCGAGCCGTTCTACCAGTACCTGCTGGCCCACGGCATCCGCGATCTGGCGAAGCAGGCGACGGACGAAATGCAGAGCGCAATGCAAGCTCGCCGCGAACGCGAGCACTGCGACACTGCACAGGCGCAGCCTGCGTGCCAGGTACAGATCCGGATGCTGTACCAGGTGCTGCGTGCCTTGCCGCTGCCGACCGTCTTCGCGCAAAGCGTCATGGCATACGAGATGGGCACCGCCGCGGCGAACGATCCCAACTACGTGGGCCTGAACTACGTGCAGCCGGAGGACACGCTGGCCAGCATGAGCCAGTATTCGGCGGAGATGCATCTGCTGCAATTCCTGCAGAGCAAGTACAAGACTCAGCCGCGGCACGCTCGCCTGAGCCTGCACGCAGGCGAACTGACCCTGGGCCTGGTGCCTCCCGACGGCCTGCGCTTCCACATTCGCGAGGCGATCGAGATTGCCGGAGCCGAACGCATCGGCCACGGGGACGACGTGGCCTACGAAACGGACGCGCCCGCTCTGCTGCGAGAGATGGCCGCGAAACACGTCTCCGTCGAGATCAATCTCAGTTCCAACGACGGCATCCTCGGCATTCGGGGCGCCGACCACCCGCTCGCCATCTACCGTGCCGCTGGCGTCCCGTTTCATCTTTCGACCGATGATGAAGGCGTCTCCCGCATCGACCTGACTAACGAATACGTGCGCGCCGTAACCGACCAGCACCTGACTTATTCCGCGCTGAAGCAGAGCGCACGCGCCTCGCTGGAGCACAGCTTTTTGCATGGGGACAGCTTGTGGTCCGCCCCTGACCGCTTCACGGCCACGCGAAGCGGATGCCCCCTGCCCGCGCGGAGCACGGACGTGCCGGGCAGCACCTGTCAGACGCTCTTTCACAGCAGCGACAAGGCGCTGCAGCAGTGGGAACTCGAACGCCGCTTCATCGCCTTTGAAGAGAGCACACTCGCTCAGCCCGCAGCCTACAATGGGCTCGCATCCACATCCCGCGCGCAGGGCTCGCAGAGTGGGCGCAATCCATCTGAGGCTTTCTGATGAAGCGTGTTCTCTCGATCCTCGGCCAGTCCGTCCTCTTCTTTCTCACCGCGATCGCGGGCATGCTGTGGCGCCCGTTTCACGTAACCCATGTGATCGCGCAACAGGGCTACACGCGCCGGCAGTATGAGTTCGACTGGCTGCTCTGTGACGGCATTCTCTACCTGCTGCTATTGCTTGTCTCCCTGCTTGCGCGACGCATCCGCACGGGCTGGATCAGCACGACAGTAGCGTTCGTGCTGACCGTGGTTGTCATCGCGCTCTTTACTAAGATCGGCTACAAGGACGCGAACCTGCTGTACAGCCGTTAGCTTGGACTCGCCGGACCAACTGCCGCTTCGCTAGCTCTATTGCCGCTTGCGGCAGCGTTACTGTCGAACGTAGATGCGATAGCTAGCCGTATGTTTTTTTGTAGTCGCCAGATGCGTGCGGTCCACGCGATAGTTTGCCAGGAGCCACTCGGCGAACGCCGGCCAGCGTTCCAGTTTCGTCAGGTCACGGTCATCCTGGTGCGGCCAGTTGTGCGCCGTCAGAACGATGACGCGTGGCGGATTCGCCTGCATCTCCCGCAGGAATCGCTGCTGGTATTCAGTAAGCACCGAAGACGCAGACTCGGGATACGGAAACAGCATGTGGTCGTTGACGAAGCCGGTAGTCTGCACCAGCCGCAGATCGTAAGCCGCGCCGATACATCCGCCCAGCGTCATGTCCAGGCACTGGAACTGTCCGCTAAGCGAGTGACCGCCCAGCGACTGCAAATCTGCAATCAGCGCCTGCTGCGTTCCATAGGGGTACTCGGCGTTGTCGCGGTTGTGCCAGAACTTGGCGGGCAGCCGTATTGCGCACAGGAACACGAACATCACCGCAGCCACTCGCACATCGAAACCGCGCATGGCGCGAGAGGCCCACGCCGTTGTCCAGACGCGCTGTGCCAGCACAAAACCTAGCACCGCGGCGCACAGCACAAACGGGTACACGTGATACGGGAAGCCCTTGCGCTGCACCAGGTACATCACCACGCCGCACGCCGCGCCTACCGCCAGCAGCAGATCCCGGAGGCGGAGCCAACTACGAGCGCGCACAAAGAGGTAGAGCACCAACGCCAGCGCGGCCAGCACCGGGTACAGCAACACCCCCAGCAGCATGCGGTGCCAGGTGGCGCGGTTCAGCGTTCCGTACCACGCACCCAATGTGCGCTCAGTGTGCAGAAATGCGTCGAACGCACCGGGCCAGTGCGCGAAGTACAGCACAGTGGCCAGCACCGGCGGCACTGCGCCAAGAAGCGACCACACCAGAACCGCGCGCCACCGATCGCGCATGTGCCACAGCACCATGGCAAGCAGAACTGCCGGCAGCAATATCGCGAACGGCTTGATCGCGCAGCACCATCCCGCCAGCGCGAAGCAGCCCGCCATCCATCGTGCATCGCGGCGATCCACGGCTTCGGCAGCGCAGGCCAGCGCCAGCAGCCACAGGCCGGCAATCAGCCAATCGCGTTCTGCAATGTCGAAAGCGGCGTCGTTCAGATGCAACGTCCAGGTGAACATGGCTCCGGCAATGCCGGCCATGCGATACCCGCGACCAGCGATCCACGCCGCACCTGCAACCGCGAGCAGGCCCATGAGGACGTCCCACCGCCACAGCCCGGCCGCGGTCGCGCCAAACACGTGCATGCCGAACCACTCGGTCATCAGCGCGCCCGGCAGATTCATTTCAATCATCCCGGTATACGGCGCGCGGCCCGATCCGACCATGAAGACGACATAGTGCAGGATGGCCGAATCGTGCACGATGGGCCATGTGCGCTCATACAGCACCAGCCGCAGCAGGAACGCGGCAAGCGGCACCATCGCCGCCCAGCGAGCGAGTACCGGCCAGGACGGAATGCGAAACGGCGATGCGTCCGGATGCGGCGGCGTCTGTCCCGCATCGCCGCGTGTCAGCGTTGACCTCGTCCCGGCGAGCACGTCAGCGTGCCTGCAGCGCGGCCTTTTCAAACCGCAGCATGGCGTCTTCGTTCCAGCGGTGGTCGTTGCTCCGCCAGCCGTTGCGGCCGTCGTCCATAAAGTTCGGGAAGTTGGATCGGCAGTAGCTCTCGCGCAGCTCAAAGTCCAGCAGCACCTGCGGCACACCATCCAGCCGCAGCGCCGCCCGCAGCCCATCCGCGGACCACTCAATGGTCACCAGTCGCTCGCGGTCGCCGTTTTCCTGCGAGCGCATCGCGTCGGTGTTGTACACCAGCATGGCGTCCATCACAGTCACGTCGAAATCGTCCTCAACCGTGGCGCGGTCGCCGTCGCAGGCGTAGCAGTATCCCGCCGCACCTTCGTCTTCAAAGACAACGCGCCACGGCAAGTCGCGCGCGGGCGAATAGCTGACCAGCTTCGCGCTGCCCACCCGAAAGTCGAGTGCATCCATACCTTCAGGGTAAAGCAGGCTGCGCTTGACAAGCGTGAGCAAGCCTATGCGCCTCTCCACCGCTGAAGCGAGCTCTCCAGCACAGGCGCGTAAACTGGTCAGAAGTCATTCGGAATGAGTTTTCGTTTCCACTTTGGACGTCCCCAACGTCTTGCCGCCCTGGTCCTTCTGCTGTTTCTGGGCGCGGCTCTGTTTACCATCGGTCGCGCTCCGCTGACCGAAAGCGACTACCGGTACGCCCTGTGCGGCCGCGAGATGTGGGAAAAGCCCTCGCCCGCGCTGGGCTACTTCACGACCTGCGGCAACATGCAGGGTGACGGCACCGCCGCCTACCGCGCCGCCGCTCTGCCCCTCACGCTTTACGTGCAGGTGTTGCGCTTCCAGGACTGGCGCGAGCGCCGGGCCGACGCCGCTAAACCGCCAGGCGAGCGGACCTATGTCGCTAACTCCGTGCAGGGCTCCGTCTACGATCTGCGGCATCAGATCTCCGGCCTGCAGTACCTGCTGCGAGTACCATTTGCGCTAGCCGCGATGGGCCTTGGCGCCAGCCTATGGTGGGTGTGCCGGCGCCAGTTTGGTAACGTTGCCGGCTTCTTCGCGTTGTGCCTGTACTGCGTCTTGCCGCCGGTGCTTGCCTCCGCCACCACGCCCAACAACGACATCCTCGCCGCGTGGGGTCTGTTCGCCACCATCTACACGGCGCTCGGCATTGCGCACGCCATGTACGGCCCCGCAGAGAAGTGGCGCCCGCGCATCGTGCTCTTTACCGTTGGGCTCGGTGTCACGTTGTGCGCGCACGTACTCGCTGGCGTGGTCGCGCTCTGCTTCGCGGCGCTGTTCATGCTGTATGTGGCGGAGCGGCGACGCACCCTGGTGCTGCCGCTGCTCATCGGCTCCGGCCTGGGCGCGCTGTGCATCGTGTTTGCCAGCTACGCCTTCCGGCTCGCCCCGTTCTTTTACGTCTTCACCGCGGGCGCGGCGCGCTTCACCGTCCAAACGGCAGCGGCGAAACTATTCTTCTCCGACTTCCGCAACCTTCCCCTTACGGCCACGCTGGCGCTGTGCCTGGTGCTGTACTTCGCCGTGCGCCGGTCGCGCTATTTCGGCAACACCGCTCCTCTGCTGGTTGCACTCGCCTTGTTGCCCATGCAAACCACGCAACTCGTCACATGGCCGCTGCTGTGGGCTGTGCCGTTCCTCCTTACCTTTGCCGCCGGCATCTTCGCCGACGCCCTGGAAACGCGACAGCGGAAGCTATACCTCCTCCTGGGTGGCGCCGTCATCGCGACGGAGACGCTGCTGGCCGTCACGGTCGTTCCGTCGCTGCACCAGTAGGCGAAGGTTCGCGCGCTCCCGTTTGCTTCGTTGCGTAAGAAGCGCCGAAATGGCGAAAGCAGCTCGGCAGAGAACGCTCCATTTCCGCAAAGGCTGCATCCAAACAGCAAATCCTATGCGTTCTGTCGTTGCGGTTCTTCTGCTGCCAGCTCTTCTGGTCACTCTTCCTCTCTCCGGCTGCAAGCGCGCCAAGCGCATCGCGGCGCAGGCTGCCGGCTCCGTCGGTGTTTCGCAGCCGACCTACACGGACGCCATCCAGCAGGCCATCAGCACCGGCCACATGGATGCCCTGAAGTGGCCGGATTACTCAGATGTGCAAGCTGCGGTCAGCGGCTTTTACGACAGCCGGGATTACACACTCGCCTGGAGCAAGGACGGCAAGCCCACCGCGCAGGCAAACGAGCTGATGCAGGCCTTCAGCAACGCTCGCAAGCGCGGCCTGGAACCCGAGGATTACGACGCCAGCAGGTGGCAGGGCCGCGTGGCCGCGCTTTCGTCCGACGATGGCAAGGTCGCGTTTGACACCGCCATGACGGTGAACGCGATGCGCTTCCTGAATGCCATTCACATGGGCCGCACCGATCCCAAGTTCTTCGCGTTCGGCATCGATTCCAGCTCCAAGCAACTGGATCTGCCGACTGTGCTGACCGACCAGATCGCCTCCGCCAGCGAAGTAGACAAAGCGCTCACCGATCTGGAGCCGCAATCCGCGCAATACAAAGCTTTGCGCGACCAGTTGCCGCATTACCTCGACCTGGCCGCGCAGGATCACAGCGATCCGCTGCCCAGCCCGGGAACGTCAGCCGCCTCCCTGTCGCGCTCCTACCCCGGCCTTGCGGCTCTGCAACAGAAACTGCAACTTCTCGGAGATCTCCAGGGCGGCACAGACAACACCGCCGCAAACTCTGGCGCTGATGCATCTCCATCCGCCGCACCAGGAACGAGCTTGGATCTTGCCACGCTGACGGACGGCGTCAAGCACTTCCAGCATCGCCACGGTCTGCCGGAGGACGGCAAGCTGTCTCAGGCCACCGTTGCCGCGCTCAACGTGCCCATCACCACCCGCGTCAACGAGATCGAAGACGCCATGGAGCGCTGGCGCTGGCTGCCCGACCAGTACCAGCAGCCCGCCATCCTGGTGAATCTGCCGGAGTTCGTTCTTCGCGCCTTTGAAGGAGACACGCAGCAGTTCAACATGCGGGTCGTCGTGGGCCAGAGCAAGGAAGACGAGCACCACACGCCCATGATCGCGGACCAGATGAAGTACTTGGTCTTCCGGCCGTTCTGGAACATCCCGCCGTCCATCGCCAAGAAAGAGATCCTCGGCCACATGCAGGCCGATCCCGGTTACCTGAGCTCGCACAACTTTGAAGCGGTCAACAGCAAAGGCGAAGAGGTGCCCGCCTCCGCTGAGGCAGTGGAGCACAGCACCGTCATGGTGCGCGAAAAGCCCGGTCCCAAAAACTCACTTGGCCTGGTCAAGTTCATGTTCCCCAATCCGTTCAACGTCTACCTGCACGACACCAACGCGCACTACCTGTTTGCGCGCAACCGTCGTGACTACTCCCACGGCTGTGTTCGCGTTGAGGATCCGCCCAAGCTCGCGGACTGGCTGCTGCGTGACAACAGCAAGTGGGATCCCGACACAATCCAGCAGACCATGAACGACGACACCGTCATCAACAAAACGGTATCGCTCGGCAAGTCTGTTCCCGTCGTCCTCTTCTATGGCACGGCCTACGTGGACGGCGGCGAGATGCACTTCTTCCAGGACCTGTACGGCTACGACGCGGACCTGGAAAAGGAACTGCAGCACGGCTATCCGTTCCAGCACAAGCCCGGTCGCGCCCGCGGAGAAGCTTCCGTCTAGTCACTGATCATCGCGCTCAGGGGCGTGTCCTGCCGGTCAGTACCGCCCCTTTCTGAGCACATCAATCCGTTGCGCGATTGTGTCGGTTTGATCGTTGGGGCGATGCGCCTTCGCCAGTGCCAGCGCACGGCTGAAGGCAGCTTCCGCTTCGGCCCTTCGCTGGAGCGACAGGAACATCGCTCCAAGCTCCACCTGCACGTCGGCGGCATCGGGCGCGATCGCAACAGCGTTGCTCGCCTCCTGTATCGCTCGGTCCACTTGTCCGGTCCGAATCAGGCCACGCGCCTGGCTCATGTGCGATTGCGCCGCCAGCAGCGGAACATCGTACGTGCCTTCGTACACCAGGATGGAGTGCCCGATCATGTCCTTCGGGTGCCCGTCCTGGAACTGACGATACGGATTCATATCGCCGGGGCCCCAGACCGCGCCCGACGTCTCAAACGTTCCGAGCAGGAAAATGCCGGAGATCTTTAACGGCATAATCGTCTGCGGTGATCCCGCCCACATGCCCAGGCCACTCGGCAGCAGCTTGCACGGGATGCCGTACCCGAGCGGCTGCGGCATTGTCTGCGGGTAGGCGGACCAGCAATCCGTGATGTGGTTCCGCTCCAGGTATGCGTGCTCCTCCTTGCGCTGCTGTCCCCAATCCACGTTCGAGTCGCTTAGCAAGCGATACGTCCGATTGGAACCTCCGAATGCCTCATTCGCATACGGCAGGTAATCCGGATGCGCATGCAGCGAAGAACCCACTTGGAACAGCATCACAAGTGCGATCACAATCGCAGCCGCCCGGGAACGCTGCGCAATCAGCCATGCCGTGGCACCGGCAAGCAACACAGCAAACGGATACACCGGCAACACATGCCGAACCCCGATGTCCAGCTTCGAGGTCATACTCGCGAGCACGATCACGATCATCGGCACCATCACAAAGAGGAACTGACGCCGGTACCTGAAATCTCGACGAAACAGCAGGACGAACGATGCGCCCGTGAGCAGCAGCAGCGGAAGTGACGTCTTGATCAGAAGCGCAGCTGGGAAATACCAGGGAACACCGGTCGGATACACCTTGCCGAACAAGAACGCCGGGTGCGCCATCTGGTCGATCGGCAGCTTCGTCCAGCCGTACAGGTACGCCTCCGGCAGTAGGTGGAACTTCGCCGCAAACACGACCAGCGCGCGCTCGAAGTGGCTCGGCAACTGCATGGTGAACGCTGCCAGGTTCGGCACTAACGTTATGTTGGCAGCGGGGCGAGCCGCATAGCGAAATCCGTAAAAGGCCCAAAGAATCCCATAGCCGGCCAACGCAGCCACTGCGATGCCGCCAAACACCTGAAGCGGACGCCGATGATCCCGCTGCATCATCTCCATCGCTCCCAACACCAGGAGGATCGGCAGCACGATCGCGCCGCTCATCTTGGTTACAAGTGCCAGCCCAAATGCAAGGGCGAACAGCAACAGCCGATCCCATCCAGGCCGTTGCAGGTAGCGCCAGAACGTCCACACCGTCGCAAAGACCATGACGGCCACGCCCATGTCGGTCGTGATCAGGACTCCATGGGCGAGCGGCGTGGGTTCGAAACAGAAGATTGACAGTGCCAACAGACCGGCCACGGGCCCGAACATCTCAGTGCCAGCAAGGAAGATCATGGTTCCGAGCAGCAGCGGGAAGACGACTAGCGCGGTTCGGGCCCGTTGCAGCAGGTCGTCCCCGCCGTTCATCCCCAACAACTGGTCGCCGCCTATGTATTCCTCTGCGTAGAAGAAGGGATTGGGCGGGTGCGGCTGCTGTATGTGCCTGCCGAGCAGAGGCAGGGCCGCAATCATCTTGACCAGCGGCGGGTGCTCCGGATTCACACCGAAGTCGTGCGCGGTCCAGTGCTGATAGCCGGCATACAGGTGCGCAGCCTCGTCTACGGTTCTTGACTGCTGGCGCACGGAGAAGAGCAACTCTGCTGCAAGGATCAGCAGCAGCACTGGGGCGGCGAAGTAACAAAGACGAGCGAAACGCGACGACTCAAGAGACGTGCGAGACAACATAATCTCTCCACTTTGGCGGCTAAAGGAAATCTGGAGAGGAATGCTAATCGCGCGGGACGAAATCGATAAAGATTTATTTGAGCGGCAAGGTGAGGCCAAAAACAGAAAAGCGGGTGAGGCAAATGCCCTCACCCGCTTTCTGAAGCTGAGCGCCTTACGCGCGATGACGCCGGCTGTGACCGCGGTGGCCGGAGCCGCGCGATGCCAACTGCATGCCACCAAACTGCCACTGGCGAACCGGGCCCACGTCCACGTGGACAAAATGGCTGGTCGGGTAATATCCGACACCGCCCATACCAAGGCTCAGCGCAGCATCACGAATGGCCTTGGTGCTCACACCGGGGATCTGGATGTCGATCGCCTTGGACAGGATGTGCTGCGAATGCTCGGCCACGCCCGTAGCCGCGCTGCGGGTGCGGAGAAAATTGTTGGACCACGGCGTACGGTAGCCGCACACGATGTCGATGGTGGCGTTGGGCCTGCCCAGCTTCGCCAAGAGGCTGTGCAACAGGTCGAACTCCCGCGGATCGTAATTTGCCTTGTCGTTCGTCCGGTGATCTCGCAGGAAGTGGTTCAGCATGTCGATGCCGCTCTGCAGGTACAGGCCGTTCTGCTTGTACGCAACGTCGATGGACTCACCGGTGTGCAGATGGTGCAGCCGCAGACGCACGGTATCCAGCAGGGTCGCCGGGCGATGCGGCGGAAACGTAGTCGGCACGGACGGCACTGAATCGGCCTTGATACCCAGGGTGATCAGCGAGGTGAGGGCAACCGCAGCAACAGCGCGGAACAGGCGGGGCAGCAAGGGAAAATCCAAACAGTGACTCCAGAGGGCTTGGGTGCGCGATGTTCGGGGCGGAAATGCCAATCGCAAATCCGCATTCTCACTAAAGAAGACTTTATCTGAATCGTGAATACAACCCAATACCCTAAACGGGGCATCCGCGACGCCACCTCTCGACATACCGCGTCGCCGAGACGCCAGAGACTCTGCTTTTTCTTTTCAGGCGCACAGCCTCTCTTCTATAAGGCGCATCCGTTTACCTGATTCGGTGTGCTCGGCGTTGTGCTCGAGCCATCGTGACAAGGAGAAAGCCCATGAATCTGAAGCACGCGATTCTTTCCTCAGCACTGGTTCTCGCAACGGCACTACCGGCGCTGCCTGCCGCAGCTCAGGACACCTACCAGCACCACGGCATTGGCACCGGCAAGGGTGCCCTGATCGGCGGCGCAGGCGGTGCGGGCATTGGAGCCTTGGCCGGCGGCGGCAAAGGCGCCCTGATCGGCGGCGCACTGGGCGCCGGCGGCGGTGCACTCATCGGGCACCACAATGCTTCCGTGCACCACCGGCACTATCGCGAGCGCCACGGCTACTATCGCAACCGTCGCTACCGCTAGAGCTGAACCGAGCCGATCGGGAGGAACGAACACCTGATCCGGCTGGAGCTCCAAAACTGGGAAGTTTCACTGCGCCTGACGCATGCACCTGCGGCAGGCGCAGTGCCGTTTGCGTTGAAGTGAACTGGACCCTTACGTCAGCAATTGGCTGAGATTGCGGTGCGTTGCGACGCTACCAGATGTCCCGGTGGTCGCTTTTCCAGTCCTGGCCGGTCTGTGAGGGTTTCCGGGTCGGGCGTGGAGGCGGCTGGAGCTTGGTCGCGCGTGTTCCGATGGACGTGGTCATCGGCCGTTGCATCGTCTGCCGATCGCGTTCGCTCTCGGTCCAAGCCTTCCACGTGTCCTGGCCACGGTCCACCCGCGTGTTGTGCGAGCGCGGCGGCAGCGCGTAAGCGGCTGTGACAAAGTAGCCGTACTGGCGCTGATTACACCGCATGCAGCGCATGGGATAGCGCAGCAGAAGCAGCTCTCCCACGTCATGAATGCGCACACGCGAACGCCGAAACTTGGTATTCGCGCAGAATACGCAGCCGATCACGCCATCGGGCAGCTTCTGGTCCGAGTCGGTCGCACCGCCGTCGTAGCTTGTGCCGGCATTCTCTTGTACAGAGGGCAGCAAAGGATCAGCGGCGAGAGGACGATCGATGTCTGGTGTCACGACGCCTCCTTGCACGGCCTGTCTGAAGGTTAGACGTGTGCGGCACCCGCGGCAAGCGCCCGAACTCAGGAAGCTACTCTGATTTTGGGTCGAAGAGGCCGGGTAAGGTGGCGGAGCTCTCGGATTTGCTGGAAAAGTGAGCGTCTCGCGGCGGCTTGGCGGCTGCGAGGTGAAGTCCTCGGCGAGACGGCGTGGCGGGAACTGTTCGGGAGAGCGGTCGCGAGACCTCCCCGGCACCGGGCCCACTTGGGGGACCATCCAAGAGGTCCCGGAGGTCGCGGAGTTCGGCGTGGATGCGCTCGAGACCGCTGGATCGCGGATCGGCTGTACCGGGCTGCGGGGCTGCAGCTTCGGGCTTGGTGCGGTGGGCGTCAGACCGGCGCTGCCGGCTTTGCAGCAACTGCCGAGCGCCTGGAATGGTGTAGCCCTGCTCGTAAAGGAGTTGCTTGATTTCGAGGACGAGTTCCACGTCGCGGCGGCGATACAGGCGTTGTCCGGTGCCGCCCTTGCCCACTTTCAGTTGAGGGAATTCGGTTTCCCAAAAGCGGAGCGTGTGGGTCTCGACGTTAAGGAGGCGCGCAACTTCGCCGATGCGGAAGTACAGCTTGTCCGGAATGACCGGATCGCGAGGCGGTTGAATGTTGCGAGCTTCGGACACGCGCAGCCCTCCTGGGAGCGTGCTTGCGGACGGTCTGAGTATATGCCTGCCGGGTACTCCCCCGCCCCCCAGCTTTTCGTAAGTTCTTCCTGGAATGGACGTTAGCGAATCAGCAGGCTGTAAGTTCCTTAATTTGCTGAGGTTCGGCGTAAGTTCCTGGCACGGAACGGGATAGCTGGCGATGCACAAAGCCTGATGCACCGGTTTTCGCTCTGCGTAGCGCGGCGGACAGTCAAGTGGCCGGGCTAAGGGAAAGGTGAAGGTGGAGAAAAAAAGGCCCCACTCTCGTGGGGCCTCGCTCAATGGACAGGAACAGCGGACACGGTAGATTCCCTTCCCGGTACTGAATGCCCCCGCTGGGTTCCTCTCCCTGAAGAACCCGAATTGTGCTACGTCAGTCCCAGGAATGGGGGTCAATCTGTCAGCTACACCATAGCTTGCCGTTATGCTGCGAGAGTGTCAAGGTGGATGCACCGAAAGTTTTGCACAATTTTGTGTGCTGAATCCGATTTGGGATTTCGCGGAAAGTGGTAGGCGTGCCAGCGTGCAGTGGGCTAGCGGGTTAGCTGACAAACGCGCAAGAGCCGGGGCTGGTTGGCCCCGGCTTTCTGGTGGAGGAAGCGCATTCGCAGCCGCTCCCGAGTGCATCCGGCCCGGTCAGGCCGGCCTGGAGACTAGAAGGTGAACCGGCCGCTGAGGCGGATAACGCGGGCGGCGTTGGACGTGGTGATCTGGCCGAAGGTACCCGGCGAGTTGATGTTGGCAGAGGGATTCGCCCACTGCGGTGTGTTGGTTGCGTCGAAGGCTTCTCCCCGCAGCACAAAGGTGTACTCGTGCCAGATGGGGAAATTGCGCGTGAGACCAAGATCGAGGTTGAACAGGCCCGGTCCGCGGACGGAGTTGCGACCCACGTTGCCGTTCCGCAGGTTGGCACCGGAGTAGACCGAGGTGATAGTGGCGTAATTGCCATTGTTGACGAAGTACTGCGGATAGTTCGGATTGGTGCCGTTGTACTTCACGCCCGTGATGGACGGCTTGCTGAACTGAACGGGCACCGCCGTGTCGCCGTTGCCGCTGGTGGAGCTATCGGTCAACTGGAAGGGCTGACCGCTGTCATAGATGAGGATCGTGTTCAGGTCGAAGTTGCCGATGATGCGCCCCAGTATGCCGCTGGAGAGGAACTGCCGTCCGGGACCGATGGGAAGCTGGTAGTTCGTCCAAAGCGAGTTGATGAAGGTCCGGTCGAAGCCGCTGTTGGCGTAGTTGCGATTGAAGGTCTGCGGAGAGTTGAAGGTGACAGTACCGGGCGTGGAGTTGGTGTCGTACGTGTTCATGGCATGCGACCAGGTGAACGCGTAGCCGAACTGCAAGGACTTGAAGGTGCGCTCGTTCAGCGCGAACTGCAGGCCCGAGTAGTTGACCGTGCCGAACGGGAAGAAATCGGTGAGCGTGTTGACGTTGCGCCGAGCGCCACCGGGAGCGTTGCTGTTGGCAAAGATGGGCCGGCTGTTGACGCCCAGGCTGCTGACGAAGCCGGAGTTCACATCGATGCCCGCGACCTGGCGAACCTGGTGCGTGCCCACGTAGCCGACCGTGGCTACAAGGCCCTTGGCCAGATCACGGTCGACGAAGAGGTTCCAGGTTTCCACGTAACCACGACGCCACTTCTGTGGAGAAAAGATGGTGCCGTAGTTGTACGGCAGCGGCACTACGCCGCTGCTGATATCCGGCAGCACGACTGGCGGCACACCGATGAAAAGCGAACCGGCGGGCCCTACGGAGTTGGTGGTACTGAGAGCCGAGGAGGGCGTGTACTGGGTGGTGAAGGTGCCTACGCCGGTCTGGCTGAGCGTGGTGAGCGCCGGGTAGGCGTCGCGGTAGAAGCGGTAGTTTTCCGGATCGACGGTGATGCCGGCGCCGGTGCGGATCACCATCTTGTCATTGACGCGGTAGTTAATGCCGAGGCGGGGAACGACCTGGCCGTGGCCCACGTCGACGCCGGTATTGGTGGGGGTATTGCCGCGTCCGCCGATCAGCGTATTTCCGGTGGTCGGATCGTAGCGGAAGACGCCGGTGTGGTCACGGGTTGCGAACGGATAAAACTCGTAGCGCACGCCGTAGTTGATGGTCAGGTCGGCGCTCGCCTTCCAGGTGTCCTGGGCGAAGAAGCCGAACTCTGACCAGCGCGGCCCGTTGGGCTGGAAGAGCTGGACGGTCTTGCCGACGTTGTTGGGCAGGCCGAGCAGGTTGTCCGCAATGACGCGGGCGAAGTTCGGCGTTTGCGCGCCGCCGGTACCACCGTTCAGCGCGGTGATGCCGCCCGTGAAGGTGAACTGACCGCGCGGACCGAAGTTGTTGGTCTGCAGGTGATTCATGGCGGAGTGGGTGTACTCGCCACCAAAGCGGATGCTGTGATTGCCGTGAACGTAGGTGCCGTTGACGTTGCCGACGTACTGGTAATCGCGGAAGCTGAACGGGTTGGACTGCAGGTAGTTGCCATAGTTGCTGAGTCCCTGGTTTTCGATAAAGCCGGGCAGACCAGATTGGAAGGTCGTGGTGCCATTGGTGCCGGGGATGCCGAGCAGGTTCAGGCCCTCGTTGGTGCCCACATCAGGTGCCTGAGCGGCCAGATCGATGCGGACGACGCCAGCGTTGGCGTCGATGAGGAAGTTGTTGGTGAAGGAGTGCGTCGCGCCGAGGCCGACGTTCTTGATGTTGCCCGGAGCGACACCCGGCTGGCCACCGTCCCAGGTGTTGCCGATGGCGGGACCAAAGGCTGGCGGATCGACGATGTTGGAACGGAGGAGCGAGTAGCGGCCGAAGAAGGTGGTCTTGTCGGTCGGGTTCCAGTTGATCTTGGTGTCGTAGGTTCCGCGATCGAAGGCGAGAATGGCGCCACCGGCGTAGTTCGCCGTGGGCGCGGTGGATGTTTCGGTGGGGATGAGCGAGAACATCTTGAGCGCGGGCGCGCTGAGGCGGTTCTGCGGGATGATGTTGCCCGCAAAGGGGGTGCGCCCGGTGCCGTCGGCATTGCCAGTGAGCGGGTCATAGATGACCGCCTGTGCCGCAGTCAGGCCAAACGCCGCGGGGTTGCGCAGGAGGGCGCTGAAGTCGCCGTTGCGGAACTGAGAGAGCGGCACGGTCATGGTGCCGTTCTTGAACTGGCGCAGCGAGACCTTGTTGTAGTTGAAGAAGAAGAACAGCTTGTCCTTGATGATGGGACCGCCGATGTTGCCGCCGTACTCGTTGTAGATGTTCTTGGGAACGCGGGGCGTGGCGGCGGCGCGGACGAAGTAGTTGCGCGCATTGAACTGGGAGATGGAGTTGTATTCCCAGACGCCACCATGGAAGTGGTTGGTGCCGCTCTTGACGACGAAGTTCGCTGCGATGCCGCCGGCGGCGCCCTGCTCTGCGTTGAAGGAGCTGGTGACGACGTTGACGGATTCGATGGCGTCCTGCGGCGGGATGTAGGCGGCTTCAGATTGCAGCCAGGGGTAGTTGACCGCGGCACCGTCGATCTTGATGTTGTTGATGGTGTTGGCGACGCCGTTGGCGTTGATGGCCTGGTTGCGGCCGGGATTGCCGGCCTGGGAGTTCATCTCCTGCGGCGGCGGAACGCCGGGGATGAGGCGGAAGAGATTTTCGGGATTGCGGCCGGCGGAACCGGAGGTCGGAAGCTGGTCGACCTGGCGCGGGCTGATCTCGTAGGACACGTCGGCGCGGTCGGTCTGGAGCGCGGGCGGGGCGGTGGAGACGTCGACGGTTTGGGTGACGCCGCCGATGGTCAGGGTGGCGTCGACCCGCTTGGTCTGGTTGACGGCGATGGGCACGTTCTTGGTTTCGGAGGTGCCGAAGCCGGTGTTGCTGATGGTGACGGTGTAGTTGCCCTGGGGAACGTCCGTGATCTGGTAGTTGCCCGAGTTGTCTGTGGTGCCGGTGCGGGTGAGGCCTGTGTCGGTGCTGGTGATGGTGACGGTGGCGCCGGCGACCGCCGCGTTGGAGGCGTCTGTGACGTTGCCGGTGAGCGTGCCGTAGAGCACCTGGGCGTGGACGCAACTGAATGCGAGCGCTGGAAGGGCGAGGGCGGCGGCGGACCGAAGAGCAAGGTGGTGCGCGCGCCGGGAAGTAGGGTGGAACATGGGTGCCTCCAAAGTTTTTGCAGCCGAACTTTTCTAACTTGATTTGCGCGCCGAACTTTAGACAGCGGTTCTCTGCCGTGTCAAGACACAGAGTGGTGCAGCCGACAGCATTTTTTTGGGAAGGAGAATTTCTGGGCTGAG